>NZ_JBHSGP010000014.1:0-1528371 GCF_042654525.1 Geojedonia litorea
ACCCCTTAAGCGGGTGCAAATATAAAACCCTTTTTTTATTCCCACAATACTTTACCAATCTTTTTTGAAAAAGTTTTTTCAAACCTATTATAACAACCAATAAAATATCACAATGAACTTTTACCAATACAGCATCTAACCGTTTTAGCGGCTGCAAATATACAACCCTTTTTTTCTTCCAAACAAAACTTTTTACCCCTTTTTTTAAAGTATTTTTTTGGGTGTTGAAAGTGAGCGTATTAGTGATTGAACAATTGTTTGAGCTCACCTTATTTATAAGGTAGCGAGTTGTGAAAGCACGGTGTTTTGTTTTTAAAACAAAACAAATACCATAATATATTATAAGAAAAAATTCCAAACAATGCCAAACCTTACCACAAAATCTCGGTAAGGATAGTTTGGTGCTGAATAATAATTGTATCCTGTAAAGGATGAATTAAAGTGCTCGGCCTTTAAGTAGATACGTGTTTGCCTAATTTTTGCATTGATAAAAAAGTCTAGCCTAGGAAAGCCTCCTAATTTGGTCTGGTTTTGAACGTAAAATTCGGCCAGAAGAGGATCATAGGCATTCATATAATACTCTGTAAAGTAATTTAAGGTCACTCCTGTTTGCAGATACATTGCTTTTTTAAACAAATGATTAGAATAATAGAATGTGTTTCGGCTTATAATTTCGGGAACATTCAGTTGCTGATCGCCATTCAGCACATTTTGATACATAATTGTATTATCGAGAGCAAAGTGGCCAAACTTAATTTCCTTGCCAATTTTTAATCGCAAATAGTTTATGGTTGCATCACTTTGGACTGGTTTGACTCCGCTATTATTATCTTTTGTAAAAAATGTATAATTGCCCAAGGTTGTATAATCAACTTCAATATTTAATAGTTTTTGCGAATTGAACTTAAAACCTATTAATTGCATGGTTTGATTGTCAAACTTATTGGTATTATCCCAATTGTAATTTACATAGTCACTTTGGTATAATAAATAATTATAGTTAGGCAAGGAAGAATTGGAATTAATAAGTCCTTCAACATAAATATCATCATTAACTTTATAAGACGCTTGAGCTTTTAAAAAATTTCCTTTAAACTCATCTGAAAGATTTATTCCCAATTCTCCTTTGAGTTGAAATTCTCCAATTTGCTTTTTGTAGGAACCACCTACTCTAATAAAACTACTTTTTATTCGATTGGTAATTGTTTCATTATCCAGAACAACCAATTTATCATAACCATAATTAAAGTTGTGGTAATCTAAATTAAATTGAAGGCCACCTAGAATATCATTTTCATAATTTAAATACCCTCTTACTCTGAAATCTTCCAGTGTAACCTTATCGTTAACTGCTGTATTAAAGGTTTCTCCAAAATAACTAGTTGCTGCCGATGTTTGTTTAAACTGATAGAACTTGTCTTCAAAATTAATAGTGTTTCTTATTTTAAGTTTATTAGCACTTAAACTGTCGGTCTTTGATACTAATGCATAATGATGGTCTATGTAAAAACGTTTTCCTTTTAAAACACTTTCAGCATTTTCGAAATTGGGATCGAAAACAGATCGATCCAAAAAATCAGGATTACCTGATTCAAAATTTATTAAATCGCTATCTTTCAATCCACCATTTTCCTGATTCAATAAATCTTGAGAAACCATGTGCGCTCGCATATGATACCTATTATTTTTTGTTTTGTAATTTGTGGTAAATCTAAAATTACCTGTACTTGTTAAAATATGTTGATACTTACCAAGTGAACGCAAGCCTTTATAGGCAATTGAAAAGTTAAACTGTTTAGAGGTGTTTACGGTAAAAAAGGCGTCCAAAGCTTGGCCTTGTTCGAAGGCTGTTTTAAAAAACAACTCTGTTAATGGTGTAGGTACATAATAATAGTAGGTGTCTTCCAACTCCATATAATTAAAATGGCGTGCACGCGCTCCAAATAAAGGTTGTGTTTGGTCATTTTCAAAAGCAAAACTTAAGGTATTATAAGTTTGGCCAATATTTGAAAACTGAATGAGGTTAAAATTATCTTTTCGTAAATAATTGAATTTATACTCCTTTTTAATGGATAATGTAGTATCTAAAAAGGTAGTGTCATTTTTTATTGAAATGATTTTGTAATCTTGAATTTTGGCTTCTGTATTCTTTATTCCTCTACTTTCGGAATTGAATCTTGATTGCATTGTATCTTGAACCCTTCCATCTCTCAAAGGTTTTACGCGGTTGTCTAATGTAGGAGATTGCGCAAGTGCCCCAAGGCACAATCCTAGAACTAATAGAACACAAAAGATTTGTTTATTCATTTTACAAAAATAAAGGCAAAAGTAAAGATTTAAAAACGGTAAACAAAGCGGTTTATTTTATATACAAAAAGCCACCTTGTGAGGTGGCTTTTCTATAATTTTACTTTTAATGAATATTAAGGTAGCGATGTTGATATATACGCGTTACCATCTATTGTTGTTTTAGTTAATACTAAAATAGGTGACAAATAGGTTCTAGAAACTGGAGATTGAAAAACCCCTTCGTAGTAATCTACCGTGTCATCATTTCTTAAACAATGAATACTATAAGGAATATCGTCACCAGTGACGGACCAAAACCCTACCTCAACATAGTACACTCCGTCCGGGTGGCCATCATCTATAAAGTCTCCCTCCCATCTTGAACCTGTTTCAGAAGCTTCTATATAGGCTCCTGTAACAGAATTATACACATATAAATCTAAATCATTTTCTGCCGGATTAGCCCAATCTAAAGATAAAACCAAACTACGTGCAGATAAAATTCTCATCCAATTTGGATCTCTATCAATAAATCTCACCGAAATTCCTTCAGAAGATAAAGTATAAGGATCTTCAATTGCAGGTCCAGATTCTGGTTGAGTTAAAGCAACGCCTGTTAGCTGTACAGTAACAAAATCATTAATTCCAAAAAAAGAATTAGCAACAGTACCAGTTCCTGGCATTGTTATGGTGCCAGACCCAGACATTTGACCTGCTGGAACTGTCACAAATGATTTAGATTGTTTAAAATCGAAAGTAGTTGCTGTAACTTCAACTTTTGATTCAACATTAAAACTTTGGGGCAAAGAAAAGGTAAACCCAATTTTCAACCCAGGCGCAGCTACGGTTCTACTTAACTCTAACTGTCCAGTAAGGGCAGTCTTAATTTCATCATCAACATAGGCCCTTGAAAAGTCATCATCACCACAAGATAAAATAGTTAACAATGCCATTGAGCAAATAATATATTTAATTTTTTTCATGATATAACTATTTTAAATTAATTTTTTTGTGCAATGAAAACTCCTGGTCCAAAAGTGAATCCAGTTCCATCGGAACCAGCAAAACCTAAACCTGTATCAAAATTAAGGCTCAAGTATCCTATACATGATAACCCTAATGACACAGTTGCATTGGACCTAAACCAAGTTGGTGAATAGCCCGCACAACAAATTTCTTCGGTTAATACAGCATCTTGTCTTGGAAACGTGGCTATCCCTAATGCACTTACATTCACAGCAATATTAAAATTCCCTGCGGAATGTAATGGGTTCACCAAAATTATTTGATTAGCATTAGCACCAGCTATCACCTCAAATTGTGTGTCTGTAGTTGCATTAAAGCCATCATCCTCAATAATGGTATATGTACCTAACATATCTGCCTGTACAAATGGGCAAGATACAATAGTTCCAAAATTCATTGCATTTTTATAAGCAGGAGTAAATAATTGACCTTCAGTATTTCCAAGACCAACTGTTAATTGTGTTGAACTGAATGAGGGTCTCACACCATAAAACACAACACCATCATTTCTTGTTGCTTTTCCTATAAAATTAAATGAGTCTCCAAAACCTAGATTAGACACCGACACTCCAAGTGCATCTGCCATACTTTGGCTCGTAATATTCAAAACTGCGGGAAAACTAGTAATTATAATAAAGTCTTCTGCCTTATAAGTAGCTCCACTTATAGTTGCAGTCAGAGTTAAGGAGTATTCGCTAATATTTCCATTGGCATCATAAATCTCTTCTGAAATAGAAATGTTTTGCGCGTCTGGATAGGTAGCTGCTACCCCATTATTTGTGAATCTCACAAAAGCACCATTTTCAAGCTCATGATGAGCAGGATTATTGAAAGTACTTTGATCTGTACATGAATATTGGCTTAGCATTAGCACTACACCAAATATTGTATAAATTAATTTTTTCATATTCTTAATTTTTATTTTTTAGTCTATAAATCCAGCTGGATTAGTATCCCAGAATACCTGATCTGTTAACTTCTTTTGCTCCAATGCTGGGTTGTCATTAGAATTTAGTTCAGAACTTGGAATAAAATAACTTCTTGGAAAAGCTGTATTTGCAATTACAGACATTCCTAATGTAGGATATCCAGTTCTTCTGTAATTGTTATAAGCCTCAATACTATTACCCCACATAGCGATATAATACTCTCTAATGATGATTGCAAGTCGTTCTTGATCATCAGCGGCACCATCATATTCTGCTAGTACTTCATTTATATATGAGGTTACATCAGCATCTACCATTGCAACACCGCTAAAACTTTCTACTTTGTCAAATGAGTCTTGCATAGCATTCATAAGGTAGGTTCTGGAATTACCATTGGTTCCTAAACCAGCGGGTGCTGGCAACGCAGCTTCAGCTAACCAAAATTTAGTAAAGGAGGACAATACCATTGGATGGATGCCTGCTCCTCCCAAATTTGTAGATTCTGGAGTTCTTTTAAAACTATCATCATCATAGGCACCACCTGCCGGATAAATTCCGTACGTTGCTCTTAAGGAACCATCATTGGGGATACCTTCATCATCAGCATGGTCTCTACCCCAATAGCCATTACCTACATAACAGTATTGATAATTTGGATCTCCTGCACATGGTATCAAAGTCCCGGTAGGATCTTGATCAGTTTGTCTGTATATATAATATCTTAATCTTGGATCTGGATTAGACTTGCCATAAAGTAATGTATTCATAAAATCATTACTCATATATTGACCACCCGCACTTACTTGATAAGCTCCTACAAAATTTGGATGTCTTGTATCAGGGTTAGTAACGTTCGTTCCATATCTCGCTACAAAATCATCTGCAGATGTACTAATATAATTACCACTTGCTAAAATGGCGTTGATCTCACTAACGGCATTTGGATTAGTTACTAACTTGGTTTGAACATACATTTTGATTTTAAGTGTGTTCGCTAGCTTTATCCACTTACTCATATCGCCGTCATAAAATAAATCTTCTGGGGCTACAGAACCCGTTGCACTTAAATTAGCTACAGCATCTGTTAACTGATCATACATAGCATTGTATATGGATTGTCCACCATCTAAATTAGGTGCTGGAAAATCAGGGTTAACAGCTTCAGAATATACCGCTGTGCCTATATAATCTACCAAATTAATAAAGGCAAAAGCTTCAAGAACTTGCCCTATTCCAACATGATTTGGAAGGTTTCTAGCTTCAGAAAGATCTTCCAACAAATTAAGATTATTCGCAATAGAATAGGCACTTGACCAAGCACCATTCATTGTTCCTTGTCCTGAACTAGAAGCGTAGGTTCCAAACTGATGCACATGACGCATAGTTCTACTACTTATACTGCTTAAATTAAAATGTTGGCCAACAAAACTAAATTGTATCCCATTTAGCACATAATTTGGATCAGCAGAATCTAATGTTAACTCATTTGGATTGTCATTAATATCCAAATTTGTTGTTTCACAAGATATTACCATAAACAGCAAAGCAATTGCGGCTGTAAATCTTGAAGTGTTATATATATATTTTTTCATAGTAATTATAATTAAAACGTTAATTTAACCCCAAAAGAATACTGCGTATAAGATGGATCGTTTTGGAAATCCAGGCCTTTACCGTTACCTACTCCAGAACTTAGAACTTCTGGGTCTAATCTTAATCCTTCTGGAATGTTTGGAGTTTTATACCATAAGTTATTTCCCGACAAGGTAAATGTTATGTTTCCAAACGGTGTTCTCTCAAGGTCTTTTTTAGATAAGGAGTAGCTTAAGGATACATCTCTCAACCTTAAAATTGAAGCATCATATACTATATTCTCATCAACATCTTGTAGGTTTATGAAGTATAAATCGTTAGCTCCAATTTGAATATTATTCTGAATTCTATCTCCATTCCCATCTGAAAGTGGTTCACCAGTATTTGGGTCACCTAATACTCCGGGTATAATGTATGTTCCCTCTCTGTCTTGCGTATCAACTGTAACTCCTCGTCGTAATAAGTTAGACGCTGTTACAGAGTAAATATCTCCTCCATGGATATATTCCCACTGAATATTAAGGCTAAATCCTTTATATGAGAATGAATTAATATTTGTCCATCGCCAATCTTCATTCGGGTCACCGATAATCTTGTCTTCAAGTCCAACATCATCGCTAAATATAATTTTACCAGTACTTGGATTGATCAATAAATTACCTAGATCATCCTTTACTGCATAAGTCCCTCTAAATACACCATAAGGTTCACCCTCAATAGCATAGTTAATTCCACTTGCAATGTCAACTCTATCCACAGGTATTTCAACAACGGTTGTCTCATACATGGTAAATTGATTATTCATACTCCAGTTAAATCCTCCTTCAGTAGTACTTATAAAAGGATTTATCCCTAAACCAATTTCCAAACCTTCAGTATCTATACGCCCAGCATTAATAATCGTACTACTAAATCCTGTTGAATTAGCTAAACTAGAACTCAAAATTTGATCTTCAACTATTCTCTTGTACGCAGAAATATCAAAATCTAAGAAGTTATTCAATAAGCGGCCTTCAACACCAATTTCGTATTCTTTTAATAACTCAGGCTTAATATCTGGGTTAGGTAAAAAGGTACTTAAACTGTTTGTTGACACTAAATTACCTGTAAAAGGATTAATGTAGGCATTAGCACTAGCATTCAATATTGGTCGTGTTAAATAAGGGCTTGGGAAATTAGCTGATGTACCATAACTTCCTCTAACTTTTAGGTAATTATTATTTGCTCCTTTTAGCTCTTCAAACATACTTGTTGGAATTAAGGATAAAGACACACTAGGATAAAATAACGACTTATTTTCATCTTCTACCGTTGAGCCCCAATCGTTTCTACCACTTAAGGTTAAATACGCATAATTTTTAAATGCCATCTCTAATTGACCATAAACACCGATTGTGTTAATTTCCGCTCCTCCTTCAATTGGAGAATTAGCTCTAAAATTACTATGTCTTTTAAAATCAAATACTACTTGGTCAGTACTAAACATGCCTAAAAAATCAGTAACAACATTTTTAGCTTCACCACCAATGACTGCATTTAAGGAAATATCTTCGGTTAAATTATAATTACTTGCCGAAATAGAGAACCTGTGGTTTGTTACTCTTGTAGTTCTATCAAAAGTTTGTAAGAATCCTAGAATATTGTCGGCGCCACCTTTATTTTGATAATCATTATTTAAGGTACTTGAGTGATCCAAACTATATAAATAAGATGCCTTAATACGGTCACTAAAGTCGTAATCCAAGCCAGCTTTAATAAAGATTCTATCATTCGCTTCATTAAAAGCGGTGTACTTTTGCTGCCATTTTGGATTCGTTATTGTAGTTCTGTAATAAACGCTGGATCCATCATTTGGATCTTCAAACGGTAAATTATGGATATCTAAATTTCTTGGAATCCAAGTCAATAAGGTAAAGAAGTTTCTCGTTGGACGTTTAGTAAAGGTATTGTTGTACCTAACACTCGTGTTTAAACTGAACTTGTTTGATAATTTGGTTCTACCGCCAAAATCAAGGTTATATCGTCTAATTCCATTTTCAGGAATATAGCCTTGCTGATCTGTATGACCAAATGAAAAGCTTACACCAGAATCCTCGTCGAAGTTTTTAGACATTAAGACTGATGTTATTTGACCAATACCAGTATTAAAGAAATCTGCTACGTTATCTTTGATAGCTCTGTATTCAACAGTAGCCCCTTGAAACTGTGGAAATGATTCTGCATAAGCAGGAATATCTAAATGGTGAGGTACAATTTGACCATTAAATTTAGCACCCCAGTTTCCAAAGAATGTGGTATTGATAGCATTGTCAGCTCCTTGTCCATAAATATTTTGAAATTTAGGTAAGTTACTCACTTCCAAAAACGCAGTAGTCGAAGACACTTGTACTTCAAACTTTTTATCAACATTTGCTCCAGAACCCGTTTTGGTAGTGATAACAATTACACCGTTCCGCCCGTCTTGACCATAAAGTGTAGAAGCCGCCAGTCCTTTAAGAACACTGGCAGAAGCAATATTGTTTGGATCAAGGTCAAAAGATCTGTCTCCAGATATTGGAGCGCCATCAACAATATATAGTGGCTGGTTGTTTCCAGAAATAGAGTTTTTAGATCTAATAATTACACTTGTTGCAGTTCCTAAAAAACCACCACCAGTATTTACTTCAACACCGGCGATTTTACCTGTTAAGATTTTGGCAACGTCTGTTTCCGGTTTTCTTTCAATAGATTCAGACTTGATAGTGGTTACCGCATAACCAAGAGCTTTAGCCTCCCTTTTAATACCTTGAGCCGTGATGACAACTTCATCTAAAGCGGCAACATCTTCTTGCATAGCAACATTTATAGTATTACTGGCACCTACTATAACTTCGGTGGGTTTCATACTTAAAAATGAAAAAACAAGAGTTTCTCCAACACTAACATTAATGGAATATTTTCCATCAAAATCTGATTGAACTCCTCTTGAAGTCCCTTTAACTATTACATTTACACCTGGCAGTGGTAAACCATCTGAAACCGATGTAATTGTTCCTGTGATTGTTTTCTCTTGTGCAAAAGAAAATTGCATCACGAACGCCATAGAAAGCGTCATTAACCATGTTAATTTTAATTTCATAAAACAATTATTTGAGTTAGTCTAGGGCAAACATGCTAATTTTTAATCACAAAACCAAGCCATTTCGTTAATTAAATGTTAAATATTTGACAACTCTACAATTCATAAATTAACAATATTGTAATTTTTTTATCTAAAAATTCTATTCTCAAAACCTAGTCAATAGGCTTCTATTTAGTTGGTATTAAAGGCATAACACCCTCATTGAAAATTAATATTATTATATTTTTAAAGTTCAAGAATATTAAGGCAACAGTCAATATTTTAAAATGTTTAACAAAGCAGTTTATTTTCAACAAATCCAGTAAAGATTAAAAAATGCTATAAAAAAAAGCGCTGTATTAAACAGCGCTTTTGTATCAAATAAAGTTGACTAATTCAAAGTTTAGTACCCATCATTTTGAACCATATTTGAATTTGCATCGGTTTCTGCCTTTGGTATTGGGTAAGCAAACAAATTATTAGGATACGAAAGTGTTCTAATGACTTGTTGTATAGATCCCAAAACGTCAACAGATTGACCTGTTCTCATCATGTCGTCAAATCTAAATCCTTCAAACATAAGCTCTTTACGTCTTTCTGTCATAATGTTATCCTTTGTAACAGATGTATAAAGTGATGCTCCTCTATTAGAAGGAATTGAATTTAATTGTATTAAAGCTTCAGCACTTGCATTGTCTATTTCATACAAGGCTTCTGCGTAATTAAGTACTATTTCTTCAATTCTAATTAATGGTACATTATCAGCATTGTTAACAGTATCTGGATATTTTCCCATGTTTCTTAAACGGGTACCACCATCTTGATATCCTAAAATATCACGACGTACATCAGCACTTTCAAATAGATTGATTACAGAAGACTCTACTTCTACGTCACCATATCCAGCTGGGCTATCTCCAGGGAATCTATAGATATAAGCTAGACCCCCAATACCTGCATTGTCTGATGTTGTATATTGTAACTCAAAAATTGAATTTGCAGCCTCTTTTGAAGCCCAGTTAGAAACAAAACTACCTGCTGGAGCGATGGTGTATTTATTTGAATCAATAACCATCTTTGCAGCATCACGAGCTCTAGTCCAATCACCAAAATATATTGCTACTCTAGACTCTAAAGCTTTAGCTGCCATTTTTGAAATAAATATTTTACTATCATATGCCTCATCCATCATAGAGTAAGCTGTTTCTAAATCATTGTAGATAGCATTTTTCACCTCATCAATAGTCATTCTAGAAGGAAACAAATCATCTCCTTTAAAAGTAGTCACATATGGCACTCCCAGATTTCCACTTGGTGCATGTTGCTGTCCAAAACTTCTTAACAGGTCATAATGAGCTAAAGCTCTAATAGCTATGGCTTCTCCTTGAAGATGCTTGCCAAAATCCATGTCACCATCAAGAGTGTTTAAATCAGCGTTAATTACAATATTAGCATTAGCAATTACCGCATATGCATCATTCCATATATAACCAGTATTCTCATTATACTCATATTCTGCTTGAGTAGAATATCGTCCTGAGTTACCGTTAGAGAAACAATTGTCAGATCTCACTTCGTTGGTGATTATCATGGCCTGCCCATAATAACCTGAAGCTGTTAATTGACTGTGCATTCCTTTAACAATACTATAAAGGTTGCCCACATTGTTAATACTTGTTTCAACCGCTTTAGACTGCGCTAAAGTAGGTTCTAAATCTTCCGTTCCGCAGGAATTAAACATCAACGCGCTTAATCCTGCTATAAATGTATATTTAAATATTTTTTTCATAGCTTAAAAGTTTAATGTTAATCCAAGAGAGAACGATTTGATTGAAGGAGTTTCTAATCCTGTTTGACCTCCTAAGTCAACTTCTGGGTCGTAGGCCAAATTATCATCTTTAACCCATGTTAATAAATTATTTCCTCTTAAATAAATTTGCATGTTGCTAATCCCAACAGACTCAAATTTATTTTTAAAGTTATACCCTATAGTCATACTTCTCAATCTTAAGTAATCTCCATCGTATAAATATTTAGAGTGTCTTTGCCATGGCGTAAATGAACTAGTAAATTTACCGTGTCTTGCAATATCTCCAGGTTCTTGCCATCTATCTAAAAGTGAAGTTAAACCTTGGAATGCAAAAATTGGAAAACCATTAGTAGTGTTGGTATATCTATGCCATCCTTCATAAATTTTATGACCACCTGCGTAGTATGCATTAGCGTCTAAATAAAATCCTTTATAATCAAAATGCAAATTCATTCCAGCTGTAATAGTAGGTATTGCACTATCTCCTTGCCAAACTTGTTCGGCATCATTAAAATTGGTTGTAGTAGCTCCATCAACACCATTCACATAGTATTCTTCTAGTCCAGTTTGAGGATTTACTCCAGCCCAAGTTGGCATATACCATCCATTTACTGGGTGTCCTGATTCTATTCTAGTAATAGTTGTTGTAATTGTTCTTTCAACACCATTTGGATCTAAAGGTAATTTGGTCACTTCATTTTCAACAGTTCCGATATTTCCACCAAGGGTTAAGTTCATATCTTCTTTGCTGATCACATTGAAATTTAATTCAACTTCAAATCCTTTATTAGTTAATGCTCCAATATTTTGAACCTGTGAAGAGAATCCTGTTGTTTGTGATAATGGTACATTCAATAAAAGATCTGTAGATTCTCTGTTGTAATAATTGAAAGTACCATTTACAACACCGTTAAATAACCCAAAATCAACACCTAGATCTAAAGTACTTGATTTTTCCCAAGATAAATCTTTATTTCCAAAAGTATTCACCACTTGAGCGCCTTCACTATTGTAATCTACACCAAAACTAAATAAGGATTGGTATTGATTTGTTCCAATATTGGCATTACCTGTTGTACCATAGGATGCTCTTAATTTTAAATTGTTCAACCAATCTACTGATGACATGAAATCTTCTTTATGTAAGTTCCATGCTCCACCAACTGACCAAAAACTACCCCATCTTTGTTCAGGGCTAAATCTTGAGTTTCCTTCATATCTGTAGTTTAAATCTACTACATACTTTCCTTGGAAGCCACTATAGTGGATAGCACCCAAATAAGCTCCTAAATAAGAATCATTAAAACTTGAGTTAATAGAAACTGGATTTCCTAATGAGTCTAAATAATAAAGACCGTCATCAGCAAAGTTTTCTCCATAAGCACCTAAGAAATAAATTCTATTAGATGCGTATTCTTGAAGTAAAGTCACATCAAATTCATGATCATCATTTAGAGCCAAATTATAATTCAATTGGTTCTGAAATGTATAAGTCACCGTATTTCTTGAATATTGGCTAGCATCACCACTAGTAGGAACACCATATCCATAATTCCTGTTAGAATAATTTCTAGTATTATACACTTGATAATCGATATTGAATCTTGAGCTAGCAGATAAGCCATGACCAATATCCCAAGATACTTGGTTATTCGATACAATTCTAGCTAAAGTATTATCATTGATGTTATATTTAGAAATATACAATGGATTTGGAAGTGATCCTCCAAACTCATTAATAGATCCATCATCATTATAAGGCTGACGAAGTGGTGATAAGAAAAATGGTGCTGTTCTAGCGCCTTCAAAATAAGCACTACGCTCTAAAAATGCGTCTTGGTATGTATAAGCTCCAGAATTGTTAGATGTAAATTTCAACTTATCAGTAAGATTTACCGAAAAATTTACGGCTCCATTGATTCGTTCAAATTCAGAACCAATAACTGTACCTTCTTGAGTCATATAACCTAATGAGGCAAAAAATGTATGGCTCTCATTTCCTCCAGAAGCAGACAGATTATATTTTTTAATTTCTGCGTCTTTATTTTTAATAACTTCTTTCCAATTTCCTTCTGGTCTCCCAGCTTCATCCCAGCTTCTAAATGGATTTCTCGCTAACAAATAAGCTTCAGCTTCAGCTTTGGTGCTAAAAAACCCATCATTAAAATACGCTTCAGAAGCTAACTCTAAACGATGAGCAGCTGTTAAAGGCTCTGGGCCATCTACAGCATCATTTTGAATACCATAAGATGAAGAAAAGTTAAATGTAGTTTTTCCTTGTTTTCCTTTTTTAGTAGTAATCAAAATTACACCATTCGATCCTCGCGCTCCATATTGCGCTGTAGCAGAAGCATCTTTTAGAACTGTGATTGTTTCAATGTTATTACTGTCAAAAGCAGCCAAATTTGAGAAAAATGACGTTGCTCCTGAACTAGAAACGTTCCCATTATTTACTGGTACACCATCAATAACAAAAAGCGGTTCATTCCCTGCGGTAATAGAGCTTATACCTCTAATTCTAATAGAAGATGTAGATCCAGGAGTACCAGAATTACCACTAATGGTCAAACCAGCAACTTTTCCTTGTAAAGCTTGATCCACTGTAGGTGTAATGATATCTGTTATCGCATCATTACTTAACTGTACTGTTGAACCTGTTACTTCTGATTTTCGGTAAGAAGCATAACCGGTTATTACCACTTCATCTAATGCTGTCATATCTTCCTGCATTACAACATTAATGGTATTACTTGCCCCTACTTGTGCTTCACTTGTTGTCAAGCCTAAAAATGAAAACACTAAAGTTTCACCTTGAGAAGCAACGATAGAAAATTTTCCATCAAAGTCTGTTTGAGCTCCTCTTGTTGTTCCTTTTACAATTACATTTACTCCTGGTAAGGGCATGCCGTCAGTAGCAGATGTAACTGTTCCTGTGACAGTTTTCTCTTGAGCAAAAGAAAATTGCATTACTAACGCCATAAATAGCGTTATTAATCTAGTTAATTTTAATTTCATAAAAACAATTATTTGAATTAGTCTAAAAGCAAACTTGCCAATTTTATACCTAAAAAACAAACCACTCAAAAATTTATACAAATTGTTTAAACATTTAACAAATCCATTGAAACCTCTTAAAAAAAGCGCTTAAAACGCTAACATATTCTTACGGCTAAAAAGTTTTGTTTAACTTTATTTTTTATTTTATTGATTTGAACTTAAACGCAAATTTTTCGGAATTTTTACTAGAATGTGGCACCGACGAAGCTGGTAGAGGCTGCCTTGCTGGGCCAGTTACCGCAGCGGCAGTAATTTTACCAAAGCGCTTTAACAATAGTCTACTAAATGATTCTAAACTTCTTTCAGCGAAACACAGAAATTCGCTTAAGCCTATAATTGAATCTGAAGCAAAGGCTTTTGCATTTCATCATATCTGGCCAGAAGAAATCGACAAAATCAACATCTTAAATGCTTCTATTTTAGCGATGCATAAGTCAATAGAGCAATTAAACCCCATTCCAGAATTCATTATTGTTGATGGTAATAAGTTTAAGCCTTTTAATAATATTCCGTTTGAGACAATAATTAAAGGAGATCAAAAATATTTAAGTATTGCTGCTGCATCTGTATTAGCCAAAACCTATAGAGACGCCTATATGGATAAAATTCATGCTGAATATCCGATGTATAATTGGAAACAAAACAAAGGCTATCCAACTAAAGAACATCGTGACGCTATAAGAAAGTATGGACCATCACCGTATCATAGAATGTCTTTTAGATTATTACCCGAACAATTAAAATTAGAGCTTTAACTTTTTATATTTGTCATTAAATCTAAATCGTTGTCTAAATTCTATTTTTTCATGAAATATGCATTAGTTTGCCTCTTATTATGCTTCTGTTTGACAGGTTGCGATAACCGTAACAAAAAATCGACTAGCCTATTAGCATTTTCACCCGAAACAGCATCTATTTTCATTAAAGCTAATTCTTTAGAAAATATTTCTTCTGTTTTGATCAACAACGATCTTTTAAAAGCATCACTAGATTACAATACAGTTTCGAATCTTCAAAAAAAACTTGAGATTTTAAGTTATTTAAATTCTGAGAACCCTTTCCTAATTGCATTAGTTCCAAATAATCAAAACAGTCCTGACTTTACTTTTGCTACCAAACTTAATGCAAACATTTTAAGTCTAGACTCCTTACCAAATCTAATTTCAGAGAAATTAGAATTAAAAAAGTATACTGTAGACAAAACTACAATTGATAAAGACACTATTTACAGTACTGTTATAGATAGCATTTTTGTAGGATCAAATACATTAGCCTTATTAGAACAAGCCATCAATAAGAAACAAAATGACCCTGAGTTAGAATCGATTTTCAAAACTTCTAGCAGTGAACGATCACTTTCTATCGTACTTAATTTAAAGGCTAAAAATTTAAAACCTTCATTTTTTTATAATGACCAATTAAATGCACATCAATTTTCAAATTACATGCTTTTAGACGTTGATGTGTCACAGAACAATATCATTTTTAATGGTGTCACAAAAGCAACAGATTCTACAAAAAGCTGGATCAATATTTTTAAAAATACCATTCCCCAAGAAAACAGCTTAAGTCAAATTGCGCCAAATGATGCTGACCATTTTATAAGTTATACCTATAACAATTTTAGGGTGTTTAATGAGAACATTCAAAATTATAGAAAACAGGATTCTATCGTACCAAGCCCTATTTTTGTTAATAGCGTAGAGGTTGGATCTATAAAGTTGAATGGTAATAAGGTGGCAGTTATTAAATCTATTGATGCCGAATTAACTTTAGAGGGAATGGACACACCAATTTTGGTTGAGACCTTTAGAGATGTTAATATTTACGATTTTGATACTCCTGAAATTTTTGAAGAAACGTTTTCACCTTTCATCAATTTCAATTCGGCTTTATTTTATGCCGTGATTGACAACTTTTTTGTGTTTGCTGAAACTACTGATATTTTAAAAGGGATAATTTCAAACTATCAAAACAAAACAACTATTAGTAATAGTAGTCATTTTAAGTCGGTTATGAATGATTTAAGTGACGCTTCGTCTGTATTTGTTTATGCTAATCAGCAATCATTAAATAATATACTTAACCAAAATTTCAATGAAGTACTTTCCCCAAAACTAGAAGCCTACAAAGCTTCATGCTTACAGTTTGTGTACGAAACTGATTTCGCCCACGTGAACGGTGCTTTCAAAACCTTTAAATCAACTGGCGCGAATAATACAGTTGTAGAGGCTCTCGACATTAAAATAGATGCATCACTATTGACAGCTCCTCAATTGGTGATTAACCATACCAACAATCAAAAAGATATTGTGGTTCAGGATATCAACAACAATCTATATCTAATTTCAAATGAAGGAAAAATCTTTTGGAAAAAACAATTGGACGGGAAAGTTTTAGGAACCATTGAACAAATGGACATTTATAAAAATGGAAGGTTGCAATTGGTTTTTGCAACACCTCATCGTGTTTACGTATTGGATAGAAATGGTAAAGATGTTGGTCCATTTCCTCTAAAATTTAATGACAAGATTACCCAGTCACTTTCTTTGTTTGATTATGACTCCAACAAAAACTATCGCCTATTAGTTACTCAAGGAAAATCATTGCTCATGTATGACAAACAAGGCAAAGCGGTTACAGGGTTTAGATTCAATTCAACAAATGAAACCATTTCTTCTCAACCAAAACATTTTAGGATTGGAAACAAAGACTACATTGTTTTTACTCAAGGAAAGCAGTTAAGAATTTTAGACCGTACTGGAAAAACTAGGATTGATGTAAAAGAAACTTTTGATTTCTCTACTAATGAGATTTATCTCTACAACAACAATTTCACCACCACCAACACAAATGGTACTTTAATTCAAGTTAACCAACGTGGGCAAGTGAGTCAATCAAATATTAATATAAGTGATGACCATTTTATTTGTTCAACAAGTAGAACCTTGGTCACACTTTTTGAAAATAAATTGACAATAAAATCTCATGTAGTTGAATTGGATTTTGGTGAATATTTGCCTCCACAGATTTTTTATATCAATGACAAAATCTATGTCACTACAACCGACCTGCAGTCGAACAAAGTTTATCTTTTTGATAGTTTAGGAAAGCCAATTGCTAATTTTCCAGTTTATGGCAACTCATCCATAACGCTTGACAATATTGACAAGGACCGTAATTTAGAATTGGTTGTTAAAGGTGATGACTCAGATATTATAGTTTATGAAATAAACTGATGTGGCAGTTCTTGATGACTTATTTGAGCCTCAAAAAGATTTGAGAAATGCTTTAGAAGTTTCAATTTAACGTCTTCTTCATTTATTTTATCAACGCCTAATTCTACATTAAGAGAAGTTACTGCTTTACCACGTATGCCACAGGGTATCATTAAATCAAAATAGCCTAAATCTGCATTTACATTTAATGCAAAGCCGTGCATTGTTACCCAACGACTAGCACGAACACCCATTGCACAAATCTTTCTGGCAAATGGGGTTCCAACATCCAGCCAAACTCCTGTTTCACCACTACTACGCTCTGCTTTTAAGCCATATTCGGCTAATGTTAAAATAATGGTTTCTTCTAACAAGCGTAAATACTTGTGAATATCGGTAAAAAAATTATCCAGATCCAGAATAGGATAACCTACAATTTGTCCGGGGCCATGATAGGTGATATCTCCACCTCTATTCACTTTATAAAATGATGCCTTCTTGGATTTTAGCTGTTCTTCTGAAACCAAAAGATTGGACATATCTCCACTTTTTCCTAAAGTATAAACGTGTGGATGTTCAACAAAAAGAAAATAGTTAGGCGTAATGAGGTTAGAGTTTTCACGCCGGTTCTTTATTTTAATATCGAGAATGCTCCTAAAAAGTTGCTCCTGGTAATCCCACGTTTCTTTGTAATCTTTATTTCCCAGATCTGTTATCTCAACCGTTTTATTCATAGCTGCAAAGATACAACTTATCTTGTTATCGATTAGGATTGTTCAGTATAACCAAAGCTGCAATAACGCCGGGCACCCAACCGCAGAGCCATAATAAGAAGACAATGAAAATTGAACCACAACCCTTATCTATAACGGCTAGTGGTGGACAAATAATAGAAAGTAAGACTCTCCAAAAACTCATGATGATTAATTTTAATGATTGATGTAACTATTTGACGTGAATAACTATCATTTGTTACATTTCAAAGATATGGAGTTATTTCATTTTAATTTAATTTGTAGTAGATTCGTGATATGAGAACCTATGGTTTAGTTGTTTTTATATTCTGCTCAATCACTTGGGCACATGCACAACATGCCTTTCGTGGAATTGTAGATAAAGATCGATGGCAAAACAATGTGTATCTCTCGGTCATTGAAGATTATCGCAAACTTTCTGGTGTGTTTTCAGAACAGATTATTTCTAGGCAACGCCCAGATTCATTGGGAAATTTTCTTTTCACTGGGAACCAATTGGATACCGAAAATAGAATTTATCGAATTCATGTAGATAATTGTAATGATGCGGAACAAGGTCAAAACCACTATGATGGCCATTGCAACGATAGTAAGGAAATTTTGTTTATTGCAAAAGGTAATGATACTATAAATTTTCCGTTTTCGTTTGATAATCAAATGTTTTGCACTGTATCTTCAGGAAATCCAAAAGCCGATGCCTTCGTTCAAATAGATTCATTAAAAGAAATCATGAAATATGATTATGGTGAATTTAGAAGTGAAGCCAATCGAAAACTCAACAACCGAAAGTGGTTTAAAACACTACAGGATTTTGGCAAGTCACTTAATGAGCCTTTAGCAGAACTCTACATTTACGCGTTTCTGTCTGAACGCGGCAATAATTTTCATCAATACTATTTAGAGGATCTTAAAACAAACCCCTATTACTCCAACCTTTTAAAGCGTTTAAAAGATGCCTATCCGAATTCAGCTTATACCCAACAATACGCAAATGAACTTAAGGCCGATCAATATAGCATCCAATCTAATTCGTCATTCACAAATCGTTCGTGGTCTATTGTTTGGCTTATTTGTACAATTTCAATTCTATTAAACATCATCTTGCTTTTTAAACTATTAAAGAAAAAACAAAATTCGCAACTTGAATTAACTTCGTTGCTCACTAAACAAGAACAAAACATTCTGGATTTATTGTTACAAGATAAGAGTAATAAGGATATCGCTGAAGCGCTTTTTGTGAGTTTAAGTACCGTTAAAACTCACGTAAACAATATCTATAAAAAGCTGAATGTTCAATCCAGGACCGAAACCAAAGAATTATTTAACAGATAGTTACAAATTTCAACCTGGGTACTAGTACCTAAATCAAACCTCTTTTTTTATGCATTTTGGTTAAATTTCATGATGTTTGTTTCCTATTAATCTTAAAACAACATTTTATGAATTTTACAATTAACCTATTCAGAACAAAATCGAACACTTCAATTTATCAAACTTTGTTTGTTATTTGTTTATTTGTTAGCAGCATAAGTTTTGCGCAAAACGCAAAAGCTGCTGAAAAAGCCGGTGTATTTTCTTTTGAATCAGAAGAAATAGATTATGGCACAATCAATCAAAACGACAATGGTGTGAAAACATTCAAATTTACCAATACTGGTAACGCCCCAATCGTTATAACGCAAGTAAAGACTTCTTGTGGGTGTACAGTTCCTACTTATTCTAAAACACCTATTCTTGCTGGTGAAGCGGGAGAAATTGAGGTTAAGTATGATACCAATAGAATTGGAGCATTTACAAAAACTATTACCATAGTTTCTAACGCAAGTGAACCTTCTAAAATCATTAAAATTAAAGGGAATATCCTCAAAAAGGATATGTAATTCCTGATTTTTGACTTCTAATTGTAGTAGGTAAAAAATCAATTCTAAAAGTTGTGTGCTAATTTTTTTAAATAATGTAATTTTGCATTTCAAAATTAATTAGCATGCAGCTTTCAGAACAAGAACTTGTACGACGCGAAAAATTAAACAAATTAAGGGAAATGGGAATCAACCCATATCCTGCCAATTTATATCCTGTAACTCACACTTCTAAACAGGTTAAAGCCACTTTTGAAGAAGGCAAAACCGTTAATGTTGCAGGGCGATTAATGGCTATTAGAGTTCAAGGGAAAGCCAGCTTTGCACAACTTCAAGATGCAGACGGAAAAATTCAAGTTTACTTTAATAGAGATGAAATTTGTCCAGGTGAAGATAAAACTAAGTACAATGACCTGTTCAAAAAACTAATTGACTTTGGTGATTTTGTTGGGGTTGAAGGGGAATTATTCACAACCCAAGTAGGTGAAAAAACTATTAAAGCTAAAGATTTCACGCTTTTAAGCAAGACTTTAAAACCGCTTCCATTACCTAAAGAGAAAGATGGGGTTACCTATGATGCTTTTACAGATCCAGAGCAACGTTATAGACAGCGTTATGCTGATTTAGTTGTAAATCCACATGTAAAAAATGTATTTATAAAACGCACCAAACTTTTTAATGCAATGCGCCAATTTTTCAACGACGCTGGGTATTTTGAGGTAGAAACTCCTGTGTTACAACCAATCCCTGGAGGTGCGGCTGCTCGCCCGTTCGTTACGCATCACAATAGTTTAGATATCCCACTTTACATGCGAATTGCTAATGAATTATATTTAAAACGATTAATTGTTGGTGGCTTTGATGGCGTTTATGAGTTCTCAAAAAATTTCAGAAATGAAGGCATGGATCGTACACACAATCCTGAATTCACAGCCATGGAAATCTACGTGGCCTATAAGGATTATAATTGGATGATGGAATTTTGTGAGCAATTACTTGAACATTGTGCAATTGCAGTAAATGGCACCACAAAAGCAACTTTTGGTAAGCATGAAATCGATTTTAAAGCACCCTATGCTCGTGTGACTATGGCCGATTCGATAAAACATTTCACTGGATTTGACATCAATGGAAAAACCGAAGAAGAAATTCGAAAAGCAGCAAATGAAATGGGCATAGCCGTTGATGATACCATGGGCAAAGGCAAACTTATCGATGAGATTTTTGGCGAAAAATGTGAAGGCAATTATATTCAACCAACGTTTATTACTGACTATCCAAAGGAAATGAGTCCGTTGTGCAAAGAGCATCGCGAAAATCCAGAACTCACAGAGCGATTCGAATTAATGGTATGTGGAAAAGAAATCGCGAATGCCTATTCTGAATTGAACGACCCAATAGACCAGCGCGAGCGTTTTGAGCACCAGTTAGAATTAGCAAAAAAAGGTGACGAAGAAGCCACTGGCACCATAGATTACGATTTTTTACGTGCTTTGGAATATGGAATGCCACCAACTTCAGGCATGGGAATTGGGATGGATCGATTGATCATGTTTTTAACCAATAACCAATCAATACAAGAAGTTCTCTTTTTCCCACAAATGAAACCAGAAAAGAAGCAGGTTGAGATGAACGAAGATGAAAAAGCCGTTTTTGCTTTATTAAAATCAAGTTCACCTATTGCTTTAGGCGAATTAAAAGAACGCTCTGGTTTAAGCAATAAAAAATGGGATAAAACGATAAAATTTCTTACAGGTCAAAAATTGGCTAAAGTAAACAAAACAAATGATGACCTAATTGTTGAAGCAGTTTTGTAAGAAAAATACCAATTCAAAAAAAGAAGTATATTACCAAAAATTTTGCCCCTTTAATTAATAGCACCGTTTAATGCCCCTTTATTTCAATCGCAAGTTTATCTTGCCTGTTATCGCATTCATTATTTTAATAAGTCTCGTCTTTGCCATTTGGGGTCAGTCCAAAAAAAACCATATGGTTTGGGTAAAAGAGCAAATCACTCAAACTGGCAATTTAGCAACCCAAGAATTTCAATCTATTGTTAGAAGTGATATCGCGCGGCTCGAAAATCTAAAAAAAAGGCTAGAGTTCACCGATGGTGAGTATTACCTGAACTGGGAGCAGGATGCTACTATGCTTATTGAGCAAAACGCTTCATTTAAATTTCTAGAATGGATTGACAGTTCAATGATCATTCGAAAAATTAACCCATTAAAAGGAAATGAAGCTGCTTTAAATTTAGATGTTTCAAAAGTGGCGTATCGAAAAGATGAGTGGATAAAACATAGTTTAGATAGCACAACAAATATTACACAATGGGCCAAATTAACTCAAGGCGGATATGCCTTTTTAGTGGATGTCCCTGTTTACTTTAAAGATCGATTTCAAGGAACAATCACCGCAGGGATGGATTTCACGGAGCACTTTAACAAATTTGCAACGCCATTAAAAGATTATAGTATAGAATTAAGAGATAATGAAGGCACTCTTTTTTATGAATTCAACCCATTAAACAAAAACACAAGTAACAAAAACCTTATATATGAAACTTCCTTTTTTACTGACATATCAGATAGGCAAGGTTGGAGTTTCAAACTATATCCCACCGACAAACTACTTTTAGCTGAACGGCTTTCCTTTATAAATTTCGCTTTGGGGATAGGTATACTTCTATCTTTATTAATAAGCTTACTCATCTATTTTTATTTAAGGGCAAAAAAAGAAACAAAACGCGCCCTCGACTCTAACATAAAGTTATCAAAAGCCAACGAAAAGCTCGAAAAAGAGCGAAAAAAAGCTGAAAAAGCTTCTAAAGCTAAAACAGAGTTTTTGTCTAATATGAGTCATGAAATTAGAACACCGCTTCATGCAATTTTGGGTTTTATTCAGGTGTTAAAGCAAGGAGATCTTAACGCAACAGATCAATCCTATATCGATCTTATGGATAAATCATCTAACAATCTATTGTCTATTGTTAATGATATTTTAGAAATTGACAAAATTGAGTCTGGAAACGTCATTTTAGAAGACACATACTTTAATCCAGCTCAAAAAATTAAGGACTTACTTGAAATTTATAAGTTTCATTTTTCAGAAAAAAATCTTTACATCCATACTAACTTTCAAGAGCCCTATGGCATTAATGTCATGGGAGATCAAAACAAGTTCTCACAAATAGTGATTAACATCTTAAAAAATGCTCTTAAATTTACGACCGAAGGTGGAATAAAAGTTGAATACTCTGAAGTAAAAATCAAAAATCATCTGAAAGTAAATGTATCCATTGAAGATACTGGTATTGGAATTCCTAAAAACAAATTAAATACCATTTTCAACAGATTTACTCAAATAGATGGAAGCCTTAAAAAACAACATGAAGGTAGCGGATTAGGACTCGCCATTAGCAAAGATTTAGCGGCTTTATTAGGTGGCACAATTTCAGCAAAAAGTATACTTAATCAAGGTTCAATATTTGAGATTTCAGTGTTACTAAAAATTACCGAAAATCAAAACAAATTTAATATCAGTGAAACCTTTAATAATATTAACCTTTCCCATTTACACGTATTAATAGTAGATGACAATAAAATAAATGTCATAGTCCTTAAAAAACTTTTAGAAGATTTAAGCATAAAAGTTGACATTGCTTATAATGGTAAAATAGCGGTAGAAAAAGTTGAAAGTAATAACTATCAACTAGTGCTTATGGATATTCATATGCCTGAAATGGATGGCTTTGAAGCCACAACTATTATCAGAAAACTAAATACTGATCTCATTATTTTTGGATTATCTGCCAATGTAACTACACAAGCTATTAGTAAAGCTCTTGATTGTGGTATGAACAATTATTTAACCAAGCCCTTTACCAAAGAACGCCTCTACAAACTACTATTAACCTATTTTAGTTAATCCCCGATATTTTTAATCAAGTTCTATTTCGTTTAACTTGCCTAGTGTAAAGCCAGATTCTTTGTTAAAATTTAGTTAAAAAACCATCAAAAAAAATAGGCCTGTTTCAACTCATAGCAGTAATGCTTATTTTCACAAACTTAATTTTAAATCTGATATATTTTGAAACAACATCACATTAAGATACTTTTTGTAGCTTCTATGTTCATGATTGCCTCATGTTCAACTGCAAAAAAAGCATCTAAATCCAAAACACCTGCTACCACCGAAGCCAAAACGCCTGAAAAAAAACCAGGTAAAGATGACATTCAACCGTACAGTAAAGTAATTACCAAAGAAGCAAAAAGTGACCAAGGTCTATTTACCGTTCACAAAATAGATGACAAGTATTTTTATGAAATTCCAGATTCTCTTTTTGAACGTGAAATGTTAATGGTAACACGTATTGCCAAAACAGCCAGTGGACTTGGATTTGGCGGCGGAAAGCAAAGTGAACAAGTATTACGTTGGCAAAAGAAAGACAAAAAAGTAATACTTAGAATGGTGTCTTATAACGTTGTGGCTAATGATTCATTGCCGGTACATGAGGCTGTTGTGAATTCAAACTTTGAGCCTGTACTTTTTACTTTTCCTATTAAAGCATTTGGAAAAGACTCTACTAGTACCGTAATTGATGCCACAGATCTATATGATAATGATGTTAAAGCTTTAGGCCTATCAGAAAATGCACGTAAACAATATAAAATTACGCGTGTTGAAGGCGACAAATCTTATATAGAAAGTATTAAAAGTTATCCCCTAAACATTGAAGCAAGGCATGTTAAAACCTATGCTGCTGGTGATCCACCTTCAAACTCAAACACGGGTACTATATCAATCGAAATCAATAATTCAATGGTATTACTACCCGCCAACCCTATGAAACGCCGTTATTTTGATCAACGTGTGGGTTGGTTTACAAGTGGCCAAACAGATTATGGTCTTGAAGATCAAAAAAGTAAAACTGTGACCTTTTTAGATCGTTGGCGATTAGAAGTTAAAGATGAAGACATTGAAAAATTTAAAAGAGGTGAACTTGTTGAACCCAAAAAACAAATTGTTTATTACATAGACAGAGCGACTCCTGTGAAATGGAGACCTTATATTAAACAAGGTATTGAAGATTGGCAAGTAGCCTTTGAAGCCGCAGGATTTAAAAATGCAATTATTGCTAAAGACCCTCCTACACCTGAAGAAGACCCAGAGTGGAGCCCTGAAGACGTGCGTTACTCTGTAGTACGATATCTAGCCTCTCCAATACCTAATGCCAATGGGCCACATGTTAGTGATCCACGAACAGGTGAAATTTTGGAAAGCGACATTAACTGGTATCACAATGTGATGTCCCTTTTACGTGGCTGGTTCTTTGTACAAACTGCAGCTATTAATCCTGAAGCTCAAAGCCCACAATTTAAAGATGAAGTTATGGGGCGATTAATTCGTTTTGTGTCTGCTCATGAAGTTGGACATACCCTTGGTCTACCTCATAATATGGGAAGTAGTGTAGCTTACCCGGTTGAAAAACTACGTGATGCCGCTTTCACAAAACAGTATGGCACTGCGCCTTCTATAATGGATTATGCTAGATTTAACTATGTAGCACAACCAGGCGACGAAGGTGTTGCTCTAATGCCAAATATTGGTGTATATGACAAATATGCTATTGCATGGGGCTACAGACCTATTTTAGATAAAAGTGCCGAAGAAGAAAAACCTATTTTAAATGAATGGATTTTAGAGCATGCGGGTGATCCTATGTATCGTTTTGGTCGTCAACAATTTGGTGTAATTGACCCTAGTTCACAAACTGAAGACCTAGGTGACGATGCCATGTTAGCTAGTGACTATGGTATTAAAAACCTTAAACGCATTGTACCTAAATTAATCGATTGGACTACAAAAGCAGGAGAAGACTATGACGATTTAGACGAAATGTACGGTCATGTTATCTCACAATTTAACCGCTACATGGGTCATGTTTCAAGCAATATTGGAGGTGTATATGAGCACTATAAAACTGCTGATCAAGAAGGTGCTGTTTATACACATGTACCTAAAGACCATCAGAAAAAAGCACTTGCTTTTTTACACAAACAATTGTTTGAAACTCCAGAATGGATGATAGACTCTAATATTTTCAACAAAATTGAAAATGCGGGTAGTATTGAGCGAATCAGAAGTACGCAAACCAGAACGCTTAATGCCATTTTAGATTTTGGCAGAATGCAACGTATGCTTGAAAACGAAACTATAAACGGAAATAATGCCTATGCGCTTTATGACATGATGAAGGATTTGAGAAACGGTTTATGGAGTGAACTGCGCTCTGGTAAATCTATTGATATTTATAGAAGAAATTTACAACGTGCCTATATTGATAGAATGGAATACTTGTTGACTAAAGATCAACCTGAAGTACCTGCACGTTTTAGGCGATTCGCTGGCACCACCGAAGTGGAAGTGAACCAGTCAGATATTAGAGCAATTACTCGAGCAGAATTAAAATCTTTGCAAAGCGCTGTAAGAACTGGATTGGGTAGAACTTCCAATCAAATAAGCAGAATACACCTGCAAGATGTTTTAGAGCGTATCGATGCAATATTAAATCCAAACGGATAATTTTTATTCTATATAATAATAACTAAAAAAGCTCCAGAAAAACTGGAGCTTTTTTAGTTTAGCACCTCATCTATGGCTTGGTGATACGCATCAAATTCGTTTAGATTATTATGCCTTCCTCCTTCTATTTTAACAAACTTTATTTTCTGTTTGGACGCTTCTTTCAGTAATTTTTCTCCTGAAGACAAAGGCACAACATCATCATCAGTGCCATGAACAATCAAAATTGGACATTCAACAGATTGAATGAATTCATTAGTTGGAAATCGATACTTTAACAAAGACTCAACAGGAAACATGGAAAATCGCTGTTTAGCCACATCGGCAATATTGTAATACGGCGTTTCCAAAATAAGTTGTTTAGGTTGATGTTTTGAGGTTATAAATGTTGCTATTCCTGTACCTAGAGAACGGCCATAAACAGTAATTTCAGATTCAGCATAGCGTTCTTTTAAGTAGTTATAGCTCAAATCGGCATCATTATAAAACGCAGCCTCACTTAAAGGCCCTGTACTTTTACCATAGGTTCTATAGTCAATCACTAAAACGTCGTAGTTTTTCTCCACAAAATATTCTGCAATAATTCCCCAACGACTCAAATCGCCTGCATTTCCATGAAAATATAAAATTACACCTTTTGTTTGTTCAGCTTTAAAGTGGTTAGCGTTTATAACTGCGTTATCTTCTGTTTTAAAAAACAATTCTTCATATGAATAAGAAAACTGATACTTATAATCTTGTTCTAATACCGTAGGGAAGAGCATTAACTTTTCTTGAAGAAAATAGAGTGAGGCAGCAATCATAATATATACTGTAATAAAAAGAACTAACGCCCTTTTAATGTTGCGTTTTAGCTTTTTTTGATGAATGAATGACATTTATACTCGTGGTTTTCAAATCAATAGATTTGGGTTTGCTATTAAGAATATCGTCTAGCATAGCATGATACGATTCAAAATTATTTAAATTCTTATGTCCGCCACCAATAACCGTGTGTAATTTGGTGAGTTTTGGATTCACTTGAGACAGTCTTACCCCAGTTTTATACGGAATTAATTTATCATGTGTGCCATGTATAATATGAATAGGACACTGCACATATTTTAACCATTTATAAGTTGGCAAAGGATATTTCAATAAAATAGACAAGGGCATAAAAGGCATATAACGCGCAGTAACTTTAGTAAGACTATAATACGGAGCATCTAATATTAGCATCCTAGGATTATTCATCGAGGCTAATTTAGCCGCGAATCCAGAACCCAGTGAACGACCATAAAGTATAATGTATTTTTCGTCAACCAATTCTTTTAGTTTATTATAGACCTGTTGCAAGTCTCGCTTAATGGCTTTTTGCGATCGTCTCCCAGTACTTTTACCAAAGCCTCGATAATCAACCATAAACACATTGTAGTTATGCCTAGTAAAATCTACCGCAAACTTACCCCAGCCCTTAATGCTTTTTGAATTTCCTTTGAGATATAACACTACTCCACGTGCATTGCCTTTACACTTAAAAAGGACTCCATTAAGTGTAGCCCCATCACGGGTTTCCATATAGTACTCTTCAGTATCTTGATTCTCGTAAAAAAACTCAAAATCTTTAGGAAGTTTTTCGGGTTTAAAAAGCATATAGTCCTGCAGGTAGTATAATGCAATACTTATAGCAACGTAAATAAGAATTACAGTTAAAATCGTTGATACCCAGTATGCCATAATACATTATTGCTTCTTACAATATATAAAAAAAGGCCCTAGTAATCAACTAAAGCCCTTCATTTATAGTTTAGAGGATCTCTATAATCCTAAAACCTCTATACCTTGTTCAAAAATAACATCAACTGGGATATTAGCGGCACTCAAGCGATCTAGATCAGCCTGTAATTCTGAAGATATAATTCCTTTTTCAGCGACTAGTTTTGCGACGCCATCATAATCACCATTACCTTGAAGCGTTAAAATTAAGTTTGATAAATCTTTCATGGCAGATTCCATTTTATCAAAATTCACTTTATAAGTACCATCCTCACTTCTTGCAAACGCACCTTTTTCCTTGAAGAAATTAAATCGAATCATATTTGCCTTGCCATGTGCTGAAGAAGCTCCAAACCTCACCGAACGAAAAATACCAGCCATAAACGTGACCATATTGTCCTTAATATCATCGGTCAATTCACCTTTAGCATTTAACTGTTGAATCATATAAAGTCCCAAAATATCAGCTTTGCCTTCTTCCAACGCGCTTGAATGTTCCTTTAGTGCCGTTCTAACCATTCCTTTGTTATTTATGGTGTTCTTTATCCCTAAACCGTGCGCCACTTCATGAAACATGGTATTGGCAAAAAAAGCATCAAACGTTATATGTTGACGTTGCGATTCATCGATTAAAGCTTCAGAAATAGGCAGCATAATCTTATCAAATTTAGCTCTCATAGCATTTTTAAGTTGAAGACGTCGCGTTCCTTTTTCTAATTGAACTTCTTCATCATTTGGTAAATTGATTGCAATAGTTTTGCTTCCAGCATTACAATCTCCAGCATAAAACACAACATCATATGCGTTTAGGTCACTATCTGTTCCAGGAGTTTCCTTTTTGTAGGCTTCATCAACTGGTAATCCTTTTTGTAATTCAGGTAAATACGCACTGAATCTGGCCAAACGTGCACTCCATTCCTGATCTTTAATTAATACATAACCTTCATGTGCCGCTTTGTTTCCAAATAATGCATCTTCGTAAGTTTCAATTGGACCAATAACAATATCGAGCGTATTGGTTTTCATATCCATCCAAGCAAGATCACTTGGTTGATAATTATCATCTAATAAAGCCAAAGCCCTCAATTCTAAATACTTCTGAAGACCTTCATCTTCAGCCAATTTAGCGGCTTCGAGCAATAATAAGGATACTTCTTTTACTTCTTTTTCAAATTGTTTGTGATAAGGAATTGAATATAATTGCCCATTTTCATCACGACGAACAAAATTGTAGATACTGGTTTTATCTACAATATCTGCAGACTCAAACTCGTCTTTAGTCATATCAACCGGATAAAAATTTGCTCCTTTTGGCTTTTTTCCAACGCCCTCAACAAAAGGTTTGTTACCATCCAATCGATCCCAAGGCCCGTAATTTATCTTCACAAACTTCTTTGTGTTTTCATCAGAAATAGAATTAAGCAATTCTGTTTTATCACCATAGGCTTCATACCAAAACAAGTCATTCATTTTATTGGCTGCTTTAATGAGTAAAGGCAACATTTGACGTTCCTTTTCGGTAAGTTTACTCACATCTGCTGTCAGAGTAAAACTCACATATTTACTTAAGTTTTGTTCCATTTCTGTTGGAGTGGATTGCTCAATTACTGCAGTTTTATCTTTGTCCTGTTTACACGATAAAACTGTAAAAAATGCTATTGTTAAAATGACTATGTTTTTCATTAATACTAGTTGTTTTTGATTTTCTCAAAGATACAATATTTTAATCTCGACTAAAACGTTAAAAAGTCCTTAAAACTTTTAATGCATTAAACTATTTAAGTTACTCCCAGTCTTACATCTAGAAACAATTAAAAAAAAAGACATGAAAAATATCCTAATTATTGTGTTAGCACTGGTATCCTTTCAAATATCAGCACAAGAGAAAAAGAAAGAGCTGCGTAAAGAAGTGCAAAAAGAACGCATGGAAGCCATGCAAGACTTGAGCCCAGAAGAGGTTGCTACCTTGCAGACGAAAAAAATGACACTACATTATGACCTCAACGAAAGTCAACAAAAGCAACTTATGGCCCTAAATTTAGAGGAAGCCAAATTGAGAAAAATTAAGATGGAAGAGCGAAAAGCCATGAAAGACAAAGCTGAAAAAACAGCTCCTACCAAGGAGGACAAATTAAAGATGGCGAATGAAAGATTGGATCACCAAATTGCATTAAAAGCCAAAATGAAATCTATTTTAAATAAAGAGCAATTTGAAAAATGGGACGCAAATCAAGCTAAAATGCAACAAAGGCGTCAAGGCAAAATGAAAATGGCTAGAAAAAAAATGGCAATAGAAAAAAACAAACAATAATTTGATTGGTTAGTTAGTTTAGTTAGTTTGAAAAGCATTGACATCAAAAATCAATGCTTTTCTTTTTTTATAAACTAGAGGCGACTTTATCTACAGCTTTTATGGTTTCATCCAAATCATTGTATGTTAAGGCATCACATAAAAACCAAGTTTCAAAAGCACTTGGAGCTATATATACACCTTCGTTAAGCATCCCGTGAAAAAAAGTTTTAAACCTATCATTATTTCCATGGGCCGAACTCGTAAAATCTACAACTTCATCTTCAGCAAAATGAATAGAGATCATTGACCCAACTCGATTTATAGTATGTGTTACATTTCTATTTTTCAACACTTTAGAACAACCTTCGTGTAAATACTTTGTTTTTTCTGCAAGTCGATCAAAAATATTTGTATCAGTATTCAATTCATTGAGCATGGCAAGACCTGCTGCCATTGCCAGAGGATTTCCACTTAATGTACCTGCTTGGTAAACTGGTCCCAAAGGCGACAAGTGATTCATAATTTCATTCCTAGCCGCAAAGGCACCTACGGGAAGTCCACCACCTATAACCTTACCAAAACAAACTATATCAGCTTTCACATTAAAAAGCTCCTGCGCTCCACCTTTTGCCAATCTAAACCCTGTCATAACTTCATCGAAAATGAGAAGTATATCATGTTCATCGCACAAACTTCTTAAGTTTTGTAAAAAGTTTTGCCTAGGTGGAATGCAGCCCATGTTTCCAGCCACTGGCTCAAGAATTATACAGGCAATTTCATTTGGGTTAGCTTCAATTAGTGCTTTAACACTTTCAATATTATTATAAATAGCTAATAAGGTGTCTTTTGCTGTACCTTGAGTTACCCCCGGACTATTTGGAGTTCCAAACGTAACCGCTCCACTACCTGCCTGAATCAAAAAAGCATCGCTATGTCCATGGTAACAGCCTGCAAATTTGATAATTTTGTCTTTTCGCGTATACCCTCGAGCCAATCTAACCGCACTCATACAAGCTTCTGTTCCAGAATTTACAAAACGAATTTTATCAATATGAGGCACCATTGAAATGGCTAGTTCTGCAATTTTAGTTTCAATCTCCGTTGGCATTCCAAATGAAGTTCCTAGCCTTGCCCGTTCAATGACAGCATCTACCACAGGCTTATAGGCATGACCTAAAATCATTGGTCCCCAAGAATTAATGTAATCTATAAATCGATTATCATCTTCATCATAGACATAAGCACCTTTAGCAGATTTAGCAAAAATTGGTGTGCCTCCAACCCCTTTAAAGGCTCTAACTGGCGAATTCACCCCGCCCGGAATCACACGCTCGGCTTCTAAAAATAATGCGCTGCTTCGCTGATATAACATATTTAGTTATTTTTTATGAGTAATATTTGACCAATTTTAAGATCATTGCTGGTCATATTATTTAATTTTTGAATATCTACGACGTTGACGCCGTAGCGTTTAGAAAGTGAATATAAAGTATCTCCTTTTTCAACCGTATGTGTAGTTATTGAGGGTTCATTTGGATAAACTCTAGCTGGTCGCTGTAGTACCAATTCATCAAATTTATAAAGTTGAAAACGTTCAATTAAACTGATTAGTTTTTCGGGATATTTTCGATCTGTAGCATAACCTGCCGCTCTTAACCCCTTTGCCCAAGCACGATAATCGTCATCATCTAAAGCAAATAGACCTGCATATCGACTGCGCCCGGTTAAGAATTTTGAATGGTCTTCAAATGATTCCTCGGCATGTTTATATTTTCTGAAACATTCTTGCGAAGCATCATCGTCATGATAAATTTTATCGCCTGTCCAATCATGACATTTTATACCAAAATGATTATTGGCCTCAACAGCTAAACGACCTCTACCCGAACCAGACTCTAATATGCCTTGAGCTAAAGTAATACTTGCCGGAATTTTGTATCTGCGCATTTCTTCCATGGCAATGGCACTAAAATTAGCAATATAGCCTTCAGTGGCATTGGCATAAGTTGTAGTAGGTTTTTCCTCAACAGACTTATTTTCATCTACATGTTCAACATCTTTATTCGATATTACCACCTGTTCAGTTTTTCTAGGATCATCCTTTTTCTTGGTAACGATTTTCTTTTTCGAACCACAACTTACAACAATCAAACAAAGTACTATTTTAACAATTATTCGCTTCATATTTTTAATCCAGTAATGGCCAACCTTTTGCTTTTAATTTTAAGTTCATTCCATCAATACCTTGTAAACCCCCTGTATGAATCGCTAAAATTTTTGCATTTTGTGAAAAATAACCTTTTTCGATTAAATCAAAAATTCCGTACATCATTTTGCCAGTATAAACAGGGTCTAAAGGAATGTTCTGTTCTTTTTTAAACTGATTAATAAAACTGATTAAACTGGTATTTATTTTAGCATAACCTCCAAAATGGTAATCTAAAATAAGTTTCCAGTTTTCTTTGTTGGCAAATTTACTAATATCTTCTTTTAAAAAAGAGCCTTTTAAAGCTGGAAAACCCAAAACTTGTTGACTAGGTTTTGAACAATTTATCACTCCCGAAATAGTTCCTCCTGTTCCAACTGGGCAACAGACATAATCAAAATCCTTATCTTCATCAGTTAAAATTCCTTCACAACCTTCTACTGCCAATGTATTGGTTCCTCCTTCAGGAAGGATATAAACTTCTCCAAATTTTGAATTTATAGTAGTTATAAATTCCTCCGTATTTTTCTTCCGATACATCTCGCGACTAACGAATTCAAACTGCATACCAGATTGATGTGCAAATTGCAAAGTTGGATTAGTTGCAACATGATCTCTTAATTCTTCACCTCGAATAATCCCAATAGTTTTTAAGCCGTAAATTCTACCTGCCTTGGCCACGGCTGCTATGTGATTAGAATAGGCACCACCAAATGTGAGAATTGTATTAAAATTCCTTTTTATAGCTTCTTCTAAATTGAACTTGAGTTTATGGTATTTATTCCCAGAAACAATTGGATGAATTAAATCTTCACGCTTAACAACAAGTTCTACCCTATGTTTAGAATTGATCACAACAGACTGATTAACTGATAGTTCAGGTTTAAATTCCATAATTTTTTATAGATATTTTATAAATCCCCAAAAAGTTCTTGAATTTAAGTACTCTTGATTAGATTCATTTTGATAAGCCTCACGTTCAAAGGCTATATTTTTATAAGCCAAGTTCCAATTTTTATAAAGTGCCAATCGCAATAAAAACTCCAAACTATACCAAATAAAAAAGGGCAGAATTAATAATTCCAATTGCTGTTTTAAATGAATTCTCTCATGGTTGATTAAATTCTTATCAGACATTAACAATTTATGCTTTACAAACACAAATGGGAAAATTGTTATAGCAGAATAGCCTTTAGGAACCAAATATTTTGAACTATAGATCATGAGTGCGGCATACAACTAACATGCGAATTTACGTTATCTTTGTCATATATGAAGAACATTGTCCCAATAGAAGAAGGTGATTATTACATAACTCCTGAAGGTTATCGCTGTTTTACTGAACAATACCATCTCAAGCGTGGTTACTGTTGTGAAAGTGGTTGTAGACATTGTCCTTATGGATTCGACAAGAGCAAGTTATATAGAAAATAATTAAACCTTTACACACCAAAACTCCATTTCAACACATTATTAATATTGGTAGGATTGGTATGATTATTGAGGTTAATTAAATCTAAAAACATCTTAATTTCCGACTAATTTGTTATATTTAGAAAACAAATATGAAAGGTAAAGCATGTTGAGATTGGCCAAATTGCTATGAAACCAGTCTTATTCAAAATCTACCCACAACATTTAGTTAGAAATGTACTAAACTCGTTTTAACCAAAAATTCAAACATGAAAATGAAAAATTTATTCAAACTATTACCTTTAACATTAATTGTCTTGGTAATTACTTCCTGCAGCTCTGTAAGAGTAGCTGCCGATTATGACAAAAATGCCGACTTTAATAGTCTTAAAACCTTTGCCTTTTTCAAAACAGGTATTGATAAAGCCGAGATTAGTGATTTAGACAAACGTCGCATTTTACGCGCTATTGAATCTGAATTATTAGCTCAAGGCTACACGAAATCTGAAAACCCAGATATGTTAGTTAGCATATTCACTAAATCACAACAGCGCGTTGATGTATATAACAATGCCTGGGGCTTTGGTGGCTGGGGCTGGGGAGGCTTTGGCCCAGGTTGGGGCTGGGGCTGGAATCAACCATCGGTTTCCACTCGAACAGAAGGAACGCTTTACATTGATTTAATAGATGCCAAGAAGAAAGAACTCGTTTGGCAAGGAATGGGCACTGGCTATTTGGCTCAACGCATGGATAAAAAAGAGGAACGTATAAGAGAATTTGTTTCTAAAATTATGGAAAAATATCCTCCTGGAATGAATAACTAATTACTTAAATAACATATTAAAAAGGCTTCAATCTAGTAATGAAGCCTTTTTTTTATACAATTTGACCATCTGCTTTTCAGCATCGTATCTAAAAACCTATCTTTGCCAACTTTCAAGCATAGATAATTATGATACTCGGACAAAAAACGATCACGAATTTTACACAGAACCCAAAAAATGATATCCTTTCAGGACTTACTGTGGCATTAGCGTTAGTACCTGAAGCTGTGGCATTTGCCTTTGTTGCCGGTGTAGATCCACTTGTTGGGTTGTATGGCGCATTTATGATGGGTATCGTAACGGCTCTTTTCGGAGGTCGCCCAGGTATGATTTCGGGAGCTACTGGCGCAATGGCCGTGGTAATGGTACATTTGATCCAAAAAGGCAATGAAGTAGGTATGGGATTAGAAACACCTATTGATAATCTCGGACTTCAATGGTTATTTATAACTTTACTATTTGTAGGCGCTATACAAATTATGGCTGGGGTATTAAAGCTTGGAAAGTTCGTACGTCTTATTCCCCATCCTGTAATGATGGGCTTTGTAAATGGTTTGGCCATTGTCATCTTTTTATCACAATTAGGTTTATTTAAAGAAACTGTAAATGGCGAAACCCAATTCATGACAGGACAAGCCCTTTGGACCATGCTAGGATTTGTGGCATTAACCATGGGTATTATGTTTGGATTACCTAGATTGACCAAAAAAATTCCTGCTGCATTAATCGCTATTATTGTTGTAGCGTGTATCACTATTTTTGGTGGTATTGAAGTGAGTACCGTAGGTTCATTTATTAAAGAAGGTGGTGGTGAAGGTTTACAAGGTGGACTACCTACCTTTCAAGAACAAATATTCAATTTGTTTTATACGTTGCAAGGCCATTGGGATCTCATTTTATCAACTGCATTCATTTTAGCTGCAGTAGGCTTAATTGAATCCTTAATGACCCTAAACCTAGTAGATGAAATTACTGAAACCCGTGGCAGTGGTAATCGTGAGTGTGTTGCACAAGGCGGCGCAAATATTTTAAATGGTCTTTTTGGTGGCATGGGAGGTTGTGCAATGATAGGCCAGTCTATTATTAATGTTGATTCTGGTGGACGAGGTCGTCTTTCAGGGGCTGTGGCAGCAATTGCATTACTATGCTTCGTCTTATTTGGGGCCCCATTAATTGAACAAATACCTATTGCCGCCCTAGTTGGCGTGATGTTCATGGTTGTTATTGGAACATTCGCATGGAGTAGTTTTAGAATTATTAGAAAAATACCTTTGTCAGATGCCGTTGTATTAATAGCGGTTTCAGCTATTACAGTTTGGAAAGATTTAGCAGTTGCAGTTATTGCAGGTGTTATTATTTCAGCCTTGGTTTTTGCCTGGAAAAATGCAACAATGATTAGAGCACGGAAACGCATTCAACCTGATGGAACCAAAACTTATGAAATTTGGGGACCTTTGTTTTTTGGATCGATACAAAATTTCAATTCTAAATTTGATGTAAAGAATGATCCGCAGCATGTTGAAATAGATTTTGTAGAATCTCGTGTGAGTGATCACTCGGCTTTAGAAGCCATTTTTAATCTGGTCAATAAATATGAAGCTGAAGGAAAACAAATTAAACTCAAGCATTTAAGTACAGATTGTAAACGATTAATGTACAAAGCCAGTCCAAAATTTAAGGAAGTAATTGTAGAAGCAGTAGACGACCCACGCTACCATTTAGCTGCAGATCCTGAGAAATTTACAAAACCGCTTTCTGAATATTCGTTGTAATTAGAGTTTTGCATTAAATCTTTTATTTGTATCTTTTTTCAAAGACAAATCTTATCTTTGATTATGGAGTAATTCTATGTTAAATTTTCCATATCAACTGTAAAACACTAATTATTAAAATATTCCCATGAAAAGAAAAGCACAAGCACATTGGCAAGGTACAGGTAAAGAAGGCAAAGGACATTTAACCACTCAAAGTACAGTTTTAAGCAAAACACAATATTCATTTTCATCTCGATTTGAACAAGGCATAGGCACAAACCCTGAAGAACTTGTTGCTGCAGCACATTCAGGTTGTTTTACGATGAAATTAGCCTTCAACCTTCAAGAAGCAAATTACACGCCAAAAGATTTAATTACTGATTGTCAGATCACTTTGGAAGATGGAGCAATTACAAGTTCACATTTAACTTTAAAAGCTACTGTAGATGGCATAAGTGATGAAGAATTTGGTAAGCTGGTAAAAAATGCTGAAGAGAATTGTCCTATTTCAAAATTACTCAACACAAAAATTTCGGTGTCCTACACCTTGAATGAATAAATTTTAATACCGCAAAAAATGAAAGCAGGACCACTTTATTAATGTGACCTGCTTTTTTTTATAAAGGCATATAGATTAATACTTCAATAGTGAATCGATTTTTTCTTTCACTTTTTCTGTTGAAGGAATCATGGTTTGTTCTAATGTTGAATTTAAAGGAATCGCCGGCATGTTTTCACTTCCTATGGTCATTACAGGAGCATCTAAATATTGGAAACATTCTTCTTGAATTTTCCCGGCCAATGCGCGAGCAAAACTGTTATTAGAAGGTTCTTCGGTTACTACCAAACATTTACCTGTTTTTTTAACCGATGTCATAATCGTATTTTCATCTAAAGGAAATAAGGTTCGTAAATCAATAATTTCTACTTGGTCTCTCATATTAGCTGTTGCATTATAAGCCCAATGTACTCCCATACCATATGTAACAACGGTTAAGGTTTCTACGTCCTCTTGTTTCCAAATTTCTTGTAACACCCAAGCTTTGCCAAATGGTAACATATAATCTTCAGCAGGTTCTACTGATGTTGCTCCTTTTGTTCCGGGAACTTTACTCCAATACAATCCTTTGTGCTCCAAAATAACTACAGGGTTTGGATCATAATACGCCGCTTTCATTAAACCTTTTAAATCGGCTCCATTACTGGGGTATGCAATTTTGATTCCGCGAATATTAGTAATTACACTTTCTACGGACGACGAATGATATGGCCCACCACTTCCATAAGCACCAATTGGAACTCGAAGAATCATACTTACTGGCCATTTTCCGTTCGACAAATAACAACTTCTACTAACTTCAGTAAATAATTGATTTAAGCCTGGCCAAATATAATCGGCAAACTGAACCTCAACTATGGGTTTTAATCCAACAGCACTCATCCCAACTGTAGAACCAACAATAAACGCTTCTTGTATTGGCGTATTGAATACCCTGTCGTCTCCAAACTTTTGTGCTAGAGTGGCGGCTTCTCTAAAAACACCTCCAAGCCTTCCTCCTACATCTTGTCCATAGAGCAAACATTCTTTGTGCTTTTTCATTAATTCTTCAACAGCGAATAGAGCACAATCCACCATGACTACTTTTTCTGCCCCTTTTGGAGCACGTTCTCCTACTTCTTCAGTAATTGGTGTTGGTGCAAAATCATGGGTAAATAAATCTTCGGGTTTTGGATCTTCAGCTTTTAAAGCGTTTTCAAAATCTGACTGAACTTTTGATACAGCTAATTGTTCAACAGCTTCTACTTCATTTAAAGTATAACCATTATCTAATAATTGTTGCTTTAAAACTGGATAAGGGTCACGTGATTTCGCTTCCTCCAAATCATCACGATACCATTCCATTCGAACCCCAGAAGTATGATGATTTAATAACGGAACTTTGGCATGAATTAAAAATGGTCTGCGCTCCTTTCTAATGGTTTTGATAACTTTTTCAACCGCTTCATAACTTTCAATAAAGTTGGCACCATCTATTGAAATCGCTTCCAAACCATGAAATCCTTTGGCATATTCAAAGGCATTTTGTGCTCTGGTTTCTGCTTCATTAGCCGAAATATCCCATCCATTATCTTGCACTAAATACAAAATTGGTAATTGCTTTAAAGCCGCCATTTGAAAAGCTTCTGCAATTTCGCCTTCAGTGACCGAAGCATCACCTAATGAACATACCGCGATTGGTTTGAGACCTCTCGACTCCGCTCGAGGTGACATATTTGCTGCTTCATCTTCTAAACCTTGTAATTCCTTGTATTGCATACCCATTGCAACCCCAGTAGCCGGAATGGCTTGCATACCAGTTGCCGATGATTGATGTGGAATTTTTGGCTTATCATCATCCCTTAAACTTGGATGCGAATAATACGTTCGTCCACCAGAAAAGGGATCGTTTTTTTTCGCCAATAACTGTAACATTAAATCGTAAGGTTTTAAGCCGAAAGATAATAACATGGCATCATCGCGATAATAAGGAAACGCATAGTCTTGAGGCAGTAATTGCATGCCTAAAGCTATTTGAATGGCCTCATGTCCTCTTGAAGTAGCGTGAACATATTTTGATACCAATTTAAAATTAGCTTCATATAACTCTGTCATGGCTTTTGCCGTGCAGAGATGCGAAAATGCTTTTTTTAATAGGTTTTTATTCATTAAACTAATTCTTTATTAATGGTAACCATCCATCCCAATTCGTCTTTCATAACTCCTGTTCTTACTCCATTTACGGTATCAAGTACCATTTGCCCACTTGGACTATCATCTTTAAATTGAATTGTATAACCATTATAATCAATGGCTTCAATCATAGCTACACCAACAGCTGTTCCTGTTCCAAAGGCTTCTTGTAAACTTCCGTTTTCTGAAGCTTCAATGATTTCATCAATTGTTATTGGTCGTTCAGTTACTTTGTATCCTTTATGTCTTAATAAATCGATTGTACTAATACGACTGATCCCATTTAGTATACATCCATCAAGATTTGGTGTTATAAATTCGTCATTAATTTTGAAGAAAATATTCATTGTTCCAACTTCTTGAATGTATTTAAACTCATGGGCGTCTAACCATAATATTTGGTCATATCCGGCACCTTTAGCCAATTCGGTTGGGTAAATTGCAGCAGCATAATTACCAGCGACCTTGGCTTCTCCAGTTCCGCCTTTGGCTGCTCTAATATATTTTGTTTCGGCTTTTAGCCTAATACGTTTGGTAAATAAAGGTGCTGATGGTGAAGCTATAATTATAAATTTATAATTTGTTGCGGCTCGCATACCAATAAAAGCTTCATCAGCATACATAAATGGTCTTAAATACAAAGCACTCCCTTTTTGTGGGGGAATCCATTTATGATCTATAGCCACAAGATGTTTTAATCCTTCAACAAAGAGTTCTTCAGGAAAATGTGGCATTCCTATACGTGAAGCACTGACATTTAACCGATGAGCATTTTTTTCTGGAGTAAAAAGTGTAGGATTTCCATGAATATCTAAAGTTGATTTCATCCCTTCAAAAATAGCCTGACCATAGTGTAAAGCCATAGCGGCAGGATGCGTGGGAATTAATCTTAATGGTTCAATTCTTGGGTTTATCCATTCGCCATTTTCGTAGTCACATATAAACATGTGGTCTGTAAATGTTCTTCCCAATGGGATATTATTAAAGTCTAGTTGATCAACTTTTGACTTTTCAATTTTTGAGATTTTAATATTATGTTTCATAACTCACTTTATTTCTGCTTTCACAGGAATCTAATTTTAAGTAATAATTTTTATTAAGGTTGACCATTTTGCAGGTCAAAAAATTTAATTTATATGGATCGATTAGTATCAAATTGTTCAAAATAATCGGCGACGCGACGTACAAAGCTACCTCCCAAAAATCCGTCAACCACACGATGGTCAAATGACAATGATAAATACATCATGCTTCTAATTGCGATTTCGTCTCCTTTTTCAGTCTCGATAACTTCTGGTCTTTTTTTAATGATCCCTAAAGCTAAAATGGCCACTTCGGGTTGGTTTATGATGGGAGTACCCATGACACTTCCAAAGGTTCCAACGTTTGAAATCGTGAACGTACTTCCTTTAATATCATCTCCCGCCAATTTGTTTTCTCGGGCTTTGCTGGCCAATTCATTGACGTTGGCGGCGAGTGTTTTTAAATCTTTAGTATCGGCATTTTTAACCACTGGAACAATTAAATTTCCGCTTGGTAATGCAGTAGCCATTCCAATATTGACATCTTCTTTCACAATGATTTTATTACCATCAACTGAAGCATTAATGTTTGGAAAATCTTTGATGGCTTTAGATACGGCTTCAACAAAAAGTGGTGTAAAGGTCAAACGCTCGCCATATTTCTTTTCAAAATCATTTTTATTGGCCTTTCGCCAGTTCACCATATTGGTCAAATCGGCTTCAACATAAGCGGTGACATGTGGTGATGTATGTTTTGAATACACCATATGATCTGCTATCATTTGGCGCATCCGGTCCATCTCTATCACCTTGCCTTTGCCTTTGTCAAACTTTAATTGTGGAATACGATAGGCTGTAGGGTCTTGTGTTACTGGCTGGGCGAATTTATAAGGTCTGCCTTCTTCAATATAATTGAATACATCGCTTTTACGTAATCGCCCTTCGTTTCCTGTTGCCGGAATTCGAGCTAATTCTTCAAAACTAATGTGATGCTCTTTGGCTATTTTTATAATTAAGGGAGAAAAAAAATTGTTAGAATTTGAAACTGAAAATGAAGTAGAAGAACTCGACGTCGGTTTTAGTTTAGCAACCTTTGTTTTCTCTTTATGAGATTCATTCGCTTCGCTCGGAATCATAGTTTCTTTTTTAGATTTCACTTCTTCTGAAACCTCAAGTACAGCGATTACTTCCCCAACTGGCACAACATCTTTTGCTTGAAACATGGTTTTCACCAAAGTTCCTGATGCTGGCGCAGGGACTTCATTATCCACTTTATCAGTAGCTACTTCAAGAATAATGTCACCTTCTTCAAAGGTATCACCCTCGTTGACGAGCCAATTGATGATTGTTCCTTCAGTGATGCTCTCGCCCATTTTGGGCATTTTAAATTCGTAACTTCCTGCGAAAGCAGGAATCTCCTTATCATTCATTTCTAAACTTATTATAGTTTAAATTCCAATTTATGGATATATCCATCCAACTTGGATTCATATCTTTTATTAATTTTATTTTCCAATCTCTTTTCCATTTTTTGAATTGTCGTTCCCTAATAATTGCTTTTTCTCCATTCTCAAACTCTTCAAAATAAACCAACTTATCACAGTTATATTTAGCAGTAAATGCAATTGGACGAAGTTTCATTTTATGCTCTTTTACTCTTTCCTCAATATTATTTGTTATACCAATATAAATAACTCCATTTGGCTTGTTTGCCATAATATACACATACCAAAAGTTCATTCTTTTTTATTATGAGATTCCTGCCTGCGCAGGAAATATTCACGTAGCGTATCATAAACACCATCTTGCAATTTCATATGCTCTGGAACTTCTCTTAGAGGTTTTACTTCCTTTAAACTCTCATGGCAGTCTTTAGGTAATTGTTGATACAATTGCGTACCTCTGGTTTTCCATTCAATCATGTCATCAGTCACTTTTTTCACCACTTGTGCAGGATTTCCAACGACTAAACTTCGTGGAGGTATTTTGGTTTCAGCTTTAACAAATGCCATAGCGCCAATAATACTTTCATCGCCTATTTCGGCATCATCCATGATAACCGAATTCATTCCTATCAAACAATTCTTACCTAAATTAGCACCATGGATAATGGCACCGTGCCCAACATGTGCACTTGCTTTTAGAGTAATGGATTTACCTGGAAACATATGAACCGTGCAGTTTTCCTGAACATTGACACCGTCTTCTAAAATAATTTGTCCCCAATCGCCACGAATTGCTGCTCCAGGACCTATGTAACAGTTTTTTCCAATGATAACGTTGCCTGTGACTGCTGCCAAAGGATGCACAAAACTACTTTCATGAACTACTGGTTTATAGCCTTGAAACTCGTAAATCATTATTTAAATCGTTTTAATGTTTCTTTTGTAAATTCACTCAACACCAATCGGCCACTTATGGCAGCGCGCTCTGCCAAAAGCGAATCCCAATCTTCTGTCCCTTTCCAGAAAATAGATTTCATTTCTTTCATAGCTTCCGGATTGTAGGCACATAAATGTTCGGCGGTCGTTTTTACTGCTTCATCTAACGCTTCTGTGGTTTCAAAAACTTGCGTAAATAACCCTTTGTTTTTAGCCCAATCAGCAGGATAAAAAGTATCAGCATCAATAGCAATTTGAGACATGGCACTTAATCCCATTTTTCGTTCAATCGCTGGTCCTACAACAAAAGGTCCAATGCCAATATTCAATTCACTTAATTTAACTGACGCAAATTTTGTTGCCATACAATAATCGGTTGATGCAGCTAATCCAACACCACCGCCAACTGTTTTTCCTTGGATACGTCCAATAATAAATTTTGGACATTTACGCATCGCATTTATGACATTTGCAAATCCAGAAAAGAACACTTTACCAGTGGCTTCATCATTAATATTTATCAATTCCTTAAAACTCGCTCCAGCACAAAATGTACGATCTCCTCCACTTTTTAAAACGATAACTTTAATAGCATCATTATTGCCTGCATTGGTAATGGTTTGAGCAAGTTCTATTAAAACATCTCCTGGTAAAGAATTATGTGCAGGGTGAAAAAATTCTATATAACCAACTTGGTTTTCTATGGTTTGTTTTACGTATGGTTGTGTCATAATTATATTAATCCAAACTGTTCAAAATGATGATTTAAATGCTTTCTTTCTAGCAAATACCATTCGTATCTGTTCATATCTCCAAAAACTGTATTTTTTAAAACAGCTTCAGGATTTTCTTTAAAGAAATTTAAATAGTCTTGTCTAGCCTCAAGCATTTTGGTTTTTGCTACTTCTAAATTGTCGTGCTTTGTGTTTTTGATTTTTGATTTTTCAGCCAACGGGAAATCGTATTCACGAGGCATTTTATCATAATTGTATAAGGTTGCATGTACCTTTTCTAGAATCTTTTCTGGGGTTGAAATCTCAAAATCCTGAATTTCCCCAGAGGCAATTCTATACGTATATTCCAAATGTTCAACCATATGCTGTGGTGTCATTGTACCCCAAAGAGCTTGAGTTTCAGGTTTCAAATTTGACAGACATTCGTTAATTTTCTCATCGGTCATTTCCACAAAAGTTTCCTGTTTTTTCTGAACCATAGTGAGGACTGTTGCCAGCGCCACTAACTCATCATCAGCATCAAAAATTTCTGCAAACCATTTGACAATTCCACTAGGATGCTCAGTAGATACAACATCGCGATCTACTTTTTGCTTACAGGTCAGGCGTACATAAATGGTATCGTTATGATACAAAGGACGTAAGAAACGACATTCTTCTAATCCGTAATTAGCTGAAACTGGTCCTTTATTTGGATACACAAATAAGCCTGCTGCTGCAGAGATAATGAAATACCCATGAGCTGTTCGCTTTTCAAAAATACTTCCGTCTAAAGAGGTAATATCTGTATGTGCATAGAAATGATCCCAAGTGACATTCGCGAAATTGATAATATCTGTATCAGTAATAGTACGCTTATGCGTTTTCATAGACATTCCTGGTTGAATGTCTTCCCAATGGTATTTAAATGGATGCTGTTCTGCTTCCTTATATTTTGCATTTTGCTGATAAATCCCGGTAATTTCGGTAATTGTAGTTGGTGACCCTTGAATTGCTGTACGTTGTAAATAATGTTTTATACCTCGCACGCCTCCCATTTCTTCGCCTCCTCCAGCACGTCCAGGGCCTCCGTGAACTAAACTAGGCAACGGTGAGCCATGACCTGTACTTTCTTTCGCCATTTCACGATTGATAACCAAAATACGTCCATGATGTGATGCGGCATTGACTACATAATCTTTCGCAATTTTATCATCATAAGTTGCTATTGAAGACACTAAAGAGCCTTTACCCATTTGTGCTAAAGTAATGGCTTCGTCTAAATTTTTATATGGCATAATGGTACTAACGGGACCAAAAGCTTCGCGTTCATGAATGATCGTATTTTTAAATGGATGGTCTGCTCTTAATAAAATTGGACTTATGAAAGCGCCTTTTTTTGCATCAGCTCCAATGGTTTCAATTTTATCTAAATTTCCATAAACTATTTGTGCTTCTTTTGCTAAATCGTTTATAGAATTACGAACCGCCTGAACTTGCTGTTGGCTAACTAAAGAGCCCATTCTAACCTCTTTTAGTCTTGGATCTCCAATAGTAATTTTATCAAGCTCTTTTCCTAAAGCCACTTGAACATCTTCTACTAATTTTTCAGGAACAATGATTCTACGAATTGCCGTACATTTTTGTCCTGCTTTTACAGTCATTTCTTTTCTGACCTCTTTAATGAACAAGTCGAATTCTGGTGTTCCAGGAACAGCATCTTCTCCTAATATAGAGGCATTTAAGGAATCAGCTTCCATCGTAAACGGAACAGATTCTTGAATTAATCTAGGATGTGCTTTAAGTAATCGTCCTGTTTGAGCAGAACCTGTAAACGTAACAACATCTTGAGATTCTACAGTATCTAATATATTTTTAACTGTTCCGTTGATGATTTGCAGTGCACCTTCCGGTAAAATTCCTGAAGCAATAATTTCTCTAGCAACAGCTTCAGCTAAATAAGAAGATGATGGTGCAGGTAACACCACTGCAGGAACACCTGCCATCCAATTCACAGCACATTTTTCTAACATGCCCCAAACCGGAAAATTGAAAGCGTTTATATGTACAGCAACTCCTTTTTTAGGTACCATAATATGGTGTGCCATAAAGCGTCCGCCACGAGATAAATCGATGGCATCACCTTCTACATGATAAGGTTGATTTGGGAATAATTTTCGCAACGAAGCGTTTGCAAATAAATTTCCGAATCCGCCTTCGATATCTATCCAGCTGTCTACTCGTGTGGCACCAGTACGGTAGCTTAATTCGTAAAAGGCTTCTTTTCGTTTGTTCAAGTAAAATGCTAACTTTTTAAGCATGTTACCACGTTCTTGAAAGGTCATTTTGCGAAGTACTTCCCCGCCTTTGGTTCTTCCATAATTGAGAATTTCTGGAACGTCTAAACCCTCGATGGCGACTTTTGAAAAAGCTTCACCGGTAACGGCATCCAACACTGGAACCCCTTCCTCTTTACCTTCTGTCCATTGTCCTTGAACGTAATGTTGTATTTTTTTCATACTCTTCAATTGAGACCTCTAGCTTCTCGACTCCGCTCGAAGTGACTGCTCGAGGTGACATTTGTTATAAATTTACATTTTCTATCACACAAGCATAACCTTGTCCCACACCAATACACATCGTAATTAATGCGTAGCGTTTGTTTTGTTCTTGCAATTCCAAAGCTGCCGAATGGGCAATTCTTGCACCAGTCACTCCAAGTGGATGACCAATAGCTATAGATCCTCCATTTGGATTTAATCTCACATCGTCATCTTTCAATCCCCAAGCTCTTGTGCAGGCTAAAGCTTGTGCAGCAAATGCTTCGTTAAGCTCTATAATATCCATATCTTTCATTGTTAATCCTGCTTTGGCTAATGCTTTATTTGAGGCTTCAACTGGTCCAATTCCCATAATTCTTGGTTCTACACCAACAACCGCCGAGCTCACAATTCTAGCTAATGGTTTTAAATTATATTTTTTTACTGCATCTTCAGACGCAATAATAGTTGCGGCAGCTCCATCATTTAATCCAGATGAATTTCCTGCAGTTACACTTCCTCCTTCTGCTTTAAAGGCACCTCGTAATTTTGCTAGAACTTCTAGAGATGTATTTGGTTTTACGAACTCATCTTTTTCAAATTTAATGGGGTCTTTTTTACGCTGTGGAATTTCAACTGTTACAATTTCTTTGGCTAAACGACCATTTTCTTGGGCTCTACTCGCTTTCATCTGGCTCCAATACGCAAATTTATCTTGGTCTTCTCGTGAGATGTTATACTTTTCAACCAAATTTTCGGCAGTATTCCCCATGCCATCAGTTCCATATAGTTTTTGCATTTTGGGATTGATAAATCGCCATCCAAAACTAGAATCATACATTTTGGCATCAGTTCCAAAACCTGTTGAAGGTTTCGCGATGACATATGGTCCTCTTGTCATATTTTCAACACCTCCTGCAATAAACACATCGCCATCGCCTGCTTTAATTGCTCTATTTGCGTGAATAATAGCTGATAATCCTGAACTACATAAACGATTGACTGTTTCTCCAGGAACTGTAAACGGCAACCCTGCCAAAAGTGAAGCCATTCTCGCGACATTACGGTTATCTTCGCCGGCTTGATTGGCGCAACCTAATATAACATCGTCATAGGCTTCTTTTGGAATGTTTGGGTTTCGTTTTACGATTTCTTCAATTACTAAAGCGGCTAAATCGTCTGTACGAACAGCTGATAATGTGCCTTGGTAACTTCCTATTGGTGTTCTTATTCCGTCTATGATGTATGCTTCCATGTTTTAAATTGAAATCGAAGTTGAAATTGAACTTCGAATTAATATTTTTATTTTTCCCAATCTTTTTGAGTACGATACACAACACCCTTAAAAAGTGCTACTAATTCTTCGCCTCGTTTGACTTCAATCACATTGAAGCCTAATTTATTATTCACTTTTTCTATCACTGATTCGGCAACTAAATAATCGCCTTCATTTAATGCTTCAATATGATTAATGCTTGTTTCAATAGAAACGGCATATTTTCCATGCGTATTTGCTGCAAAACCGAAAGCCGTATCGGCCAAGGTATAACTAATACCTCCATGCGCATAATTCATGCTGTTGAGCATGTCTTTTCTAATGGTCATCGCTACTTTACAACGGCCTAATTCACATTCTAAAATCTCAATTCCCATCCATTGACTGAAAGCGTCTTGAGATAACATTTTATATGGTATAGCTTCACCTTTCATTAAAAGAATGTTTTCTTTTCTTTATTCATTTTTCGTAATAAAGGACTGCAACGATATCTGTCTTCATGATACTCATTATACAGTTCATCCATTTTAGACACACACCAATTGATCCCTTTTTCGTCTGCCCAAGCCAATAAACCTTTAGGGTAATTGACTCCTTTGGTCATGGCATTATCAATATCTTCTGCTGAAGCAATATTTAAAAATAAAGCATCGGCCGCTTCGTTAATGAGCATGACTAAAACTCTATCAAAAATAGTTTTTGCTAATGCAGCATCTTCTTTTGGTTCTGGTTTTACAGCTTCTTCAGAATAATCGTAATACCCTTTTCCTGATTTTCTTCCTAAATAGCCTGCTTCAGCAAAACGTTTTTGAGTAAAAGCTGGTTTGTATCTTGGGTCGAAATAAAATGCAGCAAACACAGTTTCTGTTACTGTATAATTGACATCATTTCCGATAAAATCCATTAACTCAAATGGCCCCATTCTAAATCCACCCAACGTTTTTAAACTGTGATCTATAGTTGCAAAATCAGCAATACCTTCTTCATAAATTCGTAAGGATTCTCCATAGAATGGTCTTGCCACGCGGTTAACAATAAAACCTGGCGTGTCTTTGGCTATGGCTACCGTTTTATTCCATTCAGTAATTGTTTGTACTGCTTTTTCCAAAACACTTTTAGAGGTTTGAATCGCAGGAATGACCTCAACCAACTGCATTAATGGTGCTGGATTGAAAAAATGGATACCGATACAACGTTCTGGTTTTCTTAATGAGGCGGCTATTGAAGCTATAGACAACGATGAAGTATTAGAAGCTATGATGCAACTTTCTGAAACATAACTTTCCAATTCTGAAAGAACCGTTTTTTTGACGTCAAGTTTCTCTATAATAGCTTCAATTACTAGATCAGATTCTTCAAAGTCTCTCAAACGATCACTATAACTAATATTGGTTTGAATTCTTTCCGCTTCTTCAGAATCAATTCTTCCCTTCTCAACCAAGCGAGCTAATATTTTCTCTAAAGATGCTTTTGCTTTAAATAAAGCCCCTTGATTTGTATCGTATAGCTTAACCGTACAACCTGCCGATGCTGCAACTTGCGCTATGCCGCTTCCCATGGTTCCGCTTCCAATTATTCCTACATTCATAATTTTTATTTAAAAAGGCAGATTGGTTACATCTACATTTCCGCCGGAGATAATGATTCCGACGCTTTTATTTTTATAATCTTCTTTGTCTTTAATTAATGCAGCGAAAGCTACCGCGCTCGAAGGTTCAATTACAATCTTCATACGTTCCCATATCAACTTCATTGCTTCAATAATTTCATGTTCCTCAACTCTAATTATAGAATTTACATGTTCTTTTATGATTGGAAAATTTCGATCCCCTAAAAAGGTACGCAATCCATCAGCTATTGTAGTTGCGCCATTGTTATTTAATTGAATTTTACCCGCTTTTAACGAACGATAAGCATCATCGGCATTTTTAGGTTCGCCACCAACTACCTTACAGTTATTTGAAAAGTATTTAGCGGCCAAAGCTGTACCTGCAATCAAACCACCACCACCAACTGGTGTGAATATATAATCTAATTCTGGATGCTCATCCAATAGTTCTATAGCTGCCGTTCCCTGACCATGAATCACATCGTCATTATTTGAAGGATGTATAAATGTTGCGCCTGTTTCTTTTTTAACCTTTTCTGCCATTTGCTCACGGGCAGTTGCCGTGGATTCGCTTTCAATAATATGCCCTTTGTAACCTTTTACTGCATTCTTCTTTACTTGTGGCGCGTTTTCAGGCATCACAATATAGGCTTCAATTCCAATTTTATTTGCAGCCAAAGACAAAGCCTGAGCGAAATTACCAGAGGAATGCGTAACGACACCTTTTTTTCTATCGACTTCTGACAAATTTAAAATGGCATTTGCTGCGCCACGCATTTTAAAAGCTCCCATTTTTTGAAAATTCTCGCATTTAAAGAACACACTACATCCTGTTATCTCGTTGATTAATTGCGAAGACAACACAGGGGTTTTGTGAATGTATGGTTTCACACGATTGTGTACTTGTATGAGAAATTCTTTGTTCACTACTTGCCTTTAAATGTTGGTTGCCTTTTTTCTACAAATGCCGAAACGCCTTCGGCATAATCATCGGTTCCTGCTGCTTCAATTTGATATTTAGATTCTAATGCTAGTTGCTGCTCTAATGTATTGGTCAACGATTGATTTAAACTTTTCTTTATCAATCCAAGAGCTTTGGTTGGCATGTTAGCCATTTTTAGTGCCAATTTTTGTACTTCCTCTTCAAAATTTTCTAAAGGAATCACTTTGTAAATCATTCCTATGCGTTCGGCTTCTTCTGCAGAAACTTTATCTCCCAACATGGCTAATGCCGATGCCTTTTGAAACCCTATAAGTCTTGGCAAGAAAAATGTTCCTGCGCTATCTGGAATCAAACCTATTAAACTAAACGCTTGAATAAAACTTACTTTTTCATGTGCTACAACCACATCACAAGCCAAAGCAATATTAGCACCAGCACCCGCGGCTACACCGTTAACAGCTCCTATTATGGGTTTTTCAATGGTTCTAATACGAGTAATAATTGGGTTATAATGTTCTTCTAGAATTTTTTTGAATCCTGGATTAAGTTCCGGTGAGGTGACTTCTTTTAAATCTTGTCCGGCGCAAAAAGCTTTCCCATTGCCCGTTAGAACTATGGCACGAACTTCATCATTGTTTTCGCAGGCATCTAAAGTTACTTGTAGTTTTAAAGCCATTTCGCGATTAAAACTATTGAATACTTCAGGTCTGTTAAGCGTAATGTACGCTATGCTATTTTCAATTTTTAATAGAATTGAATTGCTCATATCTTTTGTTCCTGAATATGCAGGAATCTAATTAATTAAACTTCTTCTTATTCTTGATGAGATCTTGAAACAACACTTCGACGAGCTCAGTGTGACAATTCAGGATAACAACAAGATGTCACTTCAAACATTTAAAATAATCAAAGGGTTCTTGGCAATCTTCACACTGAAATTGTGCTTTGCATGCTGTAGAACCAAATTGACTTACCATTTTTGTATTCGTTGACCCACATAGAGGGCATTTCACCATTCTTTTTCCCTGTAACAACACCTCTTTATCAGCTTCAGGATCTAAAGGCGTAGCTATTCCATAAGCTTCCAAGGCCTTTCTGCCTCTTGGAGTTATCCAATCGGTGGTCCAAGCAGGAGCAAGTATCAATTCAATTTCAGAATCATAACCGGCTTCATTTAATGCTTTCTTTATATCGTCACCAATAACATCCATAGCCGGACAACCACTATAGGTTGGTGTAATCTCAACTCTTGCAACACCATTTTCAACTTTTGCAGAACGAACTACACCCATGTCCATAATGGACAACACCGGAATTTCAGGATCTGTAACCTGCTCCAGAATTGGAATCAAAATTTCATCTATATGTTGTTCTGTTGCTGTCATATTTATGATACTTCTCAAATGAGCTAGAAGTGCCATTTTGCTACCATGCCATATTAGGGTAGGTACGTTGCATGTACTGTAAATCTGCCAAAATGTATCCCATATGTTCTGTATGAATACCTTTTTTACCTCCCTTTTGAAAATACTTTGATTCAGGCACTTGAAGTGTTGCTTCTTCTAAAATGTCATTAACTTTATTATAATAGGATTCTTTTAGTTTGGTTACATCAACACCAATGCCATCAGAAATCATTAGTTTATCAACTTCTGTTAGATGAAATAATTCATCGGTATAAGTCCAAAGTTCATCAATTGCGGTTTGAATCCGTTTTTTGCTTTCTTCAGTTCCATCCCCTAATCTCTTTATCCAATCAGATGAAAAGCGTTGATGATAACTCACTTCTTTAATTGACTTGGTTGCAATTGCCGATAATGTTAAGTCATTACTTTTCTGTAATTCGTTCAAAAACATGAAGTGATAAACATCGAATAAAAATTGCCTCGCAATGGTATAGCCAAAGTCGGTATTTGGCTGTTCTACTAATAACACATTTAAATACTCCCGTTCTTTACGAAGCATGGCAATGTTATCTTCGGTTCTTCCATCATTTGCAATTTTAACCGCATATTGATAATAGTTTCGAACCTGCCCTAATAAATCCAAAGAAATATTTGTGCAAGCAATATCGGTTTCTAAACTAGGTCCATGACCGCAAAGCTCTCCTAATCTTTGGCCAAGAATTAATGAATTATCTGCAATGCCTAGTATATATTGATATAGATTTTCGTTTTTCATTACATATGTTTTACGTCGTCAGGTAAATCATAAAATGTTGGATGGCGATACACTTTATCTTGTGCCGGTTCAAACATTTCACCATTGTGTTCTGGGTTGGATGCTGTAATATTTTTACTTTCAACTACCCAGATGCTCACACCTTCATTTCTTCTTGTATACACATCGCGAGCATTTTCTAAAGCCATTTCAGCGTCTGCGGCATGTAAACTTCCAAAATGACGATGTTCTAATCCATTTTTACTTCTTACGAAGATTTCCCAAAGTGGCCAGTTTTTTGTTCCCATAATTTTTTATATCAAATCGAAGTTGAAAATGAAATTCAATATTCTAAAACTTCACTTTCTAATTCGGTTCTAAGTTCTAAATTAAACTGCTTGTTTTTCTTTTTTCTCTAGTTGTTTTTCGGCATAAGCCATTGCTGCATCCCGAACCCATTCACCACGTTCCCAAGCACCAACTCTGGCTTTCATACGTTCTTTGTTACAAGGCCCATGTCCTTTTACGACTTGCCAAAACTCATCCCAATCAATTTCTCCAAAATCGTAACTTCCTCGTTCTTCGTTCCATTTTAATTCTGGATCAGGAATGGTTAAACCTAAAATATCTGCTTGAGGTACAGTTTGATCTATAAACTGCTGACGCAATTCATCATTTGTTTTACGTTTCAACTTCCACTTCATAGATTGCTCGGTGTGTACAGAAGCATCATCAGTTGGTCCTAACATCATTAAACTTGGCCACCACCAACGATTTAGAGCATCTTGAGCCATCTCTTTTTGTTCTGGAGTTCCATTACATAATTTTAGCATGATTTCATATCCTTGCCTTTGGTGGAAGCTTTCTTCCTTACAAACTCGCACCATCGCTCTGGCATAAGGACCAAAAGATGTGCTGCAAAGTGGCACTTGATTTATAATTGCTGCTCCATCAACTAACCATCCAATTGCGCCCATATCAGCCCATGTTACGGTTGGATAATTGAAAATGGAAGAGTATTTTGCTTTTCCTGAATGTAATTGGTCATATAATTCGTCACGTGAAATCCCTAAAGTTTCACAGGCTGAATACAAATACAAACCATGGCCTGCTTCATCCTGTACTTTTGCCAATAATGCAACCTTACGCCTCAACGAAGGTGCTCTTGTAATCCAGTTCCCTTCAGGAAGCATCCCAACTATTTCGGAATGCGCATGCTGAGAAATTTGGCGAATATGTGTTTGACGATACTTTTCAGGCATCCAATCTTTAGGTTCAATTTTCTCATCACGTGCAATACGCGCTTCAAATTGTTCTTCTAAATTTTTTATTTGTTCTTCACTCATTTTTTTAACTTTTAGCTATTGGCTTTTGGCCATTAGCGAGTTGAACTTAAATTTTATACGTCGAAATCAACAATTACTTTATCGGTCGTTGGCACCGCTTGGCAACTTAAAACATAGTTTTGGGCAACTTCTTTATCTTCTAATGCATAGTTGACTTTCATTTTTACTGAACCCTCTACCACGCGACATTTACAGGTACTACAAACGCCGCCTTTACAAGCAAACGGCAAATCGGCACCAGCCGCAAGCGCTCCATCAAGAATGGTATCAAAATCTTCATCCATTATAAAATGGAATTCTTTTCCTGCATCAATGATAGTCACTTGTGTGCCATCAACTTTTTCTTCCAGAACTTCAGCAATATGTCGATTCTCTTCTTCTGAACTTCCTGAAAAAAACAGCTCAAAATGAATTTTTTCTCTTGCTAGCCCAGCTAATTGCAATTCATCACGAATAAGGAAAATCATATCCTGTGGCCCACAAATAAATGCATGAGCAGTATCAGGAACATCAATAAATGTTTTAGTTAATACTGCCAGCTTTTCTTTGTCAAATCGGCCATTTAAAAACGGGATATCACGTTGTTCTTTTGTTAAAAAATAAAATACCTGAAATCTTCCAAAAAACTCATTCTTTAAACGTTCTATTTCTTCTTTAAAGATAATGGATTTAACAGTGCGATTCAAGTAAAACAATTTGAATGTACTGTTAGGTTCCTGAAGCAAATGTGTTTTGATAATTGACAATATTGGCGTTATACCGCTTCCCGCTGCAAAGGCAATATAATTTTTGGATGTCAATGGGTCACATTCTACATAAAATTCACCATGTGGTGGCATAACCTGAAGCTCATCTCCTTTTTTAAGCGTATTAAAGGCATAGTTTGAAAACACACCTCCGCGAATAGTCTTAACAGCAACTTTCCACTCATGATCTAACGGGCTTGAACAAAGGGAATAATTACGACGAATATCCTCACCATTAATTTCCTTTCGAACTGTTAAATGTTGCCCTTGCTTGAATTTAAATTTTTCTTTTAAATGGTCAGGAATGTCAAAAGATACTACAACGGTATCCTTGGTCTCCTTATAAATATCTGCAACTTTAATGTTATAAAAATCTGCCATATGTGTTAAAAACTACAAAACTAACAATTGTTAGTTTACTTGACAAATTTACAAAATAAATTCTAATCTATGTGTGAATTCCGTGCAATAAAACTTTGCTTAGGTTTTTAGATAGTTCTTGGGTATTAACGTCTTCTTTGTTTGGAATCCATAAATATAGTGAGCGCAAGGTTGATAAAATAGAAAACAACATTACTTCGATATTCACATCCTCAATTTCGTTACCACGAACACCTTCCTCCAGAATATTGCGAAAGTCGTCTTCATAACCCGATCGAAGGGCCAAATAATACTCCAATTTTTCCTCTAAATGCATCCAATCATTGTTTAAGGATGCCATCCCATATATATTTTTAGAACTTATTTCAACATGTAAGGTAATCACCTGTTCCAATTTTTCAATACTCGATGTATCAGAAGATTTTATACGTTTCATACCCTCTGTAAAGGTTTCGGCCAATGAAATGATAATATCTTTAAGGATTTCCTGTTTAGAATTTATATGATTATATAAGCTTGCGGCTTTTATTCCCATAGCTCTTGCTAAATCTCGCATGGTTACAGCGCTATACCCTTTTTCTTTAAAAAGCTTGGCTGCAGTTTTTATAATTTCGTCTTTACGTGTTTCTACTTTCAACTGATGCACATTATGTTATTTGTTGTAAATTTATGTAAAAAGAACAACTATGGGATTTTTAGATTTTATATTCGGCGCCAAAAAAAGACAAGTACAAGAGTTTTTTAATAGCGGTGCTATTATTTTAGATGTTAGAACGCAACGTGAATGGGATAAAGGCCATATTTCAAATTCAGTTCATATTCCTTTAGATGAATTAAAGAACAGGGTCAATGAAGTAAAACAACTTAACAAACCTGTTATTGTTTGCTGCGAGAGTGGTGTACGCTCCGCAAAAGCTGCAAAATTTTTGACCCTTAACAATATTGAAGCCACCAATGGTGGCGGTTGGGTAAGTTTGACCAACCGTATTGTCCAATAACTTATAAATGAGTATTTTTAACTAGAAACTATATCACTCACTATTATGGAACTCAATAGAAGACAATGGCTTAAAACTACCGCCTTGGCAGGAGGTTTTACATTATTTAATGGTTTAACGGGCATTCAACCCCTTACGGCAGAAGAACGTATAAAATTCAACCCTCGACCGTTTTCAACTCCAGTTAGATTGAGCTCTAATGAAAATCCTTATGGTCCTTCAGAGCGTGTAAGGACAGCCATTAAAAATGCGTTTGATGAAGGCTGCAGATATCCTTATTCTTATTCAGATCAATTGGCTGAACTGCTTGCCCAAAAGCATGGAGTTGACCCAGAAAGCATCATTATTACTGGAGGTTCAACTGAAGGCTTAAAAATTGCAGGCATAACATTTACTGCTAATGGTGGAGAAATAATTGCTGCCAAACCAACATTTTTAGCCATGATGCAATATGCCGAAATGTGGGGCGCTAAAATCAATTGGGTTCCTGTTGATGAACATATGGGCTATGATTTGCAAGAAATTGAAAAACGAATTTCAAGCGACACCAAAATGGTGTTCTTATGCAATCCGAATAATCCAACTTCAACCTTATTACCCGCTGAACAATTAACCGATTTTTGTGCAAGTGTTAGTAAACGAACTGTGGTATTTAGCGATGAGGCTTATTACGATTATATTGAAGACCCAAATTACCCTAGTATGATTGATCTTGTTAAAAAAGGTGAGAATGTTGTGGTTTCCAAAACTTTTTCTAAAGTTTATGGGATGGCAGGTATGCGCATTGGCTATTTAATTGCACCTCCCCATTTAGCACAGCAAATACGCCGAAATATTGTCGCTATGAGTAATGTGTATGCCATAGAAGGCGCTAAAGAAGCACTTTTAGATGACGAATTTTATCGTTTTTCGCTCAAAAAGAATAAGGAAGCTAAAGCCATCATTTATAATACTTTAGATCATCTAGAATTGCCTTATATTAAATCACACACCAATTTTGTGTTTTTTAAATCTGGCAAAAACATCAATGAATTAGGCTCTCAAATGTTGGATAAAGGGGTCAGTATTGGAAGAGCTTTTCCTCCTTTTTATGACTGGTGTCGTATTAGTACTGGGACCATTGAAGAAACCCAATTCTTTGCTCAAAACTTAATAGGTTTATATTAAATAATTGCGTTTAGCTTTTTGCACAGCTTCCAATTTATTATGCACCTGCAGTTTTCTATATATATTTTCAATGTGCTTTCTTACAGTTCCAGTTGAAAGTATTAAATTATCTGCAATGGCATTATAGCTCAATCCTTTACTAAGTTGCTCTAAAACACCTATTTCCCTTGATGTAAGTTGAATATCTTCTTTATCAATTTCGTTTTTTATATGGATTGGATTCCGGAGTAATTTTAAAGTTTTTAAGGCTATCGATGGATTCATGGCAGCACCGCCATTCATAGTTTCTACTATACCATCATGAAGATCTTTTGCATTGATTTCTTTGAGTAAGTAACCGTCTGCTCCTGCTTTTATGGCATTAAATATATGCTCGTCATTATCAAAAACTGTAAGCATAATAATTTTAATATGAGGGTATTGCTTTTTTACTAGTTGAGTGGCTTCAATACCATTGAGTCTGGGCATTTCAATATCCATCAAGATCAGATCAATGTTTGAATTTTCATCCAAAGTTTTTAATAGTTGATGACCATCATATTCAGAAAACTTATACTCTAAATCTTTAAAAAAGGATAATTTATCAATTATCGTTTTAATTAAAAATGTATTATCATCGACAATTGCAATTTTAATTTTCATCACTTAAAGATTTAGTTACTTTGATTTTTGTCCCCATTTTAGGTTTGGATTCAATTATGATTTGTGCATTGATTTCATTAGCTCTTTTTTTCATATTATTTAACCCATTACCCTTTTTGGCTGTAGCCATTTCAAATCCAATACCATTATCGATTATTAAAATCTCTAATAGCACTCCTTTAGTGTCAACAACTACAGAAATTGATTTTGCATCTGCATATTTAATAGCATTGTTTATAGCTTCTTGAATTATTCTATACAAATTCATCCCTACTACCGAAGTAAAAGTGATTCCAGAAAGTGCTTTATCTATTGTAAAGCTAAATTTAGTACGTTTAGAGGTTTTGCCTGCCTTGTCAATAAAATTGGAAATCCTTGATTGTAAATCATCTAAAGTAATCTTACTTTTATTCATTGCCCAAATGGTATCCCTTAATTCGTAAATGGTATCTTTCGCAAATGCTCCAATATCTGACAGTTTCTCGTTTAGCTTGTTATTGGTGATTTTCATACCATACTGAATATTGTCAAGAGTTGAGATAATAAATGTCAACTGTGCACCAATATTGTCGTGCAGATCTCTTGATATTTCTATGCGTTGTTCTTGTAATTTGTTTTGACTTTCAATCTTAACCAAAGCCTGTTTAAGTTCACTTTCCTTTTGAATTTGTTTATTTTTAAGTTTTTGTTGCTTAAGAAGCAGATAGCCCAATAAGGCAATTGCAATGGCCAGTAATAGTAAACTTTTTACTTGAGATTTTTTTTTGTTTAAATTTAGATTGCTTTCGGCTATCTCTGCTCTTTGATTGGAAATTTCTTTTTGTTTTTTTTCGGACTGATATTTAGCCTCTAACTCAAAAATGGTTTTTGTTTTACTCTCTTCGAATAAACTGTCTTTGCCAATACTATATTTTAGACTGTTAACATATGCTTGTTTAAAATTTCCTTTACTGGCTTCAATTTTGGATAAAGAATTATAGGCTCTTACTTCAAATTCTTTGTAGCCATTTAATAAACTAATATCAAGGGCCTCATTGATTTCATTTAAAGCATCATTTAATTTTTTCTGTTTATAATAACTATCGCCTAACCCCAATTTAGCATAGGTAAGTTCAAATTGATTTTGATCTTGTTTAAATAGAGTTATAGCTCTTTTATATAGCACTTGGGCAAGATTAAACTGTTTTAAACTATCTCTGGCAATAGCGATATTAGTAAGCATATAAGGCACGTATCTGAGATACCCTAATTGGGTATAAAGTGCTTCAGCTTCTTCAGAATATTTAATAGTGTTTTGAAATTCATTTAAATTTAAACTTAATGCACCAATATTTCCTTTAGTGACCGCAATTCCAAAAGTATAATTATGGTCTTCATAAATTTTTAGAGCTCTTGAATAGTAACTTAAAACCTTTTTGTACTCTTTTTGCTTTTTGTAAACGATACCTATATTTCCTAAAACCATTGGAACCTTATCATAGGAAACTTCTTGGTTTTCATAAATTTTTAGGGCTTTAAAATAATGCTCCAAGGCAATATTGTAGTCGCCTTTTAGATCATGAACAATACCTAAATTGTTATAGGAATCTGCCGCACCTATTAAATCATTGGTTTGCAGTCTTAATTCTAAACTTTTATTATGATAATATACAGCACTATCAATAGCCCCACCAGCGTCAAATGCATTAGCAAGACTATTATAAGACGCTGCTATAGCATTTAAATTCTTTAATTTTTGAGCTATTTTGAGTGCTTTTCTAGCATAAAAAAAAGAGCTATCAAGGTTAGAATTTTTAAACTCCCAAGAAATTTCATTATAAGTAGAAATAAGCTCTTTAGATTTTTGATTTTTTGAGACCTTAAATAGGCTATCCAAAATAGGTGATTGTGAAAATGCTAGGGAGCAAACAAAAAAAAGTATGCTTATTAAATATAATTTATAGGCCATGAATTACTACTTATCTGGGTTGGTATGCTGTAAAAAAATGAACATTTTAATTATTTCAAAATACCTATTAACTAGTGTTTTAATTACGTTATTTTCCAAATAAAGATAATTTTTATTAATTAAATATTTATGTTCTTGGTACATTAAATCAGATTTAAGCTTATCGAGTTTTATATTTGCCTTTTTGGAACTATTTCTAGTGACCATTAACACTTTAATTGAGAATAGTATTAAAACTAAAATAAACGTGTAAGTTATAATGATAAATAATTGATCATACATAAAATTATCATTTTTATAATTGTACAAACATAGTTTTAGATTAAAACAAGAAAAGCGCAATTAGCAAATAATTGCGCTTTATTTTAAATGAAAGACATATTAATTTTGAAGATCATAAGCATATATGTTGCTTCCACCTGATTTATAATAGAGATACCCCCCTAATTCATCAACTTCATATTCAGGTTTTTTATCCTTTAAAATAATTTCTTTGTCGATTTTACCAGAATCCTTATTGACTTTAACTAATCCAACACCTTCATCAAGCTTGGTCAAAATAAAAAGTGCATCTTTTGTAGCTGATGTAGCTTTAAAACGTTTTGCCATTTCATTAAATGAAGCCCCTCCAATTTCAGCAAACATTTTAGACTTTCTATCCATATCTGCACCATAACTATTGTATTGGCCTATTGCATTTTTATTAGCACCTGCTCTAACAGCAGCAGACATGGCCATTGTTGTTGAAGCTACAGCTAACACACCAAATGCAATTTTTGCGAACATACTTTTACCTGGAGATGCATAATGTTCCTGAAACGTTTTGTTGCCTTCAAAATCTAACATCATGACATTTTGATTTGATGACAAAAAGAAGCCACCACCTCTAATCTCTAATTGTGTAGGGTCTTCCTTTTCTTTAAACTCATAAGACGCGAAATTACTTATGTCACCAGTAGTTTCGTCAATGGCTAACATATCTTCTCCAGTACTTATCATATAACGCTTTTGTGATGCATCATATGTGCTCGTAACAGCTTTAGCACGCTTATATTTAATAGGTTTATTCCAAATAGATTCTCCACTAGTCAAATCAATAATATCAGCATCTTCATCTGTAATATAAATCATACCTTTTGGAGTTAACGCCATGGTATGTATATTTTCTCCTGTTTTTAAAGGTTTTTTAAATAGTGGTGTACCATCAAATGAAATTTTATTGATTCCTCCTTCTGCAATTCCAAACAAGATTCCATCATCCATTATATAAAAGTGTTGAACATATCCTTTTGTTTTGGGGGCCTTGTCCCATAAATCTTCCCCATTATTAGATGACAAAAAACTTATATTACTTTGTGCCTTGGCCGATAACAACTTACTTTGACCTGTATCTGCAACATCACTTACCACCGCTATTCCTTTTGGAGTAATTTCAAAATTGGAAACCAGACCTTTCACTTTGTTTCCATCGGGCCACATTAGACTACCTGAACCGCTTACTTTATAAATTTCATGATTTTTACCATTATTAACAGTCACAAAAGCATACATTGATGTTCCATCTTCAGCTTCTTCAATAAATGAAACACCTTTAAGGTCTAGAGTCCATGTTTCATTTCCAGTGGCTAAATCAATACGTGTCATGCCTTTTCGTGCTGGAATAATTAATCCCCCATTAATAATAGCTGGCCTTCCAACCATATAATCAAATCCTTTAAGGACAAACAATTTTTCTTCGTTTCCAGTTACCATGTCATATATCCCAACAGCTTGTGCAAATTTCTCTTTGGAAGTACGTTGACCTGAAACTATCAATTTATTTTCTGGAAGCAAAAGGGTTGGTTGTCCTGCTGCTTTCCAACCATTAGCTTTAGTGTCAAACACCCGCTTACCTGTTACTACATCAATCACACTTTGTTTACTAGAAATACCACCAAAACCTGTTTGCCCTACCATTACATAAGGCGTATTTGGAATGATATTAATTTCTTCTTCCTTTACTTTCCCATAATCATCAAAGTTGAATACCAATGCGGCCTCTCCAGGTTTAATACCTGCCAATCCACTGTTATGTGTTATTAATAGGACCCCAGAATCTGTTAAGATCATTTTTTCAATATTTCCTCCTACATCATATGTATAATTAGGGGAATCTACTTTTTGAGCATAAATGACATTGATTAATTGAAAACAACTAAATGCCAATAGAATGTGTTTAATTTTCCTCATGGTTGAATGGTTTTTTGTTCTATACGAAACTAAAACAACAACCCATTGAAGTCAATACGATGAATTACGTATATTTTAATAAAAAAAGCACCAGTTTCCCTCATTTTTGGTCTAACTGATGCTTCATCTCAATGTTTAATTAATAGCCTTACAAAAGTATGCTCTTAATCTAAGTGATTTATTATCTCATGATTAAGTAACTGTTAAGCTATTTCTTTAAATCTAATTTTTCAGCAAAATAATCACAAAAATCCTTCATGGTTGCAGTCATTTTTTCGTCTTGAGTAGCACGGTTAAATGTATCACTCATGGCCACCAAGGTTTGATGAAAAAACTGTTTCATTTCGTCAATGGGCATATCTTTAGTCCAAAGATCAATTCGTAAGGTTTCTTGTGATTTACTGTCCCAAACGGAGAGCATCATTGCCTTTGCTTCCTCGTTAGAGATACCGCCATCTTCAGCAGTCCAACTTAATTTTTCAGGGATTCTATTGTCATCCAATTCTACTGATAATTCTATTTTTGAAGTCATAAACTAATCCTTTCTTGGTTTAAATTTAGCTTTGTTAAATATTTCGTCTGCATCTTTTTGAAGCATATCCATCAACGAAACATCATTATTATTCATGTAAGCCCTTACAATTTGCCAGCCAATATACTGTCCCAATCGTCCTGGTGATTCAGAATCAAGTTCTAGATAAAATTTTGTAAAAGGTGCTGGCGCAACGAATCTACTTGGCAAGCTACTATCTGTATTATACAAGAGTTCTTTTTCAATAAAATAACGCCATATATAACTTTCATTAGAAATGGCCCAATCCAACTGTTCTTGAGAATATCCTATTTTTTCAGCATCCGAAATAAAAGGAACCATTTTATCTTTAAAATAAAGCAACTTTCCAAAGTAAATCAACTCGTCCAATAAAGTTTTTCTCTGTGATTGAAAACTATATTTTTCTCCATAGTTTGCGGCTAAATCTGATACAATTTGAGACTCCTTCATGTTTTGTGATAAGTACTTGGGTATATCACCATAAAATTCATGCTCAGTCCCCAAATAATTATCTAAGGCTATTAAAACAATGGTATCTGTGGCAATAGTTTTGTTTCTATAATCCACGAAATTGGTAAGTGTTATTACCCTGGGAATACTAAATGTTTTATCGTAGTATTTTAGATGCTGAAATAATTGTTTTAGTTCATTATTAATCGTTCTCAAGTCTCCAAAGGCCTTATCAACTTCAGTCAACAGCTGCTGCTGCAAGGTGTCATTTAGATTACTTATCCAAACCGAATCACTTATTCGCTTTGGGAATAAAAACGGAAAAGTACTTTTAAGTTTTGGTAAATCCTCTGGCTGTGCTTCTGCAAAGGCTCTATCAAATCTTTCAATAGTAAAATTGACATCAATTTTAGCAATTTCTTTTTCAATGGCCTCGTCCTTTTTACAGCCTAAAATCGTAACAATAGTAAAAAACAGAATAAGCTTCCTATACATAAAACTTAATAGTTATAATTTTTATTACTTCCTTGTTTGGGTTATTTTTGTTTGCAAATGTAACTATTTAAAACTTTAAAAATGCAAACAGAACAGGTTGTTGAATACATTGTTAATTGGTTAAAAGATTATGCGACAAACGCAAAAGTTAATGGATTTGTTGTAGGAATCTCTGGCGGAATTGATTCAGCCGTTACATCTACCCTTTGTGCCAAAACCGGTTTGGACGTGCTTTGTATCGAAATGCCTATTCATCAAGCCGCGAGTCATGTGAGTCGAGCACAAGAACATATTACTCAATTAAAACAACGGTTTGATAATGTAAAAGATATTAGAGTAGACCTCACCCCAGTTTTTGAAGAATTCAAAACGGAAATTTCGTTAGAAGGCAAACAAACTACTGTCGACATGGCTTTGGCCAATACCCGCGCTCGATTACGAATGACCACCTTATATTACCATGCTGGTTTACTGGGATTGTTAGTTGCAGGAACAGGAAATAAAGTTGAAGATTTTGGCGTAGGATTTTATACAAAGTATGGTGATGGCGGCGTAGACTTAAGTCCAATCGCCGATTTATTAAAATCTGAAGTTTATGCACTAGGTAACTTCTTAAAAGTTCCAGAATCTATAATGAAGGCTGCTCCAAGTGATGGCCTTTTTGGTGATGCTCGTAGTGATGAAGATCAAATAGGTGCCTCCTATCCAGAATTAGAATGGGCCATGCAAATGAAGAGTGAAGGTAAAACTATTGATCATTTTGAAGGTAGACAACGTGAAGTTTTTCAAATTTTCAGCAGGTTCAACAATGCTAACATGCACAAAATGAAACCTATACCCGTTTGTGAAATTCCACAGCATTTAAAATAATTCAACTTAATAACACAAGATTCTTTATAAAGATGTCGATTTTTTTAGTAACTTTAACTGTCAGATCTTACCTCCAATTGAATTTATTACTTAAGTTTTAACCTTTAACCGACCTGTAGCCATGATTAAAGTACTCGTTGTAGATAATCATCCAATTGTAAGAACTGGCCTTAAATTATATTTTGAAGGCGTTCCTGACATTACTGTAGTGGGCACTCTTAAAAGTGGTATTGAAATTTTTGAATTTGTTAGACGCTATCCTGTTGATGTTATCATTTCAGAAATAGATTTACCTGAATTGAATGGCATTACGGCACTACGAGCCATAAAAAAGGAACATCATCATCTTAAAGTTATTATGTTTAGCCATCATTCTGAATCTATTTATGCTTTAAGTACCTTAAAAGCTGGCGCATCTGGTTACTTGTCAAAAACTGTAGAAGTTGAAACTATAAAAGAAGCCATCTATAAAGTTCAAAATGGTGGCACATATTTAAGTGACCAAATGAACAAACAATTAAATTACAGTGATAGCCGAAAATCTGGTGGTCGCATGTATAAACGTTTGTCTACACGAGAAGTGGAAGTGCTGAAGCTCTTATCTTCTGGAAAGAAAAACAAAGAAATCGCTTTAGAATTAGACATTAATGAAAAAACCGTAAGCACCTATAAAGCACGCTTGTATAAAAAACTTAATGTCAATAATCTCGTTGATCTTATGCATCAGGCTAAGCAAATGGAACTCAATTAAACTTTGGCTCCGATAACTTTCCCTAATTTTCTGGAGAGCAGCATTTTCAACCCTAAATAATCTTTTACGTCTTCTAAAATACCTTTTGAGTTTGATTCCTCCCTCAAAGTGTCTTGTTGATATTCGGCCACTTTTTTATCAATTAAAAAGCAACGCAAACTTAAAATGGTTTGATTTACTAATTGGGCTATAGACTCGGTTTTTTCTTTAGGAATAATATGATTACGTTCCCAATCGTGTAATGCGTAACGTTCATCTTCCATCAAAATTGTCGTTACCTCATTTGCCGTTTCCATATCCAATTTATTGACAAAATCTTTTGTTGAAAATTCAGGTTCTTGATGCAAAGTGTCTATTATGGTATAATACAACGCTTTAAATTTAGGGTGACTAAACTGCATCTCATCTTCTTGAAGATCTAAATAAATTTTTTCAAACACCTTAGCTTTATGGATTACAGGTTCTAGTTTTAAGTCTCCTGTTTTTTCATCTTCCTTTAAAACCAGATCTTCAAAGTCTTCGGTTTCATTGCCGTACAACAGTAAAATTTCAATGATTTTGCGCTCGAGTTCATATTGAAGATTTACCTTTTGTTTTGGTTGTTCATCTTTTATAACTTGAAATGCCTTCTGCTCGGTTTTAAATTTTGTATTGGCATCCTGAACCTCCTTTTTGTTGATTTGCGCCAAAGTACTAAACAACACATTTTCGCTAATATCCATGATGCGAGAACATTCCTGAATATAAATTTCCCGCTTGATTTGATCAGGAATTTTGGAAATACTATTCACAATATCTCTAATGGTCTCGGCCTTTTTAATGGGATCATTTTTAGCATCCAACATTAATAACGATGCCTTAAACTGAATAAAGTCCTTCGCGTTTTCTTCAAGATAAATTGTCAATTCTTCAAGCGTATTTTGCTTGGCAAAACTATCAGGATCTTCACCCTCTGGAAAGCTACACACCTTAACGTTCATTCCTTGTTCTAGAATCAAATCTATCCCACGAATTGAAGCTCTAATCCCTGCTGCATCACCATCAAAAAGTACAGTAATGTTTTTTGTTAGCCTGTTTATAAGTCTAATCTGCTCTGGCGTTAATGCAGTTCCAGATGAGGCTACAACATTTTTAATCCCTGTTTGATGAAACTGAATTACGTCGGTATAGCCCTCTACCAAATAACAATTATCCTCTTTTGCTATACTTTGTTTAGCATGGTAAAGACCGTAAAGCACTTTGCTTTTATGATACACCTCACTTTCAGGAGAATTTAAATATTTAGCAGCTTTCTTGTCGTTTCCTAAAATACGCCCACCAAATCCCAAAACACGACCACTCATACTATGAATTGGAAACATGACACGCCCTTTAAAACGGTCAAATTTCCTGTCTTCTTTCACGATGGTCAATCCTGTTTTTTCAAGATAATCTAGCTGATAGGCTTTTTTTATGGCTTCATCAGTGAAAGCCTGCCATTCTTCAAGAGAGTATCCTAAATTGAATTTTTTGATGGTCTCATTAGTAAAGCCGCGTTCCTTAAAATAACTCAAACCAATGGCCTGTCCTTGATCGGTTTTAAAGAGATTTTTCTGGAAATAATCACTGGCAAATTCGTTCACTAAATAAAGGCTTTCACGCTCGTTAGCTTCTTCCTTTTGTTCATTAGTTTGCTCGGTTTCTTCAATTTCGATATTATATTTTTTGGCAAGGTATTTAATCGCTTCAGGGTAGGTAAAGTGTTCATGCTCCATTAAAAAGGTTACCGCATTTCCACCTTTACCACTCGAAAAATCTTTCCATATTTGTTTTACTGGAGACACCATGAAGCTTGGGGTTCGTTCGTCACTAAATGGGCTTAAACCCTTAAAATTACTGCCTGATTTTTTAAGCTGAACAAAATCACCAATAACCTCCTCTACTCGAGCGGTTTCAAATACTTGTTCTATGGTAGATTTTGATATCAAATTTGAAGATTTTAAAGTGTATAAAATTAATATAATCTATTGGAAGTAAAAATTTAATGCTAGCATAAATCAAATCCTATTCAAAATGAATAATAACAAAAAAACCCCAACTGATAAGTTGAAGTTTTTGAAACTATTTTTTATTAGCGTTTAATCTAAATCAAAACGCAGTCCTAATGATATATTATTTTGATCAATAGCTTGATCTTTAAACAACGAATTTAAATCATACTTTGCATATAAACTCACATTATCGATTCCTACATATGCACTCAAACCATAAATAAAGTCTGACGTGTTATAGTTGCGTCTAATTTTTTGTTTGACTCTATCACCATCTTCTTTAAAACGTAGTTTTTGTTGGGTTCCAATATTAAACCCAGCATACCCACCAACACCTATTTTAAATTTATTATGGGTTGAATACCTGAAATAATTGTCTCTTTCTACTTTTTTCGAAGGTCCAAATTCAAAATGTATTGGAACAACTAAGTTAGTCACTCGAAATTCAGATTCGATTAGATCAGTCGGAAAATCTTCTAAAGTGGTAACATCACCATTTTGAACGAAGTATTTATCGTCCTGTGGGGATAATTTATTCCATTGAAATGAGAATCCATATTTTAATCGAAAAGCATTGGAGTTTTGAAAAACTCTAGTTTTCCAAGCCCAGCCCAATTCAACAAAACCAGAGCCCAAAGTTTTATAGGAATCACCAATAGATTCACCATCAATCAACGTGTTATTGACACCAATCGCGAAGACAAGCTCACTAGATGAGCGCTTATCATATTTACGGTATTTATTATGTTGATTTTTTATCCTAAAACCTGCGAAACTTTCGTTTTCTCCACCTATACTAATGCCAATATAATCGCCTTTATCGGAATCATCTCTGTCATATCCTTCAGCATTACGTTTAAGTAACTCTATTTTGTTGTCTAAAATTGCTAAACGGTTTTCAATATTTAGAGCACGCTTTTGAGCTGCTTCCTTTTTAAGATTTTCAGCTTCGGCTTCAGTAAGTTCTCCTTGATCCAAACGTAGATTAATCGCTTCGACCTCTTTTTTGAGAAGTTCCCGTTCTTCATTTTTAATGGTTTCTTTTAAGTCTTGAAGTGACTCAATTTTAATGGAATTGTTTGTTTTTTGATCTGTGTCTTGCGCATTTAGGTTGCCGGCATGAAGGCATAGCATACCTAGCACAACAAATTTGGTAATTGTGTTCATAAGTGTTTATTTAATGATTAATGATTCTTTTTTACACCTCGAAAGGTTTAATGTGATATTTGATTTTAATTGTTACGTTCGGCTACTGCTGTTTTTACAGTTTCATAATTACTTTTAAGAGCTTCAAAGACCTTGGCTCTAAACGATTGATCCAGATCTGCTTCAACGTCTTGAAGAAGTGCATTAGCATCTACCGTACGGGTTTTTTCGTTATATATTCTGTTCGTTAAAATTTCCTTTTCGGCCCGTTTTAAAAGGACATCTATTTCAGCTTCGGTGATTGTGCTATTTTCAGACTTTAGCCTGTTAATTTCGTTAACAACAGCATCGACTTTAGCATTTTCAAAATCAGAAACAGATAATGAAGACTCCTTTAAATTGTTATGAACTCCTAAAGCTTCTGTTAAAGGCAAATTGGCTTCTCCTTTCAAATCTGGTTTCTGTTTATTTTTAGCAACATTATTATTTGAAGATATAAGTGTTTTGAGTTCCTTTTGTTCAATAATATTATCAGAATCATTGCTTACTATTTCTGATTTTGTTGGTTCTTCAGAAATAATCGCCTTATCATTTAAAACATTACTTTCATTTGGAGCTTGAATATCTTCGCTAATTGGTGTTTCGACCAAAACTGGCTCAATGATTTCTTGCTTTTGGCCTTTAAAAAATAAGCTCGTTACCAATAGTATACCTACTAGACTAGCTGCAATTCCAAACCACCAAAACTTCGATTTGTTCTGTTTATGATCTTGAGCATCCAAACGATTGGCTAATAAATTCCAAGCATCTTCAGATGGTTGTATTGTTCGCTTTTCAAGCTTTTCTTTGAGTTTTTCTTCAAATTTAATTGGTGCCATAGCTTGTTGTATTTAATTTTTTAATCTCTTGTTGTAACAACTGTCGCGCTTTGAACAGTTGCGATTTTGAAGTGCCTTCAGAAATGTTTAGCAATTCGGCAATTTCATTATGCTTATAGCCTTCAATCGCGTACATTACAAATACCATTTTGTAACCTTCTGGCAATTCATCAATAAGTTGTTGAATTTGTGCAACTTCAATTTCGCTTTTTATATTGTTTTCATAATCTTGAGGTGACTGAACGTCTTCAATTGAAAATTCAATTTGCCTTTGTTGTCTCAAGAATGAAATGGATTCTCTAACCATAATTTTTCGTAACCAACCTTCAAAACTTCCTTCATTTTTAAAATTCTTCAAATTGGTAAAGGCTTTAAAAAATGCATTCAACATCACACCTTCTGCATTATGCACATCTTTTACATAATACCTACACACGCTTAACATTTTGGGAGCATACATATCATACAACACACGCTGCGCATCACGATTATTTTTCGTGGCATTTTGAATTAATTCAACATGATTTGTGTTTAGCTGGATAACTTTCAAAATACTGTTTGTTAGGTCTTCTATTTATAAAGACGCAAAAGTTGTGCAAATGGTTGCCTGAAGGTTAAAAAAAATCAAAGATTATTAGTTTGGGGAATTGAAAAAGCAAAAACATTCTTACTTTTTTCTATCGATGACATAATTTACCATCAATTCTAGAGCCTCTTTAAATTCTGATTTTGGATAGACTTCCAGAAGTGTTAAGGCTTCTTGCTGAAACGATTTCATTTTGGTCACGGCATAATCTAAACCTCCATTTGTTTTTACAAAAGCTATGACCTCTTTTACGCGTTGTTTGTCCTTATTATGATTTTTGATAGAATTAATTAACCAGGCCTTCTCTTTTGCCGTACAAATATTAAGCACATGAATAAGTGGCAAAGTCATTTTTTGCTCTTTGATGTCGATTCCTGTAGGCTTGCCAATTTGCATTTCACCATAATCAAAAAGGTCATCCTTAATTTGAAATGCCATACCAATCAATTCGCCAAATTTTCGCATAGTTTCTACTTCGGGCGAATTTGGTTTAACAGAAGCTGCTCCCAAACTGCAACAAGCCGCAATTAAGGTGGCTGTTTTTTGACGGATGATATCGTAATAGATGTCTTCGGTAATATCTAGTTTGCGTGCCTTTTCGATTTGAAGTAACTCGCCTTCGCTCATTTCACGAACAGCAACCGAAATGATTTTTAACAGATCGAAATCATTATTATCAATTGAAAGTAGTAAGCCTTTGGACAATAAATAATCCCCAATTAAAACGGCAATTTTATTTTTCCATAATGCATTTATTGAAAAAAAACCTCTACGTCTGTTACTGTCATCAACAACATCATCATGCACCAAGGTGGCCGTATGAATCAACTCTATGACGGATGCCCCACGATATGTTCGTTCACTTACTTCGCCATTATTGATCATTTTCGCAACTAAAAACACAAACATAGGTCGCATTTGTTTGCCCTTTCTGTTAACTATGTAGTGGGTTATACGGTTAAGTAAGGCTACCTTACTAGACATGGAGAGCAGGAACTTTTGTTCAAAAAGCTCCATTTCATAGGCAATTGGCTGGTTTATTTGTTCTACTATTTTCAATAGTGACTATATAAGGATATACATCACAAACGTACTAAAAATGTAATTGAAAAGCTATTTTGGCGAATTTTAAACTTGGCTTTTATTTCGGTATAATGACTTATCAACACATTTGGCCATTTCAGGCACCTCCAACTTTAAGCCAATAAAATTTGAAATTTTTTGAGATGTCACACCTGGGTTGTTTAAAACATCAACATAATCAACATAAATTAGCTCCACTCCAGGTTCTTTATTCTTCCATGTTTCTATATGATTTAGTTGCTTTTGAAAAGCCTCAAATAAGTTCAATGGAAGGGTATCTGTATCTTTACCTATCATTTTTTGCTGTGATTTAACTATTTCACCTAGGTCGCGTTTCATAAAAATCACTTTATACCTGTATTTAGGGTCTAAAAATTTAAGAAGAGGTGCAACAACCTTAACCGATTTATTTTGAGCAAGCTCAAGCCACGAATTGTCTTTATGTATTGACATTACAGGTTCATACTCCAAATATCCCATTGGATTTGATACATCAGCCGCTCTTTTATTATCAACTAAAACCTCAACACCACCTTTATCAAGCATTTGCATCATAAGTGATGTACCCGATCTAGGCAAGCCAGACACGATAACAATTTGGTCTTTTCGGTATTTGTGTTGATTTTTATCTTGAAAAGTGGGATTATTAAGGAGTTTATCTTCGACATTTTCGATGGCTTTTTCGGCACGATAATGCGTTCTTGGTTTTAATCTAGCTGCAGTTTCAAAGGCCTTTTTCGCATTAACAAGATCGCCCATTTTTTCTAAAGCTTCACCCAAGGTATAGTGTGCTTCGGGAAAATACTTTACTAACTCTATAGCCGTGAGAGCATGATCTGCTGCCTCTTCAAATTCTCCTAAACGCATATAGCAAGCGGCTAGTGCCTGATGAAATTTGGCTTTATCGCTTTCAAATCCTAAGGCTTGCTCAAAAGCCTCTTTTGCATCTTCAAACTTTTGGATTTGCATATAGATTTGTCCTATTTGATACCAAACTTCAGAATTGGGTTTATTGTCTTTTGCTTTTATTAAAAGGTTTAGTGCTTGTTTCACATTGCCTCTTCCTAATAAAATTTTAGCTTCAGAAAAATAGGTGTTAATTTCAAACTTTTTGTCTCTTGTTCGCAATTCATTTAAATATACTTCAGCCTTATCAAACTCTTTTTCCGCCAAACTTATGCTTAGTAAATCCATGTAATACGGAATTATGTCGACGATAGACTCCCCTACTTTAATATCGTGAGGACTCGGCTTGTTTTCGGCCTCCTTATTTATGTCTTTTTCCTCATAAACTGGATAAGTATCCTTTACTAGGTCTACAAGAAGTTCTTTTGCTTTTTGATAATCTTTTTTACCTAAATAGACCCGTGCCAAATTATGTTTCAGGTCGCATCTTGTTTTTAAAATAGCATTTTCGATTTTCTCTTCCGGTTTTTCAATATAGCCTAAATCGATAAGCTGTTGCATGGTATCTTGATCTGACAGCTGATCGACCTTTTCGAGATTTTCATGTTGACCAAAATCTCCGCTTACTGTTTCCCAACTATCAATATAGGTTGGTGTACGCATTTCCTTAAAAATATCTAAGGCTGGTTTGCCATCCATATCCCGACCTATTGGAAGATCAAACATGTGTAATAGTGTTGGTGTGACATCAATTAATCCTAATCCGAACACTTTTTCGTTTTGTTTGATGTTTGGCCCCGCAGCGACAAACATTCCAAATTGTCGATGCTCTAATGCAGGTGCTGCCGGATATTTAGGCATTTTTGTGATGCGTCTGTGACCTGATTCAAATCCGTGGTCTGACATAACAATCACCGTAGTGTCCTCATCTATTAGCTCTAAAGTTCGCTCTAACATCATATCTTGAAAGCGATAAGCGCCCATTACAGCATCTTTATAAATCTCAAATTGCTTTTCAGGGATTACATGCTGCTTTGGAGGATGAAATTTCATAAAGGCATGACAAAAATGATCAATTAAGTCATAATAAATTGCCGTAAAATCCCATTCTTTTTCTCGCATCACATAAGTAGAAGCCGCATGAACCGAAGTGTTTTCGGCCATAACCTTGGCAAATGATTGCAAGCCTTTGTCTTTTTCCTGATCTATTTCTGCAGCCTTTGGTAAAAAAGGCAAAATATGAGCCTCGGTAATTTCATGTGGAAACATGCGTAAATCATGAATCTCTTTTGTAAGAGACTCTGGATGAATTGTTCCATTTATAATAGGGCTTTTTTCTTTAGGATTAATTTTAACCTTCTGAAACTTATCTGAAACAATCGTACCATTTATTGGTTCAGCGGGAAAACTAGGCCACCAACCTACCATATTACTTTTATAGCCTTGATTATGTAGTATATTCCAAATGGCTTTTACCTTCCTTGATTCCACGGTTACAGGCCGAATGCCTTTCAAGTTTGGCATGACTTCTATAAATCCTAATACTCCATGCTTATCTGGTGTCATGCCTGTGGCCACCGACGACCATAGCATAGGGGAATAAGGCGGATCCATCGTCGCCATATTACCATAAACCCCTCTACTTATTAGTTTTTTCAATGCAGGCATATGCCCTTTGTTAATGAGCGGCCAAATTAATTTCCAGTCGGCGGCATCCCAACCGATTAACAGTACTTTTTTGCTCATTTAGAATCCTTGTTATAAAACTCTTGTTTTACCTTCCGCCAAGCACGTAAACCAATGTCGCCATAGGCCAAAAGACCTAGTGAACCTTTTTCGGTGATTTCAAAACTTGGTAGTTTGTTTTCAGTTGTAAGATTTTTATTTTCTTTTTTAGACATTTATTGAATTAATTACTTGAAAATTACTATATTAGATAGACCATATCTGCGATGTGAATTACTCGGTTATATTAATCTAGTTTAACGCGTATTTTTCAGAAAGATATGAAAAAAAACACTTCACAAAAGCTCCCCAAACGTTTATCTAATTATGGCGCATTATCGCTTGCCATTGCTGGTATTACAAATGCTTCTGATCAAATAATTTATACAGATATTCCTGATGAAATAGTTTCCTCTGGAAATGTGTTTTATTTGGATGTAAATAACGATTCTTATAGTGACATAATACTCTTGGCTTACAATTCTTCTACATATACTAAGGCTGCATTTTGTCTACCAGGTGGATATAGTTACTCAGGGGGTAATAGAATATCTAAAATTGTAGGCTTAAATCCAGGCAACTATTTTTATTATCCTTCAAACATGAGTAAAGGAGAAGTTATTAATCCGGCTAATGACACGTTCTACGGTTTTGGGCAATTAAACATAGAAGGATGTGCAGGTTCTAGGAGTCAATTCTGTGATGGTCAAGACGGCTATGTTGGTCTCCATATGAAGGTTGGTTCATCAACATATTATGGCTGGGTTAGAATCCAAGTTGCTGCAAATGGATCAAGTATTACCGTTAAAGATTATGCTTATGAATCCGCTCCAGGAGTTACTATTGCCGCTGGGGATACCGGCGTATTAGGAATGGAAAATAGCCTTTTAAACACTATTAGAATAGTGGTTTTAAACAAAAGCATAAATTTATATAATGTACCAGAGCGCACAACTTATAAGGCACTTAATATGTCTGGAAAAGAAGTGCTAAAAGGCATAACAAATACCCCTGACCATGTGATTGAAGCAGCAACACTAGCCTCTGGTATTTATATAGTAGAATTGGCAGACCCCAGCTCTCGTGGTCTAATCAGGAAAAAAGTGGTATTGAAATAAATCAATTGCGTTTCTTTTTGGTAATTGAGTTCAATTAATCTTGCAGCCTATGTAAATAAGTTGGCAAAATTTGTTTTAACGATTTTAAATTAGATTCGAGATCACAATCCGTTTCATTTCCTAATTTTTTTTATAACGCAGAATATCGTCTAATTCAATAAGTTAAACGAACATACTTTCATGGATTTGGATAACCCTAAATTAATTTATACTTTTTATTTTATTTTCAATATAAAGCTTATGAAGAAAATTACTTTACTCACCTTTTTAATATCATTCTACAGCAATTATGCGCAAAACACTTGTGCTACTGCTATAAATGTTTCAACCGGCGATACAACTGTTGGAACTATAGACGGAACTGATTATGTAAATGGATGTTATTGGGATGCTGGAGACCATGCTACATTAAGCGAATGGTACTCTTTTACTGCAACAGTTAATGGTGTTGTAACGATTACTTCTGATTTAGCCCAAAATGGTAATGTTGACACGAGACTTAATTTATTTTCTGGATCCTGTGGGTCACTAATATGTATTGCTGCATCTGATGATATTGGTATATCAAGTAATTCTTTTTCTGAAATCACTTTTGGAGTGATTTTAGGTCAGACTTATTACTTTCAATGGGATAATGCTTGGGAAACTACGGGTTTTGACTTTAACTTAACCGAAACTGCTGTGAATTGCAATAATAGTTTACCGTATTCTGAAGATTTAACTAATCCCAACTTTTTTTATGCTTGTTTTGAAAATATCGATAATTATGACAAACCGAATTTAAATGACTATGCGTTTAAGTGGTCTGTAAAAGACTATGGCGATGGCAATAACATGTTTAGGTCTCCTTCTTTTGACGCCGACTTTGGAGATTTAGAAACCGATAATTGGCTAATTTCTGGCGCTATAAATCTAACTTCTTATTCAACATCTGATATTATTAATTTGACTTGGATTGCAAGAGGAAAAGAAACTTTAGCTCCCGCCGAAAACTATACGGTTTATGCTGCTACCAGTAATGTAATTGCGAATCTTGAAGCGAGTCCTGTGACATTTAATGAAACCTTTGTTGAGGGTGGTGAAGGCGATGGTGCTTTTACACCGACAAGAACATTAGACTTATCTTCACTGGCAGGAAACATGATTTATTTCGCATTTAGACATCATAATGTACCAGGTGGTCAAGCTGAACTTAATATTGACAATATAGCCATAACAGCAACTCTTGGGATTGACGATCAAATTGCGAAAAGCTTTAAGCATTATTATAATAAAAATAGTGAGTCACTAATTTTAAAATCACCACATAGTGTGTTTTCAAATGTTCAATTATTTGACATTTTGGGCAAGAAGGTTTTAAGTAGAGACTTCACTTCTTCTGAAGCTCATATTAATTTATCGCAATTGGACAAAGGTGTTTATATAGCAAAAATTAGATTGGCTGGTGAAATCAAAACCATTCGATTTATAAAACAATAATCAGAGGCTTTAGATACGTTTAATAAGTTTCCATAACGTCACTTATTCTAACTTTTATTAGCTAATTGCCCACATGCGGCATCAATATCTTTGCCACGTGATCGCCTAACGGTAACAGTTATATGATGTTTTTCCAACATGGATACGTACATATCAATAGCCTGGTTACTCGCCTGTTGAAATTCACCATCATCAATTGGGTTATACTCGATTAAATTTACTTTGCTTGGTGCAAATTTGCAAAATTGAATTAAGGCATCAACATCTGCTTTTGTGTCGTTAATTCCTTGCCACACTACGTACTCGTAAGTTATTTTGTTTTTTGTTTTTGCATACCAATACTGCAGTGCTTCCCTTAAATCGTTTAAAGGAAATGTGGCATTAAATGGCATAATGGATGTTCTAATTTCGTCTATTGCAGAATGTAAGGATACCGCTAATTTAAATTTCACCTCATCATCGGCCATTTTCTTAATCATTTTTGGGACTCCCGAAGTTGATACCGTAATACGTTTTGGAGACATTCCCAAACCTTCTGGTGATGTAATTTTATCTATAGCTTTTAACACATTGTTATAGTTCATTAAAGGTTCACCCATACCCATAAACACAATATTGCTTAATGGCCTATTAAAATACAATCGACTTTCATTATCAATTGCCACTACTTGGTCGAAAATCTCGTCTGGATTAAGGTTTCGCATGCGTTTTAAACGTGCCGTTGCACAAAATCGACAATCTAGACTACATCCTACCTGCGAAGACACACATGCCGTTGTTCTAGAAGCGGTAGGTATCAATACTGATTCCACTATTAACCCGTCATGAAGCCTCACTGCATTTTTTATAGTTCCATCGGTACTACGTTGCATTTGATCCACCTTAATATGATTGATTACAAAATTGTTTTCAAGCATTTGACGCGTGGGTTTGGAAAGATTGGTCATGTCATCAAATGAATGCGCTCCTTTATTCCAAAGCCATTCATAAACTTGATTACCACGAAAGGCTTTGTCACCTTCTTCCACAAAAAAATCGCGTAACTGATCTTTGGTGAGTGCTCGTATATCTTTCTTCTTAATTTCCATAGATGCTGCAAAAGTAATGAAAGGTTTCCCGATTTTAGTTTTTTACATGTTGATTTTATGGTTGATGCCTGTGCATTAGTGGTTGAAGTGGCATCCTTTTGTTGCAAACAAAAGATATAACGGAAAACACGACCACGCTTTGCGTGGGAATGCCACAAAAAAAAGCCCTACAAATTTGCAAGGCTTTAGTTCAAGATTTATTTTAAATTAAAGAATTAACATCGCATCTCCATAGGTGTAGAAACGGTATTTTTCTTTAACTGCTTCTTCATAAGCTTTTTTCATAAAATCGTGACCTGCAAAAGCCGACACCATCATTAATAAGGTTGATTTTGGTGTGTGAAAATTGGTCACCATACAATTGGCAATACTAAATTCGTAAGGTGGAAAAATAAACTTATTTGTCCATCCTGAAAACTCATTTAGAGTACCACTTGAAGACACCGAACTCTCAATAGCTCTCATTGTAGTTGTACCTACTGCGCAAACACGTTTTTTATTAGCAATTCCATTGTTAATAATCTCCACTGCTTTGCCATCGATTTCAATTTCTTCACTATCCATTTTGTGTTTTGAAAGATCTTCAACTTCTACTGGATTAAATGTTCCTAAACCAACATGCAAAGTTACTTCTGGTAGTTCAACACCTTTTATTTCCAAACGTTTTAATAAATGTTTAGAAAAATGTAAACCTGCAGTCGGAGCAGCTACAGCTCCTTCTTTTTTTGCGAAAATGGTTTGATAACGCTCTTCATCTTCTGGCTCAACCTGCCTTTTTATATATTTTGGGAGAGGTGTTTCACCTAGTTCAGTCAATTTTTGACGAAATTCTCTATAAGATCCATCATATAAAAAACGTAATGTTCTTCCCCTAGAGGTTGTATTATCTATAACTTCGGCAACTAAAGTATCGTCATCACCAAAATAAAGTTTATTACCAATTCTGATTTTACGGGCTGGATCTACTAACACGTCCCAAAGACGTTGTTCTTCATTTAATTCTCTTAACAAAAACACTTCAATACGTGCTCCAGTTTTTTCTTTATTTCCATAAAGACGTGCTGGAAACACTTTAGTATTATTTAAAATCATCACGTCTCCTTCATCAAAATAATCGATAAGGTCTTTAAATAATTTATGCTCTATGGTTTTCTTTTTTCTATCCAATACCATTAAACGGGCTTCGTCTCTAATATCTGATGGACGGTCGGCTAATAGTTCTTCTGGAAGTTTAAAGTTAAAGTGGGATAATTTCATGTGTTATCTTTATTTTTTGAAAGGTGCAAATATACAATCTCCATATAGGGCTTGTCAAGTAAATAGCGGATTATTATTCCTTTATTTGAAAACCTAAAGATTTTAAGTCGGTCCAAAAGTCTGGATAAGATTTTGAAACCACCCCAGCATCTTCAATTTGCAGGCTTGTTTTTAAAGCCAAAGGTGCAAATGCCATGGCCATTCGGTGGTCATTATAAGTTGCAATAGTTGGATTTGGTTTGATGTTTTTGGATTGGTATAAATGAAGTGAGTTATCGGTAATTTCGATTTTAGCACCAAACTTTTCAATTTCGTTTTTTAGAGCCACCAAACGGTCGGTTTCCTTTATTTTTAATGTATGAAGTCCAGATAAACTACATTCTACCCCCAAACCAAGGCAAGTAACAGCAATTGTTTGGGCAATATCTGGAGCATTAGAAAGATCAAAAGCTTTTGGACTACTATTTTGAGAAGTCTTTTTTAAGGCAATACTGTTTTCTGCGAACGTAGTTTCTACTCCAAATTCCCGATATATTTTGACCAAAACTGAATCCCCTTGAAGTGAATTTTGTTTATATGATGACAACGTAATTTCTGTACCGATCTCACTTAAAGCGACTATGCTATAAAAATAAGATGCTGAAGACCAATCTGACTCAACCGTTAAGGTTTTAGGATTGACAATCTCATTCATAGGTTGAACAGTAATCACTTGACCAACAAAGCTTGTTTGGACACCTATTTGATGCAAGAGGTCCAAGGTCATATTAATATAAGGCACCGACGTAATCTTACCTTCTAAAGTAAGCTCTATTCCATTTTTCAATTTAGGAGCAATTAACAACAGCGCAGAAATATATTGACTACTTACATTAGCTTGCAATTTTACCTTGTAATCTGTTAAGGTTTTTCCTTTGATTCGCAATGGTGGACATCCTTTGGATTCTAAATAACTAATATCAGCACCCAATTGATTTAAAGCTTCCACTAAAATCTCTATGGGGCGTTCTTTCATACGTTGCGAACCTGTAAGTACAACTTCTCGCCCTTCTTGAATTGCAAAGAATGCTGTTAAAAATCGCATAGCCGTTCCAGCATGATGAATATCAATAACATTATTTGAAGTTGTTAAGGCATGCTTCATGACTTTACTGTCGTCAGAATTTGAAACATTAGCTATTGAAAGTTGCGGATATAAAGCTTGCAACAATAATAACCTATTAGATTCACTTTTAGAGCCTGTTATGGTTATTGTAGATTGCTTGTCGATCGAAGATCTTTGTAGTGTAATAGTCATAAAAAAACGCTTCTTAAAAAGAAGCGCTAAAGATACTTATAAATTATTTTAATTTATCATTGTTATGGTGTCTATCATGATCTCGTTTGGTTTTTTTATCCATCCGCTTGTCAAAAGCTTCTTGAAGATCGATTCCGGTTTGATTTGCTAAACATAGCACTACAAACATGACATCGGCCAATTCTTCACCAAGGTCTTTGTCCTTATCACTCTCTTTTTCACTTTGTTCACCGTAGCGTCTAGCAATAATGCGGGCTACTTCTCCTACTTCTTCAGTTAACTGGGCCATATTGGTTAGCTCATTGAAGTAACGAACTCCATGTGCATTAATCCAATCATCGACAATTTGTTGTGCGTTTTTGATATTCAAAATTAAATTTTTGTAAGTACTATCTTCTCACTCTGTTTTTCCACTAACAAACTATAAAAATTTTTGAAAAAATCATAATCACTTGAAAGCACTAAAGAAGTATTTAACGCAAAATTAATGGATAATTGTAAATATTTACCATTTTCTTTAGCCAAATAAGAAAACTCCCCTGTTTCACCATTAAATTGGAATTTCTCATTTTTAGGCAAGTATTCAACCTTATAGCCATCTGGCAGCATGATATTGATCATATACTTATCCGAAATAGGATGATTTAAATCAATTGGGTAGTTGCGATGATTTTGCTTGAAAGGATTTTCTTTTGTTGTTAAAAATAGTAGCGGTGAAAAATAAAGTTTATCTCCAATTTCTTCAATTCCGTCGCCAAGTGTATAATTATAGCTTACTTTAATTGGTTCTGCTGCAAGTTGAGCATTCTCGATTTGCAAATCTGAAACCACTAATTGACCCTTGTCTTTTTCTAAATATTTAACATATTCCTCTGGATTTAAATTCACAAATCGATCTCTAAACCTCATAGCCAAGTAATTTGTAGTTTGGCTTCTAACATTTCCTTCAATTGTTAAATCAGGATTGATTTTCACATTTAATGCGATCATTTCACTAGAGTTCACAGTTGGTGTTAAATTAATCCAATCTGAACTTCCGTTTTCACGAATAACACGACCTTGCCAGTTTAATGTTCTTAATGGTAACGTGTTAATGGTACTGTAAGGTTCTGTTGCATCCAGCAATGCACTGAACTCTGGAGTTTCGACCAAGCAAATCACATAATTAAACCCTTGCCTAGTTGGAAATAAAGGTATGCCATTATTTTTAGTACTCACCAAAACAGGATCAGCTTTAAGTCCAGCATAGCGCAACATTGAAACTAGCATTAAATTTATATCTGCACTGTTTCCAGCCCCTTCCTTATATGCTGATCTAACTCCCTTTTCACTTGTAAATCCAATAAAATTATTCCATTTTACTTTAGATTTTACAAATTCATAAATCAAATAGGCTTTTTTTAAATTATCAGTTACGCCAGCTAATAAAGCATTAATATCATCGTCATAATATCCTGTTCTATCTAATTGACTACCAAACTCTGGGCTATCATAAATTGTTCTAGTAACATCATCCCATGACGAAGAATACGTTTTTATCGCCTCATTAGGATATCTTGTTGCAGTGTGCTCCAAAATTAATTTTGATCTATAATTATCCAAATTATCAACTAAAGGTTCAGCTTTTAGCGCAGGTATATTGGATTCATTACTCAAAATGATATTATCTTTATAATCTATTTTGGATTGTGAAAAAGAAGTTGATGTAGGCCCTATTTTATTAGCATTTGTTCTTGATTTATCGTTAAAGGTTAAAAAGTTATTTTTTGTTGATTCGGCTAAACGAGGGACATATAATGCCCTTGGATTTTGTAATTTATTATAAATAAAATATTCTGGTGTTTTAACCGAAATTTCCAATTGGTTAATTGGTATGGTGTACTGAAAATCAATGTCATCTATTGAAAGATATGGTGATACTATCTCATATTCAAATTCAATAACACAGCCTTCCTTGATATTTGGCATAGTAAACGACTCAAACTTCCAATATTTATTCGCTACTTCTTCAAACATTCCGTCTTTTTTCAACTTGTCCTCTACAATTTTACCATCAATTAAGTTATAAGTATAACCTTTTAATGATTGTAAATTTTCACTATTGGCATTCGATCTATTATAAAGTCTTACTTTTCTTGTAGCCCAATCAAAGCCATCTTTATTATAAATTTTAATTCGTTCATGTACTTCTCTTTTTTGCACAAATCCATCACCTTGGATGTAGTCAAATCTAACGGTTTCCTTTTTGTATAATACAGCTGCACTTGTCGAAGAATCAAGAGGATGGATCTTCTCTTTTAGTTCTTCTTCAGATATTTTTCCAAATTTGAAATTCTGTGCATCTAATGTATAACAGCATATTACTATAAATGCAGATAAAATTAAATGTTTCATAAGGTATTAAGGGTTAGTGATGAGTACAATTTTGGTTTTGTCGTGTTTAGCAACATTTAATTTAAACTCCCTAAAGGCCTCATACTCTTCCTTGGGATAATAGCCTTTGTTTAAAATATATGTCCGTTGATATAGAATTGAATTATTTTCTTTCAGAATGAGCACGCATGAATATGTACCGTACTTTGTTTCAATATGAACATCCTTAGGCAAGGCTTCTAAACCTAAATTAGCATCTAATTCTATTAGAAACTCATCTTTTTCGGTAATCCCTCTTTCTATTTCAAAATCTAATGTTCGATCCTGATATCTTGTAGGTATGTCTGAAATTCTGTTCAACACATTGGGCTGGAACAATAATCGTGTACCACTTTTTGTGGCATAATTTTTTGCTGAAAGTTTAACATTCTCAATAAACTCAATTTTGTCCTTATCATTAATAAACTTCATTTGATCGATGGATAAGTTATTAACATAACCCCAATATTTTTTCAGATGAATGTCCTGATCTCTTGCAGGAATATTTTGAATCCCCTCACGCAAACCATAGATATATCCATACGATTTTAAATCTACTTCACCTGTTATTGATCCATCTAGATTCATTTTAATTTTGGCATTTGTGTGCTTTAAATTTACATCTGCGCTGTATATTTTTGTGTGGACTACCTTACCCCCTTCAGGGGTGATTAGTATCGCATCTCTATCATCGGTCCAGCCTGCGATGTATCCAAATGGGTTAGTTTGACTTGTGCATTCTAACCAAATGTCTTCTTCATCATTAGGTATACATAGCACTACATGATCTCCTTGGGTTGACGAAAAATCTGAATCAATATTTTTTATACTTCTATCCCCATAAATAACTGCATAATGCGCTTCTACTCCAACCTCTTTTAATAAGGCTTTTGTGTAGTTCGAAAGCCCTTTACAATCGGCATAACCCAATCTATCAACGTCGGCTGCTAACATGGGTTTCCAGCCACCTATACCCACTTGAACACTTATATATCTTGTTTTCTCTTGTACATAATTGTAAACCTTCTTTGCCTTTTCTAAATCAGTATTCAAATCAAATGTTAACGTTTTTATTTCGGTTTTTACTGATTCAGGTATTTCTTCAGTACCAACTAATAGTTTATCATGCATCCATTTACCAAAGTCTTCCCAAGTATTATTTACGCCTTTTACACCTTCCATATTAAATTCAGTCAATGCTGCTTTTAAAGATGGACCATAGGTTCTAAATTCTGGGCTATATGCTTCAGGTTTAATCGCAATTAAATTCTTACAGGAATAGTGATAATCACTATGTTTTTCAATATTATAACTATCAAAATTTGTTGTTTTTACCTTTAAATTTATACCAGAAGGATTAGATATTTTATAATATGAAAATTGTGTGCTAGCATAAAACCCTTCAAGGGGCAACCACCCTGGGATAAATGCAGTGGAGGTGTATTCTATTTCAGCTTCTAAATGAATGGTATAAGGATAATTTATCGGCGTGTAGTTTAAGTATTTTACCCTGCTATCTGAATACAAAGATCCGCCATCAACAGCACTAACATCCATGAAGTCGTTCTTTTTAATCTTTTTGATATCTTTTCCAAAAGCGTCATAAACTTTAACTTCAAGTTTTTTAATACTAATATTGTCATCATAACCAAAAACTGCTCCATGGTCAACATTACCTTCTTTATTTAATATGGTAACAACACGGTTTTCTGTGTATACCATCTTATTATAGGCCTTGATTTCGATATCAACAGCACTATATCTAATCACAGCATTAGCATTAGCCTTAAGTTCTAAAGGAATTGTAGTTGAATCTAAAAAGTCTTCGTTTTGGGAATATCCACATAGGCTTAATAAGCCAAACAGAGAGAGGGATAACAATTGTTTGATCATTAGCGAATGTTATATTCCAAAAATAAAAATATTAAGATAATCTTAACGTTTTTTAACAAATTTATTTTTCAACATGTAACGATCTAGATGACGACCCTCAACACAACAAACTACTTAAGCTTGTTAAGCTCATCATTTAGTCATTCAGAAAAATCAACCAGGATTATTTATAAATTTAAGTTGAGAGGCAACTTTGAATATTATTATGCAGTATTCCTTGATCAGAAATTAATATTCTTTATTTTTTGTATCAATAATAATAGTAACCGGGCCATCGTTTAAAAGCTCTACCTTCATATCGGCCCCAAATTCTCCCGTTTGTACAACTTTACCCAAATCCTGTTGAAACTTTTCAACAAAAGCTTCGTACAACGGGATAGCAATTTCTGGTTTGGCCGCCTTGATATAACTAGGTCGATTTCCTTTTTTTGTGTTTGCGTGTAAGGTAAACTGACTTACAACTATAGCGTTACCATCTCTATCGAGAATTGATTTGTTCATCACCCCATTTTCGTCTCCAAAAATTCGAAGATTAGCAATTTTTTTAGAAAGCCATTCAATATCTTCTTGGGTATCCTCATCACTAATTCCTAGTAAAACTAAAAGACCATAAGAAATTGAAGCAACAATTTTATTATCAATAGTTACACTTGCTTTTGATACGCGCTGAATCACTGCTTTCATTCGTTTTCCCAGTTTTCTGTGCGATAATTTTCATCATCACCTTGTATAATTTGTACGTAGCTACGATATCTTGAAAAGGCCAGCTCATCTTTATCAAGCGCCTCCTTTACAGCACATTTAGGCTCTTCGATATGAAGACAGTTATTGAATTTACAATCCTTTTTTAACTCAAATATTTCAGGAAAATAATCGCCAACTTCTTCTTTGTCCATATCAACAATGCCAAATCCTTTAATTCCTGGCGTATCAATAATTTTTGCTTCAAAACTCAAGTCAAACATCTCGGCAAATGTAGTGGTATGTTGGCCTTGCATATGTTGTTCAGAAATTTCCTTTGTCTTTAAATCTAATTCAGGTTCTATGGCATTAACCAATGTTGATTTACCAACACCAGAATGACCTGCAAACATGCTCACCTTGCCTTTCATGAGCGTTTTAACCTTATCAATATTTTTTCCAGTAGCTGCTGAAATTCCAATACATTCATAACCTATTTTACGATACACATGAGCCAAGTACTTAACCTCATCCATAGCCGATTCGTCATAAGTATCTAGCTTATTAAAAAGTAATATTGTTTTTACCGAATAGGCTTCCGAAGTCACTAAAAATCGATCAATAAAGCTGGTGAAGGTTGGTGGATTATTTATAGTCACTAGCAAAAACACTTGATCTATATTACTGGCAATAACATGGGTTTGTTTAGATAAGTTAACCGATTTTCTTACAATATAATTTTTGCGATCATGAATTGTGTGAATAAGACCCGTAGTTTCATCATTATAGGTTTCAAGTTCAAAATCCACAACGTCTCCAACAGCTATTGGATTTGTACTTTTAATCCCTTTTAATCGAAATTTCCCTTTAATTCTGCATTGATAAAACGTCCCTAAATCTGTTTTTACGGTATACCAACTTCCTGTAGATTTATAAACGTGTCCTGTCATCAATAACTAATTAGTTAGACTGCAAATTAACAACTTTTCGTATTAAGAAAAAGAGTATCTTCGATTGTTAATTTTAAATTATAGTCACTATATGAAAAAACTTCTTTTATCCGTTTTGTTTTTATCGGTAATTGGCCTTGTACAGGCGCAAACAAATTTGTATGAAAATCCAGAATTTGACAAAATAGCTGAGTCTCATAAAATTATAGCTATTGTCCCATTTAAAACACAGGTCAAACTCCGTCCGAAGCAGATGAAGGATATGACCACTGAGCAATTGCAGCGTATAGAACGCTCTGAAGGTGAGAGTATTCAAAGTGCCATGTATTCATGGTTCCTGAAGCGAAAAAAACGTGGCGATCTTCAAAATTTAGAAATTCAAGATCCAAGAATTACGACTGCCATGTTGAAGAAACAGAATATCGATTACGATAATATTATGGACTTTACACCCAAGGAATTGGCAAACTTTCTTGAAGTTGATGCTGTAATTTCAGGTGAATTTGAAACCGATAAGCCAATGTCTGAAGGTGCTTCTGTCGCTTTAGGATTGCTTATTGGGTTTTGGGGAAACACAAATAGTGCAACCATTAATATGAGTGTTCATAATGCCGAAGATGGTGTTTTACTATGGAATTATAACAAACAAGTTCGGGGAAGTCTAGGAAGTGACTCTGAAAACTTAATTAACACATTGATGCGAAAAGCTTCAAGACGTTTGGCCTATACAAAGCACAGTAAAAATGATGATGATAATTAAATAAAAAAAGAATAAAAAAAAGGCTCGCAAATGCGAGCCTTTTTTTATTGATTAATAATCTTTTCCTGATGGTTGATAGATTCTTGATGAATAGCTTTAAACATTTTGAGAATAAACTCTTCGCTTAATCCTTTCTCTTCACCTTCGAGAACCATTTTTCCTAAAATCTCATTCCAACGTTTACTTTGTAAAACGGCAACATTCTTTTGTTTTTTAAGTAACCCAATGCTGTCGGCAACTTTCATACGTTTCCCTAAAACTTCAATAATTTGGTTATCAATCACATCAATTTGAGCTCTCAAGTTATTTAAACTTGTATTATACTCTGCTTCAGGATCGGTTTCTTTTCTGATTTTTAGATCCTTCATAATCTGAACCAACGCCTTTGGTGTTACCTGCTGTGCGGCATCACTCCAAGCTTTATCTGGGTCGTTATGGGTTTCAATCATCAATCCATCAAAATTAAGGTCTAAAGCGGTTTGCGATACATCAAAAATCATATCACGTTTTCCTGTTATATGCGACGGATCGTTAATTAACGGTAGATCAGGAAACTTGGTCTGCAATTCAATGGCTAATTGCCATTCTGGATTATTTCGATATTTGGTTTTTTCATAGGTTGAAAATCCTCTATGGATAACACCCAATTTTTTGATGTCTGCTGAAGCTAATCGTTCAATTGCCCCCAACCATAATGGCAAGTCAGGATTTACCGGATTTTTCACCAAAACTATTTTATCAGTTCCTTTTAAAGCATCAGCTATTTCTTGTACAATAAACGGGCTAACGGTTGATCTAGCTCCTATCCAAAGCAAATCGATATCATGCTCTAAAGCCAATTCTACATGGGCTTTATTGGCAACTTCAGTAGCGGTTTTTAAACCGGTTTCTTCTTTAACCTTTTGCAGCCATTTTAAGCCTAAAGCACCGACACCTTCAAACATTCCTGGTCGTGTTCTAGGTTTCCAGATTCCTGCTCTATAATAATTTACATCTGTATCCTTTAACTGATGTGCAATGTCTAACACTTGGGCCTCAGTTTCGGCACTACACGGGCCTGCTATTACTAAAGGGTGACTCAATTTTAAATCATCCAACCACGATCTCAACTCTTTTTTATTTTCCATAATCTAATTTTTAAACCTGTTGGTTTTATTACTAATTTATTCCGTTTAAAATATCTTTTATATGATTTGTATTTTTCATTTCGTTATAAATGGCCTCAAAATCATCGGCATGTATATATTCTTTGAATTTAGTTAGGTTAGCGATGTAGTCATCTAAAACTTCTAGAACATTTGCTTTGTTTTGCTTAAAAATTGGTGTCCACATTTCAGGAGAGCTTTTGGCTAACCTCACTGTACTTTCAAATCCACTGCCAGCCATATCAAATATGTCGCGTTCGTTCTTTTCTTTTTCAATGACTGTTTTACCTAACATAAACGAACTAATGTGCGACAAGTGAGAAACATAGGCAATATGCTTGTCATGAGCTTCAGGATTCATATACCGAATACGCATACCCATTTCGCCAAAGAGTTTAAGGGCTTTTTCCTGTAACTTGAACGCAGTTTTTTCAACCTCGCAAATAATATTTGTCTTGTTTTTGTACAAGTTATGTATGGCTGCTTTAGGACCCGAAAACTCGGTTCCTGAAATAGGATGTGCGGCTAAAAAGTTTCTGCGTTTTGGATGCCTTTCAACAACTTTGCAGATATCCATTTTAGTTGAACCCACATCAATTACCAAACAGGTATCTGAAATTAAATCTAAAACTTTAGGCAATTCGATTACTGCAGCGTCTACAGGTATTGATAAAATTACAAAATCGGCTTGTTTTAAATCTTCATAAGTTGCTTTTGCATCAATGACTTTTAGTGCTAATGCTTCATCCAAATGATTTGAATTGCTGTCTATCCCAAATACGGATAGTTTTGGATGAATGGATTTTATATCCAAAGCCATGCTTCCGCCAATTAACCCAACACCTATTACGTATACATTTTTCATTTTACTCTGGATATTGCTTCTTCTATTTCTTCGCTTGAGGCACATAATGAAAATCGAATATAACCTTCACCGTTGCTGCCAAAAATGGTTCCTGGTGCAATAAATATTGAATTAACTTTAAGCACTCTTTCTATGAATTCTTCGGCTTTGGTGTTTTCAGGAAGTTTAGCCCAAACAAAAAGCCCTGTTGCATGTTTGTCATAAGTACATTTCAATGCATCAGCCAACTGCCAAATTAGGGCACGGCGTTGTTCATAAACACTGTTTAAACTCACATACCACATTTCAGAACAATTTAGAGCTTCTACTGCACCTTTTTGAATTCCGTAAAACATACCAGAATCCATATTGCTTTTCACTTTGATAATGGCATCAATATATTCCGATTTACCCATAACCATACCCACGCGCCAACCCGCCATGTTAAAGGTTTTACTTAACGAATTGAGCTCCAAACAGACATCTTTCGCGTCTCTATATTTTAAAATACTCCTTGGAAACTCGTTCAATACAAAACTGTAAGGATTATCATTAATAACTAAAATGTTATTGCGCTTTGCAAAGGCAATAATATCCTCAAAAAGTTTATTTGTTGCCGTTGCACCAGTTGGCATATGCGGATAATTAACCCACATTATCTTTACCTTACTTAAGTCTTTACTTTCCAAAGCCACCAAATCTGGATGCCAATGTGTTTCTTCTTTTAAATCGTAATAAACTGGTGTGCATCCCAATAATTTAGTTACAGAACTGTAGGTTGGGTACCCAGGATTTGGAATCAAAACTTCATCACCTTCATTTAAAAATGCCATAGAGATGTGCATAATTCCTTCTTTGCTTCCCATGAGTGGCAACACTTCAGTTTTGGGGCTTAAGGGTACATCAAAACGGGATTTATAAAAGCTAGCCATTGCTTCTCTTAATTCTGGCAATCCTTGGTAACTCTGATACTGATGTGCTTTTTGATCTAATAAGGCATCAGTTAAAGCACTTAACACACGCTGCGATGGCGCCAAATCAGGGCTTCCTATCCCCAGATTAATGATAGGTTTCCCTGCCGCTTTCAATAAAGCAACTTCTCTTAATTTTCTTGAAAAGTAGTACTCTTCAACTGTGTTTAATCTATTTGCACCTGTGATCATAGTCGGGCGTTTTTATATTCTCCTAAAATTTTAAAATCTTCAGCCATAATTTGCATAATGCTTTTCGCTTTATTAAAGTGCTTGTAATTATCAAAAGTGATATCAACAAAAAACGAATATTTCCAAGGTGTTTCAATTTTTGGTAAGGACTGTATTTTCGTTAAACTTAATTTACAATCGCTCATCACATTTAAAATTGAAGCCAAACTCCCGCGTTTATGTTCCAATTCAAATTTAATTGAAGCTTTATTGATTTCGTCATGGGATAATTCAGAATTTGCCGTTTTTACGATTACAAATCGTGTTTCATTATGTTTAATAGTTTGAATACTTTCAGCCAAAATATCTAATTCAAATAATTGGGCAGCTAAACCACTGGCAATTGCCGCAACACCTCTTAATTGCTTTAGTTGAATACGTTGTGCTACTTCGGCAGTATCCTTATCTTCAATGAGCTTTATGTGCGGATGTTTCTTAAAAAACTCTTTACACTGCAACAACGCCATTGGGTGTGAATACACTTCCTTAATATCTTTTATGGACTGGTTTGGCAATGCCAATAAATTGTGCTGTATATCTAAATAATGCTCCCCAATAATATGAAGTTGATGATTATCTATTAAGGCATAATTTGGTATGATCGATCCTACAATAGAGTTTTCGATGGCCATTATTGCCGCATCGCACGATTTATTGAGCAAACTATCTACGACCTTATCAAAGGTCAAACATTCATCAACTATTATGGTAGTATCAAAATATTGCTGGGACACTATATGATGAAATGACCCTTTAATTCCTTGTATGGCTACTGACTTTATCATAAAAAAAAATCTCGATTTTCATCGAGACTCCAGTTAAATTTATTTTGTATAAATTATACATACAGGGTCTCGTTTCTTCCGCTAAAAAAGAAATAAAACCAGTTGTAATATGTAAAATTTGTTGCTTTCATTGTTGTTATAAGTTGCTAAAGTAATTAATATTTTCACAAATCAAAATTGTTAAATTAGTTTTTTACATTTCTTTTTAAACTTTTAAAGATTAAGCAGTAACAGCTGTTGTAAATTATATAATTGCTATTTTTGAACAAATATTTTTCTATATGTCTATTGAAGTTGAACATCTCTCAAAAACCTACGGGCAACAAAAGGCACTTAACAAGGTTTCCTTTAAAATTAACAAAGGTGAAATTGTTGGATTTTTAGGGCCCAATGGGGCTGGTAAGTCTACCATGATGAAAATATTGACCAGTTTTATTCAATCTTCAGAAGGCTCAGCCAAAGTAAGTGAATACGATGTAGCTACCGAAACAAAAAAAGTACAGCAGATTGTTGGGTATTTACCTGAACATAACCCTCTGTATTTAGAGATGTATGTAAGGGAATATTTAGATTTCAATGCAGGTGTTTATAAAGTACCGAAGTCTAGAATTAATGAAGTGATTGAACTTACAGGCTTAACTCCTGAAGCACATAAAAAGATTGGACAACTTTCTAAAGGTTACAGGCAGCGTGTTGGTTTGGCAAATGCTTTATTGCACAACCCCGAAGTGTTAATTTTAGATGAACCCACAACAGGACTAGATCCTAATCAGCTAGTAGGTATTAGACAATTAATAAAAAGTCTTGGAAAGGAAAAAACAGTATTCCTATCTACCCACATTATGCAAGAAGTAGAAGCCATGTGCGATCGTGTCATCATTATTAATAAGGGTGAAATAGTTGCCGACAAAACACTTAAAGATTTAAGAGATCAAAAACAACAAACTGTTGTTGTTGAATTTGATTATCGTGTTGAGGATGCCTTTTTAAAAGCGCTTCCAAAAGTTACTTCTGTTGTAAACACCCATGATTTTGTATATGAAATCACCTTTTCAACATCTGAAGACATGCGCTCGCATGTGTTTGACTTTGCCCACGACAATAAGCTTAAGATTCTTCAATTAAATCAAAAAAATGCAAGTTTAGAGAGTTTATTTAGGGAATTAACCACCGACTAATCTCGGAATATGAGCTTACCAGTATAAAACTCCTGAACATCCACAATTGGTGGACGATTGAGTGAGATTACATCACCAGTACTTCTTATTTCACCCGTTAAGGATTGTTGGGGATTAATAATCATATCATTACTGCTTCGCTGAAAAATATTTATATTTTGAGCAATTAAGTTAGCGCCTTCAAATCGAACATTTCCTGAATAAAACCCAATTGTTAAATCATTCACAGCACCGCTTATAAATATATTAGACAAATTATTTACTACAATTCTTAATCTATCACTATTTACTTGAACATCAAAATCTCCATCGGTATGTGTGACTTCTGGCGAATTAAAATCTTCTGAAACCAACAGTAATGATGTATAGTTTAAAATTCCATTACTCCGCATAGTTAAACCTGAACTGTTTCTAATCTCGGTTAAATTTGGCGAGCTCACATAAACCTTGGTAATACCATAATCTCTGGTAAGGTTACAAGCATTATTATTGATTAAAATTAAGCGTCCATTTTCAACTTTTACCTCAATATCATTTAATAAATATTTCCCTGTCTCTACGGTAACTTGTTGTGAGGGTACATCGGTAACAATAAGTTCGATGCGTTCAAACACTGTAATTTTATCAAATGCCTCAACGGTAATTTCCTGCTGAATAATGTCACCTGCATTTTGAAAACAATCAGGAACATTTTCACCATTACAGGCTACGAGTAAGCTTAAAACTAGTATGTAAATTACATTTTTCATAAGCGTACTCCTATTCCAAATTCAACAGCTTCTGCTTTGGCGCCATGCGATTTTAAAGTTATGGCTCCAAAATACTTATCCCCAAAATAGCGCTTTAAACCAACACGATTATAGACTTGTCCTTCAAAATCGTAAGGATAATACACATAATATCCGAGTTGTGTTACTAAAGACATTTTGTTAATGAATAACTCATGACCTACAAAAAGCCCAACGCGTTTCCAATCTTCATCACCAGAGACATCAAATTCTGGAAATGCCACTGAATAGTAATAAATCAATTCTTTTAAAAAAGTTGAAAAAAACACATCAGCCCCAACTTGTATAGCACTTTTTCTGTTAATGCGTTTATCAGCATACGCTGATACGATATAAAATGGATACTGCCCAGTGTCATTAACATCACTTTCATTTAGGCCAGACCGGAAAACGAGATTATACTTAATCTTTTCTGTGAACTTATTATTTTCAGTTGATTCGATAAATTCTTCTTGTTTATTATAATCGAAAACATAATTTGCGCCTACATTAAACGTAAAGGTATTGGTTGAATTATTTGGCGCTTTGATATTGGCATTGGAATAATGAATGATAGAAATTCCTGCCTGAATACCAAATCCTTCAAACAAATTTTCCTTCTTATAATTTAGCATCACATAAGTTGTGCTTAACAGATCAGACCCATAAGCATTATTGATATAATTGTTTTCCTTGTCATATGGCTTGGTGGCATAGGCTATACCTTGACCAACCCTGAACATCAAATTTCGATTTAAAAAGTAAAAATTAAAATGGGCATACAAACTGTAATTTTCTCCCAAATAATAGTTTTTCAAATCTTGATGAATAAACGAAAATCCCCAATCGGGATAATTATAACGACTTTCCCAGTCCTTTAACCCATAGGTTTTTTTATTATAACTTAAAATGAAGCCTGTAGGATGGTCGGTAATTAAATGCGCAATATCTGGATTATGCTCTAATATGGTCCCATAAAAGTAGTTCACATCTAATGAAGTTCCATTTTCATGGTCTTGTGAATACATGACAGAAACCGATAAGCACAAAACGTAGGTTAAAAACTGCTTCATTTAGATAAATTGACAACCCCAAAGTTAGCAGAATAATTAAAACAGTTGCGATGCAATTGCTTTTATATTATCGCTTTTGCCCATGGAATAGTAATGTAAAACCGGTGCGCCAAACTCAAGAAGTTCTTTTGATTGCTGAATAGCCCATTCAATTCCGACCTGTCTAACGGCTTTATTATCCTTACATTTTTCAACTTCAGAAATCAGTTCTTCTGGCAAATCAATTTTGAAGACCTGTGGCAACAACTGTAAGTGACGCTTAACGGCAATAGGTTTTATTCCAGGAATAATTGGAACCTTAATCCCTTCTTTTTGAGCTACTTCAACAAACTTAAAGTAACGTCTATTGTCAAAAAACATTTGTGTCACCACATAATCAGCTCCTGCATCAACTTTTTCTTTCAATCGTTTTAAATCTGATTTTAGTGAGGGTGCTTCGATATGTTTTTCGGGATAGCCTGCAACTCCAATACAAAAATCGGCTTTGTCATCAGCTTCGATAACATCATGAAGGTACTTACCATTGTTCAAATTTTGTATTTGTTTTACCAGTTCGCAGGCATAAGTATGTCCACCATTTGCAGGTTCAAAATACTTTTGATGGCTCATGGCATCACCACGCAAAGCCATAACATTTTCTATTCCTAAATAATGACAATCAACAAGTAAATATTCGGTTTCTTCTTTTGTGAATCCACCACATAGTACATGAGGTACGGTATCTACATTATACTTGTGCTTAATTGCGGCACAAATACCAACGGTACCTGGGCGCATTCTTGTGATTTTTCGATCTAAAAGTCCATCTCTGTCAATGTAAACATACTCTTCTCTAGAGGTAGTGACATCAATAAAAGGTGGTTTGAAATCCATCAAAGGATCGATATTATTATAGAGTTCTTGAATACTATTCCCTTTTTTAGGAGGAATAATCTCAAAAGAAAATAATGTTTTTCCGTTGGCCTGTTTAATATGTTCAGTTACTTTCATAGTTTTAATCTGCTAAATTTGGGCTTAACCATTTTTCGGCTTCTTCATTACTTATGCCTCGCCGTTTAGCATAATCTTTTAATTGATCTTCTGTTATTTTACCAAGTCCAAAATACCTGGCTTCTTTGTTTCCAAAATAATATCCGCTAACGCTTGCGGCTGGCCACATGGCTAAGCTTTCGGTCAATTCTACCCCTATGGTTTCTTTGACTTGCAACACTTTCCAAATGGTTTTTTTCTCCAAATGATCAGGACAAGCAGGATAACCCGGAGCCGGACGAATACCTTTATAGCTTTCTTTTATCAACTCATCATTAGATAAATTTTCATCTTGGGCATAACCCCAGTGGGTTGTACGTATTTCTTTATGCAAATACTCGGCAAAGGCTTCGGCCAATCTATCGGCCAGAGCTTTTATCATAATGGAATTATAATCGTCGTGATTTGATTCGAATTGTTTAGCTAATTCTGCAGTTCCAAATCCTGCTGTAACACAAAAGCATCCCATATAATCTTGCTTTCCTGAATCTTTTGGAGCTACAAAATCGGCCAACGCAAAATTAGATACGCCTTCGCGCTTGTCTAATTGTTGACGTAGGGTTAAAAACGTTGACTTCACTTTTCCGTTTTCTTCATAAATTTCAATGTCGTCATCATTAACCGTATTGGCTGGAAACAGTCCAAAAACAGCTTTCGCTTGCAATAATTTTTCATTAAACACCCGTTTTAATAAGACTTTGGCATCTTTGAATAATTCGGAAGCTTGTGTTCCAACGACCGCATCGGTTAAAATATCTGGATACTTACCATGAAGGTCCCAGCTTCTAAAAAATGGACTCCAGTCTATAAAATCTTCCAGTTTGTTGATGTCAAAATCGTCAATAACTTGAACACCTAATTGGTTAGGCTTCACAATTTCTGTTGAATTCCAATCAATTTTAAATTTACGTTTTCTGGCATCTTCAAGGCTACAATAGTCTTTCTTTTTACCACGCTTTAAAAACTGCTCACGGAATTTTTCATATTCTTCACGAATTTGCTCTTTATAAATTCTACTATCTTTTTTAAGCAAATCTCCCACGACCGTTACAGCTCTTGAAGCATCATTAACATGAACTACCGTATTTGAATAATTGGGTGCAATTTTAACAGCGGCATGCGCTCTAGACGTTGTTGCACCACCAATAAGCAAAGGCACATTAAAGCCTTGTTTCTCCATTTCCTTGGAAACATAGACCATTTCATCTAATGACGGTGTTATAAGACCACTTAATCCAATAATATCTACATTTTCTCTTTTAGCCGTTTCTATAATTTTCTCTGGTGGGACCATGACCCCTAAATCAATAATCTCGTAGTTATTACACCCTAAAACTACACTTACAATGTTTTTACCAATATCGTGTACATCACCTTTTACGGTTGCCATTAAAACTCGACCAGCAAATTCTTGCTTACCATCCTTTTCGGCTTCTATAAAGGGTTGAAGATATGCCACTGCCTTTTTCATTACTCGTGCTGATTTCACAACTTGAGGTAAAAACATTTTTCCGCTTCCAAAGAGGTCTCCAACCACATTCATACCAATCATTAAATGGCCTTCGATCACCTCAATAGGTTTAGAAACCGATTGACGGGCTTCTTCAACATCTTCAATTATAAATGCATCTATACCTTTTACCAAACTATGAGTAATTCGATCTTGAAGTGCATCACTTCGCCATTCTAAAACTTTGGTAACATCTTCCTTTTTATCTCCTTTAACCGTCTCTGCAAAGTCCAACAATCGCTCTGTAGCGTCATCTCGTCGGTTAAATAATACATCTTCAACATGCGTCAATAAATCCTTCGGAATTTCATCATAGACTTCCAACATGGTTGGGTTTACAATTCCCATGTTCATACCATGTTGAATGGCATGATATAAAAATGCTGAATTAATAGCTTCTCGTACTACAGTATTTCCTCTAAATGAAAACGACACGTTACTCACTCCTCCAGAAACATTGGCATAAGGGAGATTTTCACGTATCCATTTAGTGGCCTTGAAAAAATCTAGAGCATTAAGTTTATGTTCATCCATACCTGTGGCAACTGGGAATATATTAGGATCAAAAATGATATCTTGAGGAGGAAATTTAACCTTATTGACCAAAATTTCATACGAGCGTTTACATATCTCAATTCGTCTATCCAAAGTATCGGCTTGTCCTACTTCATCAAAAGCCATCACTATTACAGCAGCACCATAACGCTTTACTAGTTTTGCTTGTCTTATAAACTCGGCTTCTCCTTCTTTTAAACTTATGGAATTTACTACAGATTTCCCTTGAACTACTTGTAACCCGGCTTCAATGATTTCCCATTTTGAACTGTCAATCATGATGGGCAAGCGAGCAATATCGGGTTCTGAAGCGATGAGATTTAAGAATGTAATCATGGCTTGTTTTCCATCCAACATGCCTTCGTCCATATTCACATCAATAATCTGTGCGCCGCCTTCAACCTGATCACGCGCTACTTCTAAAGCTTCATGATATTTGTCTTCTTTTATTAATCGTAAAAATTTTCGCGACCCTGTTACGTTGGTACGTTCTCCTACATTTATAAAATTACTTTCTGGTGTTACGATTAAAGGTTCTAAACCCGATAAAGTAAGATATTTATTTATTTTAGTCATCTCATTTGTTTCTTGGCAAATTCCGGTTTACACAGGAATTACAGTAGTCCTTGGTTTATACTTTTTAGCGACCTCGGCAATTTTTTTGATATGTTTGGGAGTTGTTCCGCAACAACCGCCTACAATATTTACCAATCCATCTTTTAAATAGTTTTTAATAAGCACTTGCATTTGTTCAGGTGTTTGGTCATATTCTCCAAAAGCATTGGGTAAACCAGCATTAGGATGTGCCGAAGTGTAAAATTCTGTTTCATGCGATAGTCGTTGTAAATACGGTTGTAGTTGATCTGCACCAAGCGCGCAATTAAACCCTACACTTAATAATGGTATATGAGAAATTGAAGTTAAAAAGGCTTCAACCGTTTGACCCGATAATGTTCTGCCAGATGCGTCTGTTATTGTCCCTGATACCATAATTGGGACATCTAGGTTTCGTTCTTCTTTTACTTGATCAATTGCAAACAAAGCGGCTTTAGCATTTAGCGTGTCAAAAATGGTTTCAACCAAGAGCACATCAACGCCACCATCAATAAGTGCTTCAACCTGCTGCTTATAGGCTACCCTCAAGTCTTCAAAGGTTACAGCACGATATTCTGGTCTATTGACATCAGGAGATAAACTTGCCGTACGGTTAGTTGGGCCAATACTACCTGCCACAAATCGGGGTTGATCTGGATTTGCAATTGTAAACTCATTGGCCACTTGTTTAGCTATTTTAGCAGATTCATAGTTGAGTTCATAAACTAATGCTTCCATGTTGTAATCGGCCATTCCAATAGTTGTCCCTGAAAAGGTGTTAGTTTCAACAATATCTGCTCCTGCCTCAAAATACTTACGATGCACCTCTGCTATTGCCTTTGGTTGTGTAAGAGACAGCAAATCATTATTGCCTTTTAATGAAGTTGGATATGTTTTAAACCGTTCACCACGATAATCTTCTTCAGAAAAATTATAACGTTGCAACATGGTTCCCATGGCACCATCGAGAACTAAAATTCGGTTTTGTAAAGCGTCTATAATTGTTGACATTTCTTTAATTTATATTAAAAATGTCATCAGGAAAGTAAAGGAAATTACTTGTGGTTATCTGTCTTAACACCGAAAATATATCAGTAAAAAGTAGAATTTAGCACCTTCTTTGTATAAAGGGTTGCCAAGGCTTCACCGGGTCTATTCCCTCTGCCTTTCGTGATAACATCATTATTTGTATGAACTAGGGTGCGAAATTAAGGTATAAATAATTTATAACCAATTTTTAGGCAAACAAATCTGAAGACAAATAGCGATCGCCGATATCACATATCACGGCAACTATTACGCCGCTTTCAATTTGCTCTGCCACTTTTAATGCTACTGAAACAGCACCACCACTACTCATCCCAGCAAATACACCTTCTTCTTTTGCCAATCTATTCGCAGTTATTCTCGCATCATCTTCACTAACCTCAATAATTTGATCTACTTTATTTCTATCAAAAATTTTAGGAAGGTACTCTTCTGGCCATTTCCGAATTCCTGGAATTTTAGCATCATCTTTAGGTTGGGCGCCAACAATAGTTATCGCTTTATTTTGTTCTTTTAAAAATGTAGACACTCCCATAATTGTTCCTGTAGTTCCCATGGCCGACACAAAATGGGAAATTTCGCCATTGGTATCTCGCCATATCTCTGGTCCTGTTGCTTTATAATGGGCTTTCCAATTATCATCATTTCCAAATTGGTTGAGCATAAAATAGCCTTTTTCCTTTTCTAACTTAACGGCTAAATCACGAGCGCCTTCAATGCCTTCATCTTCAGAAGTCAAAATTAATTCAGCTCCATAAGCACGCATGGTTTTGATACGCTCTTCGGTTGAATTTTCAGGCATAATCAAGATCATTTTCAATCCTAATAACTGTGCAATAAAAGCTAGAGCAATTCCCGTATTACCACTTGTGGCTTCTACCAAAGTGTCCCCTTTTTTGATATCCCCACGTTTAAGAGCTTCCGAAATCATATTAAATGCAGCACGATCCTTAACACTACCACCAGGGTTTTTTCCTTCCAATTTTAAGAATAATCGAACACCTTTTTTAGTAATAATATGCTTCACCTCAATAAGTGGCGTGTTTCCTATTAGGTCGGTTATGGATTGGCCTTTAATCATTTATTTCGGGTACTGATTTTAATTTCTGATTGATAGGTCACCAATGAATTTTCTGGAACAGATTCGGTAATCCAAACATTTGCTCCAATGATGCTATTAGCGCCAATAGTTATATCACCGCCCAGAATTGTGGCATTTGCATAAATAGTTACATTATCTTCAATCGTTGGATGACGTTTAGTTTGAGACAAGCTTTTTTTAATAGATAGTCCTCCTAAAGTAACCCCTTGATATATTTTCACGTTGTTTTTTATGATAGAGGTTTCCCCGATTACAATTCCAGTACCGTGGTCGATAAAAAAAGAATCTCCTATAGTAGCTCCTGGATGAATATCGATTCCTGTTTTACCATGAATGCATTCGCTCATCATTCGTGCAATTACAGGTAAACCAAGTTTAAATAATTCATGGCTTAATCTGTGAATAGCTATGGCATGAAATCCAGGATAGGCTAAATAAATTTCTTCGAGGCTTTTGCAGGCCGGATCGTTTTGCTCTGTAGCCAAGGCATCCAATTCAATTTTTTGTTTGATAGTTGGCAATTGTTCTGAAAATGATTTCCAGAGTAATTCCCCTTTTTTAGTAGAAAGTTCAGAAAGCACTTTCAAAAACAAGTTTTCAAGTGCAGCTATTTCTTCTGCTTCCTTATCGGCATCATCAAACAGTGCATAAAATAAACGTTTGGTAAAATCTGCAATATCATCTTTTAGTCGAAGCTTGTAGGCCATAAGTATATAATTCAATCACCCAAAATTAATTTTTAATCTTAATTTAAGTCAAAATTAAACGTTAATTTATAGCTTGAACTACTGCTTTAGGTGCTTCTTTTCGTGTACCATCGAACCCATCTATACCACTAACCGTTGTATATTTCAACACATACTTCTTACCTGGATTTATGATTTTATAAGCTGATTGACACATTAACGTAGCTTCATGAAAACCACAAAGAATCAATTTTAGCTTGCCTTCGTAGGTGTTAACATCACCAATGGCAAATACTCCAGGGATATTGGTTTGGTAATCTAATGTATCCACTTTAATGGCATTTTTTTCGATTTCAAGTCCCCAATCACCAATAGGACCAAGTTTTGGAGACAACCCGAATAATGGAATAAAATGATCTGCTTCTAAAAGGATTTTTTCATCTCCTGAAGTAATCGTTACACCATCTAATTTTTTATTGCCATGCAAGGCAGTAACTTCGGCTGGTGTTACAAGATTTATTTTTCCGAGTAATTTTAATTCCTGAACTTTTTCAACAGAATCTAAAGCACCTCTGAACTCATTTCGTCGGTGAACTAAAGTAACTTCAGAAGCTACATCTGCCAAAAAGATGCTCCAATCTAATGCAGAGTCTCCACCACCAGAAATTACTACTTTTTTGTCGCGATATACTTCCGGGTCCTTAATGAAATACTCCACACCGCGATCTTCGTAGTAAGCAATATTTTCAATTAATGGCTTTCTTGGTTCAAATGAGCCTAGACCTCCAGCAATTGCCACAATTGGCGCATGGTGTTGTGTGCCTTTATTTGTGGTTACAATAAAACTTCCATCGGTTTGCTTCTCAATAGTCTCGGCGCGTTCGCCCAATGTAAAACCTGGCTTGAACTGTTTGCCTTGTTCTAATAGGTTTTTAGTTAAATCGCCCGCCAATATTTCTGGGAAACCAGGAATATCATAAATAGGTTTTTTAGGGTATATTTCAGAACATTGCCCTCCTGGTTGTGGCAATGCGTCAATTAAATGGCATCTTAATTTTAATAATCCAGCTTCAAATACCGTAAATAATCCTGTTGGTCCTGCTCCTATGATGAGTATATCTGTTTTAATCATGGTGGGCTTCTTTTTTGTTAATTAATCCTTTGGTGAATTCATTGAGTGTTTGCACTTTCTCTTCAAAATCACCTTTTATCGTTTTTCTGTATTCATTTAAATTTTTCACCAAATCATCAATATGTTCTGGTATCACGTCTTCAAAAAATTGACGTAAGCGTTTAGCGGTTGTAGGCGATTTACCATTAGTTGAAATCGCTATTTTAACATTGCCTTTGGTCACAATTCCACCCATATAAAAATCACAATATGGTGGATTATCAGCTACATTAACCAAAATATTTTGGGCTCTACAATCATTATACACTTCAATATTTATATCTGGTTGATTAGTGGTGGCAATTACAAGATGTTTTCCATTTAAATAGGTCCTGTTATAATAATCTTCAACCACTTCAACATTAAATTGCTTGGCTAAATTCAACGTGTTTTCTCTAAACATTGGTGCTACAAGTGTCACTTTAGCATCGGGGCTTGACTTTAGCAAGAAGTGTAACTTTTCTTCAGCGACGCTTCCACCTCCAACAATAAGAATGTGAAGACGTTGTGCTTTTAAAAAAATTGGATATAGATTATTTCGTTCTTGCATTTGTTTTCATTTAATGTGATTCTGATAAATAGCCCGAATAATCATTCACTTCATTACATATTGAATTTAATTTCGTGCGTTGTCTCACTACTTCGCCAATAACAATAATGGCTGGATTTGAGAGCTGTTGCGCTTTTACAATTTCACAGATAGTTTCAACTGTTCCCAATCCTATTTTTTCTTCTTTTGTTGTTCCATTTTGAATAATTGCTACCGAAGTTTGTTGTTTTCCTTCTGAAGCAAAAATTTCCATAATCTGATCTAATTTCCCCATTCCCATCAAGATTACAATGGTTGCTGTTGATTTGGCTGCCAAATTAATATCAGACGAGATTTGATGCGCTTTTGTTGTTCCTGTAATGACCCAAAAACTTTCTGAACTTCCTCGTTTAGTCAACGGAATACCTTGATAAGCCGGAACCGCCAAGGCTGATGAGATACCAGGAACCATGTAGGTCTCAATGCCAAATTGTTTGGCATAATCAATTTCTTCCGCACCGCGACCAAAAACAAATGGATCGCCTCCTTTTAAACGTACCACATGCCCATGACTTTTTGCCCTAGACACTATTAACTCATTAATTTGCTCTTGTTGATAGGCATAACATCCTTTTCGCTTTCCTACAAAAATGAGTTCAGCATTTGGAGACGCATAGTCCAATAACACTTCATTAATGAGCGCGTCATATAAAATTACATTGGCCGCTTCAATAGTTTTTATGGCTTTAAGCGTGATCAATTCTGGATCTCCAGGACCTGCCCCTACCACGGTTAACTTTGGTATGATATATTCTTTAGACATTGACTAATTCTTGGGTTCTAAAAGTTTCAATTGTATCAAAAAAGCTAACCGATAAATCCGCATAATGTCTCGCAAATGCTTCGGTAGGTTCATTTTGTTTGATTTGATATACCAAATCATGAAAGCTTGTATTCAAACTGATCTTACCAGCATCAACAAAAGTTTCATCAAATTGGCTTATGATATTGGCCTGCGTATTTGTGCTCACGTTTTCAGATAATAACAAAGCTTTGGCTCCGTTTACAAATGCCGTATAGGTATGATAAATAGCATCAGACCATTTTTGGTCTTCAAAAGCATCACTTGCTAAATCCAGTTTTTCTTTGGCTTCTAATAATAAGGTCTGAACCAAATCTATAACTACGCCTGCACATTCACCAACACCAACGGCTTGAATATAGTTGGACGAATTTCCCCAATCTATAAAATCACTATCGGTTAAATTTTCAACGTCAGACAAATTTACCAAAATGTCGTAAAAATAGCGTTGTTCCTTTCTATCGTAATAGTCTAAAAAAGACTCATTATCATTGGCATTTACTTTAAAATCATCTAATAGGGTTCTTAAAGCTTGAGGCCCGCGTTTAGCCGGAAGTTTAATTACCTTATCAGCAAAACGTCCCTGACCATTTCCGAGAACTCCTCCACCAAGTAATACCTGTACAGCTGGTGCCACTCGTTTGTCTTTGGTTCGAATAGACATTCCTTGAAATCCAATATGTGCCATATTGTGTTGACCACAAGCATTCATACAACCACTAATTTTTATGGTTATTTCAGTATTATTTTGGTAGTGCGGATATTCTTCTAATAAAACACGTTCCAACTCGGTAGCAAGTCCTGTACTACTTGCAATCCCTAAATTACAAGTGTCTGTTCCAGGGCAAGCCGTAATATCTGCTGTAGAGTTATAACCCAGCTGCGTAAAACCTAAAGTTTTTAATTCCTGATAAAAGAATGGTAATGATGCTTCTTTTACATGACGAATTAAAATGTTTTGTCGCAGAGAGAATCGTAGTTCATCTGCAGCATAATTTTTTATTAAATGCGCCAATTGTCGTGCTTTTTCAGTTGAAAAATCACCCAAATTTACTTTTATTCCAATGGCAAATAAGCCCTCTTGCTTTTGTGCAATCACATTAGATGTTTTCCAAGCCTCAAATTCGTTTGAATCAATAGTGACTTCAGGAACTGCTCGTTCTGAAACCTTAATTGGGGCATCAAATTGAGCGGTATCAATTGTAACTTCTTGATGTGACAAGGCTTTACTTTCTTCATTGATTAAAGCAATAAAATTATCTAAACCAATATCCTTAATCAAAAACTTCATTCTTGCTTTCAATCTTTTAGTGCGCTCCCCATGTCTGTCGAAAATACGCAGCACACTTTCGGTAACAGGAATAATTTTTTCTGTTGGAAGAAATTCATATAACACATCGGCATGTCTTGGTTGAGAACCTAATCCGCCACCAAGCATTACTTTAAAACCACGTTCACCATTTTCAATTTTTGGAATAAATCCTAAATCATGTATATAGCTTAAGGCGCTATCATCATCAGTTGCCGAAAATGAAATTTTGAATTTTCGACCCATTTCCTGACAAATAGGATTTCTTAAAAAGAATTGAAACACGGCATGAGCATAGGGTGATACATCAAATGGCTCGTTCACATCAATACCGGCAGTTTCACTTGCCGTTACATTTCTCACCGTATTACCACAAGCTTCACGAAGTGTAACATCATCCTTTTCCAGTTGAGCCCAAAGCTCTGGAGTACGATCCAAACTCACGTAGTGAATTTGAATATCTTGACGTGTAGTGATATGCAGTCGGCCCGTTGAAAACTCATCAGATACATCTGCAATGCGCAACAATTGGTCTCTGGTAACTTTTCCGTAGGGCAATTTAATTCGAATCATTTGAACGCCTTCCTGACGTTGCCCGTAAACTCCTCTGGCCAAACGCAGACTTCTAAAACGTTCTTCATCAATTCGCCCTTCTTTAAATAAACGAATTTTTCGTTCTAATTCAATAATATCCTTTTGAACTACCGGATTTTCTATTTCGGTTCTAAAACTTTGCACGGTCTTATTTTATTGTAAGTGTATACCACACTCTCGGTTTTTTAATGCTTTTATAGGATCGAAGTAGTCTTGGTTTTTTGGTAAACCGTGTACTTCTAAATAATTATCTAAATCATAATCAGTCCAATAATAAAACGGACTCACTTTTAAAATACCATCTTTGCTAAAACTTAAGATGTCTTTCTTGTTTCTATATTCGGTTTGACGAACTCTAATGTTAGTAAACCATAAATCGGGTTGATGCTCTTTTAAAGCTCTTCTAAACGGTTCTAATTTCACCACTTCTGAAAATTGAGAATGGTTATCGTTTTCCAAACTAGGTAAGCCAATAGTGGCATCGATTTCTTCTTTGGTTTTTAAAGATTTGTATTGATGAACATTTAAATTGAATTTCCCAATCAAATTGGCAGCATGTTCATAGGTACTAGGCTGGTTAAATAGAGTATCGCACCAAATCACTTTGATATTTTTATCATGTCTGGACATTGTACTTAAGAGTACCGCAGAGTAGATACCGAAACTTGTAGTTACAATTCGGTTATCGGTGATGCTTAAAGCCCATTGCACGATTTCGTCAGGTGTTTTATCGCGAAGTTGTTTGTTCCAAAATTCAATGTCAATATTCTGTTTTATCATAATGGTTTTATTATTAGTCCTATTATCCTATCGGTTTACTAGGATATAAATGCAAATTTAGAATTATTATTGAAACGACCATAGCTTTTTACGTTAAATTTTAGATTAAATCGGCTAAAGACCTATTATTAAAGATATTTAAAGTGCTGTCTCTCACCTCAATCATTAAATTATGAACGGCACAGGCATTCTCATCGGGGCAATCATCGCAAGTTTCGTAAAAATTCAAACTCACACAAGGCACCATAGCAATTGGGCCTTCTAGAATACGCATCACCGCCGACATTTTAATATCTTTTGGATCCTTTAAAAGGTAGTAACCTCCGCCTTTACCTTTTTTCGAGCCTAAAAACCCGTTTTTTCTTAAGGTTAACAAAATACTCTCCAAGAATTTTTGTGAAATGTTCTCACTTTTTGAAATAACTCCAATTTGAACAGGCTGATTATTTTCCTGTCTTGCCAAATAAGTCATAGCCTTTAGGCCGTATTTTGTTTTTTTCGAAAGCATCCCCAAAGATACTTATTTTTTGATTTTATTGTAATGCCTGATTTAAATCTGCAATAATATCATCAACATGTTCCAATCCTACTGAAACTCTTACTAAACCATCGGTAATACCAACTTCCAACCGGTCGTCTTCACTTAACTTACTATGCGTTGTAGACGCTGGATGTGTAACAATAGTTCTAGTATCGCCAAGGTTAGCAGAAAGCGAACACATGGTGATGGCATCTAAAAACTTTCGACCAGCTTCTACCCCACCTTTAATTTCAAATGCAACGACATTGCCTCCTAGTTTCATCTGCTTTTTAGCGATTTCATATTGAGGATGTGATTTTAAAAACGGGTATCTCACCAAATTCACTTTAGAATGACTTTCTAAATATTCGGCTACTTTAATTGCATTTTCACAATGGCGATCCACGCGAACAGCTAAAGTTTCCAAACTTTTTGAAAGCACCCAAGCATTAAAAGGTGACAAGGCCGGACCTGTATTACGTGAAAACAAATAGATTTCCCGAATCAAATCCTCGCTTCCAACAGTAACACCACCTAGAACCCGCCCTTGACCATCAATAAGTTTTGTCGCCGAATGGATAACCAAATCTGCGCCAAATTGAATTGGGTTTTGTAAATATGGTGTTGCAAAACAGTTATCAATGACCAACAATAGATTGTGTTTTTTGGCAATGCTGCCTAGTCGCTCCAAGTCGAGTATATCCACTGCTGGATTTGTAGGTGTTTCTGCGTATAAAATTTTGGTGTTGGGTTGAATTAAGCTCTCTATAGAATCAACTTCATTAACCTTAAAATAGCTAGTTTCTATATTCCATTTAGGAAGATATTTTGTGAACAAGGTATGCGTTGAACCAAAGACACTTCGCGCAGACACAATGTGATCACCAGAATTCAGTAAGGCAGCAAAGGTTGAAAACACAGCCGCCATTCCTGTTGCAAATGCATAACCAGCTTCAGCACCTTCCAATTTGCACATTTTATCAACAAATTCAGAGGTATTTGGGTTGGTAAATCGACTATAGATGTTACGCTCTTTTTCTTCAGCAAACGACGCTCGCATATCTTCAGCGTCATCGAATAAAAAACTAGAGGTTAGATATAATGGAACGCTATGCTCTGTAAACTGTGTGCGTTCTAATTGTGCTCTTATGGCTTCGGTTTCAAAATGTTTTTCTTTACTCATAATTTAAGTTATAAATGTTCTCGACTACCCTTCGACAAGCTCAGGGTGACATGGTTGGCCTGACATTAATTGATATGTTTTGACAATCTTAAAATGTCTCCAAAAACGCCTCGTGCAGTCACCTCAGCACCGGCACCGGCACCTTGAATCACAATAGGTTGTTCACCATACGATTCTGTAAAAATCTCAAAAATAGCATCAGAACCTTTAACATGGCCTAAAGTACTATCTTCAGGAATAGACACCAACTTCACTTCTAAATTCCCTTTATCTTTTGAAAGGTCACCCGACAAATCTCCCACATATCTTAATACGTGATCTTCCTGTTGTTTTTCTTTTATAGCTTGATACTTGTCATCCAAAACATGTAACTGTTTCAAAAAATCTTCAGTTGGAATATTTTGATAGGCTTCAGGAATTAGATTTTCAACCTGTACATCTTCAAATTCATTATGCAAATCTAGTTCTCTTGCGAGGATTAATAACTTTCTGGCCACATCATTGCCAGAAAAATCTTCTCTTGGGTCAGGCTCTGTAAATCCTTTATCTATTGTTTCCTGAACAATTGTACTAAAGGGTTTGTCTTGAACAGAAAAGTTATTGAACAGATAACTTAAAGTTCCTGAAAACACACCTCTAATACGTGTAATATTTTCACCAGATTCATGAAGCAGCTTTATGGTATCAATGAGAGGTAAGCCAGCACCCACCGTAGTTTCGTATAAATAATTTTTGTTGTTGTCTTTTAATTTATCGCGTAAAATGGTATAAAATGAATGTGAAATCGTGTTAGCAATTTTATTTGAAGACACTAAATCGAAACCTTCTTCAACCAGTGGAATATAATTTTGATAAAATTCAGAACTTGCCGTATTATCAACCGCAATTAAATTTTCCAAATGATGCACTTTAGCATAATCAATAATATCCTGAATAGTATAAGGTTGAGATGACTTCTGCAAGTCTTCTTTCCAATTTTTGGAAATTCCTTTTTTATTTAACACCAACTGTTTTGAATTGGCTATGGCAAAAATGTTTAAATTGATTGCTTTTCGGCGTTCAATTTCATCTTTAGATTTCAAAATTTGATTTATTAACGCTCCACCCACAAGTCCATGACCAAAAATGGCAATATTGATCTTTTTAGAAATCCCGAATATTTCACCATGAATTACATTCACAGCTTTATGAAGTTGGTCCTTCTTAACCACTAAACTCACATTACGACCAGTCACCGTATTATTGAACAAAAGTGGAGTAATCTGGTTTTTAATTAGAGCATTGAATGGCTTATGGAACGAACTCAATTCAATTCCTATTATAGAAATAACAGAGACGTCGTCTATCACATCAATTTTATTGACATCTTGAGAATAGAAGTCGTTTTCAAATTCTCGTTCTAAGGCTATAACGGCTCGAGTCGCCTTATTGGCATCAATAATCAGCCCAATGCCACGCTCTGAAGACCCTTGAGAAATAATGCTCACACTTATATCCTGATTGCTCAAAGCTTTAAAAATACGTGCGTCAACACCAACTTTACCCAAAAGGCCACGTCCTTCTAAATTTAAGAGTGCCACATTATCTAATACCGACAACGAGGTAACTTCCTTATTGCTTGGTCGAGCGGTAATAAGTGTACCTTCGTCATCAGGATTGAAGGTGTTTAAAATTCTAAGGTTGATATTTTTTTCAACTAAAGGAATTATGGTCTTGGCATGTAATATGGTCGTCCCAAAATTAGCCAGTTCATTTGCTTCGCTAAAAGACAATTCTCTTATTTTTTGAGCATCAGCAACCAAATCTGGATTAGCAGTATATATGCCATTAACATGTGTAAAATTTTGTAACTCTTCAGCATCTAAATAATTCGCTAATAAAGCCGCTGAATAATTACTACCATTACGACCTAAAGTTGTAGTCTCGTTATCTCTGTTAGAAGCTATAAAACCGGTGACAATATTTACAATGTCTCCATTAAAGGTTTTAAAATGCGCCCTTACCTTCTCTTTTGAAATATTTTGTATAGGCTTCGAACTGTTGAAATCGCCTTCAGTTTTTATCAAGGTTCTGGCATCAGTGGCATTTGCCTTTACACCGCTCTGAAGCAATAATGCCGATATTAATTTCACTGATAAAAGCTCACCATAAGCCAAAACTTCATTTTTAACCTTATCACTGTAATCGCCTAACAATTGCACGCCTTGAAAAATATTTTCTAAGGCCAAAAATTCTTCTTTAAAATCTATCGAAGGTAATGGCGCAGTTTGGTAAGCTTTAAAAGCTTCAAAGTCCTCTGTGTATGATTTCTTTTTTGATGCTCTTTTTAAGAGGTCTTCCAAATCATCTGTGGCATTTCCTCTGGCCGAAACAACGACGGCTATTTTTTCGCCTGCCTCTACCTTGCTTTTTATAATTGTTATTGATCGTTCAAGACCTTCACCGTTGGCTAATGATTTACCTCCAAACTTTAATACTTTCATTCTCTTGTTGACCGAATTTGGTCTAAATATGGGTTCAATAATTTTTTCAAGTTGTTCAAATTCAATTAAAAAGGCATCGTGACCATGATCTGAGTTAATCTCACTATAAGTCACATTAGGATGCGAAACCGCGAGCTTTTTTTGTGTTTCTCTGTTTTCTTCAGCAGTGAAAAACAAATCAGAATCAACACCAACAATGGCAATATTGGATTTAATAATGTCCAGCACATTTACGTTATCACCTTTTCCTCTGGTAACATCAATGGTTTTGAGTAACTGGTTCATTAGTTTATACGCCGAAAGCTGAAAGCGTTCTTGTAATTTCTTACCGTGATGCAGTAGCCAACTTTCAACATTAAAAATCTCAAGATCATCATTTTTACTACGTTGAAAGCGTTCCTTAAACGACTTTGGTGTGCGGTAACACAACATGGCGTGCATGCGCGCATCATGAACTGGATTATTGGAATTGACCAAAAACTGTTCTTGAATTTGGCAGTTGGCAATGAGCCAATCGGTCGACTTCCAATCAGTCGCAACAGGAATTAGGTATTCGGCCAATTTAGGTTTCAAAACAGCCATTTCCCAAGCAATTCCACCACCTAAAGAGCCACCAATCAGTGCAAAAAGTTTAGAGATTTGAAGCTTTTCTAGTCCGTTTATAAAAATCCTGGCTATATCTCGAGCTACAAAATCTTTGTAATTTTCGATTACAAAACCATCGTAACCATTACCTGGAATATTGAAGGCCAGTACCGTATAACTGTTGGTGTCTATAACCTTATTTTCACCAATTAAATCCGTCCACCAACCATTATCGCCAGCAACATTACTATTGCCTGTAAGTGCATGGTTAACTAAAACAATGGGAGCACTGTGCAAAGGCTTACCAAAAGTTTGATAGGATAATTGCAAAGGCAATTTAACACCACTTTCTAGTGTGAAATTATCAATTGATATGAATTTAAGTGCTTTCATGTAACTAAAAACAATAGATCAATAATGCTATAAAAGCGTACTTAAATAAAATATGTTAAAAAGAAATTGGAATTACCTCTAGGTAATATCTTGTGTTATCTATCCATAAGATCCTGAACTTTATTCTGGACTGGGTAGAATTTAGCACCTTCTTTATAAATAAAGGGTTGCTAAGGCTTCAACGGGTCTAATCCCTCCACCTTTCTTGATAACATTTTCAATAAGTAATTGAACTTTGTGAGCGCAAATATTGCGTTAGAAAAGTTTAAAATCCAAATTTTTTTGATCTTTTTTATTCAGAATTAGTAATTATTGCGAAAACAACAAGTTCATCATGCCTTTTTTAATAGATATTTATTTCTGATGATTTCACCCACAGGTTTATTTTCAATTTTACTCTCTAACCATGAAATAATGTCTAAATACAAAAAGGCTCTTCGTTCGTAGGGGTGATCTTCAAATACCTTTAATTTTTCCAATAGAGTTTTAAAAGCGTTTTTGAGTTCATGAGGATAAATATCCTGAAGACCTTTGATAAATGCAATCATTTCTTTTTGTACTTCATGAAGGTCATTCATTTTTATCAAGAATTTGTAAGTGCTTTTTAACAATGACTCTAAATGATAGTCCATACCAGCTTCGTAGTGTGATACCAGATTCAATACTCTTGAAAAACACAGGAGATCTTCACGCATGGATAGACTTTTATTCGAAATAATTTTATCTAGATAAACGATACATTCTCTATTATTTCCAGCGCCAAAATGAAGACAAGCGAACTTGTAATAAAATGTCATAATATGATGCTCATCTATCCTATTTTTAAAATCTTGAAGCTCATTTTCTATTTTTGGAATCAAATTTAGCCCTTCCTTAAAGCTACCATCTATAAAATGCAGATTTAAACTATTTAAACTTTTATACAGGAAGGCTAAAGATTCAACATTTTCATCTTTTGGAAATAACGATGAAGCAACCATGGTATCCATCTTAGTTAAGGCAACCTCAAACTTTTCTTTATCATTGAGAAGAAACAAGGTCTCTAACAAATAATTGTTTCCCTTGAGAAAAAACACTGGATTAAGCTGAATCATTTCAGGATGCTCATAAAATAAATCCACCCATTTAGTGGCATATTTATAGCAATTCAAGAAATCTTGCATTAAAAAACTGTACCACAAATGCGCCTTATACAACCACAGTTTTTCTCTAAATCCAAGTTCTTTAATGGTATAATTTGGAAGTCGTTTATTAAAATAGTTAGTAATTATATTGGCTTCTTCTTCATTTTTAGCGTAACCCGTTTTAAGAAAAATACCATACAACTGAAGCGATAAATTAGAAAGCTTGCTCGTAATAACATTTAGTCTACTCAACTCCTTTGCCTGTATGGATAATTCATCGGCACGATTACTTATACTTCGTGTTATATATTGTGATTCTATAACCTTTTCTAATTCAACAATTTCGTAGGCCAAATTTTTTTCTTCGTGATCAATGGCCGTTTCTTTTGCCTTATCTAAAATTTTCAAACTTTGCTTATACAAACCCTTATGGTAAAGAATTGAGGCAAAATCCAATTGTTCCCTAATTTGTGAACGGATATTTTGATGCGAAGGATTTAGTTTTAAGCTGATTAGGATTTGCTTGTATAAGTGTGCCTTGACATTGGCTAGTTGTTGTTTTTTTACGATTCCACTCTTAATAATGGCTGTTTCATCGTACACATTTGACTTATCCAAAAGATTAAATAAATTCAAAAATTTTGAATCAGCATTAACCCCTAATCTACCCACATAAAGCTTGAATTGTCGCTTTTCAGATTTTGTTAGTGATTTTACTAGCAAAAATAAACTGTCTTTTTGATCTTTAGTTATCAATGAAAAATACGTTTATAATATTGATTAACAGATGTTTAAATGATTTTTTTTTGTTTGAACATCGTAAGATGAACCAAACAAAGTTACGCTAATCTAAAACCAAAATATAACTTAGTAAATTAATTGAAAAAAAAAGTTTTAGAAATGTCCAATTCCAATATACAAATTTTTGACACGACACTTAGAGACGGTGAGCAAGTACCAGGTTGCAAACTTAATACAGAACAGAAAGTAGTCATTGCCAAACAACTCGAAAATTTAGGTGTTGATGTTATAGAAGCAGGGTTTCCTGTGTCTAGCCCAGGTGATTTTAAATCGGTTGAAGAAATTTCAAAGATTATAAAAAACGCCACGGTATGTGGATTGACCCGTTCAGTAAAAAATGATATTAAAGTGGCTGCAGAAGCATTAAAATATGCAAAACGACCACGTATTCATACAGGAATTGGAACTTCCGATTCACATATTCAGTTTAAGTTCAAATCTAATAGAGAAGACATTTTGCAACGTGCTTATGACGCTGTTAAATATGCTAAATCCTTTGTTGAAGATGTAGAATTTTATGCAGAAGATGCTGGACGTACAGACAACGACTATCTAGCTCGCGTTTGTGAAGTAGCCATTAAAGCCGGTGCTACTGTACTTAATATTCCAGACACAACTGGATATTGTTTGCCAAGTGAGTATGGCGCTAAAATGAAATACCTAATGGAAAATGTAAAAGGTATTGAAAAAGCGATATTATCTTGTCATTGTCATAATGATTTAGGTTTGGCAACTGCTAATTCTATAGAAGGCGTAATCAACGGTGCTCGTCAAATTGAGTGTACAATTAATGGTATAGGAGAACGTGCTGGAAACACAGCCCTTGAAGAAGTGGTGATGATTTTAAAACAGCATCCTTATCTAAATTTAGACACCAATATCAACACCCAATATTTGTATGGGATAAGCCAATTAGTTTCTGATAGCATGGCCATTTACACCCAACCTAATAAAGCTATTGTAGGAGCAAATGCATTTGCTCATAGTTCTGGTATTCATCAAGATGGAGTCATCAAAAACCGCGAAACCTATGAGATTATTGACCCTAAAGATGTAGGCGTTACGGAGTCGGCTATTGTATTAACGGCAAGAAGTGGTCGTGCCGCATTAGCTTATAGAGCTAAAAACATAGGCTATGAATTGACCAAATTACAATTAGATGACATTTACGCCAATTTCTTAAATTTTGCTGATCAGAAAAAAGAAATTGATGATACCGATATTCATCACATCATTGAAACGAGTAAAGTCTATAAAGAAATTATTTCCGCTTAAAACGATAATTGTGTTTTACACGGAATTTAAAATATAAAGAAAAATTAAACCCCAAAAGGAAAACTAAGATAACTATGAAATTGAACATTGCTGTATTACCAGGTGATGGTATTGGTCCAGAAGTCACAGCACAGGCAAAAAAGGTGCTCAAGGCTATTGCTATGGAGTTCGATCATAAGTTCATATTCAAGGAAGCACTAGCTGGTGCTATTGCTATTGATAAAAGTGGAAACCCATTACCCGATGAAACCCTCAAGCTCTGCAAAAATACCGACGCTGTATTATTTGGTGCCATTGGTGACCCAAAGTTTGATAATGACCCATCAGCTAAAGTTCGTCCAGAGCAAGGTTTATTGAAGTTGCGGAAAGAACTTGGTTTATTTGCTAACATCAGACCTGTAAAAGCCTATGAAACCTTATTGAGTAAATCTCCTTTGAAAAAAAGTATCATTGAAGGTACTGATATTAGTATTTATAGAGAACTTACAGGTGGTATTTATTTTGGAGAAAAACGTACAAGTGAAGATGGAAATACCTCGTCTGATCTTTGTGAATACTCTCGTTTTGAAATAGAGCGTATTGCACATTTAGCGTTTAAAGCTGCTCAATCCCGTAAAGGTAAAGTAACTCTAGTTGATAAAGCTAATGTTCTAGAGAGTTCAAGGCTCTGGCGAAAAGTAGTCACAGAAATAGCTTTAGAGTATCCAGATGTGTCTTTAGATTTCTTGTTTGTTGATAATGCCGCCATGCAAATGATATTAAACCCAAAACAGTTTGATGTTATTTTAACCGAAAACATGTTTGGTGATATTATAAGCGACGAAGCCAGTGTAATTGGAGGTTCGATAGGTCTATTGGCCTCGGCTTCTGTTGGTGACAAATATGCGCTTTTTGAGCCTATACACGGTTCTTACCCACAAGCTACTGGTAAAGGTATTGCCAATCCAATTGCTTCCATTTTATCGGCAGCAATGTTACTTGAACATTTTCAATTATTTGAAGAAGCTAATCTCATTAAACAAGGTGTGGACAAATCATTGAAATTACATATTACAACCCCAGATTTAAATTCAAAATATAGTCATATCACCACTACAAAAGTGGGCGATTTTATAGAAGATTTTATTAGTAATCCTAAAGACACTAATCTTAATTTCAAGAATATTCATTTGGGTCAGTCAACCATTATCTAACACTATTAGAAAAACAAAATCGTTTTTAGGAATAAAAAGCACCCCTTGGGTGCTTTTTTTATGTCTTTAACACATTGTGTAATGTAGAAATAAGTACTTCAAGTTTATAAGGCTTTGGGATGTAAGCATCCATACCTGCAACATAGCATTTGTCTATCTGCTCCTTTAATAAACTCGCCGTCATTGCTATTATTGGTGTGGGCTTTTGAGATAGATTTTGGGCCTCCAATCGCCTTATCTCTCTAGTTGCTTCATATCCATTTCGTTCTGGCATTTGTACATCCATCAAAACAAGGTCATAGTTATTGCTTTTAAATGCATCAATTGCTTGGTTTCCATCATACACAATAGTAAGCTCAACATTGGGTATGTACCAGTTTAAATCGTCTTTTACTACCATAACATTGAACTCATTATCTTCGGCTATAAGTATTTTAAGGCCTTCCAGTTCATTACCTAATTGCTTCAATTTAGATTCAGAAAATGCCGTTTTTACATCCTGCTCTTGACTGCCAATTGTTAAGGGTAATTCAACATAAAATCTGCTTCCTTGTCCAACCTTACTTTCAACCCAAATAGTTCCATTTTGCATTTCAATAAGTTGTTTAGAAATGGCAAGCCCTAATCCCGTTCCTCCCATTTTCCCTTTAACAACCTTGTTACCTTGTTTAAACGATTCAAAAATAATTTCGATTTCTTCTTGTGCTATACCTATTCCCGTATCCTCTACAACAATTCTCATTTTATCCTCATATTGTGACAAACTAATGTTTACGCTGCCATTCTCTGTAAACTTAATGGCATTACTTACTAAATTTATTAAAACTTGATTAAAGCGATTTGGATCGCCTATAATTGTTATTGGAAAATTATCTGATATTTTGACAGCCAGTTTAAGACCTTTTTCATCGGCCTTATACTTAAAAATATTTTCAACATTCTGAATAATCTCAATGGCATTCATTTCAACATTTTGGATGTCTAAACTTCCAGATTCAATTTTAGACATATCGAGAGCATCATTGAGTAAAACCAAGAGATTGTCGGCACTTACTTTCATGGCATTTAAGTATTTAACCTGGTGTTGTGGATGGGTTTGGCGTCTCAAGTTATTGAGCATGCCTGAAATTGCATGCATCGGGGTTCGAATTTCATGGCTCATGTTGGCCAAAAATTGCTCCTTATGACGTTCTGATTCCTCGGCACGCTGTTTTTCACGTTCAATGATTTTGTTTTGTTTGCGAATTAACTTTAATCGATTGAACACATAAATAATCAAAACACCAAGCAATAATAGCCCACATGAAACTATCCAAAGTATCGTCCGTTGATTTGCAATTTTCTGTTCTGAAAGTAAATTTTGATATTCAGACTCTGTTTTTATCAAGTCTGTTACGAACTCACCAACCTCATTGGCTGTTTTAAAACCTCTTTTGTAATCATTGGCCTGAAATTCATATAATTTTTCATAATGATGAAGTGCGCTTTTATAATCATCCAAACGCGTATAAGTATTTTTTAAGGTGTAATGGGCCCGTACCTGCTCCACCAAAATATCATAATAGTTTGCCACTTCCAGCCCCTTTTTTGAATAATAAATAGCAGAATCCAATTTTATATTTAATCGGTTGAAACATTCGGCACGAATGATGTAGTTATACGCGCTGAATGCTGGATATATTCTGTCTGATAACGATTTAAAATTATAATGAAGTGCCTTTTCCCATTGCTCCGTAATTAGATGTATAACCATAAAGCCCATATAAAGTCGAACTGTAACCTCATGATCGTCAAAGTCCAAAACAACTCCCTCTAAATCATTTAAGATGTCCAAGCCCTTTTGGAAGTCCAAATAGCCCTGCATTTTACCCATTTCTATACTTGAAAGTAAATAAATTTTTTCTTGATTGGTTTCTTTAGCTTTAGAAATACTTTTCGATAAATAATTAATGGCTTGGTCAATTTTTTGCTGATCATATTTTAAATAAGCCATAAATTTATATAAGTACGGTTCTGCCCTGATGGCAGCTTCCAAATGAGCATTTTTTTTGACCAGTCCTTCCAATTTAAGAACATCGATGTTTGTTTCTGTATTGGAACCAAAAGTCTTTATGCTATAATCGATTAGGTCAACATATCTTAAAATTTCTTCGTTTATGTCACCTTGCTTTCGTGAACGCTCTAAATCAGTATGTAATTTGTGTAGAATTGAATCCCTTTCAATGACTCCAGGGCTTTTAACGACAGTCTCCTCTTGTGAATACGTCTCCAAACCTATAAGAATACACCATATGACAAATAACCATCTCATAATGCTTTTTGAGATTCCATCCATTCGTCAAACAGTACTTTTTTACGTCTTGAAACAGGTATAACAGCCTCATTGGACAGTAAAACTTTACTATTATGCCTTGTAATGTGTTCTTTATTAACCAAAAACGATTTATGGCATCTAAAGAATCCTTTTTCATCTAGCAACTCCTCCAAATCTCCCAAGGTTTTTGAAATGGTTTCTGTTTTACCTTTAGACATAACAATCATGCTATAATTTCTATCGCCTTTAATGCAAATGATCTCTTTTAATGGTAAACTTAAAACCCCTTGTTGTGTTTTTAAAGTCAACACTTGATTACTAACATTATTATACTTAAAATTATTAAGGGCGTGACTCATATGTTGAATAGAATGCTTACCGTTATTCCTAAACTTTTTATAACGTTTAACCGCATTTTGAAGCTCTCCTAAATCAAATGGTTTAAGCAAATAATCCAAGGCATTAAAGCGTATAGCTTTTATCGCGTAATGGTTATATGAGGTTATAAAAATTGTTTGAAAATTAATGGTTTCGAGTTTAGAAAGCATTTCAAAACCGGTCATGTCACTCATCTCGACATCTAAAAACACCAATTCGGGACTGTGTTTTTGAATGAGTTCTATACCTTTCTCACCCGAGTTGGCAACTCCTAATACTTTAAGTTCAGGAAAATGATGTTCAATTTTATCGCGAAGTAAATCCTGAATAAATGAATCATCATCAATTATTAAACACGAAATTGTCAAAGTTTGTTGCCTAAAATTCATCAAAATTGATTGATTTGGTTAGAAACTTCCTTTATTGCACCCTCTAATTTAACAATAATATCTTCAACTATGGCCTCTAATTCAACTAATGGTAGCGTATCATACTCAAATTCCATGCGCCGAATTGGGGTTGTAATATTCGGGACGCCAAAGAATTGAAGCTGAGGACTCATTTTATGTAAGATTTGCCGAATCTCCTTTCTATCTTGAATTAACAAAGCCTTTTTTAAATAATACAAACGCTCAGGAATTAGAGCATTAAATTGTTTTAAATATTTTAAAACTTGCTGCTGATCTCCTCTCGATATGGCCTCAACATTTTGAAGATTGATAAATGTATATTCTTTGTGAGCCGGCATTGCTAAACAATTAATTGTATCAATATTACTATAAAGATACATGAAAACAAACGATGTGTCTAAAAACTAATCTAACGGTTTAGCCATTGGTGGTTTCACCGTTTGATCAGCCATTAGAAAGATAAGGATACATTAGATAAATGCTTCTAGCACAGCATGATAATCTTTATTAGTATTGATGTAATTCTCTCCCCTAGAATTAATTGAATTGAAAATAATCTATTAATCTAAATTTTAAAATTATGAAAAAACAAATTTTAATTATGACGCTTTTCGTTTTTATTGGTTTTGCATGTAGTAATGACGAATCGGTTGTTACGGAGGAAATTAATTTAAACCATGACATCGAACTTGCTGCGCAAGAAATCATTGAAAGTAAGACTTTCAAAACAAGACTAAACCAAGCTAGGTCAACAGCCAACAATGAGAGAACTAGCTCTAATAATGGCAATGGAATTTATATTGTTAAAAAAGGGGTGTTTTCCTTTTTTCCATTTTTCTACGATACAGGATTTATAGTATTTGGTGTTCTTTTTGAGGAATCTCATATAAAAATATTTCCAAATGGAACTGCAGAATATTCACTAGACGTTGAAGATCCTTGGGCGCTGTGGATAGATGATAATGTAGGAGAATTTGACAACTCCTGTCTTAGACCAACCGGAAGTAAATTTACAGTGAAGTACAGAGGACAGGTGGAAATTGTTGAACAACCTTGGGGTACAGAATACCATATTAAACCTCCGTTTGAATCAGTAATTAATATTAAAGCTAGAAACTTTAGACTTAACGATGCCGACACCTATGATCCAGTAAATGATATCAGTTATTGTAGAGAAGATGGCGTTACTGAAAAAACTATAAACATGACCTATATAGGTAAAGTTAATAATGAAAACGACGATTCTTCTAACCTTTTAAATATAACGGTGAACTAAATCAAAATTGATTGTTATATAATCACAAATTCATTTTAATGATTTCTATAAAAAGCACATTCTAAATATGTGCTTTTTTTTATGCCTTCAATTGAGGTACAACTGTAAATAGACCGAACTAATTTCATATTCATCTCATTCTTAAACCACCAATCATTTGGTTTATTAAATGGTTATTAACCATTAGATCAACCGATTAAAAAATAAATCTTCATTGGATAAAAAGCCTTTGCGTATTTAATTATGATGGCCAATCTTGTAGTTAAATCTATCAAAATTCAATTTTAAATAGGCTATTAATCATAAATATATAAGTCATGAAAACAATACGAATTTCAACTTCATTCTTTAAAAGAATTGCGCATTTAGAGTTAAAGTATTTAACTATTCTAGTATTAGTATTAGCTTCTTGTTCCAGCAATAATGACACGGAGGACACACCTGCACCAGACACTTCAAACGACCCTCCTAGCATTACTGTGACTATTGTGTCAAATGCTACGCTATTAAGTCAGACTGGAATTGATTATTTCATCGAAGTACCAAGAGATTTAGATCTCTCCTTGAGATTAAGTGTAAGTATTCCTGGCGGATTTGCTTCAGGAACGAGAAACGGTGAACCAATTGGAAATTCAACGAGTACCGATTTAAATACAGGAAAAAAAAGTGGCATTATAGATGTAACCTATATCTATTTATCTGGAGGACTTGATCCTGAGGAATTTATTATAACTGACCAAAATGGTAAGGTGGTAAAAGTGAATATTCACATTAAGCTACCTCTTGGCTTTAATCCAAATGATGCTTTGGCTGGTTCATGGGCTACTACAGCCTACAAAGCGAACGAATCTCACACCTCCATTAATCAAATTTTTGGCACCCAAGCAGGCAGCTTATTAGTAGTAAATGATAACGACATTTACAGGTCAACCAATGGTGGATCAACTTGGTCACAAACAGCCATAAGCCAGTCAGCATGGCTAGGTACAATGGCCCAGCACAATGACGGATCACTTTATGTCACGGCTATTGAACCTGGCAATATTTTTAAATCCTTGGATGATGGACAAAGTTGGACATTGCTTAGCACAAATCTGCCTGCATTGAGTGGTATTCGAGACATTAAAATTACAGCAAACGGAGTTTTTTATATTTCAGCTTGGCTAAACATTCAAAATTCTACTGTGAATGGAATTTATAAAAGCGAAAATGGTACAGACTGGGCTTATGTAAAAGATTTGGAAGGAATAGAAGGCTTATTTCTAGATGGTAATACTAACGTTTATGCGTACACAAAATACCCCGGACGTTTAATAAAATCAACAGATTCTGGTAGTACGTGGGATACGGTAAATACGCCTTCGTCAGAATTTGTAACCAGTTTTGCCATTGCCAATAACAATTGGTATTTAGGAACAGGCAATAATTTTTATCGATCAACAGATCAAGGAGCAACATGGCAGGTTTATAATACAAGTTTGCCTTATAATAAATACATCACTTCTATTTCTGTATCTTCCACAAATGAGATATACATTAATCCAACTAATTATGGCATTTTTAAGCTTGATCAAAATGACACATGGAGAAGTATAGGTACTGATCTTGGTACGATTTATATTCAATCCATGACCTTTGTGAATAATCAGTTTTTCGCAGCAGGATTTTATACGGCAAAAGTTTATAAGCTCCAGTAAGAATAAATTAAAAACCAATTAACCAACCAAATTAGTTCTTAAAAACACCTCGACAACTTTGTTGAGGTGTTTTAGTTTTAGGGATAATTCAGTTTCTAAAATCAGGAGAAAAATACTCATTCATTTTATTAACCTAACAATTTCATACAATTTGGTTATTTTTGAAACTTAACATGTTGATTTTAATTTAATGGAAGTATTAGGCATAGATATAGGTGGCTCTGGGATGAAAGGTGGATTAGTGGACTCGATAACAGGCAAACTCGTCTCCGAACGCTTTAGAATTCCAACACCCTCATCTCGAAACCCTGAAGATATGGCTCAAGTATTTAAGGAGATCGTTGATCATTTTAACTATCAAGGTCCTGTGGGTTGTGGTTTCCCTACATTAATTAAACAAGGGGTTTGCAAAACCATTGGGAACTTACATAAGGATTGGCAACATGTCAATGTTAAAGAACTATTTTCACAGGCCTGTGGTTTACCCGTTACTGTAATAAACGACGCCGACGCCGCCGCATACGCTGTAATGAATTATGGTATTGGAAAAGGTAAATCGGGGTTGGTACTTATTATTACTATTGGAACAGGTTTAGGTAGCGGTGCCTTTTTCAATGGCGAACTCATTCCAAATTTCGAATTGGGTCAAATTCCATATAAAAAATATAAAAAAATTGAAGATTGGGCTGCCAATTCTGCCATGAAACGAAATAATTTAAGTTTCAAAAAATGGGGAAAACGCTTTAATACTTTTTTAGAATTAGTTGAATTACTTGTCTGCCCTGATTTGATTATTTTGGGAGGTGGAACTTCAGATGATTTTAATCAATTTAAAAAACGCATAACTATTGAAACTCCTGTAATTCCTGCACACATGGGAAATACTGCTGGCATAGTTGGCGCCGCTTGTGCCGCACTACAATCATAATGACAACTAATCCATATGAAACCCGTGATCTTTTGGCAGGCCTAGTTTATTGATAAATTTATTCCAACGTGGGTCGCCCCAAAGGTTTACCATTTCGGGATAATTGAGGATTTCCAAAGTAGAGCCATCCCTGTTCTCATAAGCAAGATCCAACCATTTAAAAGCATTGTCCCTTTCTCCTCTAAAAGCAAACACCGAAGCAATATTGGGCCATGCCACATCGCCCCAATCTGCTATTAACTTCTTTAATTGTGCATCGGCTTCGTTTTGATCACCTATGGCATACATCACCTTGCATTTTGAGTACAACTTAAAAAACATATCAGGTTCCTTTTCCAGTGCTTCAAGGGCCTTGGCGTTCTCACCTTGACCCAAAAAGACCAGCGATAATTGGCTATAAGCAGTTGATGTACTTGGATAATACAATAAAAAGGATTGTATACTTTTTTCGGCATTCTTGTAGTCATTGAGCAAGTAATAATGCAATCCTAAATTAAAATAGTTGAAATAATTGAGCGGGTCTAACTCCAACATCTTTAATTGCAATCTCAAGGCTTCTTTTAGTTTACCTAAATCTGCAGCATTAGCTGCTGCTTCATTAATAACCTCAGGGTTTTCAGGAGCTAAAGACAGTGCATTTGTCATATTGGCAGCAGAGGCTTTAAAATCCCAATTCGTCCTTTCAAAACGGGCCAGATAAGCATAACCTTCTGCATACTTTGAATCCAATAAAAGGGTTTTTTTGGCAGCATACATGCCAGTGGCAATATTTTCTTGCGACATCGGAAGAATAGTAAATCTATAGATTTGATTATAAATTATCCTGCTTAATAACCCCCAGGCAGGTGCATAACTGCTATCTATGGCTATAGATTTGCGAATCAGGATCTCTGCACTTTTTTCGGATTCTTCTGATTGTTGTCTCCTTACCTGTTTGGCTTGTAAATAGAGATTATAGGCCTCTGGATTTACAGGTGTAGAGGCAATAACTCCCAATAAGGTTGCCTTTAACTGTTGTGTTACTTTACCGGCAATCTCGTCCTGGACCTTAAAAATATCGCTCATCTCTCTGTCGTAGGTCTCGCTCCAGATATGGGCACCATCGGCAACATTAATGAGCTGTACCGTAATGCGAAAGGTATTCCCAGATTTACGGATGCTACCTTCCAACACATGAGCCACATGGAGTTCTTGGCCAATTTTCTGAATGTTTTGCTCTTTACCTTTATAGGAAAAAGAAGAGGTACGACTGATGACCTTAAGGTCGGGTATTTTGGCTAATAGATTTAGGATCTCTTCACTAATACCATCACTAAAATATTCTTGGTCTTTCTCTTGGCTCATATCGGCAAAAGCCAATACCGCTATGGATTTATCTACTTTTGCGTTAGTTCCACTTTCTGTTACAGTAGTTGCATTTTTATCGTTAAATAGATTGATTGCCAATAAAATAATGGCAATGCCCAAGGCACCAATAATGATTTTGTTAAGTCGGTTACTGGTTTCAGGAGCTATAGAAGTTTCTGGGGTAACATTGATGGTTTTTTTGATACCATCGGGCGTAATCTCATATACCCAAGAAAAAATGAGCCAGATTGGGAAACAAATCATCAAACCAGCCACAATAAGCTTCATCACATATACTGGAGCTTCAAAGGTTGGCAACAAAATTGAAAATACCTGAATGAATACCCAAGAAAAAACTATGTATGCCAAGGCCGCTTTGATAACGTTACGGCGTTTGAGTTCTTTAACAAAATTATTAAAATCCAAGAGTTTTAAATGGTTGATTCAATGAATCTAAGATACTTATTTATGTGAAACTATTTACAAATTATAAGTGTTTTTATCATACCTCATTTGAGGTCAAAATAATGCCAATTTTTGATTATTGAATTTGTATTATTTAGGAAACTTATTCTTTATTTTGTCTAGTGATAAATTTCCAATGCTTCCAACATGACTGTGCTGTTTAGAAGTGTCAGGTTTATAAGTTCCATCCTGAACCTGCTTCCCAATAATTTGATAAGCTTCCCTAAAACTCATTCCCTGCTCAACCAAAGTATTCATGTTATCAACGGTAAACAAGTATAGATATTTCGGATCATTTAAATCAATGTGTTTTACGTCTACTTGCTTAATGGCATAATTAAAAATGTCGAGCAAGTCTTTTACATCCTCAATTGCCGCAATTATATTTTCTTTTAGAAGTTGATAGTCTCTATGGTAACCGCTTGGCAAATTATTAGTAATCAAAACCATTTCAGTTTGCAGGGCTTGAATTTTGTTGCACTTTCCACGTATAAGTTCAAAAACGTCCGGATTTTTCTTATGTGGCATGATGCTACTTCCTGTAGTTAATTCATCAGGAAAACTAACAAACCCAAAATTCTGGCTCATATATAAGCAAATATCCATGGCAAAACGAGACATGGTATTGCATAAACTACCCAAAGCTGCAGAAATTGTACGTTCACTTTTCCCTCGGCTCATCTGTGCGGCAACCACGTTGTATTTTAAAGTTGAAAAGCCGAGCTCTTTAGTTGTCAATTCTCTGTCAATTGGAAATGAGCTTCCATACCCTGCAGCAGAACCCAGTGGATTTTGATCTGCCGTTTGTAAAGCGGCATTAAGCATATATACATCGTCAATTAACAACTCGGCATAAGCCGAAAACCATAGACCAAATGACGATGGCATCGCCACTTGTAAATGGGTATAACCAGGAAGCAGGCTTTCTTTATGGGATTCGGCCAAATCCAATAATGTTTCAAATAATGTTTTAGTTTTTGAACGAATTTCTTTTAAATTCTCTTTATAAAACAGTTGTAGTGCCACTAAAACCTGATCGTTTCTGGAGCGGGCTGTATGAATCTTTTTACCGACTTCACCCAAGGTTTTGGTCAATTCAAATTCAATTTTGGAGTGCACATCCTCAAATTGGGCTTCAATTGTAAATGTTCCTCTCTCAATTTGTTTTGCTAAAACGTCCAATCCTTTTTCTAGTTGGAATAATTCTTCTTCGGACAAAATGCCAATATGCTTCAACATTTTGGCATGTGCCCTCGAGGCCATGACATCATAAATTGCAATGTGCATATCGATCTCTCGGTCATTACCTACTGTAAACTGCTCTATTTTTTTATCTATTGATATCCCTTTATCCCAGAGTTTCATAATCTTAAGTTTAGTCCCTTAGTTGCTGATTCGTTTAGATGATAACGCGATTCAACAGTTCAATATAAATTCTAATTCCTTCTTCAATTTCGTTTAAATAAATAAATTCATCTGCCGAATGTGATCGTGTGCTATCACCAGGCCCTAATTTTAATGAAGGACAGGTTAATACAGCCTGATCAGATAATGTAGGCGACCCATAAGTAGTGCGTCCAATTGAAATACCAGCTTTTACCAATTCGTGGTCTAGCGGAATAGAGGACGAATTCAATTTTAAACTTCTCGGAACAATACTACTACAAGGTGCTTCATTTTGAAGTATCTCTACAATTTCGGCATTGGTATATTTATCATTCACACGAACATCAACCACCAAATCAACATTTGCCGGAATGGCATTGTGTTGTTTCCCTGCGTTAATTTGAGTAACCGTCATTTTCACATCTCCCAAAACAGGTGAGGTTTTTTCAAATTTGTAATCTTTAAACCATTGCAACACCGAAATGGTATTATAAATGGCATTATCGTCGTTTGGATGTGCGGCATGACTAGGTGTGCCTTTGACCACGGCATCAAAAACCACTAGACCTTTTTCGGCCACGGCTAAATTCATGAGTGTTGGCTCACCTACAATCGCCACGTCCACTTTTGGAATGACCGCTAACATACTGTTTAATCCATTTGGCCCGCTACTCTCTTCTTCTGCCGATGCCACTATTACTAAATTATATTTTAAATTTCTTTCATTATAAAAATAGGTAAAGGTTGCAACTAAGGAGACTAAACATCCTCCTGCATCATTGCTACCCAGACCATATAATTTACCATCTTCAACAATAGCCTTAAATGGATCTTTAGTGTAACCATTATTAGGTTTAACGGTATCATGATGAGAGTTTAGCAACAGGGTAGGTTTAGTTTCATCAAAATGTTTATTAATGGCCCAAACATTGTTATTGGTACGTTTATAGACGATATCATGACGTCTAAACCAATACTCAATATGAGATGCGGTTTGATCTTCTTCAGAAGAGAAAGATTCAGTTTCTATTAACTTCTTTAAAAGCTGAATGGCATCTTTTGTTAATTGCTGTATCATAGGGTTATAGTGGTAAAGTTAGCATTGGTATCAAACAACATTTCCGGTTTGCCTATACAAACCTTTTTTACATTTTTTTGAATAGCATGAAAGCAATTATTGAGTTTTGGTAGCATACCATCTGAAATAATTTTCTTTTCAATTAAATCCTGATAATTTTTTGTATTGATTTGTGAGATTACAGAATTATCATCATTAACATCCTGTAAAACACCGTTCTTTTCAAAACAATAATATAATTCGACCTCAAAGGTTTTTGAAAATCCTATAGCTAATTCTGAAGCGATAGTATCAGCGTTTGTATTGAGCAATTGCCCATTTTCATCGTGCGTTATTGCACAGAAAACAGGTGTTACATTAGCATTTAAAAGAACATTCAGGGTTTCTGTATTGACATGAACAACATCCCCTACAAAACCATAATCAATGGTCTTTACAGGTCGTTTTACTGAAACAATTGAATTGCCATCTGCTCCAGAAAAACCAATGGCATTACAGCCGTTGGCTTGTAATTTAACCACAACATCTTTATTTATTTTTCCAGCGTAGACCATGGTAATAATATCTAAAGTGTCTTGATCGGTTATGCGTCTGCCCTCGGTCATTTTTACTTCAACATTCATTTGTTGTGCGAGTTTTGTCGCTAATTTACCACCACCGTGCACCAAAACTTTAGGTCCTTGCAATGAAGCAAAATCTTTCAAAAATGCATGCAATGCAGCATCATTGTCTATGATGTTACCTCCAATTTTTATGATTTTTAAAGTTTGCATTTTATATCATTGAGATGCTTCGACAAGCTCAGCATGACATTGTTTAAAGGTTATCTAAAATTTTCTTCAATACAATTTGGGCGGCATAGGTTCTGTTATTTGCTTGCTCAATGACAATTGAATTCTCCCCATCCAAAACGGCGTCTTCAACAACCACATTTCGTCTTACAGGTAAACAATGCATGAATTTTGCAGTTCCTAATTTATCCTGAGTCATCATCCAATTTGGATCTTGATTTAAAACCTTACCATAATCCTTATAGTTACTCCAGTTTTTAACATACACAAAATCGGCATCTTTTAATGCCTCCTTTTGATTATAATTGATTGGGGTGTTTTTAGTGATGTTAGGATTTAATTCGTAACCTTCGGGATGGGTGATGCTAAATTCGACATCTAACTTCTGCATCATTTCTACAAATGAATTTGCCACAGCTTGAGGCAAGGCTCTTGGATGTGGCGCCCATGATAACACCACTTTAGGCTTTGCTTTTTCGGTTAACTCAGAAATAGTAATGGCATCGGCCAAAGCTTGTAAGGGATGCGCTGTGGCACTTTCCATATTAACTATTGGCACAGACGCATATTTAATAAAACTGTTTAGCACCTGTTCAGACTCATCTTTTTGTTTATCGCTTAATCCTGGAAATGCCCTCACGGCAATAATATCGGCATATTGCGAAATAACTTGCGCTGCTTCTTTTATATGCTCCGAACTATTAGCATTCATCACAGTTCCATCTTCAAACTCCAGATTCCAAGCATCATTGACATTAAGCACCATAACGTTCATGCCCAAATTTTTTGCTGCCTTTTCGGTACTTAAACGCGTCCGCAAACTGGCATTAAAAAACAACATTGCCAAGGTTTTATTTTTACCCAAAACAGAATGTTCAAATGGATCCATTTTAAGCAAAACAGCATCCTTAATGATTTCTGAAAGGTTTGATATATCTTCTATAACTGTGTATTTTTTCATCTTACTATAATTCCTTTTTTAATGCTTCAAAAAATACATCAATATGTTTTTTCCGAATAGTTAATGGTGGAAGAATTCGTATGAGATTTGGGTTTTTGGCACTTCCAGTGAATATTTTATGATGGTGAATCAATTTTTTTCGCAACTCGGCCACTGGAAAATTAAATTCCAACCCCAGCATTAAACCTCGTCCTTTAATAGATTTTAATTGTGGAAGTGATTTTGCTTTTTCCATAAAATAATCCGAAATATCATTGACGTTTTGCATCAGATTTTCTTCTTCTATGACATCTAGAACGGCCAAACCTGCTGCGCAGGCCAAATGATTCCCTCCAAAGGTTGTCCCTAATAAACCAAACGATGCTTTTATTTCTGGATGAATTAAAATGCCACCAATTGGAAATCCATTACCCATGCCTTTAGCTAGGGAAATAATTTCTGGCTGTATGCCATGCTTTTGAAACGCAAAGAAATCTCCTGTCCTACCGTAACCTGACTGTACTTCATCTGCAATTAAAATAGTATTGTTGGCCTTGCAAAGCTTGTCCAATCCTTGATAAAATTCAGTACTACTTTGATCTAAACCTCCAACCCCTTGAATACATTCTATAATCACTGCACAGGTTTGGTTTTGTTTTAAAATTGTTTCAACAGTTCTTAAATCCCCTAACTCAACAAAATCTACATCTTGTTGTGCATTTAATGGCGCAACAATTTTAAGATCATCAGTAGCGGCAACTGCAGCCGAAGTTCGTCCATGAAATGAGTTTTTAAATGCCAATATCTTTTTCTTTCCATTATGGAATGAGGCTAATTTTAAAGCATTTTCGTTAGCTTCTGCTCCAGAATTACACAAAAACAATTGGTAATCCTTACAGCCCGAAAGCTTAACCAATTTATCTGCTAAAGATTCTTGCAATGGATTTTGAATGGCATTGCTATAAAATCCTAAGGCAGACACTTGATTAGTAATTGCCGACACATATTTTGGATGTGAGTGCCCAATTGAAATGACGGCATGACCACCATAGAGGTCGAGATATTCAACACCATTATTATCATAGACAGCTAAGTCTTTTGCCTTTACAGGTGTAATATCAAACAAAGGGTAAACATTAAACAAACTCATATCTGTTCCCTTTTAATATTACTAATCTTGTTAAACGAGGCCACCATTCCTTGAATCAAAGAAGAGCTTAGGCCTTTATGTTCCATTTCGTTTAAGCCCTCAATGGTACATCCCATAGGTGTTGTTACACGATCTATTTCCTCCTCTGGATGGTCGCCATTGGTAATCAATAAATTAGCAGCTCCTTCACAAGTGTACATGGCCAATTCTTGTGCTTCCTTTGAATCAAATCCTAGCTGAATTGCCGCTTGTGTTGTAGCACGAATTAAACGCATCCAAAAGGCAACCCCGCTAGCACAAACTACGGTAGCTGCTTGCATTTGACTTTCTGGAATTACCAATGAGTGCCCTAATCTGTTAAAAATAGCTTCCGCAATTTTAATCCGTTTGCTACCTTGCGCATTACTGCATAAGCAGGTCATTGATTTTCCCACCGCAATTGCCGTATTAGGCATTGCGCGAATAATGAATTGTTCAGCACCAATAATGCCTTCAATTTTTGGAATCACAAAACCAGTTACTGTTGAAATTAACACATGTTTGTCATTGAGAAGTGGCTTTATAATTTTCAAAATGCCTTCAAAATGCGCTGGTTGAATTGCAAAAATTATAATGTCTGATTGCCTAACTGCTTCTTCGTTATCACTTGTAATGGTTACATTTTTATAACCGTCAAATTCGGCAATGGCATTTAAATTACGTTTGGTTAAATATAGAGTGGTTATAGCGTTGGTAGTAATCAATCCTTTAGCAATTGATTTCCCCAAATTTCCTGTACCTATAATGGCTATTTTCATAGTTAGTATGTTCTAAAAAAAGTTTGCTTTTAAATTTAGTCCTTCAGTTTCTGCAAAACCAAAAACCAAATTCATGTTTTGAATGGCTTGCCCTGATGCCCCTTTCAACAAATTATCGATAACACTTGTAATCAATAATTTATCGCCGTGTTTCATCAAATGAAGTATGCATTTATTGGTATTCACCACTTGCTTTAAATGAATATCTTCATCCGAAACTACGGTAAATGCAGCTTCCTTATAATAGTCTTTGTAGAGTTTTTTTGCTTGGTCAATTGAACCTTGGTATTTGGTATAAACCGTTGCAAAAATTCCTCTTGAAAAATTACCGCGATTAGGCATAAATATAATTTCTGAACTAAAATTTGGCTGCAACTGCTTGGCAGTTTGATTGATTTCACCCAAATGTTGATGTGTGAAGGCCTTGTAATGCGAAAAGTTATTATCGCGCCAAGTAAAGTGCGTCGTCTCAGAGAGTGACGTCCCTGCCCCTGTGGATCCTGTTACGGCATTAACATGAACATCGTCTCCAATAAGATTAGCATCTGCCAATGGTAAAATGGCTAATTGAATAGCGGTTGCAAAACATCCAGGATTCGCAATATGGCTGGCTTTTTTTATGGCTTCTTTTTGTAATTCTGGAAGTCCATAAACAAAGGATTTACCATTAAACACCTTATCTGCAACCAATCTAAAATCGTTACTTAAATCGATGATTTTTGTGTTTTCTGATAAGTTCGTTTTCTCTAAAAACGCTTTAGAATTTCCATGGCCCAAACACAAAAACAACACATCAACATTTGGATTGATGTCACTTGTAAAATTCAATTCTGTTGAACCCACTAAATCCTGATGAATCTTGCTCACTTTATTTCCTGCATTTGAAGTGCTATAAATGAAGTCTATTTCAGCTTGTGAGTGATTCAATAATAAGCGAATAAGTTCTCCAGCTGTATATCCAGCACCTCCAATAATCCCAACCTTAATCATAATTCTGAATTTACTTGGTGATATATTTTGTTCTGGTTTCCAATGATTTTAATAAATCCTTTAGCCTCATCGGCAGTCCAGCCTTTGTTCATTTCGCCATAGCTACCAAATTTGGCATTCATTAAATCATGTTTTGACTTAATTCCATCAAGCGAAAAATGATAGGGTTTTAAAGTAACAGTAACATCACCTGAAACCTTTTCTTGGCTATCCTGTAAAAAGGCTTCAATGTTTCGCATAACAGGATCTAAATATTGTCCTTCGTGTAAATGCATACCGTAAAAACTAGACAAATACTCCTTGTGCTGCAATTGCCATTTGGTCATGGTATGCTTTTCTAATAAATGATGTGCTTTTAAGGTGATTAAAGCTCCAGGGGCTTCAAAACCAACACGACCTTTGATCCCTACTATGGTATCTCCTACATGTATATCTCGCCCAATGGCATAGGCCGAAGCTAAATTATTAAGCACTTCGATATTGACTTCTGGGTTATTCTCAATTCCATTTACTGCAACTAGTTCGCCTTTTAAAAATGTTAAAGACACTTTTTCTGGGTCACTATGTTTTAACTGTGATGGATAGGCTGAATCTGGTAATGGTTTGTCAGAAGTTAAGGTCTCTTCTCCACCTACACTAGTACCCCAAAGTCCTTTGTTTACCGAATACTTTGCTTTTTCCCAAGACATATCAATGCCATTACTTTTTAAGTAATCTATCTCTTCTTGTCTAGCTAATTTTTTGTCCCTAATAGGTGTAATAATTTCAATTTCTGGTGCTAATGTTTGAAAAATCATATCGAAGCGCACTTGGTCATTACCAGCACCTGTACTTCCATGTGCAATGTATTTTGCATCTATACTTTTGGCATATTCTATAATTTCAATAGCTTGAATTATACGCTCTGCACTAACTGATAAAGGATAGGTATTGTTTTTTAAAACATTTCCAAAAATTAGATATTTCACAACCTTATTGTAAAATGTTGCTACAGCATCAATATTTTTATACGTAGTCACACCCATTTTATAGGCATTAGATTCGATACGTTCTATTTCATCTGATGTAAACCCACCTGTGTTTACGCTTACCGCATGAACTTCATAACCTGCTTTTGATAAGCTAACGGCGCAATAAGAAGTATCTAAACCACCACTATAGGCAATTACTAATTTATTTGATGAACTCATTTTTTTTCCTTTTTTAAAAACATGGTTTCTTTAATATGTTTTAATCGTTGAAACACTTTTGGTTTCACTTGCTTTTTTTCTTTAGACTCTGCTTTGGCTGGGTCATACAACATTCCGGTACACAAACACATTTTACGATCGGTACGCGTTAAAACGTCAAAATTCTTGCAAGTTTGACAGCCATCCCAAAACGACTGGTCGTCAGTCAATTCTGAAAAGGTAACAGGCTTATAACCCAATTCACTGTTCATTTTCATAACAGCAAGACCTGTGGTTATACTAAACACTTTAGCATCTGGGAATTTAGTTCGTGAATGCTCAAAAATTTTGGCTTTTATCTTTTTTGCGAGTCCTTGATCACGATAATCGGGATGCACAATTAGGCCGGAGTTGGCTACAAACTTTCCATGACTCCAAGCTTCAATGTAACAAAAACCTGCAAACTTATCACCATCGAGTGCAATTACGGCGTTACCGTTTTCCATTTTCGTGATGATATATTCTGGCTTTCGTCTGGCAATACCAGTACCTCTAACTTGAGCTGCCGAAGCAATTGTTTCGCAAATAATTTCAGCGTAAATACTATGGGATTTATTAGCAATTACAATTTCCATCTCGTCTTAATTGTTTATCAATTTTTGCATGTAATCTCTCGATTTCATCATATTGATTTAAAATTTAACTATTAAAAATTTGTTGTTTTGAATACAGAACCGGACTCACCTAAAGTTCCAAAATAGAAACACACCCTTACGGGCGACGGGGGAAATTACTGCGTACAAAAACTTTGTTATTAAAGATAATAACTAAATTTTGAAAGACTGGTATTTGTGTTAAAATGTTCAAGGTTGTAAAATAAAAATTACGTAATATCAATAGGCTGAATTTGAAGTAGAAGCACTAGCTACGTCGATTGTTTAAGAACAAACCCGCGGGTCTTTCGACTCTATTTTTATTTTTTTGATTGTACATGATGTAAAACTATAAATTAATTTTATAAAAAAGCTGAATTGATTTTCAATTTTTAGAATTATTATCAAATTATTAGTTTAAGCCTAGATAATTTATAATTATGCATTATTTAGGTCAAAAAACAAAAAATGGACCTATTTCCATAGATCCATTTTTATAAATTTTTAACGCTCTTTAAGAGCTATTTAAGTTCTTTTATTTTTATGTTTCGAAACCATACCTTGTCTCCATGATCTTGCAAACCAATATGGCCAGTATGATGCTTACCAAATCCTTCCCATCCGTTAAACTTAGAATTGGCCACCATGCTGTCCCATGCCTCGCCATGCAGCGGAAACTCAACAATTACGGTGCCATTTAAAGTCACACTTCCCTGATTGGCACTGTGGTCTACTTTTAAAATGCACTCGTTCCACTCTCCAGCTGGTTTACACACATCATATTTTGGCTGTACCATATCATACAAGGCACCTGCTTGATGAAATTTAGGATTTGCTTTGGCGTCAGGATGACGTTCGTTATCTAACACTTGAATTTCAGGACCTGTTTGATACGCCTCTTTAAATTTAGGATCTTCATACACGCTCCAGAAAATTCCACTATTACCTCCTTCAGATATTTTCCATTCCAAAGACAGGATAAAACTGGTATAAGTGTTTTTAGTGATGATATTTTTTCCGCCTTCGGTTCCTGGGGTAAAAGCCATCGTTCCATCTTCAATAGTCCATTCAGGATACATTTCATCGGTTAAGTAGCCTCTCCAATGATCAAAATTAGTACCATCAAAAAGCATAGTCCATTCAGAGGCTGCTGGTGTTTCAATTTCGACTTGCGCTGTAGCAACGTCTTCTGAAGTTTGTTTTTTATCCTGTTTACAGGCCATACTAGTAATTATTAATATGACTAAAAAAAGTTTGGTTTTCATTCTAATTATTTAAAAGTTTACAATCCTAATATTTGTTTTAGTTGGCTTTCATTAGTTTCTCCACCAGCAAAATTATCAAAAGCTTTTTCAGTAGCTTCAATAATATGTCTGGTAATAAACGGTGCTCCTTCTCTTGCCCCTTGTTCTGGACTTTTAATTACACATTCCCACTCTAACACCGCCCAAACGTCACAGCCATATTCGGTTAATTTTGAAAAGACCGTTTTAAAATCAACTTGTCCATCACCAGGTGAGCGGTAACGTCCTGCTCGATCTTTCCAATCATTATAACCTCCAAAAGTTCCTTTTTTTCCTGTTGGGTTAAATTCGGAATCCTTCACATGAAACATTTTAATGAATTCATGATAATGGTCAATATATTGAAGATAGTCTAATTGCTGAAGCACAAAATGAGAAGGGTCGTATAAAATATTGCAACGTTTATGGTTTCCTGTTGCCGCAAGAAATCGCTCAAAAGTATCACCGTCATGAATATCTTCAACTGGATGTACCTCATAGCATACATCTACACCTTGTTCATCAAAAGCATTTAATATTGGCAGCCATCTATTGGCCAATTCCTTAAAGCCTAAATCAACCAATCCTTTGGGTTGTTGAGGCCAAGGATGTACCGCTGGCCATAGTAACGATCCTGAAAACGTAGCATGTGCATTCGTTTTTAGTCGCCTACTGGCAATGGCCGCGTTTTTCATTTCTTGAATTGCCCATGCTGTACGTTCTTTTGGTTTCCCTTTAAGATGGTCTGGAGCAAACACATCAAACATAATATCATGCGCTGGATGTACTGCAACCAATTGTCCTTGGATATGTGTAGAAAGTTCGGTTAATTCTAATCCATACGAATTTATTTTACCCAATAACTCATCACAATAGGTCTGGCTCTCGGCAGCTTTTGTTAAATCTATTAATCGCGGATCTAAAGTTGGCATTTGAATGCCCTTATAACCCAAATCACTAGCCCATTTACACAACCCATCTAATGAATTAAATGGCGCATGGTCATCCATGAACTGTGCTAAAAAAATCGCTGGTCCTTTTATTGTTTTCATTAATCAATAGTTTCAATAGCCACCCAAACATTTCCTTTTTGGTGAGATTCAACAGCTTTTTCAATAAAATTCATTCCTCTAACCCCATCGATAATTGTAGGATATTCGCCATGATCATAAGGTTCTTTGTTAATAGCCTTGGCAACACCTTTGTAGATATTTCCCATAGAATCGAATATACCTTCAGGATGTCCTGGAGGCAATTTAGTGCCATCCAAAGACAACGCGCTGTTATAGGAATGTCCAGGTTTTAAAACACGAAGCGGTTTACCATCTTCCATTAAATATAAGTAGTTAGGGTTTTCTTGCTCCCATTTTAATCCGGCTTTATCGCCATAGACTTTAACAATGAAACTATTTTCTTCACCAGTGGCAATCTGACTGGTACAAATAACACCTTTTACATTATTGGAACAACGCAAAAGCACTGTTCCATCAATATCCATTTTATTGTCTTCATATAGGTAATTGAGATCAGCCAAAACGGATTCAACTTTTAAGCCTGAAACATACTCTAACATATCAAAGGCATGCGTACCAATATCACCAACACAACAACTAATTCCTGATTTTTCAGGATTTAGGCGCCACGTTGTAGAACGTTTTTCCTTATCATGAATAATTGGGTTAATCCAACCTTGATAATATTGCGCATCGACCTTTTGTAGTTTCCCTAATTCGCCATTTTTAATCATCTCACGCATTTGACGTACCATAGGGTAACCTGTATAGGTATAGGTTACTGCGAATACAGTATTAGCCATTTTCAAGGTAGCGTTTAACACCTTGGCTTCTTCATAGGTTGTGGTTAACGGTTTTTCGCAAATTACATTAAACCCATTTTCCAGCAGTTTTTTAGCCATTGGAAAATGAAGAAAATTTGGTGTTAAGATAGAAACCACCTGCATGCGCTCATTGACAGGAAGTTTTAATTCTTCAGCAATTAAGGTGTCAAAATCTTTATATATTCTATTGGTTGGTAACCCTATTTTTTTGGCAAAGCCAATATTTTCTTCAAAAACAGGATTGAAAACACCTCCAACAATTTGATATTTATCATACATGGCAGATGCCACTCGGTGCAAAACGCCTATTAATGAATCTCCTCCTCCTCCTAAAATTCCTAATCTTATTTTATTGCTCATTTTTAATTTAAGCTTCTTTATATTCTACTTTTTCATTTTTAAATAATACCGCAAAAACAACAAGAACACCTACAGCGAAAAGTGCCGGAAAGGTCCAAATGTCTAACCAGCTATGTGTTCCATCTTCTAATAGATTTTTATCAACGATTTTACCTGCAACCCAAAAACCTACTAACATACCAACTCCATAAGTTGCTAGAGTTATAAGACCTTGTGCCGCACTTTTTATTTTTTCACCCGCTTTAGAATCGGTGTAAATTTGTCCCGATACAAAGAAAAAGTCATAGCATATACCATGTAATGCAATACCAATAACCAACATAAAAAATAGATCACCTGCATTTCCATAAGCAAACAAAGCGTAACGAATACCCCAAGCTAACATTCCAAATAAAATAGTTTTTTTAAAGCCATACTTTTTGAAAAAGAAAGGCAAAAGCAACATAAATCCTACTTCGGAGATTTGTCCCAACGAAGCCCAGGCAGTAGAATTCTCAACTTTATATTCAGTTAAAAATGGACTGATGTTTTGATAATAAAATGCTAAAGGAATACATATTAAAACTGAAGATAAAAAGAACACCAAAAAGTTTCTGTCCTTCAACAACTTTAAAGCATCAAGCCCTAATATATCAGACATTTTCACTTTCTCTCCTTTAGCTACACTTGGTGGTGTTTTAGGCAAGGTAAAACTGAACACTCCCAACACTGCTGATGCAATAGCCACCATCATAAAGGTATTGGACAACATACCATTACCAATATTTTCAATGGAATCCCATTTAAAGACAAAACTAATGATGAGTCCAGCTAAAATCCATCCAATTGTTCCAAAAACTCTCACTAAAGGAAATTGTTTGGCAGGATCATTCATTTGATTAAACGACACCGAATTCACCAAAGCCAAGGTTGGCATATAGGCAATCATATAACCCAAAACATAAGGGTAAAAAGTAGAAAACTCTGTAGACTGCGACATTTGAAACATTAAAAATGCGCCTACAAGGTGTAAGATACCCAGTATTTTTTCGGCATTAAAAAAGCGATCAGCTATTAGTCCAATTATAAAAGGAGCGATAATTGCACCCCATGATTGTGTTGAATATGCCATGGCTGTTTCTGCTCCTGTGGCACTTAAATTATTGCCTAAAAATGAGCCTAGTGTTACAAACCATCCACCCCAAATAAAAAACTCGAGGAACATCATGAAGGACAGCTGAAATTGTGTTGATTTTTTCATAAATAATTTAGTTAGTTGTTGTCAAAATTAGTTTGTCATTTTTGCTGATTTCAATAAAAGGGCTTTAGTTGCTAAAATACCTTCTTTTTCATCTAACCTCGAACCTTCATACTCTACACCAATAAAACCCGTGTAACCAGCATCTTTTACTAACTCAAGTATTCTAGGATAATCTAAAGAAGTTTCATTCCCTTGCTCATCAAAATCATACGATTTTGCACTCACTGCTTTTGCAGCAGGTAACATCAATTCTATTCCTTCATACTTATCTTCATAAACCTGTTCACATTCGCCCCATTGCGCTCCGTCCTTACGCTTAACACACCAATTTCCAAAATCAGGTAAAGTACCGCAGTTAGGCATATTAACAGCCTCAATAGCAGCCATTAATTTTGGAGCGTCAGACGACAACCAGCCGTGATTTTCGCACAAAACGTTAATGTTTTTTGTAGCAGCATACTCTGATAATTTTTTTAAACCATCCACAACACTTGTATGCCATAATTTGGGATCATTGGTTCCAAAGGTATTAACACGAATTGAATGACACCCTAATTTTTGCGCCGCATCAACCCATTTTTTATGATTTTCAACAGCTGTATTTCTTTTCTCTAAATCTGGGTCGGCCAAGTCACCTTCGCCATCAACCATAATCAACACGTTTTTCATTCCATGAAGCTCGCTTATCACTTTAAGTGAATCTATAGTTTTGTCAAAGCCCAATTCCTCTATTTTTTTGGCATATAAATGGTTAACATATTCTAAACCTGCAAAACCCATATCTTTAGCCATTTCTGCAAACAAAAACGGATCGCCATTTTGATCGTTCACATATTTATGAAGTGACCATTGTGCTAATGATAATTTAAAAAAAGGTTCTACCTCCTCAACTTCAACAGTTTCTGGTGCAACCTCTTTTTTAGTGCTTTCCTTACAAGACAATGATAGCAGAAAAATGCTCAATACGAATTTTAATGCTATTGATTTAATGGTGTTAGAATAAGTCATAGTGATTCCTTAAATTATTACTTAATTTTATTGAAATGTATTACATATTTGCTTTTAAAGATAAGCATTCTACCAGAAAAGCAGATTATTTTTATCGAAATCGTTTTCGGTTCTATTAACTGAAAGTTTGTGTCAAATTAACATCTTTATAATTGTGAAATCATTAAATTAATCCCTTGTTTTTTACATTTATATTAATATTCCACTAATACTAAACACTTTATAATGAATAACACTAACAATTCGCTTAATCAAGAACAATATGATGCCATTGTTGTGGGCACAGGCATTTCAGGTGGTTGGGCTGCTAAAGAACTTTGTGAAAATGGTCTAAAAACATTAGTGCTTGAGCGCGGAAGAATGATCAAGCATATTGAGGATTATCCAACAGCAAATCTAGACCCTTGGGATCTTCCAAATGGGGGTGATCCAACTAGAGAAACCAAAGAACGAAAGTATAAACAAAACCGTTCTGGTTATACCACCAGAGAAGAATACCAACACTTTTTTGTGGACGATATTAAACACCCTTATAACGAAGTTAAACGATTTGATTGGATGCGAGGCTACCACGTAGGAGGACGTTCTTTAATGTGGGGAAGACAGAGTTACAGATTAAGTGACATTGACTTTGAAGCGAATAAAAAAGAAGGCATAGCTGTAGATTGGCCTGTGCGTTATAAAGATATTGCACCATGGTATGACAAGGTTGAAGAATTTATTGGTGTGAGTGGTGAAAATTTAGGTTTACAACAACTTCCAGATCAAAAATTGTTGAAGCCCATGAATTTAAATTGTGTTGAAGAACATTTAAAGGAAAAAATGTCGGCTACTTTTGATGACGGAAGAGTTTTAACCATTGGAAGAACTGCTCATATCACCGAAGGCACAAAGCCTGGATTAGGAAGAAGTACTTGCCAATACAGAGACCGATGTATGCGAGGCTGTCCATTTGGCGCCTATTTTAGTAGTAACTCATCAACACTTCCAACTGCAGAAGCAACAGGAAATATGACCTTAAGACCTAATTCTATTGTTCATGAAGTTATTTATGATGATGCTACCCAAAAAGCAACAGGGGTAAGAGTTATTGATGCTGAAACTAAAGAAACTTTTGAATTCAAAGCCAAAGTTATTTTTCTTTGTGCTTCAGCAATTGCATCGGCATCTATATTATTACAATCTAAATCTGAACGGTTTCCAAATGGTTTAGGTAATGATAGTGGTGAATTAGGACATAACATAATGGACCATCATTTCCATGTTGGAGCCAGAGCAAAAGCTGAAGGCTTTGAAGACAAATACAATAAAGGCCGTCGAGCTAATGGTGTTTATATCCCAAGGTTTAGAAATTTAGGTGGCAAAACTGAAGTAAAAGAATTTAAACGTGGTTATGGCTATCAGGGTGGAGCCAATAGATCAAGTGCTTCAGAACTTGTGGCCGAATTAAAATATGGTCCAGAATTGAAAGAGGCCATTTTAAAGCCAGGGGAATGGAACGTTAACTTGCTTGCCTTTGGAGAAACACTTCCAGATCATAAAAACAAAATGTATTTAGATTATGAAAAACTTGACGAATGGGGCTTACCAACGGTCACTTTTGATGCCGATTTTGGAGAAAACGAATTGGCCATGAGAAAAGACATGAAGGAACAAGCTGTAAAAATGCTTGAAGCTGCAGGCTTTAAAGATGTACAAGGTTACGATAATGTTGAGGGGAGAGCGATGGGACTAGGTATTCATGAAATGGGTACAGCCAGAATGGGTAGAGACCCTAAAACATCTGTTTTAAACGAATATAACCAAATTCATGCCTGTAAAAATGTATATGTCACTGATGGTGCCTTTATGACCTCTGCTGGTTGTCAAAATCCATCCTTAACTTATATGGCATTTACGGCACGAGCTGCAAATCATGCCGCAGAACAAATAAAAAAATCTAACGCCTAAACGTCTATCATTATGAAAAGAAGAGAAGCATTAAAAAATCTAGGATTAGCTGCCGGATTTGTAGTAGCCACACCATCGGTTATAAGTTTATTACAAAGTTGCACAAGTGATGCAAAAACTTGGACACCCGTATTTTTAAGCGTTGAAGAAGGCGTTGTTTTAACTAATTTAGTAGACACCATTTTACCTAAATCTGAAAGCCTTCCTGCAGCTACTGAAATCAATGTTCCAGAATTTATTGACAAATACTTCAGTGAGGTTTTAGAAGTTGAACAACAAAATCAAGTGAAGTCTGGGTTTGCATCAATAATCACTATACTCAAACCAAATCCAGAGGAAAGTATTGATAAAGTCAAACCTGAAAACTACATGGCCCTTTTAGATAATCACATGCGTATAAAAGGTGAAATTGATGAGGAACGTGAAGCCAATCCAGAGTCGGAAGCTATGACAAAGTCTGAATTTCTGAATAATATGAAGTGGATGACCATAAAAGCCTATAAAACGACACAAGAAATAGGTGAGAATGTTTTAAACTACGATCCTGTTCCTGGCGCCTATTACTGTGGCGATCTCCAAGAACTTACAGGAGGCAAATCCTATTCATTATAGACTATTGTGAATAGACGGCGTTTTGTTCAGAATACATTACTCTCGGCTACTGCAACTGCAGTGGTTATCCCGTCAGTTTTTGGACAAACAGCCACGTCTATAAAAACATCTTTCAAACTTAAATTCGCTCCGCATGATGGCATGTTTAAACATCAAGCGGGCGATTCATTTTTAGATCAGATAAAATTCATGTCAGATCAAGGCTTTACAGCTATTGAAGACAACGACATGCGAAATAGACCAATTGCAGAGCAGGAAGCTATTGGAAAACTACTTTCAGATTTAAACATGGATATGGGCGTTTTCGTGGCTCATAAAATTTATTGGGACAAACCTAATTTGGCAAGTGGGGATTTAGATTACCGTAAGGAATTCTTAAAGGATATTGAAAACGCTATTGGAGTTGCAAAACGTACAAACGCCAAATGGATGACCATAGTCCCTGGCTATGTAGATTTACGCTTGCATGAAGATTACCAAACCGCAAATGTGGTGAAATCTCTAAAACAAGCCTGTGCTTTACTAGAGCCTCATAATTTAACCATGGTCCTTGAACCTCTTAATTTTAGAAACCATCCTGGTATGTTCTTGACCAGATCGCCACAGGCTTACCAAATTTGCAAGGCTGTAAATTCTTCTTCTTGTAAAATTTTATATGATGTGTATCATCAACAAATTCAAGAAGGAAATTTAATTCCAAATATCGAAGCTTGCTGGGATGAAATCGCCTATTTTCAGGTAGGTGACAATCCTGGTAGAAATGAGCCAACTACTGGAGAAATTAACTTCACTAACGTGTTTAAGTTTATTCACAACAAAGGCTATGAAGGCATCATTGGTATGGAACACGGTAATTCACAATCTGGAAAAGAAGGTGAATTAGCCGTGATAAATGCTTATAGAACTGTGAGTCAATTTTAACTTATTCTACAATAAACTTTCCGTTCATTAGTGCGAAGTGTGCTGGGAAACTGCATAAAAAATCGTAAACTCCAGCCGCAGGCGCAGTAAACTCAATACTGGTTGTTTCTCCACCACCAATCATTTTAGTATTCACTAAAACATCTTGTGTACCAACAGGAATATAATCATTCTCTTTTTGCGTGGCGGCACTAGCTGCAAATGCTCCAAGATCTGCTCCTAAATTTAAAATCACCACATTATGACCCATCACATTTTTATCTAATTTACCTAAATGTCTCAAGGTTAATTTTACCTTTTGCCCAGCTTTAACTCTGATTTCGTTGGTATTAAATTTCATCAAATCATCTGCAGTAATAACAATGTTGGCCACATTATCATCAGATTTTGAAGTTTCGGCAGACTTTATTTTTACCTTACTCGATGCATCTTCTTCTTTTTTCTTCTCTCCTCCACAACCAACTGCTATTGAACAAATCATTAAAAGAGTAAATACGTTTTTTAGTGTTTTCATTTGAATTTATAGTTTATTAAATATTGAAGTGTGATTTACACGACTAAATTAACGAAATAATTAGACTCCTCTAAACTTTAAAGTAGATAATCTGTACTCACAAAATTAGATGCTTTTGTATCCAACAAATTATTTAAAATAGCATTGTTATAGGCATTATCTTTTGAGGCAACAAAGGTTCTAATGGAAAAAGAACGCAAGGCATCATGAACACTCAAGGTAGCTACAGCAGAGTCCTTTCTTCCAGTAAAAGGATATACATCTGGGCCACGTTGGCATGAACTATTTAAATTCACTCTACATACCAAATTAACTAATGTATCAATTAAAGGTGCTAAAGTTTTTACATCTTTCCCAAACAAACTCACTTGTTGCCCATAATTACTTTCGGCCATATCATCTAATGGTTGTTCGATATCAGTAAAACACACCACAGGAATCACTGGGCCAAATTGCTCTTCCTGAAACACACGCATTTCTTTAGTTACTGGGTATAGCACTGCTGGGAAAATATAATTTTCAAGTGTTTGACCTCCTTTTTGATTAACTACTTTTGCTCCTTTTTGAGTAGCATCGTCAATCAACTCCTGAATGTAAGCTGGCTTGTCTGGCTCTGGTAATGGGGTTAATTTAGCGCCATTATCCCAAGGGTTTCCAAATTTAAGCGCGTCTACTTTTTCAGAAAAACGTTTATTGAATTCATCCACAATAGCTTCATGAACATACAATACCTTTAATGCGGTACAACGTTGTCCGTTAAAAGATAAGGTTCCGGCGATACATTCCTCTATAGCCAAATCCAAATCGGCATCTGGTAATACAATCGCAGGATTTTTTGCTTCAAGACCTAATACCAAACGTAATCTGTTACTTTTTGGGTGTTGATTTTGCAGTGCATTTGCCGATTTACTATTTCCTATTAAGGCCAACACATCAACACGACCAGATTGCATAATTGGTGTTGCAACAGTTCGTCCACGTCCATATATAATATTTACAACCCCTTTTGGAAAACTATTTTGAAAGGCTTCAAGTAAAGGTGACAATAACAGTACGCCCAACTTGGCAGGTTTAAAAATTACTGTATTCCCCATAATGAGTGCAGGAATTAGCAAGGTAAATGTTTCATTAAGGGGGTAATTATATGGCCCCAAACATAGCACAACACCCAGAGGTCCACGTCGAATATGCGCATAGACGCCATCGTTTTTTTCAAATTTAGCCGAGTGCCTATCCAATTGCTTGTAGGCCTCAATGGTATCGTAGATGTAATCAACAGTTCGGTCAAATTCTTTTTCAGAATCTGGTAAATTTTTACCTATTTCCCACATCAATAATTTTACAACTTCATCACGTTTTGTTTTCATTTGCGTGACAAATTTTTCCATGCAGGCAATTCGGTCTACCACTTTCATTGTAGGCCATAAGCCTTGTCCTTTATTGTAGGCTTGGCTGGCAGAATCTAATGCTTCTAAGGCTTCATTTTCACCAAGAATTGGAATGGTGCCCAATAAAGTAGGCTTATAGTCTTTTGTGGAAGAGATTGTTGAGTAAACTTCTGAAGTTTCTCCTCTCCAAGGTTTTAATTCACCAGAGACTAAATAGGTGTTTTGATGTATTAATGATTGAATTTTGAAGTGTTCTGGAATTTCCATTGTGTTTTATTTTTAAACTAAAAACTGAAATAAATCAGGTTTATCATTTAAGTAATCTCCATAAAAATTATGAAGTTTCATTTTTGTTATTAACGGCTGTAAGTCATCAGCCGACTTTAGCTCCAACCCTACTACGGCAGCTCCGTTTTCACGATTGGTTTTTTTTGTATATTCAAAGTGTGTGATATCATCTGTTGGACCTAAAATATCAACCACAAATTCCCGTAGCGCACCTGCTCTTTGCGGGAACTTTATTATGAAATAATGTTTTAAGTTAGCGTACAAAAGAGCACGTTCCTTAATTTCTGCAGTTCTGGTAATATCATTATTACTCCCACTAACTATACAGACCACATTTTTGCCTTTTATATCTTGTGCATATAGGTCTAAAGCAGCAATACTTAAGGCTCCCGCAGGCTCAACAACCACTGCATCTTTATTGTAGAGATCCAAAATGGTTTGACAAATCTTTCCTTCCGGAACCAAAATCATATCATGCAAATTTTGCTTACAAATCTCAAAACTTAAGTCTCCTACACGTTTTACTGCAGCACCATCTACAAAATTCTCGATATGTTTAAGACTAGTGTTTTTATTATTCTTTAACGATGTTGTCATCGATGGTGCACCTTGAGGTTCGACACCTATGATTTTTGTATTGGGTGATAATGCTTTAAACACTTCTGACAATCCAGCTGATAAACCTCCGCCACCAACAGGTACAAATACATAATCTATGGGTATTTGGGATTGGTTTAAAATTTCCAATGCAATTGTGGCTTGGCCTTCGATGACTTTTTCATCATTAAAAGGATGAATGAAAGTTTTGTTCAAACGTTCGCAATCTTCAATAGCCGTATGATACGCATCGTCATAACTATCTCCCGATAGAACCACCTCAATAAAGTCTCCACCAAACATTTTAACCTGCTCAATTTTTTGCTTTGGTGTTGGTGAAGGCATTACGATAGTACCTTTAATTTTTAGCAACTTACAAGATAATGCAACACCTTGTGCATGATTCCCTGCGCTTGCACATACAATTCCATTCTCAATCTGCTCGGCTGTTAACGTAGACATCTTGTTGTAAGCTCCGCGAATTTTATAAGAACGGACTTGTTGCAAATCTTCACGTTTAAATAAAACATTGCAGCCAAATTGATTTGAATAGCGAACATTTGCCATTAAAGGGGTAACCGCAGCAATGCCATTTAGACGTTTTGCTGCGGTTTTTATATCCTGTAGTTTTGGACTATATGTTCCTGTACTTATCATTTAGTTATGCCAATACCGAATCGGCTACCTCAACTTCAGATTTTATGGTTTTCATCGCTTTCATCGCGCTTCTCAATCGTTTACCTACCGCTTCAATTGGGTGGTTTCTAATAGCGTCATTAATAGCGATGAGTTCTAAATTATCAACTGCATTTGATTTTGAATATGATTTACCGATGATATTGGTATCCACGGTTGTCATAAAGTCTTTCAACAAAGGTTTGCAAGCGTGATCAAAAAGATAGCAACCATATTCTGCAGTATCTGAAATAACGCGGTTCATTTCAAATAATTTTTTTCGTGCAATGGTATTGGCAATCAAAGGTAATTCGTGAAGTGATTCATAATACGCTGAATCTTCGATGATGCCCGCGCTTACCATAGTTTCAAACGCCAATTCAACTCCCGATTTTACAAATGCTACCAATAAAACCCCATGATCAAAATAGTCCTGTTCAGAAATTTGATCTGAAGTTAAGGGTGTTTTTTCGAAAGCAGTCTCACCAGTAGCGGCTCTCCATTTTAATAAATTAACATCGTCATTTGCCCAATCTTCCATCATGGTTTTAGAGAAATGACCAGAAATAATATCATCCATATGCTTTTCAAACAATGGACGCATTATACCTTTTAATTCTTCTGATAAATGATAAGCTTTTACTTTTGCTGGATTTGATAAACGATCCATCATATTAGTAATGCCACCGTGTTTTAAGGCTTCAGTAACTGTTTCCCAACCATACTGAATTAGTTTTGCAGCATAATTAGCATCGATTCCTTTTTCAACCATTTTATCAAATGACAAAATAGCTCCTGTTTGAAGTAATCCACACAAAATGGTTTGCTCTCCCATTAAATCACTTTTTACTTCAGCAATAAAAGAAGATTCCAATACCCCAGCTCTATGACCACCTGTGGCAACAGCATAAGCTTTTGCCTGTGCCAATCCTTTTCCTTCTGGATCATTTTCTGGATGCACGGCAATAAGTGTTGGCACTCCAAAACCACGCTTATATTCTTCACGGACTTCAGTTCCTGGGCATTTTGGAGCCACCATAATTACAGTCAAATCTTTACGAATTTGTGTACCTTCTTCTACAATGTTGAATCCGTGTGAGTAACTTAATGTTGCACCCTGTTTCATCAATGGCATAACCGCTTTTACGACACTGGTATGCTGTTTATCTGGTGTTAAGTTGAGCACCAAATCTGCTGTTGGAATCAATTCTTCGTAGGTTCCAACATTAAATTTATTTTGTGTTGCATTTTTATAAGATGCACGTTGTTCTTGTATGGCTACTTCACGCAATGCATACGAAATATCCAAGCCTGAATCACGCATGTTCAAGCCTTGATTTAAACCTTGGGCACCACAGCCCACAATTACAATTTTCTTTCCTAATAATGCATTCACACCATCTTCAAACTCTGAAGCTTCCATGAACCTACATTTTCCTAATTGCTCTAATTGTTGTCTTAACGATAATGTGTTAAAATAATTTGCCATTTTGTTTGTTGTTTTTATTGGTTAAATGCTTGAAGCATTTTAGATATTTTCATTTCATCCTTGGTCACCGCTATACGTCCCGAACGGGTAAATTGCATGATTCCAAAAACACTTAATTCTCTGTATAATAATTCTATTTCTTCTCGTCTACCAGATTTTTCGATTACAAAAAACTCCTTATTAACGGTTACAATTCTGGCATTACTTTCTTTAATAATGTTTTGAATTTGACGTTCTTCAAATAATAAATCAGATTTAATCTTGAATAGGCAAGACTCTTGGTAAATAGTATCTTCATCTCTATGATAATAAGCTTTTATCACTTCAATTTGCTTGTCAATTTGACCTATGATTTTTTTGATCTGTTCTTCAGTCATACTTACTACAATTGTAAAACGTGAAACGCCTTCAATCTCTGAAGCTGAAGTGTTTAAACTTTCAATATTAATATGTCTTCGCTGAAAAATTGCCGAAATACGATTGAGTAACCCAATATTGTTTTCGGTGTATATCGATACGGTAAATAATTGCTTTTCCATAATTAACTTAATCTAACATCTGAAACAGAAGCTCCTGCTGGAATCATTGGAAATACATTGTCTTCCTTCTCAACACAAACTTCTAAAAAATAAGGTCCTTCACAGGCAATCATCTCTGCAACAGCATCTTTTAATTCGTCACGTTTAGTCACTTTTTTGGCTTCAATAAAGTAACCTTTTGCAATAGCTACAAAATCTGGATTAGTCATTTCAGTTGACGCATAACGCTTATCAAAAAACAGCTGTTGCCATTGACGCACCATTCCTAAAAATTCGTTATTTAAGACTACTATTTTTACCGGAACACGTTGTTGAAATATAGTACCTAACTCTTGAATGGTCATTTGATACCCACCATCACCAATAATGGCAACAACTTCGCGGTCAGGAGCTGCCATTTTAGCTCCAATTGCCGCCGGAAGCGCAAAGCCCATAGTCCCTAAACCTCCAGAGGTAATATTGCTTTTAGTTGTATTAAATTCGGCATATCGACAAGCAATCATTTGATGTTGACCCACATCACTAACAATAGCGGCTTCAGCTTTGGTTTGGATGTTGATTTCTTTTAGGACTTCACCCATTGTAAGGCCTTCTTTAGTTGGATGAATGTCATTTTTTATAACTTTCTCAAACTCTATAGCATATAAGTCCTTAAACTTTTGAAGCCATTGAGGATAAGTTTTTTCTTCCAAAAGTGGAAGTAGTTGTTTTAGACTTTCTTTAGCATCACCTAAAACAGCAACATCAGATTTTACATTTTTATCAATTTCAGCCGGATCAATCTCAAAATGAATGATTTTTGCCTGTTTTGCATAAGTGTCTAATTTACCGGTAACACGATCGTCAAAGCGCATACCAATTGCAATGAGAACATCGCACTCATTAGTAAGTTTGTTTGGTGCATAATTACCATGCATACCAACCATACCAATATTTAAAGGATGTGAGGTAGGAATGGCAGAAGCTCCTAATATAGTCCATGCCGCAGGAACGCCCGATTTTTCAATTACCGCCTTTAATTCATTTTCGGCTTCACCTAGAATAACACCTTGACCCCAAACAATCATTGGTTTTTTTGCCGAATTAATAAGTTGTGCAGCTTTTGATACAGCGTCTGGATTAGTTGTTGGTACTGGATTATAACTCCTTACTGCGGTACATTTTTCATATGCAAAGTCAAATTCCTCAACCTGTGCATCTTTGGTAATATCAATAAGTACTGGACCGGGACGACCGCTTTTGGCAATATAAAATGCTTTAGCAATCACTGAAGGAATTTCAGAAGCTTTAGTAATTTGATGATTCCATTTAGTTACCGGCGTTGAAATTCCAATAATATCAGTTTCTTGAAAGGCATCACTACCTAGCAAATGTGAAAAGACTTGCCCAGTAATACATACCATTGGTGTAGAATCTATCTGAGCATCGGCAATACCCGTAATTAGATTTGTGGCCCCTGGGCCAGATGTTGCCATGGCCACACCTACTTTTCCAGAAATACGGGCATAACCTTGGGCGGCATGTGCAGCGCATTGTTCATGACGTGTAAGTACATGGTGTATTCTATCTTGATACTTATATAACTCGTCATAAACTGGCATAATTGCTCCACCAGGATAACCATAAAGAATATCGACTCCTTCGGCTATCAAACAACGTATGATTGCCTCGCTACCTGAAATTCGATGCGTCGTTTTTGTTGATTTTTTATTCACTTGTATAGATTGTGTTTCTTTCATATAAAATCTTTTAATTAAAAGACCCTGTTATTTAATGCAACTAAAATTCATCTGTTACACATCCTTTGGATGCTGATGAAACTGTTCTCGCATATTTATAAAGCACGCCACGATCGAATTTAAGCGCAGGTGCTTTCCATTGTTTTCTACGTTCTTGTAATTCTTCTTCAGAGACTTCTAAAGAAATGCTGTTGGTTTCTGCATCAATAGTAATCATATCACCGTCTTTAACAAGAGCAATTGTACCTCCTTCTTGCGCTTCTGGGGTGATATGACCCACTACAAATCCATGTGTTCCACCAGAAAAACGCCCATCTGTTATCAAGGCCACATCTTTACCTAATCCTGCACCAATAATAGCCGCAGTTGGTTTCAACATTTCTGGCATTCCAGGACCACCTTTAGGGCCTTCATATCGAATAACAACCACATCACCTTTTTCTACTTTCCCATCACGAATACCGTCGTTTGCAGCATATTCTCCATCAAACACTTTGGCTTTACCCACAAAGCTCAATCCTTCCTTTCCTGTAATTTTAGCCACACTTCCTTCTGAAGCCAAATTACCATAAAGCATACGTAAATGACCTGAAATTTTTATAGGTTGCTCTAGAGGCTTGATGACATCTTGACCTTCAGATAAATCAGGTACATCCAACAAGTTTTCAGCTAAAGTTTTACCTGTTACTGTTAGACAATCGCCATGTAGCAATCCTTTTTTGAGTAGGTATTTTAACACCGCAGGAATACCTCCTACGGCATGAACATCTTCCATTAAATATTTACCGCTAGGTTTTAAATCGGCTAAAAATGGTGTATTATCACTTATATCTTGAAAGTCTTTTAAAGTAAACTCAATTTGCGCGGCTCTTGCAATGGCTAAAAAGTGCAATACCGCATTAGTTGAACCTCCAAGAATGGTAACCAAACGAATGGCATTCTCGAGTGATTTGCGTGTAATAATATCAGACGGTTTAATGTCTTTTTCAAGTAACACTCGCATGGCTTCACCTGCTTTGATGGCTTCCTGTTTTTTATCGTTACTTAAAGCTGGATTTGAAGAATTGTAGGGTAGAGCCATACCTAATGCCTCGATGGCAGAAGCCATTGTGTTGGCTGTGTACATCCCGCCACAAGCGCCTGCACCTGGACAAGCTTTTTCAACAATATTTTGAAATTCGGTTTCGGTCATAGTGCCCGCGACTTTACTGCCCCAGGCCTCAAAAGCCGAAACCACATCTAATTTTTTTCCGTTGTGACAACCAGAATCAATGGTACCACCATAAACTAAAATGCTCGGTCTGTTTAATCGGATCATCGCCATCAAAGCGCCGGGCATATTTTTATCACATCCAACCACGGTTACCAAACCATCATAGCTCATAGCCTGTACCACGGTTTCCATGGAATCGGCAATGATATCTCTTGACGGTAATGAATAACGCATTCCTGGTGTTCCCATGGAAATGCCATCACTAACTCCAATTGTATTAAAAATCAACCCAACAACATCTTCATTTTTAGTGCCTTCTTTAACTAATTTAGCCAAATCGTTGAGATGCATATTACAAGGATTACCTTCGTAACCTGTACTTGCTATCCCTATTAATGGTTTTTCAAAATCTTCAGTGGTTAATCCAATCGCGTGAAGCATGGCTTGAGCAGCTGGTTGGGTTGGATCTTGGGTGACTGTTTTACTGTACTTGTTTAATTTATTCATAATAATTATTGAGCAAATTTCATTTGCAAAAACTAAATTACTTGTTTGTGTTTTAACTCACTTCATTTTAAGGTCTTTACATCTAAATTCAACATTAAATTTATACATTTAATTGTCTCTTTATCAATTATTTAGATACCAACTAATATGATGTTCAAAACCTTAATTTTTTCAATAAAAAAAGCCTTCCCGTTGAGGAAGGCTTTAAATTTTTATAATTTCAATTTATTGCACCATCCCTCGACGTCGTGAGCAAATCACCACAATGACGTTAGAAATGATATTTAAAATTGTCTTGTTCATATGTAACAACAAATGTTAGTATTCTGTTTTTAATTTCCAATTATTAAAGTAATTATTTTTAAATTCTTGGCAAATCATTACTATCCTTTAAAGGCAAGTTTGAGCTTCCCATTAAAAAGGCGTCAACATGATGAGCTGCCTGACGACCTTCGGAAATTGCCCAAACAATTAAAGATTGTCCACGTCGCATATCACCTGCTGCAAATATTCCTGGCACATTTGTTTTATAATTTTTTTCTGTGGCCTGTATGTTAGTTCTAAAATCCATTTCCAATCCCAATTGTTCTGCCAAGGTTTTTTCGGCTCCGATGAATCCTAATGCCAGCAAAGCTAAATCGCAATCCCAGTGTTTTTCAGTATTTGGTAATTCACGCAATTGTGGACGTTCACCTACCCTAAAAATCCATTCTACTTCAACAGTGGTTAAACCCACTAAATTTCCGTTTTTATCACCTTTGAATTCTTTGGTTGACACACTAAAAAACCGTTCAACTCCTTCTTTATGAGAGGAACTTGTACGTAAACGCATTGGCCAATATGGCCAGGGTTGATGTGCTGGTCGACCTTCAGTAGGTTTACTCAAAATTTCAAAATTTGTCACCGATTTGGCACCATGGCGGTTACTTGTACCAATACAATCAGATCCGGTATCGCCACCACCTATCACAATGACATGTTTACCTTTCGCTGAAATTAGCTGATCAGCCTTAATCAGTCCATCAACATGCTGATTGTTTAGTTTAAGAAAATCCATGGCTTGATGTACACCATTTAAATCAGCACCAGGTATAGGTATAGAACGTCTTACCGTTGCACCTCCGCATAATACTATGGCATCAAATTCTTCCTTAAGCTTTAAAGCATCTACATTAACCCCTACATGGGCATTAGTTTTAAACGTAATACCCTCATCTTCCAATACTTTAAGACGTCTGTCGATAATTTGTTTTTCCATTTTAAAGTCCGGAATACCGTAACGTAATAATCCGCCCACTTTAGCATCACGCTCAAAAACAGTAACCTCATGACCAGCATAATTTAACTGTTGTGCGGCAGCTAAACCAGAAGGTCCAGAGCCAATGACTGCAACTTTTTTACCTGTTCTAAACTTGGGTGGTTTTGCGGTAATCCAACCCTCCTTAAAAGCGGTTTCAACAATATTTTTTTCAATATTTTCAATTGTTACTGGATCTTCATTAATACCCAAAACACATGCCTCTTCACATGGTGCTGGACATAAACGCCCAGTAAACTCTGGGAAATTATTAGTTTTATGTAAGATTTCTGCAGCTTCCTTCCATTTTCCGAGATAAACTTTATCATTAAAATCTGGTATCAAATTACCTAATGGACACCCACTATGACAAAAAGGAATTCCGCAATCCATACATCGAGCACCTTGATTTTTCAGGTCCTGTTCAGGCAAAGGAATTGTAAATTCTTTATAATTTTTTAATCTGTTTTCAACCTTGTCATAAGCTTCAACAGCTCTTTCGTATTCTAAAAATCCTGTTATCTTTCCCATGATCTTATGCTGTTTCTAATTTTTCATTTTCCAATCTAATCAGTGCCTGTCTATATTCTTCAGGCAATATTTTCTTGAATTTTGGAAGATAATTATCCCAATCTTCCAAAATACGTTGTGCCAGTGGACTTTGAGTAGCGTTGTAATGATTCAAAATCAATGCTTTTAGCTGAATTTTATCCTCTTCCAATTCAATTGGATCGATGTTCAAATCTTCCCCATTACAATTTTGAGTAAAGGTATTTTTATCATCAAGCACATAAGCAATTCCACCGCTCATCCCTGCTCCAAAATTACGTCCTACTGGCCCTAAAATAATGGCAACACCACCGGTCATGTACTCACATCCGTGATCTCCAATACCTTCAACTACAGCCTTTGCACCTGAATTTCTAACACAAAAACGTTCACCAGCTTTACCATTAATATAGGCTTCACCAGATGTTGCTCCGTAAAGTGTCACGTTACCAGTTATGATATTATCTTCTGGAATAATGGTACATTCATCTGGCACTCTAATGGCTAATTTACCACCAGACAAGCCTTTTCCAAGATAATCGTTAGTGTTACCATGCACTACCATATTTAACCCGCTCGTTGCAAAGGCGCCAAAACTTTGACCTGCTGAACCTGTGAAATTGATATTTATAGTATCCTCTGGAAGACCTTGTGCCCCATATATTTTAGAAATTTCGTTACTCACAATGGCCCCTACCGCACGATCTATATTGGTGATTTTTAAATCTACATAGGTTTTTTGTCTTCGGAATAAGGCCTGATGCGCTTGTTTTATAATTTGAAAATCCAAATGTGACTCAATATGGTGTTCTTGGGATGTTGTATTATATAACTTTACATCAGCTGACACATCAATCTTATGAAGAATTGGTGTTAAGTCGATTCCCGAAGCCTTGTAATGCTCTATAGCTTTATTGCGGTTTAATTTTTGAACCTGTCCAACCATTTCGTTGATTGTTCTAAATCCTAATTTGGCCATAATCTCACGAAGTTCCTGTGCTACGAAATACATATAATTTACAACGTGTTCTGGTTTGCCTTTAAACTTTTTACGCAATTCAGGATTTTGAGTAGCAATGCCTACCGGACATGTATTTAAATGACAAACGCGCATCATAATACAGCCTGAAGCCACTAAAGGTGCGGTTGCGAAACCAAATTCTTCGGCTCCTAATAGGCAAGCGATTGCAACATCGCGCCCTGTTTTTAATTGTCCGTCACACTCTAATACAATACGATTTCGTAAATCATTCATGACTAAAGTTTGCTGGGCTTCGGCGATACCTAATTCCCATGGCAAACCGGCATGTTTTAATGAGGTTAAAGGTGAAGCACCTGTACCACCATCAAATCCTGAAATAAGCACAACATCTGCCTTTGCTTTGGCTACTCCCGCAGCTACGGTTCCAACTCCAACTTCTGAAACCAATTTCACATTGATTCTGGCTTCTCTGTTTGCTGATTTTAGATCATAAATTAACTGTGATAAATCTTCAATTGAATAAATATCATGATGTGGTGGTGGAGAAATAAGCCCAACATATGGCGTAGAATTTCTTGTTTTGGCAATGGCTGGATTTACTTTTGGTCCTGGCAATTGTCCTCCTTCACCTGGTTTTGCTCCTTGTGCAATTTTAATTTGAATTTCTTCAGCATTCGTCAAATAATTTGAAGTCACTCCAAATCGACCTGAAGCCACTTGTTTTATAGCACTATTACGCCAATCGCCTTCAACGCTTTTATAAAATCGTTCTTGATCTTCACCACCTTCACCGGAGTTACTTTTTCCTCCAATTCGATTCATGGCTACCGCTAAATTTTCATGGGCCTCCTTACTAATAGAACCATAGGACATGGCTCCAGTTTTAAAGCGTTTCACAATTTCGGTCCATGGCTCAACTTCTTCAATAGGAATAGGATCAAACTGATCAAACTCAAACAAGCCTCTTATGGTCATTAAATTTTTGGATTGATCGTTAACTAAATCTGAATATTCCTTGAACGTGGAAGCTTTATTTGTTCGCACAGATTCCTGAAGCTTAGCAACTGTTAAAGGGTTGAACATATGTTGTTCTTGACCTCTTCTCCAACGGTAATCTCCACCAATTTCTATTTCTGGTTCTTCATTTACAGAATTAAATGCTTTTTGATGTCGCTTAACAATTTCCTTTTCTATTTCTAATAATCCAATCCCTTGAATTCGTGTAGGCGTGTTTGGAAAATATTTTTCGACGGTTTTGGTATTAATCCCAATACATTCAAACAATTGTGATCCTCGATAGGAATTCAATGTTGAAATTCCAATTTTATTCATCACTTTTAAAATTCCTTTACCAACGGCTTTGTTGTAATTTTTTATAGCCGTTAAATAATCCAAATCAGTAATGTCGCTGTTTTCAACTTGCTTTTGAACAATTTCATTAACTATATATGGATTCACCGCACTAGCACCATAACCAAAAAGTAAGGCAAAGTGGTGCACTTCACGTGGTTCGGCTGATTCTATAATTAAGCTAATTCTGGAACGTTTATTTAACTTATGTAAGGCATGATTCACATACGAACAGGCCAATAATGCTGGAATTGGGGCATGATTTTCATCTACATAACGATCAGACAGAATAATAATATTTGCTCCCTCATCTATGGCTTTTGAAGCTTGAGTCACTAAATTTTCTAGTGCGATTTCAAGTTCGTTTAAGCCACGCTTAACTTCGTATAACATTGAAATCGACTCGACCTTAAAATTAGGATTGGAATCATAATTTCTAATCTTGTCTAAATCGTGTTTAGAAATTACAGGGTTTTGGATTTTAAGCTTCTTACAGTGTTCGGCATTGATATCAAAAATATTGACGTCACAACCAAGCGTTAAACTAATATCAGTTATTAACTCTTCACGAATTCCATCCAAGGGTGGATTGGTGACTTGCGCAAATAGCTGTTTAAAATAATTATAGATTAATTGTGGTCGTTCAGACAACACTGCAATTGGCGTATCACTTCCCATTGACCCGATTGGTTCTTTACCTCCTTGGGCCATAGGTTTTATAATAGTATTAAGATCTTCTTGTGTATATCCAAAAACAACTTCTCTTTTATTTAGTTCGACCTCTTTATAATTAATAGGTCCTTTTTTTGCTGAAATGTCTTTTAAGTGAACCAAATTTTCATTTAGCCATTGTCGATATGGATGTTTAGCGGCAATTTTTTCTTTTATTTCTTCGTCATTTACAATACGCCCTTCATTCATATCTACCAAGAACATTTTGCCAGGTTCTAATCGACCATGAAACTCAACATTTTCTGGTGCAATATCAACGACACCTGTTTCAGAAGACATCACAACATATCCTTTTTTGGTTACTGTATATCTCGACGGACGTAAACCATTTCGATCTAATACTGCACCAATGTAATTACCATCAGTAAATGGAATAGAAGCTGGACCATCCCAAGGCTCCATAAGACACGAATTATACTCATAGAATGCCTTTTTAGCATCAGACATATTATCATTCTTTTCCCAAGCTTCTGGCACCAACATCATCATGACTTCCGGCAGTGATCGTCCTGTCATTAATAAAAGCTCCACAACCATATCTAAAGTGGCTGAATCTGATTTCCCTTTTAAAACGGTTGGAATAATTCGTTTAATATCGTCACCAAACCATTCACTCTTCATAATCTCTTCACGAGAGAACATTCTAGACACATTACCTCGTAAGGTGTTGATTTCACCATTATGGCATATATATCTGAACGGTTGTGCCAAATCCCAAGTTGGGAATGTATTGGTCGAGAAACGCTGATGTACCAAGGCCAATCGAGTAATTAAGGCCGAGTTGAATAAATCGAGATAATAGCCATTGATATCCTCTGGCATTAAAAGGCCTTTATAAATAATAATTTTAGTAGATAAACTTGGAATGTAAAAGAATTTAGACTCTGATAATTTTGAATTATAAATAGTATGCTCTGCAATTTTTCGCGCTGCAAACAATTTAAGATTAAAGTCAAAATCGGATTGATTTTTATCAGACTTACCAATAAATAATTGCTTTATAAATGGCTCTGTGCTTTTAGCTATTTCTCCTAAAACATCACTATTGACTGGAACATCTCTCCAGCCTAATAATTTAAGACCCTGTTCTTTTATAGCCTCCTCTAAAATTGTAATACAATAATCGCGTTGATTAATTTTTTTAGGCAAAAAGACATTACTTACCGCATACTCACCAGCTTCGGGTAAATTAAATTCACAAAATATTTTAAAAAACTTATGCGGAATATCAATTAATATCCCTGCTCCATCACCGGTTTTACCGTCAGAACTAACTGCTCCTCTATGCTCTAGTTTAACTAAAATTTCTAATGCTTTATGAATAATATCATTAGAACGTTTACCTGTTAAACTACATATAAATCCAGCACCACAATTATCGTGTTCAAATTCTGGTAAATACAATCCTTGTTTTGTTAACATAATCTATAAAATTAACCTTAAAAAAAATTCATTCAATTAGCTAATATATAGGGTAAACCTCTATTATAATAATGTACCATGCATTATTACGACTTCAATAATTTTAGGCAAGTATAATTTGTTTTTTAAGCTAAAACCCCTATTAAATTACGAAATTAATAACAGTTTTTAATTGAATTAAATTCATGAAATTCAATTATTCATTAATTAAATTTTACGCGAACTCATTTTTCGATGAATAAAATGCAGTGAAATCGCACAAATGCATATTTTCTGTAATTTTTCTATTCACAGATTCACATTTTTTTCTTCTTTTTTTATATACCCCTAATTTTTGAAGGGGTAAAAATGTTTTAATCATAAAAATTTAATCAATACCCCTATTTTTTGATGGGGTATTTATTTTTTTACATAGTTTTGACCCATTAATAATTAAATTAAACTTTATGAAAAATGTATTGACTTTCGCGTTCTTATTTTTAACTGTTGTAGCCTTTGCTCAAGAAGAAACCGAAGAACAAACAAAGAAATTTACTTTAAACGGTAGTATTGATGCGTATTATCGTGTGAATTTTAGTGCCCCTAATGATGAAAATGCTATTGCACCAGGCTCTTCATTTGCTAATTTACCGGGATTTGCTTTAGGTATGGCAAATGTAATTGCATCCTATGAAGGCAAAAAAGTTGGATTTGTTGCCGATTTGGTTTTTGGACCTAGAGGAACAGATGCCATTTTCGCTTCCCCAATGTATTCAGCCACTGGAAATATTATTAATCAACTATATGCCTACTGGAATGTGAGCGAATCTGTAAAACTAACCTTTGGTAACTTTAATACATTTCTTGGTTATGAGGTCATTTCTCCTACTGCTAACTTTAACTATAGTACATCTTACTTATTCTCTTATGGCCCATTTAGCCATACAGGTTTAAAAGCAGATTTTGCATTATCAGATGATTTTAGCTTAATGCTAGGGGTGATGAATCCAACCGATGCTACCGAATTTAATCCAACAGGCAAATACGCTTTTGGCGCACAACTAGGCTATAAAGGTCAATACTTAAACTTTTTAACCGATGACGGTGCTTATGAAATAGATTTCACTGGTGGTTTTGATATCTCCGATAGCTTCTATTTAGGTATTAACGCGGCGTATTTCGATAATGATGGTGTTGGTTTTGCTGGAGTTGCCCTGTATCCACAATATGCGACTTCAGAGAGTTTCACAATTGGGTTAAGAGGAGAATACTTTAAAGAAGACAGCGATTTTGGCGCTATAGGTACAGGTGTTGAAGATTCTAGTGTTTTTGCAACAACAATAACAGGGAGCTACTCTATTGAAAACTTTACAATAAAACCAGAAATTAGATTAGATAGCGCTTCTGATGACGCTTTTATAGATAGCGACCTCATGCCAAAGAAGAGTTTGAGCTCATTTGTGCTAGCCGCCATCTACGCATTTTAAGAATACACTAATTAATAAATCAATAATACTAATAACATGAAAAAAATTGAAGCGATCATTAGAAAATCAAAATTTTCTACCGTGAAAAGCGCCTTGCATGAAGTTGGCGTAAACTTTTTCTCCTACTGGGATGTAACCGGATTAGGAAACGAACAAGAGGGACACGTTTACAGAGGTGTTTCATATAGTACAAGCGATATACAACGTAGGTTTTTATCTATAGTTGTTAATGACAGCTTTGAAGAAATAACCGTAAAAACCATTATTGAATCTGCTGGAACAGGTGAAGTTGGTGACGGAAAAATCTTCGTAAGTGACATTAAAGAAGCTTACAGAATACGAACAGGAGAAAAAGGAGGAGAAACTTTAAACTAAAACTTAAAACATGGAATTACTTACAACAAACAACGTATGGATGATGGTCTGTACAGCACTCGTTTTCTTCATGCACCTAGGATTTGCATTTTTAGAAATTGGGTTAACTAGACAAAAAAACACCCTAAATATACTATTTAAAAACATCTTTATAATCACTGTTGGTTTACTATTATATTGCCTAATAGGCTTTAACCTTATGTACCCAGGAACGTTTTCACTAGGAGGATTATTACCAGATTATTTTATTGACTTATTTGGACTTTCCCTGCCAGAAAATGGACTAACTCCTGAATATGCCGATGGAGGATACACCTACTGGACCGATTTCTTATTCCAAGGCATGTTTGCCGCAACCGCTGCTACTATTGTATCTGGAGCGGTAGCAGAACGTATTAAAATTGGACCGTTCATGATTTTTACAATTCTTTATGTTGGGATTATTTATCCAATAGCTGGTTCATGGAAATGGGGTGGCGGATTTTTAGACCAATTAGAAACTCCTTTTTATGATTTTGCAGGTTCAACCCTAGTACACTCTGTGGGTGGATGGGCTGCCGTAGTAGCCGTTTGCTTATTAGGTGCACGTATTGGAAAGTTTAAAAATGGAAAAATTCAAGCGATCCCAGGACACAATATCCCTTTAGCAACAGCTGGAGTATTAATTCTCTGGTTAGGCTGGTTTGGATTTAATGGCGGATCGGTGTTATCAGCCGACCCAGGATTAACATCTTTAACTTTAGTAACGACCTGTTTAGCCGCTGCAGCTGGGGGCGTTGCTGCCGCAATGGTATCAGCCATTAAATTCAAAAATTTAGATTTAACCATGTTTTTAAATGGTATTCTTGGAGGATTAGTAGGTATTACAGCCGGTGCTGATCAAATGAGCCCTGGAGACGCTATTATTATTGGTTTGGTTGCAGGTGCTATCATCGTATTTGCAGTATCATTAATTGACAGATTAAAATTAGACGATCCTGTAGGAGCCATTGCCGTTCATTTGGTATGTGGTATATGGGGGACTTTGGCAGTTGGAATGTTTGGCGCTTTAGCTGGTTTCGATCAGTTTATAAGTCAGCTTATAGGTGTTGCTTCTTATGCGGCTATATGTATTGTCTCTTCGTTTATAATCATTTATACACTCAAGAAAACCGTTGGAATACGCGTTTCTGAAAAAGAAGAATTAGAAGGTCTTGATGCTCATGAACACGGAATGGATGCCTATCCAGACTTTAGATTGAATGAGCATTAATATTAGTTGGTTTATTAAATTTGTTAAAGCCTTTGAAATTCATTTTTCAAAGGCTTTATTATTTCCTAATTAGTTCTTTTCTATCTTTAATTTAATATGTATTTTTGCGCCTGAAAATAGAGGAAAAATTTGTCTGATTGCGACCTCATTAAAAAATGCTAAAGCAGTTTCACATCACTACTTTAGTATTAGGTTCCGTATCAGTTATTTTCCGTAATTTAACCAAAAATATAGACCTATATGCCATATTTATTTACTTCGGAAAGTGTTTCTGAAGGTCACCCAGATAAAGTTGCAGACCAAATAAGTGATGCCTTACTCGATCATTTTTTAGCCTTTGATCCCGAATCTAAAGTTGCCTGTGAAACACTGGTCACCACAGGTCAAGTTGTACTAGCCGGAGAGGTGAAAAGCAAAACTTATTTAGATGTTCAGGAAATTGCAAGAACAGTAATTAACAACATTGGCTACACCAAAGGGGCCTATCAGTTTTCTGGTGACTCTTGTGGTGTGATTTCTTTAATTCATGAACAATCACAAGACATCAATCAAGGGGTTGATAGAGGCGATAAAGATGAGCAAGGCGCTGGGGATCAAGGGATGATGTTTGGCTACGCTACAAATGAAACCGAAAATTATATGCCTTTGGCATTGGATATTTCACATAAAATCCTTCAAGTTTTAGCTGAATTACGTCGTGAAGGCAAAGATATTCCTTACTTACGTCCCGATGCAAAGAGTCAAGTAACTATTGAATACGGCGATGATAATACGCCTCAACGAATTGTAACTATTGTGATATCCACTCAACATGATGAGTTTGTATTACCTAAATCAAATACACAAGTCGATAAAAAAGCAGCCGAAGCAGAAATGCTTAAAAAAATAAGGGAAGACATCATTAAAATTTTAATACCTAGAGTAATAAATCAATTACCCGATTATGTTCAAAATTTGTTTAATGATGATATCGAATACCATATTAATCCTACTGGAAAGTTCGTTATTGGAGGACCACATGGAGATACAGGTCTTACTGGAAGAAAAATAATTGTCGATACTTATGGTGGCAAAGGTGCTCATGGTGGCGGTGCGTTTTCAGGAAAAGACCCTAGTAAAGTAGATAGAAGCGCTGCTTATGCCGCAAGACATATCGCTAAAAATTTAGTGGCTTCTGGGCTATGTGAAGAAGTACTTGTTCAAGTGAGTTATGCTATTGGAGTGGTTGAGCCTACTTCAATATTTATTGACACTTATGGAACTTGCCCTTTAAATTTAACTGACGGGGAAATTGCCCAAACGGTTTCAAAATTATTTGATATGCGTCCAGCCGCTATTGAAGAACGATTAAAACTTCGAAATCCAATTTATTTGGAAACAGCTGCTTATGGACATATGGGAAAAACACCTAGAACATTAGTTAAGGTATTTGAAAGCCCTTATTCTGGAAAAGTTGAAAAAGAAGTAGAACTGTTTACATGGGAAAAACTGGATTATGTTGATAAGGTCAAATTGGCCTTTGATCTATAATCCAACAATTTATAGGAATAATTAAAGTCTTGTATTAAAAAAATGCAAGACTTTTTTATTGGTTCTTGACCGTCTAAACAAAATACACGACATTAGTTTAAAGTTTTGGCGTTTTGAAGCCAAAGACTTAATACTTTACTATGGTCAGCGATCAATTAACTGCATCAAATATTAAAAAGAGGATACTCCCTTTAATAGTATTCTCTCAATTTTGTTGTACATCACTTTGGTTTGCTGGCAACGGAATTATGATTGATCTCATTACTGATTTTAATCTTAGTCAATCTAGTTTAGGTCATCTAACTTCGGCTGTACAGTTAGGCTTTATCCTTGGCACGTTAACCTTTGCAATATTGACAGTATCAGATCGATTTTCACCTTCTAAAGTATTCTTTGCAAGTGCCGTATTGGGAGCGCTTTTCAATTTATCGATGCTATTCGATTTCAATAATTTTATTAGCCTAATGTCTTTTCGGGTGCTTACTGGATTTTTCCTAGCGGGTATTTATCCTGTTGGAATGAAAATTTCTGCAGATTACTATGACAAAGGTCTTGGAAAAGCATTAGGGTTTTTAGTTGGTGCTTTAGTGCTTGGTACTGCGTTTCCACATATATTGAGAGGTTATTTATACACCTTCTCATGGCATTATGTAATTATCGTTACGAGCATTCTGGCCATTACGGGAGGATTAGTGATGATTTTTCTAGTTCCCGACGGCCCTTATCGAAAGCAAAGTATGACACTTGATGTTTCAGCTTTTTCTAAAGTGTTTAAAAATTCGAGCTTTAGAGCGGCTGCATTTGGATATTTTGGACATATGTGGGAATTGTACGCATTTTGGGCTTTTGTTCCAGTGATGTTAAAATACTACACTGTACTGCATCCTGAAAGCCAGCTGAATATTCCAATTTTATCATTTTTTATTATTGCCATAGGTGGATTATCTTGTGTTGTAGGCGGCTATATATCACAATACATTGGCGCAAAAAAAACAGCTTACACCGCATTGTTATTATCTTGTTTATGTTGCCTTGTTTCTCCACTCATGTTTGAGGTAAATTCAATACCAGGTTTTATAAGTTTTTTACTGTTTTGGGGTATTGTTGTTATAGCAGATTCCCCAATGTTTTCTACGCTAGTGGCTCAAAATGCAGATGCAAAAATTAAAGGTACGGCCTTAACCATTGTTAACTGCATAGGCTTTACAATTACCATAATAAGTATTCAAATTTTGAATACAATTTATAATTTGGCAAACACAAATTACATGTACCTACTTTTGGCCATAGGACCAATATTGGGTTTAGTGGCATTATCTAAAAAGAAATCATAAAAAAACCTCAACACTTGGTTGAGGTTTTAATTATTAATCTATTCCGCCTTTTCGAGTTGGTGAACGTTGACTAGGCCAAGTTTGTTGCTCTCCAGTACGTCTGCTCATCGGTAAAATGATTCGCTCTCTTGAGGTTGTATTAGGATCTTCAGATGCCATGTAAGCTAATATAGCTGTAAGAATGACATTGCTTCTAACATCATCAAATACAATTTTATCATAAGTATCTCTATTGGTATGCCAAGTATAAGTACCGTAATCCCAACTCAATGAGCTTAAATTAAAGGCTGGTGCTCCTGCGGCAACGAAAGAAGCATTATCTGAACCGCCACTACTTGGTGAGCCTGGAAACTCAGTTTCTATCTCACTCGTAATTTCTCTAGGTACTTCGTGTAACCATCTGGTTAAATATTCATACGAATGTAAAAAGCCAGCTCCAGAAATGTCTTTAACACGACCCGTACCATTATCCTGATTAAACAAGGCTTGAACATTAGCTACTATTTCGGGATGATCCTCAACAAAAGCTCGAGAACCATTTAAACCTTGCTCCTCACTTCCCCAGTGACCTACCAAAATTGTACGTTTTGGATTAGGATACATTTTTTTGAGAATACGCATCGCTTCCATCATAACCATCGTACCAGTTCCATTATCTGTTGCACCTTGTGCACCATCCCATGAATCTAAATGTGCTGAAAGAATCACATACTCTTCTGGTTTTTCTGTGCCCTTGATTTCTGCAATAGTATTAAAGGTTGGCACAACACCCAATTCTTTTGACTCGGCAACGACTTTAATTTTAGGCTGACTCCCATATTGAGCTAATCTATAAAGCATTCCATAATCCTCTAATTCCAATTCTATAGTTGGTATTTTCTTTGTTCTTGAACTAAATATTTTGTTTGCACCAAAACCTCTGGACCAATAGGACGTCACAATCCCAGCCGCTCCAGCATTTTCTAAAGCTTCTGATATACTTCTGCTGTTGTAACCTGTTCGGGCAATATTTTTATTCCATTCTGAAGTCATCGAATCTCTGTCATTTTTCATTTTTTCAAATGAAGCTTCAGTGGCAAATTTTTCCCAGTTATAATCTGGACGGCCCGTAGGCTGCATCATTGATATCATTACAATCTTACCTTTCACTTTTGGTAACCAGTTTTGAAAATCTGCCTCATCCTTTAGTGTAGGTATGATAATAACTTCGGCAGTTATTCCTTTACTACCTGTACTTGGATTCCAAGCTAACTGGGTTCCATTTAAACTCTCCACTCTAGGTGAGACCATATCTATATGAGTGATGCCGCGCTCCCAGCCGCGCCATTCACCCCACTTTTCATTTCTAGCTGGAATACCCCAACCGCTATATTTAGTAATCGCCCAATCATGAGCAACTTTCATTTGTGGGGTACCTACCAATCTAGGCCCAATCACATCTAAAAGCTCGTAAGCTAAAACTTCTAATTGCGAATTTTCATTAGCCTCTTTAATAATATTGTCAATTACTTCCCTACTATCTTGAGCGTGAATCGTTAAGGTTGATAACAAAACAGCAGAGAGCATTAGTCTTTTTAAATACTTCATTTTAAAATATAATGTTAATGGTTCAGGCTTCCAAAATACTACTATTTTAGGATATAAAATGTTAAAAATAAAAAAGCCTTCAATGAAAGAAGGCTTTTTTATTTATAATTCATATCGCAACCTGAAGGTGACAAACCGAGGCTGAATAAAGTATTCTGTGGCGCTTACTGAAAAGGCATTGCTATTACTCTGACTTTGTGATCTTGTGTCTAATAAATTGGTTGCTTTTACTTCATATTCAAATTTGGCGTCGCGATCTTTTCGATACGACAGGGATGCATTCCAAAATTGAAAATCGTTGATGGTTCCATCTTCATCACTAAAATTATTATAAGAATAATCGGTTCTAAAAGTCAACTTTTTCCAGATGTAGGCATCAAACTCTATTGAGGGTGCTTTAGTATAAAACTTCGTACGTGTTGCTCCCTGGTCATTATCTGAAATAGCATAGCGGTAACCAATTTCAACATTTGGTGCGTCTTTGAAATTTGTACGAACCTCGGCACGGTAGCTATGTGAATAATTCTCATTTACTGAACGCTGATTTTGAATAAATTGATTGAATTTTGAATAGTTGAAATTTCCGTTAATTGATGCCTGAATTTTTCCAAACCTTCTCTGAAAACGACCATTTGCAGAGACTGATTCATCAGCAAAAGACGAATTAAAGGGCGAATTGGTTCTAATTACACTTTCAAAATTGGTCAAACTTCTAATTTGGTCAATACTCTTTCTATAACTAATCATACCATGAACATTGGTATAGTTAAACATATTGAAGCTGAAATACGATAGATTTATATTATGCGATATGGAATTATCTAATGCTTCATTACCAAAATACAATGAATTGTAGTTATTGAGCACCAAACCTCTTGCTAAATTTGTAACGTCGGTAAACTGGGTTTGCATATTATATCGTAAAGTAATGTTCTCGCTCTTTTTCAATTCCATACGCATGTCAAAATCTGGCAAAATCTTAAAGAAATTATCTTTATAGGTGACATTGAATTGGGTATTCTTTGTACTAAATACATGTGCAGAAACACCAGGATTGAAAGTAAACATACCGGTTTTAAATCGGTAATGAAAGCCTAAATACAAATCGCTAAAATAATAATCGGTATCGTTTGTATCCAGACCATCGTTAAAATTAGGGGTAGGTTCAAACTTTGAATCATCATCTAAAAACTGAAAAATTTCAGAATCAAATTGCTGTCTGCTTAAAATGGTTCCAAGAGTTAAATTGATATTACTTTTTTGATTGAGCACATTCCAATAATCTAATTTGGCATCCAATTGATTAGATTTTACACGCTTATCTTGTACAATATTATAACTGGATTGGTTATTATCTAATCCCAATCCATCAGCGGTGTTCATATAATTGGTCTTATCCTCTAAAATAGCGTTATAAAAAGGATCTTCATCTTGCAATAAATGTTGTGCTTCTAGTGCAAAAATGTTGGTTTCGTTTAAGGTATAATAATAGTTGAAATTTTGATTTATGCTATATGGACTCGTATTTTCCAATTGGTCTATATTTCCTATGACCGAAGAAAAATAATTTTGATCTTGTTCTTCTTTAGAAATTCGACCTAAAATGTCATAATCTAATTGATTGCTTGTGTTTGGTTTATATTTAGTGCTGAATTTCAACATGCCCAAATCACTGCGCTGAGTGGTATTACTTTGGGTATTTTCGTCAGGAATCCCTAGACCTTGATCGGTATATGTAATTGAGTTATTTTCCTGCAATTCTGTTTTACTATTAGAAAAAATGGCGAAACCGCTTATGTCTAATATTTTCTTTGGTGAGTAGCTAAAATTAGCAGCACCAAACTTGGTATTAATATCCTTTGCACGGTTATTCTGCATAGCTAAAAATCCAAGATTATTATTCCCTAGATTGATACTAGTTCCACTTTGACGACTGGGCGGTCTAAACCCTCCCGAAAAATTGAAATAATCACGACGCGTAAACGCAACTTCTCCTGTATTGTTTAAATCGCCTATAAAATTCACGCTGTATTTTGGACTATAGTAAAACAGTTTAGGCTGTACTAAATACAATCCTTGATCGACCGAGCTTCCTCCTCCAGCGGTAATATTACCAAACCAAAAATTCTTTTTACCTTCTTTTAATTTAATATTTATGGCAATATTATCCTGATTATTGGTGACGCCACTTAATTGCCCAACTTCAGCAAAGTTTTTTAATACCTGAACTTTATCAACTGCATTGGAAGGGATGTTTTTAGTAGCCATTTTTGTGTCACCATCAAAAAAGTCCTTACCATCGACCATCACTTTTGAAACCACCTTACCTTCAACTTCAATTTGACCATCATCATTAATTTCCACCCCAGGAAGGTTTTTTAAAACATCCTCAAGTTTTCGTTCTGTACCTTTATTAAATGAGTCGGCATTATATATTAAAGTATCTCCTTTGATAGTTACAGGCATTTCATATGTAAGTTCAATCTCATCCAAAGAATTATCAACTTCGAGAGAAAAGTCACGATCTATATGCTCTTCTTTTGTAGTAATGGTTTGGGTTAAGGTTCGCATCCCTATATAACTTACCTGGATACTATACTCGGCATTCTTGCCCAAATTTAATTTATATCGACCTTCATCGTTGGTGATAGCATAAGACTCCAAGGCTTTAGTTTCTTGGTTTATGGCGATAACATTGGCCAACTCCAACGGTGTTCCTATACTATCTTTAACAACACCTTCTACTCTAATTTGAGCAAAAGATTGTCCGGCTGCGCATAGCAGCATAATGCATAAAATTTTTTTCATGAATGTGTTTTTGATTGATTTAAGTAGGGATGCATTCGCATTAATTTCTTCTGAAGTTACCTCTATTACGTCCTCCAAAATTCTCTCTCATTTCTTCAATTTTTTCTTTCATAATGGCATTATACTCATCCCTTGTAACCTTCTTTCCTTTTGAAGGCATTTTTATTTCTTGCTTTTCTTGTGGGTTTATAACAATTTTTGAACATAAAATCGTAGTTCTATCGGCATTGACTTCCAAAATTAATCCTGGCAATCCCCAATATTCTCCCGGACCTTGATTGACTGGGATTTGAGGCGTATACCAAGCCGTTACTATAATTTGTTTAGGGACTTCAACTTCGGCAATTGGATTATTGGTTTTAGAACTGTCTGCTTTTTCATCCCCTTCTTTTTTCTCTTCATTATCTCTGTCGCGTCTTCTAAAACTGGTCATATCCATTTCATCCACCGATTTTATTGCGGTTGCCTTAAAGCACAAATATTGACCAATTTGTTTTGTTTCACTTTCCATTGTCCATTTGAGGGCAGGTAATGAATCGGTTACCAAAAATTGCTTGCCAAAAAACTCTTGTTCCTGCAATAATTGAGACTCTTTAACATTTTTATACTGTGGCCCCCCGGTAAAACTACTCATAAAGCCACCAAATCGCATTCCGCCACCAGCACCAGGAGTTTCAAGTTTTTCTTCTTCTCTGTAAATAGATTCAGCTCTATTAAAAGTTAGCACATACGTTTTTTCGAACATGCTTTTCATGCGCTCTGCAATTTGACGCTTTTGTTCCTCGCTCATTTGCCTACCTCCAAATCCATCCATATCTATGGTTGTTTTTGATTGATAATACGCAATCCCTTGAAAATCTTGGGCTGATAATGTAAAGCTAATACAACATATAAATGCTATACAAAGTTTAATAGACATTGTTCTCATGATTTATTTTCTATAGTTTGGTGTTAAAACTAGTGCATTAACACCAGGTTAGACTTCATAAACCAAAGAAAGTTTAATTTTGAAAATGAAAACCCCTAGAATTAATTACCCCCCTATTCTAATTTGTACTTCATGACCATCTCTTCGCTCTGAATTACGGCGTTCTCGCATTTCTTTCATCTTCTTTTCCATGATTTCATCAAATTCACTTTGGGTTACAACCTTTCCCTTTTTAGGTTCATCTATAGAGATCTGATCTTCAGGATTTATTACAATTTTACTACAAATAACCGTTTCAGAACCATCGTTGACTTCTAATATTAAACCAGGTAGCCCATGGTAATTGCCAGGACCTGTAGTAATAGGAATTTGGGGAGTATACCATGCCGTAATTGTGATGGTTTCCATTTCAGGAGTCTTATTGGAGTCGGCATCAAGATCCTTATCTCCATTAATACTTATTCCCCCAACAACTTTAGGGCGTTCGCGGGTTGTAGTTGCTTTAAAGCAGGTGTAATTTCCAATATTTTTAGACTCTGACTCGAGCTTCCAGTCAATGGTTTTAAGTTCATCTTTAATCAGGAAGATTTTACCAAACACATCATTTTGATTAGTAAATCGTTGCTCCTTCAAGTTCTTATATAAAATATCCGAACCACTAGTATTTACCATTACAAATTGCATTCCACTAGGCCGAGGGGGCGCTAACGATTCTTCTTCCTTATAAATAGATGCTTCTTTATTAAATGACAAATTATACGTTTTTTCAAACTGCTTTTTCATCATTTCCATCATACGTTGATGCATTTCAGAATTCACCTGTGTACTATCAAGTTTAATATCTACTTTTCTTTTGGACTTATAGGTTGCCACACCTTGAAAATCTTGAGCATTTGTTGTAGTGAAGCTAAATGCCAAGAAAAACATAATAACTTTAATAATTGTATTCATAATCTATAGGTTTTTTGATTAATTCTATTACAAATATGGCGGGTTTTATAATCATTTAAAGTTAATGAGTGTTAACGTGTGTTAAGCGATAGAAACTTATTCAATTTTAACATTTACTTTTGAACTATGAATGATTCCAGATATAAGATAACGCTTTACTTTATTGCTGTTGTAATATTAAGCACAATAGTAATACAGGTCTATTGGAATTATAAGAATTATCTCATCAATAAACAACAGCTTATTAATGATGTTCAAATAAGTCTAGACAAAGCCGTTGATGATTATTATGCCCAATTAGCCGAACAAACAACCATTGGATTTGCATTTGATAGTATTGGCGGAAACGACAGCATTAAGGGCAAAACCTTTCAAACTATTTTTGCCTCATTAGATAAGGGTCATAAAAAGTTTAAAAATCTCGACAGCCTTGAATTTGAAACCCTTCAAGGTGTTTCTGTCTTTAAAGGCTTGAAGGCTGATTCTTTAATGCGAAAACCCGTGTATAAAAGACGGCAAGCGCCTGATTCTAGCCATCAAGAATTTGAATTCCTTCATCCTCCATCCGATTCAATTAAATTAAGACAAATACAACGGCTTACATCGAAAATAGTGATCTCTATTAGTAATGATTCACTAGTTCTTAAAAATTTGGATTCGCTTATAAAAAGTGAATTTAAACGAAAGCAGCTTAAATTTTCTTATTGGGTTTCATTTAAAAATTCGCACCAACTTAATCGTGTTTGGCCTGATTCATTAGCAAACAATTCGGAAGTAACACATTCAAAAACTAATCTTTTACAGGCTACATCAAAATCTACCTTTTTACCTAAAGGTAGCACCTTAACTTTGTTCTTTACCAATGAAACACGAATGATCCTACAACGGATTTTAGGGGGCATCTTGATTTCAACTTTACTGATTTTGGCAGTGATTAGCTCATTATTTTATCTTTTAAAGATCATACAACGCCAAAAGCAATTAGCTGAAGTTAAAAATGATCTTATTAGCAATATCACACATGAATTTAAAACTCCAATAGCGACTATTGGCGTAGCGCTAGAAAGCATTAAAGATTTTAATACAATAGACGATAAAGAAAAAACCAAACGGTATTTAGACCTATCATCGGGTCAACTCTCTAAACTCAATACCATGGTTGAAAAGTTACTAGAGACCGCAACTTTAGACAGTGACAGCCTAGACCTCAATAAAGAATCCATTGATATAGTTGAAGTCATTGGGCATCTTGTTGACAAACATAAGATGCATACCAATTCCAAAACCATACAACTTAATAACCAGTCAGAAATAATTGAAGCCATTGTGGATGTATTTCATTTTGAAAACGCCATCAACAATATTTTAGACAATGCCATTAAATATGGTGGAGATGAAATTCTGGTGAGCATTGAGGAAAATTCGTTTGCATTTACGGTCTCAATTTCTGATAATGGCAACACCATAACCAAAGCCAATAAAGAACGAATATTTGAAAAATTTTATCGCATTTCAAAAGGAAACACCCACGATGTGAAAGGTTTTGGAATTGGCCTTTACTACACTAAAAAAATTATTGAAAAACATGGCGGCAGTATTCATGTCGAATTAACTAATACTAAAACGATATTTAAAGTAACCATGCCAAAACACTAATGAGTATAGCTTTAACTACCATATTATTAGCAGAAGATGAACCAGCATTAGGCATGATCATCAAAGAAAGTTTGGAAACCAGAAACTTTAAGGTACTGTTATGCGAAAATGGAGAAAAAGCATTTGAAGTTTACAAATCTCATCAACCCGAAATTTTAGTATTAGACGTGATGATGCCCAAAAAAGATGGGTTTACTTTGGCTAAAGAAGTTAGAGCCATTGATGACACCATTCCTATTATTTTCTTGACCGCAAAATCCCAAACACAGGACGTCGTTGAAGGTTTTACAGTAGGTGGAAATGATTACCTCAAAAAGCCATTTAGTATGGAAGAGTTAATTGTTAGGATAAACAATTTGCTCAACCGGACAAAGCTTCAAAAAGCTTCTGAAATTTTAAAACTTGGTAATTATACATTTGATTTTCCAAAACAAACGCTTCAATTTAATGAAGACACTCCAATACAACTCACGCACCGAGAAGCGCATTTACTTTTTCATTTGATTAAAAACAAAAACCAAGTCCTTGATCGTTCACTGATACTAAATAAACTTTGGGGAAATGACGATTTTTTCAATGCTCGCAGTATGGATGTGTTTATATCCAAACTTCGAAAAAAACTTCAGCGAGACGAAAGTATTCAAATTTTAAATGTTAGAGGATTTGGGTATAAACTCATAGTATAAAAGTGGTTTGATTTTTGTAATTTTCAAACCCTATATGAAACACTGCATTTACATATTAAGTTTGATTTCATTTTCAGTATTTGGGCAGCAACAAATTACGGCTACTCTGAAATCAACCACGCCTATTGAACAGCAAACCTTAATTGGAATAGATAATTTTGGGACACGTTATTCTATTCAACAAAATATATTTAGTAAAACCGACAACACCTCAACGCTCACCTACAGTAATATTCAACTCGGTTCTATTAGCACTGCAAATGCTTTTAATCCGCTAAAAATAAATCTGTTTTACAAAAACTTTAATACGGCCATTATTTTGGATAATCGTCTTGCTGAAATCTTTAAAATCGATTTCAATACCAAACAGCCTTATAAAAATGTGTCGCATATTTCTACTGGATATGATAATACCCTTTGGATTTTTAATCAAGACAACCAACAGCTTGAACTTTATGATTATAAGGCTGACAAAGTAAGAGCAACTGCTGTCCCTGTTCAATCTAACGTTTTGGATATGAAAAGCAATTACAACTATTGTTGGTTACTTACTGAAAATCATCTTTATACCTATAATTATTTTGGAAGTGTCATTTCGAAACTTAAAAATAATGGCTTTACGGAGATGAGTGAAAACAATGGCAATATTATGCTTAAATCGGACCAGAAGCTTTATTATTTATCTAAAGACAGTGAAGTTTTAAGTCCTATTAATTTACCAGAATTGTTAATAAATCGGTTTTTATTGACCAATGAAACCTTGTATATTTACGACGATGAAATGCTTCATCAGTTCCAACTAAAAATCAATTAATATATGCATGTTGCAGTAGCAGGAAACATTGGTGCTGGAAAAACCACACTCACAAAATTATTAGCCAAACATTACAAATGGGAACCTCAATTGGAGGATGTTGTAGATAATCCATATTTGGATGATTTTTACAATCAAATGGAGCGTTGGAGCTTTAATTTACAAGTGTACTTTTTAAATAGCCGTTTTAGACAAGTTGGGCAGATTAGACAAAGTGGAAAAGATATCATTCAAGACAGGACCATTTATGAAGATGCCCACATATTTGCACCAAACTTACATGCCATGGGCTTAATGACCAATCGTGATTTTGAAAATTATAGATCGCTTTTTGATTTAATGGAATCGTTTGTTAAAGGTCCCGACTTACTGATTTATTTACGCAGTTCAATCCCAAATTTAGTGTCACAGATTCACAAACGCGGACGTGATTATGAAAACTCCATAAGCATAGACTATTTAAGTCGTTTGAACGAACGCTACGAAGCTTGGATCCACGGTTATGATAAAGGCAAGTTATTGATTGTTGATGTAGATCATTTAGATTTTGTAAGCAACCCTGAAGACCTAGGAAGCATTATTAATAAAATCGATGCGGAAATACATGGGTTATTTTAAGAAAAATAAATAATCATTTTAAATAAAAAAACCACGCTTTGGCGTGGTTTTTTATTTTATAAATCAAGGGTTGTTAATTTTTCTCTTCAACTTCCTTAATTACTTTTTTCATTACTTTAGAATTGGTTTCGACCTTTACTTCAGCATCTTTTAAAGCTTTCAATTTAGCATCAACTTCTTCTTTTGTACCTTCAAAAATATCTTCTTTTGTAACCGCTTCACCATTTTCGGTAGTCGTAGTGGTTACGACGGCTTTCACAGTACCATCTTCATTTTTAGTCATTTCTACTTTTACTTCTTTTTGAAGATGATCACCTTGTCCGTCTTCAGAAAAGTGCATTTCGCCACCTTCTTTAATTTCGTGTTTTACACCATCTTCATCAATCCATACTTTTACCTCTTCAGTAATAGCTAAACCTTCTTCAGTACTATGTCCGCCTAAAATTGGTGCAATCACTAAACCAACTAAACAAGTAAGTTTAATAAGGATGTTCATTGAAGGTCCAGAAGTATCTTTAAATGGATCACCAACAGTATCACCAGTTACTGCTGCCTTATGAGCATCAGAACCTTTGTAAGTCATTTTACCATCAATTTCTACACCAGCTTCAAATGATTTCTTGGCGTTGTCCCAAGCACCACCAGCATTATTTTGGAAAATAGCCCACATCACACCACTCACACAAACACCAGCCATATATCCACCTAATGGTTCTGCACCAAATAACAATCCTATAATAATAGGAGTAATGATCGTAATTAAACCTGGTAAGATCATTTCTTTTAATGCAGCCTTGGTAGAAATATCAACACATTTTGCGTATTCTGGAGTGCCCGTTCCTTCCATAATTCCTGGAATTTCTCTAAACTGACGACGTACTTCCTGAACCATTTCCATAGCCGCTTTACCTACAGATTGCATAGCCAATGCCGAAAAAATAACAGGTATCATTCCTCCAACAAATAACATAGCCAATACATCAGCTTTAAAAATATTAATTCCATCAATTCCTGTAAAGGTTACGTAAGCAGCAAATAAAGCTAATGCCGTTAAAGCCGCTGAAGCAATGGCAAAACCTTTACCAACAGCTGCTGTTGTATTACCAACAGAATCTAAAATATCAGTACGCTCACGAACTTCAGGATCTAATTCACTCATTTCAGCAACACCTCCAGCATTATCGGCAATTGGTCCAAAGGCATCAATAGCCAACTGCATAGCTGTAGTAGCCATCATTGCAGATGCAGCTAATGCTACTCCATAGAATCCAGCCAATTCATACGACCCATAGATAGCAGCAGCAAAAAGAATAACTGATAAGAAAGTTGATTTCATACCTACTGCTAAACCAGCAATAATATTTGTAGCGGCTCCAGTAGAACTGTTTTTTACAATATCTAATACTGGTTTTTTGCCTAAACTTGTATAGTAGGCTGTTACAACCGAAATTAAAGCGCCCACAGCCAAACCAATACAGGCAGACCAGAACACATTTATCGATGGAATCGCTTTATAACCTTCGCCAAAAAACTTCATGTTCATGGTTTCTGGCAACATCATATCTATTAAGAACCAGCTCGCTATTAAAGTTAAAATGATAGCAACCCAGTTTCCTGTATCTAAAGCTTTTTGAACTTGAGCCTCTTTTGCATTATTATTAGAAATCTTAACTAAAAATGTTCCTATGATTGAAGCTAAAATACCAACACCAGCAATTACAATCGGTAATAAAATTGGTCCCATATTATTGTATGCATCTGTAAAAGGTGCATCAATAGACATGTCTTTGATTAAATAATTTCCAAGTACCATAGCGGCAAGAACCGTTGCTACATAACTACCAAATAAATCTGCTCCCATACCGGCAACATCTCCAACATTATCACCTACGTTATCGGCAATAGTTGCAGGATTACGAGGGTCATCTTCTGGAATACCAGCTTCAACTTTACCAACTAAATCAGCTCCAACATCGGCAGCTTTGGTATAAATACCTCCTCCTACACGAGCAAATAAGGCAATCGATTCTGCACCAAGAGAAAACCCGGCAAGCGTTTCTAATACTACAGTCATGTTGTTATAGAAGTTTCCATCTACGCCCATAAACTGACCTACAAAAAACATAAAGAATAAACTTAATCCCAAAACCGCTAAACTGGCAACACCAAGTCCCATTACAGTTCCACCACCAAACGACACTTTAAGTGCTTGAGGCAAACTTGTTTTTGCAGCTTCGGCAGTACGCGCATTAGCTTCAGTTGCTATACGCATCCCAATATTACCTGCCAAGGCAGAAAATACCGCTCCAAAAATAAAGGCTGGAACAATCATCCAACTTGTTGTATCAACTATTTGTGAAATACCAAACAATGCCAATGAGGCTATACCAACAAAGATTAATAATAAACGATATTCAGCATTTAAAAAGGCTAAAGCACCTTCTTTTATGGCTTTAGAAATACCTTGCATTTTTTCATTTCCAGCTGGTTGCTTTTTTACCCAAGCCATTTTCACGAACATAAAAAGTAGTCCGACGATTGCCAAAGTGATTGGCACAAAAATCATGTTTGATTCCATTTTAATTGGTTTTGTTATTTTGCTGGGCAAAAGTAGTAAAACAAAGCGAATTAAAAAACCCTTATAACGCATTGTTAAAAGGGTTGCTTGTATTAGGAGTCTTAACTTTAATTAAATAGTAAATCCTCCTTTGGCTTTATAATCGCTGGTTTCGTAGCGATTAATACACTTGTTTAGGATATCATAAGCCTCATCGGCGTTACCCCAACCTTCAACATCTACTTTCTTTTTTTCAAGGTCTTTATACACCTTAAAAAAGTGCTCAATTTCCTTGATTTGGTGAGGATTCAAATCGGTTAAATCATTCAAACTGTTCCAAATAGGGTCAGATACAGGTACACAAATTAGTTTTTCGTCATTACCTTTTTCATCTGCCATATGGAATACACCTATAGGCTTTACTTCCATAACACACATTGGAAATGTTGGCTCTGTGCCCAAAACCAATACATCCAACGGATCACCATCTAAAGCCAAGGTCTCTGGGATAAATCCGTAATCGGCTGGGTACATCATAGATGAAAATAATAAACGATCAAAACGAATTTTCTTCAATTCAAAATCATACTCGTATTTATTACGGCTTCCTTTTGGAATTTCTATTAATACGTCAAAGGTTAATTTTCCTGCTGCTGTCATATTCTATTTTTAGGACTGCAAAGATACATAAGTGTTTAACTATGGACAACATATTATAACTTGTCTTTCTCAATAAAATAGACGAACTTCAACATAATTTTTAAACCAACATTCAACAGCATATGTATACCAAAACCTCTTTCATTAAAAAACGAATTTTAATTGCTTTAGTTGGTGCATTTATAATTTTGAGTTGTAAAGAACAAAGTCAAAAACCCTTAACAAATACAGAATCCGATTGGACATTTCCAGAATTTATAAAAGTAGATAGCTTAAATCCTATTTTAAATCCTTCCGATCAATTGGAATTCACCGATCCCATTACTGGGAATTCTGTAAAGTGGGAAGCTCGTAACGTCCTTAATCCTACCGCAGTGGTAAAGGATGACAAAGTATATTTAATGTATAGGGCTCAAGATAGCCTTGGAACATCGCGTATTGGCATGGCGGTTAGTGATGACGGACTACATTTTGAAAAAATGCAGGCTCCGGTGTTTTATCCAGATAATGACTCCATGAAGGTATACGAATGGAATTACAAAAAAGTGAATTCGCAAACTTTAAACCCAAACGAAGATTACTTTGATGGTGCCGAAGATCCTAGAATTGTTGAAAGCGCTTCTGGCGATTATATCATGACCTATACCTCCTATGACGGCAAAACCGCTCGATTAAGCATTGCGTCCTCAAAAGATTTATTGACATGGACCAAGCACGGTTTGGTTTTAAAAAATAGCAAGTACAAAGATCTCTGGTCTAAATCTGGAGCCATAGTTAGTGAATTGCAAGGCAACAAAATGGTTGCCAAGCAAATTAACGGGAAATACTGGATGTATTATGGCGATACTAATTTATTTATGGCCACCTCAACAGATTTGATTCATTGGGAAGTTGCTGAAAATGCCGAATCGGGTAAACCCATTAGCGTACTACATCCCAGAATGGGTTATTTTGATAGCCGTTTGGTGGAGCCAGGACCTTATGCCTTATTTAAGGACGAAGGTATTGTACTAATTTATAATGGTAGTAATGCCGCTAATTTTAATGATCCCAACTTGCCCAAATTCACCTACGCTGCTGCACAGGCTTTGTTTGATAAAAACGAACCCTATAAACTTATTGCAAGAACTGATGACTACTTTATTTACCCTGATAAGGATTATGAAAAAGTAGGTGAAGTTAATGAGGTCTGTTTTGTTGAAGGTTTGGTGTTTTTTAAAAATCAATGGTTTTTATATTATGGTACGGCAGATTCAAAAATTGCTGTGGCTGTTGCCAAAAACTAGCATTTGAATTTGTTATTAAAAAAGTTGAAATTCGAATAACCGCATGTAAAATTATATAAACCAATACATATCTAGGTATTGTACACAATGATAAAAAACTCGCTTATAATATTCATTCTAACTTTTACAATAATAGCTTGTAAAGAAAGTTCATCCGAAACAAAACTGGACGAATCAATAGAATATTACCTAAATCAACCAAAAGTAGTTTTCAAAAAAACTATTCACTATGTCGACTTTGATAGTGTTTACTATTTTTATGACAATGGACTTCTATTTAAAAAAGGAAAACAATTTGAAGAAAACCAAAAATTTGGAATTTGGAAATTATATGATAAAGACTCTGATTTACGGGAAATCCGTGAATGGTTTACTATTTATGGGGAGTCACAAATAAACAGAGTGTGGCACCTGAATAAAAAAGGCGACACACTTGCTTGGAGATATCAAGATTCAATTTATCAACAACCAGAATTTATTAATGACACTACTTCAATTAGGTTTACGGTTTACGGTTTATGATGTAATCTATTTCAATAGAGATACGATTAAATTAAATGAACCTATTAGAGGTTATGTGGAATTGAGGTCAAAACCTTCCAAAGAATATCCTATCCGTTTAAGAGCATTTATTGCAAGACAAGAAAAAAATTATAACTATGATTTCTCTAATGAGAAAAAAGTGGAGCTTGATACATTTTATGATTTGTCTATTGATACTATTAATAAAAAGTGGTTTAAGGGAGTTGAACCTGAAAGTTTGGTGGTTATTGGTCAATATTTTGATTCTATTGGAGATAAAACCATTAGAGGTTATTATCAACAGTATTCCTATGGACCATTCAAAAAAATGGAAAATGGAAATAAGATAGATAGTGTTATAGGGTACAAAACTTACTTTGAAAAGAAAATTTATGTTAAAGATAGTCTTGAATAAATGTTAGACTTATAACAGTCTACAGGTCATTTTTTCTACAATTCCTTGCTGAAAATCTTCGCATTGAACTATAGCCAGATCTTATTTGCCAAATTAGTGACCAAACCTTTTACCCCCCTAAAAATAAAACCCAAAACTACCCGTAACACCAAACCTACGGGCATCAGGGTTGCTTAAGTAATTTCCTCTAAAATTAAAGTCGATACGTAGAATCTTAAAAATGTTACCAACCCCAAAACTGTATTCGTAATACACTTTATTGTTAGGGGCTACTAGGGGGATTTCCATGGGATTTCCTGTCGTACTTAAATCGATATTATCTTGTGACAATTCGCCCCAAACGCCTCGCAAGCCTACAATGGCCCTTAAATTATACTTTTTAAGAAATGGGATGCGGGAGAAAATGCGGCCGTTAAAATTATGTTCTAAATGTAATGAGGTATAAGTATCGGTTACAAACTCATAAAAATCTAACTGCGAAAAGGTATTGTAAATTGAAAAATACGATTGGTTACCCGGCACTACACTTAACAAACCCAAAGGCACTTCCCCAAAGGTTTTACCAGATTCGAGCGTTGTTGTTAAACGCCCAAAGCCTCCAACCTGCCACGGTTGTATGTAGGACAATTGCACTTTGGTATAATCAAAATCACTATCCAATATCGCCTTATCACCTCGTGTAACCTGCGCAAATAAACTCGCATAACCATCATTGGCATCGTGGCGCTCTACACCAAAACCTGTTTTTTTACGTCCAGGAAAATAGGAAACAGACAATGCCGTTTCGTATTGTTTTATTTCTGAAGAAACACCTGTTGGTGCTTCAGAATCATTATAATCGAGACTAAAGGTTTCAGAAGCCGACTCTAACGTTCGATAGGTGCCACTTAACCTAAAAATAAGATTCTTAACAGGCTCAGTTTCTACAGCTAATGTGGTTAGACTTATACTAGTAAGTTTATCATTAGCACTTGTACCCACCACTGATGAAGATGCTAAACTACGCCCAAGTACATCTGTTGATGAAGTTAAATTTGCACCAATTTGTTCAACATCTCGCCTATTTCCGCCAGAAATAATGACTCGATTTTTCTTATCGACTAACCATTTTCCAGAGATTCCATATTTAAATTTATCATCCCTAAAACCATAAGCTACAAACCCTTCTAAACGCCAAAGGTCGTTAGGTCCAAAATAGGTACGTCCTCCAGTACGCAGACGAAGACCTTCAACTTCATTAAATCCAAAGGTTGAAAAAATAGGGCCATAGTCGAAGTTGATACTGGTAAACTCAACATAACCCGAAGCTAGAATACTTCCTAAATTGTAAAGACGCTTAAACTTTTTAACGGTTTTAAGTGTATCGAGCATTTTGTAAACGCCTTTTTCATCTTTATTTAAGCTTTCCATCCTATTCTGCTCCCAAAATTCATCATCTTGGTTATAGATGTCTTCATTATAGCTATAAACTTCCTCGCTGTAAAATTTATCAGGTTTGGTAACATCGAACACATAATTATTATAAAGTGTGGTTCGCTTTCCGTAAACACCTCGTGATTTTTCCTTTTTATTTAAAGCGAAATCAGAGAGCATATAATCACGCTTTATGAGGAAAAGCGAATCATTTAAAACCTCAAATTCTTGCTCTATGTAAATTTCTTTAACCCAGTTGATATTAGCACTTTTTGAAGCCTGAAGATTAATTTCCTTAATGGCGTAAGTAGAGTCATTTACCCAAAAATCACCTTTAAATGTTAACTCGTTTTTTCGTCTTGGGTAATAGATAATATTGTAGCACCATTTGTTACCAATAAAAGCACTGTCTTTTAGTACATAATTATAAGTACTGACACCTGTTCTTGACAATGGGCTTACAAAGCTCTTATCAAAAAACTTGAGGTAGTTGTCATAAATATTAAAATCGGAATACAAATCGCCAACAAAATCAATAATCACCTGATTATTGCTAAACCCAGAATTCTTGTTCCCTTTTAAATCTTCTTTCTCTCTTTTAAGGATATTATCGCCATAAACTTTGCTTACAGCTTCATTTATAAAGATTGGAAGATAGGTTTTACCCGTTATTCGAGAAGTATCCACTTCTTGAAAAACAAACTCCATTCCTCTAAAAAGTTTACTCTTTATTAAGGCACTATCGATGGTGTTGAGATCAAACTCTACTTTTTCGTATTTATCGTATTGGTACTGTTTGAATTGCTTTACCCCATTTTTTCTTTTACGTTCCCATATTTTCTGCAAAATGGCAATAGCAGGATTTTCTGACGCCTTTTTGGATTGCTTCCCAGTAATTATGAATACTTCGTTTAATGAAGATGCTTCTTCTTTTAAAATAAAGTTGAGATCGTAATTAACTCGTTTTTCTAAAGTTATTTCTAATGTTTCGTAGCCAAGAAATGACACTACTAATGTCTGCTGTGTATTGGTAGATTCAAGATAAAATCTACCCTCTTCATTAGTAATTGTGCCTTCGGTGGTGCCTTTAAATAGCACATTAGCATATGCGACTGGCGCATTGCTTTCATCAAAAACATATCCACTAACTTTGGTTTGTGACCATACCCCGATAGTCCCAAAGAAAAAAAACAAATAAAGTAGCTTTAGGTTCATAAGCAAAAAAACTTCATCAACTCTACTGCCAATGAAGTTTATATAACGTAAAAAAACGTGATTTATTTATACATAACTTTTTTTACTGCTTTCACAACCTCATCACTATTAGGCAACCATTCTTCTAATAAAACTGGAGAATAAGGTGCAGGTGTATCGGCAGTATTGATTTTAACAACTGGAGCATCTAAATAATCAAATGCTTCAGATTGTACAATATAAGTAATTTCGGTTGAGACATTACCAAATGGCCAGGCTTCTTCCAAAACAACCAAACGGTTTGTTTTTTTAACTGAATCTAAAATAGCTTGTTTATCTAATGGACGAACGGTACGTAAGTCAATGATTTCACAAGAAATACCTTCTTTTTCTAATTCATCTGCAGCTTTATAAGCCTCTTTGATGATTTTTCCAAAAGATACAATGGTAACATCGGTTCCTTCTCTTTTAATTTCAGCAACTCCTAAAGGAATAGTATACTCTCCTTCAGGCACTTCGCCTTTATCACCATACATTTGTTCGCTTTCCATAAAAATAACAGGATCGTCATCACGAATTGCCGATTTTAAAAGCCCTTTCGCATCATAAGGATTTGAAGGCACCACTACTTTAAGACCAGGTGTATTAGCAAACCAACTTTCAAATGCTTGTGAATGTGTTGCAGCTAATTGCCCTGCCGAAGCCGTTGGACCTCTAAAAACAATTGGACACTTAAATTGCCCGCCAGACATTTGTCTGATTTTTGCAGCGTTGTTTATTATTTGATCAATCCCAACCAACGAAAAGTTAAAAGTCATATACTCTACAATAGGTCGGTTACCCGTCATGGTAGAGCCTATAGCGATTCCTGCAAAACCTAGTTCAGCAATGGGCGTATCGATTACACGCTTAGGGCCAAACTCATCTAACATTCCTTTTGAAGCTTTGTAGGCTCCGTTGTATTCAGCTACTTCCTCACCCATTAAATAAATGCTTTCATCACGACGCATTTCTTCACTCATGGCTTCACATATAGCTTCTCTGAATTGAATAGTCTTCATTACTATTGTTTTTTATGGTGACGCAAAAATAACAATAAAACAAAAACTATTCAGTATAGAATTATTTAAAAATTTATTATGCATGCATAGTATTTATTCAGAATAAAATAATTAACTTCGTAACCTATTTTAAAGAGTGAGCAGTTTTCAATTGCAATGTGCAGTTTTGTTTCTAAAAAAACGTTGGACGTTCTCTCCAAAAATTTAAGAATATTCAATTAAATACTATAAAATGAAAATACTTGTATGTATTAGTCACGTACCTGATACGACTTCAAAAATTAATTTCACCGATGGTGACACAAAATTTGACACCAACGGTGTTCAATTTGTAATTAATCCTAATGACGAATTTGGTTTGACCCGTGCTATGTGGTTTAAGGAAAAGCAAGGAGCTAATGTGACCGTGGTTAATGTTGGTGGAGCAGAAACTGAACCAACACTTCGCAAAGCTTTAGCTATTGGTGCTGATGCTGCTATACGTATAAACACTACAGCAAATGATGGTTTTCAGGTTGCAAATGAATTGGCACAAGTTGTTAAAGAAGGCGGTTATGATCTTGTAATTGCAGGGCGTGAATCAATTGATTACAACGGTGGAATGGTACCAGGTATGCTAGCGGCGTTAACTAATGCTAATTTTGTTGCTAATTGTATTGGATTAGACGTTGATGGTACAGCTGCAAAAGCTGTACGAGAGATAGATGGTGGAAAAGAAACTGTATCTACTACCTTACCCCTAGTTATTGCTGGTCAAAAAGGTTTGGTTGAAGAAAGTGATCTTCGTATTCCAAATATGAGAGGCATCATGATGGCTCGTCAAAAACCATTAACCGTGTTAGAACCACATGGAGCAACTGAAGAAACATCTTCAGTAAAGTTCGAAAAACCAGCACCAAAAGGCGCGGTGACACTCGTATCTCCAGACAATCTAGACGAGTTAGTAAACTTACTTCACAACGAAGCTAAAGTTATTTAACCATCAACATTCAAGCACCAAAACCCAAAAGAAAACATTGGGATTTGGGATTTTTAATTTGAAATTTTAAAAAATTATGTCAGTTTTAGTATATACAGAATCAGATAACGGAACTTTTAAAAAAGTAGCTTTAGAAGTTGCTTCTTATGGAAAAGCCGTTGCCGACCAATTAGGAACAACAGTAACAGCCGTTACCATTAATGCCCAAGACACATCAGTTTTAGGTAACCATGGAGTTGATAAAGTTTTGAGTGTTACAAATTCAAAATTAGAAACATTTAACGCTAATGCTTATGCTGAAGTTATTAAACAGGCCGCAGAACAAGAAGGTGCTAAAGTCATTATTGTAAGTTCAAGTGCCGATAGCAAATATATGGCACCTTTGTTAGCCGTGGCTTTAAATGCAGGATTTGCTTCAAATGTAGTTGACGCCCCGTCGAGCACTTCTCCGTTTACTGTAAAACGAACAGCGTTTACCAACAAAGCCTTCAACATGACCTCTATCAACACTGATGTTAAGTTGATAGGCTTATCAAAAAATGCGTTTGGATTAAAAGAACATTCTTCAAGTGCTACGGTGGAAGAATTTTCACCTTCGATACCCGAAAATGGCGTGCATGTTGATGCCGTTGATAAAGTAACTGGAAAAGTTACGATCGCCGACGCAGAGATAGTAGTTTCAGGAGGACGGGGATTAAAAGGCCCAGAAAATTGGGGGTTGGTTGAAGAATTAGCCCAAGTACTTGGAGCAGCAACAGCCTGTTCAAAACCTGTTTCCGATTTAGGCTGGAGACCACACAGTGAGCACGTTGGACAAACAGGTAAACCTGTTGCATCTAATTTATATATTGCTATTGGAATTTCTGGAGCAATTCAGCATTTAGCTGGGATTAATGCTTCAAAAGTTAAAGTGGTTATTAATACAGACCCAGAAGCACCATTCTTTAAAGCAGCCGATTACGGTGTGGTAGGAGATGCTTTCGAAATTGTCCCTAAATTGACCGAAAAATTAAAAGCATTTAAGGCACAACAATAAATATTTTTTATAACTTGTATCTTTAAAGGACTGTTTAAATTAAGAAAATATGCTTAATCTGCCTTTGGCAGTTGCTAAAGTCCTAATTTAAACAGTTCTTTGCGTTTTCAAAATTATGAGTCTAGTTCGTCTAAATATAAAAGGAATTTCATATAGCCAAACCCAAAATGGCGCTTATGCCTTGATTTTAAACGAAGTAGATGGCGACAGAAAACTTCCTATAGTTATTGGGGCTTTTGAAGCCCAATCCATTGCAATAGCTTTGGAAAAGGAAATTCGTCCACCTCGCCCCCTAACCCACGACCTTTTTAAAAATTTTGCAGACCGGTTCGATATTGTAGTCAAGCAGGTTATTATTCATAAGTTGGTAGATGGTGTTTTTTATTCCAGCCTAATTTGTGAACGTGATAAAATTGAGGAAATCATTGATGCCAGAACCAGTGACGCCATTGCCTTGGCATTACGATTTCAGGCTCCAATTTTTACCTATAAAAATATTCTCGACAAAGCAGGTATCTATTTAAAAGTAAATCCTAAAAAGGACGACGAAGATCAAGATAGTATTTTGGTAGACGATTTGGTTGCCGAAGAAATTGAATCCCAATCTCAAGAATCCTTTAAAAGTAAATCCCTACAAGAATTACACACCCTTTTGGATGAGGCCGTTGCTAATGAAGATTATGAAAAGGCCGCGAAAATAAGAGACGAAATTTCCAAACGCTAAATCACGTTTTAATGAAACACTTCTTACTGGCTATTGCAGCTATTTTTTTTGGACTTACCTTTTCAACAGCACAAGAATTAGAAAAAAAATGGCAGTTTGAAACCATTCAAAATTCTAATGGTACTCCTGTTTATAATATAAATTCAGAAACCGACCATTTAGAATTAAACGCTGGCGAATTTCATCTCACGTTAAAGACCGACAGTATTAAAGCATCTGGCGACTATATCTATCAAAACAACTTATTGGTGTTTTATTACAATCAGCCTAATGACACTATTAGACGTTATAAAATAACTGAATTAACAGATTCTACTTTAGTATTCAATGAGAAAGAAATAAACTATAAGCTGAAAGCAGTTCCTTCAATTGACAATTCCAAATTAGTTGTAATTGACGAAAATAGCATTATTCCAAGTCAAGGCTTTTCAATGGGTAGTTTATGGCGAGGTATATTAGGAATGATTTCGTTAGTTTTCATTGCCTTTTTGTTTAGTAAAAACAGAAAAGCAATTGATTGGAAAATAGTAGGTATTGGTTTAGCATTTCAACTTATTATTGCCCTTGGCGTTTTAAAAGTAGACGCTATTAAAGGGACCTTTGAATTCGTTGGAAAATTATTTATTAGTGTTTTAGATTTTACTCGAGAAGGAAGTAAATTTCTATTTGAAGGCTTGGTGGTTGATATGGATACTTTTGGATTTATATTTGCATTTCAGGTATTGCCAACCATTTTATTCTTTTCAGCTTTAACTTCGGTCTTATTTTATTTAGGGATTATTCAAAAAGTTGTCAAAGCCATGGCGTGGTTATTAACCAAACTTTTAAAGATTTCTGGAGCCGAAAGCTTAAGTGTTGCTGGCAATATTTTTCTAGGACAAACTGAAGCACCGCTGCTCATCAAGGCCTATTTGGAAAAAATGAATAAGTCTGAAATCTTACTTGTTATGATTGGGGGGATGGCAACCGTTGCCGGTGCAGTTCTTGCAGCCTATATTGGGTTTTTAGGTGGTGACGACCCAGAACTGCGATTAGTATACGCCAAACACCTTTTGGCGGCCTCCGTTATGGCCGCTCCAGGCGCTATTGTTGTTTCTAAAATTTTATATCCTCAAACCGAAAAGATCAACACAGATGTTGAAGTTTCTCAAGAAAAAATTGGATCCAATTTATTAGATGCCATTGCTAATGGAACTACTGAAGGCCTTAAACTTGCCGTAAACGTTGGCGCAATGTTATTGGTTTTCGTAGCCTTTATTGCAATGCTCAATGGTATCTTAGGAGGTATTGCTGGTTTTAACGGATTTACTATTGAATTCTTAAACATCGACTGGCGCTTTACCTCATTAAATGAGATTATTGCCCAACATACACCTTATAACAGTCTTTCTCTCGAATTTATTCTAGGATACATCTTTGCTCCTTTAATGTGGCTTATTGGGGTAGCCAAAGAAGATATGGCTTTAATGGGCCAACTTTTGGGAATAAAACTTGCCGCTAGTGAATTTATTGGCTATATACAATTAAGAGAATTGAAAGATGCCGCCAGTGCTATTCATCTCAACTATGAAAAGTCTATTATTATGGCAACCTATATGCTTTGTGGCTTTGCTAATTTTGCTTCAATAGGAATACAAATTGGAGGTATTGGATCATTAGCTCCAGGACAACGTAAGTTGCTTTCTGAATTTGGAATGAAAGCTCTAATAGGAGGAACTATAGCATCTTTAATATCAGCAACAATAGCTGGTATGATAATAGGTTGATTTTTTAAAAAACGAATCTTCCAACAATTAAAATTTGAGTTTAAATTTTAATTAATATTCGTTGATAACTTTTTATAGAATTTAAACCAACTTTATTTTCAAAGTAGAGTATTTTTCTATTTTTATCTCTTAAATTTGAAAGGGTATCCCAACATAATAGACCAAACTAAAATATGAAGCAATATTTAGACCTCGTCAAACATGTATTAGAACATGGTAACGAAAAAAGTGATCGCACTGGAACTGGCACCAAAAGCGTTTTTGGATATCAAATGCGTTTTGACTTAAGTGAAGGCTTTCCAATGGTGACCACTAAAAAATTGCATTTAAAGTCCATTGTTTATGAACTTTTATGGTTTTTAAAAGGCGACACTAATATTGACTATTTAACCCAAAATGGTGTACGTATTTGGAATGAATGGGCAGATGAGAATGGTGATTTAGGTCCTGTTTATGGCCATCAATGGCGAAATTGGAATAGTGATGGTATCGATCAGATTAAGGAAGTTATCGAAACTTTAAAAAGCAACCCTGATAGCCGTCGTATGTTAGTTTCAGCCTGGAACCCTTCTGTGTTACCCGATACTTCAAAAACGTTTAGTGAAAATGTGGCCAATGGTAAAGCAGCTTTACCACCATGTCATGCCTTTTTTCAATTTTATGTTGCTAATGGCAAACTATCATGTCAACTATACCAACGTAGTGCCGACATTTTTTTAGGAGTACCTTTTAACATAGCATCTTACGCATTATTCACCATGATGATGGCTCAAGTTTGTGGCTATGAAGCCGGTGAGTTTATTCATACTTTTGGAGATGCACACATTTACTCTAATCATTTAGAGCAATTAGAGCTACAATTATCCCGTGATCCTAGACCTTTGCCAAAGATGATCCTAAACCCAGAAATCAAAAATATATTTGATTTTACTTTTGAAGACTTTACTTTACAAGATTACGACCCACATCCACATATTAAAGGTGTGGTAGCCATTTAATAAATACCCCTATGAAAAAACTATTACTATTTCTTTTATGCTTAAGCTTATCAATTGTTGGAATTGTTGTTTATACAGCTCCAAGAACAACAAGTGCTCCATATGATGGGCAATTAGTTGAGAAAAAATCTGCAATTTCTATCCCAAAACACAAAAAAACTCTTGAGGAAAGGGCACTGTTTACCGAAGAAAGAGCGCTTTATGAATTTAATATGCAGGTGAATCCATTGACAGGAGAAATCCCTTTAGTAGAAAAGCAAAAAGAATTTAATCAAACTAAAAAAGCAAAACTAAAGTCTAGCAATAATGCTCGTGCTATTCAAACCACCTATGTTAACAGGGGACCTACAAATTATGGAGGTCGAACAAGATCCCTTGTTGTAGACAGGAGTGATGTTACTGGTAATACTATGATTGCTGGAGGGGTAAGTAGCGGTGTATTTAGAACTACCAATGGAGGAACAAGTTGGACCAAAGTTTCCTCCAATGATGAAATTCATAATGTCACTACTATTGTACAAGATCCTAGATCCGGTTTTGAAAGCACCTGGTACTATGGAACAGGGGAAGGTGTTGGTAATTCAGCCAGTTTAAGCGGCTCATTGTATTATGGACAAGGTATTTGGAAGTCTACTGATGGCGGATTAACTTGGGCACAAATGCCTAGTACTGCTTCTGATCAAACCATAGATGATTCAGATTTTGATCACATCTATAAGCTGGAAGTTCAACCAACAACAGGTTACTTATTTGCTGCGGTTGCCGGAAAATTAAAACGTTTTGATGGAGTAAATTGGACGGATCAAATTTCTAATAATTCTACGTCAAGGAATCGGCATACCGATATCGTTATCACTACAGGGGGACGAGTTTATGCCGGGTTTTCAGGAACCAACATTGCACCAATAGAAGGGGTATGGACTTCTGCTGATGGTATTAGTGGATGGTCTAGAATTAATACTTCAAGCTTCACCCCTTCTGGACGAGTCGTTTTAGCTTTAGCACCTTCTAATCAAAATAAATTATATGTATTGTTTGCGAATGGCATTGCGTCTAGCTGTAGTACCACCCCTGGTATTGAAGCTGATTTATGGATGTGGAATCAATCTAACTCAACTTTTACTAATTACTCTGGTAAGCTTCCTGATGAATCTGGCTGCTCCGATGGGAACGACCCCTTCGCCATTCAAGGCGGATACGATCTGGTTGTGAATGTAAAACCTGATAATGAAAACTTTGTGGTCATTGGTGGTACTAATGCATACAAAATGGCTGACATCACCGGAGTTGGCACCTTTGTTAGAATTGGTGGCTATGCCAATCCAAATGGATACGCTAAATATACAAATCATCACCCAGATATTCACGCACTTGTATTCAATCCGTTTAATACTAATGTACTTTTTACTGGCAGCGATGGTGGTGTTCATAAAACAACTAATATAAATGCTAGCACGGTTAGTTGGACGAATTTGAATAACAACTTCCAAACATATCAATATTATCATGTAGGAATCGATCCTTTTCCTGGGTCTGACATTGTAATTGGAGGGGCTCAAGACAATGGCACTTCAGTTGGTGGAGTAAATTTTGGAATGCCCGATTTAACAACACATTTTGACTATGCAGGCGGCGATGGTGTTTCAGTGGCAATTTCTCGAGACGATGCCTGCGTCCCATTTTTTATTGGATTTCAAAACGGTCCAATATATAGAGACTGCCCTTCTCCTGTTACTGAAATAACACCAAACGATCAATCACTCGTCCCTCCTGAGCCTTATGACAGTCAATTCGTAACCTTATATCATTTAGATCCTGACAATAATAATATTTTGTATTATGCTGCACAAAATAGACTTTTACGAACCAATGATGCCACAACAGTAACACCCAATACTTGGACTGATTTAGGCACTACCACTTTATTGGGGCATTCTGATTGGTTTCAAACCTTCTCAACCAGTTGGGGCACCTATAACCCAGCAACTAGTTACTTATTGATGGGAGGAAATAATGGTCATATTTATAGATTAAACGATCCAAAAAATGCAGCAAGCATAGCTTCAGCTAATAACATTACTCCTCCAGGAGCGACAATTGCAAACCCCTCTATAGTTACTGGATTAGCAATTCATCCAACAAATAATAACATAGTATTAGCAACCTATTCTAACTACGGAACACAAAGTATTTTTTTAACAACCAATGCAACAGCTGCTTCACCAACTTGGACTTTGGTTGAGCGAAATTTATTTGCGCACTCTATTAGATCTGCGGCCATTGTGGAGAATGCTGGAGAAACCACCTATATGGTTGGTACGGCCAGAGGATTATACAGTTCTACAGATCCTATAAATGTAGATTGGGTTAGAGAAGCACCAACTCAAATAGGTATGGCGGTTGTAAGTTCATTGAAATATCGTCCTTCAGATCACAAATTACTAATTGGGACTCATGGTAACGGTATGTATGAAGCTACAATTAATTCAACTTTAGGGCTTAGCGACAATAGTTTTAGCAAATCCATTAAATTATATCCAAATCCTGCCCAAGCGTATTTAAATGTTAAATTAGCACGGGCTAACGGCTCTAAAGTTTCATATGAAGTTTATAATCTTTTAGGACAAACTATGTCTTCTGGAGTACTTGAAAATGACCGTTTAAATACATCACGATTAACGTCTGGAATGTATTTACTCAAACTCAAAACCTCTGATGGTGCTGAAGGCATTAAATCATTCATAAAGAAATAGTTGTAAAAAACTCCAATAAAAAAGCGCTTTCATATTATTGAAAGCGCTTTTTTTAATCGGTTAAAGGCCTATTACAAGTTTAAAACACCGTTTTCAGAACCAACATTATTCCAAACATAAGCATCAGCTTGTTCATCGTTAACATATGTTCCATCCACTAAATATTTAAACTCATATGAGTTGTCCTTTTCTAAATCTACGGTACCTTTAAAAGTTCCGTTTTTTAATTTCTTCAATGCAACAGCTTTTTTAGCGTTCCACTCATTAAAACTTCCTAGCACAGCAACTTTATTAGATTCCTCTGCAGGAACTGTAAAAGTTACTTTACAAACTGGTTTGCTTTTCAAGTATTGTTTTGTAATAGCCATAATTAAATGTGTTAATTAATTTCGTCGCAAATTTAGAAAAGAAATTGAATGCGATACTAATTTTCATGCCTCAACAAGAACGATTTATGAATTTGATAAGATTAGCATAACTTTAATTTGAACTCTCAAAAAAAGACTGTTATAAATTAGCATATCATCAATTAAAAACAATTTGCTTTAGAGCTGATTTTCAGATAGTTTAACACTACATCGTTTGCGAAAAGAGTTTCCTTTTTTATTCAAGCATTTAATATAACGTTTGCGTTAAAAAATAGTAACTTTACAAAACTTTTTACAAAATACATGTTCGGAAAAAAGAAATCACACCCAGCTATAGATAAAGATCAACTTGAGCTTATCACAACTGCACAAAAGCGTGTAAAACAGAAAAAACGCTTATACATACATTTTGTCATTTTTTTAATTGGCGCTGTTTTTTTAATACTATTAAACACTGTTATTGGAGTTGGTAAAAATGTTACTCTTTTTGGAAAGGAATGGTTTGTTTATGCCATTTTTATTTGGCTAGCCCTTTTTATATATCATGTTTTTAATGTATTCATTACTCAAAAATTTTTGGGAGCTCAATGGGAGCAAAAACAACTTGATAAATTAGTAGCCAAACAAAAATCACGTATTGAAGAGCTACAAAAAAAAGTTGAAATCACACACCCCTTACCTTTAAATCCCAATATTGAGGCTGAAAAAAAAACTCAAATAATTAAAGGTTTAACCATTATTGTCGCAGCTGGAGATAATGATGCCATTGGTCAAAATAACCAGTTAATTTGGCATTTAAGTGACGACCTGAAGCGGTTTAAACAACTTACCAATGGCCATCACATTATTATGGGACGAAAAACTTTTGAAAGCTTCCCAAAGCCTTTGCCAAATCGTACACATATTGTTATCACGCGACAGGTAAATTACAAAGTACCCGATGGTGTTATTGTAGTTAATAATTTGGATGATGCTTTAGATGTCGCAAGAAATGATAAACAGGCCTTTATTATTGGAGGAGGTGAAATTTACAAACAAGCAATGCCAATGGCGGCTAAAATTGAACTAACTCGAGTGCATGCTAGCTTCGAAGCCGATACTTTCTTTCCTCTGATTAATAAAACCCAATGGAAAGAGACGTCTAATGAGTTTCACCCTAAAGACGATAATCATGATTTTTCATTTTCATTCATCACATATACAAGGCATTAGAAGCTAATTTAAATATATTTTATTAGATTAGTTCTCTAAATCAATTCATCTAGTAAAATGAAACCTACACTGCTTAAGTCAAAAGTTATTCTCATTTTTTGTTGCACACTGATAATGAGTTGTAGCTCAATGAATAACCTTACTATGAGTGTTATTGAACCCGCTCCGGTGTACGTCCCGAAACAAATCAAGAAAGTGGGGATTTTGAATCGTAGCGAATCAACCTCCAATAAAACCCTTGATAAAATCGATAAAATCTTCTCTGCTGAAGGTCAAAATCTAGATAAAGAAGGCGCCGAACAAGTGATTCAAGGAATTAAAGATGAATTCGAAAAAAACCAAACCTTTGAAGAAGTTATTCTGGTTTCATCAGATAAAATTGAAAATCCAGGATTGGGCATTTTTCCAAAAATGTTACCTTGGAATACTATAGATTCTATTTGTACTGAAAATAATATTGATGCCTTAATTGTACTTTCATTTTATGATACTGATGCAGCCATTAAATATGATGTACAAACCATTCAAAAAGTAAATGCACTTGGTCTAAAAATACCAGTTTTAGAGCACACCGCATCAGTAAATACAAGCATTCAAACAGGATTTCGAATTTATGATAATTTTAATAAAGAACTCCTTGATGAAATTGCCTTTACTGATGGATCTTTATCTGTTGGCAGGGGCATTAATCCTGTAAAAGCTGCCGAAGCCATTACTGGCCGCAAAGATGCCGTTCTCCAAATAAGTAATAACATTGGGCATAGTTATGCCTTGAGAACCTATCCTTTCAAAATTCGTGTTACCAGAGAATATTATGTAAAAGGCACCGATAATTTTGAAATTGCCAAGCGTAGGGCCCAAACAGGAGATTGGGATGGTGCTGCGCAATTGTGGGAAATCGAAACCAACAACCCAAAATCGAAAATTGCGGGGCGAGCTTACTATAATATGGCCATTATCAATGAAATTAATGGAGACCTGAATGCTGCCGCAGATTGGGCTTCAAGAGCTTATACCGATTTTAGAGACAAAAATGCGTTGCGATACTTAAACATTTTAAAGCACCGAATGGCAAAAAATGCCCTATTGGCGCAACAATCCAATTAATTTTCTTTGTAAAACATCGAATCAATTACGAAGTGGTTTCAAATCACAAGCGAAAATTGCCTAATTTCGCCTCATGATAAAAGAGCTCCAGCTTCGTATTACTTTGGAAGAAGAAAAGCAATCCGATATTCTTTTGAGGAAATCTGCTGATGCACTTAATATTCCTACTTCTGAAATTAGCGGAATTAAGGTGTCCAGAAAGTCTATTGACGCCCGGAAACCTCTTATCATTCTGAACTATAAAGTTTCCGTCTTTATTAATGAAGAAGTACCTGAAAATGTATCTTATGTTTTTGACTATAAAGATGTTTCAAAAGCAAAACCCATTCATATTATCGGTTTTGGCCCGGCAGGAATGTATGCAGCATTGCGGTGCATAGAGCTAGGGTTTAAGCCTGTTGTATTAGAGCGTGGCAAAAATGTTCAAGATCGTAGAAGAGACTTAAAAGCCATTAACCAGGACCATTTTGTGAATGAGGATTCTAACTATTGTTTTGGTGAAGGCGGCGCTGGCACTTATAGTGATGGCAAATTATACACCCGCAGTTTAAAGCGTGGAGATGTTAGAAAAATCTTTGAAAATTTAGTGTTTCATGGAGCTACAGACCAAATTTTGGTTGATGCACATCCTCATATCGGCACTAATAAATTACCTAAAGTTGTTCAAAACATAAGGGAAACTATTTTAAAATATGGTGGTGAAATTCATTTTGAATCACGTGTAACGGATTTCAAAATTAAGAATGATAAAATTGAAGCCATTCAGCTCAACAGTGGTGAAGAATTACCAGTAAACCGAGTCATTTTGGCTACTGGGCATTCGGCCAGGGATATATTTTACTTGCTTAACGATAAAGGCATTTCTCTTGAAGCGAAATCCTTTGCAATGGGTGTACGCGTAGAACACCCTCAACATATTATAGATCGCATTCAATATCATTGTTCTGGAACTCGTGATCAATTATTACCTGCCGCCGCTTATAGTTTAGTAGAACAGGTCAATGACCGCGGGGTATATTCATTTTGCATGTGTCCCGGCGGGTTTATTGTTCCAGCTGCAACCGCCAATGGCGAAGTTGTAGTCAACGGAATGTCACCTTCAAAACGCAATAATCTGTTTGCCAATTCAGGTGTTGTCGTTGAAATCAATGCAGACAAAGACCTCTATAAATATGAAAAGTTTGGACCATTCAAAGGTTTGGAGTTTCAAAAAGATTTGGAACGATTGGCGTTTACCGCAGGTGGACGTAGCCAAGTAGCACCTGCACAACGTTTAACAGATTTTGTTGAAGGCAAACTTTCAGAAAGTTTGAATAGTACTTCTTATCAGCCTGGATTACAAACAGCACCATTACACTCTTTATTACCCAAGCATATTGGTGGACGATTACGTAAAGGATTCAAAGCTTTTGGTGAAAAAATGAAGGGCTACTACACTGTTGAAGCTAATATTGTTGGTGTTGAATCCAGAACCTCATCACCTGTAAACATCCCTAGAAATAATCATTTGGCACACCCTGAACTATCAAATTTATTTCCATGTGGTGAAGGCGGCGGATATGCTGGAGGCATCGTATCGGCAGCAATGGATGGCGAACGTTGTGCAGAAGCCGCAGCAAATGGATTGTAAGTTTAATAATATTCTTATTTTTGCAACCTAAACTAGCACAGATGAACGCATATATTTTTCCAGGGCAAGGCGCACAATTTACAGGTATGGGCCTTGATCTTTATGAGCAGTCCAAATTAGCTCAAGAACTATTTGAACAAGCCAATCACATTTTAGGATTTTCCATCACAGATATTATGTTTGAAGGTTCTGCTGAAGATCTTAAGGAGACTAAAGTCACCCAACCTGCAATTTTTTTGCACTCTGTTATTTTAGCGAAAACACTGGGAAACAGTTTTAAACCAGATATGGTGGCTGGACACTCTTTAGGTGAGTTTTCAGCATTGGTGGCTAATGGCGCCTTAACGTTTGAAAACGGATTAAAACTGGTGTCACAACGTGCCTTAGCCATGCAAAAAGCCTGTGAAATCAAACCTAGTACTATGGCCGCTGTTTTAGGGCTTGATGACGATGTTGTAGAAAGGATATGTAAGTCAACCGAAGGCGTAGTTGTGGCCGCAAATTACAATTGCCCTGGTCAATTGGTGATTTCGGGTGAAATTGATGCCATAAATAGAGCTTGTGAAACTTTAAAAGAAGCTGGAGCACGACGTGCTCTTGTTCTACCAGTAGGTGGAGCATTTCATTCGCCTATGATGGAGCCTGCTCGGGAAGAACTAGCTGCTGCTATTGAAAACACCACATTCAATAAGCCTAGTTGTCCTATTTATCAAAATGTAACAGCTAGTGCTGTAAGTGATGAAACATCAATCAAAGCTAACTTAATTTCTCAATTAACCGCACCGGTTAGATGGACACAATCTGTACAACAAATGATTGCTGATGGTGCCAGCTTATTTACAGAAGTAGGACCAGGAAATGTACTTCAAGGTCTAGTTAAAAAAATTGACAGGGAAGCTCAAACAGCTTCTGCCTCCTTTGAAGGAAATTCATTATAAGCTATGCATCTATCTAGAAACTTAAGCATTATTTTGCTTATCGCAAGTAATATTGTTGTTGATCAAATTTCAAAATTTATTGTTAGGGCTAATGTTACTCCTTATCAGGAAAGTGAGATTCTTGGCTCCTATTTAACACTTAATAATGTAGAAAATACAGGGGCATTTTTAGGTATGGGAAGTGACCTCAATCCAACTATTAAGATTATCTTTTTATGGATTTTACCTGTTCTCGTTTTAAGTTATCTCATCTACTATATCTATAAAAATAAGCAAATGGACAACTACAGCTTTATAGCATTATGCTGTATTGCCGGTGGTGGAATTGCCAATGTTTTTGATAGAATAGCTTACGGATCAGTAACCGATTTCTTGCATATTGATCTAGGTGGAATTTTTAGAACGGGCATTTTCAACTTGGCCGACCTATCAGTTACCACTGGTATGTTCATTCTACTTTTTGGAAGTTTTATGAATAGGAAAAAACAAAACGAATAAAGGCTTATCTAGCCAGATTACATTCTTCGCAATCTTTGATTTCACCGTAATAGGTTTCTCTATATTTATGCAATGTTTTAAATGGAATATTTAAAAACTGCTTTTTAATATAAGTGACTTTGGTTTGTAACAAGCCCATTTTTGGAGTGAAGCGTTCTTCGGGTCTTGTTTGTCGTTTAATACTTATCAATTTCATTTTAAATCATTTATCATTAAGTGCAAAGAAACAAAGGATATAGACCAATCCCAAAAAAATCAGGTTAAATCCTTGTTAAGCTATTTGGTTTGAGTTATAAAAACTATTTTCTTCTAATTAAATAAATCTTAAACTTGCTAACAGAGACTTTTTATAATTTAATAGAAACTTATTGTTTATTATTCAATTTGATGAATTGATGTAATTATTTTATTATTTAGAGTCTATGTTAGTTATTAACATAGTGCATCAATTCTAATTGCTCAATTAATCAAAATAAAAATCCCCAAGAACTTAATTCTTGGGGATTTACACGATTATTAAAATCTTTATCTATTTTATAAAGCCATGGATTAATTTTGATCACCAGGACCTATATCAGGATTCGCATTAATTTCAGCTTGAGGAATCTTAAATATCCATTTATTATTGACAGAAGGCTTAGCTATCACAAATGCATCTTGGTAGAGAATAATAGATGCTCCAGAACCTCCATTGGCACCATGATCAATTCCTTCATCCCAACGGATATGATCTGTATAACCAAATCCTTCACCCCACAATTCTACTCGTCGCTGAAACTTAATCTGGGCCATCAATGCAGCTTGGGTAGCAAATGTAGTTGCATTAAATGCAGTATCACGTGCTCCACCTAATGCTTGAAGTGCCGCTTGAGCTCCAGGTATATCATTCATCATTGCTTTAGCTTCGGCTTCAATTAAATACATTTCAGATGTACGCATATAAATAATATCATCCGGATCTATGGTTCCTGGGTTTTTTTGCAACATTTTAACATGCATATAAGGATGAGTGTTATGACCAGATGTCATCCCATATTGGGATCTGATAGCATTTCTTGCTGCAGTCCACTGCGCTTGAGTGGTATATAGCGGGTTGGTGTTATTGGCCCAACCACCTTGACCATTAGCGGCAGATGCATTAGAGTTTGGTGCGTCCTTTAAGAATACATCTTTTCTATAATCTGTACTAGGAATAGCATCCACCAATCGTCTATCAGCGATTTTAGGGTTTGATCTATTTTGGCTACCATTAAACGTGTTACACATCAAGTAGAAATAAGAGCGGAAAAATGTAGTTTCAGTTCCAATCACATTACTACCCCAAATTACTTCAGGTAAACTGTTAGAATTGAATCCAGATTTCCAATCTGCTTCACCCATAATAGGAAAACCTTGCCGAGCAGCAATAGCCGAAGTTGCAGCAGTTTGCCAATCTCCTTTGGATAATGCCCAACGTGCTTTAATCCCATGAGCTACATTAATGTTCAGTTGAGATTTAGTTTCTGGACCTCCTGTTGACCTTGGAGCTGCATTTTGGAAAGCGGTTATAGCTGCATCCAAATCTTTACCTATCTGGTCATAAACTTGTTGCACAGTTCCTCTAGGCCCGGTAGTTTGTGGTTCTAAAATCACTGGAACACCTGGATCTGTAGAAGGATTACCTATTAAATATCCTTTACTGTAGTGTTGAACCAATGAAAGTAATGCAAAGGCCCTGTAAGTTAAAGCTTGCCCCTTAATGGCACGTAAAGTGGGAGTGTCTATCAAATTACCTTCATCAATTCTTTTAATTATTAAGTTAGCATGAAGAATGATATTATAGCGATGATACCATAAGATCTCATTGGTTAATGAGGTTTCTATAATATGGTCGTTCCATTGCATATTATCTCTCCATCCTAAATTATTGGCATCAGCAGAATGGATTATACCACCTGTTAGGTTATCACCTTGTGGCACCCACCAATGATCATTAGCTCTTGCTGTATTTCCACCTGGAAAAATAGTTTGAGATTGTGAATACATTCCACGGTGGATTCCGTTCAGAACATTTTGCATGCTTGCTTCGTCAGCTAATGCTACAGCAGGCCCAACGGAGTCTGTGGGAGCTGTTTCTAAAAAGTCGTCTTGACAAGACGTCATAGTAATAATGAGTATTACTAATGACAATTTTTTTATTTTACTTAACATATTTTTTTTTTTTAAAATCCAACATTAATACCCAAAGAATAAATTCTGGCTGGGCTAAAATCATTACCCGCTGGTGTACCCGCCAAATTGAATTGCGGGTCAAGCCCTTTCCTTTTACTGTTCAAGTATAAATTCTCACCAGTTAAAGATAGCCTTAAATTATCAAGACCAAGCTTTTCGGTAATATTTTTATCTAATGAATAGCCAAGGCTAACGTTTCTTAAAGACCAAAATGTAGCGTCGGTCAAGAATCTCGTAGACTGAGATTGAACTAGCGCTTGGTCCCCAACTTCAAGTCTTGGAACATCTGTGATATCACCAGGTTGTCTCCAAGCATTTAGGATATCGGGATGTAGAGAACCGCCAATACTGCGGCTTGACATCATGCCTGAATAGCCATTATCCAAAATCTTGCCGCCGATGCCATAAGTAACTAAAACGTCTAAAGAAAAGCCCTTGTATTTAATGCTGTTCGCAACAGAACCCAACAGGTCTGGTATCGATGAGTCTCCTGTGTAGGCCCTTTGAGTATCTTGCCAATCATTGGTGGTTTCCTGATTGCCACTACCATCTAAAACGGGTACGCTTTCACCATTTTCGTCATCCTCAAAAACATAGTAAAGCTGGTCACCTGTAGCAGGATCTACACCAGCGGTATGGTACAAGAAGAAATCAAAGCGGGAATGTCCTTCTGCCCAACGCTTAGAACCATTTATAAAAGGCTCCGGAATAAAAGTAATCTCATTTTTAAGCGTGGAAGCCTGTAATATAATATCCCATTTAAAATCATTATTATTAACAGCATGAGTTGTTAAACTAAATTCCCATCCTGAATTATACATATCCCCAATATTGTTTGGTTGTACATTGATACCCACACTGGGAGCAATTGGAAGATCATATAATAAATCGGATGAGTTTCTTTTATAGTACTCTACAGAGCCATCAAACAAGTTATCAAACAAACTGAATTCTAAAGCAACATCAAAATTTTCAATGGTCTCCCAAACTAATAGGTCATTACCTAAATCTGACAAAAGATATGCAGGAGCGGTAGCGTTAGAAGTTATCCCAAACCTTGCTTGATACAAATAGAAATCACCTAAATCGTCATTTCCAACCTCACCATAAGACCCTCTTAATTTTAATCGATCTATAAAGGACACATTATCCATAAAACTCTCTTTATGTATATTCCATGACGCACCTACAGAGTAAAATGTGCCCCATCTTGAATCTGAACTAAAAACAGAAGTACCATCTCGTCTAACTGAACCACTTAAATAATATTTACCATCGTAGTTATAATTTATTCTAGACAAATAACTTTCAATACGCTTGTCAGTTATTACACCACCAATACGAACCGGATTTGAAAAGTTGTCAAATACTTCTAAACCGGGTACTGTTTCAATAGTTGCCAAAGCGTTGAAATTTGAAAAATTTCGATCAAAACTTTCATGCCCTGCCAAGATTTCAACGTTGTGTAAGCCAAAGCTTTTATTGTAAGTAAAGATTTGGTTGAAGTTTTCAACTTGCCTTCTAAATCGAGTTTCACTAAACCTACCATCAGGTTGAGCGTCACCAATGATGGCATTTTCATATTCTTTTTCAAGTCCATCTTGGATATCTCTACCATAAGTTACCCTTAAATTAAGACCTTCTAAAATTTTTACATCTGTATAGAACCTAAACCCATAGGTATTGTCCAAATCACTTTCTTTATTTAGAAGAAGCTCTTGCAGTGCATGACGTCCTTGATTACGAGGTCTTGTTCCAATGTTATATTGAGGATAACCAAAACCGTTATCGAACACTGGATTTCCAAAATCATCTCGTACAATGTTTCCTTGCTGGTCATTAACATAAACAGGATATATTTGACCTATTGCCTGTGCAAAGCCAAATGGGTTAACAATACTACCAGTACCTGCAGAGCTAGGGCCTCTAGCCTCAGTAAGCGTAATGTTTGCACTACCTCCAAATTTAATTGACTCACTGATATCAAAATCTGCATTTAAACGCGTGGTTAAACGATTAAAATCGGATGTAACGACAAATCCTTCCTCGTCTAAATAAGAAGCAGAAAAGAACACTTTGTGATTATCACCACCACCAGATACATTAACATTATAATTTGTTCTTATGCCAGTTTGCTCCATAAAATCAAACCAATCTAATGTTTGATATACAACTTGAGCATTGGGGTTTAATCTACCATCTAGGCCAACAATTTGGTTGTTTGGTACATTAAAAGGATTATATGCTAGTTGACTGTAAATATTGGCAGAGGCATAAGCAGGATCACCACCTGCTGCAGTAGTATTTCTCAATGCTTCCCAAAATGTTTCATAATATTGACCAGGAGTCACCCTATCATAAACTGGAATTCCTCTTGAAACAAAACCTGTTTGAACCGAGGCACTTGCCTTGATCGCTCCTTTTGTTCCACTTTTAGTTGTTATTATAACAACTCCGTTAGCCGCCCTTGATCCGTATAAGGATGTGGAGGCTGCATCTTTAAGAATAGTAAATGAAGCGATATCTTCTTGGTTTATGGCGTTTAGTGAACCTTCATATTGAATACCATCAACTATGAATAAAGGGTCTGTGTCACCGTTAAGTGTACCTACACCACGAATTACTATGCTGGGAGAAGAACCTGGTTGCCCATTTGTAGAAGTAAATTGCACACCAGTAGCTCTACCTTCGATAGCAGCAATGGCCGAAGTTACATTCCTTAACTCCAAATCCTCTGACCCCACGACACTAGCTGAACCAGTGAAGGCTTCTCTGGTAGTTGTTCCATAGGCAACAACTACAACTTCATCCAAAGTATTGTCAGTCTCCAAAGCAACATTTACTGTACTTGAAGCCCCAACTACAATTTCGGCGTTCCTTGTGCCAACATAGGAAAACACAAGTGTTTCACCAACATTAACACTAATGGAATAATTTCCATCAAAATCGGACTGAACCCCTCTCGAGGTTCCTTTAACAATAACATTTACCCCTGGCAACGGCAAACCGTCAACAGCAGAAGTAACTGTTCCTGATACAGTTTTCTGTTGTGCAAAAGAAAACTGCATAACAAACGCCAGTGCAAGCGTTGTTAACCATGTAATTTTTAATTTCATAAATAATTAGTATTTGAGTTAATCTATACAATATACAAAAAAGGAAGGCAGCAATTAATTTTTTAAAGACTAATTCAAAAGATTGCTAACTAAATATGAAACCAAAGTTTAGCGAAACTTTAGTGAAGTGTAAAGCGCATTGTCCACCTTACCTTTTTGCAATTGTAGTACGAAGTTGACAAATAAAGAAAGTAAAGCAGTAAAACCCGATAATTATTTACTTATCCCGACCTAAATTTACTTCGGATTGACCAAACCGTGGCTTTTGAAAGATTCAATATACTGCGTAGGTGTTAACGCTTTAGATTTTTTGAAGGCCTTATTAAAAGTTACCTTATTATTAAAGCCAACCTCATATGCAACATCAATGATAGTTAAACTCCCATGAGTATTTTCAACAAGTAAACCGACCGCTTCTTCTATTCTAAACTTATTAACAAGTTCGAAGAAATTCATGTTGAAATGTTCATTAATAATTTGAGAAGTGTTATGTCGAGTTGTGTTTAATTTTTCCGATAGTACTTCAAGATTTAGATTACTATCTCTGTATATTTTCTCCTCAGAAAATAATCTTATTAATTCTTCCTTTAATTCGGTAGATAAAGACTCTGTTAATCCAGATTTGACATACTTTGGAACTAATTTGTCATTGTTTACGGCAAAGAAATGATTATAGCTGAATATTTGTGGCTTCAAATAAGCCATTTGAGCAATATATAAAACCATAAACGACATGGCTAACATCTGAGAATGATAGACAAATTCAGATCCTACTGGAATAATTCCTCCTACAGAAAAACCATAGAGACCATAAGAAACCATATAAATTATATGTAAGAAATAAAGGCTCCGTTTCCATTTGTTTAATTCATCCTCCCTAGTATTATCGCTAATTTCATATCTATTTTTAAAGTACAGCTTGCCAATAAAATAACCATAAATTATATAAGATGATATTTTTGGAATAAATACTATATAGAAAAAGTTCTGTTTAGAATATAAGTCACTTAAATTAAACATGACTTTAAGTTTTTCCTCTCCTGACAGTGCATAAAATGGCAAGAGTATTGAAAGCAATATTGCCGGTGCCAATAAATGGAGAACATCATGGAGTTTAAACTTATGACACCCCGTTATTCGTCTAAAATAAAAATACAACAGCGGTCCATAAAACAACGCTATTGATGACGACATTATATACGTATGTGGATATAAATATCTAATATTAGAGCAGTACAATGACCACTCCAAAATAAATAGAGTATGCACCAAAACAAAACCTCCAATCAATAAATTGGAAACTCTATCTGTACTCTTTTTTAAATTTATTATGACCGCGAAGAAAACGCCAATAAAAACAATATAGAAGTAAATAAATAATAGTGGATTCCATTTAACCAAATATTTATTCTTTAAAATCTGATACTCTGACGTTTCTATAATTTGATTATAGGAATCTTTATTAAGTATTTCAACATCTGCTGAATTGGCAATATACTTTTCAGTATACTTTAACGCACTTTCTGATCTTTTAAGTTCTGCACTAATTAATCCTAGATTTTTAAAAATCTCTACAGAATCTTTTGGATTGGCCTTAAGTTTGACTTCATAATTCTCAAAAGCTTTTAATAGCGTATTCAAACGTAAAGATTCCTGCTGAGGAATAACATTTTCTATATCAAACATTGTTAAAACAGGGTCAACAGAAGCCGTTACATTAGCGGGCAACAAGATTGCATAAACAACAAGTATGATTTTTATTAAGCCTTGCATTCTTTGAATGAATTAGTCTTTAAATTAAGAATTGACTAGATTCTAAAAGCAAATTAGAGATAAAAACCTTAACAATGTCTTAATAAATTCATAAGGATTTCTTAAAATAGCACTTCCCGACAATAGTTTACCTTATATAAATCCAGAATCTGCTCTAAATATTCCTGGGTAACCACGAAATATTTTAGTGAAATTAGCAAAAAACTAAAAAGAATTGATAAAAAAGAAATGTTAAACTTAATCGAGTGTCGTTTGCCAAAGCCAGGCAGATCTCATAGCATCTTCCATGGTCAATTCTGCCTTCCATCCTAATTCTCTATTTGACTTTGAAGTATCAGCAAAAGCTTGTACAACATCACCCATGCGTCGAGGTGCTATTTTAAAGTTGAGTTTCTCACCACTTGCCTTTTCGAATGCTTTAATGACTTCCAACACAGAACTTCCTTTGCCTGTACCAATATTAAAGACTTCATAATTGGTCTCATTTCTAGCTTCAATTAATCTTTGAAGGGCAACTACATGGGCTTTTGCGAGATCAACAACATGAATATAGTCTCTTATACATGTGCCATCTGGTGTTGGATAATCATCCCCAAAAACAGACAATTCTTTCCTTAATCCTGCGGCAGTTTGAGTGATAAATGGGACCAAATTTTGCGGTACTCCAAGTGGTAATTCTCCAATCTTTGCACTTTCATGTGCTCCAACTGGGTTAAAGTAACGTAGGGAAATTGCTTTTAATTTGGGCTCTACCTTGGCTACATCTCTAATAATCTCTTCTCCTATTTGTTTAGTATTTCCGTAAGGTGATTCTGCTTCTTTAACAGGCGCGCTCTCAAGAATTGGCAATTCATCTGCTTGTCCGTAGACGGTGCAAGACGAACTAAAAATGAAATTGGAAACATCTAAATTCACAACTTCTTTAAGCATATAAATCAATGTATTAAGATTATTCTCATAATACATTAATGGCTTTTCTACACTTTCACCAACAGCTTTACTCGCTGCAAAATGAATAACGCCAACAATATCCTTATGCTTATTAAAAAAAGTCTTGACGTCTTGCTTTTCCTTTAAATCTAGTTTTTCAAACTCGGGGGATTTCCCTGTAATTGAGGTTATGCCTTCTAAAACTTTAATACTAGAATTGGACAGGTCATCAATTATTACCACATCATATCCCACATTTTGCAATTCAACCACAGTATGTGATCCTATAAAGCCCAAACCTCCCGTAACTAATACTTTCATTATCTATTTATAAAATTGATTATAGTTGACGAGATATATTCAATTTGGTCATCATCAAGCTCTGTGTGCATTGGTAAGGAAATAACTTCTTTAACAAGTTGATTGGTTACGACAAAATCTTCTTCCTTGTACCTCTCATCTTTATAAGCCTTTTGCAAGTGAAGCGGAATTGGGTAATAGACTCCGCAAGGTATACCCTTCTCATTTAAATGACTTACAAGTGCATCTCTGTCACTATTTACTAGTTTTAAAGTATATTGATGGAACACGTGACAATCACATGTTTCACAAAGTTCATTACAACTTGAGCAACCAGAAGGTGTGATAATTTTATCTTGTCCTTCAAGAGCTTTGGTATATTTTATTGCAGCTTGGCGTCTTAATTTATTGTAAGTGTCTAAATACTTAAGTTTAATATCTAAAATGGCCGCTTGAATAGAATCTAACCTTGAATTAACCCCAACTACATCATGATGATATCTCACATACATTCCATGGTTTACAATTCCTCGAATGGTATGTGCCAAATCATCGTCGTTAGTAAATATAGCTCCACCGTCACCGTAGCAGCCAAGATTTTTAGATGGAAAAAACGAGGTTGAAGCCACATGACCGATAGTCCCTGCTTTGGCTTTTGTACCATCGCTATAAGTATAATCAGCTCCAATAGCTTGAGCATTATCTTCAATCACATACAAGTTATTGTCTTTAGCGATTTCCATTATAGCCTCCATATTGGCACATTGTCCAAATAAATGCACAGGAACAATTGCTTTCGTTTTAGGAGTGATTGCCCTTTTAATAGCATCCACATCAATATTGAAACTTATTGGGTCTACATCCACCAATACCGGCGTTAATTGTAACAACGCAATAACCTCAACCGTTGCAGCAAAGGTAAAATCAGCAGTGATAACTTCATCTCCCGGCTTAAGTCCAAGACCCATCATGGCAATCTGCAGAGCATCAGTACCATTAGCGCAAGGAATCACATGCTTGACCCCTAAATAATTCTCAAGATTTTTTTGAAATTCGTGTACTTTAGGGCCATTGATAAATGCCGTAGTATCAAGAACGTCTAATATGGAACGGTCAACTTCTTGTTTAATTTTACTATATTGACCTTTAAGGTCGACCATTTGAATTTTTTTCATTGGATTACATTAGGCGTTAGTTGAATATATAACGGTTACAAATAAGAAGCGAAATTACAAAATTCAATAGTGGCAACCAATGAAAATATGGCAAAGAACTGTATTTTAGCACAAACTAAATTTCATTGGACTTTATTTACAATATCGCCGTTTACATTGCCCGTTTTCATTTGAAAATCATTGCTCAATTTAATCCAAAATTAAAATTGGGGGTTGTTGGTCGATCTGAAGCCTTCAATAAATTAAGTGCCATCATAAAAGATGATGATAAAGTAATGTGGTTTCATTGTGCATCACTTGGCGAATATGAGCAAGGGCTCCCAGTGTTTAAAGTGTTACGTGAGCGCTACTCTGATTTCAAAATTGTTTTATCCTTTTTTTCACCGTCTGGCTATGAAGTCAGGAAAAATACTCCAATTGCTGATGTTGTGGTATACCTTCCTTTGGATACCAAAAAAAATGCAAGACGATTTTTGGATATAACACATCCTAACTTCAGCGTTTTTGTGAAGTATGATATTTGGCCTAATTATTTGCTAGAACTAAAAAGACGGAATTTAAGAGCCATATTAATTTCGGCAGCGTTTAGGCCCAATCAATCCTATTTTAAGTTTTATGGCTCAAGAATGCGTAGAGCGCTGTCCGCTTTTGAGCATATTTTTGTACAAAACAAGAATTCAAAAAACTTATTGAAAGATATTAATATTCACAATGTAACTCTTTCAGGAGATACTAGATACGATAGGGTTTACCAACAACTTGAGCAAAACAATACCCTTGACTTTATTGATGAATTCAAACAAAATAAAACCTGTGTTGTTATTGGAAGTTCATGGCCTGAAGATGAAAAGCTGTTAGTTAAATACATTAACAATCGTTCTGATGAACGTGTAAAATATATTATTGCTCCACATAATATCAAAGCAGGTCAAATTGAAACTTTAAAACAATCGCTGAATGTTGACACAGCTCTATTTTCGGAAAAATCGAACGTAGTGTTAAAAAATTGTTCTGTTTTCATTATTAACACCATCGGACTATTAAGTAAAATTTATAGTTATGCTGATATAGCATACGTTGGAGGGGCTATGGGAACTACAGGCCTTCATAATATTTTAGAGCCAGCAGTTTTTGGAACACCAATAATTATAGGAAAGCATTACAACAAATTTCCTGAAGCCAACCAAATGATCGAAGAAGCTGGTGTGAGAAGTATTAGTACTTACAACGAACTAGAAAACACACTTGATCAACTCCTTAACGATAAGACATTAGCAAAACAGTTAGGCGTCTTTAATCGCAATTTCATTAATAAGAATAAAGGCGCAGTCATCCAAATCACAGATTACATCCGTATATAAAGTATTGTTTATTAACACTAAAACTATTACAATGAAAAAATTACTATTAAGTTTAGCTTTATTATGTGCTCTGGCGATTTCTTTTACATCGTGTAGAGAAACTAAAGAAAAAACTATTATCGTAGAAGACAAAACTGAAGGGGCTTTAGAAAGAGCTGGTAAAGCTGTTGATGAAGCTGTTGAAGAAACCAAAGAAGCTGGTGAAGCTATTGAAAAAGCTGCAGAAGAGATTGGTGATGACAACTAATCGCCTAGCATATTAAATAAAAAAAGCTCTGTTATAACAGAGCTTTTTTTATACTATGAATTAAAAGATTTCATCTGGATCTTTTAAAACGTTGAGATCGGAAATAAACTTTGGTTTTAGTAAGGATAGTCCATATTGATAGGATGCATTCATCCATCCAAAGCCTTCTTGCGTAATATATTCAAAATCAGTGCCCACATTACCATACTCCGCGAAGACTTTGTGAGTTGCAGCAACCACATCGTACTTTTCTGGAATAGTACCATTATAATCAACCGCATTTTGGGTAATCATATATAACCATCTGTAAATTAACTCCTGAGCCACATCTTCATAACCGTAATTAAACAATCCTTTCCAAATCATCATTTGATGCGGTGCCCAACCATTAGGATAATCCCATTGACGAGCAGGTCGATCTGGAGAAATATCACCACGACTTTCTTTATCACAACCTGCAATACCTCCTTTCTCTTTTAAAAGCGGAATCGCATTTTGTATTAAAAGTTTTGCTTGTTTTTCCGAACACAAGTTTGCCCAAAGTGATGCCAAAGTTGAAGCTGCCACAAAACTAGATTGTGACTGCGTAACGACATTGTAATCAAAATAAAGTCCTTTAGATTCATTCCACAAATAGATATCAACTGCCTTTTGTCTTGCTTCTGCCTTTTGTTGCCAATAATCAGTAGTAAACGATTCAAATTGACCATCAAACTCGTTTTCAATAAGTTCGTAAAAATCAGTTTCATACTTATAAAGCATGGCATTGAGTTCTACTAAATTTAAATCAGCGCAATTGCCTTCAATGCGATATGACGTATCATGACCTGATTCGCGAACCGTACGGTCATGAATAAAATACTGATCGAGTTCTGGATTTTTAATCTCCCCAGAATCATATTTAATTATATAGTCTTCAACTGAAAGCTTTAGTGCATCAGCAAAGGGTTTTAATATGGCATCAAAATGTCCTTTTTCACATTCAGGAGGCATCCCAATACCTTGAGCTAAATAACGATTCAAACCATTTTCTGTCAACCTTTTTCCTTCAACCATCCAGACGGTTTCATATTCTTTTATTGCCGTTTTTAAATGACTTTTTAGCCAATTTTTATCCTTACTTACCTCATAAATTTCTCTGATTAAGCTTGAATAAAAAGGCGGCTGTGTTCGGGTTAAATAATACGATCGATTGGCATTGAGGATTTTTCCGTAATATTCAATTTCATACTGAAAATTATCGGCCATAGCTTTTGCCAAGTCGACCTTGCCATCAATCAACAATCCAACAGATTCAAAATAGCTGTCCCAACCATACATTTCATTGAACCTTCCTCCAGGAACCACAAAGGGCACACCTTTTAGACCTTGATCTGTCTTTTCAAGTTTTAAAGACAAAATACCTGGCTTATCGTTTATGGATTTGACATATTGCGGCGTAACTTCTTGAGGAAGCTGAATGGTTTCAACGGGTAATATGCGTTCTAATTTTTTATAATATTGAAGTGCTACTTCATCTCTAAAAGGAACATAAACTCTTAACTTACTTGATGCAAGTGTTTCATTTTTGGTGTCATGGATTAGTTTTTCAATTCCTTCTAAATCCATAGTGCGAGTGAGACCTTCCCAAAAATAATCCTTGATCATTCTCGACACGCGAGTTGCTGGCAATTCTTCTATATGCTGTATTGGAATTTCAGCGACTTCGTGGCCATTATTTTTAGCAATAACCAATTCCTGCAATAAATTAGAAAGGTGATAAGTACCTTCAACTTTATAGTCTTCATTGGAAATTGATTTGATAGTGAAAACTTTCGGGCCCTTGTCCTCGATGGTTATTTTTTTATCACCATCGGTGTCTTCCTGATCCAAAAGAAGTTTTAATGTATGTGCAATATCTAAACAAAATATCATGATTCAACTTTAGTCTTGATGATAGTCATGTGTAAAATCCAAATTATAATAAAAATAGCCGTTATTGGTATTAAGGAAAAGTAAAATGCTGTGGTACCACTATAGGCTTCAAAAACATGGCCTGTAATTATCGATCCAGTAGTTCCTCCAAGGGCAGAAAAAACCACAATCAACCCTGACATTGAACTATGCATATGCTTTGGTAGTGCTGATAGTATGGTCGAATTTAATGTTGGATAAATTGGTGCTAAAAACAATCCCATGAGCGGCATTAAGTACACCACCATAGGTGCTTTTAGCCATGATATTTTATCACCTAAAACCACATTATTGGCTAAAGGAAGCGCAATTAACACAATAATGGCAACAATAATTAAACACACACTCAATACATAAATCCATTTAATGCGGCTTAAGACGATCCCTGCTGAAAAGCGTCCAATCATAAAAGCCCCCGCCAATACTGCGCCTGCTTGTATAGCCATACTTGCTGGCGCATTTAAAATGCCTTCATAAAATGTTGGAAACCATGTTTGAAAACTTTGTTCAATCAACACGTATAAAAAAATGCTGGCAATAAAAATGAGAATCAATGGCTTAAAAGCTATTAACAGCATTTCTTTAAAATCTTCTGAAAAAGTTCGTTTCTCAATTTTAGCTGCACTTTCATCTAAAGGAGACACTAGCAATACAAAAAAAGCAAGTAAAGATATCCCGCCCATTAACCAGTACATATTTAACCATGACTGGGATTTAGGATTGTGGTCATCGATAAATAAACTAAATATAATATTACCTAATAAAATGCCAGCCATAAATATGCCTTCCAAAATTCCCATAAAACTGCCATGCTCTTTTTCGTTTTTTGTGATTAATCCAATAGTGGCAAATACAGAAACTTTTATAAGAGCAAACGATACACCAATTGAAGCAAAAAGCAATTTAAAATACCAAAACTCACTCGAAAATGGGGTTAACCAACAAAACAGCGTTACAATTAGCAAACCAATTAGCATGGAGCGTTTCAACCCGATTTTGGGTAAAAAAGAAGCCAAAATAAATGAGGCAATCGCAATTGGAAAATCTTTAAACCCTTCCAAAACACTGGCACTAGACTTACTTACATCAAAGGTTCGCTGTACTTGTAGAATTACTGTCCCGACACTATTGAGTAAAAAAGCAAAGACAAAATAATTGAGAAATAGCGAAAATTTTATACCTAGTTTTTTCATATCATTTGATTATTAGATTCTTTGAGTCGCATTGCCAAAATAGCTGCAATTACAAAAAACACTCCTGCAAATAGCATGGCATTAATCGCATTTCCACCTAATAGGTACTTAAATATAGGTCCAAACGTAAGGGTTTCAATTCCCATAGGGATGACAATCATCATATTTAAAATACCCATATATACGCCGCGTTTGCTTTGAGGCACTATTTTAGAAACCATGGTATAAGGAATTCCCATCATAGCGGCCCAACCTATACCAAATAAAACCATTGGTATTAAAACGAGAGTTGGATCAGAAATATAGGTAATAGAGAATAAGGCAATAGCTGTACCTACTAAACTTAAGGCATACACTTTTTTACCCCCAAACCGAAGTGTTAGAGGTACTAACGCAAGTGCAACAATCATTGTAACCGTATTGTAAGTTAAACTCATTTTAGCAGCTTGTGACGCTGCTTCTGATGTGGTATAACCCATGGTAAGTTTAAATAAAGGTGTTGTAAATTGCCAATAGATAAACAGTGCATACCACTGAAATAAATATACTGCACTTATTTTCCACATAAATTTTGGCATGTGTTTTATGGCTTCTATTATTTCTAAAAAAGGTTCAGTAATACGTTGCCCTAATTTTAATGCTTTTATTCTATTTATTTCAGCCATTTCTTCATCTGAAGGTGGAATTTCAGGGGTTTTTAAAACCGACCATAATATGGTTGTTAAAGAAAGAAAAGCGCCTATAAAAAATGAATAATACAACCATTGAGGAATTGTTCCTGCTTCTTCTACAGATTCTCCTCCAAACAAATATTGAAATAACACAATAGAACCATTAGCTAATAAAATCCCCGCACCCACAAAAAGGCTTTGCATTTGAAATCCAAGACTTAATTGTTTTTCTGGCAATTTATCACCCACAAAAGCTCTATAAGGCTCCATAGCCATGTTATTACCAACATCTAAAATCCACAACAAACCCACGGCAAACCATAGTACCGGACTGTAAGGAAAGGCGAATAAACATAAACTACCTAGTAAAGCACCTATTAGAAAATAGGGCTTGCGCCTTCCCCAACGATTAGACCAGGTCTTATCTGACATAGCACCAATTATTGGTTGAACTAGCAAACCAGTTACTGGACCTGCAATATTTAATATGGGGAGCATGTCTTCTGGCGCTCCTAAATACAAAAATATGGGATTGATTGCTGTTTGTTGTAACCCAAAACTATATTGGATTCCTAAAAAGCCAACATTCATGTTTAGAATTTGCCAAAATGATAATCTTGGTTTAATTGCTTTCATATATAGCTAATATTAGTTTAACGATAAAATAACGCCTTTAAATTCTCCAAATCTATTACCATCATAATCTTTGAAACTTTGAGAATAAATTTGATACAGAATATCTTCTTTCCACCAAGATTTTGAGATCTCACGTTTAACTGAAGCTGTTGTCTTATCATTTTTACCGCTCATAACAAGGTAAAGCGTTAATAGGAACGTCGTTATAGTTTTCATCATTAGCTTTAATATTGAACGTGGTATTGCTAATTTCACCATTTTTTCAATGAATTAGAGTGTTTAAATCTTCAAATAAGGTTTGATATGCACGAAATCGTTTTCGATGCGGAGTAAAATCAGATTTAATTGATGCTTAAGAAGCCGATAATCCTTAAAACTGGATTTTTTGAAAAATTTAAACTTTATTTACTTTTGGGCAATTCCATACTTAATCTCATTAACAGGAAGTAGAACCTTTAAGGTAAACCATTTTAATTAGGAGCTTTAAGATTAAAATGCTCAACCACATGCTTTCCTAGATCACGCCCTTGTTTAAGCCCTAAATCAATTGCTGCTCTATAATGAATTCCGCCATATAAGCGGCTTAATGCCGCTTCGCTTGAAGCTTGGTTAAATGAGTTAAACGAGCGAATTGGCAATCCAAAAGGTAACTCGGTATCATCGTCAAATGCAAAATCATCTCCAAAAATGGCTGTTAAAACGGCCGAAGCAGCTCCTGAAACCACCGAATGTCCACTAGAATATTCAGGAAAAGGCGGTGTTTGTAAAATTGGCAACCAATCTGGATCGATGTTTTGATTGATCACTGTTTCGGGTCTTACCAAATTACTTCTATATTTTTCGTCCCAACAACTAATAAAACCATCGGCAATGGCTATTGATGTTTTGGTATAAGCATTTACTGTTTCTTCAATATTTGAATTAGTTTTTCTCGTTGCAATTTTCGTGATACCAATCCAATGTGCACCGGGAGAAATCTTTTTGGTTGCGAACATAAAATGACCCCGTGTTACAGAAACATAGGGGTTACAATCCCAAAACCTTGCTATTTCTATTTCTTCAGAATCATCTCCTTTTTCAGTAATCGCCTTGCTCACATTATATACTTCCATTAATTCTTTATAAAATTCTGAATCTTTATCCATTGAAAACGCAGGAGGAGGAGCTGGTTTAAATTGCTGTGCAGAGTCTAATGTAAAGGGTCTAATTTTATTCCAATGCGGTTCAATTCCATCAATATACGATGGAGGTGTTGGCTGCCAACGTGAAGGATCATCAGTATCTACCGTAAATTTAGCCATGGTTCTGGTCTGGTTATAATTATCCTTACTCATCCACACTTTTATGTGATCAACAACATTCATCGCATAAGTCTTGGTTTGCTCAAATTCTTCGGTGTTAGTTTTTTCCCATTGCATATACAAACTATCTTGAAGGGTTTTAAATCGTTCTTCCGAAAAAATTAATGCCTTACTCAATTCCATATGCGCCATTAAAGCTGCTAAATCTATATTGATTTTTTGATTTACATCTGCTTTTGGTATAGGTACAAACTCGTTAAGCTTATCTGAAATTGAACTGAATTCAGAGCTCTTTTGAGCTAATATTTCATATGCAGCAATATTTGGATATACAAAAATCCTGCTAGCCACTGGGGGTGAAAAAATATCGTGAATCATGATTTCCACAACCTTATCTACTGATTGATGAAAATGTTCAGGTGTAATTTCAATTGACTCTGCAGGTTTTCCGCAGTTAAAAATAGTTGCAGTCAATAAGATTAAACCTACTTTTTTTATCACGTTTGGATTAAAATCTAAAAATTTCATTTTGCTATTATTCTATATTTTTTGGGTTTACAAGTAAAGATTTCCCATTATTGGTTATTACTAAAAAAGTGTTTTCATTTAACTTAACAAGCTTACGCCCAGAAATGTCTTTGGGCAAATTTAAAACGTTAAAGCTATTAAAAGACTGGTTATCGAGAGGTGAAATAATGCCTCCAGAATTAGAGGAGCTTTCTCCAAGCTCGGTTACAAAACCATAATAATTTCCGGTATAAACAAGCATATTATTTTCGTAATAAACATCTTCAATAGTACTCATTTGCACTTGTTTTGGCAAAGCTTTTGGGGTGAATTTACCATGGTTGTTTATATATGACATTGACCTCAATTCATAAATATATTTGGTTTCCAAAATGTCATTTTCGTTTTTGATAACGAGGTCCGAAATTTTCTCAACATTAGAAAATGTATTATAGCTTAAAAATTTCTTTTTTAATGAAGGTATTTGCTGAACAAGTTTATCTTTTGAAGCAAAAGGTACGTATGTTCCGAAAAAATCGTAGAAAATAAGCTGATCCAATTTTTCATTGGCATCAAAATCATCCAAATACATTATTACAGGCTTATTGACTGAAGCTTTCCATTTAAAATTTAAACCCGTATTTCCCCCTATAATGTCTAACTGGCCGTCACCATTGATGTCTGAAACGTGTATAACATTCCACATTCCGTTTGTTTTATCTAGCCCGTATTGCTCTGTTTTATTTTCAAATTTTCCACTTAGGTTATAAGACAAAATAGTTATTGGCATCCAGTCACCAGCTAAAACCAACTCAATCTTTCCATCATTTTCAAAATCCACCCATTTGCTGTCGGTAATCATCCCGTAGCGTTTACGTTCAACAATTTCAAAATTGTTATTCCCTGTGTTTTTTAAAATAAAACTATAAGGCGACAAACCATAAGCCCCAGGAATTGATCGATTTCCAATGAACAAATCATCAAATCCATCGGCATTAAAGTCATAGGATGACACCGAACCACCATTTGTCATTAGCAATTTTGCATCGAGTTTAATAAAATTTGCTTTACCATCATTGATATAAACTCGATCTTCTAACATTGGGTCTCCTTCTTTATAATCATTTCCACCACTTAAAGCATAAATATCTAGATCACCATCATTATCAATATCAAACGCTATGGCGTCAACATCTTCATAAATTTTATCTTGTTCAAAAATAGCGGTAGATTTTATTTTAAATTGACCTTGCTTATCTTGAATATAAAGTACGGGTGCTTGATTTCTTGCGCCTCCAATAAAGAGATCTAACAAACCATCATTGTTGAAATCTGCTTGCACCATTGAAGGCCCTTCAGTTGATAAATTTTCGGGCATTAAAGCATCTCTTTCGTAATCTAAATAGGTATCCTCCTTATGTTCATAGTCAAATAATGAGAATTCTTTCTTTGATTGAGGTTTATATAGAACTTTTGAAGTATTCTCCTTTGAGATTTGTAATTGAGAATTGATAATTATATCCCTTTTTGTTGTTTGTGTGGCATCATTCCAAACCACCGTTAGCGAATCAATACGTGCTATATCTCCTAAACCAAAATGCACTTTTCTGGTGCTACTCGATAAAAAGCCCCTAACAGTAGTTTGCTCTTTGTAGAATACTTTATTAGCAGCATACAAATACACTTTCGCCCCAGTTGTGTTTAAACTATTATTGTCTCCAAATAAATCCAAAGTCATGTAATTATGCTTTGGCGTTTTATTCTCTAAAATGGATACCTTTTCATTTATATTATTGACCACAAGATCCAAATCTCCATCGTTATCTAAATCGGAATAGGCCGCACCGTTGGAATAGGTACCCTTAGTGTTTTGAGTAACTTTAATTGAATTAAATTTTAAATCACCTTCATTTTCAAACAAGACATTTGGAATACTCAATGTGGGCATGGTATTGATGAGTTTTGCTTCCAATGAATCTTGATAGGTTTTGGTATATTTTGCAAAATCTAGATTGCTTAAATAATTAATATAATCTAGATCATTAGGTCGTTTATAAATTCCATTTGTGATATAGATGTCATTAAGCCCGTCATTGTTATAATCAAAAATTAATGGTGCCCAGCTCCAATCTGTGGCATGAGTTTCAGAAATTAAAGCGGCATCGCTAAAATAGTTTCCATTATTTATCTGCAGATGGTTTCTAGCATATTGCTGCTGGTAACCAAAGGCCTTTTTTATTTCGTTCACTTTATCACTATCCTCTCCACCAGATTTTAAAAATATAGCTGACTGATTGGGCATCATGTCTAAAGTAACCAAATCTAGTTTGCTATTATTGTTAATATCGGCCACATCAACACCCATGGTAAATCTGGAGGTGTGGTTAAAATAGTCGGCACTCGATTCTGTAAAGGTCTTGTTACCGTTATTGATGTACAGATAATCATTCTCATGAAAATCATTACCCACATAAATATCCATAAAGCCATCATTGTTGATATCTGACACGGCTATTGCCAATCCATACCCCAATGCACTGTTATAAATCCCAGCTTGCTTTGTAACATCTACAAATTTTGTTTCACCCGTTACAATCTTGTTTTCAAATAAAATATCTCCTGCTAAAGAATCTGTTTTTAATCTTAACTCTGCATTTCCATAAGAATATGGTGAATGAACAGAATGGTTAAGCAAATACATATCCATATCACCATCCTGATCATAGTCAAAAAAAGCAGCTTGGGTTGAAAAGCCAGAAAAATCAAGGCCATAAGTATGTGCTTCTTCCTTGAACGTTTCATTTCCTTGGTTGATGTACAGCTCATTTTTAGCTTTTAAGCCTTTATAGTTACCAACCTTACATACATAAATATCTAATAATCCATCATTATTAATATCTACCATAGTTACACCTGTAGACCAGGTATTATTTTGACTTATTCCAGCAGAACTAGAGATATCCTTGAATTTAAGTCCCCCAAGATTGAGGTAAAGTTTATCTGGTTTTTGGTTGGCAGAAAGATAAATATCATCTAACCCATCATTATTGATATCGCCTAGCGCGACTCCACCTCCGTTGTAGTAATATAAATATTCAATAATATTAAGCTCGCCATTGTCAATAAGATCATTTGAAAACTCAATTCCAGACTGATTTGATGGCACTTCATTAAATACTGAAGGCTCTGTTATAACTTCTGCTTTTTTATCTTTAGAACAGTTAACACCTAAAGCTAAAAGAAAAACAAAGCCTATGTTTTTTATCATATTAATATTTATAAACTTGTAATGAATCATTATTTTTTGCAATTAAGATTTCATTTTTCAGGAGTTTTATGTCCCTAATTTGACCATTAACTTTTAGACCTTTTCCTGTAACATGGTATTTAAATTTAGCTCCCCCAAGATTTTCTAAATAACTCCCATAAGAAGCATCATACCTTCCAAATTCAGGTTTTACTCCACTTAAGTTACCTCCTAAAATAATATCCTGATCGCCGTCTCGATCAAAATCAGCAACAGAAATGGCATAAATTGGTGAGAATTGTGTCTCAAAGGGTAGCTCCTGCACATCAAATTTAAAATCTCCTTTATTCAATAAAATAACTGAATTTAATGTTGTTGCTTCTAAAATCAAACTTGATTGTAATTGCTCGGACGTAAATATGTCTTCTATGCTGGCATTTTTAAACGAATCGTAATCTGGAAACTTCTTGTTCAAATATTTTAGTTGTTCAGTTAAATTATGTCGCAAAGCATATGGATATTGCTTACCGTTTGTAGCTGTAAATGAGAGCACCGGATCTAAATAACCATTACCATCATAATCATTGACAAATAATTTAATAGGCTGTATATCACTAGCTTTAAATCTACTGTTTAACCCGTGATTGCCCACTACAAAATCTATATCACCGTCATTATCTAAATCGGCTGCAACTATAGTATTCCACCAACCTTTCAGTTGTGATAATTGATTGCTCATTTCCTTAAACGAACCTTTTGTATTTTTAAAAACTCTAATACCCATAAATTCTCCTACAACCACCAAATCATCATATCCATCTTTATCTAGATCAACAAAAGTCGCATCGGTAATCATTCCTAAATTTTTAAACTCCGGCGCTCGCTGTGCCGTCTGTTCACTAAATTTTCCTTTGCCGTCGTTAACCAACAAAAACCCAGACCCAGGTTGACCATAGGCATCTGGAATTGTACGCTCTCCAACAAAAAGATCTAAATCACCATCCTTGTCGATATCTGCCACTGTTACCGTACTGCTACTATGAAACCCGTTTAATGTTGGTAATTTTTGTTCAGATAGATGAAATCCGTCTTGCCCGTCATTGATATATAATCGATCTAAATATATAGGGCTAAATTTGGAAGTTTCAACACCACCGCTACAAACATAAAGGTCTAAATCGCCATCTCCATCAGCATCAAATAGAACACTTTCGGCATCTTCAGCTCCTTTTTGCAAATCGAATGCTGAAGTTTTCATCTCACTAAATTTATTGTTTTTCTGAAGGAATATTTTGGACATATTATTTTTGGAGCCACCTATGAATAGGTCATCTTCACCATCATTATTAATGTCTCCTAACGCAATTTTTGGTCCTTCTGCACTTCGCATGAAGGGCAATAAGCGTTCAACATTAAAATCGATATAGTTGTTTTCTGTGTGGACAAAATCAATAATGCCTTCAACTTTACTAAATAATAATGCTTCAGCATTGCTAGTACTGGTTTGATGCTCTATAAATACGGCTTCTTTTTCAAATACTGTAATTGTAGTATTGGCTTCTATATTATCTATTTGTGATATTTTTCCTGAAGGCCAATTGACAGTTAACGTTAGGTTGTCTTTATTTTTAAATCCAAAATTTGGTCTGTCATCCATTGATGATTGAAAGCCTCGTACAGGTTGCTGTTCTAAAAAATAGGTTTCCGACTGATTGGAAAGTTTCAATTTGGCTCCAATACCGTTGCTATTCAACCCTTCGCCTTTTAAGACCACTTTTAAATAATTATGGTCTTCTTGCTTGATATTATTCCTATAAACAAAAAGAGGCATATTAACATTGTTGACCACAACATCTAAATCACCGTCATTATCTAAATCGCCATAGGCTGCCCCATTGGAAAATCCTTCAGTATCCAAGCCATTAGCAACACGCTCAAACTTTAAATCTCCTTTATTGATATACGCATGATTTTTGACTTTATTTGAAGGAATGATATCAATCAATTTTTTATAGTTTACTTTGTTGTTTTGAACTATAGATTGAATAACTTCTTCATTTGAAACATATTGAAGATAATCCTGATTGGTGAGGTCTTTATAGATGCCATTAGCAATGAACAAATCCTTTAATCCGTCATTATCCATATCAAAAAACAGTGCGCCCCAACTCCAATCTGAAGCTTCAACACCGCTAAAACGTCCCACTTCACTAAACGTTAAGTTGCTATTATTGAGTTGCAACATGTTCCTCGTGAATTGATGGTAATAATCGTTTTTTACATTGTATTGGTACTTGTTCCAATCTTCAAAAGTGGTTACGGTTTTTAAGCGTTCGTATTCACTTGGAAGCATTTCAGTAACAAATATGTCATTATAGCCATCATTATTAATATCAGCAGCATCTGCTCCCATCGAAGCCCCGCTAATAGAATTGATGGATTTGGTTAATTGTTCCTTAAATGTGCCGTTAGCTTGATTGATATAGAGGTAATCCCGTTCAAAAAAATCGTTAGACACATAAATGTCCTGCCAATTGTCGTTATTAAAATCCCCAACCGTAACACCTAACCCAAAGCCTATAATACTCCCATAAATACCTGCTTGTTCACTAACATCTATAAATTTGCCATCTCGATTTTCAAAAAGTTTGTCACCTCCTAATGTATCCCTGATTGGACGTTCGTTTTTAGTTAAATTAAAGCTGCCAATAGCCTGATATGAGTTATTGAGCAAATACACATCTAAATCCCCATCATTATCATAATCAAAGAAAGAAGCATGTGTTGAATAGCCCATGTCATCTAATCCAAACTCGGCGGCACGCTCTGTAAAGGTTAAATCCCCATTATTAATGAAGAATTCATTTTGCTTATTATCTCCTTTTACATCTCCAGAATTACACACATATATATCTAATAAACCATCACCATTAATATCGACCATGGAGACACCTGTTGACCATGCCTTTGTGCCACCAACCCCTGAAGTTTCTGTGATATCCTCAAATGTGAAATTCCCTTTGTTTAAATACAGTTTATTCTTGTTAAGATTTGAGGTTAGGTAAATATCCTGTAAGCCGTCATTATTAATATCTCCTATAGCTACACCACCGCCATTATAAAAATTGCGGTATCGATAAACATTAAATTCATCAGTTGACTCTAAATCATTACTAAACTGAATTCCAGTTTGTTCGGCCGATAATAACTCAAACTGTGGTAATGTATTTTCTTCAACTTTTTCTTCCTTTTTATCACATGACATCACTACTATTAATGAAATGATGCTTATATATTTATAATACTTCATGCTTATTTTACTAGTGTTTTATACTTATACTCCAAATCTTCAATAAGAACTGAAACATCTCTATCAGACTCTTGAAACATTTTTATTTGACGATTACCATCCACTTTTACCAAACTGTTTTTTACTTTCATGAATGGATTTCCTGGATACCATTTCATTAAGGTGTCTTGTATTACAGGTAATAGCTTATTGGCCTTCAAAGCTTCATTCCAGGGTGCCCATGCAGAGTATGAAAACTTCACATCCATTGCTGTAATAATATCCTTCTCATTAAATTTCGCATAAAACAGCATACGTATTCTTTTTAAAGCTTGCGAAGTGTCTTGAGGCTCTAAAAACATTTGCACATAGCTATTTGAAGGACCATGCGTTGCCACACCTCTTTTATTTAATCCCCAACAAATTTCATAGAAATCACTTCGCGTTTGGCCAAATTCTAAATTGTGAAATACATGATTATGTTGTTGACCACTAGACAACTCACTTTTTACCAATTTGGTGTAATCTGATTGACAGGCACTAATTGAGAATATTAATACTAAAATCGCTATTTTATTAAAACTATTCAACTTCATAAAATTTTAAACTATCATTATTTAACGTGGTTAATAAAAATCTCTTCGCATTAATTTTAGGCATACTAAAATCTCTTATCTGTCCTTTAATATTAAGCCTTATTACTTTTTTAAATTGACCTTGATTATCTCCATAAACCAACCAACCTCTTGAAGCGTCTTGTCGACCAAACTGCGGTTTTACTAAATATTGGTTGCCTCCAAAAATAATATCTGTGTTTCCATCTAAGTTTATGTCTGAAACTATAATTGCTTCAACGTTAGAATACTGAATTTCATGAGGCAACACTTGGATTGAAAAGGCATTGCCATTATTAATGAAGAGCGATGTTTTTACTGTATTTACATCTAAAACTATAGCTTTTGCAAGTTGTTCTTTATTAAAAATAGCGTCAATAGTTGCATTTTCATAATCCTTATAGAACAATAGCTTTTGCTTTAAGCTTGCTATCTGTGCAACCAACTCATCTCTATCTGCTATTGGATAATATTTTCCATCTATTTTATGACATATGATTTGCTCAATAGTCCCGTTATTATCAAAATCTGAAACGTAAGCCCTTGTTCCATCTTTAAAGAACGTATTTTCGCCTTTATTCCCAGCAACAATATCTAAATCACCGTCTCCATCAACATCTGCTAATTCAAACGTTTTCCAAAATCCTGAGGTTTGTTCCAAACCAAAACTTTTGGTTTTATTTTCTAATATTCCATTCTGGTTAATAAATATAGAAATGGGCATCCATTCTCCTACCACGATTAAATCCTTAATACCATCATTATTAAAATCTTCCCATGCTGAATCGGTAATTAACCCAATAGACTTAAGTGATTCTTGATCTGAAAATTCAAAAATATTATTGCCTTTATTCTCTAATATATAGCCACTTGTTGGAATTCCATAGGTTTCTACTTTAAAGCGCTCTCCAATAAAAATATCATTGTCCCCATCCTGATCAAAATCATAAATCGATACGGTAGATGTACTCATGGGTTCTTTAAAGGGAAGTGCCGACTGGTCTAAAACAAAATTGAGATTTCCTTGGTTAATGTATAAGCGATCATTTAATGAAAAATCGAATTTAGAGAATGATTTTCCGCCACTTGCGACATACAAATCCAAATCGCCATCCTTGTCACTATCAAAAAACACGGCATCGGTATCTTCTGATTTGGCATTCATCTCAAATGGTTTTGAAATTTCAATGTATGAATAGTCCTTTTGTGACACAAAAAGTTTTCCAGATTGCCCTTTCGCACCACCAATATAAAAATCGGGTTGGCCATCATTGTTGATGTCTGCACTTGTAATATTAGGACCTTCGTTATTGAACATCTCTGGAAGCAACTGTTCTCTGTTAAAATCTACAGCATTGTTCTCTTTATGTTTAAAATTAAATAGTGAATTAATTTCCTTTAATGGATTTTTAATGTTTATAGGTTTCGTAATACTAGAGGTGTTTGATTCTTTAGGTTGAGTAAGTGAATAAACCTTGTTAGTTTTTAAATTTTCTTCTTTTGTGGTAAATCCATTAGGCCAAAATATCTTCACACTATCAATAGTTTGAGCAGTATTAACCCCAAAAAGAAAATCGGGTGACACCGAACTTTGAAAGCCTCTTGATGGAAAGTTTTCTAATACACTATAGCTTCCATTATCGTAATAAATTTCGGCTTTTGCGCCTATGGCAAATGTGTTTTTATCGTCACTTTTTAATTTTATGGTCATACTTCTATGTTTTGAAGTATCTAGCTTATTTTCATATACAAAGGCCGGCATATTGACATTATTAATCACCAAATCTAAATCACCATCATTATCGAGATCGCCATATGCGCTTCCATTACTAAAGCTTGGCTGATTTAAACCCCAAGCTATTGATTGGTCACTAAATTTAAAGACACCATTATTTTTAAACGCCACATTAGGCACAGGTTGAGATGGCATGAGATCAATTAATTTTTTCATGACTTGCTGGTCATTTTTGATCATATCTCGTATTTGATCTTCATTAGCCATATAGGTAAGATAGTCCCTGTCTAATAAATCTTTATAGATGCCATTGCTAATAAATATATCCTTTAAGCCATCGTTATCTACGTCAAATAACAAGGATGCCCAACTCCATTCTGAAGCTGCAACATCTGAAAATCTACTTAATTCTAAAAACACATCGTCGCCTGTATTTATATGAAGAGCGTTACGTGAGAACTGATAATGATAGCCATTTTTAACTTCCATATCATATTTATTCCAAGATTCAAACAAGGTTTTAGTTCGTTGTCGTTGAATATTTCTAGGTAACATTTCAGTAACCATAATATCAGGTTTTGAATCATTGTTTAAATCGGCAGCATCTGCACCCATTGAACCCATAGAAATAGATTCAAATTGATGCTCTAAATCTTCTTTAAAAGTGCCATCTTGTTGATTCATGTATAGATAATCTCTTTCAAAAAAATCGTTGGAAATAAATATATCTGGCCAAGCGTCACCATTATAATCACTTACAGTAATTCCTAATCCAAAACCTATAGCACTAGAATAGATGTTGGCTTTTTGCGTAACATCCACAAAATAGCCATTGTCATTTCTTAATAATTTATTACCCGTTTCGGTTGGTATATCTCTTTGATTTTTTATAAAGTCATAGTTACCTACAGACCTTATAGAATTACTTAACAAATAACAATCTAGATCACCATCCTTATCAAAGTCGAAAAAATTAGCTTGTACTGCCAGGCCAATAATGTCCAAACCATAAACTTTGGATTGCTCTGTAAAAGTTAAATCCCCATTGTTTATAAAAAGCTCGTTATGTCTTGAGCTCTTATCACTTGGCGGACCAGCTTTACATACATAAATATCTAATAATCCATCGTAATTTATATCCACAAATGTTACACCCGAAGACCACGAATCTTTACAAGCTACTCCAGCTGTTTCAGTAATATCTTCGAACTTCCAATTCCCCTTATTGAGATATAATTTATTATCAACTATGTTTCCTGTAAAATAAATATCGAGTAATCCGTCATTGTTTATGTCACCAATTGCAACACCACCGCCGTTATAGAAATTTCTATAGGTATAAGGATTTAGGGCTTCGGTTTCGATAAGTGTGTTGGCGAATTTAATATCGGAGTCTACGTGCAGTTGAAACAGTGTTTTGTCTAAAGTGTCTTGCGTTTTCTTGTCTTTTGAACATGACAAACACAACAAAATTAAACTAATGTAAACCGGTATTTTCAAGATATTTTAGCTAGATATATAAATAATAAAACGGGTTACCAAAGATAACCCGTTTCATATTAATAAGCTTTATTATTAAATATTCATTAATAAAATTAAACTTTCATTAATCTTTAATAACCTGGATTTTGTGTTAATGTTCCGCCACTAGCATCAATTTGCTCTTGTGGAATTGGGAAAACATTTCTAAACGCTTGCGACGCTGGTTTTTCCCACCATGCTTGATTAAATTTACCAAAACGTATTAAGTCTTGTCTACGAGTTACCTCCATAAACATTTCTCTACCTCGTTCTGCTAAAAAGGTATCTGCTGTTAACGACCCTAAAGCAGAAACTCCGGCTCTGGCTCTAATCGTGTTGACATCATTCAATGCTAAATTCCAGTTACCAGCAACCCTAGCATCAGCTTCAGCTCTAATTAAATACATGTCGCCAAGTCTAATAATTGGGTAATCGTTATCCATATTATCTCTTTGACCTTGTCTAAAGCTAAACTTACCTAAACGTGCGCCACCTTTTCTGGAAGCATTTGGTTCAAGTTCATTAATATCTGTACTATAGTTTAATTCTAAATCTCCACCAGTAGCAGCATAATCTAAAATCGCAGAACCTTCGTAATCCAATTGAGCACCCACAATAAAGTTGGCATCTTTTCGCTTATCAGCATTATCATAAGAGTTATAAAAATCTTCTAAAGCTGAATACCCATTCCAAGGTTGATTTTGTAAATTCCAAGTAAATTGACTTGAGTAATGCAAGGTCATTTGAGCAAAGTGCATATTTGGACCAGAAACATTATCATAAGCAATAGCCCAAATTATTTCAGGATTTGTTTGGTTATTGGGTGCAAATACCGCCGCATATCCAGTTAATTCGTCTGGGTCTGAAGCAACACTTGGTCGTTTAGCTGCATTTGGAACAGAGCATCCAGATCCACATAGCACATAGCCTCCATTGTCTATCACATAACTTGCCGCCGCTGAAGCTTCAGCATATCTTGGAGTACCAGTATATACTTCAGCATTCAAATACAATTTAGCCAATAAACCTAAAGCAGCGTATTGGTTAATTCTGTATCGTGTTTGCCCAGTCCCTAGTGGACTAGAAGATAGATCCATTCCAATTACATTACTAATCCCTAAAGCTGCTAACAATTCGCTCTCAACAAAATTGAATACTTGAACTCGAGTTGATTGAGGAGGATTTCCTCCAGCCTCGGTTAAAATCTTTACTCTACCATATAAGTCTAATAAACGATAGTAAAAGAATGCTCTTAAGGCTCTAACTTGTGCTGTTTGATTAGCATCAAGATTTCCAGAAGCCAAAGACGTATTACAAGCACCAATTGCGGAATATTGTTGACCCCAAGCCCCATTTATTGGGCCGTTAGTAGCACCAAAAGTATGTCTGTGCATATCTATCCATATTCCACCATCATACCAGTCACCTCCTTTTTGAGTTACAGCCATCTCATCTGTTGATACAGACTGAATTGACCAATAGCCTCCATGGTTGGCAGATCCTGATTCTCTTAATTGGTTAAAGGCTGATGCCATTGCATCTGCTGGTCCAGCACCACCACCATCAAAAGTAGCGAAGCTAGGTTCTGATCCGTTGAACTGTTCTGGTACTTGGTCTACCAGAACCTCTTCCAAATCTGTGCAGGCACCAACAGTTACAAGTGCACCACACATTAAAAATAATTTAAATATATTTTTCATAGTCATTTTTTTAAAAGTTAATATTTACTCCAAAAGTCACCGTTCTGGATGCAAAATAATTATATCTTCTATCTATACCCGGAGTTAAAGGATCTGCAGCTCCTCCTAAGAAGCCACCATTGTCAACAGAACCTCTATCCTGTAGAGCTGGTTCTGGATCAGCACCAGTATAACCTGTAATCGTAAATAAGTTTTGTGCACTTAATGACAATCTAATGTCCTTAACATACTTATTATCTTCCGCAATATCAAATGTATAACCTACTGAAACGTTATCTAATTTGAAAAAATCTGCTTTCTCAACATACAATGAGCTAAATTTTGCATTCGTGATTGCTGGGTCCGCGTGTTTTGTATTCACAAAATTGTAAGATCCCTGGCTTCCTACTCTAGGTTCGTAAAATACTCTAAAGTTGTTTACTAAACTGTGACCAAAAGCACCTCTAAAGAATGCATTGACATCCCAATTCTTGTAGGTAAGTGTATGTGACCAACCCAACTCAAAATCAGGAATACCTTTTCCTAGCTTGGTTAAATCACCATCTCTTACGCCATCTTCATCGGCATCAATAGCATTTCCTATCACTTGTTCTGTTTGTAGGGTTCCATCTCCATTTACATCTTTCAAAACTTGGCTTCCATTAACCACTTCTCCAGTGAATACAGGACCCCAAATTTCACCAATTGCTTCTCCTTCAGAAACTAAAATAACATTAGTATCATTCTGTCCTGGAGCACCTAAATTTCCTCTTAATGTTCGAGTATCAAATTTATCTAACACTGTTTTATAAGTAGAGAACACAATTCCAGAGTTATATTTTAAATCTTCATTTTTAATGATGTCGTAGTTTACACCTAACTCTAAACCATCTGTAGATAATTCTCCACTATTTCTAATTTGAAAATTACTTATCAAAATTGTACCGTCTGGTAAGTCGTCTGGTGTAATGGTTTGACCCAAGATGAAATCAGAAACTTTACGAGTATATAGATCTAAAGTTGCAGAAAAACGTCCTGCAGTATATTCTATACCTAGGTTAGTTTCAGCTTTTTCTTCCCATTGTAAATCTGGGTTTGGTTGTCTTAATGCTACGGATGACAATAAATCACCTGATGGACCATAACCTGGTTGTGACAATCCACTCTCCGCTGGTAAAGATCCTGTAACACCATATCCTAAACGCACTTTGAATAAATCTACATTATCCAACGTTAGATATTTGTTAAGATCAACACCTAAACCAAATGCAGGGAACGTACCCCATTGGTTATTGGCTCCTAATTTAGTTGAACCCTCTCTTCTTAAGGAAGCATTAAAATAAATAGCATCATCGAAAGTAGCATTCACTCTTCCAAAAAACGCTATGATTCTATTCTCTGGAGATCTGTTACTGTCAACTGAAAATTGACCAGCAGTTTTTTGATCCTGTGACCACTCTAAAGCATCTATATATTCTAAGTCATCATTAGGAAAATCGCCTAAAGACAAGAAATAATTGCTAGACGTATCTTCTTGCCACGAATATCCTCCAGTGAATTTTAAATTTAATCTATCTGAAGCATCTATTTCATAATCTCCATACAATTCAAATAATTTAAATTTGTTGTCCCCAGTATTTAATCGCGCTAAACCTTTACGGAATGGACTCGTTGCAGAACCCCTAAATAAAGATGTTGTTCTGTAATACTCTTTGTTAGTGTATTTCGACTCTTGTTCTGAATATAATGCATTTAAGGAAATATCGTCTGTTAAGTCATACTTAAAATTAGCACTATAAGTAAATTCGTTTCTTTTACCTTGATTGGTGTTTTGATTAATTATTGAAACAGGGTTGAAACTATCAAATAAACCTAAGGTTTCAAAATAACCACCATATGGATCGGCATTAAAAGGATAAGGAGAATCAGCACCAAAAACTGGAGCCGTTGGATTGTAAAGAATCGCATAACGTAACGCTTCATTAAATCCAAAATCTGAATCTCTTTTTGTGTAAGAACCATTAAAGGTAATCTTTAATTTATCATTTAAAATTCTTGTTGATGCTTGGAAACGTGTATTGAATTGTTTGAAACCTGATCTGTCCAAAATACCTTGAGCATCTCTAAAATTGGTAGAAACACGAAAATCTGTATTATCATATCCTCCAGAAATAGCCACATTATGAACATTAGAAACAGCGTTTCTAGTTACTAAATCTAACCAATCTGTTCTACTTTCTAAATCAGTTCCACCAGCGGCAGCAAATTCATCGCCTGACATTCTATCTATAGTATTGGAGATTGAAGCTGTCGCTACAGAACCATTATAAGACACTTGAGTGTCACCAGCTCTACCGCGTTTAGTAGTTACAATGATTACACCACTAGAACCTCGCGATCCATAGATTGCAGCAGCAGAACCGTCTTTTAATACAGTCATACTTTCAATATCACTAGGATCAATATTGTTTAATGATGCTCCAATTACACCATCAATAACAATTAAAGGAGATGAGTTTGAACCCACAGTAGATATACCTCTTAATCTAATCACGGCATCTTCATTAGGATTCCCTCCTTTATTGTAAATACTTAAACCTGCAACCTTACCTTGAAGTAATTCAGAAGGGTTATTAATCGTACCTTTGTTAAAGGCCTCTTCATCCACTTTAGTTACAGCAGATGTAATTTCCTTTTTGGTGGTACTACCATAACCTACAACCACAACCTCTGATAATTGTGCTGCATCTTCTAAAAGTGTTACATTAATAGTCGTTTGACCATTTACTGGAATCTCTTGAGTGGCGTAACCTAAAAAGCTAAACACTAGTACTGCGTCTGCAGAACTAACATTTAAAGAGTAGTTACCATCAAAATCTGTTTGAGTTCCCGTAGTAGTTCCTTTTACTAAAACGTTAACTCCCGGAATTGGTCCTGAAGCATCAGATACAACCCCAGAAACAGTTTGTGCATAAACAATGCTTCCTAGAAGGAATAGACAAGGCAGCATTACTTTTTTGAGTAATTTGTTTTTCATATTTGAGTTAGTTAATTAATATTTAGTGAATAACACTTATGTTAAAAAAATCTTAACAAGACACTAATTTTATATTTTTTTTACCAGAAAAAAAGAATTTGATAAAAAATCCCTCTAATTATTGTCGAAAACGTTTTCGATTTTTTAATTTAACCAAAAATTTAAGGCTTGCATTTTAAACAAATGAATGTTTATCAAGATTAAAAATTTTATTTTACCTCCTCAATTAATTAATATATGTCTAAGGTCACGTTAAAAAGAATTGCAGAAACTTTAGGTATTTCTACGGCCACAGTTTCAAAAGCGCTGAAAGATTATGATGATGTCAGTGCATCTACAAAAAGTAAAGTTAAAGCGCTTGCAGAAAAGCTCAATTTTAAGCCCAACTCCTACGCTCAAAGCTTAAGGACTCAAGAGTCTAAAATTATTGGTTTAATCATGCCTGAAATCGTTCATCATTTTTTTGCCAATATTATTTTAGGTGTTATAAAAAGTGCAGAAAAAGAAGGTTACTTGGTTATTACATTACAGTCTGATGATTCCTTTGAAGTTGAAAAACAACAACTCGATCTTCTTGTGGATAAAGATGTTGATGGGATTCTCCTGTCTTTAGCAGACAACACTATTAGATTTAAACATATAAGTAATATTATAAATAATGGTACGCCAGTTGTACTTTATGATAAAATATCAAAGTCCATTGAATGCAATAAGGTAGTTATCGATGATAAAAAGGCTGCATTTAATGCTACTAAATATTTAATAGATATTGGATGTAAACGAATTGCTCATGTAAGGGGGAAATTAAAACCTCAAACCACTATAGACAGATTTAAAGGTTACAAAGAAGCACTAAAAGTACATGGAATGGAGTTTGACAAGTCCATAGTATTTGAAGCCAAAAATATTGCCTCATTTGAAGATGGTAAAAATGCTGCTGACGAAATCTTTTTAAATCACAAAGATGTGGATGGGATTTTTGCAATGACCGATCTTTTGGCAACGGGAGTTTTAGTTAGACTGAAGGAACTTAACGTGAAGATTCCCAAGGACATCTCGATAATGGGATTTAGCAATTGGTTTTTAACTAGAATCACTACGCCTAAATTATCAACTGTTGATCAGCCTGGCTATAAAATGGGAGAGGTCGCATTTAAAATACTTCTTGAAGAAATCAATAACACTAAAAAAGGAATCAAGGCACCTTATAAAACTATTGAAGTTCCAACAGAACTAATTATAAGAGATTCCACAAAATAAGGGCATTACTGCATTAATTTTACAATATCTGTTTCGTGAATTACTGGATTCGCTCCTTCTGCACTAGCAACTAACGCTCCTACAGCACAGGCATAATTTAAGGCCTTTTGTGGACTAAAATTGGCATTTAGTTTGTGCAACAATGTGCCTAGAAATGAATCACCTGCTCCTACGGTATCCTTAACTTTAACTTCAAAACCTTCATTAAAGTAAAATTTGTCATTAATAAATAAAACCGCCCCTTTACCACCTCGAGTCACACAAATGTGGCTGGTACTGAATTTCTTATAAATAAACTTAATTTGGTCTTCTAAAGTTTCACATTCTTGCCCAAAAGATTTTACAATGAGCTCTAATTCATCATCATTGAATTTGATGAAATTAGCCTTATTCATTAACCTACTTAACAACTCAAAATTGTAATGCGGTGCTCTTAAATTAACATCAAAAACTTTAAAGTTGGCGTGCTCTAACAACTCAAAAAGGGTATTTCTTGAATTCGAATTTCTACACGCTAAACTTCCAAATATAAAAACCCTACTTCTTTTAACTAATTGAATAGTACTGTCAAGTTCTATGAAATCCCAAGCAACTGGAAATTTGATATCGTAACTTGCAGAGCCACTAGCATCCAAAGAAACATTCACCTTCCCGGTTTCATAATCATTTTTAATTTGAATGTATTGCGTTGTTAAACCCTGTTCTTTTAAATAAGTGATCAGCTTTTCTCCTAAATCATCATTTCCAACGGCACTTATAATGGCAACGTCATTGCCAAAAGCATTTAATCTCATAGAAACGTTTAAAGGTGCACCTCCAATTTTTTCCCGATCTGGAAATACATCCCAAAGCACTTCGCCAAAACAAGTAAACGTATACATTTCTATAGTTTTATAATTCTAACTCACTTACCACAAGCTTTTTTATAACAGCTTTTAAATTATTTGCTGGGGTTAATTTCAATGTCTTTAAAGGAGAACTTGGGAAGAATATTTCAGTCAATACCGTTTGTCCTTGATTATAAAACACTTCAATAGACGTTTTGTCAATGAGAATTTGAAGTTGAATAGTGTCTTGCAAATCATCAAACGGAGCAATTGAAATTTTATCGGCAAATTTTTCGGAAAACGACAAATCACCTGATGCAGTTCGATCAATAAAATAGTAGTTTTTTATATTATCAATTCCAAAATCAACCACCTCTCCTTCATCATTTTCTAAACTAAATCTATATCTGTCCTTTTGTAAATTTGAAAGTTCTATTTCTATAATTGTTTTATCAATTGCTTTGGTTTTATTAGCTATTATAGTGAATTCTTTATTGAAATTAATATTAGTTTCTTCTCTAACTAGGTTCTTGTAAGCATCTAATTCGCTTACTGGTTCAGAAAAAAGCATATAGCTTCCATTTACTTTTTTAAGACTTAACTCTCTAGCTATGGTCATTGCACTCCGCCAAGTTGTTGTAGGCACATCTCTGGCATAGTCCCAATTAGACATCCAGCCTATAAATAAGGTTCTTCCATCACTTTTAGGAATATTTGACCAAGTAACTCCAGCATAATTGTCTCGTCCAAAGTCAAGCCATTTTGTTTCTACCTGGTCTAAATCTTTTGCGAATGAAGGATCTAAAACAAAGTTCTTGCCATCAAAATCACCAACAAAATATTGAGTCCCTGACCCTCCATTGATATGTCCAGGGTTTAAACTTTGTATTAACACCCACTTGGTTTCATTGGTTCCTTCAACATTCATAGGAAAAATATCTGGACATTCCCAAACACCTCCATGTTCACCAACCGTTTCACCAAAGTCTGACAATAATTCCCAATCTTTTAAATTAGGTGAACTATAAAAAAATGACTTTTCATAAGTGGCTAAAACCATTAACCAGTGCCCACGTATTTCATCCCAATACACCTTGGGATCTCTAAAATCTTTTATCCCTGGGTTAGGTATAACAGGATTGCCTTCATATTTGGTCCAAGTTTGCCCTTCATCTAATGAGTAAGCAATTGCTTGACTTTGAAAATCGATTGCTCCAGCTCGCTCTCCATCAATATCATGATAAGTAAAAATTGCCACAACAGGAGTTTTCCCATCGTCACCAAAACCTGAAGTATTATTTTTGTCAACCACAGCACTTCCAGAAAAAATGTAGCCAAGGCTATCTGGATATAAAGCAATAGGCTGCTCTTTCCATTTAATAAGGTCTTCACTAATTGCATGTCCCCAATGCATAGGTCCCCACACATTGTCTTCTGGATAATATTGAAAATACAAGTGGTACTTGCCATTTAAATAAAACATACCGTTAGGGTCGTTCATCCAATTAGCTTTTGGTGTGAAATGAAAATTGGGTCTGTATAATTGTTCTTCAATGGTATTTAACGACATTTCTACAGTTTTGTTTTTATTTGAATCGTTACAGGCATAAATCATAATAATTAGTAGGCTTAACAGTGTCCATTCTAACTTTAAACTGTTGTTACTTATTTTCATTTTTTACTAATTTTTTACTTAACTCTTCTAATGACAGTCCTTTGGTTTCTGGCATCACAAAAAGTGCAAAAAGTAATTGAAGCACCATCATACCGGCAAAAAAGGCAAATATCATCCAAGGAGCATCTTTCAAAATTCCAGATTTCTCATCTAAAAACACAGGAGTTAATAAGGTAATTATCGCAGCGAATACCCAATGTGTTCCACATCCAAAAGAATTACCCATAGCTCGAACTTTATTCGGGAATATTTCAGAAATAAACACCCATATAATGGCACCCTGACCTATGGCATGAGCAGCCACAAAAGTTACAATAAACGTGAGAAGAATTCCGGCTCCCGCATCAGTTTTAAATGCCCATGCTACAACCGATAAACTTATGATATATCCAATGGAACCTATGATTAATAATTGCCTTCGACCAAATTTATCAATCAAGCTCATACCAATAATGGTAAAGATTAAATTGGCGAGCCCAACATAGACTGAAGCCAAAAAAGGATTTTCAACACCTGCTCTACCAAAAATTTCGGGGGCGTAGTAGAGTAAAAAATTTATACCCGAGAGTTGATTAAAAAAGGCTACTAAAAAAGCTAATAGTAAAGGGAAACTATACATTTTTGCAAACACACTCGTAGAGCCCTTTTCTACTATGTTTAGCTCTTCCTTAATTTCTAAAAGTTTAGTAGTAGCAGTTGTATCGTCATGGGTAATTTTTAATACCGATAAGGCCTCATCTTCATTCCCTTTTTTTAGAACTAACCAACGTGGACTTCTGGGCACTCCTAAAATCATCACACAATACACTAAAGCAGGAATTGCTTCTACACCTAACATCCATCGCCAATCATTAGCACCGTCAAAGCCTTTTAACCAAAGATTTGAAAAGTAAGCCACTAGTATACCAAAAACTATATTAAACTGGTATAAGGCTACTAATTTACCTCTATTTTTTGCACTTGAAATTTCGGAAATATACATTGGAGCTACTACTGAAGAAGCACCGACGGCTAAACCACCAATAAACCTAAATAGTGAAAACGAGTATTTATCTGCAGCCATTGCAGAACCAAGTGCAGAGATTAAAAACAATACACCAATCCAAAACAATGTTTTTTTACGACCAAATTTGTCTGCCGGTATGCCACCTAATAGGGCGCCAATTACAGTTCCCCAAAGTGCCATAGACATTATAAATGTTCCGTGAAATAAGGGGGATGTGTTCCATAATGCTTTTATGGGTTCATTGGCTCCTGAAATTACAACCGTATCGAATCCAAATAAAAATCCAGCTACAGCAACGGTAATGGACCAGAAAAGTGTTTTGTTTTTCATTTACTAGGTTGGTTAGACGCTGTAAAATAAAACATTAGCTATTAAAGTATTGAAACTTTATTCCAAAACCCGTTTAAATTCAACACGAAAACGTTTTCGCTGAATACGAAAAAAATTAAATCATTAATCTATAAAGTGATTTAGTTTCAGCCATTGTGTGCATTGTTGCGCCCACATTGGGCTGCTTTCATTCTCCCCCAAACCAAATCCATGACCTCCTTTTTGGTAAAGGTGTATTTCCGCCTTTACATTCTTGTTTCTAAGTTCATGAAAATAGGTAATACTGTTTTCAACTGGTACAGATTTGTCATCTATGGCATGCACTAAAAATGTAGGAGATACTAACGAATCTATTTGTTTTTCGTTAGAATAATATGAAAGATTAAAAAAAATTCATTTAATATTACAATTTAAAATAATACATACCTTAATCTATTATCTTATGATTTCATTGAATGCCTATGACTATGCTTTTATAATTGGTTTCTTCCTAATTACCCTTACTATTGGGTTTGTAGTTTCAAAAAAATCAGGTAAAAGTTCTTCAGAATATTTTCTTTCAGGACGAACAATGCCATGGTGGCTTTTGGGAGTTTCTATGGTTGCCACCACATTTTCAACCGATACTCCAAATTTAGTTACAGATATTGTAAGAAACCAAGGTGTTAGCGGAAATTGGGTCTGGTGGGCCTTTTTAATTACTGGATTATTGACGGTATTCGTCTATGCTAAATTATGGCGTAAATCGGGAGTCAATACAGATATAGAATTTTACGAGCTTCGATATAGTGGCAAACCTGCCAAGTTTTTAAGAGCATTTAGAGCGATTTATTTAGGCGTAATTTTTAATGTTTTGGCTATGGCGGCTGTAACGTTGGCAGCCATAAAGATTGGTCAAATTATGTTGGGTTTAAGCCCATTACAAACCGTAGGTATTGCAGGCCTAGTCACTGTGATATTTAGTGCCGTGGGTGGTTTCAAGGGAGTTGTTTACACTGATTTCCTATTGTTTTTTGTGGCACTTTTTGGAGGAGTAGCAGCAGCCTATTATTGTGTGAATCTACCAGAGGTTGGTGGTTTGAACGCTTTACTACAAAATGAACTGGTTGCAGAGAAATTAAATATTTTTCCTTCATTTGATGACAAGGAAACATTGATTACCTTATTAATAATACCATTAGCGGTACAATGGTGGAGTGCATGGTATCCCGGAGCCGAACCTGGAGGTGGCGGCTATATTGCACAACGTATGCTTGCTGCTAAAGATGAAAATCATGCCATAGGAGCTACGTTTTTCTTTAATATTTTGCATTATGCTTTTAGACCATGGCCTTGGATATTGGTAGCTTTGGCATCATTGGTTCTATATCCCGATGTTGCTAGTATTCAACAAGCATTCCCCAATATTGCCGAAGATAAATTAGGGCATGATTTAGCTTATTCAGCAATGCTGACCAAACTTCCCAATGGGCTTTTGGGCGTTGTTCTCACCTCTTTAGTTGCGGCTTATATGTCTACCATTTCTACACATCTTAATTGGGGGTCATCCTACGTAGTAAATGACTTTTATGTGCAACATATCAATCAAAAAGCTTCTCAAAAGGAACTGGTTAATGTTGGTAGAATTTCAACCGTAATATTAATGGTAGTATCTGCGGCATTAGCTCTTGTTTTAACAAACGCTTTGCAACTATTTAATATTATTTTAATGTTTGGGGCAGGAACAGGACTTATATTCATTTTGAGATGGTTCTGGTGGCGAATAAATGCCTGGAGTGAAATTTCTGCCATGTTAGTTTCTGGTGTAATTTCCATCCTTATTAATTTTACTGCATTTGGCGCATATATGTTTGGTGGTACTGATAGTGAAGGCCTCACCATTACAGGAGTAATGCCAGGTTGGATGACCTATCCATTTGTAGTTTTGGTTACTACTTTAATTTGGATATTGATAACCTATCTCACAGCTTCTGATACTAAAGAAACTTTATACAATTTTTATACAAAAATCCAGCCCGGAGGTCCTGGATGGTACAAAATTGTTAATCAAAGCAAAAAGGAAGGTATCTCCATTGAACAAAATGAAAATCAATCATGGAACGTTCCTTCAGGCATTTTAGCCACAATAGTAGGTTGTATTGTGATCTATAGCGCTTTATTTGCTACTGGATATTGGATTTATGGCGAATACTTTAAAGCATGTATTGTTACAACTGTTTTTGTTGTTTTTTCATTTATGCTTAAAGGGTTATGGAAGAAAATTAAAGCGATTGTGTTTTGATATTTTATGTTAGTTAATTAGCCTAGCTAACATGAATACTAGATGATAATTAATCGTCTAAATGGTCTATTTAAAAGAAATAAAAAAAGCCTTTATCAAAAAGATAAAGGCTTTAGTACTCAAGGCGGGACTTGAACCCGCACGACCTAATGGTCACAGGATTTTAAGTCCGGCGTGTCTACCAATTCCACCACTTGAGCATGATGAACTACCGCTGTAGTTCTTGGTATATTTTTGGTATAGAGCGAAAGACGGGATTTGAACCCGCGACCCTCACCTTGGCAAGGTGATGCTCTACCCCTGAGCTACTTTCGCGTTATAGCAATTATTTAAATGAACGTTTGTTGTAATTGCGAGGGCAAATTTAATACATTTCTTATAAAACCAAAGGCTTTTTAATAAAAAAGTGTGAGTTTTTTTAGGCTTGTTTCTTTTTTAACAACATTCGCTTAATCTCATTAAGTTTCATCAGGGCTTCAACCGGAGTAAGCGTATCTATATCAATATTTACAATTTCATCTTTAATCTGTTCTAATAGAGGATCATCAAGATTAAAAAAGCTTAATTGCATCTCATTGTTTAAGGTTTTAACCTTATTAGTTAATTCATCACTTGAATGTGATTTTTCTAATTGTTTTAAGATTTTGTTGGCTCTGTGAATCACCTGTTGGGGCATGCCTGCCATTTTAGCAACATGTATTCCAAAACTATGCTCACTCCCTCCCTCAACCAATTTTCGCAAAAACAACACATTATCCTTAAGCTCTTTAACTGAAACATTAAAGTTTTTAATACGCTCAAAGGTTTCGGTCATTTCATTTAATTCATGATAATGGGTTGCGAATAATGTTTTTGCTTTACTGGGGTGTTCATGCAAATATTCGCTAATGGCCCAAGCAATTGAAATACCATCATAGGTACTTGTACCACGACCTATCTCATCAAGTAATACTAAACTCCGTTCTGAAATATTATTTAGAATAGATGCCGTTTCATTCATTTCAACCATAAACGTTGATTCACCCATTGAAATATTATCACTTGCACCTACTCTAGTAAAAATTTTGTCTATTAGCCCAATTTTGACCGATTCTGCTGGGACAAAACTTCCCATTTGAGACAATAAAACGATCAAGGCCGTCTGTCTTAATATGGCAGATTTACCCGACATGTTGGGCCCAGTAATCATGATAATTTGTTGAGCCTCTCTATCCAAATACACGTCATTAGCGATGTAAGGTTCACCTAGAGGCAGCTGCTTCTCAATAACAGGATGCCTCCCATTTTTGATGTCTAAACTGAAACTGTCATTAATTTCTGGTCGAACATAATTGCTTTCAAATGCTAACTGTGCAAAACCTGAAAGGCAATCCAGTTGAGCAATTAATGCTGAATTTTTTTGAACGGCTTGAATATAAAGCCCCATCCAACTCACGAGCTCGGCAAATAATTGCTGCTCTATAGCCAAAATTCGTTCTTCAGCACCAAGAATTTTAGATTCATATTCTTTTAACTCTTCAGTGATGTAACGCTCTGCATTAACCAAAGTTTGTTTTCTAATCCAATCTTCAGGAACTTTATCTTTATGTGTATTTCTAACCTCAATATAGTAACCAAATACGTTGTTGGACGCTATTTTAAGGGAGCTTATACCTGTACGCTCACTTTCGCGTTCAAGCATATTATCTAAATAAGCTTTCCCTGATGAAGATAGATTTCGCAACTCTTTTAATTCTTCAGAAAAATCAGAACTTATTGTATTACCTTTTAATATATTGACGGGAGCTTCCTCATTCAAGGTCTCCTTAATTCGCGAACGTAAGGCTTCACACAAATCCAAAGCATCACCAATTGCGTTTAATGCCTTATTGTTACTATGAAGTGTTAAGGCTTTTACAGGAACGATGGCCTCTAAAGCATTTTTTAATTGAACCACTTCTCTAGGGCTAATTTTACCAGTAGCCACTTTTGAAATGAGCCGCTCCATATCTCCCATTTGCTTGAGATGATTCTGGATTTTCTTTGAAATAACTTCGTCATCAAGTAAGTATTGAACCACTTCATGCCTTTGACGAATTTTATCGATGCTTACCAAAGGCAAAGCCATCCAGCGCTTTAACAATCTCCCACCCATTGGGGAAACAGTTTTATCAATAACATCAATTAAAGTAACCGCATTTTGATTGGTTGATTGGTACAGTTCAAGGTTTTTAATCGTAAAACGGTCCATCCAAACGTGTTCATTTTTTGCAATGCGTTGTATGGAGGTGATATGCTCCAATTTATGGTGTTGGGTTTCTCCCAAATAGTGTAAGATAGCACCCGCCGCAACAATCCCTTCATATAAATCATCAATTCCAAATCCTTTTAGAGATTTGGTTTGAAAATGCTTTAGAAGTGTTTCATTGGCATAATCATCCTGAAACACCCAATCTTCCATAAAAAAGGCATGAAAATCGTTACCAAAAGCCTCTTTATAAGCTTGTTTTTTGGGTTTTGCAACCAACACTTCACTAGGCCTAAAATTTTGCAGAAGTTTATCAATATATTCGGCATTGCCTTGTGACATTAAAAATTCACCTGTTGAAATATCCAAAAAAGAGACGCCTATTAATTCCCGACCAAAACAAATAGCAGCTAAAAAATTATTGGTTTTAGACTGAAGAATATCATCATTAAAAGCCACCCCGGGAGTAACCAATTCGGTAACACCGCGCTTTACAATAGTTTTAGTTAGTTTTGGATCTTCTAATTGGTCACAAATAGCAACGCGGCATCCCGCCTTCACTAATTTAGGCAAATAGGTGTTTAGTGAATGGTGCGGGAAACCTGCCAATTCAGTTTCGGTTTCGCTGCCAGCACCACGTTTGGTTAAAATGATATCTAGAATTTTAGCAGCCTTAACCGCATCAGTTCCAAAGGTTTCATAAAAATCCCCTACTCTAAATAACAACAAGGCATCAGGATACTTTGCCTTTATGGCATTGTATTGCTTCATTAAAGGTGTTTCTTTTTTTGCTTTCTTTGCCAATGGTAGAGTAGTTTTTAAATCTTATTTTTGCCTTAATTGTAAGAATGCTAATGTACTTATATTTTGAGGTTTCATAAAATCTTATTCTTATAAGTTATCTACAATTCTCAAGAGATTTTAACATGCGTAAATTAAAGAATAGCGAATTAGACCGATTAAGTGTAGAAGGTTTTAAAGCCTCTAAAAAAACACCCATAATTGTAGTTTTGGATAATATTAGGAGCTTAAATAATATTGGCTCTGTCTTTAGAACCTGTGATGCTTTTTTGGTTGAAAAAATTTATCTCTGCGGAATAACGGCAACGCCTCCACACAAAGACATTCATAAAACTGCTCTAGGGAGTACTGAAACCGTAACTTGGGAATATGTTGAAAACATCTTGGAATTAATTGAGCGTCTAAAATCTGAAAACATAAAAGTAATTTCCATTGAACAAGCTGTAAACGCGACCATGCTCAACGAATTTACAGCTCAACAACAAACAACATACGCTTTGGTGTTTGGGAACGAAGTCAAAGGTGTTAAACAAGAAGTGGTAAGTGCCAGTGATCTGGTTTTGGAAATACCTCAATTTGGCACCAAACACTCGCTCAACATTTCGGTTAGTGTAGGGGTTGTGGTTTGGGATATATTTTCAAAGTTAAAGTAATAACTAAAACTCCTTTTAGGCTTTACTAATCTCACTCAATATCCATAAATAATCTTCTCTATTTTCAACAAAATCCCTGTCGGAAATATCAATGATTTTAACCTTAAGTTCAGATTGGTTTTTAAGAAATTCTAAATACCCTGAATTAATTTTTTCGAGATAATCGTCTTGGATGTTTTGTTCATAATCACGTCCGCGTTTTTTAATATTCTCCTGTAAGCGCTGCGTATTTTGATAAAGATATACATACAGTTCGGGTTTGGATATATCTTTATACATGAGATAGAAAAGCTTTCTATACAACTTAAACTCGTCTTCTGGCAAGGTGATTTTTGAAAATATGAGCGATTTATAAATATCATAATCACTAACTATAAAGTCTTTAAATAGGTCCAACTGTGAAAGGTCATCACTAATTTGCTGATATCTATCGGCCAAAAACGACATCTCTAATGTGAAGGCGTAACGCTGTGGCTCTTTATAAAATTTCGGTAAAAATGCATTATCTGCAAAGCGCTCTAAAACTAATTTTGCATTAAAGTCATTTGCAATTTTATGCGCCAAACTGGTTTTTCCTGCACCAATGTTTCCTTCAATGGCAATATAATTATAGTCTGAAAACTGAAACTGCTTACTCGGATTTTTCAACCAAATTTTAATAGACTGCACTTCACTTTGATCCTCACAAGTAGAGAGTAATTGCGAAATCGTTTGTTTCAAAATGGGATGTTCTAAATTAGGAGCAATATCAAATAAAGGTTGTAGCACAAACTTACGCTGGTGCAAAGCTTTGTGCGGGATTTGTAAAGTTTTCGAATCCTCAACCCAATCATCATAAAACAAAATGTCTAAATCAATAATTCTCGATTGATAGCCTTTTTTCTTAGCTTGCTCCCTTCCCATATGTTTTTCGATAGTCTTTAAAGCTTTCATGAGTTGTTTAGGCTTCAAATCCGTTTCTAAAAAAACACAGGTGTTTAAAAAGTCATCGCCTTCAAATCCGTGTGCAGGTGTATTGTAAACATTAGATATGATAATAATCTTACCTAAACGTTCAAAAACTAAATTTACGGCATCTTGAAGATGTTTTAGGCGATCACCAACATTACTTCCCAGAGCGAGATATACTTTATGAATTTGTTTCATATGCGAAAACAAATTAAGGAAAAGAAAATTTAATACTTTATATTTACAAGACGTATTTATTCACAATTTTGTGTTTTAATATGCCCAAATCACGAAAAATTTAAAAGGATTGTTTTAACAATACCTAACGCTCATAAAACAACTCAATGACTCTAAAAGATAAACTCGCCGCACATCGTATCTATTTGCTTTTAGCTTCTTTATTTATAACCTCTTTGGTGGTCTCCAACTTAATTTTTCAAAAGTTTTTTTATTGGTATCCGTTAGACATTGAACTGTTTGGGAGTAAACTATTCGAGATTTCAGTGGGTATTTTACCCTACCCCATAACCTTTTTAATCACTGACCTTATTAGTGAAATTTATGGTAAAAAGCGAGCCAATCAGGTTGTAGTTACCGGTATTTTTGCATCATTATTTTCATTAGGAATTGTTTTGGTTTCTAATGCCGTTCCTGCTACTTCATGGTCTCCTGTGGGAGATGAAATGTTTAAAACGGTGTTTGGCAGCACAGCCATTGCGGTTACAGCAAGTATGATGGCCTATTTATTTGCGCAATTTATTGACATACAGATCTATCATTTTTGGAAACGGCTCACTAAAGGAAAGCATTTGTGGTTAAGAAATAATTGCTCCACGTTTTTATCTCAATTTGTAGATACCTTTACAATTTTGTTGCTGTTATGTTCGTTTGAAATCATTGCTTGGGAAAAATTTAGCGGGCTTTTAGCTGCCGGATTTTTATTCAAGGTTTTGATTGCAATGATTGATACCCCTTTTCTATATTTGGGTGTGTATTTATTCAGAAGACGATTCAAACTCAAAATCAATGAAGAAATAGCACTAATTTAAACACTAAAGTTTTATTAAACTTTTTGCGTTGCTTGGACTAATCCTTTATTTTATACGTATTTATATTAAACCATACCATTCCCCATGAAGAAAGCTTTAAAAATAATTGGAATTTCGTTACTCATTATTTTCGTACTTCTTTTAGCCGTTCCTTTTGCATTTCAATCACAGATTAAAGACATGGTTAAGCGATTCATAAACCAAAATCTGAATGCGCATGTTGAGTTCAGCGATGTTAATTTAAGTTTATTGAGAAGCTTTCCGCAAGCCCATGTCAGTGTTCATGATTTAGTGATTACAAATTTTAAGCCTTTTGAAGGAGAGACTTTGGCAACTTCAAAATCCATTGCCTTTACTATGTCGGTAAAGGAATTGTTCAAAAACGCTGACGAAGAAGCGATTGTCATAAATTCCATAGCTATTGATGAAACCTTATTAACCTTAAAAACAGATTCACAAGGCAACACCAATTATGATATTGTAAAAGAAAAAGAAGCTTCATCTTCAAATGATTCAGCTTTTTCATTTGACATTGAAGATTATCGTATTCAAAATAGTGCCTTAAGCTATATTGATGAAGCAGCCAACGTTTCTATTTTTATTACAGAACTTAATCACCAAGGTAAAGGAAATTTTTCAGCAGAACAGTCTGAATTGGACACCTACAGTGAAGCCAATGTGAGCATGAATGTTGAGAATACCAATTATTTAAACAATAATAAAATAAAGCTTGACGCCCTGATAGGCATAGATTTGGAAAACAGCACCTATACCTTTAAAGAAAATAAAGGATTTATCAATCAGCTTCCAATTCAATTTAAAGGATTTGTGAAACAATTAGAAAATGGCCAAGAGATTGATATTAGTTTTGAAAATCCTGAATCATCATTTAAGGATTTTTTAGCCGTAATTCCTGAAAGTTATTCCAAAAACATTGAAAATGTTGAAACAACCGGGGATTTTAAGGTCAAAGGCGAACTTAAAGGACTGATCTCGGAGACCACGATTCCAACCATGGATATTAGTATTGTTTCAGACAATGCTTCATTTAAATATCCTGACTTACCGAAACGCGTGGAAAACATTTCAATAAACACCTCTATAAAAAACACCACTGGAAATGCTGAGGACACTTTTGTTGATATTAACACCCTAAATTTTAAGATCGATAATGATGTGTTTAAGTCTTCAGCAACTTTAAAACAACTCACCACCAACATGCTGGTCAATGCCAATATTGATGGCACTTTAAATCTTGCTAATATTTCAAAAGCCTATCCTGTAAAATTAGACACGCCATTAACGGGTATTTTAAAGGCAAAGCTCAATACAGCCTTCGATATGAATGCCATTGAAACCAATGCTTACGAACGTATAAAGAATAACGGCTCGGCAAGTATTTCAGGATTTACTTATTCATCAAAAGAAATGGCGCATCCCATTGAAATTTCCAAAGCAGATATCACATTCAATCCAGACAGTGTAAGTCTCAATACATTTGAAGCTAAAACAGGACAAAGTGATCTTAACGCCAAAGGAACAATTAGAAATCTTATTGGTTTTTTAATGGGCAAAAATGATCTACAAGGAAATTTTAGCGTGACTTCAAATACGTTTGTATTGAATGATTTCATGACATCAGAAACTGAAAACCAGAGCACAACTGGCAGTAAAAATGAAGCCTTCAAAATACCGCAATTTTTAGATTGTACTATTGATGCCAATGCTAAAACGGTTGTTTATGACAATTTGAATTTAAAAGATGTAAAAGGAACTCTTTCCATCAAAGACCAACAAGCCTCTTTAAAGGGATTGAGTTCAACATTGTTTAATGGTATTTTGGCTTTAACTGGAAATGTTTCAACTAAAACAGACCTTCCTGTATTCGATTTGAGTATTGGCGCTGATAGTTTTGACATTGGACAGTCATTTGACAAACTGGATTTACTTAAAAGTTTAGCCCCTATTGCAAAAGTATTCCAAGGAAAACTCAATACCACAATTAATCTTTCAGGAACCTTAAATGAAGAACTCACTCCTAATCTAAATTCGATAAATGGTAATGCCATTGCACAAATTTTAACAGCTTCGGTCAATACTGATCAAACAAAACTCCTTAATAGTTTAGGTGACGCCCTTAATTTTATAGATTTTAAAAAACTCGATCTTAAAGATTTGAAAACTCATCTAGAGTTTGCTAATGGTAAAGTGAATGTTAAGCCATTTCAGTTACAGTATAAGGATATTGCTATTGAAGTTTCTGGATCACATGGCTTTGATAAATCACTAGCTTATAATGCGGTGTTTAATGTACCCGCTAAATATTTGGGAAGTGATGTCAATCGTTTAATTGGTAAAATTAATGATAACGAAGTCAACAAAATATCCATTCCAATTACCGCGAAAATAACAGGTTCATATACAAGCCCGCAAGTTTCAACCGATTTGACTAGTGGTGTTGCCAATCTCACTAAACAATTGATTGAAATCGAAAAGCAAAAATTACTAAATCAAGGCAAAGATAAAATTAAAGACCTCATCGGCGGATTGACTGGAACCAAGAAAACCACTGTAACCGATTCCACAGCAACTTCAACAAATCCTATAAAGACCGATAGTAGTGCAACACTTCCTAAAACTCAAATTAAAGAAGGAGTTAAAGACATTTTAGGAGGGTTGATTAAAAACCGAAAGAAAAAAGACACAATAAATCAAAATAACTAATTTTTAAAAAATAGGTAAAAACAACAATTTTTTAAGAATTTTTAACAGATTTTGACCTTTTTTTATTCATTTTTTGAAAGAAATGACCATTTTCTTGTTTTTGTCAATTAAAAGGTTATAATGTCATAAACAATAACATTATAATATATGAGGCAATTAAAAATTACGAAACAAGTTACTAACAGGGAATCTAAATCACTTGACAAATATTTACAGGACATAAGTAAATTACCTTTAATAACAGCTGATGAAGAAGTTGAATTAGCACAACGCATTAAGAAAGGGGACCAGGTAGCACTAGACAAACTAACAACAGCCAACTTGCGATTTGTAGTTTCGGTTGCAAAACAATATCAAAATCAAGGTTTAACCTTACCCGATTTAATTAATGAAGGTAATGCAGGATTGGTAAAAGCCGCAAAACGCTTTGATGAAACACGAGGTTTCAAATTTATTTCATATGCAGTATGGTGGATAAGGCAAGCAATTTTGCAAGCTTTAGCCGAACAATCTAGAATAGTTAGATTACCTTTGAACAAAATTGGTTCCATAAACAAAATAAACAAAGCTTATTCGTTTTTAGAACAAGCACATCAACGCCCTCCAAGTGCGGAGGAAATTTCCTTAGAATTAGACATGACACTCACCGAAGTTAAGCAGTCTATGAAAAATTCTGGACGTCATTTATCAATGGATGCACCATTAAAAGAAGGTGAAACATCTAGTTTGTATGATGTTGTAAAATCTGGTGAATCACCAAATCCTGATAATAACTTGATGAAAGAATCATTAAGTGTTGAGATTAATAGGGCTTTAGATACCTTGTCACCAAGAGAAAGTGATGTTCTAAAATTGTATTACGGCATAGGAGATGAAGCTCCAATGAGTTTAGTAGAAATTAGTGAAACCTTCGACCTAACTCGTGAGCGTGTTAGGCAAATACGCGAAAAAGGGATTAGACGATTACGTCAAACTTCAAAAAGTAGAATATTAAAAACGTATTTAGGATAGTCCTTTGTACAAACCATCATACATAAAAAACCATACATGATTAAAATAGAAATAAAAGAAGGTGAAAATATTGAAAGAGCTCTTAAACGCTATAAGCGTAAGCATCGCAATATTAAAGTGATGCAAAACATAAGAGAAAATCAATTTTTTACCAAAAAATCAGTAAAACGTCGTCGCGAAATACAAAAGGCATCATATATTCAAGAGCTTAGAGATCAAGAGTTCAACTAGGTGATTGTAAAATTTAAAATTAAAGCGCACTTTAAAAAGTGCGCTTTTTTTATGTAATAGAAATATCTACGACCAAGCCTTCATTTGATCTTACATTAAAAACCGTATCATCTTCAAAAATAAGATACTGCCCTTTTATACCTTTAAGTATTCCTGAATAAGTAGTTTGTTTTTCAAGATTCAGACTTTTGGGTTTTTCGGGATATTGGTGTACCGGGAACTCAAGGTTGGTTTCAGTATTACTTTCAATAAAATAGTCTTTGGCTTCATCAGGAATAAAGGACTTTAAGCGTTCACGCCACTCAACCAAATTTTCATCTTTAATATCATTTTTTAACATACTACGCCAGTTGGTTTTGTCACTCACATGCTCCTTTAAGGCCACTTCGGTGATACCTGCTAAATAACGATTAGGGACTTCTACAATTTCTATGGCTTCATGGGCGCCTTGGTCAATCCAACGTGTTGGCACTTGACTTTTTCTGGTCACGCCAACTTTTACATTACTAGAATTAGCCAAATACACCACATGTGGCTGTAGTTGTACTTTCTTTTCATATTCTAAATCACGATCTTCCTTATCTAAATGTGCGGTACTTAATTCTGGTCGCATGATCCAATCTGCTGCTTGAGGAATATCGAAAAAACAATCTCTACAGAATCCTTGCCTGTAAATAGGTTTGTTCAAACCACAATTTAAACATTGATATTTAATAAACGTTAATGTTACAGGTTTATCCAATAACTGGTTCATGTTTATAAAGTCATTTTCAAACATTAAATAGTATTGAATGGGTTGTAAAAACTCACTTTCCATTTTTGTTAAAACGCCTTGGTAGTTCATCAAAAAAAGTCTTATTTTTAAAAACTTAAAGATACTATAAATATGCCAATCCCTTTAGTGAATTCTATAGCTTCATGGTTTTTGAAAAAGCGGTTTCACCAAATAGAATTGTTTTTGAAATACCCCAATGAAGTTCAAAATGAATTGCTGATAGAACTAATTAGTATTGCTAAAGACACTGAAATTGGCAAGCAGTATGATTTTGAGTCCATTAAGGACTATACTACTTTTGCAGAACGTATTCCTATTTCGGCTTATGAGGATTATCAAGAAGTTATTGAACGATCAAGAAAAGGTGAACACAATATTTTTTGGCCACAACCCATTAAATGGTTTGCAAAGTCAAGCGGAACAACCAATGCCAAAAGTAAATTTATCCCTGTAAGTATAGAATCACTAGAAGATTGCCATTATGCGGCTAGCAAAGATTTGCTGTGTATGTACCTCAACAATAATGAAGACTCTCAATTGTTTACAGGTAAGAGTTTACGCCTTGGTGGAAGTAAAGAGTTATATCGCGAAAATGGTACTGTATTTGGCGATTTATCCGCAATATTAATTGACAATATGCCCTTTTGGGCCGAGTTTAGCAGCACACCAAGCAATCGTGTGTCATTAATGAGCGATTGGGAACACAAGATGCAAGCCATTGTTGAAGAAACCATAAATGAAAATGTTACTAGTCTAGCCGGCGTACCTTCATGGATGTTGGTATTGCTTAACAACGTTTTGGATAAAACTGGCAAGGAAAACCTTTTTGATATCTGGCCAAATTTAGAAGTTTACTTTCATGGTGGTGTAAGTTTTACACCTTATGCTGATCAGTACAAAGCCATATTGCCAAAAAAGGATTTTAAATACTATGAAATCTACAATGCCTCGGAAGGTTTTTTTGCTATTCAAGATCAAAACAATTCTTCTGAACTTTTATTAATGTTAGACTATGGTATATTTTATGAATTCATCCCCATGGATGTTTATGGCACGTCCCAACAAAAAGTAATTCCATTAAGTGAGGTAGAAATTGGCGTGAATTATGCAGTAATTATTACCACCAATGCAGGTTTGTGGCGTTACAAAATTGGTGATACGGTAAGGTTTACCTCAACAAATCCTTACCGAATAAAAGTTTCTGGTAGGACCAAGCACCATATCAATGTATTTGGAGAAGAATTAATTATTGAAAACGCCGAGGAAGCCCTTAAAAAAGTATGTAAAACTACCAATGCTAAAATTGTTGACTATACTGCGGCTCCCATTTTCATGAAAGGAAAAGAAAAAGGCGCACACGAATGGCTTATAGAATTTAAGAGTCCACCAAAAAATATTGACGATTTTAACCAACTATTAGATGATGCGTTAAAGTCGTTAAACAGTGACTATGAAGCGAAGCGCTATAATAATATGACACTCAATATGCCAAAAATACATGTTGCTCGTAAGCAATTATTTTATGATTGGTTAAAACATCACAATAAATTGGGAGGGCAACATAAGATCCCAAGACTTTCTAACAACCGTGAATATATGGATGAACTTTTGAGGTTAAATTGCTAAATGTATACCTCTTTATGTTTTTTAACGGTAAAATTGACCTCAACTTTTCATATAACGAATTTACTTTAGTCTTTATCTAAAAAGGTTGTTGCTCGTTTGAATCTTAAAACAATTGCACTTATATTTACAAAGTAATGATAAAAAATACAATCAAGTATATATAGATTTTATCTGCAATATTAGTTTTTAAATCCAAAATAAAAAACCACTCCAAAAGAGTGGTTCTTATTTTTTATATAGGTTCTAAAACTGTTAAGAAACTGCTTTTAACTTCTTTAAAGTAGTTTTGGTAAGCTTATCTTCAGCGTAAGATTTAGTCACGTTCAATTTCTTTTCCTTTGTACTAGGAAGTTCAAACATGGCGTCGGTTAATATTTCTTCGCATAACGAACGCAAACCTCTTGCTCCTAATTTATAATCAATCGCCTTTTGAACAATAAACTCCAATGCGCCTTCAGTGATGCTAAATTCAATTTCATCCATCGCAAACAATTTTTTGTATTGCTTGATGATGGCATTTTTAGGTTCGGTTAAAATAGCTCGTAAGGTATCAGCATCAAGGGGATCCATATACGTTAATACTGGCAAACGTCCTATTATTTCCGGAATCAAACCAAAATCCTTTAAATCCTTTGGGATGATATATTGCAGCATATTATCAACATCGACTATTTCGTCTTCTTGAGCCGCCTTATAACCTATGGCTGCCATATTAAGGCGTTTGGAAATCACACGCTCAATACCGTCAAATGCCCCACCTGCAATAAATAAAATGTGCTCCGTATTAACTTCAATAAACTTTTGATCTGGATGTTTTCGTCCGCCTTTAGGTGGCACATTAACTGTTGTGCCTTCTAATAACTTAAGTAAAGCTTGTTGCACACCTTCGCCTGACACATCTCTGGTAATTGAAGGATTGTCACTTTTGCGGGCAATTTTATCAATCTCGTCAATAAAAACAATTCCCTTTTCAGCTTTTTCAAGATTATAATCTGCAGCTTGAAGAAGTCGCGTTAAAATACTCTCAACATCTTCACCAACATATCCAGCCTCTGTAAGTACCGTAGCATCTACAATGGCTAATGGTACATTAAGCATTTTGGCAATGGTTTTTGCCAATAAGGTCTTTCCTGTACCAGTTTGACCTACCATTATAATATTACTCTTTTGTATTTCTATATCATCATCGCTCACTGGCTGCAATAAACGCTTATAGTGGTTATAAACTGCTACTGACAATACTTTTTTACTATACTCTTGTCCTATGATGTATTCGTCTAAAAAGCCTTTGATTTGCTGTGGCTTACGCAGCATAAGCTCTGAAGACAATTCAGAACTATCACTTTGCTTGGATTCTTCCAAAACAATGCCATGTGCCTGCTCAATACAACGATCACAAATATGTGCATCGAGCCCTGCAATTAATAAATTGGTTTCTGGCTTTTTCCTACCACAAAATGAACATTCTAATTCTTCCTTTGCCATGTATTTATTTAATATTTAGTATTCTAGATTTTAAATTAATTTAATTTCTAGATAGTACTTCATCTATCATTCCGTATTCTAATGCCTTATCAGCTTTCATCCAGTAATCACGATCACTATCTTCATAAACTTTGTCGTAACTCTGCCCAGAATGTTTACTAATAATTTTATATAACTCTTCTTTTAGTGTAATTATTTCACGAGCCGTAATCTCAATATCACTTGCTTGACCCTGTGCACCTCCTAATGGTTGGTGAATCATGACACGTGAATGGGTTAAACCGCTTCGTTTTCCTTTTTCACCAGCGCACAACAACACCGCACCCATAGAAGCAGCCATACCTGTACAAATAGTTGCAACGTCTGGTTTTATTAACTGCATCGTATCATAGATTCCTAAACCTGCATAAACACTTCCTCCCGGAGAATTGATATAGATTTGAATATCTTTTGATGAATCTGTGCTTTCTAAAAACAGTAGTTGTGCTTGAATAATATTAGCCACCTGATCATTGATCGCCGTTCCCATAAAAATGATACGATCCATCATTAATCGTGAAAACACATCAAAAATAGCGATGTTCATTTGACGTTCTTCAATAATATTTGGCGTTAGCCCAACAGGGTACATACTACTAATAATTTTGTTGTAATAAGTACTGCTGATGCCTTGATCTTTTATAGCAAATTTTTCAAATTCTTTTCCGTAATCCATAAATTTTTAAAATAATTAACTGCTGAAATCTTGCAATGTATTCTATATGACTTTAATACAGGATTTTCCTATATATCAACTTCAAAAAAAAGCGTAAAACTTCACAGTTTTACGCTCAAATATAATGATTTATTCTGTAAACAATTAACTATAGAATTCTTTTACAAAATCGTCATAGGTGATCTCTTTAACTTTAAGATTTGCCTCTGACTTGTATAAGGTTAATAGTTTTTGACTCATTAATTGTTCAGACAAACGTTTTCCCTCTTCTTTATTAGATAATATACGGGCTGCAATGTCTTCCAATTCTTTATCAGAAGGATCCATTTGGCCGAATTGAGCCATTTGCACTTTAATCATCTGTTTAGCCTGCTCCTTTAAATCATCAAAAGTTACTTGTAGTTTATGTTCCTCAATTAATTTTCCTTCAATTAACTGGTAACGCATACTTTTTTCTGATTTCTCATACTCTTCTTTAGCCTGATCTGCGTCCATTTCTTCTTCCCCTGCAGTTTGCATCCATTTTTGTAAAAACGATGCTGGTAAATCAAACTTTGTGTTTTCTACTAGATATTCAGTAACGTCATTCAATAATTTTTGATCTCCTTGTTGTGCAAATTGCTTTTCTGAATCTTCTTTGATTTTATTTTTAAGTTCTGTTACCGAAGTCACGACGCCTTTGCCAAATAATTTATCAAACAAGTCCTGGTCTAAATCAGCCAATTCACGTTTATTGATTTCGTTAATGGTAAAGATCACTTCAATATCTAAACCATGTGCGTCATCATGAGGTACTTTTAAAAAGTGCATCAAATCATGATCGTCATTAAACAAGCCTTTTGTCTTTAAGGCGATGGTGTCACCTACTTTAGCACCAATAAATTGCTTTTCAGTAGCTTTTCCTTTGAACTTATCTAAAGTCAATGTGGCAGAGTTATTAATACCTTTCTCTTCGTTTACAAAAACCCCAGTAATTTCAGAATCCTTTGCAACAGTATCTTGAGAAACTAATTTACCGTACTGTTTTCTAATATGTTCAACTTGGCTGTTTAGCATTTTTTCATCGGCAACTATCTGGTAGTGCGTAATGGCTTTTTTACTTTTCAAGTTAACGTCAAATTCTGGAGCAAGGCCCAATTCAAATTCAAAAGTAAACTGATCGGCATCCCAATCTAAATTATCTTGTGGTTTTGGTAATGGGTTACCAAGCACATCAAGTTTTTCTTCAGTTAAATACTTGTTTAAAGCGTCTTGTAATAGCTTGTTTACTTCGTCAACTAATACCGCTTTACCATATTGCTTTTTTACTAAAGTCATTGGTACATGACCTTTTCTAAATCCTGGTATGTTCGCAGATTTACGATAATCTGAAAGAATTTTCTCCACCTTATCACTATAGTCTTCTTTAGCGATATCTACTTTTACAACTGCATTTAAAGCGTCAATGTTTTCTCTTGTAATATTCATTATTGAATCATATAAAAATTGGGATGCAAAAGTACATATTTTTTACATCCCAACAAAGTTTTTAACCTTCTGAAATTCAGTCTATTTTTTATCGTCTTTTAAAATAGAATAAAGTATAGATTGGAGAATGGACAAAAGTATACTAAACAAGAGTGCTATCCAAAAATTCCTGACCCCAAAACCATTTATAAATTCATCGGCCACCAATATGATGCAGGCATTGATTACCAACAAAAACAATCCGAGGGTAACAATGGTAATTGGCAGTGTAAGGATGATTAAAACGGGTTTTAAAATGGCATTTAACAATCCTAAAACTATAGCCACAATTACAGCTGATAAAAAGCTGTCTACCACTACGCCAGGCAGTAACTTTGCCAATACGACAACAGCCACTGCGGTTAATAAAATACGAAGAATTAGATTCATAAATCTGGATATTAGATTTCTAAATATACTGTTTTATTGAATAAATGCCATGACCTCATCAAAAAAGTCTGAAGGATTCTCGGCATGCAACCAGTGCCCGGCATTAGAAATGGTAACTAATTTGGATTTTGGAAACTGGGTTTTTATTTGAGATTCATCACTTAATGCAATATATTCTGAACGATCACCACGAAGAAACAAAGTCTCTTTGTTAAAACTTAAATGAGAAGGCAGTGCTTCTCCTACTTCAGAAACTTGTTCTTTCAAAACTTCAAGATTCATGCGTAAAGCCAATTGTCCTTTTTCTTTCCAATATAAGTTTTTAAGCAAAAACTGTCGTGTACCAAAATCGGAAACATAGGAACTCAAAATATCATCAGCCTCACCACGGCTTTGAATTTTGGAGAAATCTAAAGCACTCAAACCATTTAAAATGGCGTCATGATGTACGGGATAAAATCTCGGAGCAATATCTGCAACCAATAATTTTGATACTAACTCGGGATATTTGGCAGCGAACAGCATGGCAGTTTTTCCTCCCATAGAATGCCCGAGAAGAACAACATCAGTAAGCTCATGCTCGTCACAATATGTTTTTAGGTCGTCAACTAAAACTTCATAATTGAAAACATCATCCCAAAAACTCCTTCCATGATTTCGCTGATCGACCAAATGCACTTCAAAACCCTGCTCACTAAATTTTGTTCCCAGTGTTTTCCAATTGTCGCTCATTCCTAAAAACCCATGAAGAATTACAAATGGTTGGCCTTCGCCCAAAATATTAGAATATAATTGCATTAGCTTAATTTGTGTAAATACATTTGTACAACGTTTTCAATGCCTAGATAAAGGCTTTCAGAGATTAAAGCATGACCTATGGAGACTTCTAATAATCCTGGGATGTTATCCTTAAAAAACTTAATGTTGTCTAGTGATAAATCATGCCCGGCGTTAACTCCCAGACCAATAGAATTAGCTAATTCGGCACATTTACTATATGGTAAAATAGCAGATTCATTTCCTAAACTATACTCATGTGCAAAAGACTCTGTATATAGCTCAATCCTATCTGTCCCTGTTGCTTTCGCCCCTTCTATTTGGCGCAAATCAGGGTCAACAAAAATAGAAGTTCGTATGCCCTTTGCTTGAAATTCCTTAATAATATCTATCAAAAAATCTTTGTGTTTAATCGTATCCCAACCTGCGTTGGAAGTAATTGCATCTTCTGCATCAGGCACTAAAGTGACCTGGGTTGGTTTAATTTCCAACACAATATCCATAAACTTCTTGATTGGATTTCCTTCAATATTATATTCGGTATAAACAACAGGTTTGAGGTCATAAATATCTTGATAGGTAATATGGCGTTCGTCTGGTCTTGGGTGAATTGTAACACCTTCTGCTCCAAATCGCTGAACATCTTCAGCAAACCTAACCACATTAGGGGTATTCCCTCCTCTAGAATTACGAAGTGTTGCTATCTTATTAATATTTACACTTAACTTTGTCATACTTCCTTAATTTTAAAAGACAAAAATACAAAGTAGAACATCCTTTTTGTAGTTATTTTTAATTAATTTGCAGTAGAATCAAGCCTACATGCAGTTAGAACAGTACATTATAAACGATATTAAACCTGTCAATATCAAAGACAAGATAAGTGACTTGAAAATGCTTTTCAATGAGCTTACCTATTCACATGTTCCAATTGAGAATGAGGGTATTTATATTGGGTGTATTTCTGAAAATGATGCTCATTGTTTCGAAAGTGCAAAAACTATTCAAGAATGCAACTATGCAATTGAGGGCTTTTATGTTAGATCACATACCAGTTGGTTAGATGTTTTAGAAGCTTTCGCGCAAAACTCATGCAATATTATGCCAGTATTAAATGAACAAAACACCTATTTAGGCTATTATGAGCTTAACGACATAATAGGCTTATTTAATGAAACACCATTTTTTGCTGAAACTGGAGGAATTCTTATTATAGAAAAAGGAATTCAAGATTATTCATTTAGTGAAGTAAGTCAAATTGTAGAGTCTAATAACGCTAAAATACTTGGGGCATTTGTTTCAAAAATTGAAAGTGATCTTGTACAAATCACCATTAAAATTGGGCATTCTGGGTTAAATGAAGTGATTCAAACTTTTAGACGATATGGCTACAATATTATTTATGGCCATGAAGAAGACACTTATATTGAAAGCCTCAAAGAACGATCAGAATACTTAAAACGATATCTAAACATATAGCCATCGTTCTGGCATTCAAAACAACCATGAACTAGCACTTTAACTAAACGTACCAATGAAAATAGCCATTTACGGTCAATCATATCAAAGTAACACTCAAAAAAGTGTTCAAACATTACTGCATTTTTTAGCAAAGAATCCGGTTGAAGTCTTTATTGAACAAGAGTTTTATGGCATGATTTCGAGCCAGAATGAAGCCCAATCAGATTATAAAAGTTTCAAGGTTTTTAAAACTCTAGACAATTCATTTGATGTATTGATAAGTATTGGCGGTGACGGTACAATTTTAAGAGCAATTACATTTGTAAGAGATTTGTCAATCCCTATAGTTGGGATTAATACAGGGCGACTTGGGTTTTTAGCCACAATTCAAACCAACGAAATAGAAGAAGCTGTTAGCAATATATTAAATGGGAATTATAAAATATCTGAACGAACACTTTTGTGTGTAGAAACTCAACCTGAAAACTCTGATTTAATTGAAATTAATTTCGCTTTAAATGAAATCGCTGTTAGTAGAAAAAATACAACCTCAATGATAACAGTTGAAACGCATTTAAATAATGAATATCTCACCTCGTATTGGGCTGACGGACTCATTATTGCCACTCCAACAGGGTCTACAGGCTACTCGTTAAGTTGTGGCGGGCCTGTAATTACTCCAGATACCGACAGTTTTGTATTAACTCCAATAGCGCCCCACAATTTAAGTGCGAGACCATTAGTCATCCCAAATGATACACAAATTAAACTTAAAGTTGATGGCCGTGAAGAGTATTACTTAATTTCGTTGGACTCACGAATCGCAACTCTACCCAATAAAGCCATCGTAACCATTAAAAAAGCACATTTTAAAATTAAAATGGTTGAACTAACTCATGAAAGCTTTCTCGACACACTTCGAAAAAAATTACTTTGGGGAGAAGATAAGCGCAACTAGGCAATAAAACCTCATAAATAGTGTTTATCTGTAATACAATTTGTTACAAATTATTATAGCCTAATCTTATTTATTATATTTGCAAACTTTTAAAAATTTATGAGGTTCTTAATCCCATTTTTATTGAGTATAGTTTTTACCCAAACAAGTCAGTCCCAAATTTATGAAATTGGCGTGTTTGTTGGAGGTAGTAATTTTATTGGAGATGTTGGTGCAACAAATTATATTTCACCGAACCAAACAGCTTTTGGAGCAATTTTTAAATGGAATCGGAGTGCAAGACATTCGCTTAGAGCATCACTTATGTATACAAATTTAGAAGGCCAAGACATAAAATCTGATGACCCCAGACGCATACAGCGTGGATATGCATTTGATAACAGCTTATTAGAATTATCGGCTGGTATGGAGTTTACGTTTCTAGATTTCAATCTTCATGACGGTGTTAAAAAATCAACGCCATATTTATATACGGGTTTGAGTGCCGGCAAATACGATAATTATTATTTTAGCCCTTCAGGGGTTTATACTTCAGAAGACACTTCTAGTTGGACCTTTGGAATCCCTATGGTTTTGGGATTTAAAACTTCTATATCTAGCAGCTTTATTTTAGGAATGGAAATAGGTGCGAGATATACATTTACAGATGAACTTGATGGAAGTGTTCCAGATGCTCCAGAGCGTCAAAGCTTGAGCTTCGGAAATACTAACAGTAATGATTGGTATGTGTTTTCAGGATTTACACTAACCTTTACCTTTGGTGAACGACCATGTTATTGTAATTTTTAAATGAATTTGAAAGAACAAATTGACATAGAAAAACTTCCAAATCATCTTGCCATAATAATGGATGGCAACGGAAGATGGGCCAAACAAAAAGGGTTGTTAAGAGTCATTGGTCATGAAAATGGAACAAAATCGGTTAGGGAAGTTGTTGAAGCCAGTGCTGAAATAGGTATTAAGCACCTCACACTTTATGCTTTTTCAACTGAAAATTGGAACCGACCACAATTAGAAGTACAAACCTTAATGAATCTCCTTGTGCGATCCTTAAAAAAGGAAATCAAAACCCTTCAAGACAACAATATAAAACTTTCGGCCATTGGTAGTCTAAACGATTTGCCGAAAAAAGCCCATGCCGAATTAAAGGAAGTGATTGAAAAAACCAAAGATAACACAAGAATGACCTTAACTCTAGCTTTAAGTTATGGGTCTCGTGAAGAACTCATTTCGGCAGTAAAAAAATTGGCTCTTAAAGTTAAAAATAATATAATTTCTGCTGAAAAAATTGACGAATCAATTATAAATAAGCATCTTTACACGCAAAATTTACCAGACGTTGACCTGTTAATTAGAACCAGTGGAGAACAACGCATAAGTAATTTTCTTTTGTGGCAAATTGCTTATGCCGAATTATATTTTACAGATATATTGTGGCCCGATTTTAAGAAGCAGGATTTATATGAAGCCTTGATAAATTATCAAAATAGAGAACGACGATTTGGAAAAACAAGTGAACAACTTAGCTAAAAAAATACTTTTGAGAAATTATATTAATTCATTGCTTATCGTTATTACCCTCATATTTTCGAGTGTACTAACTGCCCAAAACATTGATTTCAATAACGGAAAAAAATATACTATTGGTGATATCGTAGTTACAGGCGATACCAATTTTAGCCCACAAACCGTTGTGGCCTATTCGGGATTAACCAAAGGTGAAACTATTATTATTCCTGGAGAAGAAATAAGTAATGCCATTAAAAAGTTATGGAATACTAACTTGTTTAGTAGCATAGATATTTACCTTACAAAGGTTGTTCAGGATAGTGCCTATTTAGAAATCAACCTTATAGACTTGCCTGAACTTAATGATGTAAAAATTCAAGGTGTCAAAAAGTCTAAAATAGATGCCATCAAAAAGGAAAACAAACTTGATAAAGGTGCAAAGGTCACAGAGAACTTGATTACAACTACTCGAAATTATCTTACTAATAAATATAAAAAAGAAGGCTATTTAAACACTAAGGTTACTGTAAATACCACGGCTGTGACTGATTCAATTCAAAAAAGTCGTGTGAACATGCTTGTGTATATAGACAAGGGAGATAAGGTTAAAATTGATGAGATTAATTTTATAGGCAACGATAAACTTTCCGATAAAAAATTGAGGAAAGCTATGAAAAACACAAAGCAGAAAAATCCGATTCGAATTTTAAAACGTTCTAAATTTATACGAGCTGATTTCAAGGAAGATCTTGTGAGTGTTATTGACAAGTATAAAGAAAATGGCTATCGTGACGCCAGAATTATTACTGATACTATTATTATAAATGATATTGGGACTATTAATCTCGATATTAAATTAGAAGAAGGTGAACAATACAAGTTTGGCAAAATAACCTTTGTTGGAAATAGTGTTTATACAGACCAATATTTACATAGTATTTTAAGAATAAAAGAAGGTGCAACCTATAATGGTGTTGAATTAAGAAAACGTATTGCCGACGACACCAAACCAGACGCTATTGATCTTACCAATCTCTATCAAAATAACGGTTATTTGTTTTCAACCATCAATCCTGTAGAAGTTAGTGCTGATGGCAATGTAATTGATATGGAAATTAGGATTTCTGAAGGGAAACCGGCCTATTTCAACACAGTATCAGTAACTGGAAATGATAAAACTAATGACCATGTAATCTATAGAGAGCTAAGAACAAAACCAGGTCAGCTTTACAGCAAGAGCAATGTGATTAGAACGATTAGAGAGTTGGGACAGTTAGGCTTTTTCGACGCTCAGCAACTTACACCAAACATTAAAAACCCAAACCCAAATGAAGGTACAGTTGATATCGAATATCAAGTTGTAGAACGTGGTTCTAGCCAAATTGAACTTCAAGGTGGTTACGGTGGCGGCGGTTTTATTGGAACGCTAGGGCTTTCATTTAGCAATTTCGCGATTAAGGATCTCTTTAAAAAAGAAGCTTACAAACCTATTCCTATGGGTGACGGGCAAAATTTGGCGTTGCGCTTACAAGCAAGTAGATTTTTTCAAACTTATAGTTTTTCGTTTGCTGAGCCTTGGTTAGGTGGCAAACGTCCAACTCAATTATCTACCTCAATTTCTCACACAAAACAATTTTTATACAATCCTCAAACTAGAAATGCCGATAAAAGCAGACGATTTAATATTACTGGAATTTCTTTTGGATTAGCTAAACGCTTAAGAGAGCCTGACGACTATTTTACACTATCACAAGCAGTGAGTTTTCAGCATTATAATTTAAAAAACTATAACACGGGTCTATTTACTTTTGGTAACGGATTTTCAAATAACTTGTCATACACAGTTGGTTTAAGTAGAAACAACCTTTATACAGACCCAATTTTCCCTGAAGGAGGTTCAAGTTTTTCGGTTTCTGCTAAATTATCATTGCCTTATTCGGTATTCAACGACACAGATTATAAGGCTTTAAAAGATGAACGTGATAGTTTAGATCCTACAGTTGCTGCTGATTTTGCTCGAATTGGAGAAATCGATCAGGAACGTTATAAGTGGTTAGAGTTTTATAAGGTTAAGTTTAAAGGAGATTGGTACACCAGAATCGTGGATAAGCTAATTTTAAAATCAGGTTTAGAATTCGGATTTCTTGGAGCATATAATAATGACCGAGGTGTGATTCCATTTGAACGATTCTTCCTTGGTGGTGATGGATTAGGAAATTACTCACTTGATGGTAGAGAAGTTATTCAATTGCGTGGTTATCCAAACCAATCGCTATCTTCTCAAGATGGTGGAACCATTTACAATAAATTCTCTTTGGAATTGCGTTATCCAATAACATTGGGAGCTCAAGCAAAAATTTATGGATTAACCTTTATTGAAGGTGGTGCATCTTATGATGAATTTAGAGATTATAATCCGTTTACATTAAGCCGTTCAGCAGGTTTTGGAATTAGAATATTTATGCCTGCCTTTGGTTTATTAGGTATAGATTTTGGTCATGGATTTGATGCATTACCTGGCGAAACACAGAAAAATGGGTGGGAAACACATTTTATTATTGGTCAACAATTTTAATTTTGGCACGATATTTTCTATAGAGACCATAACGATTTAAGTCTAGTGTTAAAATTTTTCAGAATATATTTCGTTAATTTGAAGAAGAATTATAACATAAGTGACGGAATCGTAAGCAATGTCTGTCATTTTTAACGTTTAGAGATTAGTTTCGATACCTTAAAAAATAATATACAGATGAAGTACAAAGTTCTTTTTTTATTGGCAACAATGGGTCTTATGAGCTATGTTACTAACGCACAAAGAGGTGTTAGAATTGGCTATATAGATACAGAATATATCTTACAAAACGTTCCTGAATATCAAGAAGCTACTTCGCAATTAGAAGTGAAAGTACAGCAATGGAAAACCGAAATAGAGCAGCGCTTGAATGAAGTAGATACTAAAAAGAAACAGTTAAATAGCGAAAGCGTACTACTTACTAAAGAGTTATATGAAGAGCGGCTAGAAGACATCAATTTTGAAGAAGCCGAAATTTTAGATTATCAGCAAAAGCGTTTTGGTCCAAATGGTGATTTAATGATGCAGAAAAAGCAACTCATTCAACCTATTCAAGATCAAATATTTCAAGCCGTACAGGATATGGCTAAAAGTAGAAACTATGACTTTGTATTTGATAAATCGGCAGATGTAGTCATGTTGTATTCAGCAGAGCGATTTGATATTAGTGATGAAGTGATTCGCGCAATTTCCAGAACTGCAAAACGCACCCAAGCACAGAACAAAGCTGAACGACGAGCTGCTGAAGATGAAGAAGTTGTACCAGAGATTAACGAAGAGCTAGAAGCACGTCAAAAAGCTTTAGACGAGAAAAAAGCTGAAAAAGAGAAAGCTATTGAAGACCGTAAAGCTTTGCAACAAGCCAAACGTGACTCATTAAAATCTGCTGCAGAGGCAAGGCGTCAGAAAATATTGGACGATAGAGCGAAAGCAAAAGCAGAGCGAGAAGGCAGCACAATTGAAAATGATTCTACAAGTGTAAAATCAGATGCCGGAAAAACTCCAGCTCAAATTGCAGAAGAAAAAAGACAACAAACGCTTAAAGACCGTGAAGCCCGTAAAAAAGAATTAGAAGAAAGACGTAAAAAAATATTAGAAGAACGCGAAAAAGCAAAAAAAGAACGCGAAGAACAGAATAAAAAATCAGATACTATACCAAACAATAATAACTAAAAACAATTAATAATTAAACACGTAATACTATTTTTAAAAATGAAACAATTTAAAACCTTATTATTTGCAACACTACTATTCGTCGGAGCTACAAGTTTTGCAGGAGCACAAAGTAAAATTGCACATATTAACACAAATCAGTTGATTGAAGCCATGCCGGAGATGAAAGCTGCACAAGCAGAAATTGAAAAGCTGACTAAAACATACGAAGCTGAAATTAGAACTATGGCTACTGAGCTTGATAAAAAAATCAAACAGTACCAAGCTGAAGTAGATACTAAAACTGAAGAAGAAAACGCTGGTAGAGCTCAAGAGGTTCAATCTATGGAGCAAAGTATTCGTCAGTATCAAGGTCAAGCACAGCAAGATCTTCAAACTAAAGAAGCAGACTTATTAAAGCCAATTTTTGATAAAGCTAAAGCAGCTATTAATAAAGTTGCTAAAGCACAAGGATTTGAATACGTTTTGAACTCTGTTGAAGGTTCAGGAGTATTAGTTGCTTCAGGAAAAGATCTTTTAGCCGATGTTAAGAAGGAATTAGGAATTTAATTTTTCCTAAATAAAAAATGTATAAAAAGCCGCTTGCATAAAGCGGCTTTTTTATTTTTGTACTATGAGTAAACAACCTATTGGTATTTTCGATTCGGGCGTTGGAGGCACTTCTATTTGGAAAGAAATACATTTACTTTTACCTCATGAACACACCATCTATTTAGCCGATAGCAAAAATGCTCCTTATGGCTACCGCTCAAAGCAAGAGATTACTGATTTAAGTATAAAGAACACCGAATTGCTCATACAAAAGGGCTGTAAAATTATTGTTGTTGCCTGTAATACCGCAACAACCAATGCCATCAAAACCTTAAGAGCAACCTTTCCTATACCATTTATTGGCATTGAGCCCGCAATAAAACCCGCTGCATTACATACTCAAACCAAAGCTGTTGGTATTTTGGCAACAAAAGGAACGCTTTCGAGTGAGTTATTCCATCAAACCACAGATTTGTATGGTAGTGGAATTAGGGTCATTGAACAAGTTGGTGACGGGCTTGTGGAATTGATTGAGTCTGGAGATATTAGTTCAGACACATTAAAATCTTTATTGAAGAGTTATTTACAACCCATGATAGAGACCAACATAGACTATTTAGTGCTTGGTTGCACGCATTACCCCTATTTGACACCTCTCTTATTAGAACTGCTTCCTAAACACATTAAAATTATTGATTCAGGCCTAGCAGTAGCTAAACAAACGAAAACAATTCTTGAACAACATGGAATGTTGAATGAGGCACTTTCATTATCAAAAAATGAATTTTACACCAATGCTAACCCTAATATAATGACCAATTTATTAGGCAATGGTTTTAAAGCAGAATATTTAGAGTTTTAATGGTCTTTAAACCAAGATGAATACTTAACGTAGTTATTGGCAATTCTATCAATCTCACCCGAAATTAAATCCTTGCTTATATCTTTTACCTTTTTAGCTGGAACTCCGGCGTAAATGCTTCCTGCCTCAACCTTAGTATTTTGTGTTACTACGGCTCCTGCTGCAATAATACTATTGCTTTCAACAATACAATCGTCCATAACTATACTACCCATTCCTATTAAAACATTATCATGTATGGTACAACCATGTACAATGGCATTATGGCCAATTGAAACGTTATTGCCAATAGTGGTTGGAGATTTTTGGTAGGTGGCATGAATGACTGCTCCATCCTGAATATTTACCTTATTCCCCATTTTTATAAAATGCACATCTCCACGAACAACAGCATTAAACCATACACTGCATTCCTCTCCCATGACAACATCTCCAACTATAGTAGCATTTTCTGCAATAAAACAACTATCAGGGATGCATGGTGAAGTTCCGTTAACGGGTTTTATAATTGGCATATTAAGTAATTAGAAACTTTGGTTTGTGTAAAATTAGTTAATTGCTGGACAATTACAATCGTACTTCTCTCTTCTACAATTAAAGTTATAACCTAAAGTTAGTTGATGAAATCCACCATTATTAAACACAACTGAATTGGCCTGATACGAATACGTATAAGCAAAAGTAAAGTTGTTGTAATCTACTCCTATGAAAGGTGTGAAATATTGTAGTTTTTGACTACTAACCCCTGACCCGTCCAAAAATTCGGCACCATCTAAACTTCGTCGATATGAGAGGCCTCCCCAGAGTTTTCCAAAGTCCATTTCTTTATAAACTTTAGCATTAATATCAAACGAAGATTCCTTGGTTGCGTCTCTGTACATATACATTAAGGATGGCTCATAACTCCATTCACTTCCGGCTTTACCAAAAACATTTCCAACAGAAATCAAATAGGTTCTTAAGTTGTCATAGCTTAAACCTTGTTCGTTAAAATTTATCCCATCATTTTTTAAAAGATTTTTAACGGTTGCATGAGCGTAAAAATCTAGTAAATGATATGAAAATCCAAAGTCGACATTAAAGTTAGTGGCACTTTGTTCAATACCTCCAATGATGGGGTCAAAGCCTTCGGCTAAAAAACTGGTCTCATCTAATTTATACTGTATGAATCCGAAACTCAACCCAAAGGACAACATATTCAGGTCAATTTCATTTCTAGAAAATAATAAGTGATGCGCATAAGTCATATAAGCACCTGTTTGTGAATGATACCCGTTTTTATCAGCATAAACAATACCTCCAATTGCAGATTGAGATTCACCAATGCGACTATTTAAACTTAAGGTTTGTAAACTTGGAGCTTCATCTTGCCCAAACCACTGTTTTCGAGATGTTAATCTTACTTTGGCACAATTGGCTACACCAGCCATGGATGGATGGATTAAGTAGTAGTTATCTGTTAAGTAATCTGAATAAATTGGTAAGCCTTCCTGGGCGTAATTATTAGCAGAAAATACTCCTAAAATTGCCAATAAATAGTATATTTTTAAATTCATCCGATCTAAACCTTTCAAGATAAACGCCCTGTAAAGGCTTTTATTTCAATATATAATCAATGTTTTCCTCTGCTCTATATTATAAAACGTATCTGCCAAATATATAAATTTTTAAACTCGATTGACCGATAAGGATTACAATGTTATCGTTTTTTTAGATAATTTAAAATCATTTAGCCAATTATGCTTAAGAATTTAACTAAACCACCTGAAAATGACACGCTAGAATTCATTTTAAGAATCCTTCATTTTTTATGAATAAGATCCTACTATTTCTAATAAGTGAAGCCCAAAGTAATTCTGTAGGTATTAAACTGATTTAAAACCGATTTTATTAAATGTATAACGCTTTATTCACCTGAATTCCGTTTTGGTTTTATTACTTTTGTAACGCCGATATTATATCAGCATTCCTGTTTGTCCTTTTAGAAAATTTGAGAGAAAAATGAAAACATATACCCTTACAATTAAGGAAACTAATCAACCCACGATATTAAAATTTGAAGCCAATCATTTTTTAACCAATCATCAAAGCTTTGAGTTTAACAATATAGATGAAGCGAAAGCCTCTCCTTTGGCTCAACAATTATTCTATTTGCCTTTTGTGAAAAAGGTTTATATAGCAAGTAATTTTATAGCAATTGAACGCTATAATATTGTAGAATGGAGTGATGTTCAAGACGAAGTTTGCGAGGAAATTCAAACTTATTTAAATGATGGTGGTCCCGTGGTTGAAGAAACTTCGGCAACAAAAAAGGTTCCTGTAACCGTTTATGCCGAAAGTACACCAAATCCATCAGCGATGAAATTTGTCGCCAACAAAAAATTGGTTACTGCAGCCTATGAGTTCACCTCTATTGACGACGCAAAACACTCACCACTAGCTTCAGAATTGTTCCATTTCCCATTTGTTAAAAATGTATTTTTTGATGAAAATTTTGTGTCGATCACAAAATATGAAATGGCCGATTGGAATGATATTACACTTGAGTTACGCGAATTTATTCGCAGTTATGTTGAACAAGGCAAGAGCATTATTAATGAAGATGCAGCAGTTGTTTTGCAAAAAACTACTGAACAACAAGATCAACAGTTTGAGGCATTAGATGATATTTCAAAAGAAGTTGTCAACATTCTAGAAGAATATGTTAAACCTGCTGTAGCCAGTGATGGTGGAAACATACAATTTAAGTCCTATGACCCTGAAAGCAAAACAGTACAAGTAATTTTACAGGGAGCTTGTAGTGGATGTCCATCCTCTACCTTCACTTTAAAAAATGGTATTGAGAATATGCTCAAAGAAATGCTGAAAGATAAAGTGCATTATGTTGAAGCAATTAATGGCTAAAAAATAAAATTAAAACATGAATTTACAAGCTTGGATTGACAAAGGGTATGAGCTAATGATTGACTATGGGCCAAAATTAATAATGGCTATTATAATATGGTTTATTGGCTCATGGATCATTAAGATCATTTTAAGAGGGATACGAAAAACTTTAGAAAAGGGGGAATATGATGTAAGTCTCAAAAAATTCCTACTCAACCTAATTAGCTGGGCTCTAAAAATTGTTTTAATAGTTGTTGTTTTAGGCACTGTTGGTGTTGAAACTACCTCATTTGCCGCTATTTTGGCAGCTGCTGGATTGGCGATTGGTTTGGCCTTGCAAGGCTCATTGGCAAATTTTGCAGGCGGGGTATTGATTATGCTTTTTAAGCCATTCAAAGTAGGAGACTTGATTCAAGCACAAGGCGAATTAGGGACAGTAAAAGAAATAGAGATCTTTACTACCAAACTTAAATCACCAGATAACAAAGAAATAATTTTACCTAATGGTGTTTTATCAAACGGTAATATTACCAACTTTACAAGTCATGATACTCGTAGAATTGATTTGGTCTTTGGTGTAGGCTACGATTCTGATATTAAAGCAACCAAAGAGGTATTAATGAATCAATTAGAATCTCACCCTAAAGTATTAAAAGAGCCGGCACCATTGGTGGCTTTAAGCCAATTAGCTGACAGTTCAATTAATTTTAATGTGCGCCCTTGGGTTAAAACCGAAGATTACTGGCCTGTATATTATGAACTTATGGAAAGTACCAAACAAGCTTTAGATGCTGCTGGTATTGAAATTCCTTACCCACATCAGGTAGAGATTAGAAAACAGGGTTAAGTGCAATGATTTTATTTAAAGAGTAAGATTATACCCCCCGATTTAATATAAAATCCTTAAGGTAATACGGCTCAAAATAAGCAACGTCTTCAAAGTCATTCTTTATAAATTTGCTTTGAGCTAATTTAGCCATTTGCTTTGCAGAGGGTAATTTATTCTCTATAAAGACGGCCTTTGGATGTGTTATTATTGTCTTTGCCTTATCAACACCCGAGCCTATAAAGTAAACATTCCCTGCTTGTAAATATTCTGAAAACGAATTTTCATCTATAACTTCGGCTTTAATATCTCTAATTTGATGGTGGCTGGAATCAAAAACCGCAGAATATACTTCCATGCGTCGGGCATCAAGCATTGCAACAATTTTGCCTTCAATGTTGTTAACCTGATGTGATAAAGCTTCAAGAGTAGATACTGCTAACAATGGCTTATCGAGTGCAAAACATAGTCCTTTAGCGGCAGAAACACCAATCCGCAATCCAGTATAAGATCCAGGGCCTTTACTTACTGCCACTGCATCAATTGTTTCAGGGCTTATATTGGCTGCTTTAAACAACTCATCTATAAATACATGCAACGATTCAGCATGTGAATATTGGTTGTTATAATCCTCTTTCAAAACCAAAATCTCCCCTTCTTGAGAAAGAGAGACCGAACAATTTGTGGATGTGGTTTCTATATTTAATATTAATGCCAAATTGTTTAGTTTTCAGTTGAGTTCTTTTTCTTTTTATCAGCGCCTTTAATTTCAATTTTATCTCCAGGTTTTAAGGTTTTAGATACCACATTATAGGGACCGGTAATAATTTCATCACCTTCGTTTAGTCCAGAAATAATTTCAATATTGGCATCATCTTGAATTCCTGTTTTGACAATTCTTAACTTCGCTTCATCACCACTTCGAACAAAAACACATTCAAATTTTTCTTCGTTTTCCACCAATACCTTACTAAGATCTTCTGATTTATCACTTATAGGTTTTTTAGCTGAACTGGTATCTGTTTTAATTACGATAGCACTAATAGGCACTGCTACTGTTTTAGCGCGTTTGTTTGTAATAATATCTACTGTGGCTGTCATTCCGGGTCTAAAAGGAGAATAAAATTCTGGTTTACCTTCCATTAAATCTTTATAAGATTCCTCCAAAATTCGAACTTTAACTCTAAAATTAGTTACTTGATCTGCTGTTAAAGCGCTTGCAGCCGAATTGGCAATTTCAGTCACAACGCCTTTAAACTCTTTCTTTAAATAAGCATCAACTTCAACTTTAGTTGAATCGCCAATTTGTACTTTCACAATATCATTCTCATTGACATCTACCTCAACCTCCATATTATTTAAGTTAGCTACACGTAAAATCTCGGTTCCTGCCATTTGTTGTGTTCCTACCACACGCTCACCAATCTCCACATTTAGTAAAGAAATGGTGCCACTCATAGGCGCATAAATAGTAGTTCTATTTAAATTATCGGTAGCTTCTTTTACCGTTGCCCCAGCACTTTGTACGCTGTAATAGGCTGAACTTCTAGAAGCTTGTGCAGTTTCATAAGCCGCAATGGATCTATCCCAATCGGCTTTTGATATAACCCCTTTTTCAAACAAACCTTTATTACGCTCATAGTTTGCTTTCGCTTCTTTTAATGAAGCTTCAGCTTGCTCTAAACCAGCTTTTACGTTTTGAAGTGTTGCCTGTGATCGATTTAAACTAGATTGATATATATCTGGATTCACACGAACTAGAAGATCCCCTTTTTCTACCTGTTGGCCTTCAACAATTGGAAGCTCAATGATTTCACCAGACACTTCACTTGACAACTTCACTTCGACTTCAGGTTGAATTTTACCCGTTGCCGAAACCGTTTCTACAAGATCCATCAGGGTAACTTTCTTAACCTCAACTTCCTTAAAGTTTCCTTGCTTCCCAAACCATCCCGCTTTTTTTCCTCCTATTAGGACGATTAAAAGCACAACAACTGTTGAAACAATAATGATTAATGTTTTTCTTTTCATTTGACTAGTTTATGTCGGTTATTGGAATCCCAAAATAGAACTCCAAAACTTTTAGTTTAAAAATATAATCGTATTTGGTACGAATAACATCACTTTGCGCTGCCTCATACCTATTTTGTGATTGGCTATAATCAAAAGCATTTAAGAGTCCAACATTATAACGTTCTCTCGAATAGTTAAAAGCTTCTTCTCTTGCTAAAAGTGTTTTTTGTGCAGCTTCATAGGCTTTTAATGCGCCTTTAGTGTCATTATAAGCCTGATAAACAGCTGTTTCCATGTCCAAATGAGCTTGCTCTAATTGATTTTTTGAACGTTCTAGATTAACCTGATTTCTTTTAACATTGTTTCTTGCACCAAAGCCATTAAAAATTGGGATATTTAAGTTTATCGAAAAATTATGACTCTTATTATCGGTAATTTGAGTTTCAAAATCTTCTGTATCAAACAATTGTGACGTGAAATAATTCGAACCAAAACTATATGAACCTCTTAATGTAGGTTGCAAACCACCTTTAGCTATTTTCAAATTATCTTCAGCAATTTGATTATTAGTTTCAGCCAATTTGATATCGTATCGGGTTTCTTTCGCTTTAGCAATTATAGTTTCTGGTGATTCATCCATAATTGTAGATAGCGGCACTTCATAATCAACATCTACAATATCAAATGTTTTATAATCTTGTAATAATAATAATTGAGCCAGCTGAATTTTTGAAATTAATAGAGTGTTTTCTGCATTCACCAATTGCTGATCTTGATTAGCAATTGTGGCTTGAATTTCTAATAAATCTCCTTTCGGCAAGGCCCCTGCATCTACCAAATCTTTTGTGCGCTGAAATTCTTCTCTTGAAACTTGTTGCTGCGCTTGCAAAACTTTAAGTCGTTCTTTATTGAACAAAATTTGAAGGAAAGAATTTGCCACAAAAAGGGCAATATCATCTTTCATATCATCTAATTGATACTGCGATGCTAATATCTGCAAATTAGAGCGATGTAGCTCATTAATATCTCTCAACCCGTTATAAATATTGATACCTGAACCAACGCCAAGAGAAAGGTTTCTAGTAGTAGCTGTAACGGGTTCAAAAGTATCAGGACGTTGTCTCAACCCAATATTCCAGGAGTGTGAAGACGAAGCACTTAATGAAGGTAAAAAATTACCTATAGCATCTTTTTTATTTATTTCTGAAAGTTGTAGGTCTAGTTCTCTCTGTTTTATTGAAATATTATTTTCTAAAGCATAATCTACACATTCTCTCAAGGTCCATTTTTTGACTTGTGAAAATGCATTCACAGAAATTAAGACTAAAATTACAGTGATGGTTTTTTTCATAATTAATTGATAAGTCTATATAGGATTAAAATTGTTACAATAAGGCCAAAAAATCTAATCCTCCAGATAGTGCTTGGTACAGTTAGACTTTTAAGGATAAAATTTGTTACAGTAAAATTATAAAACTTTATTTTTCAGATTTTTTTCTAAAAAATTTCCAATATATAATAAATCCCATTCCCGCAACTAAGATGTATGGGATGGTCATTAAATACATAATACCATTATTGACGCCTTCTGCTGTAGTTTGACCTTCCTCACTTTCTAAAACTGCCCGACACATGGCGCATTGGGCACTCGCCTTAATGGCAAAGAATAAGAAACATAGGATAAGGACAGCTTTACGGTTCATTTTTAACTGTAATATGGGCAAATCATAACGTAAACTATGACGCCTGTAATAGCAACATACAACCACATTGGGAATGTAATCTTTGCTATTTTTTTATGGCGCTCAATATTATTTGTAATCGCCCTTACATAGGTAATTAAAACGAAAGGAATAATTACAATTGACAATAATACATGCGTAATTAAAACAAAATAATAAATGTATTTAACCAATCCCTCTCCCCCAAATTTAGTAGAATCACTTGTCATATGGTAAGCAACGTACATGACTAAAAACAAAACAGAACATGCTATAGCTGTTATCATTAATCTTTTGTGAAGACTAATATTCTTTTGTTTGATGGCTATAAAAGCCGCAATTAACAACACTGCAGTAAATCCATTTATAGCGGCGTAAATTGGCGGCAAAAAGCTTAAAGGCTCTACGTCAAACCCTAATTCTCTTAAATTAATACCAAATAATAAGGCAACTACTAAAGGTATAATTATAGATACTGCGATAATCCATTTATTGTATTGTTGTTCTGTTTTCATGTTTAATTTTAATTTTCTTTTAATAGTATGGCGATGTCTTCTTTTAACATGCTAATTTGTTCAGTTTGGCCTTCGTCGTCCATTTGCTCTTCTTCTGAAATAATTCCATTATAGAAAATCAATGGATTTCCATTAGTTATTCTTGAACGAATAAAACCTTCTTTATCAATTAAAGCAAAATGGCCAGAGTGTTCAAACCCACCTTCAACCTCTGCATCTTGTGCTACATATAACGGAAAACCTTCGTTTGCCAAGGCATAAATTTCATCCTGATCACCAGTGAGTAAATTCCAATTGGGGTTGGTAATTCCATAATGATCAGCATAGGCTTTTAAAACTTCAGGCGTATCTGTGGTAGGGTTGATGGTAAATGATGCTACACCAAAATTCTCAATACCTTCAAAAGTATTTTGAATTTGCACTAAGTTTTTATTCATTCTAGGGCAAATAGTAGGACAGGTAGTAAAGAAAAATTCAACTACATAAACTTTACCCAAATAATCTTCATTGGTTATGGTTTTACCGTGTTGATTGGTAAAACTAAATGGTGGTACTTTTTTTGGCTTACCATTAATTATCAAATATTCTAAATCAGAATTATGTGTTTTGTCTGTTACTTGATCACTTCTGCTTTCTTTTCTAGTAACGTCATCATTGGCTATTCTGTCTACAATTTTTGGAACAAAAAGTATCCCAAAAACAAGAATCACAAATGCAATTCCTATGTATGAATAATTGGTTTTATTGTTCATCGTTTTTATTTAAATCGTTAGCTCTTCGTTGAGATGAATCAAAATCACCTTTTCGTTTTTGTCTATATTCTGTAAACAGAATCCTCATATCTTCACTCATTTTATTCTTAATAGCGTCTATATCGATACAATTATATGAGAATAATGAATAGTATGGTTTGTTGGATTCAAGTTCTCGCTTTGTTCGATCATCTATTCTCCCTCTCTGGTTTAAATCTTTATCAACAATAAAGATATCTTCAGTTGAAAGGTTTTCAGATAGATTTGAGTTGGTTTTTAAACTCTCATAAAGACCTTTAATTTGGGTTGGTGTTCCAAAAACGTAATGCCAGAATTTAACCTCTTCATAATTATTCACTTTAGTTTTAAGTGTTTTAACTTCAGCTTCTGTGCCTATAGGCATAACAATAACCACTTGGAATTTTTTAAAGCCTTTAAATTTATCATAGACTAACTCTTTTAAATTTAAGGCTGCTATTGTGTGATCTTTGGGTTGGTGTCCAAAAAACCCCAGCACAGTTATATGATCTTTAAGTTGAATGTTATTGTCAGTATAAGAATCAAAATTATTTAACTCTTTGACATTTTCATTAACGATATTCAACGGCTCGTAATTATGTGAAGAAGGGTATAAGAACAACAAAAACAGTACAGGAAGAAAGAATAATATTCCTAAAACTGCATTTCGTTTAAATCGTTGTTTTTTCACGATGCAAAAATAAAAAAAGGCAGTTTAAAAAACTACCTTTAATCTATGTTTTACTAAACAAAAACAGTTTAGAAATCTCTTTTAACATACCCAGAAGAGTAGATGCCTTCAATATAGCCGCCTTCTTGTAATAAGATAAAAATAAGGTAGCAAATTAAAAATACAGCAGTCCACACCACCATGCGTCTCAAACTTGCTGTTTCATCTCTCATATGCATAAAATCCCAGGTAATATAATAGGCTTTTACTATAGTTAATATGATAAATATCCAGTTTAGGATTTTCATCCCTATAAATTTAGCCATCAATGATTCTGGCTTATAGATACCGAGAACTACTTCAACCGCAGTGATAATTGACAATAAGATTAACACTCCCCAAATTTTTTGGGTGTTTGATTTGAACTTAATTAATCCTCTTAATATTTCTAATTTATGTGCGTGTGCCATTTTTGCTTACTGATATAAAATTAAACTAGGTAGAAGAACGTAAATACAAATACCCAAACTAAATCTACAAAGTGCCAATACAGTCCTACTTTTTCGACCATTTCATAGTTTTTTCGTTTTTCATAAGTTCCTAAAATAACATTAAAGAAAATAATGATATTAATAACAACTCCAGAAAATACGTGAAATCCGTGAAACCCTGTGATAAAGAAAAAGAAATTAGCAAATAGTGAAGTTCCATATTCATTAACATGAAGATTTGCACCTTCAACTACGATCTTTCCATTATTTTTTAACTGCTCAATTGATTCTTCTCTACTCAACACCGTTTTGTGTCCATTCTCATCCAGCAATTGGGTTCTAACTAAAATATTTGGATTGGCTTCAAGTCCTTTGTAGACCTCATCAACAGTATATGAAGGCAAAGTTCCTTCAGATAAAAACCAAATACCATCTTTTCGTTCATGCTGTACGCGGTCATTTGAACTTGAAATAGCAAAATCACTCAAGGCTACACGATGACCATCGGTATCTACAAATTGTAAAATGTTTCCACCTTTAGTTTGTACGGCACCATAATCACCTTTTATAAATGTAGCCCATTCCCAAGCTTGAGATCCAACAAATATTAAACCGCCAATAATGGTCAAGAACATGTAAAATGTTACTTTGGCCTTGTTCATGTGATGACCTGCGTCTACTGCCAACACCATGGTTACAGAAGACATAATTAAGATAAAGGTCATGAATGCCACATATATCATTGGAGCAGGCTCATGATAAAAAGGAATGTGTGTAAATACCTCATCGGCAATAGGCCAAGATTCAATAAACTTGAACCTCGAAAACCCGTACGCGGCTAAAAATCCAGAAAATGTTAAAGCATCTGAAACGATAAAAAACCACATCATCATTTTACCATAACTGGCATTAAGTGGTTGATTTCCACCACCCCAAGTTTTTGCTTCTGTTTCAGTGTTTACAACTGTCGTATCCATATTAAGTGATTAGTTTGTAAAAGTTGCACAAAAATAATGATTTTATTTATCTAAAGAAATATAAAAACAAAAAGAGAAACAGCCATAATAGGTCTACAAAGTGCCAAAACGTAGCTGACAGTTCCAAACCTAGCATTTTTAAAGCGTTGTACTTTTGTTTAAAATGATTATAAATTACTACAATTAGAGAGATTAAGCCTGCCAATACATGTAAAATATGAAACACAGCAATCACATAAATGAAACTCATGGTCACATTACTGGTTGGTCCTGTGAAATTATAACCTGCCTCAATGATCTGTTTAAACCCTGTTATTTGACTATATATAAAAGCAATTCCCAGCGTTAAAGTAACAAACAACCAAATTGTAGTTTGCTGCCTTTTTTCCTTTTTTAAAGCGCGTTTAGCAAGTATAAAACTTATACTGCTCAAAATAATAATAATTGTACTTATAATAAAGGCTTCTGGAAGTTCAAAATTCTTAAGCCAATCTGGTCGTTTACTACTTACTATTACTGCGCTTGTTAAGCCCGCAAAGGACATAAACAATGATCCAATGCCAAACCAAAGCATCATCTTCTTTGCTCTGTTATTTTTTTCTTCTAAAGTTCCTTCTGTTAAATCCATAATTTATATAAACTTATCTAAAACGTAAACAATTTGCAAAAGCGTTATGTAGGTTACACTTGCCAGCATTAATTGTCTAGCAGCTTTAACAGTTCGTTTTTTAAATAATTCGAAAGCGTAATACAACATAAACAACCCAAGAGCGAAAACCAATATTGCACCAACTATTGAAAGCGATAAGTCACCAGTCACCCCAAACACTGGAATAATAGAAACTAGAATGGTCCAAATAGTGTACATGATGACTTGAACAGCCGTGCCTTTATCCTGCTTCCCCGTTGGGAGCATAAAAAACCCTCCTTTTTTATAGTCTTCGAATAAAAACCAACCAATAGCCCAAAAATGTGGGAACTGCCACAAAAACTGAATGGCGAATAGCGTCCCAGGTTCAATTCCAAAATCGTTACGCGCCGCTACCCATCCTAACATAAATGGAATAGCTCCTGGAATAGCCCCAACAAATACTGCTAAAGGTGTCTTTGTTTTTAATGGTGTATACACACAGGTATACAAAAATATAGATATTGCCCCATACATTGCTGTTCTTGGGTTAATAATATACAATGTTATAATTCCAAGAATGGTAAATACACTAGCAATAATAAAGGCTGTATTAACCGACATTCTTCCAGCTGGAATGGGCCTGTTTTTGGTGCGATCCATTAAGGCATCCAAATCCTTTTCTATGATCTGGTTAAAAGCATTGGAAGCTCCAACCATAAAATAACCTCCAAACGCCAAAAGCAATAAGGTATAAAAATCGACGGTTTGTGCTCCTAATAAATACCCGGCAATGGAAGAAAAAACAACACTAACTGAAAGTCTTATTTTAGTAATTTCCTTGAAATCAGAAATTATAGAGGTTACTGAAATTGCAGAATTTTTAGTACTCAATACTTGTAATTTTGATGCTTTGTTTGCGTTGGCAAAGATACTTGTAAAATTGGTCTTGAGCAATCCTTCACATAAGTAAATTAATATTTTTTAAGTCATTACAAGTTTTAGTATCTTTAGTAGACTTTTCAAAAAAACATTTTCAAAATGAAATCATTATTTCTACTCACCATCTCTGTGGTTTTTATTTATTCAAATCTGGCTTTTAGCCAAAACTTTGATAACGTCACCATAGAAACCACCAAACTTTCAGATCATGTGTATATGTTAGTTGGTGCTGGAGGTAATATTGGGGTTTCTGCAGGTGATGATGGCGTGTTCGTCATTGACGACCAATTTGCGCCTTTAACTCCCAAAATTGAAGCAGCTATAAGGCGTATTAGTGACAAGCCCATTAAATTTTTGGCGAATACACATTACCACCATGATCATACCGGTGGCAATGCTAATATGCAAGAGCTTGGTGCAACCATTATAGCTCATGATAACGTTAGGCATCGATTAGAAAATTCAAATTCCGAAGCTGATGAAACTTCTAAGCAAGGGTTGCCCATCATTACGTTTAATGATAGGTTAAGTTTATATATAAATGGTGAAAAGGTGTCCATTTTTCATGCGCATCACGCCCATACTGATGGCGATTCCTTTTTATATTTTAATGAAAGTAATGTGCTGCATACAGGTGATGTTTACTTTAACGGAAGGTATCCTTACATCGATTTGGGCTCTGGAGGAAGTGTTAATGGTTATATTGAAGCCGTGAAGATGGGGTTAAACGCTATTAATGACGACACCAAAATTATTCCCGGCCATGGTAATCTGTCCAATAAAGCGGAGTACCAAGCGTTTTTGAATATGCTCGAAGACCTTAAATCCATCATCATGGCAGAAATCAATAAAGGGAAAACCGAAGATGAAGTTGCTGCCGACCAGAGTTTAACCAAAACTTATGACGATTTAGGCTATGGCTGGAATTTTATAAATTCAGAGAAAATTAAACGTACCTTTTATAAAAGTTTGAAGGAATAATCTTTTTAAAAATCGTAATACCAGTTAAACAAATCGGTTCGCAAGCCAATATTAAACCATGTGGTGTTTGATTTAAAGGTAGTTGCCGTGGTCGCATCTGGATTAAAATTTCTAAAACTAATATTGGTAAACAATTTTAAATTACTTACCGGATTTACAATATAGCCTGCCTGTAATTCGGCATTGAATGTATTCGTAGTTATGCCTTGTCCAACCTTTATACCAGTATCAGCAGGTCTATCGTTATAATTTCGGTAGATATCACCACCATAACTAAAATTGTTGCCACTTTCGTTAAAATCAAATCCACGCTTTCCAAAAACCAATTTAGCATCGGCAAACCATCTTTGGTAATTATAACGGCCAATTACAATGGCTTCACTAAAATTTGCACCCCATAAATGGGCCATAGGTTGGTTATTATGTCCATAATTAAGAACAATGGTATTATGCGAATAGGTGTACGGACGAACTCGATTATACTCTATTTGTAACAACAGATTATCCACCTTAAAGGCATCGTAATATTTAGCGCCTATCTGATAGCCGTATTTGTTTTTCCAACTTTTATCACCGCCCTTGATATCGTTTAATGAAAACTCGTCCAAAATAAACTGGCCGTATAAATTTACTTTATTGTTCCATTTATATTTTACTGAAGCCCCAACAATGGCATTACCTGCACCTTGACCGGTTTCAAACTCAATGGCGCGATAAAAAATTAATGGGTTGAGATAATTAAAATCGAAGCCTCTATCATTGGAGTTGGTCCAAATAACCGATTCAAACAATCCAATATTCAAACGTTTTGAAACATTCCAACTCAAATAATGATTGGCCATATATTTGGTTAAAAACGCGCCATCTTCAGTCACTTCAGGACGAACATCTCTTAACCACATCCAAGTATTCGTATATTTTATTTTCCAGAATTTAGTATTCAACTTTAAAAACGGATATGGGCTTGCAACATCACTTTGCAGAAGTGACCTATAACCATCACCTATAAAATTTTTGCCATGACCAAATTGTATATTGATAAAATTTGCAGGGGAATAGGATAAATAGGCCTCGGCTACAGGATAATCATAAGCATCCTCTTTAAACCGTTTTGCAATTCCACGACCAGGAATAATGGCTGGATCAGGACCAAATGCCTTTAAACTTTCAGCATACTCATTATAATATTGCGCAAACCGTCCCTGACTCTCATACACCGAAGTAGAAAAACTAAAACGTTTACCAAGTCCACCTTGCACATAAATGCCTCGTGTATTATTAAAGGTTGTGTTGAAATCTGCATCAGTGTCTTTACCAACTTGTAAGTCAAAAATAGGGTCTATGGTAAACCAATAGTCTTTACCTTGAACCTGAACCAAATGCTCATTCCATAACTTGCGACCAGCCCAAGTATTGGAAGTTTTGGCAACTGCTTTTTTTTCTGCTTCGAAATCATAATAACGAGCAACCTCATCAAATAAATAGGGCTTCGCAGCCGTATGGCTATTGGTTCCCAAGGCATTCATGTTAGCATCAAATCGTGCATAATACGTATGGGTAAATGGAATATTTAACTGACTTTTATACTCCAAGTTTTCATAGTCTACGATATTGGTTTTTATGCTATCGTATTCTTGAGAAACCACTTCATTTAAATCGGTTACTCCTTTTGATTTGAGCTCTTGTTGCTCTTGTGCAACTATCTCGGGGTTTACCAATGGTATTTTTATTGCCAAAGAGTATTGAAAATATATAGGCCTTCCATTATAAGTTCCGGGAGTAATTTTGGGCAATTCTTCAAAAACCCTTTTAGTTTCAACTTTTAAAGCCTCATAGGTGGCATCAATATATATTACTTTAATTTCACCTTCAGTGGTTACTTCAAACAGCACTTTTACATCTCCCTTATAATTGTCGTCATGTACAATCTGTGGTACTTTAAAATTGGAATAGATATGTTGATTGAGCTTTGAATTGAAGCAAGCTTTTAAATTATTTATGGGTTGCGACTCACATTCTGGAAACACTGGTGGTTTTTCATAGGTTTCTACAGACTGTGAATTAATTTTTATGCAGGAAAATAGAATTAAAATGAGGAAGACTTTCTTCATAAGGTCGATGCGAGCATTTGATTGCTGAAAGATACTATTTTTTTCAAAACACCATCATAAAAAAACCGTCATCAAATGATTGATAACGGTCATTTTACAATATCGGTGTAATTATTTAATGCACTTTAAAAATTATGGGTAAATTATACATAACCGTTACCGGCTTATCACGTTGCATCCCTGGTTTCATGGTTGGTATTTTACTTGCCAAACGCAAGGCTTCCTGTTCCAATTCGTGATGTGGTGCTCTGGTTTGAATGTCTATGATATTTCCTTTTGCGTCAATCTTAAACTGCACGTTAATACGTTGTGTGCCTTCAAGTCCTAAACCAGACGCCAAATCTGTATTGAATTTTCTTTGAACTAATGTGGCTAATTTTTCGTTCATGCATTTAATTCTGGCTTTGTTAGTGTTGGCTGATTCACAACCTGGGTAAATGGGCACTTGCTCTACTCCAATGATATTAAAGATTTCGGGTTCATCGAAAATCTTTGGCACCTCAATACTTCCTGGATCGATTGGTGCTGTGGGAGTAACTGGATCTGCTATTAATGTTTTTAGTGATTCAGAAGGAATAAAATCATCTTCCTTAATATCAAAATCTTTACTCCCAATGGTTTGAACCTCTTTTCGTGGTTCGACTTTTTGTTCTTCCTGAAAGACTTTAAAATTTTTGATATCGATTTCTTCTAAATCATCATATTTCAAGACTTGATCAACGGTTGCGAATTTAGTTTCAAACCGCATTTCAAATAAACCATAAACAACAAGTAAGCATATAATTAAACCTACCTGAAAGTAAAGCGTGGAGTTTTTTTGTAAATTTACTTCGTGCTTTTGCGTTTTTCGCACGTTTGTATTGCTCTGACCAGCAATATGTCGCGCTTCTTTAAAATTTTTCATAATACTTAAAATTAAAATGTTAATATTATGATAAAATCGCAATAAGCATACCAAAAGTAAAAATCCCGTCTAATTAATTAGACGGGATTTTGAATATTATAAAATACTATAATTTAATCTTGAACTTGGAACACGATTGGAAGCGAATAAGGCACAATTACTGCTTTACCTCTTTGTTTTCCAGGCTTCATTTTAGGAAGTAAATTAATTACTCTTGCAGCCTCTTTTTCCAATGCTGGATGCGGTGCTCTTGATCTAACACCCGTTACGTTTCCGTTTTTATCAATTTTGAAGATGACGTTGATACGTTGTCTTCCGGATAGACCTAAATCTCCAGCTAAATCTGTGTTGAATTTTTTATTGACAAATTCAGCGATTTTTTCAGACATACAGGCTTTTTTAGCATTGTTTCCACTTTCGTTCTCACAACCTGGGAATACTGGTACATTTTCAATAACCGCGAATGGAACCTCAATATCTTCTTCAACCTCTTCAACTTGTATTTCCTCAACTTTAACAATCTCTTCTTCCTGATCGGTTTCAGTTGACTCAATTACTGTCTCTTCTACCTCTTCTTCATCCTCAACAATTTCAATAACCTCTGGAGCCGCTGGTGGAGGTGGTGGAGGTGGTGGTGTTTGAATTTGTTCAGTAATTGGGATTTCTTCTTCTAGCTCTTCATCTAAATTTAACTGACCAATATCAATATTAGACTTATCGTAAGTCTTGTAATTAATCGTTAAATAAGTTACCGCTAACATCAATGCAAGACCAACAGCGAAATAAATTGAACTGTTTCTTCCTACATCTGCTTTTATACTTTTTTTCGGTTCCATGTCTTAAACGTTTTAAGGATTGCTAAATTAACCAATAAATTGTTAAAAAAGCAAGGGTTTGTTTTATTTTAACTTTACATTTTTTAGTTGGCTTAATACTATGGCAGCAAAAATTGTACCTAAAATATTTGCTACTACATCATAAGCATCTGAAATTCTTAAATTTGAGGTAATCCCTTGAAGCCATTCTATTAGAACACCATAAATAATTGAAATCATTATGGAAATCAAAATGGGAAAACTCCTGTTTGTGTTTCTAAAATAATTATAACACAAACTTGTAAGCAGCATATACGATAAAAAATGATAAATTTTGTCGTCAAAGGCAAAGCCTATTGGTGGTAGTTCCCCTATACTTTTTAGGCTAAAAAAGGTTAATAAAGCAACATAGAGTACTAATACAGTTAATGCTAAATGTTTAGCCACCAATTAACGCTTTATAATCATCTGCAGATAATAGGTTTTCTAATTGAGAAGCGTCTGAATATTTTATTTTTATCATCCAGCCTTCACCATAAGGGTCAGAATTTACCTTTTCTGGCTCATCTTCTAAAATCGTGTTGAATTCAATTATTTCTCCTGATACTGGTAGGAATAAATCTGAAACAGTTTTTACTGCTTCAACGGTTCCAAAAATTTCTTCAGCGTCTAATGTTTCGTCAACAGTTTCAACTTCAACATAAACAATATCGCCTAATTCGCCTTGTGCAAAATCTGTGATTCCAACAGTTACAGTATCTCCTTCAACCTTGACCCATTCGTGATCTTTGGTGTATTTTAAGTTAGATGGTATATTCATTTTAATGATAAAATTATTTATGTGACAAATGTAATTTTTTAATAACGGAATATCAACACTTAATTTCCAAAATTGTATCGTAATGTTAAGCCAGAACGAATGGTGGTTTGTGGAAACGCCGTTGATATTGCATATTCAGAGAACGAATAATCAAAATAGAATATTCCTGTTAGGTTTTTACTGAAGGCGTAATCGGCAGAGTATTTTATTCCCCAGATGGTTTGACCCGATGTCACTTGATTATTTTCTAAATCCAAGTATCTAATAATAGTTTTATTATCTCTAACCGAAACATCAGCTTTCATATTCAAATCACTTTTAATGATCTGTCCAGGACCCGCAAGTTTAGATCGAATCCTAACATCTTTTATACGGTAACCAAGCCCTAGAATATATTCTTTTCCTTGAATTTCGGTCATTAAATTATTGTCGAAGCTTAAAGATAAAATACGGTCTTTTTTAATTTCGGCAAGGACCTTTACCGAATTCTTCATCTCAAAATCAATACGTACCAAGGGGCTAAATTGTTCTTCTAAATTAATATTACTAAATAATACTGGGTTTTTAAAATTGCCACCTTGGTTTAAATCGTCAGGATTTTCAGGGTCATAATCCAAATTGGTTCTGAACTGATTTATAGTATAACTCGATCTATAACCATGGGTTAATGAAAAACGCCTAAACTTATCTTTAAACCATTTATACTTCATGAAACCCGTATATTTTAGTTGCCAATTAGGAATTGGCACTTCCCTAAACGCAGTTAACTTAACTTTATCGGCACTTTGTCCAGTGTACGCAGATAAAAATGCAGGCAACAGTACGGCCTGACTATTTTTACCATAACCAATTGGATAACCTTCGGCATCTAAATTAGCTGGATTGGAAATATCAATACCACGCTGTTGTGCTAAACGATTTGCAATAATCAATCTATTGGCCCTAAATTCATTAAAAGGATCCGATTGTAATTCGTCACTTTTACTAAAAGCAGTTTTTATTAAAACAGTTGAAATATTGAAATTTCCGAATGAATTTCTAATTAATGAATTATAGGTGTCACTAAATCCGTCTCCATCAATATCTGTAGAATTGAAACTTTCTGAAAGGTTTTCTGAATACGTCCTACTTCCATTTAAATCAATTTTTAAATCCTTTACAGGTTCTAAATTTGCAGAAACATCTAAAACTCGATTGGTGACTTCGGTGTATTGTTCGTTAAAGTTAGGAAAAACTGTTAGCCATCCATTGCGAGCAACAAGGTCTCTAATATCGCTTTGACTTCCAAAGGTGTATCCAAAAGTTGGTTTTAAGGTTCCTATAAAACCTGGGGTTCGTAAATACCCTGGTAAAAAGGTTCCATTATTTTCGGTATAATTAACCTGAATACGCTTAACACTGGTTAAGATATCAATAGTAGTATTCCAGATTTTGGTGCCCGCACCAGATTTTGCAGGACCTTGAGGCTGATTAGATGTTGGATTCCCATTTCTATCCAGTGCCGGTGCAGCTACCCGTTGACGATTAGCAACTGCATTACGTCCTGCTGGCTTTTTAACCAATCCCAAATACCTATATAAATTTTCCATATTCAATGTCGAATTTATATTGTGTGTATTTGCATTTTGAATGGAGTTACCTAGATTGTACGTCGTTACAGAACCGTCTTTTTCAGTAAACGGAAGATTATTATTTAAATCAGATCCTTTTTGCCACTGAAAATCTCCTGTATAGGAATAGGTCGCCCTCAAGAAATTAAAAGTTGGTATTTTATATAAGGGAATTTCATAATTTAACTGCAATTGCTGGTTTTGAATGTTGGGGTCTCCAAAATCGAAAAACCCATCCCACACATCGAGATTTGGGTCCTGTCGCCCATTGAGGCGGTCATCGATGAAATAATTTCGGACAATATTGGTATTCGCTGCATTAAAGCTTAAACTCAATGCCTTGGTAATATTATAATTAATAGCATACTGGGTATTGAAATTGTAGTTTCTTCTGAACAATTCTTCTAACCCAATATTGTTACCCGTTAAGTCAACTTCTCTAAATTTTTGCTTGCTAAATTGCCTAATAATATCACTGGTGGCGGAGAAACTTGTAGGCAGTAAATTAAAGTTAAAATCTTTGAGGATTTTCCAATATTTACCATTGAAAATAGAATCATTTTTAAGGAAAGGTTCAATCACTATTGGATTAAAGCTGTAATTATAATTTACACCCGCTCTTATATTCTGATCCAAAGAATTCTCAATTTCAAAATCTCTATGTTCTACTTTATTATATGAATAATTAAATGTGAAATTCTCTACATCGTAAAATCGAGGTTTAGATTCACCCATACGTTGTTTTTTAACACCTATAAAATTGATGCTTTTACGCTTGGTATAATTCTCATTTACGGTTAATATTGAATCTTTATTTGGTGAATTATCTAATTGGGTTTGAAGTTTAATGTCTCTATAAAACTCATCATATTCCGGCGTAATAATTTCTTCGCTCTGCGCATAATTAAATGGCACTTGAATACCCCATTTTTTAGGAAGAAGCTGCCCTAGATTTACGTTTGTCACAACATCATATTGCTTTACATCTTCACGGCTGCGCTCATTAGGACGTTGCTCAATAGACCCAAAACCAGTAGTGCTTTGTCGACCTGTGGCACTGATATTTGCAAAATCTGCGAGGTTGGTATCCACACTCGCAATAGCTGCCCAACCGCCTTCGTTGTCTAGGTCTGAAAGGCGTAATTCATTAAACCAAACTTCACCACACTGATTCATTGGGATGTTACCAGCACCTGGATTCTTAACTCCAACCATAAGGACTCTAACGTCACCAAAATTAGGATTACCCCTAATAGCAACACGTTGCTGTCCTAAAATATGTGGGTCAAATTCATTCACAACCACAGGACCATCTGGAGTTACATCATAAAATGTAGGGTTAGGATTCGCCAAAGTACCATTAATGATTCCTAATGATTTTATTTGTTGAAGCACTTCTAAATCTAAATTAATTTCATTAGGCCATACATCTTCACGTGATGATCCACTTTTGACATCTAGAGGTAATTCTATTTGATAAAAATTTTGAGATAAGTCATTCCCCATTCTGATAAACCCAACCAAATCACCAGGCCCTAAGCTTCCAGTTTCACCATCTTCGGCATGCATAAACATACGCAGCTTTTTATATTGGCGCATATCTACGCTTATATTCTTGAACACCCCTCTTGAATCGCGAGGCTCTAACTCGCATACTTCAAGTACTAGCGATTGTTCATTTTGACGAATAATATTGTTGTTGTTATTGAGTTGCTCCAACTCTACTCCCGGAGGCAATACATAATTCCCTTCGTTTTCTTGAAGTCCAACAATCCCTACATTGAATTCGGCATTAGAGCTATTGTTATTTGGATCTTGATCTAAATCTAAAGTGTAACGTCTCCAATCACTTCGCACAAGATCTAATGTTGCAAAACGCATGACTGTTGTTTGGGAAAATCCATTTAGGTATAATCTTGCAAAACGTACCGACCTAATATCGGTAATTCCTCCAATAGCTTTAGTAGGTTCAGATATTGGAATTCTAAATTGATACCATTTCACCTCTCTGGTCTGCCCATTAGGAAGTGTAACATTACGGGTTTTAATATCATTAATTCGAAGATTGCTTTCGTTCAATGTTGATGGTGTAATATTAACTGAATACTCATAGTAACTATCTATAGTATTCATGGTATTATCTCTATTAATATCTTCAACATCAGGTTGAGGTGCAGCACCTCTATTGGTTTGAGTAAAGGTGTCTGGCGAATTGCCTTGTAAACCATTATACTTTTTATAGCGTTGAAAAATGTTTCCTTCGGCATTTAAAAAATAAGTGTAATTATCCTTGGAAGGGTCTTCTCCAAAATTTGCTCCAAACTGCGCGATTTCTTCCGCATCGTCATAACCATCTAATCCAACATCTTGATTGTCACGTTCGGCACCTAATGTTGAAAAGGTATATATGAGTGATTGATTTCGTGGCACAACTGTTTGATAAGCAGTAACTGGAGTTAAGGAAGAAATATCGCCATTTTCCGGAAGCCCATTCTCATACATTTTTTTACCATCCTTTAAAATATCTTCAGAAATATTACCAAGGTTGATACTTAAGGTTCCCCCGGGATTTGTAGGATTATCTAAAAACGGGTCCTGAAGCCAAAACTCAATATACTCCACATTAGCTTGTTCGAAATCGGTAGAGGTAATTTGTCGCGTAATTCCTGCCCACGCTCGAGTTGGGTTATCGATAATATCATCAGCAGCTGTTGGATCAAAATTATATGGCCCTCTTTCATTTGGATAAAACACAAGATCTAAGGTATTAATCACTGTAGGTTGCCCCTGAACTATATCCCGCTCTGGAAAAATCTCATCAATAAAAACCCTTCTGGTGTAAAGACTAGAAACGTCTTCTTCAGTGACACCACTTGGGCGTTGGCTACTATAGAAAATAGGGTCAACGGTATACCAATTTAATAAGGCTCGATCATAACCATTTTGAATACCCGGATTGTTGACAGGGTCATCTTCATTGACATTATTAACCGTTCTTGGCCTACTAGAAAGGACCCAAGAAAGTGGGCTCAATAACTCTATAGCCCCTTGCGTTCCTTCAAAATCATCTACATATACGGTTGCCTCATTATTAAAATTAGTGCCTTTAGGCGCTCCTGGAGCCAAATAAGCAAACTCGCCTCTAATAGATAAATTAGAAGGCACATCTGTATCAATATTCGGTAGTTTATTAACTAAACGTGTTAAAAAAGGGACTTCAGTTGAGTAATTACCATTGAGTCCAAAAATGGTATTGTTAATTGGCTCTGAATTGTAATTAGCTTTTTGAGTAATAGGTCGTTCATTTAAATTCAATAAAGTAGTTCCTAAAACGAAATTCTCATTGAATTGGTGCTCAATATTCACACCTGTAAAACGTCTAGTTTGCTGACCAAATACAGCATTATTTTCTACAGACACATTAATTGGCGTATTTGATGCTTTTAAAGCTTCATCTAAAATTTGTACACGCCCTAGCTGATAGTTAACTGTATAATCAATTCCTTCTACCAAAACGCGTCCTCCAGCAGTTACTTTAACCGACCCCCTAGGCACGTTAAATGCGCCAACAGAAATTCCATCACCACCAGAAGATTTATAGCGCCCTTTTAATTGGAATTTATTTTTTTCGGCTTCATTTAAGGCAGCAGTTTTTGTCTTTTTATATAGAATGTCGTATACATATTTTTCTTGATTGGGGTTAGCATAGACATCATCTTCATAATCTGTAGGCACCTTTGGGTCACTTAATACATCAAATAAATACTTCCCAAAGGGTTCTACTTTCGTGAAAATAATTTTACCGTTTTGTGTTAAAACGGTTAGTCCCGGTACAAAATCGAAAAAGCCATCACCCCCTTCTTGCGGATCGTTATTGTAATTAAGTCGATCCAAATGGAACAATCGAATTAAAGGTGTATCAATAATTTCACTATCGTCATTTGGGTCGAATGGGGTATTGTTATCAAATCTCGGGAACACAGTGCCTTCAACCGGAGAAATATAATTTAACGGTGAAGCTTCAGTATAAAAAATATTAAGTTTGAAATCCTCCTTGCTTAATTGAAAAGAACCCGTATCGTAGATATTTTTCATCATTAAATCCCAAATAGGTTCATCAACGTTTGTAAGTGCACTTTTTAGCATTTTCAAAACCAAGTTGTTGTTATTCACAATCTGATTTCCTGTTCCTTGATCTGTACTTACGTCAGTAGCATTCACCCCATCATTAGCAAATTCTCCTACTTGGTAAACGGTACCACCAATGGTATACTGAAAAGCAACGGCTAAAACCTCATCATTTAATAACCGTTGGTTTAAAGAAATATAACCAAGTCTGGTATTAAGTGTATAATCTTGACCTTGTATTAATTTTTTTGCGTTTTCTAGTTTTCCAAAATCGAAGCCTTCATTTGCGGTTGGTAAAATCCCTTGTTCAACTGTGGTAATGTCTCTAACTGCTTGTGTTAATTGAGACCCAGCGCCTCCAATGTTTTTTGGATCGAAGTCGTTATTAGGGTTGTTTGGCGGTTGATTAGCTCCAACATTAACAAATCCTGCTGGAGGACTATCTAAACCTATCACATCTGATTCTCCTAAATCCTGAAAAGCAACAACGTTTCTCACGTTATCGGTTTGGTTACTACGGTTGGTTACCCAAACCTCTATTCTGGTAATTTGAATATTGTTATCTATGAATGGATAACGACGCATTGAAGCATCATAATTATTCCTAAAGTATTGTGCTAAAAAGAAGTGTCTATTCTCATCATAATCTCTTGCAAAAAACTGAAACTCTTCTAAAGTACCACCACCTTGTGCAATAACCGAACGCGATTGGGATTTTTGTTCAGAAAACACAGCAGTCACTCGAGTTTTACCAAATTGCAATTCTGTTTTTACCCCAAATAAACTTTGTGCTCCCGTAATTAAGGAACTGTTAAGTGGCATGCTTACGTTACCTACTTCAATTTTTCTAACAATGTCGTCTTCATCTGGTGTATATTCCAGCTTTACGAGGTTTTGAAAGTCAAAGGTTGATTGTGTATCGTAGTTGGCAGTAACCTGTAACCGAGTACCAACTTTACCCAATAAACTTAGACTAATGCGCTGATCAAAATCAAAGGTAAAATTACTTCGATTTCTTGGTGAAAATGTAGGGTTATCTTGTTTTGTGAAAAGTACGCCTAAATCCATTTCGACAGAACCTTGAGGAATAACTTCTATAGTATTACTACCAAAAACGCTTTCAAAAAAACCAGAATTCACATAAAACTCTGGAAGTAAATTTTTCTGTATGTCTTCACTGCCTGCCTTCTTACCGTCTGCCGCATCAATTTTTTGCTTATAATACGATTTTTGACTTTCTAGAATCACCAGTCGTTGATACTCGGCAGGGGTTAAAATTATTGGATAATTTATATTAAATTTCCCTACTGTTTCGGTATAAATATAGCGGTCTGAAATAGGGTCGTAAGTATATTTTGATATTATACTATCAGGGTTAGGCATATTAATTCTCCCAAGAGAAAATCCTGTTTTTGTAGTATCTTGAGGTACTGGAGTTTGTTGAGAATAAGCTAAACCACTAATCAACAATAGTGCATTGATTAATAGAAAACGGTTTAAAGATGTTGATAAAGTATAGTTAGTGGTACTCAAATCGTTTATAAGTTTTTTAAAGCTTCCTTTATAATGGTCTCTACATTAGCATCTGGCTTATTGGATATAATTTTATCTATAACACGTTCGGATTGTTTTCTAACAAATCCAAGCACTTCTAATGCAGATAACGCTTCATCTTTACTGGTATTGTTCTGTCGAAGTGAAACTTCATCCAAATCATAGACTTTTAAAATTTTGTCTTTTAAATCTAGAATAACACGCTGTGCTGTTTTAGCTCCTATCCCTTTTATAGATTGAATTAAGGCAACGTCTCCAACAGCAATGCCTTCTCGTACTTGTTTTGGTGTTAGAGAAGACAACATCGTTCTAGCTGTGCTTGCACCTACCCCACTAACTGAAATTAAGAGTTTAAAAATATCACGTTCGGCGATAGAAGAAAAACCATATAATGTGTGTGAATCTTCTTTTACTAACAAATAAGAGTACAGTCTAATATGTTCTTGATCAAGTATTTGAGAATATGTATGTAATGAAATATGAAGTAAGTATCCAACACCATTGCAGTCTATAACAACATCCGTTAGATTTTTTTCCACTAATTTCCCCTCAATATGTGTAATCATCTAGTAACTTTGGTTATAGTCTCAAATGTAATAAAATTATTTGCATTACAAAGATGATTACTTCATTGATGCAGCTTTAAGTTCTTGCTCCTTTTTCTCCTTTTGTTGGGCATCAATAACTGCAATGGCAGTCATATTTACAATTTCATCAACACTAGCATCTAATTGAAGGATGTGAACTGGTTTTCTCATACCCATCATGATAGGACCAATCGACTCTGCTTTATTGAGTTCCTTGAGCAATTTATAAGTGATATTTGCAGCTTCCAAATTTGGAAAAATTAATGTATTTACTTTTCGACCAGCCAATTTTGAAAACGGGAATACATCTTGCAGCATTTCCCCATTAAGTGCAAAATCAGTTTGTAATTCTCCATCAACAATCAGCTCTGGATGCGATTGGTGAAGTAAAGCTACTGCATCTCTCACTTTTGTTGTTCTTGGGCTTGTTGAAGAGCCAAAATTCGCAAATGAAATCATCGCAATTACTGGTTCCATTCCAAACATACGTACTGTTCGGGCAGTCATTTGGGCAATTTTGGCTAAGTCTTCAGCAGATGGATCAATATTTATTGACGTATCACTCAAAAACATTGGGCCTCGTTGGGTCATCATTAAATTGGTTGTGGCTGCACGAGTTGCTCTAGTTGCCAAACCTATTAGTTCTAACATTGGTTTTACAACCGAAGGATAACTTCTAGAATATCCCGAAATTAAAGCATCTGCATCGCCTTCATTCACCATCATAGCTGCAAAATAGTTACGCTCTCTCATAATGCGTTGAGCTGAATACAAGGTAACTCCTTTACGTTTTCGTTGTTCCCAATACACTTTGGCGTATTTATTTTTTCTAGAAAGCTCTTCATCTGATTTAGGGTCAATAATTTCCAAATCAGCGTCAAAATCCAATTCTTTCATAAGGTCTTCGATTGCATCTCGCCTTCCCAAAAGAATAGGAATAGCTATACCTTCTTCGTATGCAATTTGAGCTGCTTTTAATACGTCTAAATGATCGGCCTCTGCGTAGACCACGCGTTTAGGATCCATTCGTGCTCTATTGGTGAGCAATCGAATCATTTTGTTATCAGCACCTAAACGTTCTAACAATGAATCTTTATAGCGCTCCCAATTTTCAATTGGTTCTTTAGCTACGCCACTTTCCATGGCAGCTTTAGCTACGGCTGGTGGAACTTCTCCTATTAATCGAGGGTCAAAAGGTTTTGGAATAATATAATCCCGACCAAAGGTTAGTCTGGTTTCTCCATAAGCAATATTTACCTGCTCTGGCACTGGTTCTTTAGCTAATTTGGCCAAAGCCATGACGGCAGCCATTTTCATCTCTTCGTTAATTTTGGTTGCTCTCACATCAAGAGCACCTCTAAAAATAAATGGAAATCCAAGGACATTATTGACCTGATTAGGGTGGTCGCTACGCCCAGTAGCCATAATAATATCTTTACGAGTTGCTACAGCTACATCATAAGGTATTTCGGGGTTTGGATTGGCCATAGCAAACACAATTGGATTTTTTGCCATGCTTAGCAACATTTCGGGAGTCACTATGTCTGCCATTGAAAGACCAATAAAAACATCGGCATCTTTCATGGCTTCATCTAAAGTGTCTATTTTACGATGCGTAGCGAATTCGGCTTTTTCAGTTGACAGGTTTTCACGATCCTTTCTAATCACGCCTTTACTATCTAACATTACCATGTTTTCACGTTTTGCACCACAAGATTGGTAGAGTCGTGAACATGAAATGGCTGCTGCTCCGGCACCACTAATCACTATTTTAACTTTTTCAATTTTCTTTTTAGCCAATTCCAAAGCATTGATTAAAGCTGCTGCTGAAATAATAGCAGTGCCATGCTGATCATCATGCATTACAGGAATATCTAATTCTTCTTTTAATCGACGTTCAATTTCAAAAGCTTCAGGAGCTTTGATATCTTCTAAATTAATCCCTCCAAATGTTGGCGCAATATTTTTGACCGTTTGGATAAATTCTTCAACATTTTCGGTGTCTACCTCAATATCAAAAACATCAATATCAGCAAAAATTTTAAAAAGCAAACCTTTACCTTCCATCACTGGTTTAGAAGCTTCAGGACCAATATTACCAAGGCCTAATACCGCTGTTCCATTTGAAATTACTGCAACCAAATTACCTTTGGTGGTGTATTTATAAACGTTGTTTTTATCTTTTTCAATTTCTAAACAAGGTTCTGCAACACCCGGTGAATAGGCCAATGACAAATCTCTTTGGGTTGCATACTTTTTGGTGGGAACTACCTGAATTTTTCCAGGCGTTGGTTTAGCGTGATATATTAAGGCTTCGCGACGTTTGCTCTGCTTGCTCATATAAATAAGGATTAATCTGAATTAACAAAGGTAATGGATTTAAGAGAATAGAAGGCAGAAAAATTTACCCGAAAATAGAAGGCAGATGAAAGAAAAAAGATACCTCCATTTGATTTTGATGGGATTGATTCAATCTTTTAAAAACTCAATATTACGCTTTAAACCTTCAAATTTGGTGCGTTTTACTGCTGAATTCTTAAAAACTTTATTAAAAGTGTCTTTGGTAATCTCTTCCCAGTCCTTTTTGGTCATAGATAATAATTCAGGGTGTGGATGGAATAAAGGCTCACTATGCGATTTAGAAAAACGGTTCCAAGGACATACATCTTGACACACATCACAGCCAAACATCCAATCATCAAATTGTCCTTTAAATTCTGAAGGAATATTTTCTTTTAACTCAATGGTAAAATACGAAATACATTTACTACCATCAACCACATATGGTTCCGTGATCGCTTGTGTTGGGCAGGCATCAATACATGCTGTACAAGTTCCACAATGGTCGGTAGTTGGCAAATCGTAATCTAATTCTAAATCAACTATAAGTTCTGCAATGAAATAAAAGGAGCCTACTTGCTGCGTTAGTAAATTGGTGTGTTTGCCAATCCAACCTAATCCGCTTTTTGCTGCCCAAGCTTTATCTAAAACGGGAGCTGAATCTACAAAAGCACGCCCATGGACTTCTCCAATTTCATCCTGAATAAAATGTAACAATTGCTTTAACTTGTCTTTAATCACAAAATGATAATCGGTTCCGTAAGCGTATTTTGATAGCTTAAAGCTTTCTGTTGTTTGCTCGTGATTCGGGTAATAATTTAAAAGTAATGATATCACACTTTTTGAATCTTCTACTAAAAGTGTTGGATTAAGCCGCTTATCAAAATGGTTTTCCATGTATTGCATTTGGCCATGCATATTGTTGTTTAGCCATTTCTCTAAACGTGGCGCTTCTTCTTCTAAAAATTGTGCTTCGCTAATTCCACATGACAAAAAACCGAGGCGTTTGGCTTCGGTTTTAATGAGTTGGGTATATTGTGTTTTGGCGCTCAATGTTTTTATTACTGAATGCTAAATTACGATTAAAAAGGAAATTGAAATTTTAAATTTCCTTTTTAAGGAAAAAATAATTGAACGCACAAATCAAAAACCACGTGGTATAACGACGAGGCGTGAATTGAAAAACTTCTAATTATAGAAGTCGTTTTGGAGTTAAAATTAATTATGTTGTTAAACTATCTTGGCTGATAATCTAAATCCAGCCCCAATAGACCCTTGGCAATGACCTCTCGTGTAATATAGGTGTTGGAAGGGTGAATTTTGCCTAATCGCGCATCCCTAAAAAACCGTTCAAAACCCGATTTTCGAATAATTCCTCCACCTCCCATAACGTCCATGGCTTTGTCAACCATTCGCCAAACACTTTCAACAGCATTACATTTAGCTGCAAATATTTTAACTCCCCAAGCGGCTCCATACGCTTTCCCTTCAGTCCAGTCTTTGGCAATGCTATCTAAATGTGGCCCTATACTTTCAAGTTCCAAAAACATATCAGCGACGTCTCTTTGTATTCCTGGATGATAGGCCATTGAAGGCCTATCTAACGAAAGGGATTTCTTTTTTGGAACGGATGAGAGAACAATATCTAGAACTCGTTGTCCTAATCCGTAATAAATATTTGAAAACCCTATCAGTGCCCAAGCAAATATGCCAAGAATATAAGCATCAATACCTTTGAATCCCGCCGGCACTTTTCTAACTATAAATTCATCTGATACAAAAACACCATTTAACACAGTATCATCCGAGCGGGTTGCGCGCATGCCCATTACATCGTCCCAGCTATTTTTTATTTCATAATTTTTAGAATCCCTTTTCATAAACCCATGAATAACTTTTGGGTTTTCTGGATCTGAATTATCTTGTCCATGAATTCCGAGATAGTCCCAAACGGGTGTTAAGCTTCCAAACATCTTATGCCCCGTAAACTTGTAGCCTCCTTCCACTTTTTCAGCCTTACATGTTGAATATAAAACAGGAATATCATTTCCCGACTCACCATGACCAGCCGCAAACACTTTACCCTTACCTGCCTCTTCTAATATCCATTGCATTGATTTGTCTCCGCTTCTCCACAAATCGGCAACTAAACCCGTCCAATACACATGCATGTTCAGTGCCAAGGCTGTTGGCGCTGCATGATAGGCAAGTTTACGAGTTAAGACTTGGCATTGATCCATTTGCAGTCCATAGCCACCAAATTCTTCGGGGACAGCCATTACTAAATAACCTGCATCTTTGAGTTCATCAAAATCTTCTTGAAAAAATAGGTTATTAGCGTCGTAATGCGCTGCCCTCTTTTCGCAATTTTCAAAAATTTGTTGTAGTCCTTCGGTGAGTGCAGTTAATTTGTTTCCCTTTAGAGTTCCCATAATTATATAGTGTTGGTTATTGATTTTTTAACTTTCTTTTTGGTAAAAGGAATAAACATCGGCACTTCCTTTTGATACAATTCGTATTTGGGTCCAATAAATTTTCTTAAATCCTTTTCTTCCAAAAATTTAACTGCCACATAAATGTATAGTGTTGTCATTACTGCGAACAATAAATGACCTGCCGTCATTACTGGAGTAGCCCAAAAGGCTATCAAAAACCCCAACATAATTGGATGTCTTACCAGGCCATAGAAAAAATTTGCTTTGAACGCTATTGGCTTATTCGATTTGTTTTTCAGATTGTTATATATCTGTTGTAATCCGAATAGTTCAAAATGATTGATCATAAAGGTTGAAAGTAGTACGATTAGCCAACCTATGCCAAAAACACCAAGAATAATAGTCGCTAAAGTAGGATTTTGAACATCCCAAATAATAGTCTTTATTGGTCGCCATTGCCAATACAACAATAGTAAGGCGAAACTGGAGAAGAACACATAAGTACTTCGTTCCATAGCTTTTGGTATGAAACGTGTCCATTGTTCCTTAAAAGCCGGACGAGCCATTACACTGTGTTGAATTGCAAATACACTCAACAAAATGGCATTTATCACTATAGCTTCCCAAAATGGAGATTCAACTCCAGAATTTATTGTTTTTGGAACCAGAATATTTCCCACAAAACCTATGGCATATAAAAACGTAATAAGAAACACTAGGTAGGCTATAGTTCCGTAAATAAAAATTAATAGCTTTTTCATATCAGTGAAATTTTAAAAGGTTAGACCCTTCAAAATTATAGGTTCCATCAAGGCTCTTATGTCACTAAAAGACCTTTAAATAACAGGTAAAGACCATACTAGGAATGTTCCCTCAAATAGGAAATAGGTGGCATTCCAAATCTTGCCTGAAAACATTTTGCGAAATAAGAAGGACTGTTAAAACCACAATCGAACATGGTTTGTGATATGTTTCGGCCTGTTTTTAACAGCTCAAGTGATTTTAATAATCGATATTCTCGAAGTAAAGCGTTGGGGGACATTCCCATTAAGGCAGTACACTTTCTAAAGAGTTTTGACTTACTCATGGACATTTCATCATTGAATTGAGTAACATCAAATAAAGGGTTTTGATAATTTACAAGAAGTGTATCAAATAACTGAACTAAAAACATTTCATCTTTAGAATTCAAACATTTAAAATTATTTTTACTGCTAGTTCCTTTATAAATTTCATTAATGATAGATGACATCATAATCTCTTGATTACTCCCAATATTGCAAAGATACTTTGCCAATTTTATAGTATCGCCGAACAAAATATCACTTTTTGTTACAGGCATCCCTGCATTGACTCCAATCTTTAATTCTAATAATTCTGTAGCTATATGTAAGCTGTTCATAATAGATACAGCACAATCTACCGCTTGATTGACAGATATAAACGAGGTAATAAATTCACCGCCTTCACTTTCCACTTCTCTACCTTCGTGTTTTTGAATCTGCTCATGCATTATCTTGTTGTAAAGATTGAGCAACTGTTTGGTTTTATCTTTCCCTAAAGTACTTTTTAACAGGATGGGATTCTTAATTTGTGTCACCAATAAAATTCTAAAAGCTGGATCATTGAATATTTTTAGATCATCATCGTCTGTATGGTAATAGCAGCCATCAGGATCTTGAATTCTTCCTAAAAAAGCTTCAACCACATTACTATTAACTTGAATAATTTCATTAGGGACTAAACCATGTGCTTGGTCGTGCATTTTTTTTACAGCTTCAATATTTGGCGCATCAATTAAACAAAAAGCATTACCACGTTCTTCATCAACCCAATACGTCATACACCTTACACCATGCTGATCTTGAATTTTAAGATCATTTCTATGGGCAGCAGCAGCATCTTTGGCTTCGATACCTGGGACGATATGTCTATCCATATAAATTGGCATAGTGAGTTTTTTAAATGTTTAAAGTATACAATATTTAGCTCATTCTCTAATTGTTACAGAGAATGCTATGCTAATATAGTCATAGTTACTAAAACATTTGGTTCAAATTGTTGTTCTAATGGTTCAATTTGACCTTAAAACGAAGTGGAATTTTGGAAATATAGAAAGGTATATTTATGAACTAGGAAAATGAAAACTTATATAATACTTGTTTTTGGAATTAAAACAAACCTCCCTGAATATTGCCTTTAATTTTACCCAAATGTTTATAGGCCAGTTCAGTGACTTCTCGACCTCTTGGTGTTCGCATTAAAAACCCTTGTTGAATTAAAAATGGCTCATAGACTTCTTCAATGGTTTCTGCACTTTCACTTACCGCAGTAGCTATAGTTGTAAGTCCAACTGGGCCTCCTTTAAACTTGTCAATAATGGTAGCTAATATTTTGTTGTCCATTTCATCTAACCCATGAGCGTCTACATGCAATGCTTCGAGTCCAAATTTGGCAATCTTAATATCTATTTTACCATTGCCTTTAATTTGAGCAAAATCTCTAACGCGGCGTAAAAGGGCATTTGCAATTCGCGGTGTACCTCTACTTCGTCCTGCAATTTCTACAGCAGCTTCCATTGATATAGGAACATTTAAAATAGAAGCACTGCGTTGTACAATGGTAGTTAACAATTCTGTATTATAATATTGAAGTCGGCTTTGAATCCCAAACCGCGCCCGCATAGGTGCTGTAAGCAAGCCCGATCTTGTGGTCGCTCCAACTAAAGTGAATGGATTTAAATTGATTTGAACGGTACGTGCATTTGGTCCAGACTCGATCATGATATCTATCTTATAATCTTCCATGGCTGAATACAAATACTCCTCAACAATAGGGCTTAACCTGTGAATTTCATCAATAAAAAGGACATCTCTATCTTCTAAATTGGTAAGCAATCCAGCAAGGTCTCCAGGCTTATCCAAAACGGGTCCAGAAGTGACTTTAATATTCACGTCCAACTCACTCGCTAAAATATGGGCAAGTGTAGTTTTTCCTAATCCGGGAGGGCCATGAAACAAAGTGTGATCTAATGCTTCTTGTCGTTGATTAGCCGCTTGTACAAACACCTGTAAATTTTCTAAAACCTGATCCTGACCTGTAAAATCGTCAAAAGACAAAGGCCTCAACTTTTTTTCGACATCAAGTTCTTCTGGAGAAAAATTTTCGTTTGTAGGATCTAGGTTTTGATTCATGAAATCGTGTCTGCATTAAAAAGATACCGAAACCTGTTCGGCATAAGCAAATATAAACAAAATGCCTTTCTAAATTAGAAAGGCATCTTGAGTATTGAATAAATTTTCAGATTCACTTTATGAGATTCCCACCTTCATGGGAATTAGTGTTGTAATTCTTCTTCTCCTTCCTTCAAAGGAATATGTTGTGGCACGAAATCATCATCATGTCCTGGCTTACTGTAATCATAAGCCCAACGATGTACATGAGGTATCTCACCTTCCCAGTTTCCATGAATGTGCTTAATAGGTGCTGTCCACTCCAAGGTGTTTGATCTCCAAGGATTTTGAACGGTCTTCTTTCCGTAGAAAATACTATGCACAAAGTTATAAATAAACACCAATTGGAATATTCCTCCTACAATTGCAAACATTGAAATGATCACATTTGCATCATGCGTATCATCAAATAATGGGAAATTAGAATTGGTATAATAACGACGTGGTAAACCAGCCATTCCTATAAAGTGCATTGGGAAAAATACCCCGTAAGCACAAATCGCGGTGACCCAAAAGTGGAGGTAACCTAAATTTTTATTCAGCATACGTCCAAACATTTTTGGGAACCAGTGATAGATTCCTGCAAACATCCCGTAAAGTGCCGATATACCCATTACCAAGTGGAAGTGAGCAACCACAAAATACGTATCGTGAACATTAATATCTAAAGCACTATCTCCAAGAATAATTCCTGTTAATCCACCTGTAATAAACGTTGACACTAAACCAATTGAAAATAACATGGCAGGGTTTAATTGTAAATTCCCCTTCCATAAAGTAGTAATATAGTTGAAGGCTTTTACGGCCGATGGAATTGCAATCAATAAGGTAGTAAAAGTAAATACCGATCCTAAAAATGGATTCATTCCGGAGATAAACATATGATGCCCCCAAACTATAGTTGATAAGAATGCGATGGCTAAAATTGACGCCACCATGGCTCGGTATCCAAAAATAGGTTTACGAGAATTGGTTGCAATAATTTCGGAGGTTATTCCTAGTGCAGGTAGTAATACAATATAAACTTCAGGGTGTCCTAAAAACCAAAATAAATGCTCGAATAACACCGGAGATCCACCTTGATAATGTAACACTTCGCCTTGAATAAATATATCAGATAAGAAGAACGAAGTACCAAAGCTTCTATCCATTATTAATAATAATGCTGCTGATAATAATACAGGAAACGAAATTACACCTATAACGGCAGTCACAAAAAATGCCCAAATTGTTAATGGAAGTCTTGTCATAGACATTCCTTTAGTACGTAAATTGATAACCGTAACAATATAATTAAGTGAGCCTAAAAGTGATGAGGCAATGAAAATCGCCATTGACACTAACCATAATGTCATTCCTGCACCAGAGCCACCTTGTGCCATAGGTAATGCACTTAGCGGCGGATAAATGGTCCATCCTGCCGCAGCTGGCCCAGCTTCAACGAAAAATGACAATACCATAATCACACTCGATAAAAAGAATAACCAGTACGACACCATATTCAAAAACCCAGAGGCCATATCTCGTGCACCAATTTGCAATGGAATTAGGAGGTTACTAAATGTACCACTCAATCCTGCAGTAAGTACAAAGAATACCATAATGGTACCGTGAATAGTTACCAATGCCAAATAAATATCGGCATCCATAACACCTCCTGGTGCCCATTTACCTAATAAAGCTTCAAAAAGCGCATTAGGTTCTTCGGGCCATGCAATTTGCATACGCATCATTAATGACATCATTACCCCAATGATTCCCATAATAGTACCTGTAATGAGGTACTGCTTAGCAATCATTTTGTGATCTTGACTAAAAATGTATTTGGTTACAAAGGTTTCTTTGTGATGATGTCCGTGATCGTCGTCGTGTGCGTGAGTATCTGCGTGTGCTGACATAATCTTATATCGTTTTTAATCTTTTTTAGTTAATTAAAGAATTCTTGAATGTTTTTTGTTCTTTGATCCAAGCATCATATTCTTCTTGCGTCTCCACAATAATCTTCATTTGCATGTTGTAATGTGATTTACCACATATTTTATTACACAGTAACAAATAATCGAATTCATAGCGCAGTTCTTGGCCTCTATCCTCTATAGCTTCCTTATTCTCAACTCTAATTTTATTAATGTTAGCTACTTTTTCAATAATATCAGGATTTTGACGCATTTCTGCTGTAGTAATTGTTGGTGTAAACCCAAATTGCGTAATCATACCAGGAACACAGTTCATTTGCGCTCTAAAATGTGGCATGTAAGCTGAATGCAATACGTCTTGTGATCGCATTTTAAATAGTACTGGTCTTCCAACAACTAAATGTAATTCGGTTGTAATTATATCATCCTGCGCATTAGGGTCAGATTCATCCAAACCAAGAATATTAGCACGGTCGTTATCTATCAATCTTACGTTTGATAATCCAAGTACATTATCTTCTCCAGCATATCTAGCTTTCCAGTTAAATTGTTGTGCATAGAGTTCAACTATCATTGGATCATCACTTTCGTCAACATTCATAATGCTAGACCACGTGAATAAACCATAAATAATTAATCCTGCCAACACGATTACCGGGATAATGGTCCAGATAGCTTCTAATGTATTATTATCAGCATAAAAAAGAGCTTTTTTACCTTTCTCGCCTTTATACTTAAATGCAAAATAATGTAATAAAAATTGAGTAATGGTCTGTACGATAAAAATAATTACCATAGAGATAATCATTAAATTATCCAGTCCTGGACCATGCTCAGAGGCTGCATTAGACATTAACGGTAGATCACCAAGATACCAGAAACTAGCAATAGTAATGGCATAAATGAAGATCAAGAACCCAATCATCATATAGCCATTAAATGTGTTATCCTTATCGGTTGCAACACCTGGATTTGTAGTACTTGATACTTGAGCTAAATCAAATATTTTTACCATTTGCCAAATCGCAACAGCTATAAAAAGTAGAATTATAATTGTTAAAAAAGCAGTCATTGTCGTTTCTCTTCGTTATTTAATTATTTTAATAATGGAAATGTTCACTTTCTTTAATAAATGGATTTCCTTTTGCTAGCAATGGAGCTTTGGTTAAAGCTGTAAATGTTATAAAAATGAACAGTCCGGCAAATAAACATATCGAACTTAATTCTGGAATACCTATAAACCATCTATCTCCAACTGTAGCTGGCATAATCATATTAAATACATCTATATAATGACCAGCTAAAATTACGATTCCGGCCATAACAACAAACCAAGGAATACGTTTGTAATCGCTATTCATTAACACTAATAATGGGAAAACAAAATTCATTACAACCATACCTAAGAATGGTAATTTATAATCTGCAAATCGTGTTACAAAATACGTAACCTCTTCTGGAATGTTTGAATACCAAATGAGCATAAACTGTGAGAACCACAAATAAGTCCAGAAAATACTAATTGCAAACATGAATTTAGCTAAATCATGTAAATGACTATCATTAACAAACTCTAAATAGCCTCTAGACTTCAAATACATAGTTACCATAGCTATTACCGTAATACCGCTTACAAACATACTTGCAAACACATACCAGCCAAATAATGTACTAAACCAGTGTGGATCGACGCTCATAATCCAATCCCAAGACATCATAGATTCTGTATAAATATAGAATACTAAAAATGCTGCTGAAATACGAAATGTTTTCTTGAAATTTTGAATATTATCTGCCGAATCTTGAGCAATAGAAAATTTACGCGCATAGTGTCTATACAAACTCCAGCCTGCAATAAAGATTAAGCCTCGAATGATAAAACCAGTCATATTTAAAAATCCTGATTTACCCTGTATTAACTCATCATGAGCAACGACTTCAGGATCCATCCAAACAAATAAATTGTAATGCCCACCTAGCCAAGAAGTTCCAGAAGCCACAGCAATTGCCAATACAATCAATGCTCCCGGAAGTAGGTAAGCTGTAATACCTTCCATAACTCTGAACAATACTGGTGACCAACCAGCTTGTGCGGCCCATTGTATAGCATAAAAAGCTAAAACTCCAAGTGCAATCATCATAAAAAAGAATGCCGCCACATACAACGCCGACCACGGTCTGTTCGCAATTTGGTGTTGAACATGTTTAACGTGCTTGGTGTGCTCATCAACATGAGTTTCAGCCGATGTAGCATGAGCATCTGTATCATTCGACGCTTCTGCTGCATGGTCATCATGAGCAACAGCAGCATGACTTTCAGCTACTTCACCATGACCACCACCATGAGATGATGCCTCTTCAGCAAGTATGGTTTCAACCTCTTCAAAAGATTTATGAGATGTCATAAAACCATAGCCTACACCTAATAGTCCTAAAACCATCAGAATGATAGAAAATGTCTTTAATTTATTTGAAAATGTGTACATATCTATATATAATCTTTATCTATCTTATTTTTCTAAATCTGATTTCAACTTTAACACATAAGCAACAACTTGCCAGCGCTCTTCTTCATTAAGCTGATTGGCATAAGAACCCATTGTATTTTTACCATAATAAATGGTATGGTAAATACTTCCTTCGGTAATCGCTCTTCCTGCATCATCATAACTAGGAACTCCCAAAATCTTTTCTCTTTTCACCAAATTACCTTGGCCATTTCCTAAATTTCCATGACAGATACCACAATAAATATCGTATAGCTCTTTAGCTCTTGGTGTATCGATTTGTGTTGAATCCAAAGGATTCTTTAAAGTTGCTTTAGCCAGATCAAAACCTTCTATGTCATTTGCTATTTCAAAGGGTGTAAATCCTCTTGGAATTGAACCTTCTGCTGGTAATAAAGCTACAGCATCATTAGGAAACATTTCAGATTCTGCATAAGTTTCATAACCTACAGGTTCATACATATTAGGCATAAACTGATAATTTGGTCTAGTGTCTTTTTTACAAGCCACAATACTGCCAAACATCATTACTAAAATTGTGATTTTAATTAAGCTCTTCATCTCTATATATTAATGCGCTTTATCAATTATATTTACCTCAACTGCTCCTGTCTCTTCCAATAATGAGGTTAATTCTTTTTCATTACCATGAACCGCTATCTCCATTAAAAAGTGATCATCTGTTGTTCTCACATCAGGATTTTCAGCTTTTTTAAATGGCCACATTCTACTGCGTAAATAAAAGGTAATCACCATTAAGTGAGCAGCAAAAAATACCGTTAACTCAAACATAATAGGAACAAAAGCCGGCATATTTTCTAAATAGCTAAAACTTGGTTTACCACCAATGTTTTGCGGCCAATCTTGTATCATGATGAAGTTCATCATAACAATAGCAACTGTAAGTCCAACACAGCCATACATAAACGATGTTATGGCAATTCTAGTTGGAGCCAATCCCATTGCCTTATCTAGACCATGAACCGGAAATGGCGTATATATCTCTTCAATATGATGTTTTTCTGCTTTAACCTTTTTTACGGCTGCCATTAAAACATCATCATCGGTGTAAATAGCGTGAATTACTTTTGAAGCTTCCATATGCTACTTTTTGTTTTTTGTATTTTTAACTTTACTGCCTGATGTTCTTTCATCAGCTCCAGTACCTACTAGGCTATCGCCTCGTTCACGAATTTTTTTATAGCGTTCGCCAGATGATTTCAAAATCGTTTTCACCTCTGCTTGTGCAATTACTGGGAAGGTTCTTGCGTATAATAAAAACAACACGAAGAAGAACCCAATTGTTCCAATAAATATCCCAATATCTACAAAGGTAGGTGAGAACATGGTCCATGACGATGGTAAATAATCTCTATGCAAAGAGGTAACGATAATCACAAAACGTTCAAACCACATCCCAATATTAACTACAATTGAAATAGCAAATGAGAACATGATACTAGTTCGTAATTTTTTAAACCACATGAATTGTGGTGAGAATACATTACAACTCATCATTGCCCAATAAGCCCACCAGTAAGGTCCTGTAGCTCTATTTAGGAATGCGTATTGTTCGTACTCTACTCCTGAATACCAAGCAATAAATAACTCTGTAATATAAGCTACACCAACAATAGAACCTGTAATCATAATTACAATATTCATCAGTTCTATATGTTGCACAGTGATATAATCCTCGAGACTACACACTTTTCTCATAATGATAAGCAGAGTATTTACCATGGCAAATCCAGAGAAAATCGCACCCGCAACGAAATACGGTGGGAATATAGTAGTATGCCAACCTGGGATTACCGAAGTTGCGAAGTCAAACGATACAATAGTATGTACAGAAAGTACAAGTGGCGTTGCCAAACCGGCTAATACTAAAGATACTTCTTCAAAACGCTGCCAATCTTTTGCGCGTCCACTCCAGCCAAAGCTTAATAAAGAATAAATTTTCTTTTGGAAAGGTTTCACTGCTCTATCGCGAATCATTGCAAAATCAGGCAATAAACCTGTCCACCAGAATACTAATGACACTGATAAATACGTCGAAATTGCAAATACGTCCCAAAGTAATGGTGAGTTAAAGTTTACCCAAAGCGATCCAAACTGGTTTGGAATTGGTAATACCCAGTATCCTAACCATGGACGACCCATGTGAATTATAGGGAATAAACCTGCTTGAACAACAGAGAAAATAGTCATTGCCTCTGCCGAACGGTTAATAGCCATTCTCCATTTTTGACGGAATAATAAAAGTACTGCCGAAATTAAGGTTCCAGCATGACCAATACCAACCCACCAAACGAAGTTAGTAATGTCCCAAGCCCAACCAACGGTTTTGTTTAAACCCCAAGTTCCAATTCCAGTGGAGATGGTGTAAATTATACATCCAATACCCCAAAGAAACGCTGCAAGTGAAATAGAAAATACAATCCACCAAGATTTGTTTGCTTTTCCTTCTACCGGAGCTGCTACATCAACCGACACATCGTGGTATGATTTTTCTCCTGTAACTAAGGGTCTTCTAATAGGTGCTTCGTAATGAGACGCCATAATCCTTTATAATTGTTTCTTAATTAATTTTATGCTTCGGTTGTATTTCTCACTTTAGTTTGGTACATCACGTTAGGTTTTGTTCCAACACTTTCTAATAAGTGATACATACGATTATCTTCTTTAAGTTTCGCAACTTTACTTTGTTTGTCATTGATGTCTCCAAACGTCATTGCTCCATTACTACAAGCTGCTGAACACGCTGTTTGGAATTCACCATCCTTAATTTCACGTCCATCACGTTTAGCATCTAAAATAGTTTTTTGTGTTTTTTGAATACACATCGAACATTTTTCCATCACACCACGAGAACGCACCACAACATCTGGATTTAACACCATACGTCCAAGATCATCATTCATATGGTAATCAAACTCATCATTTTGAGCGTACAAGAACCAATTGAAACGACGTACTTTATAAGGACAGTTGTTAGCGCAGTAACGGGTACCTACACAACGGTTATACGCCATGTGGTTTTGACCCTGACGACCATGAGAAGTTGCTGCCACCGGGCAAACAGTTTCACAAGGTGCGTGATTACAATGTTGACACATAACTGGCTGAAATGCCACTTGCGGATTATCAGCCGGATCTTCCATTTCGCCAAATCCACCTAAAGATCCTTTATCTCCTGTTAAACCAGAGAATTCTTTCTTTTTAGTATTGTCTTCCTTAAACGTGTCTTCAGATGAATAATATCTATCTATTCGCAACCAATGCATATCGCGGCTACGACGTACTTCAGTTTTACCAACAACAGGAACGTTGTTTTCAGAATGACAAGCTATAACACATGCTCCACATCCCGTACAGGCATTCAAGTCGATAGATAAGTTAAAGTGATGACCAATAGATCGATCAAATTCATCCCAAAGATCAACGTCTGGTGAAGTAACTGGAGTTTCCTCATGATTTAAGGACACCACAGGTATTGCATTCCAATAGGCTTTATCCTTGGTGTTAAATATTTCAAGCGTGGTTTCTTTTATAATATCACCACGACCCATTAATGTATTTTGAAGCTGCACGCAAGCAAACTCATGAGTTCCCGAAGCAGCAACAACACTTACATTTTGAGTGCTATTAAAATTTTGGTACAATGCATAAGCATTTACACCTGTTTTCATTTCATCTTTTAATCCAGCAGATCTTCCATAACCTAAAGCCAAACCAACAGAACCTTTTGCTTGTCCTGGTTGTATGATAACTGGTACTGTTACACTAACACCATTAACGGTAACTTCTGCATAACTTCCATTTAGAGCTCCGTTAGCAACATTCTCATTAGTTAATCCCAATTCAGCAGCGTCAGATTTTGATACTGTTAAATAGTTATCCCATGAAGTTCTGGTAATTGGATCTGGAAACTCTTGTAGCCAAGGGTTATTCGCTTGTTGTCCATCACCCATTCCAATTTTAGTGTACAAAGTAAGCTCTAATCCATTTCCTTCAGATACTGATGCTGCTAATGCTCTAGCCGCATTTCCAGAAACAGGTACATCTTGGATAGTATCATTAGTTTCAGTAGTTTCAATTTCTGAAGCTGAAATATTTCCTACATAAATACCATCATGTAAAGCTTGATTGAATGAATTTCCTCCTAAAATGCCTTCATTCCAAGTATCTTTTATATAATCGTGAAGCGTTTTGTCATTTCCAGTCCACTTCAACAAAGCTTCTTGAAATTGTCTTGTATCAAACAACGAACGAATTGTTGGTTGCGTTAAAGCATAATGCCCTTTCTTGATCTCTACATCGCCCCAAGACTCTAAATAATGAGGTGTTGCAGCAAGATACTGACAAGCTGAAGCCGTTTCGTCGGCCTTCATTGAAAACGCTATTGATAATTCTGTCTTTCCTAAACCTTCAGCAAAATCTGAAGCATTTGGCAATGTATATAATGGGTTAACACCACTCATGATGATAGCGCCTACTTTACCTGCTTTCATATCAGCAACTAAAGTCGCTACCGCCTTATCATTACCTTGTCTTGTTTTGATAGGCGTTTTAGTATCAAATGCTTTGCTGTTTAAGCTCTCGTTGATTTCTAAAACTACAGTTTGTGCATTAACATCATCTATTCCTGATACAACAACACCGTTGCTGCCAGCTCTTTTTAATTCTGAAGCCGCTTTTTGTAAAGCATCTTCCACTTTTTCAGAAAGTGCTTTTCCAGAATATGCACTCCCAACAACCAAACTATGTAATTTAGCCAAGGCCAATTTTTGTTCACTTGGTGTAAGAGGAATACGCTTATCGGCGTTTGCTCCAGTTAAACTCATATTAGACTCAAACTGGATATGACGAGACATTTTTCCTTGATTTGGAACACGTCCTTTAGAGTAGCCTGAATCAAATCCGCCACCTTGCCAGTCACCTAGAAAATCTGCACCTATAGAAACTATAGTGCTTGCTTTTTCAAAATCATAATTGGCTAATCCTCGCTCACCGTATTTTGCTTCAAAGGCGTCTAAAGCTGTAGATGCCGAAACTGCGTCATAAATTACATGACGCACGTTACCGTAAGCTTCTTTAAATTCAGCAATCAATTTAGATGTTGAAGGACTTGCATGAGTTTGTGTCAATAACACAATTTCCTTTCCTGCTACTTTTAAATCGGTAAGTTTTTGATTGGTTTCAGAGTCGAAGTCACTCCAAGAAATAAAGTCTTCACCTTTCATTGGACCACTAGCTCTTAAGCTATCGTAAAGCCCTAAAACCGATGCATTAACTCTTGCATTAGCACCTCCTTTAGTAGCTGCTAGTGTATTATTTTCAATCTTAATTGGACGACCTTCTCTAGTTTTTACTAAAACACTAGCGAAATCAAACCCGTCGGCAATTGTAGTTGCGTAATAATTGGCTACACCTGGAATGATTTCGGTTGGCTGAACAACATAAGGAATTGATTTTATGACTGGTCCTTCGCATGCCGCTAATGATGCTGCAGCTGTACTAAAACCAACATATTTTAAGAAATCTCGACGCGTTGTTGAAGACGCTCCCAAAGTGTTTTTATCTCCTAAAAACTCATCGGTAGGGATTTCTTGAACAAATTCGTTTTGTTTTAGCGTCTCAACAATAGAGCTATTCTCGTTTAGCTCTTCAACACTTTTCCAGTATTTCTTGTTTGATGACATATTATATAATTGAATTACTTCTTAATAAATTAATAATGACATTTACCACACTCTAAACCTCCCATTTGGGCAGCGGTAAGCTTGTCTACACCATATTTTTTTGATAACTGCTCATGTATTTTTTCATAATACGCATTACCTTGAACATTGACTTCGGTCTCTCTGTGACAATTGATACACCATCCCATGGTGAGTGGCGAAAACTGGTAAACTTCTTCCATAGTCTCCACAGGCCCATGACAAGTTTGACATTGCACACCAGCTACAGACACGTGTTGTGAGTGGTTAAAATATGCAAAGTCAGGTAAATTATGGATTCTTACCCATTTAACAGGTTGTGCATCTCCTGTATAAGCTTGGTCAGCATCGCTCCATCCTGCAGCAGCATATAATTTCTGGATTTCACCATCATAAAATGCCTTGTCGTATTCGGCAGTAGTTTCACCATTATATTCATAAATAGATTTATGGCAATTCATACATACATTTAATGATGGAATTCCTGAAGTTTTACTAACTCGAGCTGAAGAGTGACAGTATTTACAATCAATACCATTATCTCCGGCATGAATTTTATGCGAAAAATGAATAGGTTGTACTGGCTGATAGCCTTGATCAACACCAATTTGCATTAAATAACCATATACAAAATATCCACTGGCTAGTAAAAAGAAAATAGAGGTTACTAATACTAAAAATTGATTTTGCGCAAAGGCTTTCCAAATAGGAATGGTTTTATCTTCTACAGCAATTTCAATACCTTTTTCCTGTGCAAAACGCGTTAAAGTTTGTCTCACCAAAATCAATCCAATGGCTAATAAGGCAAATAATAAAGCTAATGCGCCGAGAATTAATTGATTTGATGAACTACCGCCTGAAGTGGCTACTTCACCATCTGGGGTAGGTGGTGTTGGAGGTGGTGCAACAACTTCTTGAGCAGTATAAGCTAAAATATCACTGATGTCTTGGTCAGAAAGCGTTGGAAACGCAGTCATGGCGGTTTGGCTGTACTCATTAAAAATCTGATTGCCATAGGCATCACCAGACTTTATCACGCCAGCACTATTTCTAATCCATGCGCTCAACCAAGCTCTATCCAAGCCTTGCTCATCTAATAAACGCTGCTCAATGTTACGTAAAGCAGGGCCTGTCATTTTTTTATCTAATTGATGACAAGCAGCACAGTTAGTATTAAATATAGTTTTTCCTTTTGCAGGATCTCCTTCTTGAGCATTAAGAGTAGCTGAAAACGTGAGTAAAACAATAAACCCTAAATAAAGAATTTTTGAGGTTAATTTACGGTATATCACCTGTTTCATATTGTTAGTTGAATTATCTTCTAAACTTTGGTACGATTTTTTCATTTAAGACAGAAAAATACTGATATAAAATCTCACGCAAAAGTAATACTTAAAGTCGATTTTAGAAATGTTACAGAAGTGTTAATACATAATTTATAAAGATTCTAAATAATAATTTAGTATACATATCAGTTAATATAATTTACCTTTGTCTTAAATTGAAAAGAATATGAAATTCACTCTTAAAAAAATTAGTTTTAACTGCCTCATTTTGTTTGTATTTACGTGTTATGCCAATGCGCAGCAGGCTCAAGTACGTATTGAACAGGACAAGGACATCGCTAAACTTTTAGAGTTTAAAAAAGATTTAAGCACAGTAGATCTTTACAAGATTCAGGTCTTTCAAGGTAATAGATCAAACGCCGAAGCTGCTAAAAGTAAGTTTGCTAGCTTATACGGTGAATGGCCAATAAGTATGGAATATGAAACACCTAATTACAAGATTTGGGTAGGTAATTTTAGAAGTCGCTTGGAGGCAGACAAAGCCTTGATCAAAATAAAAAAGAACTATATGAATGCTTTTATCTTTAAGCCTAAAAAAGAAAAAAAGACACCGTAATTTGTCTTTAAATTATTTAAATAAAAATGCGACCTGTAGTTACTCAACATAACCCAACAGGTCGCATTTTTTTATGCTAATAAAAGAATTTATTTCAATTTCTTTTTAACCTCCACTTCTTGGAATGCTTCTATAACATCATCAATTTGAATGTCGTTATAGTTTTTAATTTGCATACCACAATCGTAGCCTTTAGCTACTTCTTTGGCATCATCTTTAAAACGTTTAAGCGAGGCCAATTCTCCGGTGTAAACAACTACACCATCTCTGATAAGTCTTATTCCAGAATTTCTGAATATCTTACCACTAGTAACCATACAACCAGCAATAGTACCCACTTTAGAAACTTTAAAGGTTTCTCTAATTTCGGCAGTACCGGTAACTTCTTCTCTTACTTCTGGAGATAACATACCTTCCATTGCATCTTTAAGATCGTTTATGGCATCGTAAATAATAGAATAGGTTCTGATATCTATTTCTTCCTTATCGGCAATCTGTCTGGCGTTACCCATAGGTCTAACGTTAAATCCAATGATAATAGCATCAGATGCTGTTGCTAAGAGCACATCACTTTCAGTAATAGCTCCTACTCCTTTATGAATAATATTGACTTGAATTTCTTCAGTAGAAAGTTTTTGGAATGAATCTGTTAAAGCTTCGACAGAACCATCCACATCACCTTTAAGGATGATATTCAATTCTTGGAAATCGCCAAGAGCAATACGGCGTCCAATCTCATCTAATGTAATATGACGCTGTGTTCTCACTGATTGCTCACGTTGTAATTGCGTACGTTTAGCCGCAATTTGTTTCGCTTCGCGTTCGTCTTCGAAGACGTTAAATTTATCACCTGCTTGTGGTGCACCATCTAGTCCTAAAATGGAAACTGGTGTTGATGGTCCAGCTACCTTTACATCATTACCACGCTCATCATGCATGGCTTTCACCTTACCACTATTTTTTCCGGCTAATACATAATCGCCAATTTTTAGTGTTCCTGCTTGAACAAGAATTGTGGAAACATATCCTCTACCTTTATCAAGGAAGGCTTCAACCACAGTTCCGTTTGCATTTTTATTAGGATTTGCTTTTAACTCTAGCAATTCGGCTTCTAAAAGAACTTTTTCAAGTAATTCTTTAACCCCTTGCCCTGTTTTTGCAGAAATATCTTGAGACTGAATTTTACCTCCCCAATCTTCTACTAATAAATTCATATTTGCTAATCCTTCTTTTACTTTTTCAGGATTGGCATTTGGCTTATCAATTTTGTTTATAGCGAAGACGATAGGCACATTTGCTGCTTGAGCGTGAGCGATTGCTTCTTTGGTTTGTGGCATTATATCATCATCTGCAGCTATTACAATAATAGCCAAATCTGTAACTTGAGCTCCACGGGCACGCATTGCGGTAAAAGCTTCGTGACCTGGAGTGTCTAGAAAGGCGATTTTTTGTCCGTTGTCTAAAATAACACCATAAGCTCCAATATGCTGCGTTATACCACCAGACTCCCCTGCAATTACATTTTCCTGTCTGATATAATCTAATAATGAAGTTTTACCGTGATCAACGTGTCCCATAACGGTAACGATTGGAGCGCGAGGTTTCAGGTCTTTAGGATCGTCTTGAGTATCTTCGAGTGATTCTTCGATATCTGCGGTTACAAACTCAACTTCATAACCAAACTCATCTGCAACAACCGATAAAGTTTCTGCATCCAAACGTTGATTCATAGTCACCATCATTCCTAAAGACATACATGCCGAAATAATTTCGGTAACCGAAACATTCATCATAGTTGCTACTTCACTTGCGGTGACAAACTCTGTTACCTTAAGTGTTTTACTTTCTGCTTGTTGTTGTTCTAAATCTTTTTCAGATTGCTCTCTATGTTGATCTCGTTTTTCTCTACGGTATTTAGCTCCTTTTCCTTTAGAGGATTTTCCTTGAAGTTTTTCAAGTGTTTCACGTACTTGTTTTTGAACTTCAGCTTCACTTGGTTCTTCTTTAATAGTACTTGTGCGTTTGCCTCCAGGTTTACCTTTAAAACCTCCACGATTTCCTTGACGGTTATCTGAATATCCTGGTCTATTGTCAGATCCAGAATCGGTTTTACTTATTCTACGTCTTTTCTTTTTATTGGCATCTGACTTTGCAGCTTTGTTTGGTTCTGCCTTTTTTTCTTCTTTCTTCTTTTTAGGTTTATCAAATTTTGATAAATCTATTTTATCTCCTGCAATAGTAGGTCCAGAAAGCTTTTGGTATTTGGTTTTTAACCGCTCATCATCTACTGATGTTTCTACTTCTTGTTTTGCTACTGGAGCTTTTACTTCTGGTTTTGGGGAAGGCGGTTTTACTTCATCTACTTTGACTTCTGGCTTTACCTCTTCCTTTACTTTCGGTGCTTCCTTTGGTGCTTCCTTTGGTGCCTCCTTTGGTGCTTCTTCGACTTTAGGCTCCTCCTTTTTTACTTCAGCTTTAACAGGATTTAAGTCAATTTTGCCAATCTGTTTTGGCCCACTTAAATCTGCTTTGGCTTTAATAACTCTTTTGCTCTCTTCTTCCTTTTTAGTCTTTTCCTCCAATTCACGCTCACGGAGTTCACGAAGTTCTTCTTTCTCTTTAAGCTTTGCCTCACTCACCTCAATGGATGCTACTTTTTTATGCGCATCGGTTTGAAATTCGTCGGAAAGAATTTTGTAAACGTCTTCGGATATTTTTGTATTAGGACTTTTCTCTATTTCAACACCTTTTGATTCTAAAAAATCAACAGCACGATCAATAGAAATATTGAGTTCTCTTAATACTTTATTTAATCTTGTTTGAGCCATAAATTGCTTGTAATATAACTTAAATATGTGTTATTCTTCAAATTCTTCTTTAAGAATTCTGATAACATCTAAAATTGTTTCTTCTTCTAAATCTGTTCGTTTTACCAGGTCTTGAACGTCTTGTTCTAGAATACTTTTAGCAGTGTCTAAACCTGCTTTGCTGAATTCTTCAATAATCCAACCTTCTATTTCATCAGAGAATTCGGTTAATTCTACATCTTCTTCGGCGCCTTCTCTAAATACGTCAATTTCATAACCTGTTAATTGTCCTGCTAAACGAATGTTGTGCCCACCTCTACCTATAGCTTTTGATACTTCTTCTGGCTTAAGTAATACTTCGGCACGCTTTGTTTCTTCATTTAATTTTACAGTAGTAACTCTTGCAGGACTTAATGCTCTGGTAACATAGAGTTGTAAGTTATTGGTGTAATTGATAACATCAATGTTTTCATTCCCCAATTCGCGAACAATACCATGAATTCTAGAACCTTTCATACCAACACAAGCTCCAACTGGATCAATTCTATCATCATACGAATCTACCGCAACTTTGGCTTTTTCTCCTGGAATACGTACTACATTTTTAATAGTGATTAAGCCATCAAATACTTCAGGAATTTCCTGCTCAAATAATTTCTCTAAAAACACCGGAGATGTTCTAGACATGATAATGGCTGGTTTATTTCCTTTAAGCTCTACACTTTCTATAATACCCCTTACATTTTCCCCTTTTCTGAAAAAATCTGAAGGGATTTGTTTTTCTTTTGGCAAAATAATCTCATTGCCTTCATCATCTAATAAAATGATGGCTCTATGGCGAATGTGATGTACTTCGGCGGTATAGATTTCGCCTTCTAATTCTTTAAATTGCTTATAAATATTAGTATTATCGTGTTCGTGAATTTTAGAAATCAAATTTTGACGTAATGCTAAAATTGAACGACGTCCTAAATTAATTAATTTCACCTCTTCTGCAACATCTTCTCCAACTTCAAAATCTGGTTCAATTTTACGCGCTTCGGTTAAAGTAATTTCTTGGTTTGGGTCTTCTACTTCATCATCTGCAACAACAACTCTATTTCTCCAAATTTCTAAATCACCTTTATCAGGATTGATAATGATATCAAAGTTATCGTCATCACCATACTTCTTTTTTAATGCATTTCTTAATACATCTTCTAAAATCGCCATCAACGTTACACGATCAATGAGTTTATCGTCCTTGAATTCTGAAAAAGAATCGATTAACGCTATATTTTCCATCTCTGTTAAGAATTAAAATTTTATTATCACTTGTGCTTCCAAAATAGCGTCATACGCTAATTCTATTTGTTTTTTTACCGTAATTTTTCCTTTGCCTACGGGTTTTGGTTCTCTAGTTTTCCATTCTAATACAATGCTTTTGGCATCTGTTTTTGTTAGTACGGCTTCTAATTGTTGCCCATCTTGTGTTTTAACATTTAAAATCCTACCAATATTTTTTTTATACTGCCTTGGGTTCTTGAAGGGAGATGTTGCACCAGCGGAGGTGACTTCAATAGAAAAATCATTTTCTTCTCTATCTAAATTATGTTCAATCGCCCTGCTAATAAACATACAATCTTCTACTAAAACCCCATTATCACCGTCAATAACAACAGTAATAGCATTGCTTTCAGAAATTTTTAGGTCAATTAAAAACAGATCTGGTCGTTCTTCTAACCCTTTTTCCAATAACTCTTTTACTTTGTTCTTAAACATTTTTAGTATAAAAAGAGGGGACTTTCATGTCCCCTCGTATTTTCTTTTTCCATACAACGGGTGCAAATATACAACATTTAAATTTATTTTCACAATCAGAACTTTGTCGATTTTTATTCTTAACTTTAATGTACACAGAAAGCTACAGCCGTCATGAAAAAAATCCTTGTTCCTACTGATTTTTCTAAAACTGCGGAGCACGCATTAAAAGTAGCTGCGCAATTAGCAAAAACCTATGATTTTGAGATTTATTTATTACACCTTTTAGAGCTTCCTCTACAAGAAGTTGATCCTTTAAACGCACACAGCGAACTTCCTGAAGCTATGTTTTTTATGAAACTGGCACATCAAAAATTTGAGGCATTAATGTCTAAAGACTTTTTAAAAGATATTAAAGTACACGAAACCATTAAACCTGACAACTCGTTTAGTGGCATTATAGACAAATGTCATGAGTTGAAAATTGATTTTATTGTAATGGGATCACATGGTGTTAGTGGACTCAAAGAACTGTTTATTGGTTCTAACGCCGAAAAAGTAGTTAGAACCTCTGATATCCCTGTGCTGGTTGTTAAAAAAGAACATGCCGATTTTCATGTTTATGATTTTGTGTTTGCTTCCAATTTCAAAAATGAATGTAAACACACCTATAAACAAGCCATAGAATTTGCTAGATTATTTGATGCCAAAATACATTTGTTAATGGTAAATACGGCTAGTAAGTTTATAACCTCAAAAGATGCTAAATCCAGGATTACTGAATTTGTAAAAAACACCCGATTTGAAAATTATAGTATTAATATTTATAATGACAAAAGTGTTGAAGCAGGAATTTTAAATTTTGCAAGTGAGATTGATGCTGATTTAATAGGAATTAGCACCTATGGCCGACAAGGTCTTGCTCATTTCTTTAGCAGTAATATTAGTGAAGATTTAGTAAATCATGCTAAACGGCCTGTGATGACTTTTAAAATTTGATTTGGCTGTCTTTTTACCTGCCCTTTTAATAATAACACCTCAAATTTCAAGACAAAAAAAATCCCGATCAAAACAATGATCAGGACTTCAAATTTTGTTGGCCTACTAGGGCTCGAACCTAGACTCTTCTGGACCAAAACCAGACGTGTTGCCAGTTACACCATAGGCCAATCTCTAAATGAGGATGCAAATTTAGTACAAAGTTTTATTTGCACAAATTATTTCTCTAAAAATAATCTAAAAAGCTTAACGTTAACTTAAAAACATTAGGGGTTTATATATTTATTAGTAAATTCGCTCGCATTAATATGTAACATAACTTATGACACATTTCAACTTCAAGAAATGGAACACCATAATTGGATGGTTTGTTTTCCTTGTAGCGCTTATTGTTTATGGGCTAACCATTGAACCAACAGTTAGTTTTTGGGATGCTGGAGAGTATATTTTAACCTCCTCAAAATTACAAGTTGGTCATCCTCCAGGAGCGCCATTATTTCAAATGTTAGGCGCCTTTTTCTCGCTTTTTGCATTAGAAGCTTCACAAATAGGCATGATGCTCAATATGATGAGTGCTGTTGCCAGTGCATTTACCATTCTGCTCATGTTTTGGACGGTTACCATATTATTACGAAAACTTATAGGAAAGGCAGAAGACCTTTCTAAAAATGAAGCTGTCGCTATTTTAGGCAGCGGCCTTGTTGGGAGTTTGGCGTTTACTTTTACCGATTCGTTTTGGTTTAACGCGGTTGAAACTGAGGTGTATGCTATGGCCACTTTAATCATGGCTTTAATGTTTTGGTTAGGACTGCGTTGGGAGCAGGACATGCATACGCCAAGAGGAAATAAATGGCTCATTTTAATAGCCTTTGTTATTGGGCTTTCATTTGGAGTTCACTTTATGGGATTATTGACGATTCCTGCATTGGGCCTTATTTATTATTTTAAAAATTACGAAAAACTAACAGTTAAGAATTTCATAGTTGCTAATGTAGTATCGGTATCGGTTCTTCTTTTTATTTTTAAATTATTGCTCCCATCGGCCTTAAAACTATTTGGGTATTTAGAAGTGTTTTTTGTGAATGAAATAGGACTCCCATTTAACTCTGGGACCATCATCGCCGGGCTTCTGGTTATATTAGCCTTTTACTTTGGTCTGCGCTATACCAAACAAAAAAACTATATACATGCGAATACTTTAGTGCTATGTTTGATGTTTATTTTTATAGGTTTCTCGTCATGGATGATGTTACCTATTCGTGCTAATGCCAATGTAATTATTAATGAAAACAATCCAGCCAGTGCTAGAGAGTTACTGGCATATTATAATCTTGAACAGTATCCTGAAACTCATTTGTTTTACGGTCCGCAATTTACAGAAATCTATTCAGGTGCTGACGAAAATCAGCCATTTGTAGATGACAAACCTAAATACGAAAAGGATTTAAAAACAGGTAAATATGTCATTGTTAATGATTATAAAAACTCCAAACAAAATTATAATCACAAACATGCTTCCATTTTACCACGTATGTGGAGTACTGAACATGCCGAAAATTATATGATGTTTACTGGTTTAATAGATTTTAAAATCAAACCAGAGTACCAAATGCAAAATGAACTGCGCTCTTTGGTTAACGATTTCAAATCAAGAGTAGCACGGGGTGAAATAGATTATGCAGATTATAACACCTTTTTGAAGACTTACGGACAATCCTATTTAGATGTTGAAAAGCCTGCATTTATGGATAATGTCATGTACATGTTCCAATATCAACTCGGGTATATGTATTGGCGTTATTTTATGTGGAATTTTGTTGGACGCCAAAATGATATACAAGGAAAATACGATAATCTTAACGGGAATTGGATTAGCGGCATCAAACTAATTGATGAATGGCATCTTGGAATGTCTCAAGACAATTTACCCAGTGACGTTAAAAACAATAAAGCTCGAAACACCTATTACTTCCTTCCTTTATTATTAGGCTTGCTAGGGTTTTTCTTTTTGTTTAAAAAGAATCCAAAATTATTTTGGACCATGCTAGTTTTTTTCTTGTTTACAGGAGTTGCCATCCAGGTTTACACAAATGTTAGGCCTTTTGAACCTCGAGAACGAGATTATTCGGTAGTTGGATCGTTTTATGTTTTTGCCATTTGGATTGGATTTGGCGTTTATGCTATTTATGACTTTTTGAAGACTTATTCAAAATCGAAATTATTACCATCTGCTATAACTCTAGCATGTTTAGTATTAGTTCCTGGCGTATTAGCAGCAAATAATTGGGATGATCATGACAGATCAGGCAGATATACTGCTCACGCAATGGCTAGAAAATATTTAGAATCTTGTGCACCTAATGCTATATTATTTACTATTGGAGATAATGACAGTTTCCCGTTGTGGTATTTGCAAGAAATTGAAGGTGTACGTACTGATGTGCGTGTTGTGAACACGAGTCTTTTCCAAACCGATTGGTATATTGACCAAATGAAACGAAAAGCATACGAGAGTGATCCTATTCCTTCACAACTTACACATGACCAATATAAATTTGGAACTCGTGATTATCTTATGTTACGGGAGATTACTAACGACACAATGAACATTAAAGATTTAATGAATTTTGTGAGTAATGACAATCCAAGATATAAACTTAAATTTCTGTTGCAACGTGAAAATGAAGACATTAGTTATTATCCTAATTACCTTCTAAATTCTAATTATATTCCAACTCGACATATTAGAGTTCCCGTTGATTCGGCAACCGTCATTAAAAATGGAATTGTGAAACCAAAAGACGCCCATAAAATTGAACCCTATTTAGACCTTACTATTGGAAATTCAGTATATAAAAATCGCTTATTAATGTTAGATATTATAGCTAACAACAATTGGGAACGTCCTATCTATTTTTCTGGTGGAAGTTTTGGTGATGACGACTATATCTGGATGAAAGACTACCTTCAATTAGATGGATTGTGCTATAAATTAGTTCCAATTAAAACTCCTGTAAACAAGGCCAATCCGTTTGATATGGGACGAGTTGACAGCGAGTTAATGTATGAAAAAGTGATGTCATGGGACTGGGGCAATAGTGGTAGTCCAGATATTTACCATGATGTAGAAACTCGTAAAAATGGAATCACTTACAGGGGGAATCTAGCAAGATTAATTGAACAATTAATCAATGAAGACAAATATGAAAAGGCAGAGCAAATAGCCGATTTGGCTATGGAAAAGATGCCTGTTGATTATTTTGGTTATTACACACTATTGGAACCATATATAAGCGCCTATTATGAAGTTGGTGCTTCAGAAAAAGGCCGAAAATTATATATGGATGTTTCTAAAAAGTATCAAGAAAGTCTTACTTATTACAGTGGATTGACTATTAAAAACCAAGAAAAGTACATCAGTGAAATTGTAACCGATATTGAGCGTTACCGTGGCCTGGTTGATTTACTTGTAGTTTATGGTGACAAGGATTTTGCCCTTGAGGAGACAAAAAAATTCAATGATTATTTACGTCTTTTTAGGCATTTTACAGGAGAATCAGTTGAAGACGAAACTCCTTTAAATGATAGAGATATAGCCAGGGACACTATTGACAGTATCGTAAAGGCTCAAGAATAGCATATTGTGAAGCTCACACCAACCAAGACACCTTTTGTTGTTAAAAAAATGTTCCCAGATTATGTTTGGGAAATAAACACTACACAAAAGGAGTTGTTTTTAACCTTTGATGATGGACCAACTCCAGAGATCACACCATGGGTATTAGATCGGCTGCAACACTATAATGCCAAAGCAACCTTCTTTTGTATTGGTTCAAATATTGAAAAGCATCCAGAAATTTTTAAGCGGATCATTGAAGAAGGTCATCAAATAGGTAATCATACACATAACCATATTAAAGGCTGGAAAACTAAAACTAAAGACTATTTAGTAAATGTACATGAAGCACAAAATTCAATAGCTCTCCAAATACCAAAAACCAAACACCAAAAACCAAATATCGTAAACCTTTTCAGACCTCCTTATGGCCAAATCAAACCTAAACAAGGTAAAAAGCTTATGGCATTAGGTTATAAAATTGTGATGTGGGATGTGTTATCTTTTGATTGGGATAAAACAATCACCAATGAAGCGTGTTTAAATCAGGTTATCTCAAAAAGTAAGGCAGGAAGTATAATTGTTTTTCACGACAGTGTAAAGGCATCAAATAATATGATCTATGCACTACCTAAAGTATTGGAGCATTATTCAAAACTAGGATTTCAATTTAATGCTATTGAAGCTTAAATATATTCTTGGATAATCCCTATGAGTGTATTGGCATCTTGTTCGCCACTATGACGCCATTTCATTTCGCCATCTTTATAAATAATGAGAGTAGGAAGACCTTTTACTCGAAGGGCTTCAGCTAGCTCTTTATTTTTGTCAACATCAATTTTAATCACTTTAGCTTTATCGCCTAGAGCAGCTGCTACATCTCTTAACACTGGATGCATTGCTGTAGATTGTTCATTCCATTCTGTAAAAAAATCCAACAGCACCGGAATATCAACATCTATGAGTTCCCCAAATTTTGACATACATTAAAGTTTTAAGTCAAATGTTTCAATACAAACCTACGTAATTTTTTTATATTTTACTTTAAGTCACTTCATCTAGTAGGTTCACGTTGATAGTAGTATAAAAATAATCAAATTTAACTACATTAAAAAATTTCTTACAATCAAGCTGGCTTTGGTCCTTTTTTTAATGTTATTACGGAAATTTCAGGCCAAATTCCAACTCGTCCTGGGTATCCCAAATATCCGAAACCTCTATTCACATTTAAATATTCTCCATTAGATTCATAAATTCCTGCCCAGTGTTTATATCGCCATTCTACAGGGCTCCACTTAACCCATCCAGGAATTTCTATACCAAATTGCATTCCATGAGTATGCCCGCTAAGTGTCAGGTGGTAATGATGTTCATCTTTAGTGACCACTTCATCCCAATGGCTAGGATCATGGCTCAAAAGAATTTTGAAATCCTTGGGATCAACCAACTCTGATGCCTTTTTCAAATCGCCCGCTTTTTTAAATCCACCCTTGCCCCAATTTTCTACACCAATTAACGCTAGTCGTTGACCGTTTCTTTCTATAAATCGGCTTTCATTCAAAAGCAAATTATAGCCCATTTCGCGCTGTATTTGTTTTAAATCTTCTAGGTTTTGTCTTTTTTCTTCACCAGATTTCCAAGACACGTAATCACCATAATCGTGATTTCCAAATATGGAGTAAATCCCGTCCTTGGCCGACAAACTTCCAAAAAGCTCTTTCCATGGTTCCATTTCTGAAGCTTTATTATTTACAAGGTCACCAGTAAATAAGATTAAATCCGATTGTTGAGATTTAATGAGTTCAACTCCATAATTGATTTTTTCTCGGTTGTCAAAACTGCCAGAATGTATGTCACTTATTTGTGTGATTTGATATCCATCAAAAGCATCTGGCAAGTCTTCAAAATGAAGCGTATACTTAAGCACTCTGTAATTGTATTTACCCCTGTACATCCCGTACAACAACGAGGTAAAAGGTATAGCGGCCAGTCCTAAAGCAATTTGACTAACAAATATCCGGCGCGACGGTAAATAAAAGCCGTCTTTAGTTGTAACTAAACTATCATATAGGCCTAAACAAACCCTAATGACATCTTCAATAAAAAGAATTGGCACCAATACCAGATTTAAGGAGAGGAACGTTAATAAAAAGCCTAGAGCATAGCTCTTCCCAGGAGATAATACGCGTCCTTCAGACTGTGACAAAAACTGATACATAAAATTGCCTATTACCAATAGTGCAATAGCAATAAACATATAATGCAACCAACTATGTTTAGTGATAGTTTTAATGGCTTGAAAACCGTAAAAACTCAAAAGGAAATAGATGACTATAAAAATAATCCAGCGTGACATAGATGCAATTTTTTCAAATATAAAGTAATTTAAAATCTTTAATGAATTTGAATTTACAATTAACGATACCTTAAGATTTGCTATCTTTAAATCCCGATTTCTAGGTTAGAAATTAAATAATATCATTTAAGTTAAAGTATGAAAAGACGTAACTTTATTAAAAATGCATCGCTCACAGGTGTTGGAATAGCTGTTGGTAGTTCTTTAGCAGGTTGTAATGAGCCTGCTAAAAAAGAAAATGAATCTGAAGTTGCTATAAACAAATCCAATAGTGCCTACATCCCTGTGGTGATTGCAACCTGGAATGTAAAACAATCAACGTCTAAAGCCTGGGAAACTATTCAAAATGGCGGCAGTGCTTTAGACGCCGTGGAACAAGGTTGTCGGGTAGAAGAAGCTGACGAAAAAGGGCAATCTGTTGGCAAGGGCGGTTTACCCGATCGTGAAGGTCATGTGACTTTAGATGCTTGTGTAATGAATCAACATGGTGATTGCGGCGCCGTAGTTTATCTTAAAGACATCACACATGCGGTTTCTGTTGCTCGAAAAGTGATGGAAGAAACACCACATGTAATGCTTGCTGGTGATGGGGCTAAACAATTTGCCCTATCTCAAGGGTTTCAACCAGAAAATTTACTTACAGAAGCGTCAAAGACTGCTTGGGAAAAATGGAAAATAGAAGCTAAATACAAGCCTATTATAAATATTGAAAATCATGACACAATAGGGATGTTAGCAATCGATAGCAAGGGTGACATTTCAGGAGCTTGTACTACCAGTGGGCTAGCTTACAAAATGGCTGGACGTGTTGGCGACTCACCTATAATAGGGTCTGGACTTTATGTGGATAACGAAATCGGAGCTTGTGTAGCCACAGGTTTAGGTGAAGAAGTCGTTAAAACGGTTGGGAGCTTTTTGGTGGTCGAACTTATGCGTCAAGGCAAAACGCCACAACAAGCATGTGAAGAGGCCATTGGCAGAATAGTAAACAAGCCCAACAGCAACTATAAAGATTTTCAAGTAGGCTATATTGCACTAAATAAAAAAGGAGAAACGGGTTATTTTGCCATCCATGAAGGCTTCACTATGACCAAATACCAAGATGGCGTGAATGAACAACTCCAGTCAGATTTCTTCAACAAAGCTTAAAACCACTTAATGGTTAAATCTGCCAGTTTTTGCTTAAACTTTGTATAAGGCGGTAACAAAAGGTTCAATGGCCCCTTGGTATGCCTTCTTAATACGGCGCGTTGGTTTGAAAAATCTTGAAATCCAAAAAATCCGTGAGTTTTACCAATACCACTTCCATTACTCCCTCCAAAAGGTAAATTATGGTTTGAAACTTGCAAAGCATTTGTATTGATGCACGTTGTACCTGCTCTCGTATTGCTAATGATTTTCTCTATTGTTTCATTGCTTTGGCTATAAATATAAAGGGCTAAAGGCTTTTCTTTATTATTAAGGTATGTAATAACCTCATCAATTTCATCAAATGTTTTAAGGGGAAGAATAGGACCAAATATTTCTTCATTAAGAAGCTTGGCCTCTTCTTTTAGGTTGGAAATCACCGTAGGTTCGATAAAATTATCACCTACATCAAAATTACCACCTAATTCTATATTCGCCCCATGTGTTTTAGCATCTTCAATATAATTTGTTAATCTATTAAAATGTTTATTATTAACGACACGACTGTAGGAATCAGAGGTTGAGGCATCTTTAGAATAATAATAAAGGACTTTCTCCTTGTAGGCTTTTATAAATTCAGCCTTTTTGGAGCTGTGAATCAAAACATAATCAGGAGCGATACATGTTTGGCCATTATTAAGGTACTTGCCCCAAACCAAGCTATCAATTGCCTCTTTAATACTGGCTGTTTCATCTATTATAGTTGGAGATTTTCCTCCCAATTCTAAAGTTACTGATGTTAAATGTTTAGAAGCAGCAGCCATTACAATTTTGCCAACAGCAGGAGAACCTGTGAAAAAGATATGATTAAAAGGCAATTTTAATAGTTCTTGTGAGACTTCAACTCCTCCTTCTATCAAGGCAACTTCATGTTCTTCAAAAAGATCCTTAACGATGGTGGCCATCACTTTAGATATATTTGGAGTTAATTCAGACGGTTTTATAATTATTGTGTTTCCAGCTGCAATAGCAGAAACTAAAGGAGAAAAAGTTAAATTTAATGGATAATTCCAAGGTGACATTATTAAACACACCCCTTTAGGTTCATATTTATAATAGGAAGATGTACCCAGTAAGGCCAAAGGTGTTGGAACCTTTTGACGCTTCATCCAGTGTCTTAAATTGGCCTTTGCGTGCTTGATTTCTCGAACTACCAGATAGATTTCGGTGAGATTAGTTTCTATGGGCGGTTTCTTAAAATCGGCAAACAGGGCCTCCCTAATAGCCTGTTTATAGGTATATTGAATTGCCCGATGAAGTGCATTCAACTTCTTAATACGCTGATTATAGCTAGTGTTTCCAACATTATATTGATGTTTTTTTTGGGCATTAAATAGCTCAAAATACCTGTTATCCATAAAATCTGTCATTTAATCTATAACGAATTTATTGGGCTGCGAGCCCATTTTGTGCATTTCATCGATGTTTTTTGTATCGCGTTTCATTTTATCCATTTATCGGTCGTTTTCAACTAATTTATTCATTTAGACTGAAAATCGTCCGTTTCTTTGACATGTAATTAAACCCCAAATTTAGTTTAGTCATGAAAAAAGTTTTAATCATAGTAGCCTTTCTAACAGTTCCTTTCTTAACTGTTGCTCAAAGCAACACTCTTGTTAATGAAGAAGTAATTACTGTTGTTGCTAAAGATACTGCTAAAACTGAAACTTCTACAAAACAATCAGCTACTTCTAAATTTAAAGCTGAAGCCGTTAACATGAACCACAAAAAGAGTAACGATATTATCAGCATCAAGGCTTACAGAAAAAGTCTTCAAATTAAAGTTGCTGAAATTAAACTTTGTTAATACCCAATAATAACACTATATATAGGATCCGAAGTTAAGTACTTCGGATTTTTTTATGCCATAAACTCAAGTTCAAGTTTCAATTCACTCATAAGTTTTTGTAGATTTGAGGTTCTTACAAAAACAATACAATGTCTGAACAAAAACGTCTTTTTCTGGTTGATGCTTACGCCCTTATATTTCGAGGTTATTATGCCTTTATAAAAAACCCTCGTGTGAATTCAAAAGGTGTCGATACATCTGCAATTTTAGGATTTATGAATTCGTTATTGGATGTCATTAAACGCGAACGCCCTGATCATTTAGCAGTTTGTTTTGATCAAGGAGGAAGTTCTGACCGAGTTGAGATGTATGCCGAGTATAAGGCCAATCGTGATGAAACCCCAGAAGCTATTAAAGTTGCTGTACCTTATATTAAAGATATTTTAAAAGCCATGCATATTCCTATAATGGTGAAAGAAGGTTACGAGGCCGACGATGTCATTGGAACGCTCTCCAAACAGGCAGAATTGCAAGGCTATAAAACTTTTATGGTTACACCAGATAAAGATTTTGCCCAATTAGTTTCAGAAAACATATTTATGTACCGCCCTAAATCATTTGGCGGTGGTTATGAAACCTGGGGAATTCCTGAAGTACAACAAAAATTTGAAGTAGAACGCCCTGAGCAGGTCATTGACTTTTTAGGTATGATGGGAGATTCTAGTGATAATATCCCTGGTTTGCCTGGTGTTGGCGAAAAAACCGCTAAAAAGTTTATTCAGGAATACGGTAGTATGGAGAATCTTTTGGCCAACACACATGAACTCAAGGGTAAAATGAAAGAAAAGGTAGAGGCTTCTAAAGAGTTGGGACTCCTATCGAAGGAACTTGCAAGGATTATGCTAGATGTTCCTGTTGAATTTTGTGAAAAGGATTTTGAAATGTCTGATCCCGATATTGAGGCCGTGAGTAACATTTTCCAAGACCTAGAATTCAGACGATTAACCGAAAACTTTTTAAAAACTTTTAGTGCTGAAGCTAAATCTTCAACAAGCACGGATGCAACTACTACTAATACTGGATCTACTTCAAAGCCAACTAATAAGAAAGTAACTGATGCTGGAGCAGGACAATTTTCGCTTTTTGGTGGAGAGGAAGATAATGATAACACTGCATCTTCTACATTTACTAGAAAAACAGCATCAACCACTTCGCATTTTTATCAAAGTGTTGCATCTGGCATGGCCACCAAATTGTTTATAAAAAACTTAATTGCTCAAACTTCTGTATGCTTTGACACCGAAACAACAGGGCTCAACCCACTCACTACAGAATTAGTTGGTATTGCATTTTCTTGGGAAGCTGGCAAAGGATTTTACTTGCCATTTCCAGAAAATCGTGATGAAGCACAAAGTCTAATTGAACAACTTCGTCCTTTTTTTGAAAATGAATCCATTGAAAAAATCGGGCAGAATTTAAAATATGACATTAAAGTTTTAGCAAAATACAATATAGACGTCAAGGGGAAACTGTTTGATACGATGTTGGCGCACTACCTAATTAACCCAGATATGCGCCATAATATGGATGTCCTGGCAGAAACCTATTTAAACTACACGCCCATTTCAATAGAATCTTTAATAGGAAAAAAAGGGAAAAACCAATTATCAATGCGCGATGTACCATTAGAACAGCAAACAGAATACGCTGTTGAAGATGCCGATATTACCTTGCAGTTGAAGGAACATTTTCAAACCGAACTTGGAGAAGCCAACACCCAAAGCCTTTTTAATGATATTGAAATTCCTTTATTGCGTGTACTTGCAAGCATGGAATTGGAGGGTATTAATTTAGATAAGGACTTCTTAAATTCACTTTCGGAACAGCTCGATGCTGACATTAAAACTTTAGAAACTAATATCTATGAAGCAGCTGGAGAAGAATTCAATATAGCTTCGCCAAAGCAATTAGGCGATATTTTATTTGATAAATTAAAACTTGTAGATAAGCCAAAGAAAACAAAAACAGGCCAGTATGCCACTTCAGAAGACATTTTAAGCTATTTGGCCAAGGATCATGACATCATTAGACACATTTTAGATTTTCGTGGTTTAAGCAAGTTAAAAAGCACCTACGTAGACGCTTTGCCTTTACAGGTTGAGCCTTCAACAGGTCGTGTGCATACGGATTATATGCAAACCGTTGCCGCTACAGGACGTTTAAGTAGTAACAATCCTAACCTTCAAAATATTCCTATTCGCACCGAACGTGGACGACAAGTGCGTAAGGCATTTATTCCAAGAAACAACGACTATACGCTGTTAGCGGCTGATTATTCGCAAATTGAATTACGTATCATAGCTGCCTTAAGTGAAGAAGAGACCATGATTGAAGCCTTTAAAAACGGTGAAGACATCCACGCCTCTACAGCTTCAAAAGTATTTAATGTGCCCCTAAACGAAGTTTCCAGAGAGCAGCGAAGTAACGCCAAAACTGTGAACTTTGGAATTATTTATGGTGTTTCTGCTTTTGGCTTAAGTAATCAGACTGATCTATCGAGAAGTGAAGCCAAAGAACTCATTGACACCTATTATGCCACCTATCCTAAACTACGAAAATTCATAAGTGAACAAGTTGATTTTGCTAGAGACAATGGATATGTACAAACGGTTTTGGGTCGGCGAAGGTATTTAAAGGATATCAATTCCAGAAATGCCGTGGTTCGTGGAGCAGCCGAACGGAATGCCGTAAATGCGCCAATACAAGGCAGTGCTGCCGATATTATAAAAATAGCTATGATCAACATCCACAATAGACTTAATGAAGGGAGCTTCAAAACTAAAATGCTACTTCAAGTACATGACGAATTAGTATTTGATGTATACAAACCAGAACTTGAAGCCATTAAATCTTTAGTAAAAACCGAAATGGAGAGTGCCTATACTTTAAGAGTTCCTTTAGATGTGGATTTAGACATAGGAGATAACTGGCTAGAAGCGCATTAACTTCTTTTTTATTAGCAGCGCTATTTTTTAAATACATCCTGACTTAATTAAATTGTCTAGTCTATCCGCTAATGTATTCTAAATGAAATGATTAAATAAAGACACTATCTTAAATCTTTTAAAGTGTACTAATACATTAAGCCTTTATAAAATTTTTAAAAAATCAAAGCATCACTTAAGATTGTTTTTAGACATAAAATGTTTTATATTAGGCACTTGTCTAAACAAATCCCTCTGAAAATCGTTATATGAAAAAACCTGAAATTCCAAGTAATGAATCAAAACGCCTAAAAGCTTTAAGCAATTATAATATTCTAGACACATTACCAGAAGAAGAGTATGATGCCATCACTAAAATTGCTGCTGAAATCTGTAACACTCCTATTGCACTCATAAGCCTAATTGACCCTAGTAGGCAGTGGTTTAAATCTCATCATGGGTTAGATGCTACTGAAACACCCAGAGAAGTAGCCTTTTGTGCTCATGCCATTAACAACCCCGATGAACTTCTTATTGTACCTGACGCAACTAAAGATATAAGGTTTCATGACAACCCATTAACCACTGATGAACCGCATGTTATTTTTTATGCTGGAGCTCCTTTAAAAACCTCCGATGGCTTTGCATTAGGAACCCTTTGTGTAATTGATACCAAACCAAGAAAAAAGCTGTCTAAAAGGAAGAGGAAGTCGTTAGAAGTGTTTGCAAAACATGTTGTTGCCCTCTTAGAACTTCGCAAATCAAACATTAAACTAAAGCAGTCCAATAAAGCCTATAAGCGTGTAAATAATCAATTAAAGCATTTTAATTATAGACTTACGCATGATTTAAAAACCCCTATCCATGCTATAAGTTCTTTAGTTGGTCTTATAGAAGATGGTCATTCGAATCTAGTCAAAGGAACTGAAGTTGAAAACTATTTAAACTTAATATTTACCCGTACCGAACATATGGAGACTCTAGTAAATGGTATTTTGGATTTTGTTATCCTTACTAATGAAAAAATAGAATTAGTGAAATTTAAACCAATTGATGTCATACACAAAATCATTGACTATGAAGAACTAGAACCAGCATTAAATTTAAATTTAAAGCATTGTGACCAAGAAGTATCCCATTCAAAATTGGCTTTCAAACTAATATTTCAAAACTTATTAGTGAATTCAGTCAAATTTAAAAACAAATCCAAAAGCACTGTTTGGATTTCATTAGTAGACGAACAAGACCACTTTCATATAACTTATGAAGATGACGGACCTGGAATTGAAAAGCAATATTGGGAGAAAATTTTCGTAATGTTTGAAACTCTAAATGACTATAATTCACTTAACACAGGAATTGGCCTAGCGACGGTAAAATCTATTGTTGACAGAATAGGCGGTTCTATCTCAATTAGTCATCGCAGTGAAAATAAAAGTGGAGTTTTATTTCAATTAAGACTTCCAAAAATCATAGCAGGAAACATTAATTAGTACTAATTAAATGTTCTTAAAATTAACCTGATTTCTTTTTCCAATCACAAACCATAACTGTTAAACATATCCATAAAAAACTACTTAATTACTTCACAGGCTTTAAATCTTATAATTGGTATGTCAACTTCAAATGTATCTGAAGGCAAGCATTTAAGCTGTCATAAATTATAATAATTTGGACCATAGTCCACTATAATAATTCTTGTAATAATCATTTTTTTGGGTATTTTTAACGAAAAAAAATACTCCAATTATCTTACTAACTAATTATCCATGCAAATTATAGAATCCCAAACCATTTATGATGTTATCATTGTTGGTTCTGGTGCTGGTGGTGGTATGGCCACCAAAGTACTATCTGAAGCAGGGCTTAAGGTCGCCGTCATTGAAGCTGGCCCTTATTTTGACCCTGCCAACTCCGAACAACGCACACAATTTAAATGGCCTTATGAATCTCCAAGGCGTGGTGCTGGCACCCAACGCCCTTTTGGAGAATTCGATATGGCTTATGGCGGTTGGGAAATTGAAGGAGAGCCATACACCAACATTGGTGACACAAAATTTGATTGGTTTCGTTCCCGAATGTTGGGAGGACGAACAAATCACTGGGGACGTATCTCTCTTCGATTTGGACCAAACGATTTTAAAAGCAAAGACCGTGATGGCTTAGGTGATAATTGGCCTATAGGTTACGAAGATGTAAAACCCTATTACGACAAAGTAGATAAACTTATTGGGGTATTTGGTAGCAATGAAAAACGATATAATGACCCTGATGGTTTCTTTTTACCAGCTCCCAAACCTCGTTTGCACGAACTTTATTATATTAAAGGTGCTAAAAAGTCTAATGTAGATGTAATTCCTTCTCGATTATCTATAGTTACAAAGAAAATAAACAACGACAGAGGTGTATGCTTTTATTGTGGACAATGTGCTAGAAGTTGCTCTATTTATGCCGATTTTTCATCGGGTTCCTGTCTAATTTTTCCCGCTCAAAAAAATGGTGGTCAAATCGACTTGTTTGTAAACAGCATGGTTAGTGAAGTTACACTAGACAGTAACGGAAAAGCTAATGGTGTAAAATATATCAACAAGGAAGACAGACAACAATATGCTTTAAAGAGTAAAATTGTAGTTCTAGCGGCATCAGCCTGTAGTTCTGCTAGAATTTTATTGAATTCTAAAAGTGAAAAACATCCCAACGGATTAGGAAATAGCAGCGGTTTAATTGGTAAATACTTACATGATTCTACAGGGTCTGATCGTGCCTTTTTTATCCCAGAACTTATGAACCGAAAGCGTTATAATGAAGATGGCGTTGGCGGATTGCATGTCTATTCTCCTTGGTGGCTAGACAATAAAAAATTAGACTTTCCACGAGGATACCACATCGAGGTTTGGGGTGGTATGGGAATGCCAGGGTACGGCACCGGTTTTAATCCTAATTCTTTAAACGAACATTTAGGCCTCAAAGTTGGTGGCTACGGAAACGGATTAAGAGAAGACGTTAAAAAATTCTATGGATCGGTTATGGGAGTTTCGGGTAGAGGTGAATCTATAGCCCGAATTAATAATTACTGTGAAATTGATCCAACAAAGGTTGACGAGTTTGGTATTCCTGTATTGCGTTTTCATTATAAATGGTCAGATTTTGAACGGAAACAAGCTAAGCATATGCATGACACTTTTGAAGAAATAGGTCATAATATGGGTGGTATTGCTTTGGGTTCTAAACCTACTAAAGAACAAAATTACGGACTTCACAATCCAGGTCGTATTATTCATGAAGTAGGTACTACCAGAATGGGAAGCGACCCAAAAACATCAGTAGTCAATGAATTTGAGCAACTTCATGATGTTGACAACGTTTTTGTAGTTGATGCAGGACCGTTTGTATCACAGGCTGACAAAAACCCCACTTGGACCATTTTGGCTTTAGCATGGCGAACTTCAGATTATATTATTCAAGAATTCAAAAAACAAAACTTTTAAATGATGGACAGAAGAGAAAGTTTAAAATCGATGTTGTTAGGCTCAATGGCCGTTGGTCTTACCACGCAAAGTTGTTTGACCTCAACACCAGCCGAAGTCATTGATGACAAAATTTGGCAATATACATACGGTCGTACTCCTAAAGAAGCTGCTCATGATGAAGCGTTATTGAGTGACTGTTTTTTCGAAGATGCAGAAAACGAAACTATTAAAACTTTGGCAAATTTAATACTGCCTCCAAACGAACAAGGGACAATTGAACAAGCTGGAGTAGTTGACTTTATTGAATTCATGGTCAAAGATGTACCAGAGTTTCAGGTGCAAATTAGAGGTGGATTGATGTGGCTCAATAACCAGTGTAATGCTCGATTTAATTCAGTTTTTATCTCATGTACTGAAGTTCAACAAAAAGAAATTCTCGATAAAATTGCCTATCCCGACCCAGAAGCTTCAGAGCAAGTACAAGAAGTGCAATTTTTTTCTTTAATGCGCAATCTGGTACTCACAGGCTATTTCACTTCTGAAGTTGGTATTAAAGAGCTAGATTACAAAGGCAATACCCCTAATACTTGGGACGGAGTACCACAAGAGGTGTTAGATGACCACGGTCTTAGTTATGATCCTGAATGGCTTGCTAAATGTGTTGATCATTCCAAAAGTGGGGAACTCGCAGAATGGGATGAGGAAGGAAATTTAATCACCTAAACTATAATTACCCATAGAACAAACTTTTAATTTTCTATTTAAGTTGTACTCAACAAAACTTGTTTTATTGCTTTCTCCAAGTCAATAGTTTATTACAGAATATAAGATCTGTTTGCGCTGTATTTAATGGCCTCATAAATCTTTTCAAAAATCACGCTGTACTATTTGGTAATCACATAGATTATCGTAAATTTGCAAACTCTTTTTGAGAGAGGAATGTTTAATAAGAAAATTAAAACGTGTGGACACATTAAGCTACAAAACGATTTCAGCAAACAAAGCTACTGTTAATAAAGAGTGGGTTTTGGTTGACGCTGAAGGTCAAACGCTAGGGCGTTTAGCTTCAAAAGTTGCAATACTTTTAAGAGGCAAACACAAGCCTAACTTCACACCGCATGTTGATTGTGGCGATAACGTAATTGTTATCAATTCAGAAAAAATCAACTTAACTGGAAACAAGTGGAATGACAAAACGTACATTCGTCACACAGGATACCCAGGTGGTCAGAGAAGTTTATCTGCTACAGAAATGTTTGGAAAAGATCCAGCAAGATTAGTAGAAAAATCAGTTAAAGGAATGCTCCCTAAAAATAAATTAGGTGCAGATTTATTCCGTAATCTAACCGTTGTTGTAGGTTCAGAGCACACTCATGAAGCTCAAAAACCTAAAACAATTAACTTAAACGAATTCAATTAATGGAAGTAATTCACAAAATTGGCCGTAGAAAGACGGCTGTTGCTCGTGTTTATGTTGCTCAAGGTAAAGGTAACATAACGGTGAACAAAAAAGACATGGCGGTTTATTTTCCTACTGCAACATTGCAGTACAAAGTAAACCAACCTTTAACCATGACTAACAATGATGGCAACTTTGATATTACAGTAAACGTCTATGGTGGTGGCATCACAGGTCAAGCTGAAGCTATCCGTTTAGCAATCTCTCGCGCTATGTGCGAATTAGATGCTGAAAACAGACTAATATTAAAGCCAGAAGGTTTATTAACAAGAGACCCAAGAATGGTTGAGCGTAAAAAATTCGGACAGAAGAAAGCGCGTAAGAAATTCCAGTTCTCTAAACGTTAAGATTTCCAACTTGATTGGAAATCTTATCAAAAGGGTTTCCAATCTTGTTAAAACAAAATTATTTAAAAACCCAGTTATTGTTGTCCTAGTCAAATAAAGGCAGGATTTAGTTTAGCATCTAAATGCTTAAGGCAAACGCAAGTGACCACTTAAGCATTGCTAATTCAACAGAACGTAAACTATTACAAACATGGAAAAAGTAGAAGTAAAAGACTTACTAGAAGCAGGTGTACATTTTGGACACTTGACACGCAAATGGGATCCAAATATGGCTCCTTACATTTATATGGAGCGCAACGGCATCCATATTATCAATCTTTACAAAACAGCGGCAAAAATTAAGGAAACTTCTGAAGCACTTCACAAAATTGCTGCTTCTGGAAAGAAAATCTTATTTGTTGCCACCAAAAAACAAGCAAAAGATATCGTTGCCGAAAAAGCAGGCGCTGTTAATATGCCATACATTACTGAAAGATGGCCAGGTGGTATGCTAACTAACTTCATTACTATTAGAAAAGCCGTTAAAAAAATGGCTTCAATTGATAGAATGAAGAAAGACGGAACCTTTAACACCTTGTCTAAAAAAGAGCGTTTACAAGTAGATCGTTTGAGAGCAAAATTAGAAAAGAATTTAGGTTCAATTGCTGACATGACACGTTTACCAGGCGCATTATTTGTTGTAGATATTAAACGCGAACATATCGCTATTAAGGAAGCACAAAAATTAAACATTCCAATTTTTGCTATGGTTGACACCAACTCTGACCCACGTCAAGTTGATTATGTTATCCCTTCAAATGATGATGCTTCTAAATCTATTGACAAAGTATTGTCACTTGTAACTTCTGCAGTTGCAGATGGTTTAGCAGAACGTAAATCTGACAAAGCTGAAAAAGAGCCTAAAGCAGAAAAGAAAGTAGCAGCTAAAAAGAAAGTAGTAGCTACTGAAGAAGAAGAATAAATAACAATTTCAAAACATAAATAAGTCGTTTAGTTCTTTTCTTTAATGAAAATAAATTGAACGACTTTTTTAAATTTTAAAAACCCATGGAAAATACGGTAAAAATAAGCGCAGCAGAAGTAAACAAATTACGTCAAGCTACTGGTGCAGGAATGATGGATTGCAAAAAAGCATTGGTTGAGGCTGGTGGAGATTTTGATAAAGCCATTGAAGTATTACGTAAAAAAGGTCAAAAAGTAGCAGAAAAAAGAGCCGACAGAGAATCATCTGAAGGTGCTGCAATTGCTAAAATAAATGACAACAACACTGTTGGTGTGGCAATTGTTTTAGGATGCGAAACAGACTTTGTTGGTAAAAATGAAAACTTCGTTGCTTTAGCAAATGAACTTGCTGAAATCGCTATCAACTACAACTCTAAAGAAGAATTTTTAGCTGCCGATTTTGGTGGCATGACTGTGGCTGATAAACTAACAGAGCAAACAGGTGTTATAGGTGAAAAACTAGACATCACAGCTTTTGAAAAACTAGAAGCTGCTTATGTAGGCTCTTATGTTCATATCAATAAAATTGCTGCTTTAGTTGGCTTATCAACTGAAGTTAACAATGCTGAAACTTTAGTTAAAGATGTCGCAATGCAAGTAGCTTCAATGGGAGCGACTACATTGTCATACAAAGATTTTGATCCAGCTTTTATCGCTTCAGAAACAGAAGCAAGAATTGCTGTGATTGAAAAAGATAACGAAGAATTAGCCCGTTTAGGAAAAACACTTAAAAATGTACCTAAATACATCTCTATGGCTCAATTAACCCCAGAAGTTTTAGCTGAAGCTGAATCTGCTGCTAAAGCTGAATTGAAAGCTGAAGGGAAGCCAGAACAAATTTGGGACAGAATCCTTCCTGGTAAAATGGAGCGTTTTATTTCTGATAACACAACTCTAGACCAAGAAAAATGTTTGTTAGATCAAACCTTTATTAAAAACGAAAAACAAAATGTAGCTGATTACGTGGCATCTTACGGTGATGTAAGTGTTACTGGTTTCAAACGTGTTACAGTAGGTTAATTTTAATCTTACAATAATATATTTTAAAAAAGCTTCTCTAATTGAGAAGCTTTTTTTATACCCAAATTCCGCTTTTGTAAATTACAATAATGATTATATTTGCTAAACCTTTAAAAAAACTATAGTTTCGAACTTATGAAATACAAAAGAATTCTTCTAAAATTGTCTGGTGAAGCCCTAATGGGAACGCGCCAATACGGCATAGACCCCGTGAGATTAGCTGAATATGCCCAAGACATTAAGGAGATTTGCAATAAAGGCGTTGAAATCGCAATAGTTATTGGAGGTGGAAATATATTTAGAGGATTAGCTGGAGCAAGTAATGGTATGGATCGAGTGCAAGCCGACCATATGGGTATGTTAGCAACCGTTATAAATGGATTGGCATTACAAAGTGCTTTAGAAGATTCGGGAATTCAAACACGATTACAATCAGCCATAAAAATAAATGAAGTTGCAGAACCATTTATTAGAAGACGGGCCATTAGGCATTTAGAAAAAGGACGTGTAGTCATTTTTGGTGGAGGTACCGGAAATCCTTATTTCACAACAGATTCGGCTGCTGTTTTAAGAGCTATTGAAATTGAAGCTGACGTTATTTTAAAAGGCACTCGCGTTGATGGCATCTATAATGTAGACCCAGAAAAAGATGCAAAAGCAATTAAATTTGACCATATTTCATTTGATGATGTGTTACGTAAAGGTTTAAAAGTTATGGATACTACTGCTTTTACATTAAGTCAAGAAAACGAATTGCCAATTATTGTATTTGATATGAACAAAAAAGGAAATTTACTTAAAGTGGTTTCCGGAGAAAATATTGGCACAAAAGTTAACCTATAGATTAAATAACGATTTGACATATTTTTGGTAGATAACCTTAAAAATTAAATTAACCATGAACGAAGACATTCAATTTATTCTAGATACGGCAAAAGAAGCCATGGATAATGCCGTAAAGCATTTAGAAAAGCAGTTTGTAAACATTAGAGCTGGTAAAGCAAGTCCTGCTATGTTGGGAAGTGTAATGGTAAATTATTATGGTTCTCAAACACCTTTAAATCAGGTTTCCAATGTCAATACCCCAGATGGTAGAACCATCACTGTGCAGCCATGGGAAAAAGGAATGCTACAAGAAATTGAAAAAGGGATACAAATTGCCAATCTTGGTTTTAATCCAATGAACAATGGTGATACTATTATTATTAATGTTCCGCCATTAACAGAAGAGCGTCGTCGCGATTTAGCAAAACAGGCAAAAGCAGAAGCTGAAGATGCTAAAATAGGGGTGCGAAGTGCACGTAAAGATGCCAACACCGAAATTAAAAAATTAGATGACGTCTCGGAAGACCTTCAGAAAAATGCCGAAATCGATGTGCAACAAATGACCGATACTTACGTTAAAAAGATTGATTCTATTTTAGAAATCAAAGAAAAAGAAATTATGACGGTATAAATTTAAAGCGACAACAACGTCGCTTTTTTTATCCATTGACATAAAACGCTCAATACATTGATGAAAGCCTTCAGCGCATTTATTCTATTTACATGTTGTTTAATAAATGTGCATTCCCAATCTGTTCCTGTAAAGCAAGATTCCGCACTTATTAAAAACGATACTATAAAGCAAGAACAGTTTCTTAAGCAATTAGGAAACGGCTATTTTCCAACCAAGTTTGTTAATATTGATTTAAGGTATCTTGTTAAATACAATCAGTATGAAGGACTTCGAACTGGTTTAGGAGGCATTACAACCTCTTCTTTTTCAGATAAATATCGAATTAATGGGTACACCGTTTATGGATTCAAGGATCATCGTTTTAAATATAGCATTGGTGGCGGTTTTAGGGTCAATAAAAAAACACAAACTTGGATTAACCTCTCTTACACCGATGACCTTCAAGAAACTGGTAGTTCTGTCTTTTTAACAGACAAACGCTTTTTCTCATTTTTTGAACCTCGGTTATTAAATATTGATTTATTTCATAAACATATCACCAAAGCTATAAGTTTAGAACATCAAGTATCGCCATATTTATTATCTGAAACTCAATTCTCTACAAGCAAGATCGATCCAACTTATGACTATAGTTTTGTGGCCGATGAAAAGACCTTCGAAACTTTTGATATTAGCAGCATTAAACTTTCATTACAATGGAATCCTTTTAACAATTTTAAAATAGAAAATGACAACGTTATTGAAACTGAAATAGGCTATCCTGAATTTACTCTGCAATTAACCAAAAGTTTTAAAGACCTATTAGATGGTGACTTCAACTTTTTTAAATTCGATTTTAGAACCCATTATGAATATAAATTTAAGACTGGTAGTATTTTTGATGCCGTACTTACTTCTGGCATTGCTACTGGCCAAACACCCTTAACGCATCTATATCACGCCTACCCCAACAATATTAATAAAGAAACTATTTTACAACGCTTCTCTGTTGCAGGTATCAATAGTTTTGAGACTATGTTTTTCAATGAATTTTTTTCAGACCAGTTTACAACACTTCAATTAAAACACAGTTTACAGCCTTTTAAAATTTCAGAACGGTTTAAACCTCAATTGGTGCTTATTTCAAGATTTGCAATAGGGAGTATGCAGAATATGGATCGTCACCAACAAATGAGCTTTGAGACTCTCGATAAAGGTTATTCAGAAGCAGGATTTGAGATTAACAAGTTGCTTTTTGGTTTTGGATTAAGTTTTGCATATCGCTATGGCGCTTATCATTTACCCGAAATAGGAGATAACATTGCCTTTAAGTTCACCTTTAATGTTTCTCTTTAATAATTAACAATAAGCTATTAATTTAATTAGCTAATCATTAGGTTTTTTCTACCTTTGTCGCTCTTTTAACGAGGTATGTTTAAACTTTTGACGACTAATTTTTGGGAAGTTGTCGCAAGACTTATTTTGCGTAATAAAATTGCTATCCTAGCAGTTATTATTTTAGCTACCTTATTCTTTAGTTATCAATGGAAACATATGCGCTTCACCTACACCGAAGCCAATTTATTACCCGATGACAATGAAGTAAATGTTACTTATAATAAGTTTTTAGAAATTTTTGGTGAAGAAGGTAATTTAATTGTTTTAGGTGTAAAAGATTCTACACTTTTTACAGTTGACAAACTTAATGCTTGGAATCAACTTTCAGATACCTTTAAAAACTATCCAGAGGTTGAAACCGTAGTGTCTATCCATGACCTAAAAAAATTGGTCAAAAACACAGAGAAGGAACAATTTGAGTTAGAACCTTTCATAAAAGATTCTATTCGCTCTCTTGAGCAGGTTGAAATACTTCAAAATGAATTATTTAAACAATATCCATTCTACGATAATTTTCTATTCAATCAAACCACCAGAACAGTAAGAACAGCTATTTATCTCAAAAAAGATATTGTTAATACATCCATTCGTAAAGATTTTGTCATTGACATCTTAATTCCTGAAATAACAAAGTTTGAGAGTAAAACAAATTTGGATGTTAGAATTTCTGGGATGCCTTATATCAGAACTCTAAATTCCCAAAATATTGTTGACGAAATAGGATTGTTTATTACGGCTGCATTACTCGTAACTTCTCTAATCTTCTTTTTCTTCTTTAGATCCTTTAGAGCCACCTTTATCTCGCTTATTGTAGTTTGTGTGGGAGTGATGTGGACCTTTGGTATACTTGGGCTCTTAAAGTATGAAATAACAGTTTTAACGGCCTTGATACCGCCTTTAATTATTGTAATTGGAATTCCAAATTGCATTTTTTTAATCAATAAATATCAGCATGAAGTTCAGTTGCACGGTAATAAAGTAAAGTCTTTACAACGTGTTATCACCAAAATTGGTAATGCTACGTTAATGACCAATGTTACAACGGCTTCTGGTTTTGCGACATTTATCTTAACTGAAAGTACACTTTTAAAGGAGTTCGGTATTGTGGCCTCTTTAAGCATTCTGGCCATATTTATACTTTGCCTTTTAATAATTCCTATTATTTATACCTTCTTACCTTACCCTAAAGACAGACATCTAGAGCATTTAAACCGCCGTTGGATTGGTGGTTTTGTGGATTGGATGGAACGTATGGTAAAAGATCGTAAAATTACTATCTACACAACCTCTTTGATATTACTAGTAGCGAGTATTATTGGTATTTATCAAATAAAAATTTCAGGAAGTTTAATTGAAGATATGCCCAAGGAGAAAGAGTTTTATCATGACATTAAATTTTTCGAAAAAGAATTTAATGGTATTATGCCATTAGAATTCATGGTTGATACCAAGCGCAAACGAGGTGTTATGAAATTGAGCACTCTTAAACGTATGGACGAGTTGGAAGAGGCCATTACAGAAATTCCTGAACTCTCAAGGCCAATCTCTGTGGTTAGCTTAATGAAATATTCGAAACAAGCCTATTATAATGGCAATCCTAAATATTACCAACTTCCTACAAGTCAAGAAAATAGTTTTATTTTATCGTATGCAAAAAATTCAACCACAGATGTTGATTTGCTTAAAAATTTTGTAGACAGTACCGGTCGCTATGCCCGTATTACCACGTTTATGAAGGATATCGGTACCGATAAAATGGAAGGAATTGAAGAAGACCTTCTCAACAAAATAGATAAGGTATTTCCAGAAAAACAATACGAGGTTATCATGACCGGCAAAGCTTTAGTTTTTCAAAAAGGAACAACCTATTTAGTGAAAAACCTAGCCATCTCTTTATCCTTGGCAATTTTGTTGATTTCATTATTCATGGCCTATATGTTTAGGTCGTTTAGAATGATCATTGTTTCATTGATTCCTAACCTACTCCCACTAATTATTACCGCAGGTTTAATGGGGTATTTGGGTGTGCCTATTAAGCCATCAACCATTTTAGTGTTTAGTATTGCTTTTGGCATTTCAGTTGATGACACAATACATTTCTTGGCAAAATACAGGCAAGAACTACAGGCTAATCATTGGAAAATAAGAAAATCAGTCTATGGCGCATTACGAGAAACCGGAGTGAGCATGTTTTATACCTCTATTGTTTTGTTTTTTGGTTTTTCGGTATTTATAATTTCAAGCTTTGGAGGAACCGTTGCATTAGGGGCACTAGTTTCTGCAACCTTACTATTTGCCATGCTATCAAACTTATTACTTTTACCTTCGCTATTATTGTCATTAGAGCGCAGTATTGCCAACAAGGAAGTGTTAAAAGAGCCATCTATAAATATCATTCCTGAAGAAGACGACAGCGAAAATTCCAAAATTTAAAATCCTAATTTAATTTTTGTTCGTTTTGAAGTTTGTTTTTTAATTATTTGGTGCTATAAAGCCAATCGGCTTTTTTATCTTTGCAATCAAATTTTTAAAACCATGAAGACGAGCACCGTTGCAGAATTATTATCAAAGGACATCAAGTTACATGATATTGAAGTAAAAGGTTGGGTGAGAACATTTAGAGCCAATAGATTTATTGCACTAAATGATGGATCAACGATTCATAATATCCAATGTGTTGTTGATTTTGAAAAAACCGAAGAGGCAACACTTAAACGTATTACCACAGGAGCTGCAGTACATATAAAAGGAGAATTAGTAGAAAGTCAAGGAAAAGGTCAGCAAGTTGAAATTCAGGTAAAATCCATTGTTATTTTAGGAGATTCAGACCCTGAAACTTATCCCATTCAGCCTAAAAAACATTCATTTGAATTTTTAAGGGAGAATGCCCATTTGCGAACAAGAACAAGCACATTTAGTGCGGTAATGCGTTTACGTTCATCGTTATCATTCGCTATTCACAAATATTTTAATGAAAATGGGTTTTACTATATGCATACTCCAATTGTAACCGGAAGCGATGCCGAAGGTGCAGGAGAGATGTTTAGAGTAAGTACACTTGATTCCAAAAATCCTCCATTGAATGAAGATGGTAGCGTTAATTATAAAGAGGACTTTTTTGGTAAGGAAACTAATCTTACAGTTTCTGGACAATTAGAAGCAGAAACTTATGCCATGTCCCTAGGCAAGGTCTATACATTTGGACCAACTTTTAGAGCCGAAAATTCAAATACCTCGCGTCATCTAGCCGAATTTTGGATGATTGAGCCAGAGGTAGCCTTTATGGATTTGGCTGGCAATATGGATCTAGCAGAAGATTTTTTAAAATCGATTTTGAATTACGTTTTAGAACATAACAAAGATGATTTAGAATTTCTAGAGGCACGTTTATTAGACGAAGAAAAAGTAAAACCACAGGCTGACCGAAGTGAGATGAGTTTAATTGAGAAGCTTAAATTTGTTGCAGATAACCATTTTAAACGCGTAAGCTACACCGAAGCCATAGATATTTTAAAGAATTCTAAACCCAATAAGAAAAAGAAATTCAAATACATTATAGAAGAATGGGGCGCCGACTTACAAAGTGAGCACGAACGGTTTTTAGTTGAAAAGCATTTTAAATGCCCAGTTATTTTATTTGATTATCCAGCAAATATTAAGGCTTTTTACATGCGCTTAAATGAGGACGGAAAAACCGTTAGAGCTATGGATATTTTGTTCCCAGGAATTGGTGAAATGGTTGGTGGTTCACAGCGTGAAGAACGATTGGAGGTATTAAGGGAAAAAATGAAAGCTTTAGATATTGATGAAGATGAACTTTGGTGGTATTTAGATCTTCGTAAATATGGTACGGCAGTACATTCTGGCTTTGGTCTTGGATTTGAACGCTTGGTTATGTTTGTAACTGGTATGGGAAATATACGAGATGTTATCCCTTACCCTAGAACTCCGCAGAACGCTGAATTCTAAAACAAGCAATAGCTAAATAAAACACAAAACAATCTATATTTTCAATATTTGTAGATTGTTTTTTTTAATTTTAAAGTCTAGGAAAATTTAACTATGCTCAAGCAGTATTTACAGTTTAAGTTATCACAAAAATTGTCTCCGCAACAGATTCAATTAATGAAATTGATTCAGTTGCCTACGCAAGCTTTTGAGCAACGTCTTAAACAAGAAATGGAAGAAAATCCTGCTTTAGAAGGCGGCAAAGAATCTGACAATGAATTTGACGAAAATTTTGATGAATTCGATAATACTGAAGATGATTTTAACGATTCTGAAACCATAGGAGAAGATATTAATGTAGACGAATATTTGAGTGATGACGACGTGCCCGACTATAGAACTCAAGCTAATAACTATAGCAGCGATGACGAAGAAAAGGAAATGCCTTATGCCGCTGGCACTTCTTTTACCCAGCATCTTATCAATCAACTAAACACTTTTAGACTTACCGATGAACAGTATGAAATTGCCGAATTTTTAGTAGGTAGCGTTGATGAAAGCGGTTATATTAGGCGGTCGTTGAACGATATCGTCGACGATTTAGCGTTTACCCAAAACATATTTACCTCAGATAAAGAAGTTGAAAAAGTGCTTCATATAGTGCATCAGTTAGACCCCGCAGGTGTTGGAGCACGTAACTTACAAGAATGCTTAAGTATTCAGCTTCATCGCAAAGAAAAGCAACCAGACATTGAACTCGCCATAGAAATTATTGACAAGGCCTTCGAGCAGTTCACAAAAAAACATTATAAAAAATTGCTTCAAAAGTTTGATGTTTCAGAACTACAACTCAAAGATGCTATAGAAGAAATTGAACGGCTTAACCCAAAACCTGGGGGCTCATACGCCGGTAACAATAAGATGGTAGAGCATGTTGTTCCAGATTTTGCAATACGTATTGTAGATGGTGAATTAGAGCTTACACTTAATGGCAGAAATGCACCAGAACTGCATGTTTCAAGAGAATACAGCAATATGCTTAAAGGTTACAAAGAAGCCACAGATAAAAGTAAATCACAGAAAGATGCAGTCATCTTTATTAAACAAAAATTAGATGCTGCTAAATGGTTTATAGAGGCCATAAAGCAACGTCAACAAACACTTTTTGTAACTATGAGTGCGATAATGCACTATCAAAAAGAGTATTTCCTAACGGGAGATGAACGCAAATTACGACCAATGATTTTAAAAGATATTGCTGATGAAATCGATATGGACGTCTCAACGGTATCACGTGTTGCCAATAGTAAATATGTCGATACTCCTTATGGCACAAAGCTGATTAAGGAATTCTTTTCTGAATCTATGACAAACGATCAAGGAGAAGAAGTTTCAACAAGAGAAATTAAAAAGATTCTTGAAACCGTTATTGAAGATGAAAATAAAAGGAAACCCTTAACGGATGAAAAATTAGCTTCAATCCTTCTTGAAAAAGGTTACCCAATTGCACGTCGTACTGTGGCCAAATATAGAGAGCAACTTGATATTCCCGTAGCCCGTTTACGTAAAAAGATATGATACACCATATCCTTAAAAGCATCTCGTTTATATTTCATCCTTTGATGATGCCTTTATTAGGTGTGTTATTTTATTTTTCAAAGACACCGAGGTATATTCCAGATCCGATTATTAAGGCCAAGGTCTTTTCAATAAGTATTCTTACTATAGTTCTTCCAATTTTATTATTCTATCTATTAAAAACGCTTAAAAAGATTAATTCGTTCTATTTAGAAACTACTCAAGAGCGTATCTTACCTTTAATCCTAAATACACTTATTATAGCACTCATTATTTATAGAGTTCTAACACATAATGAGATTGTGGAGTTGTATTATTTTTTTATAGGAATACTGTGCTCAACCATTGCTTGTTTAATTTTGGCTATATTAAATTTTAAAGCAAGTATTCATATGATTGCTTCTGCTGGTTTTTTTATGTTTGCCGTGGCTTTAGGTATCCACTATAAAATTAATATTAATGGTACTATTGCTTTGATGAGTATTATTATTGGAGCCATTGCCACATCAAGACTTCACTTAAAAGCTCATACCGGAATAGAGCTCACGATTGGATTTTTTATTGGCCTAATTCCACAGCTAATAATGCTGAATTACTGGCTATAAAATATAGTAGATTAGTCCTATTTTAATGGCATTCATAGCAATATGCTCATTGTTAACTGTTGCCGATTCTTTAAAAATATCATTTAAGGCATAATAGAAGTGTATATTGATATTAGAATACCCAATACTTGTCATCAAACCATATTGAAAGTCATTAAAGTCTGATATATTAGTTAGTTCTATGTTTCCTGCTTCACCTTTAAATTTTGAAGCCGTATAAAAACGGTAGCTCACCTTAAAACCAGTATAGATTCGCCAAAAATTATAGTCGGTTGGATTTGATGTTCGCCATCTAAATTCAAAAGGAAGTTCAATAGCATAAGCACTAAACTTATTCTTATTGAATGGTGTATCATTATTATTCAATAAAGAATATTGATAAGTACTTGTTTCCTTACTTATAAGTAATGTCTGGTTATAGGAGTTAGTTGAAATCCCCAATCCAAGACCAAATGCCAAATTTCGAGCTTTATTAATGGGCATATCACGAATAAACCCAACATGAAAACCTCCAGAAAATCCATTTTGTGATACGCCTTGCGGTTTTCTCCCTAACAAGTTATAAGTAACAGAAACATAAAATTGATCTTCTCTATACTTCTCATCTACCGTAGTTGTATCTAAAAAGTTAGCTTGAGCATTGTTTTGACCAATCACTACGCCATAGACACCTAAACCCATAAAAGCGGTACAAATTAACCTTTTTACTAAATGCTTGTATTTGTTTAAATTACAATTCATGTGCAACAGTAACTAGCTCAAATAGCTATTTATCGTAAATATAATTTATAAATTGCTACGACGCTAGAATTTATATGGTATAAAAAAAGCATCCCATGGGATGCTTTTTTTAATTTTAAAAGTAAGACTATTTTCTATTATTAGATATATCACCTTTCTTGGTGGTATAATTAATTTTCAAGGCGTTTGCCTTTCTTAATTCTTGTTTTACATCACCTACTAATCCCATATTGGCATCTTTATCTACCTTAAGGGCTGTGGTTAAAAACGGAATCAATTCCTCACGTTTTGAAGCACGTTCAGCAGCTATAAATGCTTGAACATCGCTAACATCAGCAAACTTATCATTTAACTGAATACGTGATTCTTTACCATATTGACTTTGAAAGCGCTCACTTGGTTGACCAATATAAATATACATGATCAAATCTTTTTTATCTAGCTTTTCAATTTGGTCCGCACTTGGCAACTCGTTTTTAATTTTTAAAGTTGTATCACGCATAACCGTAGCTACCATAAAAAAGAATAGCAACATAAATACAATATCTGGTAGAGAGGCTGTTGAAATAGCCGGTAAATCTCCCGATTTTTTCTTGTTAAATTTAGACATATTTTAAGTTTTCCTAAATTATTTTTGTTGTACTTCAGATAATTTTTGAGGGTACTCAAGTTTAATCTTTTCGATTTGTTCCTTAAGCTTGGTTTTATTCCCTACCCAATTGACATTATCATAATTAGCCTCCATTTCCTTGAACGTAATACCATAAAGCTCTTGAGCTCGTCTATCACGTAATTCGTTATAGGCCGCAACTAATTCATTCTGTACTGAAATGTACGTTGAATATGTTGTCTCCCTTTCATTCTTTAAGGAAATAATGGCCTTATCTGGATTGTCTGATGACGTTGGGCTTTTTTTACCTTTACAATAGCTACAAGCATCTTCGCCTGTACCACCACCATTATCTAAAAATTCAATGGCAGCTTTACGTAAATTTTTAAGTTCCATCAGTTCATCTTCAACCAATAATTGATCTTTACCATTAATAAGTACGGTAAAAATATTTTTTTGCTTGATGATAACATCTTCTTCATTCTCCTCTATTGGAGGTAATTTTCTACTTAAACCTGTATCGGTTTCAATGGTTGTTGTCACCAAAAAGAAAATAAGAAGCAAAAATGCAATATCAGCCATAGAGCCTGCATTAACTTCGGGTGCTGATCGTTTTGCCATAATTATCTTATTTAATCATTTTTTTAACGCCAGACAATAGCATCGCTGCAGCTGCGCCACAGATTAAAATATAAAATGCTATTAAGCCTGCGCCTACCATATGAGATTCGCCTTCAGTTGCTGCAATTCCGTTATAAAAATAATCTCCAGCATCAGAACCGCTAGATAATACATATGATATAACCAATACAGCAGCAAATGCTCCTACTCCTACTAACGTATTTTTTAGAGATCCAGTATTTGTAAATAAATTTTTAAGAACAAAAAATAAAACAAACACTAATGTTAATCCTAAAATAATATATGCTACATATGCAATTGGATCTACTGAAGCGTCGTCTCCTGCTTTAATAGCCTCATCTCCAACAGAGATGATTCTAATTAAAAAGACAATGCCAATTAGCCCAAGTACAGCAGCTACTATTTTTAATATTTTGTGCATAATTTTTTAAATTATTGTGGTTTATTTTTTGTTTCTAATCAATAAGTCCATTAAGGTAATAGACGCGTCTTCCATATCGTTTACAATGCTATCGATTTTAGCAATAATATAGTTGTAAAAAATTTGAAGTATAATTGCCACAATAAGACCAAATACTGTTGTTAAAAGTGCTACTTTAATACCACCCGCTACTAATGACGGTTGCATATCTCCTGCAGCTTCAATTTTATCAAAGGCTTGAATCATACCAATTACTGTACCCATGAACCCAAGCATCGGTGCCAATGCAATAAATAATGAAATCCATGATACGTTTTTCTCTAATTGTCCCATTTGAACACCTCCATAGGCTACAACCGCTTTTTCAACAGCATCCAAACCTTCGTCGGTTCTATCTAATCCCTGATAAAATATCGAGGCAACAGGCCCTTTAGTGTTTCTACAAACTTCTTTTGCAGCTTCAACACCACCAGAAGCCAAAGCATCTTCAACACTTTGTGTTAATTTTTTAGTATTAGTTGTTGACAAGTTTAAAAAGATAATTCTTTCAATTGCAATAGCTAGTCCTAATATAAGACATAGTAATACAATTCCCATGAACCCTGGTCCACCTTCAATAAATCGTTTTTTCAATTCTTGGTGAAACCCAAGTTCTTCAGCAGGAGCTGGAGTCTCTTCGTCTTGAGTTATTGTTGCAACCGTTGTTGCTGTTGTTGTTGTGTATGCGTTAGCATTAACAGTTCCGAAAGCCATGATTCCTGCTATGGCTAGGATAGAAAATAGTCTTTTCATCGTTCTTAATCTTAATTTTATTAGTTAAAGTGTTAAAGATATAAAAAAATTACAATTAAAAAATAAAAATTACAGCAGAGAGGAAGGGATTCGAACCCTCGATACGCTTTTGGCGTATACACACTTTCCAGGCGTGCGCCTTCGACCACTCGGCCACCTCTCTGTAACTTGTTTTTTAATTATGGTGGGTCAAATAACAAAAAATTATTGAGAGCCTAAAATTTTATTCGTTAATTTTAAAACATTTCTCCACGCAGTGAAGTTTCGAAAATGGTTTTGAAGGTTTTAGCCGAAATTTTTTCTCCCAACATATACATAAGTTTGGCCACCGCTGCTTCAGATGTAATATCTTTTCCTGAAACTACACCAATGGATTTAAGTTTTGTACTAGTTTCGTACTGACCCATAATGACACTTCCACCAGAACATTGAGTTACATTTATAATTGGTGTCCCTTTAGCAATAGTATGAGACAATAAATCAATAAACCATGGCTCTGTAGTTGTATTACCGGCACCATAGGTTTCTAAAATGACGCCTTTAATAGTATTGGCATTCAAAATAGTTTCTAATACTACTTTGGAAATCCCTGGAAAGAGCTTTATAATGACAATATTTGTGTCAAAAACTTTGTGCACCACCAGTTTTTTTCGTGTGTTTGGCTTAAATAGATATTCGGTATTTACTTTTAAGTGTACACCAGACTCCGCCAGATGTGGGTAGTTTAAAGATTCGAAAGCTTCAAAATGCTCTGCATTTATTTTTGTAGTCCTGTTGCCACGGTATAGTTTGTACTCAAAATATAATCCAACTTCTTTAATAACTGGTTTTCCATTTTGATGTAATGCAGCCATTTGAATTGAAGTAATTAAATTCTCTTTGGCGTCTGTACGCAAATCTCCGATAGGCAGCTGTGATCCAGTTAAAATCACTGGTTTAGCCAAGTTTTCTAACATGAAACTCAAAGCTGAAGCCGTATAACTCATGGTATCACTTCCATGAAGTACAACAAAACCATCAAAAGTGTCGTAATTAACTTCAATTAATTCGGCAATTTCTAACCAATACCCTGGATTCATGTTAGAGGAATCGATTGGATGTTTAAATGATTTAGTGGTGATTTTACAATCTAATAGCTTTAACTCAGGAATACGATTTAACAGATTTTTGAAATCGAATGCTTTTAAAACCCCAGTATTTGGGTCTTTGATCATCCCGATGGTTCCACCAGTATAGATTAATAATATGTTGGGCTGAATATGGTTCATATTATATTAAAAACTAAAGTACAATGTTTCAACTTATATGGATTAGAAAATTTTATCAAAGTATTAAACACCAAATATGTCTTTAGAGTTTTGAGTTGTAATTTCGGCAATTTTTTCTTGCGGAAGTTGGTATAGCTCAGACAATTTTTCTAACACCTTAATTATATATGCACTTTCATTTCGTTTTCCTCTATACGGCTTTGGAGCTAAATAAGGAGAATCGGTTTCTAGGACTATATGTTCTAAAGGAATTTGATTAATGAACTGATCTAAACCTCCATTTTTAAATGTTACAACTCCACCAATTCCCAATTTCATATTAAATGAAAGTGCTTTTTGGGCCTGGTCTAAATTTCCAGTAAAACAGTGAAAAATTCCAAAAAGATTATCGCTTTTTTCTTCTTCTAAAACTTCAAATATCTCATCGAATGCATCTCTACAATGAATCACAATAGGCAACTTATATTGCTTTGCTAATTGAATTTGATGTTTAAATGCTATTTTTTGAATCGCCAATGTAGACTTGTCCCAATACAAATCTATACCAATTTCTCCAATGGCATAGAAATGTCGTTGCGCTAATTGTTCTTCAACATGCTCTAGCTCTTCTCTATAATTTTCCTTTACAGAAGTGGGATGAAGCCCCATCATTAAATATATATGGTCAGGAAAATTAGATTCCAAAGTCATCATAGCTTGAGTATATGAAGCATCAATAGCAGGGATAAAAAATCGTTTGACTCCAAGGTCCAAAGCCCGCTTAATCATGAGCGATCTGTCCTCATCAAAAGCTTCACTATATAAATGTGTATGCGTATCGGTAATTAACATGGCACAAAAATAGGAGTTTTTACTTGAACTAATTTTTAAAGAAGTGCAATAAAATCACCCTATATAATTACCATAGTCATTTGTTATTATATTATATCTTTACAATAATATTAACCTTCCTAATATCCATGACCCAGTTAAAAGAATTTCTCCTTAATAAAGGCTACACCAAGGTTAAATTGCATCTCACTAAAACCAATCATTTTGAAATAATAGCAACTCTAAATGGTATTAAAGGTCTTTTTATTTTAGACACAGGGGCCTCAAACTCATGTGTGGGTTTTGAAGCCATTGAAAGATTTAATTTAGAAGCTAAAGATTCTGAAATTAAGGCGGCTGGTGCAGGAGCTACGGATATGCTCACACAAGTGTCCAAAAATAACCAGCTTAAAATAGGGAAATGGAAAAAGGAAAAAGTTGCCTTGATTTTGTTCAATCTTACCCATGTTAATACCGCACTAATTAGTCATAACTCAAAACCAGTTGATGGAATTATAGGTGCTGACATTTTAAAAAAGGCGAAGGGAATTATCGACTATGAAAAAAAATATCTCTATTTAAAATTGTAGTTGTAATCTTTATTTTAAATTGAAATCTAAGTATCTTTAAGGCTTAATCCTTCTAGAATAACCTTAAATGAATAATACAATTTTAATTGCAGACGACCATCCTTTAATTTTAAAGGGTCTACATGATTTTTTAGTTGAAAAAGAATATAACGTTTTGGCGAGTGCCAAAGATGGCAAAGAAGCCTATGAAATTATAAAGGACCAACAACCTGATATTGCCATTTTAGACATCAGAATGCCTTTTTTAGATGGTTTAGAGATTGCAAAAAAATGTCAAGACGAAGCACTTACCACTAAAATTATTTTAATCACTTTTGAAAAAGATGAAATTGTTTACCAGCAAGCAAAAGGGTTAAATATATATGGATACGTTTTAAAGGAATTTGCTTTAGAAGAAATTGAAAACTGTTTGAATTCGGTCCAAAATAACGTACCGTATTTTAGCCCAGAACTTATTGAATTTTTAGAGGTTGACGAATCTGTAAAAGCTCTTCACCTTTTAACCACCACCGAAAAAGAAGTGCTTCGTCTAATTTCTGAAAATAAAACCGCCAAGGAAATTGGAAAAGAAATGTTTATATCGAGCAGGACTGTTGAAAAACACAAGAGTCACATTATCAACAAGTTAAATTTAGAATCAAAAGCAAGTAGTCTATTTCTATATGCTAAAGAACACCAAGAATATTTGAATAAAAATACGTAGAACTACGTATTGTTTGGTATTGGTTTTGTGTTTAAATTTGTTATGCTATTAATTTATTTCTCAATAATGAGGAATGAAAGCTCTGAATTGTCATTGATTCAGAGCTTTTTTCATTACATCCCAATTTCAAATTTTTATTACTTTGATTTTAAAAATGTTAACCCTAAAAGACTAAAAAATACGTAGTTCTACGTATTGTTTGGTATTTGTTTATTTCCGAAATTTACAATGCTATTAATTAATTCTTAGGGGGAATTTTATATAAGCTCTGGATTGTCATTGATTCAGAGCTTTTTATCAAAGTTTATTAATTATCCTTAAGATGTCCCAAAACTACTAATTGTCATGAAATATAAGATCAGTCTTAACAATAGGCTTTTTATTGTTAGCCTTATAAGTATTAGTATTGTTATTATTGCTGTTAATATTATAGCAATTATTTTAGTTAGTTAGTTATTAAAAAAAAGCGCAACTTTAATAGTTGCGCTTTTTAATTATCCCTTTTTAATGACGATTAAAGTTCCAACGCCTTTTTAACATCATTATTCATAAGTAACTCAACTGGATTTTCTAAAGCTTCTTTAACTGCAACTAAAAATCCTACAGATTCTTTTCCATCAATAATTCGATGGTCGTATGAAAGTGCAACGTACATGATTGGTCTAATTTCAACTTTACCATCAATTGCAACTGGTCGCTCAACAATATTATGCATCCCTAAAATTCCACTTTGAGGTGGGTTAATTATGGGTGTAGACAACATGCTTCCAAACACTCCTCCATTAGAAATGGTAAAGGTTCCACCTGTCATCTCATCAACAGTAATTTGTCCGTCTCGAGCTCTAATGGCCAAACGTTTCACTTCGGCTTCTACCCCTCTAAAACTTAACTTCTCGGCATTTCGCATAACAGGAACCATTAATCCTTTAGGGCCAGAAACAGCTATACTAATATCACAAAAATCATAGCTAACCATTTCTTGACCATCAATCATAGAATTTACAGCTGGATATTCTTGTAAAGCGCGAACTACTGCAAGCGTAAAAAAGCTCATAAACCCAAGACCAACGCCATGCTTTTCTTTAAATACTTCCTTATATTCATTTCTCAATGCAAAAATAGGAGACATATCCACCTCATTAAAGGTAGTTAACATGGCAGTGGTGTTTTTTGCTTCCACCAAACGCTCTGCAACTTTTCGGCGTAACATTGACATTTTTTTACGACTACTACCCCTTCCGTCTGTATTAATTTCAACACCCATAGATGGTACTGCTTTAACAGCATCTTCCTTAGTGATTCTACCATCTTTTCCAGAACCTTTAACTTGATGAGCGTCAATCCCTTTTTCAGATAATATTTTTTTGGCCGCAGGACTTGCGCTGCCTGTTGCATATGTAGTTTCTCCTTGAGGTTTCTCTGATGTACTTACTGTATTCTCCTTCGCTTCAACTTTTTCAGTCGATTTTGGAGAAGTACTACCTTCAGGTTTCTCGGCACTAGTGTCAATAAGGCAAACTACTGCTCCTACTGCAACCGCATCACCTTCTTCAGCCTTTAAAGTTATTGTTCCACTTGCTTCTGCAGGAAGTTCTAGGGTTGCTTTATCACTATCAACTTCTGCTATGGCCTGATCTTTTTCAACATAATCACCATCTTCAACCAACCAAGTTGCAATTTCAACCTCCTTAATGGACTCTCCCGGCGAAGGAACTTTCATTTCTAAAATCATTTTACTAATATTTTAGTTTTATTTTATTGTTACTATTCATTAAATATATTGTCTATTACGCGACGTTGCCTGCTTTTATCTCTAGTACTAGAACCTGGAGCAGGTACTGCACTGTAATCTCTAGCTGCTACTTCTAGCTTAACAGCATCAAAACGCTGTAACATATAACTCCATGCACCCATATTTTTAGGTTCTTCTTGCGCCCAAACATAACGTTCAACATTTGGGTATCTATTTAAAACGTTTTGAATTTTTTCAGAATGCAATGGAAATAATTGTTCTATACGTATTAATGCTACATCATCACGCTCCAAAGTTTCACGTTCTGCCAAAAGATCGTAATAAAACTTCCCGGTGCAGAATACCATTTTTTTCACGTTTTCAGGAGCTATAGTATCATCAATTACCTCTTGAAATTTTCCGCCAGCAAGATCTTCGAGAGACGACACTGCTCTAGGATGACGTAATAAACTTTTAGGCGTAAACACAATTAAAGGCTTTCTAAACTCCCTTTTCATTTGTCGACGCAATAAATGATAAAAATTAGCAGGTGTTGTACAATCTGCAACAATCATGTTATCCTCTGCACATAATTGTAAATACCTTTCAATACGGGCCGATGAATGTTCTGATCCCTGACCTTCGTAACCATGCGGCAACAACACTACAATACCATTTTGCGATTTCCATTTATCTTCGGCGGCTGACATGTACTGATCAAAAATAATTTGTGCACCATTACTAAAGTCGCCAAACTGTGCTTCCCAAATTGTTAAGGTGTTAGGATTGGCCATTGCATACCCATAGTCAAATCCAAGAACGCCATATTCAGATAGCAACGAGTTGTAAATAAACATTTCGCCCTTATTATTAGGATTGATGTTGAGCAGATTGATACGTTCTTCAGAAATTTCATCTCTTAAAATGGCATGTCTGTGACTAAAAGTACCTCGTTCTACGTCCTGACCAGAGATTCTAACATTAAAGCCTTCTTCGAGCAAACTACCATAAGCCAATGTTTCGGCCATTCCCCAATCAAGAGTATTAGTTTCAAAGACCATTTGAGCACGTCCATCTAAAATACGTTCTGCTTTACGCAAAAACTTAACGCCCTCTGGCACTGTTGAAACTACTTTTGAAATATGCTCTAATTTATTTTTTGGATAGCCTGTATTAACTTCCTTTAGCATCTCGACTAGGCCTTTACGATCAAATCCAGACCAACGCTCTTCCATAAACTCCCTCACTTTTGAAGACACTGCTTCTTTAGATTTTTCGTATTCGCGTTCTAAAGTTGCTTTAAATTCGTCTTCAATTTTATTGACGTAAGACTGATCTATAGTGTTTTCTGAAATTAGTTTGTCTGCATAAATTTTGAATGGGTTATTATGTTTCGCTATAGCTTTGTAAAGTTTTGGCTGTGTAAATCGAGGCTCGTCACCTTCATTATGACCATATTTACGGTACCCCAATAAATCAATATAAACGTCTTTTTTATAACGCATTCTATACTCCAAAGCCATTTCAAGACCATGTACAACTGCTTCGGCATCATCGGCATTAACATGTAGCACAGGAGACAAGGTAACTTTAGCTACATCAGTACAGTAGGTACTGGAACGCGCATCTAAATAATTGGTAGTAAAACCTATTTGATTATTGACAACAATATGAATCGTTCCGCCTGTTTTATAGCCATTGAGTTGACTCATTTGAGCCACCTCATACACTATGCCCTGACCTGCAATGGCTGCGTCTCCATGAACAATAATAGGAATGATTTTAGAATCATCACCATTATAATCGTTATCAATTTTTGCTCTTGTGATACCTTCTGCAACAGGACCTACAGTTTCCAAATGAGATGGATTTGGAACTAAATTCATTTTTATGGACTTCCCGTTTTGATAGGTTTTGTTTAAAGTTAAACCTAAATGGTATTTTACATCCCCATCAATATTTTCGTCTTCAAAATCTTTGCCATCAAATTCACTAAAGAGCTCATTCATTGGCTTCCTGAAAATATTCACCAAAGTACTTAAACGCCCGCGATGTGCCATTCCTAATACACATTCTTTCACACCATATTTTTCAACAGCGTTATACAACGTATTACTAATTGCAGGAATTAATGATTCTCCTCCTTCAAGTGAAAAGCGTTTTTGACCAACATATTTGGTCTGTAAAAAATTCTCAAAGGTAACAGCCTGGTTAAGTTTGGATAGAATATACTTTTTTGTTTCAGCTGAATATGACGGATGATTATCGTTGATGTTTAGTTTATCCTGCCACCACTTAATTACTTCAGGTGTTCTAAGATACATATACTCAATACCAATAGAGCTACAATAAATACGATCTAAATGTGTAATGATTTCTCTTAGCGTTTGTGTCCCAATACCTAAAATTTCTCCAGCATTAAACACTGTATCTAAATCATTGGCAGATAACCCAAAATTCTCCAGATCTAACGTGGGCTCATATTTTCTGCGTTCACGAACAGGATTGGTTTTGGTAAACAAATGCCCTCGTGTTCTATAACCATCTATAAGTCTTACAACCTGGAATTCTTTTTGAAGTTGTTCTGGTATTTGGGTTGATACACCATCAACGATTTCTCCATTCATTCCATAACTCTCGCTACCAAAATCATAGCCTTGAAAAAAGGCTCTCCAACTAGGCTCTATTGCATCAGGATTGGTTAAATATTGGTCGTATAAATCAGCAAAATATGCTGTATGTGCTGCGTTTAAAAAGGAATATTTATCCATTATACTATGTAAGGAATTCTCGCTTCAATAAATTTTCACCAAAAATACAACTTTTACTAAAATTAGATATGCTTTTATTATATTTATAACAAACCTTTTTGAATTTATCTTGATATGAATTCCAGTATGTTACCCAAATCATTTTTAGTTCTAATCGCCTTTATTGGTCTACTTTTTCCTAAAGCTCTATATTCTCAACAAAATGACAACCAATTTTGGGATTATGTTCGTTTTGGAGGTGGCATTGGATTAGGTTTTGGAGATGGTTTTTTTAGTGGAACTTTGGCTCCTAGCGCCATTTATGAATTTAACCCTCAATTTGCATTAGGTGTTGGGTTAAATGGCACATATAACAAACGAAAGAATATTTATAAGTCTACTATTTTAGGCGGAAGTTTAATTGGATTGGTCAATCCTATTGATGTCATTCAGCTTTCTGCGGAATTTGAAGAACTTCATGTTTCTAGAAAATGGGACAACCGTTTGGGTTTAGAAAATGATAACTACTGGTATCCGGCACTATTTCTTGGCGCTGGTTACCGAGCACAAAATGTTGCTATAGGCATTAGATATGATGTTTTGTATGATGAAGCTAAAAGTATTTATGCTAATGCTTGGATGCCTTTTGTTCGCGTATATTTTTAAGTGTATTTATTCTTAAACCAAACCTTTTGCCATTCCCGCTGTAAAATCAAAAATGTAACCTGTTCTGATAAATACAGTGTATCACTTCCATCCAGAGCCTTAATTTTACTTTCTGAAACATCAATGATATAGAGTAAATTAAGGTAGTCTACAAATTTGTGTTGAATGAGCTTGAATACTGTTTCATGCAATAATAATTTCAAGCTACTTGGTAAGATTTCATCGTCAAAATCGAGGTCAATATTAGCATACAAAAAATCTTTATTCAATTGCCTAATGAGACTTTTGTACAAATGTTGAGAATGTGCAGCTTCAATTAAATCTTCAAATGTGGTTGGTAAATTCATCACTTCATTTCAGTATTTTGATGAATGTTCAAACTACTCTATTCATCAACTGTTCACCAAACTGTTTTAAAATTTCTTTACGATTTGGATCAACGTCTAAACTATCTAATGTTCTAAACGCTTTATCGCTAAAGGCTTTAATCTCATGTTGTGTAGCTTCAGCAGCTCCAGTAGCTATGAATATATGCTTTGCCGTTTCTATTTTGTCTTTAGAGTCACTCGGGGTAATACTGTAAAGATGCTGAAGCTCCATTTTATGATCTCCACTTGATAACTCTAAAGCTTTTAAATATAGAATTGTTTTTTTGTTTTCAATAATATCACCACCAACTTGCTTGCCAAATGTTTTTGGATCACCAAAAGCATCTAGATAATCATCCTGCAACTGAAATGCTATTCCCAAATTTTTTCCAAACTCATAAATTTTATGTTGTTGGTCAATGGAAGCTCCAGCTACAATAGCTCCCATTTGCATTGCGGCACCAACTAACACCGCGGTTTTTAATTCTATCATTTTTAGATACTCTGCAATTGTGACCTCATCATTAGTTGCATAATCGATGTCATATTGCTGGCCCTCACAAACTTCTAAAGCTGTTTTGCTAAAAAGCTGGGCTAACTTTTGAAATACTTCAGCATCATAATTTTCAAATAATTGATAAGCCAAAATTAGCATGGCGTCTCCCGATAATATGCCAGTGTTTAGATCCCACTTTTCGTGTACCGTTTCTTTGCCTCTTCGCAACGGCGCATTGTCCATTATATCGTCATGAATCAATGAAAAATTATGAAATACTTCAATACTCAAAGCAGCGTTTAACGCTTTTTTATAATCACACTCAAATATTTCGGCAGTCATTAAAGTCAATACAGGCCTTAAGCGTTTACCGCCTAATTCTAAAATATAAGTGATTGGAGAATATAGTGAAGCTGGTTCTTTATCAAATTTATAATCATGTAAGTAGGCTACAAAAGCTTCTTGATAAAATTGAATGTTTCGCATGGCACAAAAATAAAGTAAATGCCTTGATTTATACAACTTATTAGCACAATGTTAAAAAAACATTAAAACTTTGGAAACTTTTTGTGTTTATAAAGTTTCCTGTCGTAAATTTGCGCCCTTATGAGAGAACAAATTATACATCAATCTGCTGATCTGTTTTTAAACTTTGGATTTAAAAGCGTTACGATGGATGATATTGCCGAAAAAATGGGCATATCAAAAAAGACTATCTATCAGCATTTTGAAAACAAAACCAAACTTATTGAAGCTACTACCATGTATCTGTTTGAAATTATTTCACAAGGTATAGATGGTATTTGCGCATTAGAGAAAAACCCAATTGAAGAAATCTATGACATCAAACGATTTGTCATGGAGCATTTAAAGGACGAAAAATCTTCACCGCAATATCAGCTTCAAAAGTATTATCCAAAAATTTTCAAGTCATTAAAACAAAAACAATTTGAAGTCATGCAGGGCTGTGTAACCGATAATCTTAAACGCGGGATTGCTCTTGGGTTATATCGTTCATCACTTAATGTTGACTTTACATGTAGAATTTACTTTAACAGTATGGTTTCTCTAAAAGACAAAGAACTTTTTCCTTTAAATAATTTTTCGATGAATGCACTTATGGACCTGTATCTGGAGTATCATTTAAGAGGCATTTGTACCGAAAAAGGCATTATTATGCTCAATCAAATAATTTCAAATCAATCATGAAACATTACACTATACTATTAGCCTGTTTCTGGCTTACTGCTATAGGATTTTCACAAAACCCTTCAAATCAGTTTAGTCTTCAAGAGGCCATAGATTTTGCCCTAGAAAACAATCGAACGGCCAAAAATGCAGCTCGAGATATTGATGCAGCAAAACAACAAAAATGGGAAACCACAGCCACCGGACTACCACAGATAAGTGCATCGGTAGACTACCAAAATTTTCTTAAACAACAAGTGTCCTTGATTCCTGCCGAATTTTTTGGAGGAAATCCAGGCGAGTTTGCCGAAGTTACTTTTGGCACCAAACAAAATATGAACGCTACCGCAACCTTAACGCAAAAGTTATTTGATGGCTCGTATTTAGTAGGCCTACAATCTGCTAAAGTATTTTTGGAGATTTCTCAAAATGCTAAAGTCAAAACCGATTTGGAAGTAAGAAAAGCTGTTATCAATGCTTATGGAAATGTGCTTTTAGTAGAAGAAAGTGTTGTAATACTAAACCGTAATGTTGAAACTTTACAAAAAAATCTTGATGATATTACTGCCATCTATAATAATGGCTTTGAAGAAGAAGAAAGTGTTGAGCAATTAAAAATCACTCTGTCTGGGGTTAAAAGCGCCTTAAGTAATACCTCACGCTTGAAAACATTAGCTTATCAAATGTTTAATATCACCTTGGGTTTGGATGTAAATCAGGACACCGCTTTAACTGATAATCTAGAGACTTTAACCTTACAAAATCTAAATTTAGAGTTACTACAATCTGAAACAGATGTAGAAAACACTATTGATTACCAAATAGCAGAGAACGATAAAACCGCTAAAGAACTTCTGTTGAAATTGGAACGAAGTAAAGCATTACCAACATTGGATGCCTTTATAAATGGTGGATATTCTGGCTTTAGTGACTCTTTTACCTTCGCTAAAAGTGAACAGCAATGGTTTGGGTCTTCATTATTTGGAGTGAGTTTAAAAATTCCAATTTTAAGTTCCGGAATGCGAACTGCTGCAACACAACGTGCAAAAATAAATCTAGAAAAAGCAGAAGACGATTTAATTGAAACAGAACAGAAACTGCAGTTTGAAATTGCCTCGGCAAAGAGCAATTATCAGTTCGCCATTGAAGATTTTGAAAACAAAAAGGAAAATCTATTGCTTGCTGAACGCATCGAAAAAAAGAATCAAACCAAATTTTTTGAGGGTGTTTCTTCTAGTTTCGATTTAAGACAAGCGCAATTACAATTGTACACCGCGCAACAAGAGTACCTACAAGCCATGCTTGATGTCATAAATTCCAAAGCAGCTTTAGAAACAACATTGAATAACATCATATTAGACTAGAAAAATTAGTAAACACTATAACATGAAACATATATATACACTTCCGTTAATCGCTCTTTTTTTGGTTGCCTGTTCAGGTGAAAAGAAAAATTCTGTAGAAAAGGTTTTAGAGAGCAATAATCTAGAATTAATCCGCGAGAAACGTGGTGAAATGGTGAATGAGCTTCAAGCCATTAACGATCAAATTAAATCTTTAGATGACAAAATAAAGGTTTTGGATTCTGCAAAGCATATTCCATTAATAACCACCTTTAAGGCTGAACAAGAAGTTTTTAATCATCTTTTAGAACTTCAAGGAAACGTGACTACAAAAGATCTTGTTGTAATTACTCCTGAATACAATGGCATTTTAACCAAAATCTATGTAAAAGAAGGACAACAAGTTAATAAAGGACAGGTTTTAGCTAAAATTGATGATGGTGGATTAAGCCAACAATTATTACAATTACAAATACAAGCCGATTTGGCCAAAACCACATATGAGCGCCAAAAGCGTTTATGGCAGCAGCAAATAGGTAGTGAAATTCAATATTTACAAGCCAAGTCCAATTATGAATCACAACTGGGAGCAGTGAACCAAATCAAGAAACAGTTAGCTAAAACAACGGTTACAGCTCCATTTTCAGGGACTATCGACGATGTCATCACAGAACAAGGCAATGTAGTAGCAGCCGGGCAAACACCTCTTATACGTCTCGTTAATTTGAAGGACATGTATATAGAAACCGAAGTTCCTGAACGCTATATCGCAGATGTGGTAGAAGGAAAATCAGTAAATGTTGAGCTGCCCGTATTGGATAAAACAATCGACACAAAAATTCGTCAGGCAGGTCACTTTATCAATCCTGCAAACCGCACGTTTAAGGTAGAGGTTGCGATTCCAAATCAAGATAAATCCATTAAACCCAACTTAACAGCTAGGCTAAAAATTAATGATTATACTAATGAACAAGCCTTATTGGTTCCGCAAAGTATTATTTCTGAAAATGCTGATGGCGAGCAATACATTTATGTTGTTAAAGACAAAAACAGCAAAGATGAAGGTGTCGCCAACCGAGTAATTATAAAAACCGGTCGCACCCAAGGTGATGTTATTGAAATTCTTGAGGGCATTGAAAATGGCGCTGAAATCATTCAGGAAGGCGCCCGAAGTGTGAAAGATGGACAAACCGTAAAAGTGATTAACTACTAAACCAAACAACCATGACTAAACAGAAAAAAAAGGTCGATAAGGAATTTGGTTTATCGTCCTGGGCTATCAACAACAAAACCACGATGTATGTGCTCATTTTGGTAATCTTTTATTTAGGTATAACTGCTTTTTTCAGCATGCCTAGAGAAAACTTCCCTGAAGTGAATGAAACCAAAATTTATGTGAGTTCGGTTTTTCCAGGAAACACTGCAGAGGATATCGAAAAATTAATTAGTGATCCTTTAGAAGATAAATTAAAAACAGTAAGCAATGTGGTTGAGATCACCTCTACATCACAAGAAGACTATTCAATGCTTATCGTAGAGTTTGACGAAAACATCACCGTTGAACAAGCCAAACAAAAAGTTAAGGATGAGATAGATTCTGAAACCTCGGGAGAAGATTGGCCGACCTTTAATGGTGCCAAAGTAGAACCCGATGTGTTCGAATTAAGCATGTCTGAAGAAATGCCCATCTTAAATATTAACATTTCGGGTGACTATCCCGTTGAAAAACTTAAAGCGTTTGGCGAATATCTTCAAGATGAAATTGAAAATCTTTTAGAAATCAAAAAGGTTGATATCCGTGGCGCACAAGACAAAGAGGTTGAAGTAGCTGTAGATATTTACAAAATGATGGCCGCTCAAGTTACTTTTAATGATATCATTAGCGCTATTAATGGAGGAAACGTTACGATGTCTGCCGGTAATTTAAAAGCTAGCGGTCAGCGACGTACCATTCGAGTTTTAGGTGAAATAGAATCACCTTCAGAATTAGAGAATTTTGTTGTAAAATCTGAAAACGGAGATGCCATCTATCTTAAGAATGTAGCTACCATAACTTTTAAAGAAGAAGATAATACTACTTTCGCACGCGAATATGGTGCCCCAGTAGTGATGCTCGATGTTAAAAAACGAGCTGGAAAAAACATGGTTGCTGCGGCTGAACAAATTCAACAAATTGTAAAGAATGCTAAAGACAATGTTTTTCCTGCAGATTTAAAAGTGTCCATTACTAACGATCAATCTTCGGTAACAATTGGCCAAGTTGATGATTTGGTTAACAATATCATTTTTGGGGTTATACTTGTTGTTACGGTTTTAATGTTCTTTTTAGGATTTAAGAATGCCATATTCGTAGGGTTCGCAATACCTATGTCCATGTTTATGTCGCTCATGATTTTAAACCTTATTGGCTATAGTTTAAATACCATGGTTTTGTTCGCATTAATTATGGGATTAGGAATGTTGGTTGATAACGGAATTGTAGTTGTAGAAAACGTATACCGACTTATGGATGAGGAAGGTATGAGCCGAATACAAGCCGCTAAAAAAGGAATTGGTGAAATTGCATTTCCGATTATTATTTCAACATTAACAACAGTAGCTGCTTTTGTCCCTCTTGGTCTTTGGCCTGGTATTATGGGAGAATTCATGAAAATCTTACCTATTACCTTATCTATAGTATTAGGATCTTCATTGTTTGTAGCTATATTTTTTAATTCGGTATTGGTGTCTCAATTCATGAATATTGAAGACAAAAACATGCCCTTAAAGCGCATCGTCAAAATGACGATTATTATGGCGCTACTAGGAATTTTTGTTTATGTTGTTGGAGGTGAATATAGAGCGCTTGGTACACTCATGGTGTTTACCTCCATTATGCTTTGGGTTTATAGACTGTTTTTACGAAAATGGGCTAATAATTTTCAAAAGCATACTCTGGTAAAACTCGAAAACTGGTACGAACGTCAATTACGCCGTGCATTAACTGGAAGAAGACCTTATAAATTAACAATAGGCATCTTTGGTCTATTAATACTTGCCTTTGTGGCATTTGGGATATCCTTAGACCAAAAACGAACTAAAGTTGAATTCTTCCCAGACAATAAACCAAATCAAATCATTGTCTATATAGAATATCCACAAGGAACAGCCATTGAAAAAACCAATGCCATCACCAAAGAAATCGAGCAACGTGTGTACTCGGTTTTAGATGACAGCCAATATAAAGATGGAGATTATAACTTCTTGGTAGAAAGTGCTGTTTCACAAGTTGGTGAAGGGGCCGGAAATCCGCAAACCGATGGTGGATCATCTGCCGAAATGCCTCATAAAGCTAAGATCACAGCTTCAATGAGAGAGTTCAAATACAGACGTGGTGAGGACAGTGAATTATTACGCCAAAAAGTACAAACCGCTTTAGTGGGTATTTATCCTGGTGTATTAATTTCTGTTGAAAAAAATATGGATGGTCCTCCGGCAGGTGCTCCTATCAATATAGAACTTCAAGGTAAGGACTATAATGAACTAATTGCTACCGCTGAAACTATGCGTGAATTCATCAACAGTAAAAATATTCCCGGTATTGATGAACTCAAAATAGATGTGAACAAGGACAAACCAACGATGCGCGTGACCATTGATCGAGAAAAAGCTGGTGAATTGGGCGTTAATGCATCACAGGTTGGACAGCAGCTACGCAATTCTATATTTGGATCTAAAGCAGGCATTTATAAACATGATGGTGACGACTATGATATTTACGTGCGCTTTAATGAAGAAAATCGTTATAACACGAGTGCCCTATTTAACCAGAACATAACATTTAGAGATAATACTGGAAAAATTAAGGATATTCCTATTTCGGCCATTGCCAAGCAAGAAAACACCTCTGGATTTAGCGCCATTAAGCATAAAGACACTAAGCGTGTAGTTACGGTTTATTCGGCATTGGCACCTGGTTATACTGACGCTGGGGCTATTGTAGCTCAAATTCAAAATGAAATGAAAAGCTACAGCGGCTTGCCCGATACTGTTCAGATTGATTATACCGGACAAATTGAAGAGCAAAATAAACAAATGGCCTTTTTGATGACCGCCTTTTTCACCGGCTTGGGACTCATATTTTTTATACTCATTTTTCAATTTAATTCGGTTTCAAAACCTGGTATCATAATGCTGGCTATTTTATTAAGTTTTATTGGCGTATTTGGAGGTATCGTGTTAACTGGCAGCGCTTTTGTTATTATGATGACCATGGTGGGTATTATATCATTAGCAGGAATTGTAGTAAATAATGGAGTAGTATTATTAGACTATGCGCAACTTTTAATAGATCGTAAGAAAAATGATCTAGATATTGATGCCTCGGACTATTTAAGTACCAATGATCTTTTTGAAAGCATTGTTAAAGCTGGTAAAGCACGTTTAAGACCAGTATTACTAACCGCAATTACGACTATTCTGGGTCTAATTCCATTAGCCATTGGGTGGAATATCAACTTTTTCACGCTTTTCAAAGATTTCAATCCTAATATTTATATTGGCGGTGATAACGTAGTTTTTTGGGGCCCATTGGCTTGGACTGTGATTTATGGTTTACTCATTGCTACATTCTTAACTTTAATAGTTGTACCAGTACTATTTTTCTTAAGCATGAAATTTAAAATGTGGCTTCGAGTTAAATTGAGCTGATCGACTATTTAGTGGTGAATTTTTAAAAGTTTTAATAGTATCTTTACTTTTAGAAAATCTTGAATATCAAATGCTAGAAACGTTATGGAATGTGCTACCATATGTTATAGTAGATCGCATTTTTTTCCAATGCATTTACATCCAGACCTTATCACTTTCTCCTATATATTAGGAGGAAGTGCGCGTTTGATATTAAAAAATACCTCTATAACCTTAAAAGAAAATGATTTTGTGATCATCCCTCCTTATGTGGCTCATCAGACACAAATAAATGATTTTTTTTACTATAAAGTCATTCGGGTTCCTAAATCTTATTCATTCATAGAAGAGTCAGATGACTATTCAAGAGTTATGGTTATACCTAATGGAATGGTATACAAATCACATTTTGATACATGGTTTGATGCCGTCCAACAAGATCCTATTGATTTGTTAGACTCAAATGGATCACCTATTGAAGTACCAAAAATCTTTAAAAAGTTTTTAAGAAATAGTCCTTCAAATTCTAATAGATGGCAAGAGCTTTTAAAAACAACAATTATTCATTTTGAAACCAATTATAATAGACCCATTCTCGTAGAAGAACTTTCTGATTTAACCCATTTAAGTGATAGCCATTTACAACGATTATTTAAAAATAAAGTTGGTATTTCTCCTATGCGTTACCTCTTAAATTTAAGAATCGAAAAAGCCAAAGCTTATATTAAAACAAAGGATTCTTTTACAGATATTGCTTATGATACTGGGTTTTATGATCAAAGCCATTTTAATAAGTATTTCAAAATAAACGTTGGTATGACGCCTAAACATTACTCAAGGCTTATTAAAAATGATTGAATTTTACAATTTTAAATAATTAATATTGATGTACTTGCATAAAAATTGAGATTATTATGCAAGAATTAAAATTAGATGAATTTAAGAAGGCACAAAATTCACTCATACGATACTGTGGAGAATTTACTCCATTTATTGCCGAAAAAGCTTCAGGAAGCTATATCTATGATAAACACGGTCAGGCAGTTTTAGATTTTACATCAGGACAAATGTGTTCGGTTTTTGGGCATAATCACCCTAAAATTGTTGAAGTATTAAAGCAAGCCGGTGATAAAGCGATACACCTACTAAGTGCCATATTATCACCACCTGTTATAGAGCTGTCATTAGAATTAACAAAAGCGCTCCCTGAGTCGCTTTCAAAATGTATTTTTTTAAATACAGGTTCAGAATCTAATGAAGTTGCTATACGTATGGCAAAACTCTATACTGGAGGGCATGAAATCATTGGTTTTTCTGGTTCTTGGCATGGTATGACAGCTGGAGCACAATCGTACACCTATTCTAAAACTAGAAAGGGCTACGGACCAAATATTCCTGGAAGTTTAATGATTCCTGCACCTTACGAGTATCGATGTCCAATTGCGCACTGTAAAGGTAGTTGTGATAATACCTGTTTGGAAGTTGGCATGAAAATGGTCGATCAACAATCTGTTGGAGCCTATGCAGCATTAATAGCAGAGCCTTTACTAAGTGCAGCTGGGATGATAGAATTAAAACCTAGTTATATAAAACGATTAAAAGAATTATGTGATGAACGTGGGTTATTACTCATTTTTGATGAGGCCCAAACAGCATTAGGGAGATTGGGAAAAACTTTTGCGTTTGAAGATTATGAGGTTGTCCCTGATTTTCTAACATTGTCTAAAACTCTTGGAGGAGGCCTACCTTTAGCCGCAACTATAACATCAAGCACTATTGAAGAAGAATGCTATAATAAAGGGTTCGTGTTTATTACATCTCACGTTTCGGATCCATTTTGTGCTTCTTTTGGTTTAGCTTCCTTTCAAATTCTTTATGAAGAAAACCTTGCCGAAGCGGCCGGTGAAAAAGGAGCGTATTTAAAGCAACTGCTGCTAGAGCTACAACTAAAGCATGAATGCATTGGAGATGTTCGAGGTAAGGGTCTTTTATTAGGTGTAGAAATTGTAAAAGATAGAGACACAAAAATACCAGATGATAACTTAGGTTTTGATATTTGCAATCGCTGCCTTTCGTTAGGCTTGAATATGAATATTGTAAGAATGAAAGGTTATGGAAGTGTTTTTAGAATTGCGCCCCCACTAACGATTTCTTTTGAGGAAATAGATTTAGGAATTAGCATTTTAGACCAAGCAATTACTGATTGTACAGTTTAACAATTTTATGCTAATGAATCAAATGATTTAAATAGTTTTCCATTAGGACTGCTTTCTATGGGTATAAAAAAAGAGGTTGTTAGAAAACAACCTCTTTTTTTAAATACTAGATACAATTCTATTGCGTATCTGTTAATGGAACTGGGAATTTGTTATAAACTACATCTCCTGCTCTATCAGTTGGCAAAGTATTAGATAAATTATACCTTCTTAAGTCAAACATTCTATGATTTTCGCACCATAAAGAATAACGTCTTTGTCTTAACATTTCAGTCACTAGTGAAGCGTCATCTAATGGTCCTGTATAAGGAAGCAAGCTAGCTGCACCTCTAATTACATCTAAAGCATTTTTAGCTTCATTATTATCGTTTCCTATTTGAGCTTCAGCGTACACTAAAATTAACTCTTCATTTCTAAGCATATCAATTGGTGATATATTAGTTGCGTATAAACGTGTTTCATGTGTACCATTCAAACCATCTTGAGACGTTGGATTAGGTCTAACAGCCGATTTAGCCGCTACTCTAGCATCTCCTGCCTCTGCATCATTTATCCAACTATTATGTACAATAATTTGATCACCATTATTCGGCTCGGCTACCGTTGAAGGGCCTTTATAAACGCCATTAGTTAAATCACCACTACTTGTACTAAACACATGTTTTGGACCCATTTTTAAATCGCCACTCATGTTCATATGTGATGCTGCCAAGGCCGTACGCGCGGCTGCTTTGTCTCCTGCATAAACAGCAGCTACTGCAGCTACACCACGATTAAATTTAGCGAATGTTGATGGCGTATCAAATCCAGCAAACCCAGCTAAATCAAACAAAAATGTAGAACCCGCTGCGTTTAAATTTGTTAGGGCATCATCTAAAATAGTTCTAACTTGAGCAATAGCTTCTGGGAATTCTAAAATTGGCCCTAAATTTAAATCATCAGCCACATCTACACGTGCTCTATCATAAGATTTAAGAACTTCAATTAACTCAAAACCTATTACAGTTTTAGCAAAACCCATATAACCTTGCTTTTGTGCTTCAGTTAAAGCGTCTGTATTATTAACCGCTTGAATTAGCAAATTGGCATTTTTAATCGCTCTATAGCGTCCAGCCCATGCTGCAGTTGAATAAAAATCACTGTTCTCTAAAGTAGACCCGTTTTTCCCTAAAACATTAGCTGTATTTCTAGGGTCTGCATCAAATAGATATAATTCTCTTGCAGCCGTTCCACTTGCTGTGGTTTGGATTCCTAAAGATAATCTCATGGTTGATTCAACACCAACAACTAAATTATTAAGTTGATTAATAGAAGCTCCTGTAAGAACTCCTTCAACACTTGGTCCATTAGGATCTGTTTGCTCATCAAAAGTACAAGAGGTTAACCCTCCTAAAAGCATCACTACTAGCACCAGATGAACTCTCATTGTTTTTATATTAAATATTTTCATATCTCCTTTTTTTTAAAAATTAACATTTAAGTGGAAGTAAAATTGTCTTGTACTTGGGAAAGGGGTTACATCAATTCCACTTGATAATCCTGCACTACCGTTGGTTGAAACTTCTGGGTCATAACCAGTATAATCAGTTACAGTAAACAAGTTTCTAGCCGAAATACCTAATTTCACATTACTTATTGTATTACCGAATGACTCAATAATGTCTTTTGGAAATCTGTAATATAATGCAACTTCTCTAAGTCTTAAGTATCCTGCTGGTTCAATAAATCGCGTAGCTACAAATCCAGATCCAGCTCTGTCCATACCGGCCTGAGTGTCTAAATCGGTTGTAGTTCCTCCTAAATCGGTTAATAATTTAGTAAGATTTATGTTATCTCCTCCTTTTTTCCAATGTAATAAAAATGATAAGTCAAACTGCTTAAACAAGGTAAAATTGTTATTGAATGACATTTGAAAATCAGGCTCAGAGTCTCCAATTTGAGTAGGAACTCCGTTAACTGTTCCTGCCAATTGTGTTACAGGTTTTCCTTTTTGGATATAATAAGTTCCTAAACCTAATCCAAATCCTGCACCTGGTTGTGCAAATGCTGGAACATCTAATCTTGTGATTTCAGAATTGTTAAACCAAAATTGAACACCAGAATTCCATTTGAAGTCTTCTTCATCAAATGCATCTACATTTAAAGATAACTCCAAACCAGTATTTTCTAGATCAGCTAAGTTTGTTGTTTCTGTTGCAAATCCAGAAGATGTTGGTAAGCCTCTACTTAAGATCAGATCTTTAACTTTTCTTATATAATAGGTTGCTTCAAAATTAACACGATTAAAAAATCTTGTGTCAAATCCAAACTCAAGCTCTGTAGATGTTTCAGGCTCTATGTTAGGATCTCCTTTAGCTGGATTAATTGTAGATCCACCATTACCACCAATAGAGGTAGCATTTAAACTAGTAAATAAAGCTCCAAATCCTGCTGGCGCTCCTGTTTCACCGTAAGCTGCTCTTAACTTAAACTGATTAATAGTTTCTGAATCCCAGAAATCGAAATTGTTCAAGTTAACCGCCATAGACGCTTTTGGGAAACCATAAAATTTATTAGGATCTCCATTTAAAGTTGATTTATCCAACCTATATCCTAAAGTAGCAATAAATCTATCTTTATAATTTCCTTCAACTTGTGCAAAATAACCAAAGGTTCTAATCGACGATGTTGTTTGCGTTATTGCCTGATTATTACCTTGCTCTAAATTAGTTTGGCCAGGAATTAAATCGGTAGTTGTGCTTAAAACCAAATCGGCTACTTGATCGATATAAGCTGTACCAACTTGAGTTGTTAAACCTAAATCTCCATCCATAGCATCATGGTTCCAAACTAAAATTGCTTGGCTGTTAAAATTGGTGAATCCATTTTTACCAACACCAATAAATCCATTTTGCCCACTGGCAATTGTTCCTTGATGAGTTTCTGGTACGTAAACATTGGTTTGATTAGATAAATAGTCTAATCCAAAGCTTGTTACAAACTTCACTCTATTGTTATCGTCATTATATAATTTGGTATTGACTGTTAACCCTTGAATAAACCTGTTGTTCATATCTTCATTGCGAGCCTTGTCTCTAACAAAAACAGGGTTTCCTGTATAATTAGGGTTGCTAGGGTAATTCCCCTGCTCGTCTGGAAATAAGTTAATCCATGGCCTTGTAAATGCAAGTGTATAACCATAGCTTAATCCACCTTCGTTTTCATTACCTGTGAAACTTCTACTAGAGGTACTTCTAATGTAATTCGTACTTAATGAAAAGTCAAACGTATTAGAAAGTTTGTGATCAATATTTGCTTTTATAGAAAAACGATCAAAACCTGTGTGTTTGATAATACCTTCTTCATCTCTGTAAGATGCACCAACATAAAATTTAGTTTTTTCATTACCACCGTCAACGCTAACTTTAGTTTCGGTAATTAATCCTTTTTCTCCGTAAATTACATCTTCATAATCAATTAATCCACCGCTTGCGATAGCTTGATTGTACAAGGCGACTTCGGCTGCATTAAATGTAGACAATACATTATCAGCGGTCCAGTTTCTCATACCCAATGGGTTCGCAATTTCGGCAAAACCAAGATCCTGACCAAAGTTAAATCTAGTCACTCCATCTTTACCACGCTTGGTTGTAATGATAACAACCCCGGCGTTGGCTAACTGACCATAAATGGCTGCTGCTGAAGCTCCTTTTAGAACCTCAATTTTTTCAATATCATTTGGATCGATATCTGAAAGTCGGTTTGCAGAGTTTTCTTCGTTTCCACGATTTGCCCCTGAAGCATTTCGCAATCCAGAAGGAATCTCAACGTTGTTAATGTATACACCATCTACAATAAAAAGTGGTTGGTTATTTCCATTAATGGATGAAACCCCACGCAATCTCATTGCAATTCCACCTCCAGGTGCACCTGATGCGGACACTATATTAACACCTGTTAATTTACCATATAAGGCACCATCAACAGTTGTTTGCCCAGTATTTCCAACCAATTCTGCTGCGCTTACTGTTGAAACGGCATTGGCAAGATTACTTCGTTTTACCGAAGACCCTAAACCTGTAATGACAACCTCATTAAGTGCGGTTGCAGATTCCTGTAAGGTCACATTTACAGCTCTAGCTGAAGAGACCAGCTCTTCGTGGGTTTCAAATCCTAGTGAAGAAATTACCAACGTTACTGGAAAACTGTCCACATTGAGGCTGAAATTCCCATCAAAATCTGATGTTGTTCCAGTAGTTGTTCCTTTAATAATAATGTTGGCTCCTCCAAGAGGAAGTCCTGTTGCTCCATCAGTTATTGTTCCTGTAATTTGTTGGCTAAAAGCCATTAATGGACAAATTACAATAGAAAATAACAGCAACTTTAAAGATAAAGTTTTGCTCATAATTTTACATTTTTTGAATTAGACAGGCTAAATATCTTAAAAAAAAATCGATTTTAATCTATGAAAATTAAATAATTCGTAATAGAGCGCCTTATTATTGCGAATTCAAAATTATAATCAGAATTCCTCCTTCAATTACTAGAATACAGAAATTATACCCTATTAATCATTATAGAAAGACAATAACTTGTTAAATTTGCAACTTAATTTCACGTTATATTATGTATAGAAGTCATCACTGTGGTGAATTAAGAGCATCACATATTAATTTAGAGGTAACGCTTTCAGGATGGGTACAAAAAGTACGAGATAAAGGCTTTATGATTTGGGTTGATTTAAGAGATCGTTATGGTATCACTCAACTTATTTTTGATGAAGAACGCACCCCTAAATCTATTATTGAACAAGCACAAAAATTAGGACGTGAATTTGTTATACAAGTTAAAGGTACTGTAATTGAACGCACCTCTAAAAATCCAAATATTCTTACTGGAGATATTGAAATACTAGTCAAGGAGCTAAACATCTTAAATACGGCTATATTGCCGCCTTTTACGATTGAAGATGAAACGGATGGCGGGGAAGAATTACGAATGAAATATAGGTATCTCGATATTCGACGAAATCCAGTAAAAAACAGTTTGATTTTTAGACATAAAGTCACTCAAGAAGTTAGAAATTATTTGTCTGGTCAAGGATTTATCGAGGTTGAAACACCTTATTTAATTAAATCAACTCCCGAAGGTGCTCGCGATTTTGTAGTGCCTTCACGTATGAATGAGGGTCAGTTTTATGCACTTCCACAATCGCCTCAAACCTTTAAACAATTGCTTATGGTTGGTGGTATGGATAAGTACTTCCAAATTGTTAAATGTTTTAGGGACGAAGATTTAAGAGCTGACAGACAACCCGAATTTACACAAATAGATTGTGAAATGGCTTTCGTGGAACAAGAGGATATTTTAAATGCTTTTGAAGGCTTAACTAAACATTTACTAAAGGAAATTAACGGTGTTGATGTAAAAGAGTTCCCGAGAATGTTATATGACGATGCTATGCGCCTGTTTGGAAATGATAAGCCCGACATTCGATTTGGAATGCAATTTGGAGAGTTGAATGCCGTGACCCAACATAAAGATTTTGGAGTATTCAATTCGGCCGAATTAGTTGTGGGTATCGCAGTACCTAGCGGAAATAGTTATACCAGAAAAGAAATTGACCAACTTATAGATTGGGTAAAACGCCCTCAAATAGGAGCTTTAGGCATGGTATATTGCCGTTGCAATGACGATGGAACTTACAAATCTTCAGTTGATAAATTTTACGATCAAGACGATTTTGGAAAATGGGCTGAAATTACTGGCGCTAAGGCAGGTGATCTAATTTGCATATTATCTGGAGATACCCATAAAGTACGTGCACAATTAAGTGCTTTACGTATGGAGTTAGCTACACGTTTAGGCTTAAGAAAACCTAATGAGTTTGCACCACTTTGGGTCATGGATTTTCCGTTATTAGAGTGGGATGAGGAAACCGAACGTTATCATGCCATGCATCATCCATTTACTTCACCGAAACCAGGGCAATTAGAATTGTTGAAAACTGATCCTGGCGCTGTAAAGGCAAACGCCTATGATCTTGTACTTAATGGAAATGAAATTGGCGGTGGTTCTATAAGAATTCATGATAAGAAAACACAAGCCCTAATGTTTGATTATTTAGGTTTTACAGAAGAAGAAGCTAAAGCACAGTTTGGTTTTTTAATGAATGCTTTTGAATATGGAGCTCCTCCACATGGTGGATTGGCATTTGGACTTGACCGATTGGTCGCAATTTTAGGAGGTCAAGAAACCATAAGAGATTTTATTGCCTTTCCTAAAAATAATTCTGGAAGGGACGTTATGATCGATGCTCCGGCCAAGATAGATGAAAAACAACTTGACGAACTCCATCTAAAACTTAATTTAAAATCATAACATCAAATCCTGCGCTTTGCAGGATTTTTTAGTAGATTTAATTTATGGCAGAAACAACGCTTTTAAAGAAAATCCTAATTTGGAGATACAAACACATCTCACAAAAAAATTTCACTTTTTTATTAAGCATACTAATTGGTTTATTAGCTGGTTTAGTTTCTGTAATTATAAAAAATATAACATTTGCTATTGAATGGGTTTTAGATAAAATTATTATTCTTACAAACAACAGTATATATTTTATCCTTCCAATAATAGGTTTATGGTTGGTTTATCTCTTCGTTAAGCACGTTTCAAAACAACCCATTGAACATGCAATTCCAAGTATTTTATTTTCGCTTTCAAAAAAGAATGGGCTATTAAAACGAAGTAAAATTTATCTGCCACTGATTACAGCACCATTAACCGCAGGTTTTGGTGGATCAGTCGGGTTATTAGGTCCAGCCATTGCATCGGCTTCGGCTATTAGCTCAAATATTGGTCAACTTTTTCATATTGACAGAAAAACAAAAACATTGCTCATAGGTTGTGCAGCTGCAGGTGCCATTGCATCTATTTTTCAATCACCAATTGCGGCAATCATTTTCGCAATTGAGGTGTTTAGTTTAGACTTAACATTTGCTTCCTTATTACCATTATTAATTGCCTCGGTTTCTTCAGTGTTAACCTCTTATTTTTTGGTGGGTGATGGCGTACTTTTCAATTTTGATGTTTCAGATAAATTTGTTTTAAGCGACACTTTGTTTTACATCGCTTTAGGCATAGCTACTGGAATAGGTTCTATCTATTTTTACAAAATATACTTTGCCGTTTATGCCGTTTTTAATCGAATTAAAACCAGTGGGCAACGACTGATTGTAGGTGGTTTAGCAATTGGAATAATGCTTTATTTCATCCCTCCTTTATACGGTGAAGGTTTTGGTTTTATTAATGATTTACTAGAGAATAATTATTTACACGCTTTGGGCAAAACACCTTTTGATGATCATTTAGATAATATATGGGTTGTAATCGCTTTGTTAATTGGTATTACAATATTTAAAGCCATAGCAATGACCACTACTTTCGCAGCAGGTGGGGCCGGAGGGATTATAATTCCAACATTAGTGATGGGTAGTGCATTAGGGAATGTGGTTGCTAAAATCATCAATAATTTAGGCTTTAATTTTCAAGTATCAGAAGCCAACTTTACCCTAATTGGTATGGCCGGATTAATTGCTGGAGTGCTTCATGCACCTTTAACAGCTATATTTTTAATTGCCGAAATTACTGGAGGTTATGAATTATTTGTTCCGTTAATGATAACAGTATCTATGTCTTTTATAATTACTAAAAATGCCATTGAGCACACAATCTATACAAAAGAATTAGCAGAAAAAGGAGCGCTTCTCACACACAATAAGGATCAAAGTGTTTTGACTTTGATGACATTGGAAAGCGTCATCGAAACTGATTTTATACCCTTACATCCAGACATGAGTTTGGGAGACATGTTACATAAAGGTGTCGCAAAATCAAACAGGAATTTATTTCCAGTGATTTCTGAAAACCATTCTTTAGTAGGGATTATACTGCTAGACACTATTAGAGATGTCATGTTTGATCAATCCCTTTACGACTCTACAACCGTTGAAACCTTTATGCAATACCCACCAGCATGCATACAGTTTGAAACGGATTCCATGAAAATTGTGATGCAAAAATTTCAAGATTCTGGAGCATGGAATCTTCCTGTGATAAAAAATGGTGTTTACTATGGATTTGTATCAAAATCTAAACTACTTACAGCATACCGGCGAGAATTAATTAACTTTACATCATAAGTTTTTGGTTATGAAATATATAATTTGGATTCTTTTTCTGGCATCAATTGGCATGATTGCCTTAGGTTTTATTCGGGAGTCCGAACATTCTCAAAAATGGATAGGTTTTGGAGTTGTTGGGCTTTTCTTTCTTGTTTTTCCGCTGTTTTCTTATTATCGCTGGAAAAACAAAGACCTCAAAGATTACATGATTACAAAGGAGAACCTTGACAAAATGCGAAATCATGAAAAAAAGTATTGATTATCAATTTTTTAATAAAAAAACATTTTCATTACATATCGCATTATTTTAAATTATACATTTGTGTTTTAATCAATATTTTTTACAATGACTGGAACAGTTAAATTTTTTAATGATTCAAAGGGATTTGGATTTATTACCAACGACGAAACAGGAAAAGACATATTCGTTCATGTATCTAACCTACATGGGGTTGAGCTACGTGAAGGCGATAGTGTACAGTACACCGAAGAAGAAGGAAGAAAAGGAAAGGTTGCTGCAAATGTGCAAGTAATCTAAGTAACATATCTTTTATTACAAGTTTCAACGCCCAACAAATTGTTGGGCGTTTTTTTAGTTCAAATTTCGGCGTTCAATAAAAAAACGTTTTAATAATTGAGAAGATTCCTCTGCTAAAACGCCGCCAACCATTTCGGTTTTAGGGTGTAATTTTGTGCCTAAATTCATGCAGCCACGTTCTTCGTCCCTGGCCCCGTATACAATTTTAGAAATTTGGCTCCAATGTAAAGCCCCTGCACACATTTGGCAAGGCTCTAAAGTCACATACAAGGTACACTTCAGTAAATATTTACCGCCCAAATAATTAGATGCAGCTGTTATGGCTTGCATCTCGGCATGGGCGGTGACATCGTTGAGCAACTCTGTTAAGTTATGGGCGCGAGCTATAATTTTATTGTCAATAACAATCACTGCACCTACTGGCACTTCACCCTTATCAAAGGCCGCTTCTGCTTCTTGAAGTGCCTTTTTCATAAAATAAATATCGTCAAACGGATTTTCCATAGATTCAAAAATACGATTTCAATTTTAATATGAATCATATCATTTTCAACTCGTACATTTGTACCCAATGACCAGATTACTCGACCATATTACTAGTCCAAAGGAGCTTCGCAAACTAAATAAAGAAGCCTTACCTCATCTTGCTCAAGAGTTACGTGATTTCATCATCAATATTGTTGCCACTAAAGAAGGGCATCTTGGTGCAAGTCTTGGAGCTATTGAGCTTACCATTGCCTTACATTATGTGTATAATACTCCTGATGATTTACTCATTTGGGATGTTGGACATCAGGCCTATGGTCATAAAATTTTAACCGAAAGAAAGGCACAATTTCATACCAATAGACAATTGGGAGGAATCAGTGGATTTCCAAAACGCGCTGAAAGCATTTATGACACTTTTGGTGTAGGACACTCATCAACGTCTATTTCTGCAGCCTTAGGTATGGCCATTGCTTCACAACTTAAGGGCGAAAATAAACATCATGTAGCAATTATTGGCGATGCTTCTATAGCTAGTGGTATGGCATTTGAAGGTTTAAACCATGCTGGAGTTACAGATGCTGACCTCCTTGTAATTTTAAATGACAATGCTATAGGAATTGATCCTAGTGTTGGGGCTTTAAAGCAGTATTTAACCAACGTAAAAAAAGGAACACAAAAACAAGATAATATTTTTGAAGCCCTAAATTTTGACTATTCAGGACCTATTGATGGTCATGACATTTTTGCAATTATAACAGAACTCAAACGGTTAAAAACGATTAAGGGCCCTAAATTTTTGCACCTTATTACTACTAAAGGAAAAGGTTTAAAACAGGCTGAAAATGATCAGGTAAAATACCATGCCCCTGGCAAATTTGATGCTAAAACAGGAGACTTGTTACCGAAACAAAAACTATCCGAGCCTCCCAAATTTCAAGATGTATTTGGATACACCATTGTAGAATTAGCCTATAAAAACAATTCAATTGTTGGGATAACACCAGCTATGCCTACAGGAAGTTCCTTAAAGTATATGATGGAAGAACTACCAGATCGTGCTTTTGATGTTGGAATTGCTGAACAGCATGCTGTCACCTTGGCCGCAGGAATGGCTACTCAAGGGCTAGTTGTTTATTGTAATATTTACTCTACGTTTTTACAACGTGCATACGACCAAGTTATTCATGATGTAGCCTTACAAGATTTACCAGTTATTTTTTGTTTAGACCGTGCGGGGATTGTGGGAGAAGATGGCGCTACACATCACGGAGCATTTGATTTGGCCTATCTACGCTGTATCCCAAATCTCATTGTTTTTGCAGCACGAAATGAAATTGAACTTCGCAACATAATGTATACCGCGCAATTAGGGCTTCCTCATCCTATTGCAATTCGATATCCACGAGGGAAAGGCTCTATAATAGATTGGAAACAACCTTTTACTAAAATTGAATTGGGCAAAGGTAGCACCTTAAAATCTGGCACATCACTATCTATATTAAGTGTAGGATCCATAGCCCAAAATATTACAGAAGCTATTGACTTAGTTGAATTTGATAAGCAAAAAATAGGGCATTATGATATGCGCTTTGTTAAACCTTTAGATGAATCGTTGTTACATACAATTTTCAAAAATTATCGATTAATATGCACTGTTGAAGATGGATGTATGAAGGGAGGATTTGGTTCAGCTATTTTAGAATTTGCTGCTCAAAATGATTATAAAAACCCAGTGAAACTTATTGGCATTCCTGACCATTTTGTAGAACATGGATCAGTAAATGAATTGCAAACTGAATTAAAATTAGATGCTAAAGGTATTGCCGAAACTTTACAAGACTTTATTCAGCAGCATCTGTAGTAGCCATATCTTGTTGTGTAGGAGCATTGTAAACATCAACACTCTGCTCTAATTGGGTGTTTTTGCTTTTAGAAATATCATCAAGCATTAAAAGAAAAGCAACAGTAACAAAAAATATGACAATAGCACTTAAGAGATTTTTTTTCATTGGAATAGTTTTTATTGCACAAGACAAATATAAGCATTTATAGATGAAATGCAAATTTTATCGATAAAATGCATAAAATAAATTAATCATAGCCCTCTAGTTGCAAAGATGCCATATATATGCCTTGGCTACAAATACCCAACTAAAAATTATTAACAGTTCTATTAACAGCTAGATTATAAATAAGTTCCTTTAAGTTTTTTATAGGTGAGAATCGCATTACTATCAGAGAGTTGGGCGACATGATTACAAACGTTTAACAGATTGGTATATAAATTATCGTCTAGGTTTTCAAAACTATTTGGAAGTAATCTTAATATAAGTTGGTCATAACTTGAGGGCTTTCCTTGGTATCTATTAGTTATGGCTACCGTGAAACTTTTTAATAGCTGATTAATCACTTCGTAACCCGCAATTTCCTTTTCGATAACCTCACTCGACTGATAAATATTTTCAACACTCACTTTAATAATGTCTTTTATTTGAGCTTCATACGTACTAACATCCATAATGGCTTTTGAAAACTTGCCTTGTAAAATAAGTTCTTCATTAGCCATAAAATTGTTAGCTGCCTCGTTGATCAAGGTATTTATAGCCAACGCCCGCAAATAGCTCAATCGGTCTTGAGTATTAGAAAGTAATTGGTACTTTTTTGTATTAATGGTATGCCTAACTAAATTAATAAGATACTCTAAAGCAAACTCTTCCTGAATAAGTCCTAAATTAATCCCATCTTCAAAATCGATTATCGTATAACAAATATCATCAGCTGCTTCAACCAAATAGGCTAATGGATGTCTTGAAAAACTTATATGCTCATTTGTTCCAGTAGGTATCAATCCGAGTTCATTGGCTACATCTTTAAAAGCTTCTTTTTCACTTTGAAAAAAACCGTACTTTTTATCGGCAATATGTTTGGTTGGTTTTTTAGGTAAAGATTCTTTTGGATATTTGGTAAATGCTCCTAGAGTTGCATAACTCAAACGCAAACCGCCTTCTCGCCCCGCTCTACTTTCTGTTAATATCTTAAAACCATTCGCATTCCCTTCAAAATCACATAAATCTTGGTATTGTTTTGCTGTAAGTTGTTCCTTAAATTGGTTTCCAAATCCTGTTTTAAAAAATTCACCAATTGCTTTTTCACCTGAATGCCCGAACGGTGGATTACCAATATCATGCGCTAAAGAAGCGGCGGCCACAATGGCTCCAAAATCATTAGCTCGAAAACCATGTACTTTTTTTAAATGTGGATGCTTTTCTAGAACTTTTTGACCAACATTTCTCCCAATAGAACGACCTACAACACTAACTTCTAAACTATGGGTCAAACGTGTATGAACAAAATCGGTTTGAGACAATGGAACAACTTGAGTTTTATCTTGAAGACTTCTAAACTCTGATGAAAATATAATTCGGTCATAATCTACTTCAAATCCTAAACGGGTTTCATCTTGTTCTTTTCTTAAGCGTTTATGTGTATCTCCAAAGCGTTTTAAGGACAATAATTGTTCCCAATTCATAGTATTGTTTTTAGAGTTGGCAAGATAGCTAAATTAGATAAAAATAAAATTGAAATTTGGTAACATTAATCTAACATTTTAATTACGGTTGTTTAATGTTTAATTAACGTAAAGGAGAAGTTAAAATAAGTTATTTGCAGTATAATTTAATTTAGGTCCCATGAGGCAATTAACCATTTTAGTATTCATTCTTTTTTCAGGCTTTTGTTTTGCACAAAACTCTGGTTCAATCCAAGGCATAATATTGGATGGAGAAATTAATGATGAGCCGTTAATGTATGCCAATGTTTCAATTGAAGGGACTACTCTTGAATCAGCATCTGATGAAAATGGCATATTCCATTTTCAAAATTTATCTGACGGTAACTACACCTTGGTTTACAGTTTTGCAGGCTATGAAACTAAAAAACTTAAGGTAACAGTAGCGTCAAGCCAAAAAACATCTGTAAGTGTTTCTTTATCGGCTAGAACCATTTCCTTCTCAAGTAGTGCCTCGGTTCATAAAACCAATAAGGGGAAAGACTAATTTAATTTTATTAATCAATCTCGTTTTTAATAACCCACAGGATTTACGGCATTTGTTCGCGGTATAAACCATCCTTTTGTATTCATAAACCACTTTGCTTCATTGACATTATAATTTGTCAATGTTAATTTAAGGTTTTCTATTCCTTAAATTAAGTAGTATCTCATAACCTTTACTTAACTTTTTTATTACAGAGGTTTAATTCCTAATTAACCTTGACTTTACACTGCCCTAGTTTCTTTGCAGCAGTAAATAAAACACAAAAACTATTCTAAAAATTAATACTATGAAGACTGTATTTTTATCCGTACTAATTGCTTTATCACTTTTATTGACAGGATGCTTTAAAGATGATGACACTCCAATAATAATTGAAGAAGTAACCATAATTAACAATGGCAATGGTAATACGGGTTCTACTAATAATACTGTGGCTGTAACAGGAGCCATTACTCAAAACACCACATGGACCAATGATAAAATTTATGTCCTTAATCAAAAAGTGGTAGTAGATAATGGGGCTATTCTAACAATCCAAGAAGGAACAATTATAAAAGGTTCTCCAGGTACAGGATCTCTTGCTTCAGCACTAATTATAGCTCGTGGAGCAAAAATCAATGCAGTGGGAACTGCTTCTAGGCCCATCATATTTACGTCTACTAGTGATAACATAGAAATCGGTCAAACAGCCGGAACCAATTTAGATCAAAATGATAGAGGATTATGGGGCGGGTTAATCATTTTAGGCAAAGCCCCATGTTCGCTTTCAAATGATGTTGTTGAAACACAAATTGAAGGTATTCCTGCAGATGATTCCTTTGGATTATACGGCGGTACAGATCCTGCAGATAATTCAGGTGTGCTACAATATGTTTCAATTCGACATGGAGGTGCTTTAATTGGTGAAGGTAACGAAATTAATGGGTTAACACTTGGAGGAGTAGGCACAGGAACGGTAATTAACAACATAGAAGTTGTAGCAAATGTAGATGACGGGGTTGAGTTTTTTGGTGGTACTGTAAATGTGTCTAATATTTTAGTTTGGGCACAAGGAGATGATGCTTTAGATATTGATCAAGCCTATTCTGGAACTATAGATAATTCGGTTGTGATTTTAGGCGACTTCTCTGATCATGCGTTTGAAGTTGATGGCCCTGAAGGAAGCGCAACAGGATCATTCACTATACAGAATACAACCATTATTGGAAATATGGTTACTTCAAATGGAGAATATGCTGATTATAGAAGTAAGGCTATGGGAACTACTAAAAATATTTATGCGTACGGATTTAAACCCTCTTCAGATATTGAACTAGATAATGATGGAGTTGCAACAAATTATAATAATGGATTATTAATTTTTGGGGCTTGGGAAATTGTTTTACCAGAAGGAGTGACCAATGTCACAAGTCTTTTTGCTAATAAAGCCGAAACAGTTACCGTTTCCGGGTTTGGCTCAACAGCTACAGCTGTTACACAAGGAGCTCAAACTGTAGGAGCCTCTACATCTGGATTAAGCTGGACCTATGCTAACACTAAAGGCAATTTAGGTTTTTAAGCCATAAATAATACTAAAACTAACTATTTAAAAACTACTGTTTATTAATTCAAGTAAACAGTAGTTTCACACATATTAAAACATGAAAAAACAATTTTATTCTCTGCTTTTTTTCCTGATTCTTGCGTCAATAACAGCATTTTCACAAACAGGTAAAGTTGCGGGTTTAGTGATGGATGGCGAATTTGTAGAGCCTATGGCCTTTGCTAACATATTAGTAAAAGGAACAACAACAGGAACAACTTCTGATTTTGACGGTAAATATGAACTAGAACTTGCAGAAGGGGTTTACACTTTAGTATTTTCGTTTGTTGGTTACAACACCCAAGAAATTAGTGACGTAACAATAACAGCAAATGAGGTTCAAACCATAGACGTAACACTGGCCACGAACTCGTTAGAAACCGTTGTTATCACCACTAACGTTAAACGAAATACCGAAAGCTCAATATTAAACCTTCAAAAAAGGTCTGTTACCTTATTAGATGGTCTTTCTGCTCAAAATATTAAAAAAACTGGGGCGGGTGATTTAGCCAGTGCTGTGAAAAGCGTCCCTGGAGTTTCTATTCAAGGAGGTAAGTATGTTTATGTTAGAGGTCTTGGTGACCGTTACACCAAATCCATTTTAAATGGGGTTGATATTCCAGGTTTAGATCCTGACCGAAATACAATTCAAATGGATTTATTTCCAACGAGTATTTTAGACAATGTAATTGTTATTAAATCTGCTGCAGCCGAATATCCTGCAGATTTCACAGGTGGTGTTGTAGATATAGTCACAAAAGATTTTCCATCAAAAGCAGAAGCCTCTATTTCTGTAGGAACTGGTTTTAATCCAAATATGCATTTTAAAGATAACTACTTGAGTTATTCTGGAAGTGATAGTGATTTTTTGGGTTATGACAATGGCTCCCGAAACCTTCCAATTAACAGATATCAGCCAATTCCAGGAACCTTCGAAAACCGTGCACTACTAACTACTTTAACAGATCGCTTTGCTAAAGAATTAGCCGCTAAAGAAGAGCAAAGTGCAATGAACTTTGATTTTGGTTTTACATTAGGCAATCAATATAATTTAGGAGATAATAAAATAGGGTATCAAGCATCGTTTTCATATAAAAACCAAACCTCATTCTACGAAAACAGAGTTGATGGTGGTTGGATTCGAGAAAATGGTAACCCTGATGAAAATGAATTGAATACTGTACTCGATTCGAGAGGTTCGGAAGGTATTAACAATATTATCCTTAATGGATTAGCAGGAGTAGTTTTCAAAACAGATCTTTCTAAATACAAGGTTAATTTCTTACACATTCAAAATGGTGAATCATCAGCTGGTGTTTTTGATCAAATTATTTCCCAAGACGGTACTGGTGGTGCTCAAGAACCTCTGTCAAAAAACTCTTTATCTTATACAGAACGCTCCGTTACCAATTTGTTGTTAACAGGAGATCACAGGTTAAGCGAAGATGAAAATGCTTGGGACTTTGAATGGAAACTATCTCCAACATTTTCTAAAGTATACGATAAAGACCATAGAGTAACTCCTTTACAACAAGCTGATAATGGAGACTTTTTTATTAGTCCTAGTGCTTCTACTTTCCCAATTAGAATTTGGAGATGGCTCCAAGAAGAAAACTGGGCTTCAAAATTTGATTTTAAAAAGAAATACAAGTTGTTCAACACATCGGCTCAATTAAAATTCGGAACGAGTTACGTTTATAAGTTTAGAGATTTCAGTATTGACGCTTTTACCTTTCAAATTAGTGGTGATGATTCTTTTATCGCTGACGGAAATGTTGATAATTTATTATTGACAGAGAACATCTGGACACGCGAATCAAAAAACGGAACGATCATCACTTTTGGTGATACTTTTAATCCAGATAACGCTTATGAAGGTGAACAATTCATTTACTCCAATTATATTTCAAATGAGTTTAACTTAAGCTCAAATCTTAAAACCGTTTTAGGATTGAGAACAGAACTGGTCAAGTCTTATTACACTGGACAAGACGGAAACATAGCCTATAAAGGGTTACAAGTTCTTGACGTATTTGATTGGTTCCCATCTACCAATATGATTTATTCTATTTCTGATCAAACTAATTTAAGAAGCTCTTACTCTAGAACGACAGCAAGACCTTCGTTTAAAGAGCAGTCAACGTCTCAAATTTTTGATCCAATTACAAATCGTTTGTTTATAGGAAACCTAAATCTAGTGCCTACTTATATCAATAACTTCGACTTAAGATATGAACACTTCGGTGACGAAGGTCAAATGTTAGCATTAAGCGGTTTCTATAAAGATTTTAAAGACCCTATAGAGTTAACGTTCTTCCTTCAAGCGCCTACCCAAGTTACACCTGCAAATTTAGGAAACGCGAAAGTTTATGGAGTAGAATTTGAATTTAGACAGAAATTAGGGTTCATTTCTGAAGGTTTGAATAATCTTAAATTTAACACTAACGTTTCAGTAATTAAATCGGCACTAACAATGTCTGACCCTGAATATAACAGTAGGCTTCTTGCAGCTAGAACTGGAGAAAGTATTGATAGAGAAAGAGATTTACAAGGGCAATCACCTTATTTAATTAATGCTGGTTTGGATTATTCGAATGACGATTTAGGATTACAAACAGGTATATTTTACAACGTACAAGGGAAAACGCTAGAAGTTGTGGGGACTGGTATTGTGCCAGATGTTTACACGCAGCCTTTTCACAGCTTAAATTTCACGTTGAATAAGTCGTTTGGAGAAAAAGAGCAATCGGCTATTGATTTCAAAATTTCCAACTTGTTAGGAAGTAAAAAAGAAAGCAATTATCAATCGTTTAAAGCGCAGGATCAAATCTATTCCTTAAGAGAACCAGGAACAGAAATCTCATTAGGATATACTTACAAATTCTAATAATTTAATTTTTGAGTTAGTCACAAAAAAAGCTCCTGTTCAAGGAGCTTTTTTTATTTCATTTATAATTTTAAATCATCACTGATTAGAATCCTTAACACCAGTAATTTTTGAATTTTTGTATTCAACTTCCTTTTTTACTCCTGCTTGCCAGAACAACCATTTCCCTATTTTTAAACCGTTCTCATATTGACCCACAGATAATTTGTTGCCTTTTACATCATAACTCACCCACTCACCATGTAATTTACCTTCACTGTTGAATGTACCTTGCTGTTCTATATTTCCATTTTCATAAAAATATGTGGCCATGGTTAAATCCCCATCCTTTTCAAATTGTGGTTCAACTTTATTTTGAGCAAAGACTAAAGTCCCTGAAAACATTAAGAGTATTAAGATTAACTTCTTCATAACATATGGGGTTTTAATGGTTCTACGCTCAAATATAAATAATAGTTAACATTAAAGCAATATTTACATAACATTAAATTAACATTAAAATCATAATAACCTGTTTTACAGTTACCTAACTAAATATCATTTTAATGATAAATTAATATTTAGGTTACAATAAGGTTACTTAAATAATTGATATTTGCTCGTGATTTAAGTCACACACATTAGTATTTCATTATAATTTTTTAGTTTTTGTCAACTACATTATTATGAATTCTGATAACTGCCTTTGGCCAAGGCAGTTTTTCTGTTTTTTTAAACATTTAAATATAATGTTTAGGAAACATTTAGTTAACATTGGTTTTAGTTCTTTGCAGCGACAAAAACTAAAATTTAAAATGAAACTAAAATTATCCCTATGCGCTGTAGTTTTAATGGCGTTTACATCACTTCATGCACAAGAAATTGCTTCTCCAGCTTTTGGGAAAGGGCTTTTTAATCTAGTAGGTAAAGACAGTTCTTGGACAATGAAAATTGGCTTGCGTGCTCAATTTCTTGGAACATCAACTTTTGAAGACGGTAAAAGTCCTGAAACTAATATGCTTATTAGACGTTCTCGTTTAAAATTTGATGGTTTTGCATTTAGTCCCAAATTACAATATAAAATTGAGCTGGGATTGTCGAATCGCGATATCTCCGGGGTATCAGAATTTACCAGCAACACACCACGCTATATTCTCGACGCCGTTATTAAATGGAATTTTTACGAAAATTTCGAATTGTGGTTTGGCCAGACAAAACTTCCTGGAAATAGAGAACGTGTAATTTCATCGGCAAACATGCAAATGGTTGATCGATCGCTTTTAAACAGTAGATTTAATATTGATCGTGATATGGGCTTGCAGTTGAGACATCATTTCAATCTTTCAGACCAATTTGTAGTAAAAGAAATTTTATCAATATCACAAGGTGAAGGCAGAAATATTACCACAGGTAATCTTGGCGGTCATCAATATACTGCACGATTAGAAGCTTTACCTTTTGGTGAATTTGCAAGCGATGGTGACTATAAAGGAAGCGATTTAAAACGAGAAAGTTCACCAAAACTTGCCATAGGTGCTTCTTACGATTTTAATAATAATGCCGTAAAAAACCGTAGTAACCAAGGTAGTTATATGGTAAATGATACTGGATTTTATGAAACTAATATTACAACCTTATTCATTGATGCGATGTTTAAGTATGATGGGTTTTCTTTAATGGCTGAATATGCCGATAGAGATGCTGATGATCCATTCGCTAAAAATTCGGATAATAGTTTAACTGGGGATGTTGTTCAAGTTGGAAAAGGATTAAATTTACAAGCAGGCTATTTATTTTTAAATAATTGGGAAATTTCTGGACGGTATACCAATATAGAATTAAATAAAAACATAACAGGCAAAAACCCAGAAAACCAATACACTTTAGGTGTTTCTAAATATATAGTCGGACATAGCTTAAAAGTACAATCTGATATAAGCTATTTAGAGTATGGTCTTGGAAATTCTAGCTATATGTATAGATTACAATTTGATATCCACTTTTAAAAAAATAACAATTACATAACCTAATAAACAAAAACACTTAAGATATTTGCAAACTATTTTTAACTAAATTATGGAAAACATTTATTTATTTATGATTATTGCCCTAGCTGGTTTGGCCATTGCCGATTTGGTAGTTGGGGTTAGTAATGATGCGGTAAACTTCTTAAATTCTGCTATAGGATCTAAAGCGGTTTCATTTAAAACAATTATGATAGTCGCCAGTTTAGGTGTTGCTATCGGTGCCATTTTTTCAAGTGGTTTAATGGAGGTTGCCCGAAAAGGTATTTTCAATCCTCATGAGTTTATGTTCAGTGAAATCATGGTCGTTTTTATGGCCGTAATGATTACTGATATTTTATTATTGGATTTCTTCAATACTGTTGGGATGCCAACCTCAACCACGGTTTCTATTGTATTTGAATTACTTGGAGCATCTGTGGCTATGGCCTTAATTAAAATTGGTCATGATGGAGGGACTTTTTCAGATGTGATTAATTACATTAATACCTCCAAAGCAACCGAAATTATACTGGGTATATTGCTCTCGGTTGTAGTGGCCTTTTCTGTTGGGGCATTAGTACAATGGGTTTCGCGATTATTATTATCCTATAATTTCGAGAAAAAAGCCAAATGGGTAGGTGCTGTATTTGGTGGGCTTGCATTGGCTTCAATTACCTACTTTATTTTCTTAAAAGGAATTAAAGGAACCGCCTTTGCCGATGAAAAATTAGGAATGCTTGGCGGTCTTAAAATTAAAGACTTTTTAGAGCAAAAGGTTCTAATCATTATGTCTATAAGTGTTGTTTTTTGGACCTTATTATCCTATTTACTAGTATCATTTTTCAAAACAAATATTTACAAGTTAATTATTATTGTAGGAACATTTGCATTAGCTCTAGCTTTTGCCGGGAACGACCTGGTCAACTTTATTGGAGTCCCTATTGCAGCATGGCAATCCTATGAAGCTTGGGTTGGTTCTGGTGTTGCCGCAACCGAATTTAGTATGGGCTTTTTAGCTGATAAGGTACCTACACCAACTATTTTGTTAGTCATTGCCGGTTTAGTTATGGTGGCCACTCTATGGTTATCTAAAAAGGCTAAAACGGTAACTGAAACCGAAATTAATTTGTCTAGAGAAGGAGATGCTAAAGAGCGTTTTCAACCAAACTTTCTATCAAGAGGGTTTGTGCGATTAGCAATGGGTATGTCTCAAATGTCCTCTTACATTTTACCTGAATCATGGCAGGCAAAAATTGAAAAGCAGTTTGAAAAACCTGTAATCGCATTAACTAAAGACAAAGTTCATGAGTTACCTGCTTTTGATATGGTTAGAGCAGCCGTAAACTTAATGGTAGCAGCGGTATTAATTTCATTAGCAACTTCAATGAAACTACCTTTATCTACCACTTATGTAACCTTTATGGTGGCCATGGGTACTTCGTTAGCAGATCGTGCTTGGGGAAGTGAAAGTGCTGTGTATCGCGTTGCTGGGGTACTTAATGTTATTGGTGGCTGGTTCTTTACAGCTATTATAGCATTCTTAGCTGCTGCAACTATTGCTTATCTAATTAACTGGAATGTCACTGCTATGGTACCCGTTTTATTATTAGTTGCAATTTTATTGTTAGTTAGAAATTATATTTCTCATAAAAAGAAAAGTTCTGCAATTAAAGCTGAAGATAGTTTAACAAAAGCTGAAAGCAGTTCAATTCAAGGCGTTATTCATGAAAGTGCTGCTAATATTGCTAATGTTGTTAAGCGTGGAAATAAAATTTACACCAATGCTATTAACGGATTGGCAAAACAAGATTTACCACTACTCAAAAAGAACAAAAAACAAATTGTAAAGCTTTCTGAAGAGGTAGATGAGTTACGTGATAATGTGTTTTACTTTATTAAGAATTTAGACGAATCAAGTGTTGGTGCTAGTAATTTCTATATCCATATTTTAGGGTATTTACAAGATATGACACAGTCTTTAGAATACATTACTAAAGTAAGTCACAAACATGTCAACAACAATCATAAAAAACTTAAATTCAGTCAAATAAAAGAATTAAAAGAAGTTGATGATCGTTTTGAAATTTTCTTTACGAACACGAAAAAAGCTTTTGATTCAAGATCATTTGAAGAAATTGGAAATATTTTAAGTCGTAAAAAGGAAATCGTTTCTTTGGTTACAGACAAAATTCAAAAACAAGTTGAACGTACACGTACTGAAGAATCAAGTCCGAAAAACACAACCTTGTACTTTACAATTCTTTTAGAAACTAAAGATTTATTAAATGCAACTATGAACCTTTTAGAAGAGTATCATAATGCGCATGATGCATCTGTAAAGCCAGCGGCTATACCGGATTCTAAATAATTTAAAGTAACTGTTATATAGCAAAAAGCCACCTTAATAAGGTGGCTTTTAGTTTTGTATATTTGACTAAATTAAAACCCATGAAAACTACCTCAATATTTTTTTGTTTAGCATTCACATTGTTTTCGTTTGGTCAATCAATAACAGGACCCGAACTACTCAAAAAGGCCATTGCTTATCACGACCCAAATGGCAATTGGACCAAGTTCAATGACAGTTTTACGGTAACTATGACGAGCCCTAAAACTTCTAAAAGAGTTAGCTCCATTTCTATAAACTTACCTCGATCTTATTTTCGAGTTAATGCAGTGAAAGATGATGTTTCTACAGAATACATTATCAACAAAGGACAGTGCACAATTCGCCTCAACGGAAAAACAGATTTAACCGACGAAGATTTAAAAACTCATAATTTAAGTTGCGATAGAGCCAATTTGTACAAAAACTATTACACATACTTATACGGTCTTCCGATGAAACTTAAAGACCAGGGAACAATTGTTGATCCACTAGTTGAACTAAAAAAATTCAAAGGAACATCTTACTTAAGACTACAAGTAACCTACGATAAAGCTGTTGGGACTGATGTATGGTACTTTTATTTTAATCCTAAAACCTATGCATTAGAAGTGTACCAGTTTTATAAAACTGACGAAAATGGTCTTATAAAAGCTGATAGTGGTGAATACATTTTACTTTCTGAAATTGAAATTATTAAGGATATTAAAATCCCAAAAGTTAGAGCTTGGTATTATAATAAAGATAATGTGTATTTAGGAACAGATACACTTACAAAATAAAAAAGGCCATTTCTAACGAAACGGCCTTTTTAGTAACACTTAAATTAATTACGAACCACACATTAAACAATCGTCCCCTTCAGCTTCTTTGGCTTGGGCGATTAATGCCTTCATTTCTTCGGCAGTCATAGGTTCAACTTCGGTAGTTTGTTGGGCAAACTTTGCTGCTGTTTTAGCCGCTTTCTGTTTTTGTTTTTCAATTACAGTTTCATCAACCTCTACAATTTCAGCTACAGGCTCTTCTTTCTTGCTATTATCTAAAGTGAACTTAATAGCATCAACAGCACTTTTCGTTCTTAAATAATACATTCCTGTTTTTAGACCGCTTTTCCAAGCGTAAAAATGCATTGAGGTTAGTTTAGCCATAGTGGCACCTTCCATAAACAGATTAAGAGACTGTGATTGATCAATGAAATAACCACGATGACGAGACATATCAATGATATCTTTCATGCTCAATTCCCAAACTGTTTTGTAAAGCTCTTTAATATCTTCTGGAATATTGTCAATCCCTTGTATTGAGCCATTGGCTCTCATGATATCTTGCTTTAGGCCTTCATTCCATAATCCAAGTTCAACTAAATCTTCAAGTAGATGTTTGTTCACCACAATAAACTCACCAGATAATACACGACGTGTATAAATGTTAGAGGTATACGGCTCAAAACATTCGTTGTTTCCTAAAATTTGAGATGTACTAGCAGTTGGCATTGGCGCTACAAGTAATGAGTTTCTAACGCCATGTTTTTTGACATCTTTTCGCAATTTAGCCCAATCCCAATTGCCACTTAATTCTTCATCTTTTATGCCCCAAAGGTTGTGCTGAAATTCACCTTCGCTTATTGGTGATCCTTTGTAACTTTGGTAAGGTCCATCTTTTTGGGCTTCTTCCATACTTGCGGTTACAGCGGCAAAATAAAGGGTTTCAAAAATATCTTGATTTAGTTTTTTCGCTTCATCACTTGTAAATGGCATACGCAATTTAATAAAGGTATCTGCCAAACCTTGAACTCCTAAACCAATTGGTCTGTGTCTAAAATTAGAGTTTTCAGCTTCTTTTACTGGATAGTAATTTCTATCAATAACCCTATTTAAGTTTTTGGTAACTCGTTTTGTGATTCTAAATAGTTCTTTATGATCAAACTCTCCATTTTTTATAAACATTGGAAGCGCAATTGATGCTAGATTACACACAGCAACTTCATCTGGAGATGTATATTCTAATATTTCAGTACAAAGATTTGAAGAGCGAATGGTTCCTAAATTCTTCTGATTAGATTTGCGGTTTGCAGCATCTTTATAAAGCATATAAGGCGTACCCGTTTCAATTTGCGACTCTAATATTTTCTCCCAAAGTTCACGCGCCTTAATGGTTTTACGACCTTTTCCGGCTTTTTCATACTTGGTATAAAGTGCTTCAAACTCTTCACTATGCACATCACAAAGATCAGGGCACTCATTTGGACACATCAGGGTCCAATCGCCATTTTCTTGAACACGTTTCATGAACAGGTCTGAAATCCACATGGCATAGAACAGGTCGCGGGCACGCATTTCTTCTTTTCCATGATTCTTTTTTAAATCTAGAAAATCAAAAATATCAGCATGCCATGTTTCCATATAAATGGCAAAACTCCCTTTTCGCTTTCCACCACCTTGATCTACATAACGGGCCGTATCATTAAATACTTTTAGCATGGGTACAATACCATTACTAGTACCGTTAGTACCAGCAATATAACTCCCTGTTGCTCTAATATTATGTATAGACAAGCCAATTCCACCTGCAGACTGTGATATTTTGGCTGTTTGTTTGAGCGTGTCATAAATCCCGTCAATACTATCGTCTTTCATGGTTAACAAAAAGCAAGAAGACATTTGGGGTTTTGGTGTACCTGCATTAAAAAGTGTTGGCGTTGCATGCGTAAAATATTTTTTAGACATCAACTCATAGGTTTCAATCGCTGCATCTAAATCATCTAGGTGTATCCCAACTGCAACTCTCATAAGCATATGTTGAGGACGCTCGGCTATTTCGCCGTTAATCTTTAGTAAATACGAACGTTCTAAAGTTTTAAAACCGAAATAATCGTAGCCAAAATCACGGTTATAAATTATGGTAGAGTCAAGCTTTTCTTTATGTTCTTCAATAACTTTATACACATCATCGGCAATAAGCGGAGCCTTTTTACCTGTTCTAGGGTTGACATAGGTATACAGGTCGTGCATCACCTCGCTAAAGGTCTTTTTAGTGTTTTTATGTAGATTTGATACAGAGATTCTAGCCGCCAAGCGTGCATAATCAGGATGTGCAGTAGTTAAGGTTGCTGCAATTTCAGCTGCAAGATTATCCAATTCACTAGTAGTCACTCCATCATATAACCCTTCGATAACCCTCATAGCAACTTTTACGGGGTCTACAAGTTCATTCAAACCATAGCAAAGTTTTCTTACTCTTGCGGTAATTTTGTCGAACATCATTGGTTCTTTTCTACCGTCTCTTTTTACTACATACATAATTATTTTAGGTTTTTAGTTTTTCTGATCCACCTTCAGAAAATGTGTTAATTTAGTTAGTTATCCTGATTTTAAAATTAAACTGTCTGCTTCCGATAGTTCGGAATTGCTCAAGATTACCTATAAAATCTATTTAGAATTAATTAATTTGATTTTCCACTGAAACTTTAAAAATTAAGCAGTAACAATGGAAATTGCATTCAAAATAATTGTTTAAAACAACTTTTTAAGAATGTTTGCTATTAAAAATCAGCATCAAAGCTGAACTTGTCTTTTTCTTCTTCTTTATTAAGAACACCTGCTTTTTGATATTCTGACACACGCTTTTCAAAGAAATTAGTTTTCCCTTGTAAGGAAATCATGTCCATAAAATCAAATGGATTTGCTGTGTTGTATTCTTTTTCACAGTCTAATTCGGTTAACAATCTATCGGTCACAAACTCTAAATATTGTGACATCAAATTAGCATTCATACCAATTAAACTTGCAGGCAAAGATTCGGTAATAAATTCTCTCTCAATGTCTAAAGCATCCACAAGAATTTCTCTAATGCGCTCTTTTGGCACCTTGTTAACTAAATGCTTATTGTGTAAATGCACGGCAAAGTCACAATGCACACCTTCATCTCTTGATATCAACTCATTAGAGAATGTTAATCCAGGCATTAAGCCACGTTTTTTAAGCCAAAAAATAGAACAAAATGCTCCAGAGAAAAAGATGCCTTCAACCGCTGCAAATGCAATTAAACGTTCAGCAAAACTTGGAGATTCAATCCACTTTAATGCCCAATCGGCTTTTTTCTTGATGGCTGGAAAATTTTCAAGAGCATTGAAAAGCTTGTCTTTTTCAACTTCGTCTTTTACATAGGTGTCAATTAATAGCGAATACGTTTCACTATGGATATTTTCCATCATGATTTGAAATCCATAGAAAAATTTCGCTTCACTGTATTGCACTTCATTAACAAAATTTTCGGCTAAGTTCTCATTCACAATCCCATCACTTGCGGCAAAAAAGGCTAAAATGTGTTTTATAAAATAACGTTCGTCATCATTTAACTTGTTTTTCCAATCTGAAAGATCCTGATGTAAGTCTATTTCTTCGGCAGTCCAAAAACTTGCTTCAGATTTCTTGTACCATTCCCATATATCATGGTGTTGAATAGGGAAAATGACAAATCTATCTTTGTTTTCTTGCAGTATTGGTTCTGTAAATTGAGACATTAGTTGTTGTTTTTTTAATGATTATGTGGTTGTAAAATTTGGCGTGATTTGGGACTAACAAATATTCAAAAATGTAATCGAAAATGAAAGGCAAACTTATAAACATTGTCAACAAGTTTTTAACAACGTCTTTAATCAAGCACAAATGTGCTTGATTCTTTATTATTTATTTAATTGTTTGATTATCAGTGATTTAAGAAATATGTTTAACATTTTTTTAAGTAGGAAATATCGTATAAAAACAGCTCCTATGAGTGATGTTTACTTAATTTTTATTTATTGTTTTTTTGATTATTTGTAATAGGAGAAGTTTATTGAATTCCAAATAAAAAGAGAGCTGGTTACAGCTCTCTTTTTCCCCAATAATTAACTAAACTAACTAAAACTATTAAGAATTAAATAGCCTAAAAATTATTACAATATGTATATGTTTTAAGCCAATAAAAAAATAATCCCTATTATCAAATTTGCTAAATTTTAATTAGTTATTCAGGTGTGTTTGTATTGTTGGTTATAAAAAGTGTATAGTTAGTAATTCTACTTTAGCCTTCCACCTTAAATTTTAACTACACCCATATTTAATCTTAATACACAATAAATAAAGCTATTTATACACAACCAAATTGAGTTGCATCGGTATTTTAGTATCTTTGAGATTATGATTAAAGCTGTAATTGTTGATGATGAACCAAAAGCGATTCAAAGTCTGTCTTGGGAGCTAACAACCTTTAGTGATGAAATTGAAATCGTTGCCACATTTTCAAATCCTGAAGAGGCCATTGCTTTTTTAGACACAGAGCTATTAGATTGTTTGTTTCTGGATATTCAAATGCCAACAATGGACGGATTTCAGTTTTTAGAAAAGTTATCAAATAGAGATTTTGCAGTTATTATAACTACTGCCTATAATGAATACGCTATAAAAGCCTTAAAACATGAGGCGATTGATTACCTATTAAAACCTATAGATTCTGACGATTTGCTAGAGACAATAAAAAAAATTAAAAAATATAATTCGCGAATTATCAACTCTTCCAAAATAGAAACTATTCTCCTCGACTTCAATGAAAAGTTTGACAGAAAAAAAATAACCATTAATTCTGACGGTAAGCTCATTTTTTTAAATGTAGATGACATCGTATTCGTAGAGTCTGACGGCAATTATAGTACTATCGTTCTTGCAGATGGTCAAAAAATGGTCATAACTAAAAAGCTAAAAGAAGTAGATGTGATGCTTCCTGAACATTATTTTTTTAGAATCCATAATTCTTTTATAGTTAACCTCAATAAAATAAAGGAGTTTATTAAAAATGAAGGTTACGTTATTATGGAAACCAATAAAAAAATACCAGTTGCCCGTCAACGTAAATCAGATTTTTTAGAAAAACTATAGCATGATCAATAAAATTAGTTATAGAACTTTATTTAGACCTGTGAAAACCATTTTTTTATTCATTTTCTTTTTTACAATAAGCCTAAGTTTTTCTCAATCTCCTGAACAAACTTTTGAGGAAAAATTAATTATAGCCCAAACTTCAAAACCTAAATACTATTCTACTATCGATTCCCTATTTCGTAAATTCAAAAACGATAGTTTGAAAATGAAGGTGCTAATTGAAAAAGCTAATGAATTCAATTATCCTGAAGGCGAAATTTATGCACGTAATGCCCTAGGAATCATCTTCAGAAATTTAAGTTTATATAATAAAGCAATACTGACGCACCAGAGCGCATTAACCCTTGCCGAAGCATCCAAAAACATAGAACAATCTGTTATTAGCCTCAACATGTTAGGCGTGGTCTACCGACGCATGGATCTCATAAAACCTGCCATTGATTTTCATAAAAAAGCTTATGATATAGCAAGCAGTGTTGAAAATCCAAGTAGTCAAATAAAGCTTAGCATCGCCGTTTCCGAAAATGGAATGGGTAATTTATATCTCACACTTAAGCAATACGAATTAGCACTTGAACAATTTCAAAAATCACTGCAACTTGAAAAAGAAGTTGGAAACCGACTTGGCCTTGCAATTAATTATCAAAACATTGGATATGCCAATGAAGCTTTGGGTGATTTAGACAATGCTCTTATAAATTATAAACTTTCCTTAAGTTTTAATGAGCAAATTAATTCTAATGTAGGTAAAGCCATATGTTATAATAGTATTGGACAAGTTTATATTAAGCAAAAAAAGTACGATGATGCAAAAACAATTATTGAAAAAGGTTTAGAAAAAGCCTTAAGTATGAATGATCAGTTCTATATCACCTTATCCTACATTAATTTGGGCTGGGTACAAAATGAAATGGGATTGAATGCCGAAGCTGAAGTTAATTTAAAAAAAGCACTACTTATTGCTACAGAATATAATCTTAAAACTTCGGTTATAGATGCACATATGCATCTTTCAGAACTTTATAACAAACAAGATGATTTTAAAAAAGCCTTTAACCATTATAAAAACTATATTGAGCTAGACAAAACTATTAATAATGAGCGTAATTTACAGTACGTAAGTGACCTTATCATTCAATATGAGAATGAAGCTAAAAACAACCAGATAAAAGCACTATCAAGTGAAAATGAACTTGTTAGATCTAAATTAGAACGCAACCAAAAAATCTTTTGGATAACACTTTTAAGCCTTATAATTGCTACAATTGTTGCTCTTTTTTACAACAGAACCAAACGTTTACACCAAGAAAAACAAATCTTAACCCTTGAAAAAGATGTTTTGAGAAGTCAAATGAACCCTCATTTCATATTCAATTCACTCAACTCAATTAAGCTTTACATCATCAATAATGAAAAGGAAAACGCTGTTTACTATCTGAATAAATTCTCTAAACTCATTAGAAAAATTCTAATCTCTTCAACCGAAAAAGAAATTTCTTTAGAAGACGAGCTTGAAACAATGCAACTTTACATGAATATTGAAAACATTAGGTTCTCGAATGAAATTGATTTTAAAATTACCGTTGATGATCAAATCAATACCTCAAGTATAAAAGTCCCATCGCTTATTTTACAACCTTTTTTAGAGAACGCACTATGGCATGGCTTATCATCAAAAAAGGAAGATAAAAAGGTACAGCTTCAAGTTTCAAAACCTTCAGAGGAATTTATCACTATAGAAATTACCGACAATGGAATTGGCCGAAAAAGTGCTGAAATTATCAATAAGAATAAAATATTAAAGCGAAAATCAGTAGGAATTTCTATCACCAAAGCTCGATTGACAAATTTCTCAAAAGGTTATACTAAAGATTACAAAATAAAGATTGAAGACTTATATAACGACCAAAAAGAGCCCATTGGCACAAAGGTTATTGTGCATATCCCAATTCGTTCAACAGTTTTAAGAACAGCTTAAGATTTATGCTTTTCTGCAACTTTTTCTAATTCGGCGTACCAATCTTCACCAAACTTTCGTATCAATGCTTGTTTAACAAATTTATAGACAGGAACCTGAAGTTCTTTGCCTAGCGTACAAGCATCATCGCAAATTTCCCATTTGTGGTAATTCACCGCAGAAAATTCACTATAATCCTTAACCCTAACTGGATACAAATGGCATGACACAGGCTTTTTCCAAGTCACTTCGCCTTGATTATGAGCTTCTTCAATGGCACAAAGTGCAGTCCCTTTTCGATCAAAAAAAACATAGGCACAATCTACGCCATCAATTAAAGGTGTTTCAAATTCTCCAAATTCAGTAGTAATAAAAGCACCCTGTTTTTCAATTGCCGCAATACCTTCTTTACGTAAAAACGGTTTTATTTTAGGGTAAATTTCTTTAAGAATTTGGGTTTCAGATTGCTCTAATGGCGCTCCGGCTTCACCGTCTATACAACAAGCCCCCTTGCATGCTGATAGGTTGCATACAAAGTCTTTTTCAATAATATCTTCTGAAACTATGGTTTTTCCTAACTGAAACATGCGGCAAAGATACGCTTAATTCAAAAAGAATTGCTAACCAAAACTACTAATAAACTTTACCATAATTTAATGAGATAAATCATTTACAATTCACGAAATTTGCAAAAAATTAAAAGACAAGCTTGTGGAGTTAAATTTAAAAGAAATTGTTACCGCATTTATGGTTTTATTTGCCGTAATAGATATTATTGGCAACATCCCAATTATTATAGATTTAAGAAAGAAAGTAGGTCATATACAGAGCGAAAAAGCTTCTATTATTGCAGGTGTCATTATGATCTTGTTTTTATTTTTGGGTAAAACCATTTTATCTTTGATTGGTATTGGGGTTAATTCATTTGCGGTTGCAGGGGCATTTATCCTATTTTTTATTGCTTTAGAAATGATCTTAGGTATCACCCTTTACAAACAAGACGAGCATACAGCCATGACTGCCTCTATTTTTCCTTTGGCATTCCCCCTTATTGCCGGACCCGGTAGTTTAACAACTTTACTGTCACTTCGTGCCGAGTACCGTATCGAAAATATTATAATCGCAGTAATTTTAAATGTTATCATTATATTTATTGTCCTTAAAACCTCTGCAAAAATTGAACGTGCTATAGGTCAAAATGGAATTAACATCATCCGCAAAATTTTTGGTGTTGTCCTGTTAGCTATTGCCGTGAAGTTATTTGCACACAATATTAAAGCTTTGTTTGAATTGGCATAATTATGAAAATATTTACACTTGTTTTTACACTAGTAGCAATCGCACTAATTATTTTTAACGCCACAAAAATTGATTTTAACGCTCCTTTTGAAGACCAAAGTGTCGTTGCACTAATTACCATTTTTGCTTTACTATGTGCTGTTGTTTTATTGCAAATATTAAGATTATCTAAACGTGTTCAGCAAGAACTAAAAAACAAAAACTAATGTTTGATGCACTAATTGTTGGTGGCGGTGCTGCAGGGATGTCTTGTGCATTGGTTTTGGGCTCTGCCAAAGATAAAGCCTATGCAAAAGGTAAACGAATTGGTATTATTATGCACCAAAAAACGTCCCACCTTCAAGATGCATTATTCAATAATGTATTAGGAATCGCTCATGGTACATTAGGACAATCCATTTTAGACTCCGGCAAGCAACAGTTGAGTTCGCTTTATCCCCATGTTGAGCAAATTAGTAATGAAAAAGTAAAGGCGATTGAAAAAACAGAAAGTGGCTATAAGGTTTTAACAAATAAAGGGGATTACATTTCCAAACTAGTAGTTATTGCCGTTGGATACACGAATTTACTGACCATTAAAGGTTTAAAATCGTATGTTGAACCTCATCCAAAAGCTGCTATCGAAAAGGAACGTATTTGGTTAAAAAACAAGAATCATCTGGTAGATGACGGCCTTTATGTTGCAGGAACCTTAGCCGGTTGGCGTAGTCAGTTTGCTATTGCGTCAGGAAGTGGTGCTCATGTAGCAACCGATATTTTAACGTTGTGGAACGGAGGACAGCACACCAAAGTGCATGATAAGGTTTAACTTATTCTCTATTAATTTCTTGGCTCAATAAAATAACTTCATCAATCATAACGTCTTTTTCGTTGATGATTTGTTCAGAAGCCCCATTGCCATATAACTGTTCTGCCAAAGCTGCCTTAATTAATTGTTTCATGGCATCATGATAAGCAACGAAGGTAATGTTTGAGCGTTCTCTTAAATTAAAGTACTCCTGAAACCTTACAATGATATCGTCACTGACTCTAAAATTAGTTTTAAAGTCCTCAAAAGTAACCCCGTCATAAACATGTCTGTTTTTGTCCAATTCTTCAAACACAAAGTAACTAATGTATCCTCTTCGGTTAATATAATTCAAGGTTTCATTCTGTACACTGGTATCTAGAGGTACAAAAATATCTGGAATAATTCCACCACCACCATAAACTATTTTTCCTTTTGGGGTTCTAAATTTTAGGGAATCGGCTACTTCAATACTGGTTTGGTCACTGAACTCGCCATTACTTAATCGTTTATAATAATCGTTGTAATAGGTTTCGTTATCGCCATTGTGGTAAGGTCGCTGAATGGAGCGCCCCGTAGGTGTGTAATATCTAGAGACGGTAAGACGAACTGCACTACCATCACCCAAAGCCATTTCGCGTTGTACAAGACCTTTACCATAACTCCTACGGCCAACAATAATACCTTTATCATTGTCTTGTAAAGCCCCTGCTACAATTTCACTCGCAGATGCTGAATTTTCATTTATAAGAATAAAAACTTCGCCTTCTTCAAAATCACCGCGTTTGGTAGCAAAACTTTTCTCAATACGCCCTGATTTGTTCTTGGTAAAGAGTATAAGTTTATTGGCTTCTAAAAATTCATCTACAATCTGTTCTGCTACCCCCAAAAATCCACCGGGGTTATCTCTTAAATCCAAGGCAAGTTGTGTCGCACCTTGTGATTGTAATTCATCTAATGCTACTTTGAATTCTTTATAAGTGGATTCAGCAAAACGATTAATTTTAATATAGCCTAAATTTTTGGTTAACATGTATGAAGCGTCAACACTACTTATTGGAATTTCAGTACGTCTTACCTGAAAATCTAGCAGTTTTGGTTCACCTCTGCGATAAACTTTTAAACTGACTTTGGTATTCTTCTCTCCTTTTAGTTTGTTAACGATAGCTTCATTACTCCATGACTTTCCAAAAATAGAGTCGCCATCAGCCATGATGATACGATCACCGCTTTTAATCCCAGCTTTTTCACTTGGTCCACCAGGGACCGGACGAATAACGGCCACCGAATCTTTGTACGAATAAAAATTAATCCCAATACCAATGAAATCACCTTTCATATTTTCGGTAACACGCTGCAATTCACTTTTAGGAATATACACTGAATGAGGATCGAGATTATCTAAAATGCCATTTACTGTAACATCTACAATGCTATCAGTATTCACATCATCAACATACTCATAATCAATATAATCTATAAGTCTGTTAAGTTTATCTTTTTTGCTGTTAGAAGAAAACAAACGGTCTGAATTATCAGAAAAATTTAATTTTCCACCGATAAACACACCTGCCGCTACGCCTAGCCCAATAACTAACGGAACATATTTCTTTTTAAAAGCCATTATGCACTTAAATCTTCAATTATTTTTAATTCAATTCCTGCCTTTTTAAGGAACTGTAATCCCGAATCATCTCTATAAGCTTTTTCATATACCACCCTAACAATACCCGCCTGGTGTATTAACTTACTACACTCTTTACAAGGCGATAAGGTTATATACAATGTGGCGCCTTTACAGGATTGGGTTGACGAAGCTACTTTTAAAATTGCATTTGCTTCGGCATGTAAAACATACCATTTGGTGTACCCTTCTTCGTCTTCACAATAATTTTCAAATCCTGTTGGTGTGCCATTATAGCCGTCAGAAATAATCATTCGATCTTTTACTATTAGGGCTCCTACCTGCTTTCGTTTACAATGAGATAATTTTCCCCATTCTTTTGCTATTCTTAAATAGGCTTTATCGTATCGTAATTGTTTTTCCTTTGGCATTAACTGTTTAATAATATGAGATTGAATAGTATAACGAATATAAGGGGTTCGTATTTTAAATTGTATAATTTAGCGTTAAAATTTCTTCAAAAATTACAGGCATTTATGAAAAGATATGGTTTGAAATAAGCATTGGAATAATTAGTCCTACTACTACCGCCGAAATAACCATAACCCAATCCCGTTTTGAAAACCGAAATAAGGTCTGGCATAAAAACCCTAAAAAGATGACAATAAATGCAATGATGAGTTGACCTATCTCAATCCCTAATGAAATTTCCAAGATGGCAATAAGCTTATTTTCTGATGCTCGAATTAAAGATTTAAATGCACTAACAAACCCTAGTCCATGTATCAATCCAAAAAATAAGGTTGCAAAAAACAAGATGCCTATTTTTTCGTTTTGTGCCTTTTTACCTGCTGTAAATACATTATACAGCGCTATGATTAAAATGGTTAATGGAATGAGAAACTCAATTAGTTTCAGATTAATACTAATCACATTATAAGCAGCCAAAGCCAGTGATACCGTATGCCCAAGTGTAAATATGGTTACAAGATACAGTACTCGCTTCCAATCTTTAAATAGATACGGCAGTGTTAGAACTATTAAAAAAAGAATATGGTCGTAAGCATTTACGTTGACAACATGATATATACCATGCTGTATATGTGCTAAAAAATCGTCGAGCATAAGTTTATCTGTTTATTTGGGCGTGCTAAAGTTACGATTATTTAGTCACAAAATAAACCTTTTACACTCTTCTATTTGCCAATAATGGAGGTGGCTCCCCTGTAAATGGATTCCACCTACTAATACTTTTCGCTTCCATACCCGCCGCCGCTATAACGGCCCTATCGCCATAGCGTTCACGCATTTTGTCAATGGCCTGACTTAAATGAAGTTGTTTCTCATTGTCCTCAAACAAATTGATTTGATGGCCACCTTCAACCAAATGACTAAACTTCACGCCTATTAACCGCACCAAGAGCCTACGGTTATAAAGCCTTTGAAACAATTCCATAACCACAGGAATGATATTGTGGTCCATGGCACTGTAAGGAATATGCTGTTGTTGCGTGTAGGTTTGAAAGTCGGAATACCTGATTTTAAAGGTGACGCAGGCCGTTAATTTGTTTCCGCGACGCAATTGATAGGCCAAATTTTCGGCCATGGCAATAATGATGCCTTTTAGCTTAACCACATCAGTAGTATCTTTATTAAAAGTGCGCTCCGTAGAAATAGATTTACGTTCGTGATATTGGATTACGGGGCTATTGTCAATACCGTTGGCTTTTTTCCAAATCACCAGTCCGTTTTTTCCAAGCACCCTATACATTAAATCCATAGGCATCTCCTGCACGGTTTGAATACGCTTTACCCCTAAATCGCAAAGCGATTTATAAGTCACTTCACCAACCATGGGAATTTTTCGAACAGACAAGGGAGCTAAAAATGGTTTTTCAGTGCCTTTTAAAATTTGAATTTGATTATTGGGTTTAGCTTCGCCTGTTGCGATTTTCGACACGGTTTTATTAACAGACAACCCAAATGAAATAGGCAGACCCGTCTCCTTGATAATGCGTTGTCGCAGTTCGGAAGCGAGTTTATGGCAACCAAAAAACTTGTCCATTCCTGTAAGATCGATATAAAACTCATCAATAGAGGTTTTCTCATAAAGGGGTACATTTTCCTTGATTACTTCAGTAACATTTTTTGAGAAATTGGAGTAAATCCCAGAATTTCCCCGCAACACAATGGCCTCGGGGCAAAGCAGTTTTGCCATGCGCATGGGCATGGCGGAATGCACGCCAAATTTACGGGCTTCATAACTACATGACGCGACCACACCCCGATCGCTGGTGCCCCCAATAAGTACGGGTTTCCCAATAAGCCGGCTGTCGAGTAGGCGTTCGCAGGACACAAAAAACGTATCCAAATCCATGTGCACTATAGCTCTATTTTCTAAGATCATGCTTCAACAGGTTTAGTGACCTCACTGTACCTTGGATCTTCAATAACCGCCAATTTAAACAACGAAATAACTTCTATATTGACACAATCAAATTCTTCCAAAACCTTGCCCATAATTTTATAGATCCCTGGCCCCCTAAACGGGAATTTGGCAGCAACAGGTGGAAAATGAACCGTGTCAATAAAATCACCATCGCGATCTAAAAAGGTTCCAAAATACATGTGCTTGTTACTTGATGTTACGGTGTGCTTTGTAGTGATTAAGTACCCATCAATGGTGATAACTTTGTTTTTATAGATGATAAGATTTTTTGCTCTCAATTCACTTTTTTGTGGATTTGAAACTAATTTAAAAGGATTGCAAAGCGGAAACCCCAAGAGTTCAATTTGATCAAATGCGTTTTCCAAAAGCGTACTTGGCAGTTGGGGGGTTTTGTAGTTAATGCGATCCATTTTGAACAATGTAATTGTGGATTCTTCGAGAACCACTTTACTGATCTTGAGATGAGCTTCCCAAAGCAATTCACGTTTGTTGACTCCCGTAAATCGGAAAGCATTTATTTTTATCAGTATGGCAATCTGTTCCATCGAAATGGGGACCCGGTCAATAAAATCGTCCAGACTTTTATAGAGGCCTTTTTTTTGGCGTTCCGCAACGAGTTTCTTTATGGTTCTTGTTTCCAACGACTGTAAAAACATGAACCCCAAATAAATGGTGTTGTGTTGTATGATGGCTTCATTAAAACTGTGATTTATGCAAGGAGGCTCAATAGTGCCGCCATGCATTCTGGCTTCGTGTACATACAATTCGGTGCGGTAAAATCCTCCAAAATTATTGATGGTGGCTACCATATATTCTAAAGGGAAATAGGCTTTCAAAAACAAACTCTGATAGCTCTCCACAGCATAAGAAGCCGAATGCCCCTTGGCAAATGCATAACCCGCAAAACTTTCAATTTGCCTCCAGATTTCTGCAGTGAGACTTTCGGGTTTTCCTGCGTGTTTACAGTTGTCAAAAAATTGCTGTTTCACGGCTAAAAATTCTTCCCTAGAGCGAAATTTTCCCGACATGCCACGTCGCAGCCTATCGGCCTCACCCAAACTTAAGCCCCCAAAAAGATGGGCCACTTTAATCACGTCTTCTTGATAGACCATGACGCCATAAGTCTCTGGCATGATATTGAGCAGCACGGGATGGGCGTCCTTTCGGCGTTCGGGATAACGATACCGCAAGATGTACTCGCGCATCATTCCCGATCTTGCAACCCCTGGACGAATAACGGAACTGGCCGCCACCAAACCCAGGTAATTATCGACCTGTAACTTTTTTAAAAGCATACGCATGGCAGGGGACTCCACATAAAAGCAGCCAATGGCCTTGGCATTTCGCAATAAATATTTGATGCGTTCATCCTGTTTAAACCGTTTGATATCGTGAATGTCTATGGGCGTCTTTTCGGGGTGGTTGTATTTTACCACCTCTAAAGTGTCCTTTATTTTTCCCAGTCCGCGCTGGCTTAAAATATCGAATTTGTAAAGGCCAATGTCTTCGGCAACAACCATGTCAAACTGTGTGGTGGGGAAGCCCTTGGGAGGCATAAATGTTGCGGTGTAATAATGAATGGGCCGTTCTGAAATGATAATCCCACTGGCATGAATGCCTAGATAGTTTGGAAAACCTTGGATATAGCTGCTGTATTTGATGACCAACTGCGATAATTTGTCCAAATCCTTGATACGGTATTTGCCCTTGACAAGTACGTCCATTTCAGATTTTGGCAGGCCAAATACTTTTCCCAACTCCCTAACAGAAGCTCTAAATTTAAAGGTATTGTAAACGGTAAGCAGTGCCGTGTTTTTGAAATTTTTAAAGATGAATTGCGTAATGTCGTCACGATCGGTCCATGAAAAATCAATGTCGAAATCGGGAGGATTTTTTCGAAACAGGTTTATAAAGCGTTCAAAATAGAGGTCCAACTCTATGGGATCAACATCAGTAATACGCAATAAATAAGCAACAATACTGTTAGCGCCACTACCACGACCCACATAAAAATAACCTTTGCTACGGGCATATTCCAGAATACGCCAATTAATAAGAAAATAAGACACAAAGCCCTTTTGCTTAATAATGTCCAATTCTTTTTCAATTCGACTATAAATGATGTCATCGGGGTTTTGATAACGATAGGGGATGCCTTCGTAAGTCAGTTTTTCCAATAATTGGAAATCGGAATCTTCACTTAAGGTGAATGTTTTTTGGTTGTTTGGTGTTTCCTGTGAAAAATCGAATTCAATATGGCAATGCTCCAAAAGGGATGCTGTGTTTTTTAAAAGCTCGGGGAATTCTTTATACGTTTTACATAACTCATCATAAGGTAACATCATATCAGTCTCTTGGCCTTGTTCACTTTTTGAAAGCTTACTCAATAAAGTGTTATTGTCAATGGCCCTTAACAAACGATGGGTGTTAAAGCCCTTTTTGTTTTCAAAAGAAACCGTTTGCAAAACCACCAATTTGCCTCTAAAGGCATTCCATTTTGAAAACTTTAGCTTATTAAGGTCTTGAGGCTTGATACCTAAAAATTCATTTGATTTTAGGCTATAAGGTTTATTATGGACATAGGGGTACACTACAAAAGTGTTGTTAAGTTCTGGAGCCTGTTCTGGAATTTTTAACTCAGAATCATGTAAAAATTGAGACAAATAGGCATTGATGTTTTGAAAGCCATTGTTGTTTTTTGCAATGAGAATAAATTGCTGTTGGGCTCCGTTTCTAAAATCGACCCCCAACACTGGTTTGACTTTGTATTTAGATGAAAGGCGTACAACGTCCAAACAGGCCGAAGTTGTATTGATATCGGTCAATGCCAACGTTTGCAAGCCATTTTTTGAAGCAATAGCAAGTAATCGCTCTGGCTTTATAGTGCCATAACGCAAACTGTAGTATGTGTGACAATTGAGATACATTATTTTTACAAAATTAAACTACATTTTATAGTAATTGTTGCTTATATTTGTAGTAATTAATGTTAAAACCATGAAGTACATTCAAGCAAATATTAGGCATTTACGAACCCTTAAAAAATTCTCCCAAGAACGTTTTGCGGACGAATTAGGCTGGTCGCGCTCCATGATTGGATCCTATGAAGAAGGTCGGTCAGAGCCTCCCATAGACCGTTTAATTGACCTGTCTAATTACTTCAACATTCCTATCGATATTTTGGTTAGAAACGATTTACGATTAGCCAAGGACACTTCATTTATTGAGGTGGGCAATAAACGTGTTTTGTTTCCGGTAACGGTCAACGAAAGCAATGAAGACCTTATAGAAATAATTCCCGCAAAAGCATCAGCAGGATATTTAGAAGGCTATGCTGATCCTGAATATATTGAGCAGCTCCAAAAAATCAAGCTTCCCTTTTTACCAACAGGAACACACCGCGCCTTCCCCATTAAGGGCGATTCGATGTTGCCCGTAAAAGACGGCGCCTTTGTGGTAGCCAAATTTGTAGAAGACATGGCCGATATAAAAAATGGCCGAACCTATGTTGTCTTAACTAAAGATGATGGGTTAGTTTATAAGCGGGTAACGAACCAAATTAAAGACAAAGGGACCTTATTGTTGAGTAGCGACAACAAAACCTATAAACCCTATGAGGTTAAAGCAGAAAATGTTTTGGAACTATGGGAATTTACCTGCTGTATCAATACTCAAGAATATGATGAAAAAGAATTAAAATTGAGCAGTATTATGAGCATGTTTCAAGATTTAAAAGTAGAACTTGAAGCTGTTAAAAAAATGGCGTAACAATAACGCTCAACTTAAAAAATATAATTGATCTTTGAAATCGAAAGAAATAATTTTATAAAATAAAAATAGAGTTAAACTAAAAATCATTTCACTTATAGTTACATAAAGCAAATGAATTTAAGACCAAAAAATTACACTGTACTGATGACAGCACCTTTTTTTCAAAAGTCCATAATCACCTTCTTTTTAGGCATTTCATTAATTGGATGTAAGCAAAACAATAACACTTCAAAAACAGATGAATTAGAAGCACTAAACCCTATTGAAACTCCAAACGGAATGGTTTGGGTTGAAGGCAAAACCTTTATCCAAGGTGCTAAATCTGGAGATTCTTATGCCATGCCTAGAGAAAAACCTGCTCATGAAGTGACAGTTGATGGTTTTTTTATGGATATCACTGAGGTTACCAACAAACAGTTCAAAGCCTTTGCGGATGCAACAGGCTACGTTACTGTGGCCGAACGCCCTATTGATTGGGAAATTATGAAAAAGGACTTGCCTGAAGGCACTCCAAAACCAGCCGATTCGGTCTTACAGCCTGGTAGCTTAATTTTCAATAAAAATGTAAATGCCGTTGCCAGTATGAGCAATTACAGTCAATGGTGGACTTGGAAAATAGGCGCCAACTGGAAGCATCCAGAAGGCCCTAATAGCACAATTGACAATAAAGACAACTATCCCGTTGTACATATTGCTTATGAGGATGCTTTAGCTTATTGCAAGTGGGCAAACAGAAGACTACCAACAGAAGCCGAATGGGAGGCTGCTGCTCAAGGTTCGTCAGAAAATCAAATTTATACTTGGGGAAACAATCCAGAAGTTTTAAATGAAAAAGCAAATACTTGGCAAGGCCTATTCCCTATTAAAAATGAATCTAAAGATGGTTTTGAACTGATTGCACCTGTAAAGTCCTACCCTCCAAATAGTATTGGTATTTATGATATGCTAGGGAACGTTTGGGAAATGACCAGTGATCTATTCAATGTGAATTACTACAATGAACTTGGAACTTCAAAACCAATAGTTAATCCTAAAGGTGCGCGTGAGGCTTTTAACCCTAGTAATCCTTACCAAAAAGAGCGCGTTATTAAGGGTGGATCCTTTTTATGTCATGCGTCCTATTGTGCAAGTTTTAGGATTTCTGCCAGAATGGGGATGAGTCCAGATTCTGGATCAGACCATACTGGATTTAGAACAGTTGTAACAAAAAAAATGCTGAAGAATTAGACACTAGATTGTAAACACTTCCATAATTTGGTTATTCTTTTAAAGTAGATAGTTACTTACTTTTGTTATATATGATTTGTTTTCTTCCACTCATCAAAATCTTCCAAGCTTTTTTTGTTTGTAGGTGGATAAAGCCCTAGTATTGATCTTCCTTCATTGACTTTTTCAATTACAAAATTTTCAAATAAGGTCATTTCGATACATTCATTAATTACTTCTTCAGCGATATGCTGCGGAATAACCATGACACCGTCATCATCGCCAACTAAAATATCTCCTGGAAACACAGCTACGTCACCACAGCCAATAGGCACATTAATATCAATAGCTTGATGTAAGGTTAGGTTAGTTGGCGCAGAAGGTCTTTGGTGATAGGCTGGAAAATCCAATTCTGAAATTTCTTTGCTATCCCTAAACCCTCCATCAGTAACAATTCCTGACACTCCGCGTTTCATTAAACGTGTTACCAATATCGATCCAGCCGAAGCAGCCCTCGCATCCTTTCTACTATCAATCACCAGCACTGCGCCTTCTGGGCATTGTTCAACGGCCACCCGTTGTGGATGGTTTGGATCTTGGAATACAGTAATTGGATTTAAATCTTCTCTGGCTGGTATATAGCGTAGAGTAAAAGCTTCCCCAACCATATTGCTTCTCCCCTTTTTCAGTGGAACAACATTTTGGATAAATTGATTTTTCAATCCTCTTTTGAATAAGCTAGTTGCTAGTGTTGCTGTACTTATTTTATGCAATTTATCTCTGTGAGCGCTTGACAATGAATTCATTATACAGTGTTCTAAATGTTAATTTATGAATTAAATTAATAATTATTAAACAAATATACATATATTTGGTAAACCAATCTGGTTAACCAATTTAAAATCTTAACATTAATGCAAACAATTACTATTTTTAAATGCCCCAGTTTAAAATTGCTTTCAAAAGCCCTAACTGTGTTAATCATGATGTTTTCCACATCAAACTTGTGGTCTCAAACCACGCATAATATTACCGATCCAGCACAGCTTACAACGTTATCTGCTTCTCTTGGCCCCGGTGATACGGTTATATTAGCAGATGGCACCTATACTTCTAATGAAATGATAAAATTCATTCCTACGACTGGGACTGCAGCGATGCCGATTACATTTAAAGCAGCCACCCCTGGAGGAGTAAAGTTTACGGGGGGGTTAAAATTAAAAATTGGAGGCGATCACTGTATTGTTGATGGCTTTCACTGGCAAGGCGGTGACGGTGCTAGCAATTTTATTGAATTCAGGGATGGTTCTGATTATGCGTACAATAGCACCATTCAAAATTGTGTCATCGATGGTTTGCAAGGTACTAGTGCTCCCGGAACAAGTGTAAAACATAATTGGATAGTATTGTATGGAAATAATAACACCGTCATTAACTGTTCGTTTTTGAATAAAACAACTTCTGGAAATATAATTTTAGCTGAATATCGATACAATGCTTCTCCTGATGGCAGTGGCACACCAAATACGCGTTGCGATGAAGTTGGGCATATTATAAGCAATAACTATTTCTATAATTATGCGAAAATTGATCCTTCATTAACTAATTCTGGTGATAGTGAAACCATACGTATAGGTACAAGTGAATATCAAAACGTGAATAGTAATGCTCTTGTTAGCAATAATTATTTTGTTCAGGCTGATGGTGAAAATGAAATCATTACCAATAAAAGTAAAGGTAATACGTATACTAATAATACATTCAGAAGATGTAGAGGCTCTTTGGTACTTCGCCATGGCTCACACACTACAGTCGATGGAAATTTCTTTTTAGGCGAAAATGTTGAAGGCACCGGCGGCATCAGAATTGTAGATAGTTACCAAACAATTACCAATAATTATATTCAAGATTGTATTACCGAAAATGATAATGCCATTTGGAATAATGGTATCACATTTTTAGGAGGAAACGATAGTAGTGCTGTTGTTTGTTCATCAACAAGCATGACTAATGGTTATCAAAAAGTTACAAATCTCAATCTATCTAATAACACCATTGTAAACACTAATGCTCCATTGTTTTACAATGTTAACACTGGGACAACCGATCCAACTGGTACAGTTGCTAATAACTTAATTTATTTTGCCGATTCTAATCCAAATACAACTCCAGTTATATCTGGTAATACCGCTACTGCATATGCAGATTTAGGAGTTGGACTAACTTATTCAGGCAATGAATTTAAAGGAACAACTTTAGGCGCAACCAATGCAGGGTTTACTGAAAACACTGGGATTACAGCCACCCCAGATGGAGAAATTTTCTCATTTTCAGGGGCGTCAGGCAAAGGGGCAACCATAAGCAGTGCTCCAATAACTGATGCTATGGTGGGCTATGGAATTGGCGCTTGTTTTGTTAATCATTTAGGTACATCAATAGCTGATGGCAATTGTACCATTGAAATACCCGAGTCCTTAATTGTGAGTAGTCTCCCAACATTAACTTTTGATGCCGGGAGTTACAATGTCACAGTTACGGCTAACGTTAGTTGGACAGCTGCTTCTAATGATGCATGGATAACTATTGACACTAATTCGGCTTCTGGCGATGCGATTGTTTCAGTAACAGTTACCGAAAATACCGACACAAATAACCGCACCGGCTCGGTAACCTTCACTCAAGAGCCAGGAGGTGATGATATCGTAAAAACCTTAAGCCTAACTCAAGAAGGTGCAGATTTAACACAACTCTATGACCTAATTAATACGGGAGATGCGTCAGATCCCGTTACTATCCACTCTTTTTCAAAAGAAGAAGCGAATGGAATTGATAAGTTTAACTATGCCTCAAAAACTTTAGATAAAAATTTTAACACGCACTGGACTGCAGACGATGGTGCTCTTGTGTCAGGAGATTATAAAGGTGATGGTGAATATGTGATTTACGATTTAAGTGAAGAATATCAACTCGATTTAATACAAATCGCGACTGACAATAAAGCTGACCCTTATGGCTTACAAATTTGGGTGTCCACAACAGGAACAGATACAGGTGATTTTACTAAGGCATTGCCAACTACCGGTGATTTACTAATCACAACAACAACTGGGGTATATGACGAATATGATCAGTACCAACTTACAGCCAATGCTCGATATGTGAAATTAATAGGCTACGGAAGATTTAACACAGCAGGTGATACCAGAAAGAGTGTTTGGAATAATATTACCGAAATTGAATTCTACGGTCAAGCAAATTCTCTTTCTACATATGATTATGATTTAAATAATAAGATTTCAATGTATCCTAATCCAGCTAAAGATATATTAACCATAAAACATAATGGAAACAATATTGATTTGGTACAGGTATTTGGAATGGATGGTCGTAAAGTATTAGAAAAAAAGATTCAATCCATTGAAACAGAAATAAAGCTAGATGTATCTTCTATTTCCAATGGCGCTTATATAATAACCATATCTAATAATGCTCAAAACAAACAATCCAAGATGATGCTTGTTTCACATTAAAAAAATAAGAGACGTATGCCCAGCAATAAAATATATAAATCAATGCCTCGAAGAGATTTTGTTAAATTAACCACCTTATCGGCAGCTTCTATTCCGATTTTAGGGTTTACTAATCCCGTTAAAGCGGCAGTGCAATCTGAAGACAAGCTGTCTATAAATATATTTTCAAAACATCTTCAGTTTTTAGATTACAATGAAACTGGTGCTATGGCAAAAGAAATGGGTTTTGACGGTGTAGATTTAACAGTTAGACCTGGAGGCCATGTGATTCCAGAACAAGTCAAACAAGACTTACCCGCTGCGATTAATGCTATTCGTCAAGCGGGTTCAAAATGCAACATGATTACTACCAGTATAGAAAGTGTTGATAACCCTTTAGATGTTGATATTTTGAATTCTGCATCTCAAATGGGCATTAAATTTTATAGAACCAATTGGTTTAAATACACGACCGATGAAAACATGAAAGCTTCTCTTCTTAAGTATCAAGAAGAAATTAAGAAGCTTGGTGATTTAAACAAAAAATTAGAACTTGTAGGATGCTACCAAAATCATGCCGGAACCCATGTAGGTGCTTCATTTTGGGAAGTGAAAAAATTACTAGAAACTGTTGATCCCGATTACTTTGGCACACAATACGATATTCGGCATGCCATGGTTGAAGGTGGCTATTCTTGGGAAAACGGTTTGAAACTCTTGCACCCTAACATAAAAGTAATCGTTTTAAAAGATTATAAATGGGGACGAGTGAACGGTAAATGGGAAGCCATTAATGTGCCTATTGGAGAAGGCATGGTTGATTTTGATGGCTACTTCAAATTACTTAAAAGTTATAAATTAAACCCACCCGTTTCGTTACATCTTGAGTATGATTTAGGTGGAGCCGAAAAAGGAAACACTGAAATTTCAGTAGATAAAAAAGTGGTTTTTGATGCTATGAAAAAGGACTTAAAGACACTCCAAAATTTATGGAATAATGCTTAAAATAAATAACTTATGAAAAAAATCTTATTTGGATTTAGCTGCTTGATTATGCTAATGACATGTCAAGAACAAACAAAATTTAAAAGTTTAAAGGTTACAAACATCAACGAATTAAATGAGGCTTTAAAAAACTGTAAAGCGGGTGATCATATTATTTTGGCAAACGGAATTTGGAAAGATGTTGAAATAAAATTTTATGGCGAAGGCACAAAAGATCAGCCCATTGTATTAAAAGCTGAAACTCCAGGCAAAGTTACCATTGAAGGGGCTTCAAGTTTAAAATTGGGTGGCGAGTATTTGGAAGTGAAGGGCCTATATTTCAAAAATGGATATACCCCTTCAAAATCGATAATTCAATTCAAAATCAGTAATGATACCATCGCAAATCATAGCAAAATCACGCAGTGTGTCATTGAAGAGTTTACTCAACCTGACCGTGATGTTACTGACCATTGGGTTGAGTTTTGGGGCAGACACAACGAATTAAGCCATTGTTATATTGCTGGTAAATCCAATTTTGGACCAACTATTCGAGTATTTTTAAAGGGTAATGAACACATCAAAAATTACCATCAAATCGTTAACAATCACTTTGGACCAAGACCTCGAAAAGGTGGCCCTCATGGTGAAACCATTCAAATAGGCGCCAGTGATACTTCGATGACACCATCCCACACCATCGTTGCCAACAATTTGTTCGACCGATGCAATGGCGAAGTAGAAGTTATTTCAAGCAAATCCAATTTCAATGAGTTTAGAAACAACGTATTTTTTGAAAGTGAAGGTTCCTTAGTGTTGCGCCATGGTAATTACGCCACTATTGATGGTAACATATTTATTGGCAATGACAATTCTAAATTTATCGGCGGAATTCGAATTATAAACACTGGGCATTGGGTGACCAACAATTATTTTTACAAATTAAAAGGGGAATCGTTTAGAAGCCCCATTGCCATTATGAATGGTATTCCAAAGTCACCACTCAACCGTTACAACCAAGTCACGGATGCGGTCATCGCCTATAATTCATTTATAGATTGTAAATCACCTTGGCAATTTAGTGTAGGATCCAACGTGAGCCAAAGCGAAGTATTACCTCCATCCGAAATACGTTCAGCACGACCAGAGCGGGTTGTCATGGCAAACAATCTTATTTACAATGAAGTTCCTGATGAATACCCCATCATAAATTATGATAAAGTGGATGGAGTTACTTTTAAAAACAACATCACCACTAGTGAAAACAAAAGTGAAGTCCAACCTGAAGGTTTGGTGACCAAAGCCATTTCAGTAAATAAAGTGTCTGAACATTTGATAGTCCCTTCAGAAAATATAAATGACATTTATGCAGGATTTGAGTTTGAATCTATTTCAAAAGATATTTTTAGAACAGCAAGAACCTCAACACAAAATAGTATAGGCGCTATAGTAAATCCAGTTCCTGAAAACACGGTTTTGATCGACAAATCAAAATATGGAACCCAATGGTTTAAAGCTGAAGTATCGAGAGCCGAAATCAATACCTTTAACGTTTCAACTGCCGAAGAATTGAAGTCCAAACTAAATGAAGCCACTTCAGGCGATATTATTTTGCTAAACAGTGGTCATTATAATTTAAATACCGCCTTACCCATCAACAAGGAAATCACCATTGCTTCAAATGACAAGAACAACAAGGTAGAACTGATTTTTTCTTCAGAAAAGACCGCGTTTGAAATGCATCCAAAAGGCAAGTTAATTTTAAAAGACGTCATTCTCACGGGAAATAAAGCACAAAATGCCTTTACAACTTTGGACAAAAACATGAGCAAAGCTTATGACCTGAAATTGGAAAATGTTGATATTTCAAATTTCAAATCGGTTTTGGAAGTTTCAAAAGGATCGTTTGCCGATTCTATTACAGTGGCGAATTCAACAATAAAAAATTGTGACAATGGCTTCATGCTAAACAAAGAAACCAATAATGGCGGTGACTACAATGCTGAGTTTGTGACTATAAACAACACATATTTTGATAACATTGGCGGTACCATTTTGGACTTTTATCGTGGAGGTTATGACGAATCTACCATTGGAGGTTATTTGAAATTTAATGAGAATACCGTAACCAATAGCGGTAAAACGCAAAAAGACCAAATATTAATAAAAAACAGAGGTATTGTTAATGTGGAATTATCTAACAATACTTTTGAAAATAACCCTGTGAAATTCATTGCCATTTTATGGGGTGAAAAAGGACAAAAACCCGTAGATAATTCAATTAAAAATTCGGGAAGAATAGAAATTGTTCAAAATTTAGAATTGAAATTAATGTATTAAAACAAAAAAATTGAATTAATAAAATGAAAAAGCCAGCAATTGTATTATTATCCCTTTTAGTAATATTCGCTTGTAAAAACAAGCCAGAATCGACTTCAGAAGTACCAATAGAGAAAAGTGAAGCTAAAAAATATCCGAGTGATGTGATTCCATTTATGGACGAATGGAGTATCCTTTTAGGAGATGGTACACGCTCCGAAAATTTAGTGAATTTTGAGAAAGAAGGTTTTTTTTATGTTGAAAATGAAGGAAATTCTAACTGGGTAGTATACAAAGCACCCAATTCAGGTATTACCTCACCAAATTCAAGCAATACAAGATCGGAATTAGGTCAAAAATCACGTTGGATACCAGAAACAGGAGGAAAATTAACGGGAAGGTTAAAAGTACAACATGTATCAACCACTGGTGATGCAACGGCTTCTTCTTCATTCTCGGTAGTTGTTGGGCAGATTCATAGTGATGAGGGTCACGAAAACGAACCTTTAAAAATATTTTATAAAAAATTTCCAGAACACGATAAGGGTTCTGTTTTTTGGAACTATGAAATAAACACAAAAGGCAGTAATGATGGCCGATGGGATTATTCAACAGCGGTTTGGGGACATGATTTTTCGGTTGTAGGACCGGATTCTTCTACTTATCCTGAAGAGCCACAAGATGGTATTGCATTAGGTGAAGAATTTAGTTATGAAGTCAACGTTTACGAAGGTATCATGTATCTAACTTTTACTAGTGAAGGACATGAGCCTAAAACATTCACCAAAAACTTATTAAAATCAGATTTTGCCAAAAAATCAGATATTCCTCAACAAATATTAAACGTATATGCCTCAAAAGGACGTGATGGTGTTGAACGTGAAAATGCATATGCCGGGGAAAAGCAGTTTTTTAAACAAGGTGCCTACAACCAAGCAAACGGCAAGTCCACTAAATCAGAAACATATGGAGGAGATATAGCAAAACAATACGCCAATGGAAGTTATACAGAAGTTTGGTTTAAAGATGGTTCGGTTGGTGAAGGAGAAAACCCAAATTTGGAATAATGAACAGAAAATTAAGAGTCCTCCTTTCAGGTACTAGATTTGTTGGGCAAGGTCATATCAATGCCTTTAGGGCCTATAGCCTTAATTAAACCAGGAGAGATCATATCCTACAAAATCAATTGAACAGTCAGAATAATAAATGAATTATGTCAACATCGAAAAACAAATTATCTGTAATAAAAAAAATTATCGCTATAATATTAGGCTTCGGTCCTGGTATTTTTGCCATTGGGTATACCATTGGAACAGGTAGTGTCACTTCAATGATTGTGGCTGGTAGTACTTATGGTATGCAATTATTGTGGGTGTTATTATTAAGTTGTTTATTTTCTGGAGTGCTCATGTTTGCATATGGGAACTATGCATTAATTTCGGGAGAGACTGCCCTATATGGGTTTAAAAAACATATTAAGGGAGGAAAAATACTGGCAATTCTAATTATAATTGGAATATCATTTGGTCAATGGAATTCCTTAATGGGAATATTAGGCATTTCAGCCAATATTATTTATGAAATTTTAGCTATGTATTTTGAAGGCTTGGTTGGATTTCAATATGAAACTGTACTAACTATTGCCATTTTGATCATTGGTGTATTTTATGCCTTGATGCTCGTGGGTAAGTATACATTTTTTGAAAAGATATTGGTCATTTTTGTGACTTTCATGGGGCTGTCATTTATCATATCATTGTTTTTTGTTTATCCCTTGCCTAAAGATGTTATCGCTGGATTAATTCCTTCTGTTCCATCGGTTCCGGGAGGCAAAATGATGGTAGCTGCTTTTGTAGGAACCACCATGGCAGCGGCCACTTTTTTATCAAGACCCCTTTTTATTAGAGGTAAAGGTTGGACCATAGATAATTTAAAACAACAAAAACAAGACTCCATCACAGCCGCTATTTTGGTCTTTATCATTAGTGCTTCTGTAATGGCTGTAGCTTGCGGCGCTTTGTTTCATCAGGGGCAACCAGTCACCAAAGTTCTGGATATGGCAAATACACTTGAACCGGTAGCTGGAAATTTAGCGGTTACTATTTTCTTTTTTGGGACCTTAAGTGCTGGATTATCTTCTATTTTTCCTTGCTTATTAATAGCGCCCTTATTATTGGCCGATTATCAATCGGGTGAATTGGATACCAGTTCAAGGCAATTTAGGATTGTCACATTCATAGCTTGTCTTGTGGCCTTGATAGTCCCTATTTTTGGTGCTAATCCCATAGAAATGCAAATCCTTTCCCAAGTGTTTAATGTATTTGTTCTGCCTATTGTAGTTTTAGGTATAATTTTAATGGTCAATAACAAAAAAATTATGAAAGGATATAAAACTTCTATTTTTGTGAATGTTGGTCTTTTTTCTGCCTTATTGTTCTCTTGTATTATTTCTTATAACGGAATTTTAGCATTATTTGATTTTCTGTAAGTATTTATCCCCTAATAAGTTAAATAATCCATCAAACACATAAATTTATTCGATTTTATTTGTTTAATAAATAAATATGTATATTTTTGGTAAACCAATCTGGTTAACCAATTAATAATTCATAGAATTTGTTGATGAAAACATTAGTACTACAATTTAAAACAGGTGGGTTTACAGCCATCTTTTTTAGCGCCTTTCTTTGTTGCTCTTCAACCAATGAAAATATTGCTGCATTTTCTGAAGAAATCGAAACTATTGATATTACACACTAATCATTATTAACTTTTAGAACTTTTTTTATGAAAACAAAACTACTTTTTACAACACAAAATTTTAAAACACTGTACAGCCTTTTGGTGTTCTGTTTGTGTTTTAATTTCGCATGGACCCAACAGGTTATTGGAGAATTTCCTGAAATAGATGGAGGATTAGAAGCCCAAACCGCAGGCACTATTGGTAATGCAGGCTCCGCTGAAGCTGGTACCCCTCAAGTAGAATGGACAGTATCGTCTTCATCCAGAGCAGCCGTAAGAGAGATAGAAAATGATGCTGCAAAGGCAAGATCCGGAACTTTTTCGGTATCAATGCAGTTATTGGCTTCTGCTGGTGACAATTTAAGACTACAGAGTATATCAACTACCTCACCTACATTCCAAGTCTCAACAGAATATACCATTCAGTTTTTTTATAAAGCTGACTCTAACCCGGGTGACGATCTTGACCCCGGCATCTATTTGAACAACACTACCGGCGGGAGTGCTGGTAACAAAATAGATGCAACAACATTTGTTGCAGGTTCATATACCAAAGCCTATGCTACCCGGACTACAGGCGCTATTTTCAATGCTTCAAACTGGGCAGTGGCTAGGATGTCAGGGAGCAATGAAACATTAGTTACTTTTGATGATTTTGTAGTTTATGCTGGTGCTTATGACGCGACGGCTCCAAATGATCCAACAGGTCCAACTTATGCTAATAATGCTGGAACAGCTACCATTGGGTGGGCAGCACCAGCCGGAGGTGTAGATGGTGGAGGTTATGTAGTATTTAGATACTCATCAATGCCAAACGCGGACAATGACCCCAACCAAAATGGCATTTACAAAGTAGGTAATACCACTACTAACGGAACAGGAGGACTTACAGGAACCGTAGCCCATATTGGAACCGCTACTTCATTTATGGAGCCATATGTTTCAGGAACCTATTACAAAGTATATGCCGTTGATAAGGCGTTTAATTACTCAAACGAATTGGAAATTTCAGATGCTACGTTAAGCATTGCACAAAACAAAATGTTTGATTTGAAAGTATACCCTAACCCAGCCAAAAACTATATTGTAATTGAATCTCAAAAAAATCCAATTTCTAAAATAGAAGTATTTGATGTTTTGGGTAAAAGCGTAACTTCTCAAACCCAATTGTCTAACGATAATATTGACATTTCAAATTTATCTAGAGGCATGTATTTCTTAAAAATATATTCCGATAAGTTATCGATTACTAAAAAAATAATAAAAGAATAAATCAAAATTGTGAATTTTAAACACTGTAAGCACATATACTATGCATTTATTGCTATCGTTTTATATACCTGTTCAAGCCCTAAAAGCAATTCAGGAGTTGTCAAAACTATTGATGAGTTTAATCAAGCGGTAAGCAAATCCCAACCGGGGGATGTCATAACACTGGCCAATGGTGTTTGGAAAAATACAGAATTGCTCTTTGAAGCCAAGGGAACAGCCGAAAATCCTATCACTCTAACAGTGGAAGAAAAAGGCAAAGTCACTCTTGAAGGCGCTTCAAATTTGAGAATAGCAGGAGAATACCTCGTTGTGAAAGGTTTAATATTCGTCAATGGATATACCCCTACCAACGAGGTAATTTCTTTTAGAAAAAGTGAAAATGAGGTGTCAAATAATTGCCGTTTGACCGAATGTGTAATTGATAATTATAGCAATCCTCAACGCGATGAGCAAGATTATTGGATAGCCATTTATGGAAAAAATAACAGAATAGACCATAATCATATTGTAGGCAAAAAGAATTTAGGTGTCACAATGATTGTAGGTTTAGATACTGAAGATAGCAGAGCAAATCATCATCAAATAGATCACAACTACTTTGGGCCACGACCTACCTTTGGTAATAATGGTGGCGAAACCTTAAGAATTGGAACCAGCCATAATGCGTTGGAAAATTCTAATACACTGGTAGAATCCAATTATTTTGATAGATGTAATGGTGAACATGAAATTATTTCTAACAAATCTGGTCAAAATACATTTAAATACAATACGTTTTTTGAATGCACAGGAACCTTAACCATGCGCCACGGAAACGAAACCATGGTCGATGGCAATGTGTTTATAGGTAATGGAAAACCAAGTACTGGAGGTGTACGTGTCATTAATGAAAAACAAACGGTTATTAACAATTACCATATTGGATTGACTGGTTACCGATTTAGAGGCGCTTTTGTAATGATGAATGGCGTACCAAATTCACCACCTAACCGTTATGTGCAAGTAACTGATGCCCTTGTAAAAAATAACACGTTTATTAATTGTGACAACATTCAATTATGTGCGGGAAGCGATGCCGAAAGAAGTGCTCCACCTGTCAATTCTAGTATTACAGATAATATATTCTATCACGAATCAAAATCCAATCTGTTCACAGTTTATGACGATATAAGTGGTGTCACATTTAAAAATAATATTACCAGTAAAAATGTTGATAAAACAATCCCGAACGGTTTCGAAAATGCAGAAATCAAATTGGTAAAGAATGAGCAAGGATTTTTAATCCCGGAATCCAATGCTATTAAAACGAAAATAACTATAAGCCCAAACATAGCTACCAAAGAAAATACAGGCGTTAGTTGGTATTCTAAAGATGTTAACCCAGCAGCTCTTAATTCTGGAAAAACCATTAAAGTAAAACCAGGCATAAATACATTATATGATGTTATTAAAACATCTGAAGCAGGAGATGTCATCGCACTTGAAGCAGGAGAAACCTATTGGCTAACTAAAACTGTAGCCATACCTCATCCCCTAACCTTCAAGACTCTAGGCGATAAGGAAGCAATCGTTTTATTTGAAAAAATGGCGGCTTTTGAAATTCAAAATGGCGGCAGTCTTTCTTTGGAAGGAATAACTTTTGATGGTGCTCAATCGCCAGATTATGCCGGAAATACAGTGATTAGAACGAGTAAAAATTCAATGATAGATAACTACAAGTTGTTTATCGACAATTGCACATTTAAAAATTTAGTTGTCAATCACTCCTTTGATGTCGTTAAAGTATCCAAAAACACCTTTGCCGATACCTTAAGTATTCAAAATTCACGATTTGAAAACATTACAGGTCATATTGTTGCTTTGGATAAGGAAACTGACGATGTTGGCGCCTACAATGCAGAGTATGTAATTATAAAAAACAATAGTTTCAAAGATGTGCAAGGTGCCGCATTAAGACTCTATAGAGGAGGAACAGACGAGAGTACTTTTGGTCCCTTTTTAGAAATTGACCATAATGTATTGGATAACGTAGGACATGGTAAACGAAATAAATACAACGCCGCCATTTCATTATATGGAGTTCAGGTGAATGAAATTCAGAATAACATTTTTCAAAATACCAAAGGGTTGAAAATGCATTTGGTGGTAGGCGAACCTATCGTTAAGGTGCTAAACAACAACTTTTTCAATTCTGAATTAATAGATGTTACCGGAGACCAAAAATATACCATAGAAAATCTTTGGAAAGAAGCTCCTAGTTTTTTGAAGGAAAGTTATAAATTGAATGACAAGTCTCCATTGAAAGGTCGTGCTACAGATGGTTATGACCTAGGATTACTCTACAAATAAATTGATATGAAAATTATATTAAATAGTATTTTGACTGCTACCTGTTGTTTTTTACTTACATCATGTAACACTAGTCAAGCACCTGAAACATTAAACACATCAGAGCCAAGTCATCCTAAATTAATTCTTACGGCTAACGGTGTCAATTCCATAAAATCACAACTTGGAAAAACCCCGCTTTTTGATAAATCTCTTGAAGAAACTAAAGCAGAAGTTGATGCAGAAATTGCACTTGGGATAGATGTTCCAGTTCCTAAAGATTTTTCGGGTGGATATACCCACGAACGTCATAAAAAGAATTTTTTGATACTTCAAAAAGCGGGTGTACTGTTTCAGATTCTGGATGATGAAAAATATGCCATTTATATCCGTGATATGCTCATGGCGTACGCCAAACTTTATCCTACCTTACCGGTTCATCCTCAAACCAGATCATATGCTCGAGGGAAATTATTTTGGCAATGCCTTAATGATTCAAACTGGCTCGTTTATACAAGTCAGGCCTATGATTGCATCTATAATTGGTTATCTAAAGAAGAACGAGATGTTTTGGAAAATGACCTATTTAAGCCATTTGCTGATTTCATTTCCATAGAAAATCCACAATTTTTTAATCGTGTTCATAATCACAGCACCTGGGGCAATGTTGCTGTTGGAATGATTGCCTTGGTTATGGATGATGATAGCTTATTACAACGCGCGCTTTACGGTATAAAAAATGTGAATCTAGATGCTAATATGAAGGACAATGATGGTGGTTTCATTAATAAGGATGGAAAAGTAGGCTTCTTCGCAAACCTTGATGAGCCCTTTTCACCAGATGGTTATTATACTGAAGGGCCCTATTACCAGCGCTATGCGATGTATCCTTTTTTGATTTTCGCAGAGGCTCTTCAAAACAAAAAACCAGAGCTCAAAATTTTTCAATATAAGGATAGCGTGCTTTTAAAATCGGTCAAGACCCTTATCAATTTGTCTGATGCCGATGGGGACTTCTTCCCTATTAATGATGCGCAAAAAGGCATGTCATATTATTCAAGAGAATTGGTTACGGCTGTTGATATTGCCTATCATTTTGGAGGGAATGACCCACAACTTTTAAGTATTGCCCAAAAACAAGATCGCGTAGTTTTGGATGATTCAGGAATGTCAGTTGCAAATGATCTTCAATTAAATAAGGCAAAACCTTTTGTAAAATCCTCAATCGAACTTCGTGATGGTCCAAATGGTGATCAAGGGGGTATTGGGATTTTGAGAAATGAACCTATGGAATTAGTGTTTAAATATGCAGCTCAAGGATTAAGTCACGGTCACTACGATAAATTATCGTATTCAATGTATGAAGATGGTAATGAAGTCCTTCAAGATTATGGATTGGCTCGTTTTGTAAATATTGAACAAAAAGGTGGGGGGAATTATTTGAAAGAAAATACCACTTGGGCAAAACAAACTATTGCACATAATACGGTTGTTCAAAATGAAGCCTCTCATTTTAATGGCGAATATGAAATAGGAAGTATGTACCATTCTGAAGGATACCTATTTGATATTGGAAATCGCAATCTTCAAGTTGTAAGTGCCAAGGAGAAAAATGCCTATCCCGGAACTGAAATGCATAGAACCATGGCCATGATAAAAGATAGCAGTTTAACTAAACCATTCGTTTTGGATATTGTTAAGGTCACTTCCAATAAACCAAATCAGTATGACTTCCCTTTTTATTATTTGGGTCAACTTATGCAGACTAATTTTGAGTACAGTGCTCCGAAATCTTTAGCCCCTCTTGGGGCAGCTAATGGTTACCAGCATTTATATAGTGAAGGTAAAGGGATTTCAGATGGTAACAATTCGACTTTAAATTGGCTTCTCAATGGGAAATTTTATACCTTAACAACAGTGACCTCACAGGGTGACGAATTGCACTTAGCAAGAGTTGGAGCAAATGATCCCAATTTTAACCTACGTCGTGATCCAGCATTGATACTAAGGAAGAAAAATTCAAAAGACGCACTATTTGTGTCAATTATAGAATCTCATGGCACTTATAGTCCAGTTTCAGAATTGGCTATAAACGCCTATAGTAATATTAAGAAATTGGAAGTTTTATTTGATGATTCATATTATACCGCTGTAGCCATTTGGACCAAAGATGAACATTCAAAACTGTTTATAATTTCTAATACAAATAATCAAAAAACACAAAAACATCAAATAAGTATAAATGGAAAGGAATACCAATGGACTGGTCCCTTCACTTTCCAAAACATTAAATAATTAAATTATGAAAACATTTGGAGCAAGTAAAGAATTTTTAATGGGAGATGAAATCCAGTGGGAAACCGTTGGTGAAGGAGTTCAAAGAAAAATAATGGGATATGATGACAAAATCATGTTGGTTGATGTCAACTTCTCTGCAGGTGGCGTTGGCCCTATGCATCAACATTATCATTCGCAAGTTACCTATGTGGTTAGCGGTGAATTTGAACTTACCATTGGAGACCAAACAAAACTAATGAAAGCGGGAGATGCTTTTTATATACCACCTAATGTCATGCACGGGGCAATTTGCAAAAAAGCCGGAAAACTAATTGATGTTTTTAGCCCAATACGTGAAGATTTCATGCAATAATTTCATTTTAAGTAAGAAATATTCGCGAAAATCATAAAATTTTAAACTTTTTTTAAGAAAAAGTTGGAGATAAGAATATTTTCTATATATTTGGTAAACCAGATTGGTTAACCAGTTAATTAATCTTAAAAAAAGGACAGGTGCACGCCTATCCTTTTAAGTCATTACTTCTTTGGAGGGAAGTAAAATTACATGTAGCTACTTTAAACAACATGCTTACTGCAAAAATACTAAACTAACCGTTATCATGCAATAACATGTTTTTAGGTGACTACTTTACACTAACAAGTTTAAAACTAAAACAATTAATTATGAACTTAAAAACTAAGCTAACATTAATCGTAATGCTTCTAGTGAACATTGCGGTTATAGCTCAAGATCGATCTACCATCAGCGGTACTGTGGTTTCCGAAGTTGACAACCTGCCATTACCGGGTGTTAACATTATTATTATGGGTACTACTACTGGAGTCTCTACAGATTTTGATGGTAACTATCAAATTCAAGCCAAATCTGGAGATGTTCTTCAATTTTCCTTTTTAGGCTATGTAACCAAAACAGTCATTGTTGCTAATCAACAAACCATCAACATAGCTCTCGCAGAAGACGCTAGTCAACTTGATGAAGTAGTTGTAGTTGGTTATGGTACACAAAAGAAATCGCATTTAACAGGAGCTATCTCAAAGGTTGTAAACGAAGATTTAGATCAAATTGCAGTAGCCAGAGTTGATGATGCTCTTATTGGTCAAGTATCAGGGGTAAACATTCAAGCCACTAATGCAGAAGCTGGAGGTGCTCCAACCATTACTATTAGAGGGGTTGGATCTATTACAGCCGATTCAGGACCAGCACTAGTCGTTGACGGCGTTGTAGTAAGCTCTGAATTTCTTGGCAACCTTGACATGAATGATGTTGAATCTTTTGAGGTATTAAAAGATGCTGCATCTGCTGCCATTTATGGTAGTGAAGGATCCAATGGGGTTATTTTAATCACTACAAAAAGTGGTAAAGCTGGTAAAACAAAATTCAGCTATCAAACCTATACAGGTTACAAACAAGCCCATGGAAGTGATGATTACAGAAAAAATACAAGAAAGTGGGCTGAAATAGAGCGCGCTGCAACGGGTACACTAACAAATGAAACACAGTATGCCCTTTTATTAGTTGAAACAACTGGAATTGATAGAGATTGGCAGGATGTATTCTTTGACGGAGGAACTATTACAAGTCATTCGTTTGCTGCTCGTGGAGGAACAGAGAGCACAAAATTTAGTGCTTCTTTAAGATATCTTGGCGATGAAGGTGTGGTCATTACAGATGACTACAAATTATATACAGGAAATCTAAAAATGGATTCTGATTTTTTAGGTAAGAGAGCGAAATTTGGTCTTAGTATTACACCATCGTATACTAAGCAAAGACGATTACCAACATCTATCCATAACCCAACTCGTCAATCACCTTGGCTACCTATTTATCATACAGCTGAAACACTTCAGTTTATAAATAGAAGCGCTTATCCAGACGTAGGTGTTGGAGATTACTTCTATGAGAATCATTTACGTAATATAGATATTGATCCTAATGATGGATTTGGTTCAAGTAGACCTCGTACTTCAGGTGATTCAAACCCATATGCACAATATGTTGAAAGAGAGCATTATGATTATAACACCAAATTATATGGGTCAACCTATTTAAGTTTTGAACTTTTAGATGGTCTTACAGCTAAAACATCGCTTGGGGTTACTTTAGAACAAAGAAAGCGAACTCGATGGGATGGCACCAAACATCATGCCTCTGGAAACAGTAGAGCTGCCTATAGTGTGAATAATAGATTTCGTACTCGAGTGATTTCAGATAATACCTTAAACTACAGTAAAGATTTTGGCGATCATGAAATTGATGTATTAGCAGGTTTTACTGTACAGCAAAGAAAATCTGAATCTAGTCAAATAGAAGGTAGTGGTTATAGCAACGATAATCTTAAAAATATTCAAGGGGCACTTCCTACAAGTATTATCGCTACGGAAGTTAATACTGAACTAACTAAAATAGGTTATTTCGGAAGAATCAACTATGCCTTTGCCGACAAATACTTAATATCTGCTTCGTTTAGACGTGATGGAAGTTCTGTTTTTGGTACTGCTACTAAATGGGGTAATTTCCCTGCGGTTTCTGTAGGTTGGAATGTGGCTAAAGAAGAATTCTTAAGAGATAGTGATTTTTTCAACAATTTAAAGTTTAGAGCTAGTTTTGGTCTCACAGGGTCTGAAAATTTTAATGTGGGTAGCGAGGTCGTTAATGTATGGCCCTATTTAGCACTCTTACAAAACAGTAATGCTGTTGTTGGAAACGGCATCCCAAGTGGAGTATCACCGCTTAATATTGCAAATGCTTTACTACAGTGGGAAGCTTCTGAAGAATTAACCGTTGGTTTAGATTACGGGTTTCTTAATAACCGTATTTCAGGCTCATTAGATTATTACCAAAGAACTAGTGATAAATTATTATTGGAAAATCCTGTTTCATATATAACTGGATTTACAAGTGGTATAGTGAATTTAGGAGAAGTTCAAAACAGAGGATGGGAATTTGAGTTAAGAACAAAAAATGTCACTAATGAGAAATTCTCTTGGAATTCCACGTTTATCGCTTCTACCAACCAAAATGAATTGTTGAGTTTTGGTGATTCTAACAATGCTTTGATAGAAGATGATTATGGTAGAAATTCACAATGGATTAATAGAATCGGCCAGCCAATATCTTCATATTGGGGATATGTAGTTGACACAGATAAATACAATGAAACTCAATTTAGAACAACCTATGTGAGTACACCTTGGAATAGAATCAACGGTCAAGCTGAAGATACTATTGTAAAAGATTTAAATGGAGATGGTATTATTACTGCCGATGACAAAACTATTTTAGGTGATCCATATCCAGACTTAATATATAGTTTTACCAACGAATTTAAATTTGGAGATTTTGATTTCTCTTTTATGGTACAAGGGAGCCTTGGTGCACAAATCAATAATATAGGAGATCAATATTTCTTTAACTGGTTTGGAAATGCAACCAGAAGTGGTGGTGCTGCACAAGCAGTTGCCGATGGTCTTGTGCCACACGAATCATTTATTCAAGAAAAAGTATTAACGAGTGAAGTTATTGCAAGTGCAGATTACTTCTCTTTACGAAATGTAAATATTGGGTATAACTTTTCAGAGGATGTAACCTCTAAAATAGGCGTGTCAGATATTAGATTATATGCTACTGCTCAAAATTTGATTTATATCACTGCTGATGATTACCACGGTTTCAATCCAGAACACGATGATAATGGTAATCCTAGAGCTTACGGTTCACAAAGAGCTGGTACACCAATATACAAAACGGTAACCCTTGGTCTGAACATTGACTTTTAATTATAAAACTTACAAATTATGAAACATATAAAATATTTAGTCTTTTCCATTACAGGGTTGTTTTTTATTTCCTGTGATACTGATGAGTTTTTAAATCCATTGCCAGATACTGTAGTTACGCTGGAATCCTTTTTCCAAAGTGATGCAGATGTATTGTCAGGAATAATAGGAATTTACGACGCCTTACAAGGGGTTAATGAAAACACAGAAACTAGTTTAACTAGAGCCAACAGAGGTGTCCAGTTTGAGCATCTTTTAACCGAACATCGTACCGATAATACCAGAAACAAGACCCTAGAGGGATCAAAATCTGATTTTCACAGATATGTAGTTAATGCTAATAATGTGGAATCTGAAGATTATTATCAGTCTATGTACGAAGTTATTTTTAGAGCCAATAATATTTTGAACTATATTGATATAGCTGATGAAGCCAATAGAGCAAAATATACTGCCGAAGCTAAATTTTTAAGAGCCTATGCGTATTTTAAATTAGTTAGGTTGTTTGGAGATGTGCCTTTAGTGACTTCAGTAATATCACCTGTAGATAAGGTAACACCGTTTACTAGGGTTCCAGTAGCAGAGATTTACACACAAATCGTTGCCGATTTACAAGAAGCGGCTAATGTTTTGGACAACACCTACAAATCAAGAGCTTCAAGAGCTGCTGCCCAAGGTATATTGGCAAAAGTGTATTTAACACAACCTAACCGCAATTATACCGGAGCTCAACAATTATGCGAAGCGATTATAAGCGGTGGAAATTTCACTTTAAGACCTAATTATCACGATGTATTTTATTCAGAATTGAATAGTGAGATTATTTTTGCCATTCAATATGCATCGGGAAATCCTAATGAAAGCCAAAGTTTTTCATCTGAATTTACTTCTGGAGCACGTCGTCAAGGAAGAGAAGATGGTCAAAATATCGTGAATGCAAACTTAATTGCAGACTTTGATATGATTGGTGGAATTAGAACTGCGGTCTCTTATGTGACCTTCCCAGATGAAACTGAAGTAACAAAATATTTACCAGATGGATCAGATCTTTCTAATCTTTCAGCACCTACCTATGGTGGAAGTGCAAGAGATGCAGGTAACGATTATATTGCTTTACGTTATGCCGATGTGCTTTTAATGCACGTAGAGGCAATTTTAGCCGGAGGTGCAGCTACCGTTGACCCAAGTGCTTTAGAGTCTTTTAGAAAAATAAGAGATCGAGCCTTCCCAAGTACAGCTCCAAACGCTATAGCAAGTGTAACCAAAGAGGATCTTTTACGTGAAAGACGTGTAGAATTAGCATTTGAAAATCAACGCTATTTTGATTTAAAAAGATTTGGCGTTTTAGATGAGGTATTGAGTGCGCATTCAACACAAATGGGGTATATCTATGATTCAAGAAAGGCATCTCTGCTACCTATTCCGGCAAGAGAAATAAATATTAGTGGTGGCCTTTTAACTCAAAACCCTGGATATTAATATTTAAAAAATTTAATTATGAAGAATAAAACAAATATCTTATTTAAGACAACCATGTTGTGCTTAAGTTTACTCACAGCTAGTTTTATATCTAGTTGTGTTGGTGACGAGCTTTTTAGAGATGATCTCCCAGAGGCAGGTTCTCAAGTAGATAATTTTTTGCCAACGGCAGATTTCTCTTATGTTCCTGACGCCAATGATTTTAAAACTATTAAATTTACAAACCTTGCAACAGAATCTAACACTTTTTTGTGGGATTTTGGAAGTGGTGCAACCTCAACAGCACAAGACCCTAGTCATACTTTTGCAGGAGAAGGTTCCTATCCTGTAACTTTAACTGCAAGTGATGCCAATGGCGAGTCAGCTTCTAAAACTATACAAGTTGAAGTGGTTGATTTATTTGTGCCGCTTACACCAACAATTATAAATGGTGATATGGAAGATAGCAGCAATGGTTGGAAAATTAGCTTTTCAAATGGATGGTCAGGTAATGGTTTTGAATCTAGTAGTGATGGATCTTGGTTACGTTATGACGGCACCGACAATGGATCTAAAACCAGAGGCGCAAAATGGAATATGACCAGATCAGCAGCTGAATGGACTACTTCTAATACAAGACATGCTTACCAAGCTATTGTAGTGTCTCCTAACTGGGAATATACTTTAGAATTTGAATATGCAATTAAAGATGATGCTGCAACCGATCCAATTGGAGGTAGAAGAGTTGTTGCCGAAATTCTCGACGGTCATTTTACCGACGGTGTTGATGCTTACAATCAATCTCAAGCCGGTGGTGCTTTATTGACTTATGTAGGATCTGAAGTTAAAGGTAAAACAGTATTTACAACGGTTAAAGTTGATTTTACATCAAATGCCTCTGGACTAGTGTCCATTTGGCTTTGGGCTGTGACGCCAGTTGATTTATACGTCGATAATGTTAAGGTATATCCTAAACTTTAAGTTATAGTTCATGAAAAACTTCCGAAAAAAAATTATAGCGTCAATGGTATTGATCCTATGTATAACTGTTAGTGCTACTTCTCAAAATAATGAAAGTAGCACAACAGATTCGGATGCAAAGACTGAAAAAAAAGGAAAAAGGAAAAAATACAAGCTCCCAGATATTGATTTAAGTCATTGGAGTGTAACTACTCCTGAATTAAATGATAAAGGTCGTGCAACTACCATTGAACCACCAGAAATTTTAAACTATGGTAGTGATGAAAGGTTGATACCGTATATGTATAACGATTCAACTGATGGAGGCTTGGTATTTTATGCATATCCAAGTGAAGGTACCACGGCAAATACAAAATATTCACGATCTGAATTACGTGAGCAAATGGAACCTGGCAACAATAATGTCAACTGGACTTTTGCTCAAGGCGGTACACTAAAAGGTAAGCTCGCTGTTGAAGACGTAACTAAAGACAAAAACGGCAAGTACCATAGAGTAATTATAATGCAAATTCACGGTCGATTGACTGATGAGCAACGCGATCTAATAGGTCAAAAAGACAATAATGCACCTCCAATACTAAAAATATATTGGGATAAAGGTAAAATTAGAGTAAAAACAAAAGTATTAAAAAATCCAAGTCTTGTAGGAGATGTACTTTTGCATGAAGAAGCCTGGGATGATGACGAAGGTTTCAATTTTGAACAAGAAGTAGGCTTTAGAAAGTTTACATTAGAAGTAAAAGTATCAGAAGGAAAAATGGTGGTGGTTTTAAATAATTCAGAATATAAAGTTTACGAAAATGTCCATATGAGAAAATGGGGCGTATTTGAGAATTATTTTAAAGCCGGCAATTACTTTCAAAGTAGAGATGAAGGTGCTTTTGCAAAAGTAAAATATTACAGTTTAGAAGTAACACATTAAAAATAATGATTAGATTGAGTTAGTTAGTTTGAAGTGAATTACCGGTCTTTAAACGATCGGTAAAGCGCTTCAACATTTAATTAATACCTGTTTTTTTTATACATTTAGCGCGAATCTGGTTAACCATTTATACACTATGAAGTTAGAAATTCTTACTAAAACGGAAAACGACATTATCCAAAAGGAAATCATCTCAAAAATTAGAGATTTAATTAATCATAAAAATTTAGAGCCTGGTGATAAATTACCTTCTGAACGACAGCTTTCTGAAAAGTTTGAGGTCTCTAGAAGCAGTGTCCGTGAAGCAATTCAAAAGTTAGAATTTTATGGATTGTTAGAGTCAATCCCCCAAAGTGGAACTTTTGTGGCAAATATTGGTGTTATTGCGCTTAATGGAATGATTGAAGATATTTTACGCCTTGATAAACCCGATTTCAAATCTTTAGTCGAAACTAGAATTATGCTTGAACTTAAAACAGCGAGACTAGCTGCATTAAGAAGAACACCTGAAGATTTAATTCAAATGCGCGAAGCTCTAGATGCTTATACTAAAAAAGTGTTAAATGGTCAAAATGCAGTGCAAGAAGATTTATTATTTCATCTAGCCATAGCAAAAGCGGCAGGGAATAGTACCATGAATACATTCATGCTAATTATCACACCTGGAATAATCACCAATTTTGAAAAATACCATGTTTGTGATAAAAATCAACCAGTTATTGGCATAAAAGAACATGAAGCTATTTTGGAAGCCATAAGAAGTCGAGATCCAGAAGCTGCTAAACAAAAAATGAAAGATCATTTTAAAATATTATACCAGTATTGCTATAATATTTAAAAATTCTGTAAGAAAATAAAGTGCACGATTGTTTTCTTAAAAATATTAAAATGGAGGGAAGTAAATTTTACTTTTGAGAATTTTCTCATTGATATTTTTTACTACCAAAAAAATAGATTAACCTAATAATTGTATATAGAGTCCTCAAAATGAGTACTTATAGGTGGATTGCTATTTTATAATATAAACGAAACTTATGAAACTAAAAGGATTAAGATGGTGGATAATTGGATTAATTGGTCTTGCAACCATAATCAATTATATTGATCGATCTGCTTTGGCTATTATGTGGCCAGGCATGTCTGACGAACTTGGAATGGATGATCTAGATTATGCCATTATTTTAAATGTATTTATGGTGGCCTACGCATTGGGGCAATCCATTTCAGGAAAAATGTACGACAAGATTGGAACTAAAATGGGTTACGTAGTGTCCATTTTTGTTTGGTCTTTAGCGTCAATGCTTCATGCCTTTTCGCGAGGGCTTCTTTCCTTAAGTTTCTTTAGGGTGTTACTAGGTGTTTCTGAAGCAGGAAACTGGCCAGGTGCAGTTAAAAGCAATGCGGAATGGTTTCCAGTAAAAGAAAGGGCAATTGGACAAGGTATTTTTAATGCCGGAGCATCCATGGGATCGGTTGTAGCACCTCCCTTAATTGCATTTCTTTATATAGGTTTTGGATGGAAAACTACCTTCTTAATAATTGGTGGTGTTGGAATGCTTTGGATTATTCCTTGGTTAATTTTCAATAGAAAAAAACCCAATGAGCACCCTTGGCTCACCGAAAAAGAACGTAAACATATCATATCTGGACGATATGCAAGTAGACAAGAAGATCATGACGGTGTTGAGTTAAGTATAAAGCAAATACTATCACATAAAGAATCTTGGGCGGTATTAATGTCTCGTTTTTTCCTCGAGCCTATTTGGTGGTTATTTGTAGGGTGGATGCCTATTTACTTAAGTAACACGTATGGGTTTGATGTTAAAGAAATAGGAATGTTCGCTTGGGTACCCTTTGTAGGTGCAGCAATAGGAAGTCTTAGTGGAGGTCTATTTACTGGAAAATGGATAAATAAAGGGCTTTCAGTTGATGTGTCTCGTAAACGAACTATTTGGATTGGTGGACTGATGATGTTTTTAGGTTTAATAGCAACCATACTTTTTGCAGACACACCAACAAAATTTGTGATAATTGTGGCCTTTGTATTATTTGGATTCCAATTTGCGATATCAAATATACAAACCATGCCAAGTGATTTATTCAGTGGAAAATCTGTTGGCACTTTAGCAGGTCTTGGAGGAACAGTAGGTATATTTTCGGTAATTATTATGAATTTTTTAATTCCAGTAATTACAAAAACATCATATACACCAGCATTTGTGTTAATTGCAGTAATGGTACCATTAGGGGTGTTTTCTGTTTATAAATTTTGCAAAGAGATTGGACCAGTAGAAAATAATTAATAAAAAAACATAAAGAATGAGTAATTTAAATGATAAAATAGCTGTAGTTACAGGCGCTACAGGCGGTATAGGATTTCAAGTAGCCAAAAGATTAGGAAAAGATGGATATACTGTAATATTAAATGGTATTGAAGATGAAGAAGGTGCTAAAAGAATTGCAGAACTAAAAGCAGAAGGCATCACAGCAGAATATTACAGTTTTGATGTCACTAATGAATCTGCAGTAACCTCAAACATTAATAAAATAGGAGAAAAATACGGCAAAATAGATGTCCTTGTAAACAATGCAGGTGGTCTAGGAGGCAGGTCTAGGTTTGAAGATATGACCACCGAATTTTATAGATTCGTGATGGCATTAAATCTCGATTCAACATTTTTCGCATCTAGAGCCGCTATTCCGTATCTAAAGAAAAGTGATAATGCATCAATTATAAACTATACATCCATTGCAGGCTGGAATGCTGGAGGACCTGGAGCTGGTGTCTATGGGACATCTAAAGCAGGAGTACATGCATTAACTAGAGCTTTAGCCAAGGATCTAGCCGAATACGGAATACGAGTAAATGCAGTTTCTCCTGGTACTATTGACACACCTTTCCATAAGGAAATCAAATCTTCTAAACCAGAAGTGTTCGCGTCTTGGAAAAACAATATATTATTAGGGCGATTAGGGCAGCCAGAAGAAGTTGCTTCAGTTGTTTCATTTTTGGCGAGTGAAAATGCATCGTTTATGACTGCAGAAACCATTCAAATAACAGGAGGTCAAGGTTTAGGAATTTAAAATAAAATATGAGTAATTTAAAAGGGAAAGTAGCAGTAGTAACAGGAGGTTCCAGAGATATTGGCAGAGCAATAGCTATTAAACTTGCAAAACAAGGCGCCAAAATTGTTGTAAACTATTATAATTCTGAAGCTGGAGCTAACCAAACTGTTCAAGAAATAAAATCATTAGGAGGGGAAGCTATAGCACTAAAAGCTGATGTCTCCAAACTAAATGAAATTCAAAATTTAAAAGCTAAAACAGTTGAAGCCTTTGGAGATAAGGTTGATATTTTAGTCAACAATGCCGGCGGACTATTTGCCCGTAAAACATTGCAAGAACTCGACGAGACATTTTATAATTTAGTTATAGATGTAAACTTTAAATCTACTGTTTTTGTAATGCAAGCATTCGAACCTTTAATGGGACAAGGAGGCTCTATAATTAACTTGTCGTCACAAGCGGCAAGAGATGGTGGTGGTGGAGGTTCTTCTTTATACAGTTCTTCAAAAGGTGCTATAAGTACATTTACTAGAGCAATGTCGAAAGAACTTGGGCCAAAAGGAATTCGTGTTAATGCTATTTGTCCAGGAATGATTGCTACAAAATTTCATGATGATTTCACCAAAAATGATATTAGGAAAAAAGTGGCTGAAAATACGCCATTAAGACGTGAAGGCACAGCTGAAGAAGTAGCCAATTTAGTTGCGTATTTAGCTTCTGAAGACGCTACGTTTATAACTGGTAATAACATTGATATTAATGGAGGTTTAGCATTTAGCTAAAGATATAAGCTCTAATTTATTTGATTAGAATGCCCAAGTATTGAAATTGACACCAAAAATATTGTCCTAACGGAGACATCTACTAAACGATGGTTAGGGAAAATTTGGAAATTAAAAATTTGTGAAATCAGTTTCTCCTATATACCCTATCTATAAAAATAGTCCTCCAGTGTTTACAGTCCACAGAAGTGTATATCCAATAGTTCCCTATTCGCAAGCTGAAAAACTCACCAAAAAACTAGTAGTTTTAGGTATAAAAGCTAAATTTGTTACAATTCCAATTGGTAAACACGTAAAATTTACCAAAGATGAAAAGAAAATGTGGGACTTTTTAAAAGAACTAGGTCTCTAAACACAATTAGAAATGAGTAAAGTAGTTACTTTTGGTGAGATTATGCTACGCCTTTCAACTGAACGGCATTTGCGATTTTCACAAGCCAAATTTTTTGCAGCATCCTATGGCGGTGGCGAATTCAATGTCGCGGTCTCATTAGCCAATTATGGGGTACCGTCCGAATTCATAACCCGGTTACCCAATAATGAGATTGGTGCTTGCGCTTTAAAAGAGATGCGTAAATTCAACGTTGAATCTAAAAATATAATTTACGGCGGAAACCGATTAGGTATTTATTTTCTTGAAACTGGCGCAGGAACTCGAGGGAGTAATGTTGTATATGACAGAAGTAATAGTTCAATGGCAACCATAAAGAAAGGAGAAATTGACTGGCAGTCTGTATTAAAGGATGCTACTTGGTTTCATTGGAGCGGGATCACACCAGCTATTTCAGAATCTGCTGCCGAGGAATGTCTACAAGCTTTAAAAGTAGCCCATGAATTAGGAATAACAATTTCTTCTGATTTAAATTATAGGTCAAAATTATGGCAATATGGCAAATCACCTAGTGAGGTAATGCCTGAACTCTTAAAATATAGCAATATCATATTAGGTGATATTGATACCGCATTTTTTATGCTCGGACATGATAAAGTAAACCCTAATTATCAAGATCAAAACTCACTTCCGGCATTGTATACTAAATTGTTTAATGAATGCCCTAACCTAAAAACTATAGCAACAACCCTTCGCTATTCTGTTAGTGCCTCACACCAAAGAATTGGTGGTGTGCTATATGATGGTCAAAATTTATATACCGCCGATGTCAAGGATGTAACCCCAGTAGTAGATCGTGTTGGTAGTGGTGATGCCTTTATGGGTGGATTAATTTATGGATTATTAAACCTCCCCAATGATAAGCAAAGGGCTTTGAATTTTGCAGTTGCCGCTTGCTGTTTAAAGCACACTATTTCTGGAGACTATAATTTAGTTTCTGTAAAAGAAGTAGAAAATATGATTGATGGTGATGCAACAGGAAAAGTATCAAGATAAATAATATAAAATGGCACAATACACAAGAATTGAAGTAGCACAAGTGATGAAAGACACGGGGTTAGTCCCTTTATTTTATCATCATGATTTAGAGTTATGTAAAAAAGTTTTAAAAGCATGTTATGATGGAGGCGCTCGATTATTAGAATTTACAGCGAGAGGTGATTTTGCCCATGATATTTTTAAGGAACTTAATTCTTACGCCATTAAAGAGCTCCCTGGAATGATTTTAGGTGTAGGTTCAATAACTGACGCAGGAGCTGCTTCATTATATATGCAATTAGGAGCCAATTTTATTGTGACACCTGTATTGCGAGAAGATATTGCTATCGTTTGTAATCGACGCAAAGTTTTATGGTCACCAGGATGCGGAACACTCTCAGAAATTGCAAAAGCCGAAGAACTAGGTTGCGAAATTGTTAAATTATTCCCTGGAGATAGTTATGGCCCTAAATTTATTAAAGCAATAAAAGGACCTTGCCCTTGGACCAGTATTATGCCTACTGGTGGTGTCTCTCCTACTCAAGAGAATTTGAAAGCTTGGTTTGATGCCGGCGTAACTTGTGTAGGGATGGGATCGCAATTAATCACTAAAGAGATCTTGGCTACAAGTAATTATCAATTATTAGAAACCAACGTGAAAGAGGTTTTAGAAATAATTAGAGGAATAAACAAATAGTTAACTGCATAAATGTAAGACTAAATTATTTCAATCGCTTATACCTAGTCTATTGCTGCGAGCGATACTATCTTGTGAGTTGTTGTGATTTTAATTTATCTTTGTTTTATTAGTTTTTATTATCATAATAAATTTAATCCTGCTTTCTGATAATCTTCAAGTGCAGGATCTGTTGAGTCAAGATTTGTAACTACCATATCGATTTCGTTAATATTACAAACATCGTAACGATGTCTTAAGTTTAGTTTATTAGATGTTGCTAAATAAACTATATGATCTGATGAATTAATCATTGCTTTTTTAATAAGTGAGACTTCGTAGCCCTCATCAGTTATTCCTTGTTCAATACTTATGCCACTAACACCCATAAAACAAATATCTGCTCTTATATTTGATAAATATTGAATCACATCAATACCGATAGTCACCATAGAATTTCTATGTATTTTACCTCCAATAAAAATAGTCTCTATCAAAGGATGTTCAATTAATTGCATAGCAATAGGCAAACTATAGGTATAGATAGTTGCTTTAAGTTCTTTTGGAAATAGTTTGGCCAGCATTAAATTTGTGGTTCCCCCACTCATTATTATAACCATGCCATCTCGAATTAATGAAATTGCTTTTTGTGCTATTCGAATTTTATTCTCTCTATTATAGATAACATCTTCATTATAATGATATAATTTTTGTATCGTTGAAATTGCCCCACCATGAACTTTGGTAAGCAATCCTTTACCATGCAATTCATGAATATCTCTTCTAATAGTATCTTCAGAAACATTTAGCTTTTCGGACAAAAAACTAGAACTAACCTTCCTGTTAATACTCACCTCATCTATTATTATTTTCTGACGTTCCTTTTTCTTCATAAATATGGTTATTAAAAAATAGCCGTTTTTCGACAATACTGCAAAATAAATTAAAAGTATGCAATTTTTTGCAGTATTTAAGGATTATATTTGCATAATACAAAAATCATGCATTTAAAATACACTTTTACAATTAGTTCGATAAAAATATGAAATTATGAGCACATCAAATAGACTAATTTCTTTAGATGTTTTAAGAGGGTTAACTATTTTATTAATGATATTGGTTAATACGCCTGGGAGCTGGGCTTATGTTTATCCACCTTTAAGGCACGCCGATTGGCATGGTTGCACCCCTACAGATTTAGTATTTCCTTTTTTTCTATTCATTGTAGGAGTTTCTGCGTGGTTTTCTTTTGAAAAGTATAACACCAAGCTATCTCAACCAACATTCTTCAAAATACTTAAAAGGGCACTGATTATATTTCTTTTAGGATTTTTACTCAATTTATATCCTTTTTTTGACTTTGATAAGGTTAGGGTAATGGGTGTTTTACAACGTATAGCTCTAGCCTATGCGTTTGGTGCTGTAATATGTTTAAGCCTTAATAGAAAGCAATTATTAATTGCATTGGGAATTATTGTTTTAGGGTATTGGGCCTTATTGTATTTTGGATCAGCCCTTTATCCTTATACTTTAGAACAAAATATAGTTAGAAAGTTGGATTTGCTAGTTTTTGGAGACAAACATATTTATAATGGTTTTGGTATTCCGTTTGATCCAGAAGGCCTGCTATCAACCATTCCTTCAGTGGCAACGGTAATTTTAGGATATCTTGTTGGCCAATCTATTAGCCAACACGCAGAGGTTTTAACAAAAGCAAAAAAACTTTTAGTATTTGGCGTATGCCTATCCTGTTTAGGGTATTTATGGGGATTTATACTCCCAATTAACAAAGCATTATGGACAAGTTCATATGTTTTGTTCACTGCAGGTTTAGGTACAATATTTTTAGCCCTATTAATCTTCATCATTGATATTAAAGGTCTTTTGACTTGGGCAAAACCCTTTATTCATTTTGGAATGAATCCCTTATTCATTTTTGTTTTTTCCGGTCTTTATGTAAAAACAATGAGTTATTTAATTCATATCCCTGTTCAAAATGAAGAATTATCTGGGTACAAATATTTATATAGCCAAATATTTGTACCAATTGCTGGTAATATGAATGGGTCTTTACTATTTGCCATAACCCATATTTTAATGTTTTGGCTTATCTGTTTTTTGCTTTTTAAAAACAAAGTCTTTATAAAAATATAAGTAAAATCCTGCAAGTTTCGAGAATATGTGTTAAAGTTTCGAACTAATTGAACTAAACATGCATTTTTTTGCATAATTTTTACGTGTTTTGTTTTTTTATTTCTATTTTTACGTTGATTAACTTAAATTTTAACCCATATGAGAAATTATTATTTTCAATTAATCACCTTGTTAGCGTTATTTTTAGTGCAAAGTTCTTTTGCGCAATCAATAACTATATCGGGTGTAGTTACCGACAAAGGAAGCGGTATTCCATTGATAGGTGTAAATGTTGCTATTGAAGGTACTTCAAAAGGAGGTGTCACAGACTTTGATGGAAAATATTCGTTTGAAGCAGAAAACCCTACAGGAAAATCGCTTGTTTTTAGTTTTCTTGGGTTTAAAACTGTTTCTGTTATGTTAACTGGAGAAGATCAAATAGTTAATGTGGCATTAGAAGAGGATACTACTAGTCTTGACGAAGTCGTTGTAACAGCTTTAGGAATAAAAAGAGAGTCTAAAGCTTTAGGTTACGCACTCACCAAAGTTGACGGTAAGGACGTCTCAGAGGTAAAAACCACAAGCGCCATTAACTCTTTACAAGGTAGAATTGCCGGTGTAAATATTTCAACAAGTAGTACAGGTGCTGCTGGCTCAAGTAGAGTTATTATTCGTGGAGCAAGTTCATTGACAGGAAATAATCAGCCACTTTACGTTGTTGACGGAATTCCCGTAATTAATAATACAAATGGCTCTGTTGTTGGCCCTACTAATAATGGAACTGGAGACGGTGGTGATGATATATCAACGATCAATCCTGACGATATTGAATCGGTTTCTGTGTTAAAAGGAAGTTCGGCAGCCGCATTATATGGCTCTTTAGCATCTAATGGGGTTATTATGATAGTTACCAAATCTGGGAAAAACCAGAATACTTTAGGTATAGAGTATTCAAACTCTTATACGTTTGACAAAATAAATACTGATCTTCAAAATTTACAAACAAAATATGGACAAGGGAATAACAGATTAAAACCTGGATACGAGTACGACGTAAACAATAACCCTGTTGAAATTGCAAATCCTCAAAACGCTATTGACGATTCTTTTGTAAGTTCACTACAATCTTGGGGAGATTTAATGGATGGTACACCAGTATATAACTGGGATGGTGTAAAAAGACCATACTCGTATACCGGCAATAACCTTGATAAATTTTATGATACAGGAACTACTGCTGTGAATACCATAGCACTATCAAAAGGAGGTGATGGTTATAGCTACCGTTTTTCTTTTTCTAATTTAGATAACAAGGACATATTTCCAAAAACTACACTAAACAGAAAATCGCTTTCACTTAACGCATCGTCACAAATCAACCCCAAATTAACCTCAACCATTAATACAAAATATGTAATTGAAAAAGTGCATAACCGAATTAGTATTGGAGATACTCCAGGAAATGCAAATACAGTGGCTTATGTATTACCAAGTAGTTTAAATATTTACGATTTAAAACCTGGTTCTAACGAACAAGGCACTGAACTTTTATTTCAGCCTAGTCAGTTCATTTCTAATCCATATTGGGCAGTTAATAATTTTAATAATGATGACCAGAAAAACAGGTTTACTGCATCTACAACTTTACGTTATGAATTAACTGATTGGTTATATGCAACTGGTAGAGCGGGTATTGACACCTATGATTTATCTAGAAGAAATGTGACACCATACGGAACGGCGTATCGTCCTGGTGGTGAAATGTCTCAAAGCAAATCAACCTACACTTCGGTAGATGCTGATATCATGCTTGGTATAGACAAGGCTATCACTAGCAAAATATCTACAAATTCTATAATTGGTGCTAATTCAAGAACATCAACATTTGAACAACTAAGTGCGCTTGGTAGAGGCTTTATTGTTATTGGTTTAGAAGATATAAACAATACAACTCTTCCTGAACCAAGAAACAGCTATTTTAAAACCAAAACTAATTCGATATATGGTTCATTTGAGGTAGACTACGACAAATTCTTATATGTGACGTTTACAGGAAGAAATGACTGGTTTTCGACACTTTCATTCCCTGGCAAAAAAACGCCTAATAATGACTTTTATTGGTCCTTAAGTGGTAGTTTATTGTTAAGTGAGGCCTTAAAATTACCTAAAGCATTTACCTATACTAAATTAAGAGCTAGTTATGCTCAAGTTGCAGGTGGTGCTAGCAATGCCTATGCTTTAAATTTAGATTATGCAATTACCGGGTCTTTTCAAGGGCAATCATTTGGTCAACTAAACGGCAATTCTATCCCTAACCCTAATTTAGTACCCTTTCAAAAAAATGAGCTTGAGTTTGGTTTAGAAGGTAGATTTTTTAATAATCGTCTAAATTTAGATATCGCTTATTATGAAAATAAAACAACCAATGATATTGTTAGAGCAGCCGCGTCACAATCATCTGGATTTACCTCTGCAATTCTAAATATTGGTGAATTAGAGAATAAAGGGCTAGAGTTTTTAATTGGTGGTTCTCCTATTAAGAATAATGATTTTTCATGGAATGTATCATTCAATCTAGGTTATAACGATAGTAAAATTGTTCATACTGACGATGAAGATACACCAATTAATGTCGATGGCAGTCAAACGCGTTCTAGAACCGCTATCATTTCTCATATTGTTGGAGAAAATTATGGTGTTATTTATGGCTCGTCTTATAAAAGAGATGAAGCTGGAAATATTATTTATGACATAAGTGGTACAATCCCAAAACCTGTTCAAGGAGAAAATAAAATATTAGGAAAAGGTGTTGCACCTTATACTATGGGCTTATCAAATTCATTCAGCTATAAAAACGTGTCTCTAGGGTTTTTAATAGATGCAAAATTTGGTGGAAGCGTACATTCTGGAACTAACAGAGAATTAATGTTGAGAGGATTACATAAAAAAACCTTAGAAGGTCGTGAAAATGGTTTAGTAGTAACCGGAATTGACAATGCAACAGGCGAGCCATTTACTCGAACCGTAGCTCCTGAAAACTTAAGATCATATTATGGTTTTATTGGAGAAGAAAGTGCTGGTATATCTGAAGAGTTCGTTTACAGCACCGATTTCATTAAGTTTAGAGAATTAAGTATTTCATATAGCTTACCAAAAAAGATATTGAAAAACCTTTCTATAAATGACTTAAGATTATCCTTAATAGGAAGAAACCTATTCTTCTTATCTAAAGACATTGATAATGTGGATCCAGAAGCCGCATTAAATAACCTAAACTCTCAAGGGATTGAAAGATTTGGTATCCCATCAACTAGAAGTTATGGTTTTTCTGTAAATGTTAAATTTTAAAAAAAATTAAAATGAAAAAAATACTTATTTTACTAGCAATAGCTATAACATTAGGATCTTGCGATCAGGGCTTTGAGGAGCTAAACGTTGACCCTACAAAACCAACACAACTTGATCCATCAACAAAACTAACCTATATCCAGCTACACACTGGAGGTAGTAATTATGTTGCATATTTGTTTTGGAATGTTATTCATTTAATGCAAAATGTTCAACACCTCAATAACACTTCTTATATTTCATTTCTTTATAAAGAAGGTAATACTCACTGGCTGTTTGAAGAGCAATTTAAAACAACGGTTAAAAATATAGTAGATTTAGAAGCTCAATTAGAAGCTAGCAATGCCCCAACTGCCGCTACAGACCTGGCAATAGCCAGAATACAAAAAGTCCTCATATTTAGTAGAATTACTGATGCATATGGCGATATCCCATATAGTGAAGCCGGCAAAGGGTTCTTAGAAGGTATTCGTTTTCCCAAATATGACAAGCAGAGTGACATATATTTAAACATGCTAGAAACGTTAGAAAGTTCTGCAACAACACTAGCCGCTGGCTCACAAAGCTCTTACGGTTCTGCAGATCTACTTTTTGCAGGCGACGTAACGAAATGGAAGAAATTTGCCAATTCACTTATGTTACGATTAGCAATGCGTATGGTTAAGGTTGATGACGCTGCTGCCAAATCATGGGCAACAAAAGCTATTAATGGCGGCGTTATGACTAGTAATGCTGATATAGCTTACACAAAGTATGAAAACTCACCAAATGATGGAGGACCTAATGTAAACCCGCTTACAAAATGTTTTACATCACGTGCGTCAACTCAGGTCAAAATTTCTAAAACTCTTATGGACTTTATGAAAGACAGAAATGATCCACGTGTGTCTGTGTTATGTTCTACCGTAGATGGTAATACAGATTTTGCATTACAATTTGGTCAAGACATCAATAACCCTACCAGAGGCACAGCAAATTCAAAACCTAACATTAATATTTTTGGAGGCTCTGGAATTATTATTTATGATGCGCCATTTTTCTTCCAAACTTATGCCGAAGTTGAATTAATGATAGCTGAAGCTGCTGAACGATGGGGCTTAGCTGGAGGAAATGTTGAAGCTCATTATAATGCAGGTGTTACTGCTGCTATGCAATATTTATCAATGTACGGCCATGGTGTTAATATTTCACAAACCCAAATTAATGATTATTTAGCAGCAAATCCATTTGTTCCTTCACAAGCTTTAAAAATGATAAATGAGCAATATTGGGTTGCTACATTTGGGAATGGTTTAGAAACATTTTCAAACTGGAAACGTTCTGGATACCCAGTCTTGGTTCCTGCAAATGTTGCTCAAACCCTTACAGGTGGAAAAATTCCACGAAGGTTACCATATCCTGGCTCTGAAAAGTTAAACAATCCCGACAACGTTCAAGAAGCAATTACTCGACAAGGTGGCGATGGATTATTAACTAGAATGTGGTGGGACAAAGAGTAGTATAAAAAAGTAAGTGATGAATCAGGTTTTTCTTAAACAAGTAAATCGAAGAGCCATTGTCATCATAATTATTTATTGTTTTGTTAATTTGAGTTAGTAGTTGGGGTGAGAGAAATCAATTTATTCCTCTCACCCCTCTTCTTTAATAAGCCTGTGCTTTTTTAACTAATAAAATAGTAATTAACAATTCTAAACTATAGCAAACCTCGATTAATATAATACTGAAAGTGCCATAATTAAATTATTAAATCAGTAACTTTTAATTGCACCCAATAACATCTACCAATGGCAATTTTAATCACGCCATTTGTAGATTTAATATTACTCTATTATAAAATTACTAATCTTTTAAAAAAGAGTTGCATTCCAAAAGCCTAGAATCCAAAACCAGATAAAGTAAATAATATAATGAGCGCAGCACTAATTTTAGTAATCATAGCATCCTATTTTGGAGTATTAATGTTAATATCACATGTAGTTTCTAAAAACACTAGTGACGATTCATTTTATACTGGAGACAGAAAATCTCCTTGGCAGATTGTGGCATTTGGAATGATAGGTGCCGTACTATCAGGTGTAACATTTGTGTCTATTCCTGGAATGGTAGGCACTAATTACTTTTATTACGCACAATTTGTTGTTGGGAATGTGGTAGGCTATGTATTTATAACTTACGTTCTCATTCCCATTTATTATGACTTAAAATTGGTTTCAATATATTCATATTTAGAAACCAGATTTGGTATTAGGGCTTATAAAACCGGATCATTATTTTTCTTAATATCTCAATCATTTGGCGCCGCATTAAGATTGTTGCTTGCAGCTAAAATTTTACAATATGCTGTATTTGATGCTTTTGGTGTTCCTTTCTTTATAACTGTACTCATTATCCTCATCCTCATTTGGATTTACACGCATAAGTCAGGAATTAAAACCATAGTTTGGACAGATACTTTGCAAACCTTCTTTTTATTGTTGGCTGTAGTAGTAACTATTTATGTAGTAAAAGGCTCCTTAAATTTAAGTTTAACTGAAACCATTTCTTCTGTAGTTGAACACGAATATTTTAAGGTATTTGATTGGGACTTCAATTCAGGAAACAATTTTTTTAAGCAATTTATTTCAGGTGTATTAATTGCTGTGGCAATGGTTGGTTTAGATCAAAATATGATGCAAAAAACGCTAACCTGTAAAAACAAAAAAGAGGCTCAACAAAATATTTTAGTCTTTAGCTTAATATTAGCAGTTACTCAATTCTTGTTTTTAGGGCTGGGTGTTTTATTATACTTATATGCCGAAAAATTTGGTATTCATTTAGATATTGAAAATGGAAAATTTATCAATACAGACACTTTATTCCCTATGTTGTCCTTAAATCACTTTGGAACCATAGCTAGTATTAGCTTTATTTTAGGAATCACAGCTGCTTCATTTTCAAGTGCCGATTCTGCTATAACAGCACTAACGACGTCCTTTACTCACGATTTTTTAGATATCCAACATAAAAATTCAAATGAAAAAAGGAAGTTAAAAAATCGTGTGTTATTTGGGTTTTCAGTAGTCATATTTACAATTATTATGTTGTTTTCTCAAAGTAAAGGCGATGTGATTTCAACAATATTTAAAGTTGCAGGTTATACCTACGGTCCATTACTTGGGCTTTACCTATTTGGAATTTTTACCAAAATTAAAATACGGGATAAAGCCGTTCCCTATATATGTGTTCTAATGCCTATAACAACCTACTTCTTAAATGATTTTTTCATTGATTGGTTTAAGTTTGATTTTGGATTCATGAACATCTTTGTTAATGCATTTTTAACCGTTTTATGCCTAATACTTGTAAAAAACAACAAAACGGTGATTTTGAACAAACAGTAATTTTAAAAAAACTAAATATAAAACATAACATACACTTAAGGTAGTATGACAAAAAAACAAGTCGAAGTAGATAAAATTTTTTCTTAATATGACAAATAATCTAACAACCGAACAAACTTCAGATTATGATGATCTAGAACAAATGAACACATTTGAACTACTTCTAAATATGAACAATGAAGACAAAACTGTTCCTCGTGCAATTGAAAGGGCCATACCTTCAATTGAAAAACTCGTGAATATCATTCACGGTAAAATGAAAAATGGCGGGCGTTTATTTTATATAGGTGCAGGCACAAGTGGTCGATTGGGAGTATTAGATGCTTCTGAATGCCCTCCTACTTTTGGTGTTCCAGATGATTTGGTTATTGGTTTAATTGCAGGTGGCGATATTGCATTAAGAAAGGCAGTTGAAAATGCCGAAGATGATACCGAGTTGGCATGGAAAGACTTACAGAAATACAACATTAATGAAAATGATGTGCTCATTGGCATAGCTGCTTCAGGAACTACACCTTATGTTATTGGCGGAGTTATAAAAGCAAAAGAACATAATATCATTACAGGCTGTATAACATGCAATGAAAAATCACCTCTATCATTAGAGGTAGACTATGCCATTGAATTAATTGTTGGGCCAGAGTTTCTCACTGGTAGCACCCGAATGAAAGCTGGAACTGCTCAAAAACTTGCACTAAATATGATATCCACTACCGTTATGATAAAGTTGGGGAGAGTAAAAGGTAATAAAATGGTTGATATGCAACTTTCAAACAAAAAGCTGGTTAAGAGAGGTGTTAGAATGATAATGTTTGAATTAAATGTTGATGAACAAACAGCTACCAATTTGCTGCTTAAATACAAAAGTGTTAGAAATGCAATCGATGGTTTTAATCTAAATACAAATGAATAAAATTATAATCACCGGAATCCTCTCCTTATTTTTATTGGGTTTTTTCCCAGATAGGTATCATAACAATTTGAAGGAAGTAAATAATAAGACCCAATGGATTGATAGTATTTATTCAAACATGACTTTAAAAGAAAAAGTTGGGCAATTGTTCATGGTAGCTACTTATTCAAATCGTGATAAAAGCCATGTAGATTCTATTCAAAGTCTAATTAATAATTATGGTATTGGTGGGCTTATATTCTTCCAAGGCGGCCCAGTACGTCAGGCTAAATTAACAAACACTTATCAATCTATATCAAAAGTACCTTTACTAATTGGCATGGACGCCGAATGGGGCTTAAATATGCGTTTAGATAGTACGTCAAGATTTCCATATAATATGACTCTAGGTGCTATTCAAAATGACAGTTTGATAAAACAAATTGGAAATCAAATTGGGCGTCATTGCAAACGATTGGGCGTTCATTTAAATTTCGCTCCCGTGGTTGATATTAATACAAACCCGAATAACCCAATCATTGGAGTACGATCGTTTGGAGAAGATAAGTTAAACGTTACAAACAAAGCACTTGCATTTACCGAGGGTTTGCAAAGCCAAGGTATATTAGCTTGTGCTAAACATTTTCCAGGACATGGAGATACTGCAACCGATTCTCACAAAACATTACCAACCGTTGGGTTTTCTAAAGAGCGAATTGATTCTATTGAACTTCATCCTTATCGAGCGTTGTTTAAAAAGAATATTTCAGGAGTGATGGTAGCACATTTAAATGTACCTAGCCTAGAACAAATAGATGGATTGCCGTCATCTTTATCCTATAATATTGTTTCAACCAAGCTAAAACAACAACTAGCCTTTAAGGGTCTGGTTTTTACAGACGCCCTAAATATGAAAGGCGCCGCAAATTATAAAGAACCTGGAGATATAGACCTAGCTGCTTTTAAAGCAGGTAACGATGTATTGTTATTTACTGAAAATGCTCCCAAAGCAATTTCTAAAATCATAGAAGCCTACGAAAATAATGATATCAGTGAAGAGCGATTAGCACATTCGGTTAAAAAAATTCTCGGAGCTAAATACGATGTTAATTTAAATCAATTTATCCCAATTGAGATTAATAAGCTCGTAGAGGATTTAAATGACGAGACCAATGTCATCATTAATGAATTAGCAATGAGCAACGCTATTACAATTATTAAAAATGATAATCATAGTTTACCCATCAAGGCAAAAACTAAAGCAAAAATAGCATTCTTGAAATTGGGAGACGGCGATTCAAAAGCCTTTATCTCAACATTAAAATCTGACATTTCAATTGACGAAATTAATGCAACCTCTCAAAAAGAAATAATAAAAGCACTTAAGAACTATGACAAAGTTATCATTGGCTATCATCGTTTAAATTACCGAGAGACTAAAACCATTTCAAATGAAGATAAAAGTCTAATTGAAAAAATTTCTAAAACTAACCATGTGATTTTAAATGTTTTTGCCAGTCAATACAGTTTAAAAGAGCTTGCACTAAAACCTATTAATGGCATTATTATTTCTTACGAAAATTCAGAATTGGCACAAACAATTTCTGCCAAGATAATGTTGGATAACTTAAATGCAATTGGCAAGTTGCCTGCTTCAATAAATGCTGATTATCAGCAAAACCATGGAATTGAAATTAAGAATTAGTATCAATAAGTTTAACCAATTAAGAATTAAAATATGAAAAAACATCAACTTAGATTCTATCTTGTTTGTGCTCTTTTTTACACTCATTCTGTATTAGCTCAAGAACCAATTCTCAAAGGAGCTCATCAACTGCAAAAGGAAGAGTTTGGTAATTTAATGGAATCAAATAAAAAATCTTATTCTAAAGAGACAGGTATTATTGGTCTACAAAAGAGTAAAACAACCACATTAAGTAAAATGGTTTTTGGATTTTTACCTTATTGGGAACAAAGTAATGGCGCTCATGCCAATATAAGGTACGACTTATTAACGCACTTGGCATGTTTTGATTTTTTGGTACAATTAGACGCTTCTATAAGAACCCCTGCCGGATGGCCATGGACCACAGAAATTAATGCCGCCCATGCACAGGGAGTAAAAGTAGTTATGACGGTAGTTAATTTTGGTGGTGCTGATGGCGCTGATGCAGTAGCATGGGAAATGATTACAAATTCTTCTAAACAGGCAACGTTTTTCGCCAATATAAAAAGTATTATTCAAACTTATAATCTGGATGGCGTCAATATAGATTTTGAAGGAATGACTTCTGCACACAGAGGAGCAGAATTCAATACATTTATGGCAAATCTCACCAACTACATTCACACTGAACTTCCAGGTAAAGAAGTTTCAGTTGATGGTCCTGCAGTAAATTGGGGAGGATGGATTATGGATGAATTGGTAAATAGTGTTGACTATCTTATTGTAATGGCCTATGATTACACCTCCGCTAGTAGCGCTAATTCTGGACCAGTTGCCCCTTTAACACACCATACATCATGGAAAAGATTTGTTAAACGATCAATTGAAACAGGCACCTATGCTGTACCTACTGCTGAAAATCCTCAAAAATTAATTTTAGCTGTACCTTACTACGGGCAGCACTGGAAAACCGCTACAAATGTTTCAGAATCGGCTACTATTTCGCATGTTAGCTCCACGAGATTTAGAGATACCGAAGCTGATGCCGATAATCACGGCGGTTTTATCTGGAATGCAGATTTTGAATCCCCTTGGTATACATGGCATGATGGAACGAATTGGAATCAAGTTTGGGCAGATAATGAAACAAGCACCTCTAAAAAATTTGATTTGGCGATAGCTAATAATTTAGGAGGCGTTGGAATGTGGGCTTTAAACTATGATGGTACACGTCCAGAACTTTGGAATTTAATAAATACAAAATTTGGCGCAACAGCTTCAGTCGATGATCCCAATTTAAAAGATAACATTAAGGTTTTCCCAAACCCTGCTAAAAATTTAATCCATATAACTAATCATAAGGGTATAAAATTTAGTGAGATTGAAATTCTTAATGTATTAGGCAAATTAATTATTAAAGAGCATCCTGAATCCAATGCAATTGATATTAGTGAGTTAAGTGACGGGATTTATTTTTTAAAGGTTCAAGATGATTTGGGTAAACAAGCCACCTTTAAAATAATTAAATTAAATTTAAAATAATACCTTTTAAGGTCTCAAAACATTATAAACTAAATTAATCAATATGAAATACACGGTTATATTATTTGTTTTTGCATGGTTATCATGTAATTCTAATTCGAAAAAGAACACGAGCTCTGAAACCGAAGTTATAAAAGAAGTTCAGAACGAGAATCTAATTATTGTTGGAGCTAACCAAACAGATTTGTATTTGTCTAAATTAAAAGGGAAAAACGTTGGTATAGCCGCCAATCAAACATCGGTAATTTTTAAAGGTAATACCCAAGATGATTATACACACTTGGTTGATTCCTTACTTAGATTAAATATTAATGTTACTAAAGTATTTGCACCAGAACATGGTTTTCGTGGAGTGGCAGATGCGGGCGAACATATTACAGATGGAATAGATTCAGAAACTGGATTACCTATTATTTCGCTTTATGGTGAAAATAGTAAGCCTTCGAAAAAAAATCTCGAAAATATAGATGTGATGATTTTCGATATTCAAGATGTTGGAGTTAGATTTTATACCTATCTCTCAACCCTTCATTATGTTATGGAAGCTTGTGCTGAACTAAATATTCCTGTTCTCGTTTTGGACAGACCCAATCCTAACGGTCATTATATTGACGGTCCTTTGTTAGAAGAAGAGGTTAAAAGTTTTGTAGGACTACACCCTGTCCCTATTGTTTATGGAATGACTATTGGTGAATACGCAAATATGATTAATGGTGAAAAATGGTTAAAGAATGGCATTCAGTGTGATTTAACTGTGGTGTCTTTAAAAAATTATACGTATCATTCTGAATATGATTTACCTATTAAACCCTCTCCTAATCTTCCAAATGCAACCTCTATTAATTTATACGCTAGTTTATGTTTTTTCGAAGGCACAACAATAAGTTGTGGTCGAGGTACTGAAACACAATTTCAAGTTTTTGGCGCTCCTTTTTTACCCGAGCAATCTTTTGATTATAGTTTCACACCACAACCTAATTTTGGGTCAAAAACTCCAAAACACCAAGGGCAGTTATGCTTTGGAAGGGACTTAACAAATGCTGAAAAATTAAGCGAAATTAATCTAAGTTGGTTAATAGAAGCTTATAAATCATCACCTCAAAAAGAACAGTTTTTTAATAAATCCTTTACTAGATTAGCAGGGACTAAAACCTTGCAGCAACAAATTGAAAATGGATTAACAGTTCAAGAAATTAAAAAGTCTTGGCAACCTGGTCTGGAATCATTCAAAAAAGTCAGAGAAAAATATTTATTATATAATTAAAAATCATGGAAGTCAGTTTAGCACGAGTTTTAAATGAATTATCAGCAGATTTAGAAGGCGACCTTTTTTGCGATTTGCTACATAAGACAATTTACGCTACTGACGCCTCTGTATATAGAAAATTGCCTTTAGGTGTAGCCTACCCAAAAACCAATGAAGACCTACAGAAATTAATAAATTTTGCAACAACTCATAGTATCTCTCTTATCCCTAGAGCTGCAGGAACCTCCTTAGCAGGTCAATGTGTGGGTGATGGACTTGTGGTTGATATCTCAAAATATTTCACTAAGATTATAGATTTTGATGAGAATAATAAAACCGTCACTATTCAACCTGGGGTTATTAGAGATGAACTGAACAATTTTCTGGCGCCTTATGGACTCTTTTTTGGCCCTAACACCTCAACAAGTAATAGATGTATGATAGGCGGTATGGTTGGCAATAATTCTTCAGGAACTACATCAATTAAATATGGCGTCACAAGAGACAAAGTAATTGAACTTAAAACAATATTAAGCGATGGCTCCGAAGCAGTTTTTGGCGAGTTAAAAAGCGAAGATTATTTCTCAAAAATGGATGGAAATACATTAGAGAGTTCAATCTACAAGAGCTTATTCAATGAACTTACTAATGTTGAAAATCAGGCAGAAATTAAACGCGAATATCCCAAAAGTTCAATTCACCGAAGAAATAATGGCTACGCAGTTGACGAATTATTAAATTCAAAATTATTTGGAGGTAGCAATTCTATTATAAACCTCTCAAAGTTACTAGCTGGTAGCGAAGGGACACTTGCATTTACAACAGAAATCAAATTACAATTAGATAATCTACCCCCTGCCAAAAACATAATCGTGGCAGGACATTTTTCAAGTATTCAAGAAAGTATGGAGGCCGTTGTTATTGCCATGAAACACGATCTATACACTTGTGAATTAATGGATAAAACCATTCTAGACTGTACTAAAAACAACAGAGAACAGCTTAAAAACAGGTTTTTTGTAGAAGGTGATCCAAAAGCCATCTTAATGTTTGAAATCTGTACAAATGATGAAAACGAATCTATTAAGTTAGCTAACGCGTTAATTGCAGATTTAGAAAAAAACAAACTAGGATATGCATTTCCTAAACTATCAGGTCATGAAATTCATCAAGCTTTAGAACTTCGAAAAGCTGGTTTAGGTCTATTAGGGAATATTGTAGGTGATGATAAAGCGGTGGCCTGTATTGAAGACACGGCCGTAGAATTACATGATTTACCAAATTACATTTCAGAATTTTCACAAATGATGAAAGATTTTGGTCAAGAAGCTGTTTATTATGCCCATGCCGGTGCAGGTGAATTGCACCTACGCCCTATTCTAAATTTAAAAAAGAAAGAAGACCTTGTGCTTTTTCGAGAAATTACCAATAAAACCGCAGAGCTTGTAAAAAAATATGGCGGGTCTTTTAGTGGTGAACATGGAGACGGTATTGTGAGAGCCGAATTTATTCCTAAAATGATTGGTAAGAAAAATTATGCCCTTCTGAAAAGAATAAAGCTGTCCTTTGATCCAAATAATATTTTCAATAGGGGCAAAATTATTGATCCCTTCCCTATGGATGAAAACCTTCGATATGAAGTGAATAGAGACGAACCAAACTTTGAAACTATTCAAGATTTTTCAGATAGTTTAGGGATATTAAGAGCTGCTGAAAAATGCAATGGTTCGGGTGACTGTAGAAAGCTCCCTGAAGCAGGAGGAACCATGTGCCCTAGTTACAGAGCCACAAAAAATGAAAAAGACACCACCCGTGCACGCGCAAATGCACTCAGGGAGTTTTTAACTAATTCAGAAAAGAAAAATAAATTCAATCATAAAGAACTTCATAAAGTATTCGATTTGTGTTTAAGTTGTAAAGCATGCGCAAGTGAATGCCCAAGCAATGTAGATGTGGCAACATTAAAGGCTGAGTTTTTACACCAATATTATAAATCAAATGGCGTCCCAATTAGAGCAAAATTATTTGCTCATTCGGCCAATTTAAATAAAATAGGAAGTCTTGCCCCAAGTCTTACCAATTATATATTAAATGCTAAAAGCACTAAAAAAATTTTAGGTGTTTCAACAAAAAGGAGTATTCCAAAATTACATCATACAACATTTCATAGTTGGTACAAGAAAAATGAAAAGAGACTCTCAACAGGGTCAAATTTCAAAGGTATATTGTATCTCTTTATAGATGAATTTGTTAACTATTATGATGTTGGTATTGGCATAGACACCATAGAGCTTTTAACAAAACTAGGCTACAAAGTGAATATCACTAACCATCAAGAGAGTGGAAGGAGCGCTATCTCTAAAGGTCTTTTAAACAAAGCCAAAACCATTACAGATTTTAATGTAAACCATTATAAAAACCACATAACCGAAGATTGCCCGTTGGTTGGTATAGAACCCTCTGCAATTCTGACATTTAGAGATGAGTATATAAGACTAGCAAGCGATTCAATTTCGGCAAAAAAAATTGCAGAACATACCTACACAATTGAAGAATTTTTGTTTAGAGAATTCAAAAACAACAAAATTTCATCAGACCAATTTACCACTAAACCACAGGTTTTAAAAATTCATGGTCATTGCCATCAAAAGGCTTTAAGCACAATGGAGCCAACATTTAAAGTATTATCAATTCCTAAAAAGTATAAGGTAACAATTATTAACTCTGGCTGCTGTGGTATGGCAGGATCATTTGGTTACGAAAAAGAGCATTTCGATATTAGTATGCAAATAGGTGAAGATACATTGTTCCCAAAAATCAGAAATATTGAAAAAGACACCATAATTGCTGCCTCAGGTACAAGTTGCAGACATCAAATAATGGATGGAACTCGTAAAAACTCAAAACATCCGGTGAGTATATTAAGAGAGGCACTTTTGTAAAAAATGCTACATCAATAGGTCATATTAAAAAGAATAATTCATTAAAAAGAACATAAAACTAAAATTAAAGAAGAAGCAAAATGTTAAAGAGCACAATTGACAAATCAACAGGTTTCGAAAAAAGGTTTGAGAACATCGGGACTATAGTTTACGAGAATTCAGTTACCGCCTCTAAAGCTGTAGCAAAAGAAATAGCAGACCTAATAAGGGTAAAGCAATCTCAAAAACAGCCTTGCATTTTAGGACTGGCTACAGGAAGTACACCAAAAGGGCTTTATGCCGAATTGGTTCGTTTACATAAAGAAGAAGGGTTAAGTTTTAAAAACGTAATATCATTCAATTTAGATGAATATTATCCTATGGAGCCAGACTCGATTAATAGCTATGTACGATTTATGAAAGAATTGCTGTTCAACCATGTTGATATCTTACCTGAAAATTGTCACGTCCCAGATGGAATGTTACCTAAAGAACGAATTGCTGACTACTGTGATCAGTACGAAGCTAAAATAGAATCGTTAGGAGGTATCGATTTGCAAATATTAGGTATTGGTGGTAACGGACATATTGGTTTTAACGAATCTGGTTCATTACAAAATTCTAAAACGCGTTTAGTGGCCTTAGATCACATAACAAGAGTTGCTGCCAGCAATGATTTTTCGGGACTTAACAATACTCCCAGAACTGCTATAACCCTTGGCGTTAAGAAAATAATGGAAGCTAAAAGAGTAATACTTTTAGCCTGGGGAGAAAGTAAATCAAACATCATTAGGGCGTCAGTTGAAGGCCCAGTTATTAATCAGGTACCAGCTTCGTTTTTACAGGAACACAATAATGCCATTTTTGTATTGGATCAAGCTGCTGCTTCAAAACTCACACGTATAAACTCACCTTGGTTAGTAGAAAAAATTGAATGGACTGATAAATTAATCAGAAAAGCCGTTTTAGGCCTTGCATTACATTTAAAAAAACCCATCTTAATGTTAACCGATGCCGATTATATTGAAAATGGAATGAGTGATTTGCTGGCAGATTCAGGCCCGGCCTATGACATAAATATTAAAATATTCAATAAACTGCAAAGTACTATTACAGGATGGCCAGGCGGAAAACCTAATGCCGACGATAGTAAACGACCAGAGCGTGCAGAGCCCACTAAAAAACGAGTCCTTATTTTCAGCCCCCACCCTGATGATGATATCATTAGCATGGGAGGAACATTTAAGCGTTTACATGAGCAAGGGCACGAAGTTCATGTGGGCTATCAAACATCGGGAAATATTGCAGTTGCAGACGATGAAGCTTTACGTTTTGCAAGTTTTGTATGTGACTATAATGCCAAATTTGGGATTAAAAGCGAAGAAGCTGATGATATTTATAAAAAAGCAGTTGCTTTTCTAAAAAACAAAAAATCTAGTGAAATAGACATTGAAGAAGTTAGATATATCAAAGGATTAATTAGAAAAGGAGAAGCTCGAGCAACCTGTCATTTTGTTGGTATACCAGATCAACAAATTCATTTTATGGAATTACCATTTTATGAAACAGGGAGTATTGAAAAAAAGCCCTTATCGCAAGAAGACATCCAAATAACAATGAATTTAATTGAAAAAGTTAAACCTCATCAAATTTATGCCGCGGGTGATCTAGCCGACCCTCACGGAACTCACAAAGTGTGTTTAGACGCCATTTTTGAGGCCGTTAAAACATTAAAACCTAATAAGTACATGAAGGACTGCTGGGTCTGGTTATACAGAGGTGCATGGCAAGAATGGGGAGTTGATGAAATTGATATGGCCGTACCAATGGGCCCTGACCAGGTATTAGAAAAACGAAAAGGAATATTTAAGCACCAATCTCAAAAAGATGGTGTCGTCTTTCAAGGATCAGATAGTAGAGAATTTTGGCAACGAGCTGAAGACAGAAACAAGGAAACGGCAGATTTATATGACCAATTAGGCCTATCTCATTATGCGGCTATGGAAGCTTTTGTGAAATGGGAATATTAAAAAAATAATTATAGCAAAAATCAGGGGTTTAATCTTCAGCAAATGATAAGATTTCATTTTTAGAAAAATTTATTCCTTACATCAATTATGAAGTTCATTTCACTAATTTTCTTGTTTTTTATATTAGTTACAGGGTGTAAATCTTCTAAACCTACAAGTACTAATAACCAAGAGTTTGCTTTGTCATTTCAAGAAGAGTTAATTCCATGGAATCCCAAAACCCCTTATAATATTGAAGAATTTAGAGGCGCATGGGTAGCCACAGTAGCCAACATTAACTGGCCTAGCAAACCCGGTCTATCTGTAAACGAACAACAAAAAGAAGCATTAATGCTTTTAGATTGTTTGAAAGAAAATAATTTTAACGCAGTAGTTTTTCAAGTACGCCCACAAGCAGATGCTATGTATGCAAGTCCGTTAGAACCATGGTCATCTTATCTAACCGGAAAACAAGGGGAGGCCCCTGAACCATTTTATGATCCTTTAAGTTTTTGGATACAAGCGGCTCATGAAAGAGGATTAGAATTACATGCATGGCTTAATCCTTATAGAGCACATCATACTTCAGGAGGAGAAATAAGTGAACAATCAGTTATTAAAACGAACCCAGAACTAGTTGTAAGATTAGAAAACGGAATGTACTGGATGGACCCATCACTTCAAGGAACTCAAGATAGAACTTTAGCGGTAGTACTGGACCTATTGAAGCGATATGATATTGATGGGATACATTTTGATGATTATTTTTACCCTTATGACTCTTATAATAATGGTAAAGATTTTCCCGACATTAAATCATGGGAGAAGTATACTGAAAAAGGAGGATTACTGTCAAAAGCTGATTGGAGACGACAAGGTGTAAATACTTTTATAAAAAAAGCTTATACTGAAATAAAAAAGGTTAAACCCTATGTGAAATTTGGAATAAGCCCATTTGGTATATGGAGACCAGGGTATCCTGAATCAATTAAAGGCTATGATCAATACGAACTTTTATATGCAGATGCTAAACTCTGGCTTAATGAAGGATGGATCGATTATTTCGCACCCCAATTATATTGGAAAATAAATAGAATAGACCAGAGTTTTCCTGTCCTATTGGGATGGTGGCAAAGTCAAAATTCAAAGCAACGACATTTATGGCCAGGAATAAGTGCCTATACAGGAGCAAATGAGCAAAATGCTGATGAAACCTTAAATCAAATAATGATAACTAGGGGGATGCTCCCTAAAAGTAAAGGGACAATCCATTGGAGTATAGCCCCATTGGTAAAAAACGATACCTTATCTAAATCATTACAATTTGGCCCCTATTATAATCAATCACTAGTCCCCTCTTCTCCATGGCTAGATAATATACCTCCTTTAAAACCCGAAGTTCATTTAAATAAAAATCAGAACAATGTTTTTATCTCTTGGGAGCATTCAGAAAAATTTGACGTATTTAGATGGGTGTTATATTATCAGTATAAAGACATAGACTGGCAACATACTATTTTAGACAGAAAAGACACTTCATTTGTTTTGCCTTTAGCAACTAAAAGCAATGATAAAGTATTACTAAAAATAGGCCTTACAGCCGTTGATAGAACTGGTAATCAAAGTGAATTCTTTGAAATTAAAATAAACTGATAATTAAACCCATAATTTAGGATTGAAAAGTCAACTGGCTAATTAAATCACATTACGCAACGAACAAAGACCAAAGAAAGGGGTTAATTGGAGATATATTTCCGAATTACGTTGCAACATTAAGGAATATAATGAAAATAAAAAAAGCCTTTATCTTTTCAAATAAAGGCTTTAGTACTCAAGGTGGGAATCGAACCCACACTCCCGAAAGAACTGGATTTTGAATCCAGCGCGTCTACCAATTCCGCCACTTGAGCAATTCGGATTGCAAAATTAGAAAAAAAATCATCACAAACAATTAAAAATACTGGCTTTTATACTTTTGCAGTCCAAATAAATTCCTAAATTTGCACCTCATTTAACAAAAGCGTTTCAATACGCTACAAAACAACATATTATCAATGCCTAATGTAGTTACAGAAGCTAAAATTTTTGCATGCAATCAGAGTCGAGAACTAGCTGAAAAAATAGCGGAGACTTTTGGTGTAAAATTAGGTAATGTGATCACTTCAACCTATAGTGATGGCGAGTTTCAACCATCATATGAAGAATCCATTAGAGGCACACGAATTTTCATAATTGGTTCTACGCATCCAGGACCTCAAAATTTAATGGAAATGTTGTTGATGATTGATGCAGCAAAACGCGCATCGGCAAGGCACATTACTGCGGTATTACCTTATTTTGGATGGGCTAGACAAGATAGAAAGGATAAACCTAGAGTACCTATCGCTGCTAAACTAGTCGCAAAAATGTTGGAAGCCGCAGGAGCAACCCGTATTATAACTATGGATTTGCATGCCGATCAAATTCAAGGGTTTTTTGAAAAACCTGTAGATCACTTATTTGCCTCTACGGTGTTTTTACCCTATTTAAGAAGTTTGAATTTAGAAAACCTGACTATTGCTTCACCTGACATGGGTGGTTCTAAAAGAGCTTATGCCTACTCTAAAGCTTTAGAAAGTGATGTTGTAATATGTTATAAACAACGTGCTAAAGCTAATGTCATTTCACATATGGAACTCATTGGTGACGTTACAGGTAAAAATGTTGTTTTAGTGGATGATATGGTAGATACAGCAGGAACGTTGACTAAAGCTGCAGATTTAATGATGGAACGTGGTGCTTTAAGTGTAAGAGCAATATGCACTCACCCCATTTTATCTGGAAGTGCTTATGAACGATTAGAAAACTCAAAACTTGAAGAATTGATTGTAACAGATTCAATTCCTTTAAAACAAAAGAGCAGCAAATTAAGAGTGATTAGCTGCGCCGAACTTTTTGCAGATGTCATGCACAATGTGCATTACAACAAGTCAATAAGTTCCAAATTTATAATGTAATTAATATTAATATAAACACAAACAATGAAATCAATTACAATCAATGGATCTCAAAGAGAAAGCGTGGGCAAAAAAGCAACAAAAGCCTTACGTAATGCTGGTCAGGTTCCTTGCGTATTATACGGAGGAGATAAACCAGTGCATTTCTCGGCAACAGAATTAGCATTTTCAAATCTGGTTTATACGCCAAATGCGCATACTGTTGTAATTAATTTAGAAAATGGTGAAACTTATGATGCAATCATGCAAGACATTCAATTTCACCCTGTAACTGATAGAATTTTACACGTAGATTTCTATCAATTATTTGCCGACAAAGAAATCACTATGGACATTCCAGTACATATTATTGGAGTATCTAAAGGTGTTTTAAATGGAGGTGTACTTCGTAAAAACAAACGTAAATTAAGAGTAAAAGCTTTACCTGCTAATTTACCTGATTTTATTGAAGCCGATATTACGCCTTTAAAAATTGGAAGCAAATTGTACATTACCGAATTAGAAAACGATGCTTACAAATTTTTACATCCAGACAACACTGTAGTATGTCAAGTAAGACGTTCTAGAGCTAGTATTGCTGAATTTGAAGCTGAAGATGAAGAAGAATTAGAAGAAGGAGCTGAAGCTACAACTGAAGGAGGAGATGCTCCAGCAGCTGAAGCTACTGCAGAAGCATAAGAATAACATCTTAAGTTCTGATATAATTTAAAAGCATTCTGTTAATTCAGGATGCTTTTTTATTTTTACACAAATTAACATCATGTTAAAATTCTTCTTTAACCTATTTAAAAAAGAAAATTCTTCAGTAAAGCATGAAGTAAACGACCATATGAAAAAATTTCTCATTGTAGGATTAGGGAACATTGGTGAAAAATACCAAAACACACGACATAATATTGGCTTTAAAGTCCTTGATTATTTAGCTGAAAAAGAACAACTTGTTTTCGACACTCAAAAATTAGGAGACATTTGTACTTATAAGTTCAAGGGTCGCACATTTACTTTACTAAAACCTAGTACTTATATGAATTTAAGTGGAAAATCTGTTGTTTATTGGATGACAAAAGAAAAAACACCTCTAGAAAATGTGTTAATAATCACTGATGATCTCAACTTACCGTTTGGTACCATTCGATTAAAAACCAAGGGCAGTGATGGTGGCCATAACGGACTAAAAGATATACAAGACAAATTGCAAACTGTAAATTACAACAGATTTCGATTTGGAATTAGTGATACCTTCAGTAAAGGAAGGCAAGTAGATTATGTTTTAGGAGAGTGGACCGATGAGGAAAACCTTAAATTGCCTGAACGCCTAGAAAAGTCTGTAGAGCTAATAAAGTCATTTGGCACTGCTGGTATTGCTATTACCATGAACACTTTCAATGGCACCTAATTAGTTTTAAATCAATAGTGCTAAGGGGTCTGAAATTAAATATTTTTAGAACAAAACACTTAAATTCATATATTTATAGGCTATTATGAATTGCCCTATGAAAAAAATTGCGCTTTCCATTTTTGTTTTGGCTTGCTTTTTATGTTCAGGGATTTTGGAAGCTCAAGAAAAATCAACCTCTAAAAAAGCCTCTAAACCTACGCCCAACGGAATACATCGTTGCTCCTCTGATGAATACAATGCCGAACTCTTAAAACAATACCCAAATATGATGGGTAGTAAAAGTTTTGAAAAGAAACTTGAAAACAAAATAAAAGAACTTAAAGCATCACGAATACTCTCTGCAAATGGTGCTACATTAGTGAGAATACCAGTTGTTGTTCATGTTATCCACAACGGAACTGCGGTTGGGGTTGGTGCAAACATATCAGATGCTCAAGTATTATCTCAAATTCAAGTACTCAACGAAGATTTTAGAAAAATGACTGGAACACGAGGAGAAAATTCACATCCTGATGGAGCCGATACAAATATTGAATTTTATTTGGCAAAAGAATCTCCTAATGGGTGTACTACATCAGGAATTGAACGATATGACCTGTCCAACATAAGTACAACATGGCATGGTCCTGATGTTCCTAATTCAAATACTGAAACCATTTTAAAACCTATGACTATATGGGATTCCACGAGGTATTTAAATATGTGGACGGTAACTTTAAGTGGCAGCAATTTATTAGGTTATGCACAATTTCCAGGAGGCCCTACTGATACGGATGGCGTTGTGATGGGACACCAATATTTTGGCTCGAATGATGCACCTGGAGTAAATTTAAACGGCTCTACTCCATTCGATTTAGGAAGAACGACTACCCATGAAGTTGGTCATTTTTTAGGATTATTCCATACCTTTCAAGATGAAGGCAGTTGTTCAGCACCAGGTGACTTCTGTGATGATACACCTGCCGTTTTAAATCCAAATTATGGATGCCCCACAACAATCCCAGACTCTTGTCCAGCTGATCCAGGACTAGACATGATTGAAAACTATATGGATTATTCTAATGACGCTTGTATGAATATTTTCACTAATGATCAGAGCGCGAGAATGGATGCCGCTTTATCCGGGGCTAGATTATCATTAGCCAATTCAACTGTTCCAGATAGCCGCACAGCTGTTAACTATGATAGTAGTATAAAAATTGAAAGTATAAACCTGGAAGCTTGCACAGGCACATTCTCACCAAAAGTAATTCTAACAAACTTTGGAACTATACCTTTGACGTCTGCCACCATTACATATAATTTAAATGGCGGAGCTTCTATGGTTGAAAATTGGACAGGCTCTTTGTCTGAAGAAGCTCACGAAACCATCAGCTTGCCATCAATGACAACACCCCCTGGAAATAATATCCTTAATGTTACGGTATCACAAACAAATACCGATCAAAGGGGCTGTAATGATGGAGATGCAAAGAGCTTTAATGGGGTCACATATGAAAATACAACTCAGATACACTTAACACTTAATACTGATGATTTTGCTAATGAAATAGACTGGGAATTTAAAAATAGCAGTAACACCCTGTTATATAGTGGTAGTTATGATTCTCCTGCAGATGATAATAAAACCTTTATAGAAGCCTTTGATGTCGTAGCTAACGAATGTTATACCTTTACCATTACGGATACTCAAGGTGATGGTATTTGCTGTGATTTTGGCATAGGTTCGTATGAATTGAGGACTGACAATAATACATTGATTGTAAGCGGTGGTTCTTTTGCCTTTTCTGAAACAACAACCATGTCTACCACTGCATTAAGTATGGACGATTATTTTAAAACTAATAGAGTAAAGATATACCCAAATCCTACCCAAAATGATTTAACCATTTCTATGTTAAATCCAAGGCAACTACCAAATGGATTTCAAGTTTATAACATGTTAGGTCAAGCCATATTTTCTAAATCAATTACTACGGTAGAAGACTTGAAAATAAACACATCCATTTTGAGTAATGGCATGTATTTTATTAAAATCTCAAAAGGAAGCAGGTCAATAGCAATTCCTTTTATCAAAAAATAAATTCGAATTCAAAATTAATTAAACAGAGGATTGAAATTTCAATCCTCTGTTTAATATTGATAGTTTAATGGTTATTTTTACAAAAAATCGACGGCATTGGAATTACATAAAACCCTAAAATCATATAAAAACGAACCTTCTGTAATCACCATTGGCACCTTTGATGGCGTTCATATTGGGCATCAAAAAATTATTAAACGATTGGTTGAGCGTGCTAAAGAGAAAAAACTTTCTTCATTGATACTAACCTTTTTTCCTCATCCAAGGGCTGTTTTACAGAGTGGTGTAGATATCAAATTACTTAATACCATTGATGAGCGAAAAGCAATTTTATCGCATTTAGGGTTAGACCACTTAATTATTAAAAAGTTTACCAAAGAATTCGCACGTTATACAGCTGAACACTATGTGCGGGAAGTATTGGTCGAAGAGCTTAATGCCAAACACATCATTATAGGTTATGACCACAGGTTTGGAAAAAAACGAAGTGCCGATATTAAAGACCTCATCAAATATGGGCATGAGTATGGCTTTGAAGTAGAACAAATTTCAGCACAGGACATTGAAGATGTTGCCGTAAGTTCAACAAAAATAAGGACAGCACTAGCCCATGGCGATATAAACACAGCCAATGCATATTTAGGCTACAACTATTTTTTAACTGGTAAGGTGGTAAAAGGGAAGCAAATAGGGAAGCAAATCGGATTCCCAACCGCTAATATTTACATCAAAGAAGATTACAAACTCATTCCAAAAAATGGTGTTTATGTCGTTAAATGCACTCTAAAAAACGAATTGCTTTATGGTATGATGAATATTGGCACCAATCCTACAGTAGATGGTTCAAAACAATCTATTGAAGTGCATTTTTTTAATTTCAACCGTAGTCTTTATGACCAGTACCTTAAAGTCGAAATTTTAGAGCGTTTAAGGGATGAGCGTAAATTCGAATCCCTTGAAGCCTTGCAGTTGCAATTACAAAAAGATCAATCTACAGCATTAGAATACCTTAATATCACCTAGTGAACAAATTCCTGTTTAAACATATTGATAATAGTACATTAATAGTGTTTAGGGTATGTTTCGGTTTTCTGGTAATTGTAGAAAGTTTTGGCGCCATTTTTACAGGCTGGGTCAAACACACGTTTATAGATCCTCAATTCACCTTTTCATTTATTTCGTTTCAATGGCTTCAACCACTTCCCGGTAATTGGATGTATATGTACTATGCTATTATGGGAATTCTAGGTTTAGGCATTATGGTTGGCTACAAATATAGATGGAGTATCATTGGGTTTACACTTCTTTGGTCTGTCACATATTTCATGCAAAAATCGTCATACAATAACCATTATTATCTTTTGATTTTGTTAAGCGCATTTATGGCCATCGTTCCTGCCAACAGGTATCTATCTTTAGACGCGAAACTGCAGCCTGAAATCAAAAGTAATGCTATGCCTAATTGGTGTAGATGGATTTTCATAGCACAAATGCTCATCGTCTATTCTTATGCGGCTGTTGCCAAATTATATCCAGACTGGTTAAATTTATCTGTTATAGAGGTTTTAATGAAAGACAAGCAAGGTTATGCACTTGTTGGTGAGCTTTTGCAACAGCGATGGTTACAGGCTATCATTGCTTATGGAGGCATTTTGTATGATGGATTAATAATCCCATTATTACTTTGGAAGCCTACTCGTAAATGGGCGTTTATTATTTCAATCGTATTTCACTTATTTAATTCGTTTGTATTCCAAATCGGAATTTTTCCTTACATGTCATTGGCTTTGTGTCTGTTCTTTTTTGAACCTAAAACCATTCAACAGGTATTTTTAAAAAAGAAGACATATTATGAAGGTGATGAAGTAATACTACCAAACCACAAAAAGCCATTCGTAGTCATTTTGACCTTATATTTTATCATTCAAATTGCCTTGCCTTTAAGGCATTGGTTCATAAAAGATGATGTTCTGTGGACCGAAGAAGGCCATCGTTTATCCTGGCGAATGATGCTTCGATCTAGATCCGGTATTACCAACTTTAAAGTAATCGACAAGGCTTCAAAAGTAGAAATCCCTATTAAGTTGGAAGACTATCTTACGGCGAAGCAAATCCGAAATGTCAAAACTAAACCTGATATGATGTGGCAATTTGCACAATATCTAAAACGCAGTTATGCAAAAAACGGATTGGATATAGAAGTTTATGTAAACAGCTATTTAAAAGTTAATGACAATCCTATTAAACCGTTTATAAATCCAGACGTAGATCTCGCAAATGTTAAATGGGAACCTTTTAAACACAGCTCGTGGATTTTACCTTCAAAACAAGATTAAATTTAGGGCAATTGTGTAAATTTGTCGCTTAAATTTATCCCATAATGTTACAAGTACCGTTTATTAGATCAAATAAAGAAACTGTTATCAAGCAATTGGCAAAACGTAATATTGATGCCACTGAAATGATCGATGAAGTTATTGCTTTAGATGAGGACCGAAGAGCTCTACAAACCAGATTAGATACTATTTTGGCAGAATCTAATAATTTATCTAAAGAAATAGGGAATTTATTTAAATCTGGGGAAGCTCAAAAGGCAAATGCACTAAAGGAACAGACCACACAATTAAAAGAAGATTCTAAATTATTGTCTGATCAACTTAATCAAAAGGTTGAAGATTTAAATGCATTACTTTATAAAATTCCTAATGTTCCTAATGATCTTGTTCCAGCCGGAAATACGGAAGATGATAATGAAGAGGTCTTTAGAGCAGGTGAAATCCCTAAATTACATGATGGTGCCTTACCACATTGGGAACTCGCCAAAACCTATGATATTATTGACTTTGAACTCGGCAATAAAATTACAGGCGCAGGTTTTCCAGTATATAAAGGTAAAGGTGCAAAACTTCAACGTGCTTTAATTTCTTATTTTTTAGATAAAAATACGGCAGCCGGTTATACCGAATACCAATTACCACATTTGGTGAATGAAGCCTCTGGTTTTGGCACTGGACAATTGCCTGATAAAGAAGGGCAAATGTACCATGTTACCGAGGATAATTTATACTTGATCCCTACTGCTGAAGTCCCAGCTACTAATTTATTTCGAGATAATTTACTAAATGAGTCTGATCTGCCAATTGCTGTTACGGGTTACACACCTTGTTTTAGAAGAGAAGCTGGAAGCTATGGCGCTCATGTTCGTGGCTTAAATCGTTTACACCAATTTGATAAGGTTGAAATTTTACGCATTGAGCATCCCACACGCTCATATGATGCCTTAAATGAAATGGTCGAGCATGTTAAAGGCATACTAAACGAATTAAAATTACCTTACAGAATATTGCGTCTTTGTGGTGGCGATCTCGGATTTACTTCTGCACTTACTTACGATTTTGAAGTATTCTCAACAGCGCAAGATAGATGGTTGGAGATTTCTTCAGTATCGAACTTTGAAACGTTTCAAGCCAATCGCTTAAAACTTCGATTTAAAAATGCTGACGGCAAAAATGAATTGTGCCATACACTTAATGGAAGTTCCTTGGCCCTACCTAGGGTTCTTGCGGGTATTTTAGAAAACTATCAAACACCTGATGGCATTCAAATACCAGACGTTTTAATTCCTTATACTGGATTTGATAAAATTTAGTTTTTGTAGGTTTTTATTTACAATAATTCGTTTAAGTGATCAAAAAAGACGTCGTTCAACGAATTTTTGTTGATTTATTTTGATTTTTATCAATTTTTTTTGAAGTTAGACTTCCAAATAAGAACTAACCTACTTATTATGAAAAATGTGAAACGCATCGTGCTGCTCGTTACCTTACTTGTTATGGTGAGCAAAGTGTTTTTTTAACACCTTAAGCACAATACATAAAACTTTTTAAGAGTTTACCAAAAGAGATAATTGAATCATTTTTAAAGTATAATGATTAATAGCACATTTATTTTCATTGGTAATGCCCAAACGCTGTTTGGGCATTTTTTTTATAAAAACATTCACAATAATAAAATCTTCCTTTTGTTATATTTACATAAATTACAATCATGAAGGGATTATCGCTAATAATGTGTTTACTATGTACTTCGATTATGTTTTCACAAATCGAGGACAGAAGCATTGACATTGCCGATGATTACTTCAATCGTGGAGAATTTGAAAAAGCACTCATCTCCTATCAAAAACTGTATGCTGGAAAAAACGATTACAACATTTTCAATAAAATGATCAAAACGCTTCAGCAACTAGAGCGTTACGAAGAAGCCCATCAGATTATTTTAAATCGGCTTTCAACCAGCAAATTTCCTCCCTTATTAGTAGAACTTGGCTATAATTACCAGCTTCAGGATAGTCTTCAACAAGCATCCAATTACTATAACGAAGCTATTTCAAACATCGAGACCAATCCTGTTTACACGGTTAGTATTGCAGGGCAATTTGAAAAATACTCACTTTTAGAGCAAGCCATTAAGGTTTATAAAAGAGGAATGGAGTTAATGCCCAATTCTAATTTCAATAGCCAATTGGCTCGCATTTACGGAGAACAAGGAGATATTGAAGGCATGTTTTCGAGTTACATCAATTATGTTGAAGCTAAACCTAACGATTTAAATTCTGCAAAACGTGCTTTTAGTGATTTCGTTTCAGAGAATAAGGACAATGAAAACAATATCATTCTAAAAAAGTTATTGCTTAAAAAACTGCAGTCTGACCCAGATATTTATTGGTACGATTTATTAAGCTGGTTATTTGTTCAGGAAAAAGAATTCGATAAATCATTCACACAAGAAAAAGCTCTATATAAGCGTCAACTAGAAAGTTTAGATCGCATTATTAGTTTGGCTATAGCGGCATTAAATGAAAAGGAATATGAAACTGCCAACGCTGTTTTTGAATACATTCTTGAAAACAGTCAGGACATTCAAACCCAGCTTTTAGCCCATCAATACTTGTTAGACATTAAAACAACAAATGCCACGAGTAATCAATTACCGGAAATTTCGAATGCTTACCAAAACCTGTTCAAACACTATGGAACTTTTGAACAAACCTTGGCACTTCAATTGGCCTATGGCAATTTTCTAGCGTTTCATATGCACCAACCTGAAGAAGCCACATCATTTTTAAAAGAAAGTCTAAAACTCAATCTTTCGCCTTTTCAACAAGCCACGGTAAAATTGCTGTTAGGTGATATTTTAGTGTTTCAGGAGAAATTTAATGAAGCGCTTATTTACTATTCACAAATCCAAGCCAATCTAAAAAACAGTACTATTTCCCAAGAAGCCCGATTTAAGGTGGCAAAAACTAGTTATTACAAAGGTGATTTTGATTGGGCAGAATCACAGCTTAAAATCCTAAAATCCTCGACGTCGCAGCTTATTGCCAATGATGCTCTGGATTTAAAACTTTTAATTTCGGATAATAAATACGAAGACTCACTTCACGTAGCCTTGAAATTATATGCCAAAGCCGATTTATTAGCGTTTCAAAATAAAAACAGTGAAGCCATTGCTCTTTTAGAGACCATATTAACCGAACATAATGGTGAAAGCATAATAGATCAAACCTTATTAAAACAAGCTCAGTTATTTGAAAAGCAGAAAAAATTTGACAAAGCAGTTTCAAATTACCAATCCATAATCGCGAATTATAGGGATGGGATTTTGGCCGATGATGCCTATTATTTTTTAGCTGAATTGTACAATAACGTTTTGGGGAGCCCTGAACAAGCTAAACCGCTGTATGAAAAAATTATATTTGACCATCAGGACAGCATCTATTTTGTAGAAGCAAGAAAAAAATTCAGAATGCTACGCGGTGACGCCATAAACTAGAGCCTCATGCCAATTATCGAAACTGATCGTCTCGTGATTTCAAAATTCACTTTACACGATGCCAAATTCTTTTTGGAATTGGTCAACTCACCTAATTGGATAAAGTATATTGGCGACCGCAACACCAAAACCCTAAAGGACTCCAAAGAACGCATTAAAAATGGACACCTAAAAAGTTATAAGGAAAATGGTTTTGGGTTTTACAAATTACTTTTAAAAAATGAAAGCAATAAACCAATAGGCACTTGTGGATTAATTAAACGTGAATCCTTAGATGATGTTGATCTAGGCTTTGCCATGTTACCAGATTATGAAGGCAAAGGTTATGGATTTGAAGCATCGGTTGCAATACTAAATCTAGGTAAAGAAAAATTTAATTTAAATCGAATTACAGCAATTACCTTACCTACTAATCAAAATTCTATCAAACTTTTAGAAAAATTAGGCTTATCTTATGAAAAAAAGGTGATTCCCTTTGAAGATGGAGTAGAACTCCTGTTATTTGCAAAAGATTTATAGTACTATGATTATATATAATGTCACTATAACCATTGAAAACAGTATTCATGATCAATGGTTAAATTGGATGAAACAGGAACATATCCCTGAAGTTTTGGGTACAGGAAAATTTGAAAAGGCAACTTTTACAAAAGTACTTGTTGACGAGATGGAAGGACACACCTATTCAGTGCAGTATCGCGCTACTTCTCGGGCAAGTTTGGATGCTTATTATAAAGAAGATGCCGAACGACTGCGAAGTCAAGGATTAAAAAAGTTTGCCGATAAAATGTTGGCCTTCAGAACAGAACTTCAAATTGTAGATGAGTATTCAGTGACCTTTAAATAAAAATAACATGTCTGTAAAAGCCAAAAAACATCTAGGACAGCATTTTTTAACAGACGAAAGTATAGCTGAAAATATAGCCAATTCATTATCTTTAGAAGGCTACAATGATGTATTGGAAATTGGCCCTGGCATGGGTGTTCTCACTAAATATTTACTTAAAAAAAATATAACTACACATGTCATTGAAATTGACACAGAATCTGTTGACTACTTAAAAGCAAACTACTTACATCTCGCAGATCGTATTATTGAAAAGGATTTTTTAAAATACGATTTAAGTCTTGTATTTCAGCAAAAACCATTTGCCATTATTGGCAATTTCCCATATAATATTTCATCGCAAATTCTTTTCAAAACTTTAGAACTACGCCATCAAATCCCTGAATTTTCGGGCATGTTCCAAAAAGAAGTCGCCATGCGCATTTGTTCTAAAGAAGGAAGTAAGGTCTATGGTATTCTATCCGTTTTAACCCAAGCTTTTTATGATGCCGAATACCTATTTACCGTACCACCTTCAGTTTTTAATCCACCTCCAAAAGTAGACTCAGGAGTGTTATTACTTAAGCGAAAAACAAATTATAACTTACCCTGTGACGAAGCTCTATTTTTTAAAGTAGTTAAAACAGCTTTTCAGCAGCGTCGCAAAACACTTCGTAACAGTTTAAAAACCTTCAATTTATCCGATAATTTAAAAGCAAATGTTATATTTGACAAACGTCCAGAACAATTAGCCGTTTTAGAGTTTATTAGACTTACACAAGAGATTGAAAATCAATAATATTTGGCGTGACAGAAGACAAAGACAACATACAGTTCGAGCTTACTGACGAACTTATTGAGCAGGTGAAGTTACTTATCGAAGAACAAAAAGATAGAGAACTTCGCAAATTGCTCAATGAGTTTCACTATGCTGATATTGCCGAGATTTTAGACGAACTCGATCTCGAAGAGGCTATTTATATTATAAAGCTTCTGGATTCGGAAACCACTTCCGACGTTTTAATGGAGCTTGATGAAGACATTCGAGAAAAAGTACTTCGAAACCTATCGGCCAAGGAAATCGCCGAAGAAATTGAAGAACTAGACACCGATGATGCTGCCGATATCATTGCCGAACTTCCTGAAGACCGTCAGCAAGAAGTTATCTCAAACATTGAAGACCAAGAGCACAAAGCCGAAATCACCGAACTTTTAGCTTATGATGAGGACTCTGCGGGTGGACTTATGGCTAAAGAGCTAGTAAAAGTTTATGAAACTTGGACCGTTGCTGGATGTATGCGCCGTATAAGAGGACAAGCCAAGGATGTGACTCGAGTGCATTCCATTTATGTGGTGAACAGACAAAATAAGCTCATTGGTCGCCTTTCATTGAAAGATTTAATTGTTGCAAAAAGTGATAATAAAATTGCCGATATCTACATTTCTAATGTAGACTATGTGAATGTTCATGATGATGTAGAAGACGTTGCTAAAGTGATGCAAAAATATGACCTTGAAGCCATACCGGTAGTCGATGACAATCAAACCCTATTAGGGCGAATTACCATTGACGATATTGTAGATGTTATAAAGGAAGAAGCTGATAAAGATTATCAATTAGCCGCGGGTATTACCCAAGATGTCGAAGCCGATGATAGTATTTTTGATTTAACCAAAGCGCGTTTACCTTGGTTATTTTTAGGATTGATAGGTGGCGTTGGTGCCTTTTTAATAATGGAAGGGTTTCAAGACTCCTTTCAAAAATATGCAGTCCTTTTCTTTTTTACACCTCTAATTGCAGCGATGGCAGGAAATGTTGGTGTACAATCGTCAGCGATCATAGTTCAAGGATTAGCAAACGACGATTTAAAAGGCAGTATCAATAATCGCCTAATAAAAGAAATGCTTCTAGCGGCTTTAAACGGTACTATTCTTGCTATTTTTCTATTCTTATTTGTATGGGTTGTCGATGGAAATATGAATACTGCATTAGCAGTTTCAAGTTCATTAGTTGCCGTAATTATAGTTGCAGGCCTTATTGGTACCTTTGTACCACTATTTCTTGATAAAAGAGGCATAGACCCTGCAATTGCTACGGGTCCTTTTATCACTACAAGTAATGACATTTTTGGAATTTTAATCTATTTCTGGATTGCAAAATTGATTTTAGGGATTTAAATTAAAGGTCAATGACACCAATTAACATTCAGCAAAAATTTACAAAATTCAGCAAAAACTGGCATCCGCATCAAATTGCTATCGTTGATGATATGCAGGTGATTTTAGCCAAATTAAAAGGTGAATTTGTCTGGCACAGCCATGAGCATGAAGACGAACTCTTTCAAGTTGTAAAAGGAACCTTATATATGCAGTTTCGTGACAAAACAGAAATTGTAAAAGCAGGAGAACTTATTGTAGTCCCTAAAGGAGTTGAGCATAACCCTTGCACAAAAGATGATGAAGAAGTACATGTGCTTTTATTCGAAAAACTTTCTACAGCACATACGGGCAATGTAAAACACGAAAAAACTCAAACGCATTATCCTAAAATCTAGATGAAAATCCTTCACCTCGATACAAATCATCCTTTATTAATTGATCAACTAAATCTTTTAGGATTTATAAATGATGAAGATTATACCTCATCAAAGCAGGAGATTGAAGCAAAGATTTCAGACTATGATGGTGTTATTATAAGAAGTCGTTTTACTATTGATAAATCTTTTTTGGATGCCGCTACCAATTTAAAATTCATTGGTCGCGTTGGAGCAGGTTTGGAAAATATTGATGGCGATTATGCCGCAAAAAAAGGTGTTGAACTCATTGCTGCTCCAGAAGGCAACCGCAATGCTGTTGGTGAACACACTCTAGGGATGTTGCTTTCGTTGTTTAATAAGCTAAATAAAGCCGATCGTGAAGTTAGACAGGGTATGTGGTTGCGTGAAGCTAACAGAGGCTTAGAGCTTGATGGTAAAACCGTAGGCATTATAGGTTACGGCAATATGGGAAAAGCCTTTGCCAAAAAACTTCGCGGGTTTGATGTCACTGTTCTGTGCTACGATATAAAAAATGATGTTGGCGATGAAAATGCAATTCAGGTTGCTCTACAAGACTTTCAAAAACGTGTTGACATAGTTAGTTTACATACTCCACAAACGCCTTTAACCTTGAACATGATTAATGCCAAATTCATTGATGGTTTTATTAAACCATTTTGGTTTTTAAATACTGCTCGCGGTAAAAGTGTAGTCACCAATGATTTGGTTGAAGCTCTAAAATCCGGAAAAATTCTTGGCGCAGGTTTAGACGTGCTTGAATATGAAAAATCATCGTTTGAACAGTTGTTTTCCTCAGAAATGCCTGAAGCTTTTCGATATTTAATTCAGGCCGAAAACGTAATTCTCACTCCACATGTTGCTGGTTGGACCATTGAAAGCAAAGCTAAATTGGCACAAACTATAATAGATAAAATTAAGGCAAAATTTTCCTAATTTTGAGTATGAAGAAAACTGTTCTGGTTTTTAGTCTACTCATTTTTGCTCTACTCTTATTATTTCAAATAAGTAACTATGCTATAGTTTCAGGAGATGCTAATGTTGAAATCATTGTGGCCAGTGTTGCTTTTGTATTCTTTTTTGTAGGTGTCTTCATCCATAAAAAAAGCTTGAAAACCAAAGAAAGCCATTCCAAAGAAATCAATCATAAAAAAATTCAAGATTTAGAAATTACTGATCGTGAATATCAGGTGCTTCAAGGGATTTCTCAAGGATTGTCTAATAAAGAAATAGCTGTAAGACTATTTCTAACCGAAAGTACTATAAAAACACACGTCTCTAATTTGTTGCTAAAACTTAATGCCAAGCGACGAACTCAGGCTTTACAGATTGCTAAAGACTTTCAAATCATATAAAATTCATACTTTTAGACTAAAGTACCAGTATTTTGGTACTTTAGTATGAGCTCCTTTCTCCATAATCGATTTAGTTTTGGTGTATTGAAACTAAAAATTTAAAATCTCAATGAAAAATTCAGTAATTAAATACGGACTCTATGGCCTTTTTACGGCAATGATCTGTTTTTTATTTGTGCTTTGGTTTGGTCAAGAACTTAGTTATTCATCTCAAGAAGTTCTTGGATACCTAACTATGATAGCTTCACTATCGTTTGTTTATTTTGGAATTAGACATTATAGAGACCAAGTAAACAACGGACGTGTCTCATTTTGGAAAGCCGTAGGCATTGGCGTACTTATTTCGGCATTTGTTGGTTTAGGCATTGGTATAGTTGATTATATCTATACTACTTCTATAAATCCTGATTTTGCTTCAGAATATTTAGAACGCTCTATTGAAACCATGGAAGCAACCTTATCAGGCGATGAACTTGAACTAAAAAAAGCTGAACTTACCAGGCAAATGGAAGATTATGGGGGCTCTGGATTTATGGCCATATTAATGTTTGTAACAGTCCTAATTATTGGATTTGTTATTGCATTGATTTCAGGATTAATTCTTCAACGTAAAATATAAATATTATGAAATTAGGTGCATTTTCGGTTAGTTTAAGTGTAAAAGATCTAAAGGCTTCAAAAACATTCTACGAACATTTAGGATTTACAACCTTTGCTGGTGACATGGATAAAAATTATCTTATAATGAAAAATGGCAACGCTTTGGTTGGACTGTTTCAAGGTATGTTCGAGCAAAATATTTTAACCTTCAATCCCGGTTGGGATGAGAATGCCAACACTTTGGAAACATTTGATGATGTAAGAACGATTCAAAAAAGATTAAAGAGTAGCCAGATAAAACTTGAAACCGAGGCAGATGAAACCACAACGGGCCCAGCTAGTATTGTGCTTTTCGACCCCGATGGTAATACTATTTTAATAGACCAACACGTTTAAATCATGCAATACAAGGCAAACTCACCAGAGGATTATATTGACCAAGTTCCTGAAGAACGTAAAAGTACATTAGAGAAATTGCGGAAAACTATTAATGACCACCTACCTAAAGGGTTTGAAGAAGGTATTCAGTACGGCATGGTTGGTTATTATGTGCCACATTCCATTTATCCTGATGGCTACCATTGTACGCCTAAAGAGCCTTTGCCATTTATGAGTTTTGCTTCTCAAAAAAACTCGGTGAATTTATACCATATGGGTTTATACGCCAATCCCCAACTATATGATTGGTTTGTTTCTGAATTTCCAAAACATTCCAAACGTAAATTGGATATGGGTAAAAGCTGTATTCGATTTAAGTATTTTGAAGACATACCTTATGAATTAATTGCTGAATTATGTAAAAAAATGACGGTTGATGATTGGATAACAATCTATGAATCGGCTATAAAAAAATAATACTAATGAAAAATCGCGTCACAGGAATTGGAGGATTGTTTTTTAAATCAAACGATCCAAACAGTACAAAAGAATGGTACAAAAAACATTTAGGCTTTAATACCGATGACTATGGATGTACATTCTGGTGGAAAGACAAAAAAGGGAATGACTGCTCAACCCAATGGAGTCCTTTTGGGAAGGACACTTCGTATTATGAGCCTTCCAAAAAAGACTTTATGTTTAATTATAGAGTCGAAAATCTGGAAGAACTATTAAAAGTATTAAAGGAAGAAGGCGTGACCATTGTGGGTGAAATGCAAGAATTTGAATACGGCAAATTTGGTTGGATTCTAGATAATGATGGCAACAAAATTGAACTGTGGGAACCCTTTGATAGTGCTTTTTTGTAAATTAGTTTCCTATTCTTGTAAGCCTTAAGACGTATTGACTTTCACTGAAATACTTCAATCATATCATTTATCCATTTTCCAATGGGTTGCGATTGGTTTCGCCGTTTTTTTATTGGGCATATCTAAGTCAGGCATAAAAGGTTTAGGGATTGTTCTGGTCATCATGCTTGCCTTTGTATTTGGAGAAAAGACTTCAACAGGTATTTTACTTCCAATGCTTATAGGTGCAGATATTATGGCAGTGGTTTATTATAATAGGCATGCTAACTGGTATTACATAAAGAAACTTATGCCGTGGATGGTTATTGGGGTTTTGGTTGGCGTTTGGATTGGAAACGATATTTCTGAAGAGCTTTTTAAAAACATCATGGCCATAATCATTATTGCATCTGTGCTAATAATGCTCTATACCGAAAGTAAAACATCCACAAAAATACCAACACATCCCCTATTTGCTATAACGGCAGGATTTTTTGCAGGCTTTACAACCATGATAGGGAATCTAGCGGGCCCCATATCTAATATTTATTTTCTAGCCATGCGTTTGCCCAAAAATGAATTTATTGGAACAGCTGCTTGGTTATTTTTCATCATCAATATCTTTAAACTACCTTTTCATTTATTGGTTTGGAAAACAGTTTCTGTAGATTCTCTTGTTTTAAATACCGTATTATTTCCAATAATCATTCTAGGCTTTTTATTTGGAATTTGGATCGTAAAAAAAATATCCAATGTCAATTACAGGCGTTTTATTCTGTTTATAACTGCTCTTGGTGGGCTAATCATGTTGTTCAGATAATTATGGATGATAATCTATTGAATTCAATTTCTTAAGCTTTTAGTATCTTTAAAAGCAATTTAAAATTATTTAGATATGTCTGATGTTAAAAGTTTAAACGACGACCTTAACGAGATGTTGGGTGAAGCCAAAGAAGAAGCGAAAAAAACAGCCAAAGAATTTTCAGAATCTGCAAAAGAAACCTTTAGTACAGCACCTGAAAGTAATAAAAAAATTTTTAGCAGGTGTTCTGGGTATTTTGTTTGGTGGACTTGGTATTCATAAATTTGTTTTAGGCTATAATAAAGAAGGAATCATTATTTTGATCGTCACTATTATCTTAGGCGTCTTAACTTGTGGATTAGCAGGTTGGGTTATGGGAGTACTAGGCTTAATCGAAGGTATTATCTATCTCACCAAATCTGACGAAGAATTTTACAACACTTACCAAGTGGGCAAAAAACCTTGGTTCTAAACATAATTTAAAGCCATAATAAAATACTATTATGGCTATTTTAATAAATTTTATCATCGTAATATTGCAATATTACAATTTAATTGTATATTTGCCCTATAATTTTAGTTTTATGGGAGCGACAAAACTCGATATTTACGATCAAAACATAACCGATATTGCCATGATTGCCAAAGTGTTTGCACATCCAGCACGCGTGGCCATATTGCAATATATCAGTAAACAAGAGTCCTGCATTTGTAATGATATTGTTGATGAAATTGGTTTAGCACAGCCTACTATCTCGCAACATCTTAAAGTGATTAATGATGCAGGTCTACTTCATGGTAATTATAAAGGTAAAAGTCTCTGTTATTGTTTAAATATTGATCGTTTTAGAGCCTTTCAAGAACTATTGAACTCGTTTTTTAACACCACTCAAACTAATTGCTGTTAAATTTTGAAAACACGTATTATTAAGTACAAAAAACCAATTATAATAACTGTATCGCTCATTGTATTACAACTCATTTGGGGCTTTGATCCTAAATTTTGCCTAATCAATATTATATGGTTATTTGTTTAAATTTTAAAGATTATGAAAACACTTGAATTATTTCAATTATTAGAGCAACATCAAGACAAATCATTGGTGTTTGAATATGCGCCTGGACACTTAGTGGGCGCCAATTACCACATTACAGAGGTAAAACACCTTAGCATTGATTCAGTAGATTGCGGTTCACAAACCGATACATGGAAAGAAACCATTATCCAACTTTGGGAAAGCCCAAAAGAAATAGGAAAGACTGAATACATGAGTGTTTACAAAGCCTTGGCTATTCTAAAAAAAGTTGGTAAAATGAAGCCGTACGTACTTGATGCCGAAATTAAAATAGAATATAGCAACGCTAGGTTTCATACGGCTCAATTATTTATAAATGATTTTGAAATTAAAGCAAAACAACTCATTTTCAAATTAGGTGTTGAACAAACCGATTGTAAAGCTAAAGAGGCTTGTGGAATTTCAGAAGCAGTCTTGCAGCCAGTAGGTTTAAATGTAGAACCTTGTTGTTCTCCAGATGGAAATTGTTGTTAGACCTTTATTAAAAACCGATTGGGCTATTGTTTCAAAAATTTATGCCGAAGGTATCGCTACTGGATTGGCAACTTTTGAAACGGTAGTCCCCGATTGGTCCGTTTGGGATGAGAAACACATTAAAGACTGCCGAATTGTTGCAGAAATCAACAAGGTTGTTGTAGGATATGCAGTACTATCAGAAGTATCTAAACGAGAAGTATATAGAGGCGTTGCCGAAGTCAGTGTATATGTTTCTGAACTTTATAGGGGCAAAAACATTGGAGAAACGCTTTTACAAGGTTTAATCACCGAAAGCGAAGCACTTGGATACTGGACTTTACAAGCGGGTATTTTTTCTGAAAATTTGACCAGCATCAATTTGCATAAAAAATGTGGTTTCAGAATTGTTGGAATACGAGAAAAAATAGGTAAACTCAAAGGCAAATGGTACGACAACCATTTTTTAGAACGAAGAAGTAAATTAATTTAGTAAACAATATATGAAAAACATACTTGTACTTTGTACCGGAAACTCTTGTCGAAGCCAAATGGCTCATGGTTATTTAAATCAATTCACAAACGGTAAAGCCAACATTTATAGTGCTGGAATTGAAACCCATGGCATAAACCCAGGCGCTGTTGCCATCATGAAAGAAGATGGGATTGATATCTCCAACCATACTTCAAATCATGTTGACGACTATAAAACTATTGAGTTTGATTACATCATCACAGTTTGTGATCATGCCAATGAAAACTGTCCGTTTATTCCTAGTAAAAATGCTGTACGCTTACATCACAACTTTTTTGACCCTTCAAAAGTAGTTGGTTCTGAAGACGAAAAACATAAGGCGTTTTTGAAAGCTAGAAATGAGATTAAGGCTTATTTTAAAACTTTTGTTTCGGAAAATTTTTAAAATATTAATCAAAAAAATATCCAATGAAAAGCATGTTTAAAATTCTTTTCATTGGATATTTTTTTGGTTAAGTTTTTTAATTCTCAAAAGCTACTGCTTATTCAACAACAATTTGATAAGTTTTGGATGTTTTCAAAGAATCAATTTTCAGGATATATTTTCCTTTTTTATAGCCAGAAACATCAATTATGGTTTCATTAATAAAGATTCCCTGATCTACGAGATTCGCATTAAAATCATAGAGTTTGTATGATGAACTATCATCCGCTTCGGGCTTTGGCGTATTTTTGTCTTCTTTGGTTTGCTTTTTTGAAATTGTCAAAGTCTCGGAAGTTGGGTTAGGGGATATCCTGAATTCCATTTCGCCGCCACCACCTTGTTGAGAGCAATCAACAAATTCAACTTCGGTGCCAAACCAATCGGTTGTGCCACAAGAATTTGTTCTTGCCACTTCAAAAACATACCAACCTGGTGAAGGGTAATAATTGACAGTACCTGTATTTCCAGTGATGGTGTTTGATGTATAAACAATATTTAGGTTGGGGTATTGTCTTAATCTAAATTGGTGCGTAGCACCTGAAATATGTGGTAAAATTTCGTACGCATTCCCAGTATGGCTCGTACAGAAATAATCTGTGCCTCCCACGCCATTTGTAAATACAACGTAATCTACATTTGCCGAACCTACGGTTACATTTTTTGTAAATGTCTTTTGTTGCCCACAAGCGTTGATTACGGTTGCCGTTACCGTAACAATACCAGACCCCGTTTTTGATAAGGTGGCTTGGGTACTATTTATTGGTGTAATGGTTGCTACATAGATGTTTGATGAACTCCAGGTAACCGATGAATTACTAGGCATATTATTAATTGTGTAAGTTCCGGTTGAACACAATATGTCACTTCCTACCAGTGTTGCTGAAGGTGAAAATGGAGCACGACTGACAACACAAGTTTTTTGTGTTTGAGCAACACCGTTAATAAATGGTGTTACCGAAACATTAGATGGTAACGAAGTGCCAGAATTTGGCTGGAGCGTTATTGAAGTAGCCGTTGAGCTAATTAATGACCAGCCAGTATAGCTCCATTGGTAGGTTACCGTTGCACCGCTCGGGATATTTGCCGGGGTAACCGTAAATGTTCTCGAACTTGTATCACCGCAAGATAAACTAACGCTTGTTGGGATTAGCGTGAACGAAGGAGGAGGTGTTTTGATTAGGGGGTATTCACAAGTACTATCATAATTAATACCACCTGAAGATGTATATTGTAAATAAACAGAGCTACCAGACACTTGAATTTCACTTGCTGATATATTTGTCTGAATTGAACTTTGGTAAGTCGATATATTGTTGAAAGTATCATCATTCCAAGAACCTGACAGTATTGTAATACTATTTCTTTGATTCCCAGTTGAAGCACTGGAATATTTAAACATAATTTTTATAGGACCATTTCCAACAACTTGATTTAAAGGTTTAGTTAGTTTAAAACTAAAATTTAAACTATTACTTGATACTGTTCCAAAATCTATTGTATTACAATTAGTTACAGTTGTCTGATTGTTTACTAATACGCTTTCAATAGCAACCGTTACTTGACCATATAATTTTACTTCAACTAAGAATAAAATCAATAAAAAAAAAGGTTTTTTATTTCATAACGTTTAAATGTTAAAAAAACATCAAAATCATTTTTCTAAATGTATTTGGAAACCAAAACCAAAGTTTAAATTTTTAAAAATAGCGACATAATCAGAATTATCACTTTTGATTTTAGAATAGCTATAATCTAAAGTAAATTCTAAACCTACACTACTATTAAAATAAATAACTGGGCCAGCCTTTAACCCATAACCGTTAGTATTTGAACCTTGACTGCTTTGACTTTTTCCTTTACCAAATCCATACCTTATTTGAGCTAGCAAATTCACTTTACTTTCTGGTTTTAAAAAATAATATCTTGCAAAGGGCCCAATTCCATAGCTCGTTCCATTATTATTGCTGCCTTCAGGATTAGAAAAACTAAAAGAAGGAACTGCACCAATAACAAACTTGTCTTTAATAAAGTAACCTATGTTAGGTGCAATGGTAAAGCCTGAGGCTTTTCCACTTGAGCTAAATCCGTTACCTGAACTTTCACCCTTAGAAAAACCATAATTAGCACTTCCCCCAACCATCCAATTCCCTTTGGTTATTTGGGCATTGGCAGTTAATAGGGTTGTAAATACAATTAAGAAAAATAATGTTAATGTTTTCATTTGTTGTTAATATTAAATAGGTTAAAAATGTGCAATACATAGTCTGCTTAATAAATAATGTTAATTTATTAAGGTGTAATGCTACTGCACGCAAATAACCTAAACGTTTTTTTGTCTATGCAGTCTATAAATTTAGTCTATGAGTTTTAGTCTATATTTGATAAGGATAGTCTAAATCCCTACTTTTTCGCTATTAATTTCTTTAAGAGAGTAAAAAACAAGCGCTTGTAAAATTGCAATTTAGTGTCCTCAACAGCTCTTTGTATAGACTAAACAGAAATCTGTTTCAGACATGGCTAATGTAGAAAAAAAAAAAAATACTCTCACAATTTACACGGTAATTTTTTAATATAAGGCTCTGTAAAATGGTAGACTTAAAAGCCATGTCAATACTGGGAAGTACGGAAAAACCATAACGAAAATAGTATTTTCAATAAAACTTTAACGTTTGGTGTTAAAATTTGTAGTTATGCCTCTAAATTTTCTCCATTGCTGGAAAACTTGCGTTCCAGTTCGGCTTGAAACTCTTCCATTACCGGGCGTACAGTGCTTTCAGGTAGGTCGGCAATTCGAATATACATTAAGCCATCCACCGCGTTGTTAAATAAGGGGTCCACATTAAATGCTACCACTTTTGCATTTTGTTTGATGTATTTTTTAATCAGCACCGGTAAGCGCAAACTCCCTGGCTCGACCTCATCAATGATTCGGTCAAATTTATTGAGATCGGCTTCGGTTTCATCAAAAACAAAATCTTTATCGGCATCCTTTAACTTCACCTTAAATTCCTTCTTGGGGTGAACATATTGTGCCACATAAGGATCGTAGTAATGGGATTTCATAAACTCGATCATCAATGATTTTGAGAAGTTCGTAAACTGGTTGCTGATACTTACACCACCGATTAAATATTTATGCTCCGGAAAACGTAATGTGGTATGAACAATGCCCTTCCAAAGTAAAAATAAAGGCATAGGTTTTTGCTGGTATTCACTAATAATAAAGGCGCGGCCCATTTCTATGGACTCGCTCATCATTTTATAGAGCTCGGGTTCAAAACGGAACAAGTCCTGCAAATAAAACCCATCAATACCATAGGCCGCGAAAATTTTAGATCCAAGACCCATTCTATAAGCTCCCGCTATTTGGTTGGTGTCATTGTCCCATAAAAACATATGGTGGTAATAATTGTCAAAGGCATCTAAATCTATAGCTTCGTTTGTACCTTCGCCTACTTCCCTAAAGGTGATTTCACGTAACCTTCCAATTTCACGCAAAATATTTGGGACGAGTTTAGCTTCAGTTAAAAACACCTCGTAATTTTTACTAATAAGCAATCTGTGATCACCTTGGCGAAGCGCTTCAACTTCTTTACACATGGTTTCAGAGCTTACCGGAGTAACAATGCGTTTTGGTGGTTTTGGAACTTTGAGCGTGGACTGAATGTTATCTAAAAATTTGCCTTTGCCATCAAAAGAATTAGATAACATGTAGGTTTTTTTCCGAATGAACTCTGAAAATTCTTCTAAAGTGGTGTGTTCTTTTTGATCATTGACCGAAATTGGCCTACCAATTCTAACTTTAATCGTGCGATTTTTTTGTGTTAACAACTCCGAGGGTAATTTTGCTGTTCTAAAGGTGTCACTTATTCTAGACAGTTTGTAAAACAACTTACTATTTTTGGCATGGAAATAAATAGGAACTACAGGGACTTCTGCCTTTTGAACTAGTTTCATTGCAGCTTCTTCCCAAGGCTTGTCTATCACCAATTTGCCATCTTTATAGGTTGAAACTTCTCCTGCCGGAAAAATCCCGAGCGGATGCCCTTCTTTTAAATGTAAAATAGAATTTTTAAATCCCGCAATGCTTGACTTCACATCCTTTCTATCCTCAAAAGGGTTTACAGGCATGATAAACGGTTTCAAAGGCTCTATACGGTGTAATAAAAAGTTGGCTACAATTTTAAAATCCTTTCGTTGTTCCAACATTAACTTTAAGAGTAAAATACCGTCAATTCCACCCAAGGGATGATTAGAAACTGTAATATAAGCGCCTTCTTTTGGGAGACGTTTTAAATCTTCTTCAGGGATTTCAAATTTTATTTTAAAATCGTCTAAAATTCCGTTTAAAAACTCTAGTTCTTCAAGATGTTTATTGCGTTTATAGATTTTATTGAGCGTGGATATCTTCAGCAACTTCATTAATAACCATCCAAAAAAAGTCCCTAAAACACCATACTTGTCTAGTTGTATGGCTTTTGCGACTTCTTTTGCTGTTACTAATCCAGTATCCTGTTGTTTGGTCATAGGTGTAAATGTACTAAATAGTTTATTTAGTTACTATTTGTACTGTCCCTTGCGTTACTTGCTTCAATAAAATGGTTTTATCTTCTTCTAGTTTTTTGATAGACTCTTCATTAAAATGCCGAATCGTATAAAGCGACACATCTTCTTGATAATCTACTTTGAATTTTGCCTTTAAGTGTTGAAGGAGTTTATCGAGATTATTATAAATGTTATCTACACACACTGAAAAACTGATAGCCGAGTTTTGAATGACATCTACCTTCATTTTATATTGGTGCAAAAGGTTGAATATTTCACTAATGTTCTCTTCTACGATGTATGAAAAATCCAGAGACGACAATGAAATCATCACTTGATTTTTTTTAACGATAAAACAAGGCACATCGGGTTCTAAACCAATCCCTTTCCCCACCATGGTTCCTGGGTTTTCAGGATTTAAAAACGATTTAACATAAAGAGGGATTTCCTTGCCTTGCAAAGGCTGCAAGGTTTTTGGGTGAATAACCGAAGCGCCATAAAATGCCAACTCTATAGCTTCTCTATAAGAAATCTTATTCAGCAATTGAGCATTTTCAAAATAACGTGGGTCAGCATTTAAAACTCCGGGGACATCTTTCCAAATTGTTACACTTTCGGCATTAATACAATAGGCGAAAATAGCTGCTGTATAATCACTACCCTCTCTTCCTAAAGTTGTTGTGAAATTATTGGCATCACTTCCCAAGAATCCTTGTGTTACATTCAAACTTTTTTTATCAAATTTTGTGGTGATTTGGGTTTGGGTTTCTTCCCAGTTTATATTTGCTCTTCTATAATAATTATCAGTTTTGATCATTTCACGAACATCAATCCAATTGTTTTTTAGTCCGATATGATTTAAATACTCGCTAATAATGACGGTCGAAACCAACTCACCATAGCCAATAGTTTGGTCGTAAACAAAATTATAATCTGGAGATTTATTGCGATCGTAAAACCCTTTTAACTCATCAAATAAGCTAGCCACTTTTTTAAAAACAGCATGTTGCTCATTTTCGAATAGATCCAATAATATAGCGTTGTGATACTTTTTTACCTCTTGAAGTGAACTTTGCAATTCTTCCTTTTTATTGAAGTAATTATGAATGACCCCTTCCATGGCATTTGTGGTTTTTCCCATTGCAGAAACTACAATAAGTGTATTGTCATAACCAACAGTTTGCAATACTTTTGCCATATTTTTCACCCCATCGGCATCTTTAACCGATGCGCCTCCAAATTTAAATACTCTCATATTATAATTTTGATAAATAATTTTTTATGCCTTGTTCGTCTAATTGTACAACATTCCAATCACGCATAACATTTGCCCCTTTGTTTTGATAAAACTTAATGGCGGGCTCATTCCAGTCCAATACTTCCCAGCTTATACGTTTTACACCTAACTGATTACCATAGATTACAACTTGATTTAAAAGCGCTTCACCAAGACCTTTCCCTCTCATGTTTTGACTCACAATCAAATCTTCTAAATGCAATACTTCGCCTTTCCATGTCGAAAAACGCTTGTAAACCAAGGCAATTCCTTCTATCTTATTATTGACATCTGCTACAAAACATTGAAATGCGGGATGATCTCTAAATCCTTGTTCAATCAATTCAGCTTCGGTGACTTCAACGGCATCAGGTTCCTTCTCAAAAACAGCCAATTCCTTAATGAGATTAAGTACTTGAGGCATATCGGTTTTAAGAGCTTTACGTATTGAAAATGTCATCGTTGAAAATTTTGGTGCAAATATAACCTAAACTAGAATATTTAGATTAATTAATCTTCCACGAAAACGTTGTAGTTGGTCAAAAAAATAAGATATTTGCATAAACCAATTTTAAACATATCATGTCTCAAACTAATCAGACTTTAGGCGAATTCATTATAGAAAATCAATCTTCATTTAAATACACCTCTGGAGAGCTTTCTAGGTTAATCAATTCGATTCGTTTAGCTGCTAAAGTAGTTAATCATGATGTCAACAAAGCTGGTTTGGTAGATATAATTGGAGCAGCGGGTGAGGTTAATGTTCAAGGAGAAAATCAGCAAAAACTAGATGTTTATGCCAATAAAAAATTTATTCAAACCCTAATCAATCGAAATATTGTCTGCGGGATTGCTAGTGAAGAAGAAGATGACTTTATAGCCATAAACAGTCAAGACGAAAATCATCAAAATAAATATGTGGTTTTAATCGACCCTTTAGATGGATCTTCAAATATCGATGTGAATGTCTCTGTTGGTACTATTTTTTCGATTTACAGACGTGTTACACCTGTAGGCACTCCAGTTACACTCGAAGATTTTTTACAACCGGGCCATCAACAAGTGGCTGCAGGTTATGTGATCTACGGAACTTCTACCATGTTGGTATATACTACAGGTGCAGGTGTTAATGGTTTTACATTAAATCCTGCTATTGGCACCTTTTATTTATCACATCCAAATATGAGATTTCCTGAAGATGGTAAAATATATTCGGTAAATGAAGGTAACTACACGCACTTCCCTCAAGGTGTAAAAGATTATATCAAATACTGTCAAATGGAAGAGGGCGATAGACCTTATACTAGCCGTTATATTGGGTCTATGGTTTCTGATATACACAGAAACATGATTAAAGGAGGTATTTTTATGTATCCTAAAAGTTCGAAAGATTCGAACGGAAAATTACGATTACTTTACGAATGCAACCCAATGGCTTTTATTGCTGAACAAGCACATGGAAAGGCGAGTGATGGCTTCGGTAGAATTTTGGATATCCAGCCAACCGCATTACACGAACGTGCTCCATTTTTCTGTGGCAGTAAAAATATGGTTGAAAAGGTTGAAGAATTCATGCGTAATTCATTGAAATAAAAAAAGCGAACTTTTTAGGTTCACTTCTTTCTTTTTGGTTAAACAGAAATTACCTGTTCATATTTTTTATTTCTTCCATAAAGGTTTCGATGTCTACTCCGTTCGCCACCAAAGTCAATGCCTTATCAACAATATATTTCACATTCTCATGTGAGAATCCAAGCCCAACTGCAATTTTTCTTAAAATAATCTCTTCATGATCCCCTTTTATATGGTCTACATAAACCATTCGGGCCAAATCATAAAGTCGCTCTAAACGTCTATCATATGAAGTTGGCGGGTTTATAGGGTGCGTTTGATAATCTTTTAAAATTTGCTTGTACTCGGCATCACTTATTTCTAAATTTCTAGCTAACCTATCAATAAATTTTTTCTCTTCATCAGAAATAATTCCATCATCCATTGCCACTCTTACAATAGCAGCAAAGTGATCCTCATTTCTTTTCTTAAAGCCACTATCAAATAAATCTAAAAATGACATATATTTTCTTTTTTATTACGCAACAAATATAATTTTAATAATAGTTTTTATCAATAAACTCCTCAACAAAATTTTATATTTGCACAAAATATGTTGACTTGAGTAAATTACATCTCTCGCAAAGGTATGCGCAGGCTTTGCAAACGCAAAATCTGTACAAATCTATTGCTCAATTTGAAAATTCAGGCACCTCTACACATCACCCAAAACTTCATTTAAAAGGACTTGTAGGTTCATCTTTGTCGTTGGTTTTGATAGAGACTTTCAAAAAGGCTGAAAAACCATTTTTGCTGATTTTTAATGATAAAGAAGAAGCCGCTTTTTATCTAAATGACCTTGAGGTTTTACTCAACCCAAACGATGTGTTATTTTATCCCGGAAGCTACAGACGTCCATATCAAATAGAAGAAACTGACAATGCCAATGTACTGTTACGTGCCGAGGTTTTAAACAGAATCAATTCCCGGAAAAAGCCAGCTGTCATTGTTACTTATCCAGATGCGCTTTTTGAAAAAGTCGTCACTCGAAAAGAATTGGAAAAAAACACCCTAAAAGTTGCATTAGGTGATCAACTGTCAATTGATTTTGTTAATGAAGTATTGTTCGAGTACAAATTTAAAAGAGTTGATTTTGTAACGGAACCTGGTGAGTTTTCAGTTCGTGGTGGTATTGTAGATGTATTTTCATTTTCTCATGACGAACCCTATCGTATTGAATTTTTTGGAGATGAAATAGATAGTATTAGAACCTTTGATGTTGAAACTCAACTTTCGACAGAAAAAATCAAAAAAGTTCAAATCATCCCTAATGTTGCCAATAAATTTCTTCAAGAAAAAAGACAAAGCTTTCTAGAGTACATGGCCTCTAAAACTGTTGTGTTTACCAAAAATACAGAGCTTTTATTTAACCGAATTGATGATTTTTTTGAGAAAGCAAAAGAAACTTTTACTGCCTTATCTTCCGAATTGAGTCATGCTACTCCTGAAGAGCTGTTTTGTAATTCTGAACTTTTGAAACGACAGTTGTTAGATTTTACAGTAGTAGAATGTGGTTCTCACTCCTATTTCACCAAAAGCACATCTGAAGAACAAGTTATAAACTTTAATACTGTTCCACAACCATCATTCAACAAACAGTTCAATTTGTTAATGGATGATTTAGACACCAATTTTGATAAAGGATATACTAATTATATTGCCTGCGTAAGTGAACAACAAGCTAAACGTTTTCATGATATTTTTGAAGATGCAAGTGCCGAACGAAGTCGAAATTTAGAACAGGATATACATTATAAAACCGTAGTACTCTCTTTATACCAAGGCTTTATTGACCATGATCTTAAAATCACCTGTTATACCGATCATCAATTATTTGAGCGCTACCACAAGTTTCACATTAAAAATGGTTATGCCAAAAAACAGGCTATCACACTCAAAGAACTCACCAATTTAGAAATTGGCGATTATGTTACGCATATCGATCATGGTATCGGTAAATTTGGTGGTCTTCAAAAAATTGAGGTTGAAGGTAAGAAACAAGAAGCCATTAAGCTTATCTATGGCGAACGCGATGTGCTTTATTTAAGCATTCATTCCCTTCATAAAATCACCAAGTTTAACGGAAAAGATGGTAAACCTCCCAAAATCTACAAATTAGGCAGTGCTGCTTGGAAAAATTTAAAGCAAAAAACCAAATCCAAAGTCAAGGAAATTGCCTTTAATCTTATTCAGGTTTATGCCAAACGCAGACTGGAAAAAGGACATCAATACCATCCAGATAGTTATATGCAACACGAACTGGAGGCGTCTTTTATTTATGAAGATACACCAGACCAAAGTACTGCAACCTCAGACATTAAAACTGATATGGAAAGTGATCGCCCAATGGACCGTTTGGTTTGTGGTGATGTAGGTTTTGGTAAAACCGAAGTAGCCATAAGAGCAGCATTTAAGGCTGTTGATAACAGTAAGCAGGTTGCTGTTCTGGTCCCTACTACCATACTAGCGTATCAGCATTATAGAACATTTACAGAGCGGTTAAAAGATTTTCCTGTGACTGTTGATTATGTCAATAGATTTAGAACCGCTAAAGAAAAACGGGAGACTTTGGAGGGTCTGGAGTCAGGCAAAGTAGACATAATTATTGGTACCCATCAGCTTGTCAATAAAAATGTAAAATTCAAAGATTTAGGGCTTCTCATTGTAGACGAAGAGCAAAAATTTGGTGTGGCGGTTAAAGAAAAGCTTAAAACTCTAAAAGAAAATGTAGATGTATTAACGCTCACTGCTACGCCGATTCCAAGAACGCTTCAGTTTAGTCTAATGGCAGCTCGTGATCTTTCTGTAATTACAACACCACCCCCAAATCGCTACCCTATTGAAAGTCATGTGATTCGATTTAGTGAAGAGACTATACGTGATGCTATAACTTATGAGATTCAACGTGGAGGGCAAATCTTCTTCATTCATAATCGAATAGAAAACATAAAAGAGGTTGCTGGGCTTATTCAGCGTTTAGTTCCAGACGCAAAAATTGGAATTGGTCATGGGCAGCTTGATGGCAAAAAACTAGAACAATTAATGTTAGCATTCATGAACGGTGAATTTGATGTTTTAGTAAGCACAACAATCGTTGAAAGTGGATTAGATGTTCCAAACGCTAATACCATTTTTATTAATAATGCGAATAACTTTGGGTTAAGTGACTTACACCAAATGCGTGGTCGCGTTGGGCGAAGCAATAAAAAAGCGTTTTGTTATTTCATTACCCCTGAATATTCTGCTATGACTAACGATGCTCGTAAACGAATAACGGCTTTGGAGCAATTCACCGAGTTGGGCAGTGGCTTTAATATTGCCATGAAAGATCTTGAAATTCGTGGGGCGGGTGACTTATTAGGCGGTGAACAAAGCGGATTTATTAACGAAATTGGCTTTGACACCTACCAAAAAATTCTGAATGAAGCTATTGAGGAGCTGAAAGAAAACGAGTTTAAAGACCTTTATCATGATGACAAAAAAGACAAAGCATATGTCAAAGACATCACTATTGACAGTGATTTTGAATTATTGTTTCCTGATGACTATGTCAATAATATAACCGAGCGATTAAACCTTTACACACAACTTAACACTATTAAAACCGAAGAAGAACTTCAAAAATTTGAAGCTGAAATTAAAGATCGATTTGGTGAACTCCCGAAGCAAGTAGTTGACTTATTAAATAGTGTTCGCATTAAATGGATTGCATCTAAAGTTGGATTTGAAAAGGTCGTTATGAAGCATGGCAAATTAGTTGGTTATTTTATCACAGACCAGCAAAGTCCATTTTATCAAAGCCAAGGATTTACCAATGTTTTACAGTATGTTCAAAGAAATCCACAAGCCTGTAAAATGAAAGAAAAGCAAACACGCAACGGCTTGCGATTATTACTTACCTTTGAGCATATTAAATCTGTAAAACAGGCCTTAGCCGTTTTAAATCCAATTGTAGAATAGATTTATAAGCTCTCATTTATGAAAAAAATATTGTTTTTAATACTGCTCTTACCAGCGGTTGTGTTTGGTCAACATCAAATTTCTGGGGTATTTTCTCCAGCAAGTGATTATACTTATGTATTACTTTATCAAGCTACGCCAAATGGCACCAATTATATGAATAAAAGTGAGGTAAAATCTGACGGAAGCTTCTCCATAACTCTAGATGCTACGGTAATTCCGGGCATATATAAATTGGTTTATGCATTACCGCCCGAAGATTATAACTTCGACTTTATTTATAATGGCAAGGAAAATATTGGATTGACTTTCGACACTGAAAAAGGGTTAGAGTTTACAGAATCAAATGAAAACAAATTGTGGTCATCATATACCAAAAGTATGGCTTTGGTCAACACGGCAATTGGTAATTTTTATGCAAAAGAAAGTTCAGACGAAAATGCTTTTAAAGATATTTTTAAAACGTTAAGAGAAACCCAGGAGGCATATGAAAAAGCGTCTATTGGCACAATGGCTTCTACATTTATCAGAGCCAATAAACCATATACGCCTGAATCCTTTGAAGATATTTCTACCTATTCAAAACATTTAAAAAACACTTATTTTGACCAAGTAGATTTTAGTAATTCATTACTGCAAAGCTCTGATTTTTTGGCTGATAGGGTTATGGCCTATGTGTTTGGTATGACAATATCTGCGAACAATGAAGGCTATAAAAAAGACGTAGACAACCTTGTTAGATTCATGGAAAAATCACATGGTAGTGTTAAGGTAACCATGCTGCAAATGGTTTGGCAACGTTTTACAGAATTGGAAAACGAAGCAATGGCCAATTATATCACAAACAATTACCTCTTGGATCTGGCCAAACAATTGAAATATGATCAACTTGTTGAAGTTTTGGACTCTTATAAATCTAATTCGGTTGGGAATAAAGCACAGGATTTTGAAATCTCAGAATACAAAAATGAGGGATCAACAACCCTGTATAACCTTGATACCGCACAACAATACTTACTTATATTTTGGAGCAGTACTTGCAGTCATTGTTTAGAGGAACTCCCAAAAGTTAATTCTTTAGTCCCAAAAAACACCCAAGTAATTGCAATTGGATTGGAAGATGAACCTGAAAATTGGCAAAAGGAAATTAAAAACTATCCTAATTTTATTCATGTTCTGGGATTAGAAAAATGGAATAATACCATTGTAAAAGCTTATAATGTAAATGCGACTCCAACTTATATCCTATTAGACAAAAACAAAATAATTATTTCAAAACCTTATGATCTAGAAGCTCTAACTAAGGTTCTTAAGAAAAAATAATTCCTTTATAAAAATAAGAAACGCCCAGCTAAATTAGCCGGGCGTTTTAGAAACTAGTTAACCAACCAAATCTAGTTTCTATTGTTATCTCTAGGGTTATCTGTCTTTTCTGTTTTCTGTTTACGCTTTTTAAGCTCTCCACTTGATTTAGAAGTCTTGGAAGCTCCACCAGAAGTTCTCATAAATTGTATATATCCTCTACCTTTAAACTCGTACGTTGTACCTGAATTTGGGTGGAATAACTCTATAGTTTCATCATTAATAACGTTCAATTCAAAGAATTCATTGTCAAAATAATCATAATCTAAAGTTAATGTTTTAAGATACATATTATTTGTGACATCTCCAACACCATAAACGCCTGTATAATCCCAGTAAATGTTGTTAGGATCATAGACGTTTTCATCCTGCGAACTTCTGAATTCAGAATCATTTCCTCCTGCTAAAAACTGCAGATAATTTTCATTATCAAATTCATTTATAGCTCCCATTTGACTTGTGTAGGTTTTTTCCCAAGCTTCATATTCTTGCAAAAAATAATGAATGTTATCATAAAAAACAAAGTCATAATCAAAATTACTACGTTGATATCCTTTTAGGAAATAGGAGGTATCATTAAACGGGTTGTATAACTCAATAGTATTGTTGTTGATTTGATATACATCAAAACTTTGATAACCATCAATATCATGATAAATATCCAAAATCATATTGCTAGTATTATAATTGCCAACTGGAATCCCAAAACCATTACCTTGACTACCAAATCCAACCAGATTATTGTTAGCATAAAGTGTCCCACTTCTAAATGAAAGTGTAAAGGCAATTTGTAAAAATGGCGTTTCACCGTAACCAGCCGTTTGATTGAGATCAACATACCATAATTCATGCGAATTTAAAAGTTGATTCAAAGAAATTGAAGGTGCTGGGTCTATTGGGTCATCAATAATAACTTCTGAATAACATGAGGTTAAAAGTGTTGCTACTAAAGCAAATCCTGAAAGTAATTTTATAATCTTCATAATCCATCGTTTTTAAGGGTTCATGTTTATAGCTTTTCAAAACACGTGCCAAAAATTTAAACCCATCATTTCTAAACATCGTTAAAAGAGTTAGATTTTATGTACTTTTGAAGTGTTGAATTGAATAAAAATTATGGATAAACCCTTAAAATATGCTGTTTTTGGAGCCGGAAGTTGGGCAACGGCAATAGTAAAAATGTTATGTGAAAATTTAGATGAAGTAGGTTGGTACATGCGTAGCATTTATACTAAAGAACATCTTTTAAAAGAACAGCATAATCCAAATTATTTAAGTTCTGTAGAGTTTCACCTCGAGCAATTAAAATTAAGCAACGACATTAACGAAACTGTTGCATATGCTGATGTTTTGATTTTTGCTATTCCTTCAGCTTTTATTCATGGCGAATTAGAAAAAATTTCTGTTGATATTTCAAATAAAATAATTGTTTCGGCAGTAAAGGGAATCTTACCTGAATCTGGCAAATTATTAGGCGAACATTTTCATGATATTTATAAAGTACCTTTTGAAAACATAGCGGTTATTGCTGGGCCATGCCATGCCGAAGAAGTCGCCCTTGAGCGTTTATCATATTTAACTATATCATGTGCAGATGCTGAAAAAGCAAAAGCCATAGCAAAAAATTTGTCTAGTGACTATATCAAAACTAAAATCAGTGACGATATTATTGGTACAGAATATGCGGTGATGCTCAAAAATATTTATGCCATTGCGGCCGGAATTGCACATGGTTTAGGCTACGGTGACAATTTTCAGAGTGTGTTGATGAGCAATGCCATTAGAGAAATGAAACGTTTTATTAAAAAAATGCATAAAATGAAGCGTAACATTAACAATTCGGCCTATTTAGGAGACTTGTTGGTTACAGGATATTCGGTATTCTCAAGAAACCGAATGTTTGGCAATATGATTGGGAAAGGATATACCGTAAAATCGGCACAAATGGAAATGAGTATGGTGGCCGAAGGTTACTATGCTACAAAAAGTGCACATATATTGAATCAGCAAAACAAGAAAAAGACAAAACTTCATATTATTAATGCGGTTTACGACATTCTTTATGAAGGGAAAAACCCGAAAAAGGTATTTCAAAAATTGACAGAAAAATTGGATTAACTTACTTTTTCAACACACCTTTCTCTTTCATTAAAGGCAAATTTTCCAAAGCTCTACTGTTAATAGTATTCTTCCTAAACACATAGGTTTTGTCAAACATTTGGTTTCCTTCAAAAAAAGTGATTTTAAATTCATTATTAAGTTTTAGAACTTCATCTTGAAGGTATTCAATTTTTGCATAACTCCTTGCTGGTAGCATTTTAATCGTGTGGCGCATAAGTGGTGTTTCTTTAGATTCACTATATCCTTTAGAGACAATTAGCACCGTTTCCAAATCAACATCTTTATTGTTAATAATATAGGCGTTCCAATCATTTGAATTATAGGTAGCATTAAATTCGTATACTATTGCCACATATACATCACTAACTTTAGGAATTTGAATATCTTTTTTCATCTTACTTCTTGCTTACGCTTAAATGCTTTAAATTAGTTGCAAAAATAATTCATTATAATAAGCATCACCAAGTCAAAATGAAACAATTTAGCTTACTCCTATTTCTTTTATCTTCGCTATTTAGCAACGTTTATTCTCAAAATCAATCATCCCTAACCATTGATGAAATTATGAAAGGGGAAGATTTTGTAGGCTATTTACCAACCAATGTTGATTGGTCTGATGATAGTAAAACCATTTATTTTAGTTGGAATCCTAATCAAGATACCATTCGTTCAACTTATGGTGTTGACATCAAATCTAAACAGATTAACAAATTATCATTTGAAGAACTAAAAAATAGACCAAGTGATGGTGATTATTCAAAAGATTTTAAGTGGAAAGTTTACAGTAAAGGCGGTGATCTCTTTTTGATGAACACTAGTGATTATTCAACACAGCGTATCACAAATACAACGAGCAGGGAATCTAATCCACAATTTTCCGGTGATCAAAAATCGATTGTTTATGAGTTGGACGATAACTTTTTTAAATGGGATATTGCTACAGGTAGTACTACTCAATTAACAAACTTTAAAGCTGGTCGTGAGAAAAAAGAACCTAAATTAAGTGAACAGGACCAATGGTTGGAAGATGACCAATTAAAGTATTTTGATATTTTAAGAAAACGCAAAAATGAAGATGACGCTCAAGCTTACAGACGAGAGCAATCACAATATGATCGTCTTGAAACTACTTATACAGGTGATAAACGTATGGGAAGCGCTTCAATAACTCCCGATTTAAATTATGTAGTCTATCGTTTATATACCGCACCTAATGATAAAAACACGATTGTACCAGATTTTGTCACCCAAAGTGGCTACACGACAGATTTGAATACACGTGCGAAAGTTGGAGGCCCTCAATACACATTTGAATCTTGGATTTTAAATTTGAATACTGGCAAGAATTACCAAATCAAAACCGATTCTATAGAAGGTATTTACAACAAACCAAAGTACCTTAAGGAATACGCCGAAAATCCTTCAGAATATAAGGACACCTATGAGAACCCAAGAAGCGTTACCATAAGTAATCCCGTGTTATCAGGGGATGGAAAAGCTGTAGTTAACATAACTTCTGGAGATTACAAAGACCGTTGGATCATGTTAGTAGACCTTTCCAATGGCAACCTAAAACAGCTAGATCACCAGCATGATGATGCTTGGATTGGAGGACCAGGTGTTGGTTGGTTCTCAAATGGTGTTATTGGTTGGATAGATAATGAAACGATTTGGTTTAAATCTGAAAAAACGGGATATGCCCATTTATATACCGCCAATGTATCTTCTGGAAAAATTAAAGCATTGACGCAAGGCAATTTTGAAATTCTTGATGTAACCTTATCTAAAGATCGAAAAACATTTTTCATAACTAGCAACAAGGTAAGTCCACACGAACAACAATTTTATCACTTACCGGTTTCTGGTGGGGAAATGAAGCAAATCACTTCGAAAAAAGGAGGACATGAAGTCAAGATTTCACCAGATGAAAAACAGTTAGCCATTCGCTATTCATATACCAACAAGCCATGGGAATTATATGTAATGCCAAATAAAGCTGGTGCTGAAATGGTTCAACTTACTAACTCAACTACTAATGATTTTGAATCTTACAATTGGATGGACTCTGAAATTGTGTATTTTACTGCACGAGATGGTGTAAAAGTTCCTGCAACCCTATATAAGCCTAAAGAAGACATGAAAAATGGGGCAGCGGTTATTTTTGTTCATGGCGCAGGTTATACCCAAAATGTACATTATTGGTGGCCATCTTATTACCGCGAGTATATGTTCCATAATTTTCTGGCCGATAATGGCTACACAGTACTAGCCATCGATTTTAGAGCAAGTGAAGGTTACGGTCGTGACTGGCGCACCGCCATTTACCGTCATATGGGTGGAAAAGATTTAAATGATCAACTTGATGGCGCCAAATATTTAGTGGATGAATTGGGCATTGACAAAAACCGAATGGGTATTTACGGTGGGTCGTATGGTGGTTTTATTACTTTGATGGCATTATTCACCTCACCCGACACTTTTAAAAGTGGAGCGGCCTTACGATCAGTTACCGACTGGGCGCATTATAACCACGGCTATACTGCCAATATCCTAAATACTCCTGTTGAAGACCCAATAGCTTATCAACGCAGTTCTCCAATTTATTTTGCAGAAGGCTTAAAAGGACATTTATTGATGTTACATGGAATGATTGATCGCAATGTACATTTTCAAGATGTTGTGCGTTTATCACAGCGTTTAATTGAACTTAAAAAAGAAAACTGGGAGTTATCGGTATTCCCTTTAGAAGATCACGGATTTATTGAGGCCTCAAGCTGGTCTGATGAGTACCGCCGTATATTTAAGTTGTTTGAAGAGACTTTGAAGGAGTAATTAACTATTAAAGCACACTCTTAAACTGTTCCAAGAAGCGTATATCATTTTCACTTAACAACCTGATATCACTAATTTGATGTAATAATAGGGCTTGGCGATCTATACCCATACCAAAGGCAAACCCAGAGTATTCTTTAGAGTCGATTCCGCAATTTTCCAGAACATTAGGATCTACCATACCGCAACCCATAATTTCTAACCAACCTGTTCCCTTGGTCATTTTATAATCGGTTTCGGTTTCTAGGCCCCAATACACATCTACTTCGGCACTAGGCTCTGTAAAAGGAAAGTAAGAAGGACGCAAACGTATTTTAGATTTCCCGAACATTTCGGTAGTATAGTATTGTAATGTTTGTTTTAGGTCTGCAAAACTTACACCCTTATCAATATAAAGTCCTTCTACTTGATGAAAAAAGCAGTGTGAACGTGCCGATATAGCTTCGTTGCGATACACACGCCCTGGGGAAATAGTCCTGATAGGTGGCTTGTTATTTTCCATATAACGCACTTGTACAGAGCTTGTATGGGTTCGCAATAAAATATCCGGATTAGTTTGAATAAAAAAGGTGTCCTGCATATCACGAGCTGGGTGATATTCAGGTAGGTTTAATGCTGTAAAATTATGCCAGTCATCTTCAATCTCAGGGCCTTCACTTACATTAAATCCAATTCTTGAAAAGATATCGGTAATCCTATTTTTTACTATCGAGATTGGATGACGTGCTCCAATTTCAATAGGTTCACCTGGTCGAGATAGATCTCCATAAATTCCTTTAATCTCTTCTTTACCTTCTAACTCCTCCTTTAGTGTAGTTACTTTATCTTCGGCAGTTTTTTTAAGAGCATTAATCACTTGTCCAAATTCCTTTTTCTGGTCATTGGCTACATTTTTAAACTCCTTAAAATACTCATTAAGCAATCCTTTTTTCCCTAAATACTTTATACGAAACGCCTCAATCTCTTCTTTAGACTGTGCTGTAAACCCCTCGGCCTCGGTAATAAGTTCTTTTATCTTTTCTATCATGGTGTCAAATCCAAAATGACTGCAAATTTAATAATTCTATTCTATAAATTGGGTTTCAAGAAAATAGTTTACAATGGCTTCCTTCATTAATACACTTTGCTCTCCTGCTTTTAAATGAGGTAATTGCTCCAAAACTTTATAATGTGGCCAACCATCTTCATCAACATAATCAAATTCATAATACCCATAAGGTGATAACACTTTACAAATGGCAATATGCATCAAATCAAGTTTGTGATCCTTCTTGAATTTTTTGTGTAATTGCCCCAACTCCTGCACGCCTATTAAATAGATAATTGCATCTAAGTCCAGCCGTTCACCATCTGAAAATTGCGCTGATAGTTTCTCAACTACTAGCTCCCAACGTTGTTTTAATTGTTCGTCTCTTGACATAATAAATTTAAAGTCGCAAAGTTAATAAACCAAAGTGTTACTATTATTTTATATTTGTTTAAATCTTATTGATATGACCATTTTAGACATCATTTTATTAGCCTTGCTCCTTTTTGGATTGATTAGAGGATTTGTCAAAGGTCTTTTTGTTGAAGTAGCATCACTTTTGGCTTTGGTAGCTGGTGTCTATGGAGCTATACACTTTAGTAATTTTGCTGCAGATTTTTTAATGTCGAAGGTTGACTGGAATGAGAAAACGGTAAATATTACAGCTTTTGCAATTACCTTTATTGTGATCGTTATGGTTATTGCTTTGGCAGGAAAAGCCTTAACAAAACTAGCAGATTTTGCCGCTTTGGGTTTAATTAACAAAGTATTAGGAGCCGTTTTTGGCACTTTAAAAATCGCAGTGATTTTAAGTGTTGTACTTATTATTTTTGACAGCATGAACAAAGCGCTTCCTTTTACCGATGAAGATTCTATTGAAGAATCAATGCTTTATGAACCAATTAAAGATTTGGTCCCTGCAATTTTTCCAATCATTCTAGAAAAAAAAGAGGTGTTGGAAGAACAATTACTCCCTGAAGACACAACTGAATAGCCAACTCATTTTAACATAAAAACGCAAATAGTTGTTTGTCAGTTATTTAAATTGATTCTAATCATATTGCTTCGTATCTTTAACTGTAATCATTAAAACGTTGATCATGGCTATACGACTAGGGAATAGTTGCTCTAACTGTAAGAATCTATTAGCAACTCAAATCTGTAAAAAACATGGTGTAAAGGTTAATTCAAGTTACACCTGTGATAACTTTGAAATGAAGGCAGCACTTAAGGATGATGCTAATTGTAGCACTTGTGCACGATATGAAACGACAACCTGTGCAAACCCCAAAAAGGCAGCCCCCGGAATGTTATGTTCACATTGGGCACCATTGAATGCCACAGCTTAAATCTAGTAGTTGATTACCATTATAATTAAAACAAAAAAGCCGCTCATTTAAATATGAGCGGCTTTTTTAATTTAGATTATCACTATTCTTGATGTTTAACATTATTTTTTATCCAAGTCAAACAATCTTTAAAATTGCTAAAGATATGCTCTTTAGGAATTAAATCTGGGATAATATCAATACGTTCCATCATATACTTTGGTTGGCTCAACACACCTACCAATAACACATTTATATTTTGTTTTCTTAAATCTACTAGAACATCTTCCATAGCATAAAGCCCTGACTGATCCATGTATTGCATTCGACCCATCCTAATTACAACAGCAGTCGCTTTTGGCGGAATTTGCGCAGCTAGTTGCTGAAAATCACTAGTTGACCCAAAAAATAATGGCCCTTTAATATGCTTAATAAATACATCTTCTTTTAAGTGTTCCGGAAAATCGAGTTCATCCTCCCAATACTTCTCTTTTTTAAGAGGTTTAACATCTGAGCGTTGCGCAGTTAAATCTCCAATCTTCTTCATGAACATTAAAGATGCAATGACAAGCCCAATACCTACGGCATATACTAAATTCCAAAACGTGGATAAAGCCAAAACAACGAGCATAACTACTACTTCAGAACTTAATTTAATAGGCCCTAATTTCATGTCTTTTGGTAAGCTTGGAATTGCTTTCAAGCCCTTATAGTCCATGACACCTATACCTACTGTAATTAAAATTCCAGCTAAAACAGCAGCAGGAATTCGAGAAGCTAAAGGTCCAATGGCCAGCAAAATAAACAATAACATTAATCCAGCAATCATTCCTGATAATCTGGTTTTTCCACCTGACTTAATATTTACCACCGTTCTAATGGTTGCTCCAGCACCAGGTAAACCACCAAATATGGCACCAATACTGTTTCCAATACCCTGACCTATAAGTTCTTTGTTTGGCTTATGCTTTGTTTTAGTCATATTGTCTGCAACCACACTTGTTAACAACGAGTCGATTGCACCTAAAAGCGCCAAGGTGATGGCTGTAAAAATATATGGTGTAATACCGCTTATACTAAACGATGTAAAAATTTCCATATTAGGCGTAGGGATTCCAGCTGGAATTTCTTCAATTGGCCTATAATTTAGCCCAAAAGCAATTGCAACCCCTGAAACAACAATTAAGGCCACTAAAGTACTTGGGATTTTAGTAGTAATACGTTTAAACCCATAAATGATAAAAATTGTACTTAATGCTAAAATTAATTCTAACCAGTTAATTTGTTGAATGGCCCTGGGGAATACTTTTATAGCTCCTAAAACTCCCGATGCTTCATTTTTAGCCAAGGTTCTAGATTCTTTTAAAATATCCTCATCTGTAATTTGTTCAGCTCTATTAATGGTTTCTTTAAAATTATCTAAAACTAAAATGCCTTCACCAGCTTCTTCTCTTAAAATAGTTTCCAAAATCAGTTCTTGGGCTTGTGGTTTAAATTGTTCTACAAATTCAGCATCATCTTTTGGATAATAACCTATAGATGGCAATACTTGTGTAACCAAAATAATAACTCCAATGGCCGTCATAAACCCCGAGACCACGGGGTATGGAATATATTTGATGTACTTTCCTAGTCCAATAACTCCTAATCCTACCTGGAATAAACCAGCTAATAAGAATACGGTTAATATAGCGGGTAATGCCTTATTGACATCTCCATCATTGGCTGCAATTATTCCTGCTATAATTACCATACTTACAGCAGTCATTGGTGCAGTTGGTCCAGAAATTTGTGTGTTTGTTCCTCCAAACAAAGCTGCAAAGAAACTTAAAAATATGGCTCCATATAATCCTGCACTTGGACCTAAACCTGAAGACACACCAAAAGCTAGTGCTAAAGGTAGCGCGACAATCCCTGCGGTAATTCCACCAAAGGCATCCCCTTTAATATTTGAAAATAAATTTTTCATATGTTATGTTTTTGTTGGTTTAAATTTTAAAAATTTACGAATGTGATCAAATTTAACTGATCTCGACTTCCAGTCTCAAAAAACTGGTTCATATAACCTAATTCTACTCTTACTGAATCACTAATTTTATATCCAAAACCTCCGTACAATCGATTTCTGTCAAATACCTTAGACTCTGTGTTTATAAAAATTTCATTATAAGCCGATAAATAACATCGGTTGGTTTCCTTTTTGCTTAAGGGCACATTGGCTCCTAAAAAATAGCGAAACCTTAATTTAAAGTCATCTTCAACAAAACGTTGCTCGAATCGGTAACGATGTTGTACAGATATCCCATTAAATTTTTGCTTGCTTATGACTTGTTGATATATACGGTGTTCGTTAACTTGAAACTTTTCGTTAGTATCACCTATATAATTTTCTGATAAAACGTAGCCATAGCCAACTAATACATTAGTACTTTCTGTAATATTGTAGCCTAATCCAGCACGAAGCAGTAATTGCTCTAAATCACCAATGGCATTATAGTTTCTATATTGCACTTCATGATGCAAATTCCATTTGGAATTGATTTGTTTATTACCAAAATACATCATCCAATTCCCAAAATTGCTGTCTTGCCCACTGGCTACAACTGGAAAGGATAACATTGCAATAAATACCGCTAAATTTAGGTTTATTAGTGTTCTTTTTTTACTCAAAACATTCATTTTTATTCAAAAAAATTGACTGCTCCTGTATTAATATCATACATTGCTCCAACAATCTTTATTTCACCATTTTTTTCCATTTCTGTAAGAATTGGACTTTCTGCATGAATTCTGTCAATAGTCAACTGCACATTTTTACGTGCAACATTATCAACAAATTCTGAATTTTTTGAATTTCTTAAACTTTCTTCTTTAGGTTCTTCTACTGCATTAACAGCTGGTTTAATTTTAGAAATAAGGCTAGTTAAGTTCCCTAACTTTGCATCATCACAAGCGCCTTTAACGGCTCCACAAGCTGTGTGTCCTAACACAACTATTAATTTGGTTCCTGCTAACTTACATGCAAATTCCATACTTCCTAAAATATCCTCGTTTACAAAATTACCTGCAATTCGTACACTGAAAATATCTCCCAAGCCTTGGTCAAATACCAACTCTGCCGAAACGCGCGAATCGATACAACTTAATATTGTAGCAAACGGGAATTGTCCGTCACTGGTATCATTAACTTGTTCTAATAAATTTCTATTTGCTTTTAAATTATTTTGAAATCTTACGTTTCCTTCTTTTAAATATTGTAATGACTTTTGTGGCGTCATTGTAGCCTGTGTTTCTCTAGTATGTGCTTTCATTTTTCCTTTTTTTCTAGGTTAATGGTTAATGTATAAATTTAATGCTGCTAAGTGATATCTGTTATAGCAATAATAACAATAGCACTAACTTTAAATTGTATTTCTGTAAATTTAAAGATATTATATGTTAAGCTTGCGCTTTTGACATGGAGTCTAAAGTAAGACCCAAAATAAGATTATTATAATAATTGGACTTCGGGAGGTGGTGAAATGAGATTAAGATGAGGTTTAGGATAGGTTTTATAATAATATCCCAAACTGTTTTCCACTGCCGCTGACGTAAGATAATAATGTACAGGATTTGGTTTTGTGAATAAGGCTTCAAATAATTTATTTGCAACCTTATGATTCTCCTCCTCTTCAGACATTGAATAAAATACTGAAATGTCTACGGATTTATCAATTGCAGAAATTATTGTTGGCGTTGTAATAATTGCCAAAAATAATACTGTAAAAAAAATTGCAATTGATTTTTTATTCATCCTTTTAATTAGAAATGCAAATATAATACACTGAAGGCATTAAATTGTTAAATTATTTTTAAATATTCTTTAACAATTTAATATCCTCGCTCAAAACCCATCCAGTTTTCCCATCAGCTATTTTAATTTTTTTCCAATTATCTACAGTATCTAAAACTTGAACTTTTGTTCCTTCGTGAAGTTTAAATGCCTCTGCACTACGTAAATTTGGTTCGTTTTTTATTTGAGTTTCCTTTGCAAAAACAATAGCTGGTTGATCGCTTTGTTCTAGGTTGTATTTATGATACGCTAGCGAAAGAGCTAGGCATGCCATTATAATTACAACAAAACTGCTAATAAATGCTAGTCGCTTTTTACCAGTTGAATATGAAAAGTAATAACTTAAAAACAACAGCACAAATAGTATAACCGAACCCACTGCAACTTTAGCCCAAGCATCAAAACTCAATAAGTTGGTAACATTTTTTATAAGTTTTGTAAACCCAACCTCGGGAACTGGGCTTATGGCATCTATAGTCATATTCCTTGCAAAGGCAATATTGTTTAGAATGTCTTTATCATTAGGTGCTAGTTGAAGGGCTTTTTCATAATAATAAATACTAGGAGCAATTGTATTTAATTTATAGTAGGCATTACCGAGATTAAAGTACAACTCGGCAGAGTGTGACCCGCTATCTAAAATGGCTCGGTACTTAGTAATCGCTTCAGAATAATCTCCGTCATTATAAAGTGCATTACCTTGTTGGAATAAAGTTTCATTTTGTGCTGTTACAACTGTACAGAACAAAAAACTAAATATGTATATGAGCTGTTTCATTTTAATTAATTTGTTTATCAATTAATGAAATAGTTCTAGCTGCTTTTTCATAATCCTGCTGCATTTCAACATTGGTAATTGGGGTATACCTAGCTAATTCACAGTTTTTTAATAGGCCAATAAATTCATCAACAACTTCTTGCTGTACTTTACGCTTCAACAATAAACTTTCAATTTTATCTTTAGTGAATTCACTCGTTTCAATTCTAAGCTTTGCTTTAAGATAGTTATGTAAAGCTTTTTCCAAAGCAATGTAAAAAGCTTCTTTGTTTCCTAATGCTTTTTTAGCTTCACTTAAATATCGCTTTGCCAACTTATCTGCTTTTCTAATTTTATTCCCATACACATCAGCGTCACGTTCATCTTTTTTACGACGCAATACAATAACCAAGGGAATAGCTAAAAGAGGTAGAAGAAGTGAATTCCAAAACCAGGTCGATTTAAAGAAGTAAGTTGGTTCAATTGATGTTAAATTTGCATCGGTTTTTACAAAAGCGAACTGATCATTACTTAATACCACTTCTTTTTTAGAACCATTATTCACTGCAAAATTATTGTCGGCAGTAGAAGAATTAGTTGGTCCCTCTAAAACATCAATTACGATTTCACCCGATGAGATACGCTTATAACTTTCGGTTTTTAAATCAAAATATGAAAATGAAATACTTGGGATAGGGTATTTACCTTTAAATTGTGGTACAATAGTATAACTATCGGATATGGATCCTTGCATTCCATTTAAATTTGTTGTGACATTTTCGGCATGCTCAGGTTCATAAACCTCTAATGAACTTGGAAGATTTAATCTAGGAAGCTGAAATAACTTTAGATTTCCATTTCCAGTGACTTCCACTCTAGCTTGAAGTGACTCTGAAGCATTCAATTCTGTTTTTGAAGTAATGACGTTAAATCTAAAATCTCCAACTGCTCCACTAAAATCCAATGGCTTTCCGGCTTCTGGCAAAGGTTTTACATTTATGGTTCTACTACCCGCAGAAATGGTTCTGTGGACTTGAGACATGATACGTTGTCCGAAAAAATCTCGCTTATTGGTGGGCACATTTACAACGACATCTAAACTTAAAGGTTCTATTTCAAGTTTACCAGATTTTTGTGGATACAGTACTGTTTTTCGCAAAACGACATACCTGTAGTCTTCTCCATTAAACTTTCCGTTTTCAACTTTAATCCCTTTAATATTTATATTTTGACTCCAAAAATCGTTATATCTCGGGTTGTCGATTTCACGCCAGTTATCAACTCCTGTGTCTGGTGAAACATATAACTTATAAACCACTGTAATGGCCTCGTTGAGATAGGGATTGTCTTTTGAGACCTCCGCCACTAAATGGATATTTTGCGAAGCTATATACTCTGCATTATTACCGTCTTTTGGTTGTTCAACAGCTTGAGTGACTTCTACAGTAACGACTTGTGTTTTGTAAATTTCTCCTTCAATCTCAATAGTAGCTTGTTTTATCTGGATTTTTCCGCGTTGTTTTGGAGCCAAAAAATAACTGTAAATTTTAGAATATGCACGTACACCATTTAACCAGGAATGGCTGACCGAAGTGTTTGGACCGCCAACCACAGTGAAGTTTTCAAAATCTGGCGGAACAAAATTATCCCCATCTTGATTCATTTCAAAATCAACACGTAAACGCTCATTGATTCCGAGCTTATTTTTACTCACTTTTGCCTCAAACTTAACTTGGGCAGTGACTAAACTTGACGCTAAAAACAATAGAACAATTGCTATGTGTTTAAAAAGTTTCATGATTCAACTTTCGATTATGGATTTAGATTTACCAATCCTTTTCTGCTTTAACTTTAACTCCTTTTTGTTTTTCGGCATTTATTTTTTCTTGAACCTTTTGTTCTTGATTATTCATTGCCTCTAGAAGATTTTTAATTTGTTGTGGAGATAGTTGTTGAGGTCTAGGTTGTTGTTTTTGTTCTTGATCTCCTTTCCCTTGATCTTCTTTAGGTTTACCTTCTTCATTTTGCTTATCTTTTCCTTTATCCTCTTTTTGATCTCCTTGATCCTTTTGATCTTGATTTTCTTGTTGTTGGTCTTTATTTTGATCTTTGTTATCTTGATCTTGATCTTTCTTATCGTCCTGTTTATCGTCTTTATTTTCATCCTGCTGTTGCTCTGCACACACTTTAGCCAGTGCTAAATTATAGCGTGTTTCATCATCAGAAGGGTTGTTTCTCAATGCATTTTTATAGGCTTCAACAGCTTCTTTACATTGTTTGTTTTGCATTAAAATATTTCCAATGTTATGGAATGCTTTATGCTTTTCAGATTTATCGGTCGCATTTTTGGCTGCTTGTTGATGACGCCAAAGGGCTTCATCAAAATTACCTTTATGATAATAACTATTCCCTAAATTATAGGTTCCTGCAACAGTATTGGGCTGTTTTGAAATGGCTTTTCTATATTCCATTTCAGCTGAAATAAAATTATCCTCATTTACCAGTTCATTGGCTTCATATACGTAATCGTTGGCCTTTTTTTCAGCCAATAGCTGTGCCTTTTCTTTGTCTTGAGCAAATGACAAAGCACTTATTAAAACTGCTATATATAGTACTATTTTCTTCATATTAGCCTCCTAATTTATGAAACTACTGATTTTGATACCGTTAAAGATTTTATAAATTTCATGTTTTAACTATATCTAAAAATTTTCGTTGAATAGATTTAATCGTTTTAACCATCCTGTTTTACGCTCTAAAAAGAAGATATCAATAAACAAAAAGAAAATTCCAAAAGCCAAAAACCATTGAAATTGGTCTTTGAAATCGGCAAACTGCTTAGCTTCAAACTCTTTTTTGTCCATTTGGCTTAAAATATCCTTAATCTCATCAACAACATTGCTTGTGTTTTTTCCATTGATATAAGCACCATTAGCTTTATTGGCGATATTTTTCAAGGTTTCTTCATTTAATCTTGTAATTACCGTTTCGCCGTCGTTATCTTTTTTATAGTTAAGCACAATTCCGTTTCGTTTGATCGGTATTGGTCCTCCTTTAAGGTCGCCAACGCCAATTGTGAAAATTCTAATGCCTTGATCACCTGCGTCTTCAGCCAAGCTTGAGGCTAAATCACCATGATCTTCTCCATCTGAAATAATAATTAGTATTCGGTTGGTTTGTTCTTCATCATCAAAATAAGTCATTCCTAACTTTATGGCTTCATCAATAGCCGTGCCTTGAGAAGACAGCATATCTGTATTCATGCTTTGCAAAAACATTTTTGCTGATGAATAATCAGTGGTTATAGGTAACTGCGGAAATGCCTTGCCTGCATAAGCAATAATCCCTACACGATCGCTTATTAAATTATTGATGATTTGTGTGACTAATTGTTTTGATTTTTCTAATCGATTAGGTGCTACATCTTCTGCCAACATACTTTTGGAAACGTCAACAGCAAAAACGATATCGACCCCTTGACTTCTAACGGTTTCCAGTTTAGTTCCAATTTTTGGGTTAACTAATGCAATAGACAGACAAGCAAACGCCAAACTTAACACAACGATCTTTAAAACAGACTTAAGAGTTGATTGGTTTGGACTTAGACGTTTTAAGGCCTCTTTGTTAGCAAACCGTTTTTGAACTCTATACTTCCATAACTGCAGCACTAAAAATACAATGATGATAAACGGAATCACCGCTAAAACCCAAAACCATATTTTCTCTTCTAATTGAAACATTTATTTGCCTTATTTTTCTATCTTCCTTTACACAAAACTTCTAAAAACTGTAGATCGCAACAGCAATTCAAGCAATAAAAACAACGCTGCCAAAAGCACTAGTGGTCTATATTTCTCTTGATAAGTAGTGAATTTTATTTCTTCAATTTCTGTTTTTTCAAGTTTATTGATCTCATCATAAATCTCAACAAGTTTTTTGTTGTTTGTTGCTCTAAAATACTTTCCTCCTGTGAGATCAGCAATTTCCTTTAAGAGGTCTTCATCAATTTGAACTTGCACTCTTCCGTATTGAAAGGAGCCATTTGGATTTATGTTTACTGGTGACAAAGCCATGCCATTTGTTCCAATACCTATGGTGTAAACTTTTATTCCATACTCCAAAGCCAATTCACTTGCAATTTTAGGGTCAATAAACCCCGAATTATTAACACCATCTGTCAATAAAATAATCACTTTACTTTTGGCCTTACTATCTTTAATGCGATTAACCGAAGTTGCCAATCCCATTCCAATAGCCGTTCCACCATCAATAATATTATTGTATTTTATATCTTCTAATGATCGTAACACTATAGCTTTATCACTAGTAATGGGTGTTTTGGTATAACTCTCACCTGCGTATTCTACAATTCCTATTCTATCGTTTGGTCGTCCTTGAATAAACTCGGCTGCAACCTTCTTTAACGCTTCTAGACGACTTGGCAACAAATCCTTTGCTAACATACTAGCCGACACGTCTATTGCCATTACAATATCAATACCTCTTGTTGTTTTAGTTTTGGTAGATTCATCTGAAGTTCTTGGCCTTGCCAATGCAGTAATTAATAATGCTAGTGCTAATAACCGTAATACAAACAACCCATGCTTCAGTTTTGGCAACCACGATTGCGCAATTTTAAACCCTTTAACACTCGACATTTTAAGTTCGGCTGTTTGCTTTTTATGCTTTAATACATACCATAGTATTGCTAAAGGCAATAGTAGTAAAAGCCAGAAAAATTCTTTATTTAAAAACTCAATTCCTTCTAACATTATTCTGCTTTTTTAAGTTCTACAGAATTCAAAATGCGTTCCATAATTTGATCGGCATACACATCGTCAGATCTCCAGACCAACAATACCTGTTGCAATATATTTTTGCTGGTGAATAATAAGAACACATAATTCCCTTTTTCGAAATTATTAGTTAAAGGTCTTGGGAAATCTGCTGTACCATGCACCTTAATCCCTTCAGCAGCATTTGGGGTAATGAACTGGTCTTGTTTTGTGATAATATTTTTAACCCCATTATTCTCAAGCACGCGTAGGGCATTTTCAACACCTAAATTAAGATCTATTTGAGTTGAATCTGGTATATTAAATTTTGATGTACTAACGGCAATGTTAAGTGAACTTAATAGAGAACCATATGTAAAGAAGGTGGTTTTTGCAGCTTGAATAGAATCTATAGTTTCAGATTCAACTCGTTGTAAAACTTCAGGTGTCGAAATGTAAATAGGCGGTACACCATACTCACTACGCACCCAATCGCCTTCTAACAATTCTTTACTTTCATGACCAATGATGGTATCTTTTACATAAGTAAATCCATACTTTAAACTAAATCCAACAAAGGTTGCTATTAAAAGTGTTACTACTATAACCCCAGTAATAATAATTTTTCTGCGTTTCTTTTTACGCTCTTGTTCTTCCTTATATTTTTGATCAAGGAGTTTTTCTTCTTCAGTTGGCTCAGGCAAGGCTTCTTTCACATGGTCAATTTCCATGTCAATTGTATTCCTGTCGATTTCTGCTAAAGCAATATCGGGTGAAGATTTGGCAAATTTTACAAGATCGGCACGTTTAAAAATGGTTTCTAAATTTTTTATATCATCGTTACTCAAATCAACTTGATTGGCGTCTTTAAGCAATCGTAAACGTTGCATCAATTCATCCGTCGTACTTTCTAAAGCTTTATCGTAAACCTTTTCATCTAGATATCTTCTGATGATAAAAGTCAATTCAGAATAATATTCTTTTATTTCAGCGTTTTTTAAATAGTTGCTTTCATCTAGCTTTTTTAAAGCCAGTTTGGCTCTGTCATAAGGTGGCAATAACGCAATTTGTTCTTCTTCGGTAAGCGGTTTTTTACGCCAAACAAACCAATAAATAAGTGCGGCTACAAGTGCAAGAATTAGAACTACATAAAGTAAATTTATCCAGAAATCACTTGAACTTTTCTCTACTTCAATGATAGGTTTAATATCATAAAGCCCTTGTTTTGTGGTATCAATTTCAATGTTATTTACCTCAACCTTTAAAGAGTCGGTAAAAAAAGTCTTGTCACCAACAATGATTTTTTGTCTTGGAATAGTATAAACCCCCCAATCAAATTGAGTGAGGGCATATTTTTTAATAAGGTTATATTTTGATGCCTTTTTGGTAGTATCAACTTTATAAGATTCAATCATTTCCAATGGAGAAAAGGTTTGTCCTTCTGGAAAAACAACTAAATCTGTAGTATCTGATTCTACCTGAATTTTATAAGTAATCTGGGCACCAATTTTGATTTTAGTAGAATCTATTGAAGATGTTACTTGTGAATAAGAGAAAAAAGAAAAGACAAAAAAGAAAAAAGATATATACAGTGATTTTCTAAAACCGTACAGAAAATACTTGTTTAATTTCATTTTATAGCTGATAATTTCTTTATTCTTCACTTCTACCTTTTACCTTTTAATTATCCTCTTCTTTTAAAATAGCCTAATAATTTTCTCACATAACTCTCATCCAATCGACAATCGATTATACCGGCTCCAGATTTTTTAAAGCTATCATTGTAATAATCCAACTTCTCTCGATAATACTTTTCATAGTTCATTCGAATTCTTTTTGAACTTGTATTTACAAGTACCAATTCTCCTGTTTCTTCATCTTGCATTTGAACTACACCTAGATTAGGAATACGTTCTTCCCGTTTATCATAAATTCTAATTCCTGTAACATCATGCTTTCCTGACACAATTTTAAGCGTATGTTGATAGTCATCATCCATAAAATCAGAAAGCAAAAACACAATTGCTTTCTTCTTCATCACATTTGATAAAAATTTTAAGGCTTCGGCGATATTAGTTTTCTTGCTTTTTGGATGGAATTCAATAAGTTCACGAATGATACGCAGAACATGAGATCGTCCTTTTTTCGGTGGAATATAGAGTTCCACAACATCTGAAAATAGAATCAATCCAATTTTATCGTTATTCTGTGTTGCTGAAAAAGCTAAAGTTGCGGCAATTTCGGTTACTATTTCGTTTTTAAATTGTTCGTCGGTTCCAAAAAATTCAGAACCGGAGATGTCTACCATGAGCATCATGGTTAGTTCGCGCTCTTCTTCAAAAACTTTTACGTAAGGTTCGCTGTATCGTGCGGTAACATTCCAATCAATAGTTCGAACATCATCACCAAATTGATACTGTCTTACTTCACTAAACGTCATACCTCTACCTTTAAAGGTGGAGTGGTATTCGCCACCAAAAATATGATCAGACAATCGGCGTGTCTTAATCTCTATTTTTCGTACTTTTTTTAGTAATTCTTTAGTATCCATTTTTCAATTGTCTATTGAATATTTTTATTGATTAATTATAACTTAATAATCAATTATCCTTTTTTCAATTGTCAATTTTAAGGTACTTCTATTTCGTTTACGATTTTGTTAATGATATCTTCGGAAGTGACATTCTCGGCTTCGGCCTCGTAAGTAATCCCAATTCTATGACGAAGTACATCGTGAACTACAGCACGAACGTCTTCTGGAATTACATAACCACGTCGTCTAATAAATGCGTAACATTTAGCGGCCAACGCTAAATTGATACTACCACGAGGTGATGCTCCAAAAGAAATTAATGGCTTTAAATCGGCTAGCTTATATTTCTCGGGATATCTTGTAGCGAATACAATATCTAGAATATATTTTTCAATTTTCTCATCCATATATACCTCTCTAACCACTTTTTGGGCCTTGAGAATTTGTTCTACAGAGACTACAGGGTTTACTTTATCGTAAGCTCCTTTTAAATTGGCACGCATAATAAGCTGTTCCTCATCCATTTTAGGATAGTCAATCACCGTTTTTAGCATGAACCTATCCACCTGTGCTTCAGGCAAAGGGTAAGTTCCTTCTTGCTCAACAGGGTTTTGAGTAGCCATAACCAAAAAAGGCTTGTCTAGAATAAAGGTTTCATCACCTATAGTTACTTGCTTCTCTTGCATGGCCTCAAGCAATGCCGATTGAACTTTAGCAGGTGCACGATTTATCTCATCGGCGAGTACAAAATTGGCAAAAATAGGACCTTTCTTAATTGAAAAGTCATTAAGTTTCATATTATAAATCATTGTACCAACTACATCAGCTGGTAACAAATCGGGTGTAAATTGAATACGACTAAAACTCCCATCAACGGCTTGTGATAAGGTATTAATAGCTAATGTTTTTGCAAGTCCTGGAACTCCTTCAAGTAAAATATGACCTTGTCCTAAAAGGCCAATAAGTAAGCGCTCAACCATATGCTTTTGGCCAGTGATTACCTTATTCATTTCTAACGTCAGCAAATCAACAAAAGCGCTCTCTTTTTCTATCTTTTCATTAATGGTCTTAATATCAATTGTAGCTGTTTCTTCCATCATATTAATTAGTTTTAAAAGCCCGAATATACTGTGCTTATTTGAGCATTGCAAATTGTTAAAATTTTTATTGTAACGCTGTTAATGATTGGTTAAACTTACTGTTAACGATTGGTTAAATAAAAAGGGGGGCACAATTGTGCCCCCCTTAAATTTATACTAGACTTTTTTTGTCAAAAATTATGGCTGTGGATTAATCTCCATTAAGTCTAAAGTTTCTCCAGAAATTACAGTCGCTTCTATCGTTGCAAAAGTTAAAGTAGTATCTACTGGTGTAATTGTAACGGTATAGGTACCTGGAGGAATGTTTTCTAATAAGAATACGCCATTCGCATCAGTATCAGCCGAAATAACTTCAGTCCCAACTGTTACTGAAACCGTAGCTGCAACAGCTGCACCAGCATTTAAAATTGTACCTGTTATAGCGCCATTCATTTGAAGCTCTATAGTTCCTATATCTGTAATTTGACCATTCACGACCTCAACACTAACTACTTGAGTAAGATATCCTGATTCTGGATCTGGAGTAATAGTGAGGTCATAAGTGCCTTCTGGTATACCATAAAGCATAAACACACCACCTTCACCAGTCATTGTAGAATAGGTTTCCCCATTAACTTCAGCAGAAATCATTGTATCAACATCAGCCGGAGATATAGCTCCTTGAACAATACCAGATGCGAACTCTAAACTTGCATAAATAACAGGTTTTAAAATAATATTATCAGAATTACCCGCATCTACAATAGATTTATCAACATCAAAATCTAATACAAAACTGTAAAGGAAGCCAGCTTCTAAAGTTTGATTTACTTTAAGTTTTAACCCTGATTGTTGTGCACTTGGTGTTTTTAAGTCATACTGAACATCATCTTTTACTACATAATTGTTTTCACCAAGAACTAATCTAATTTGACTTAATTCACCAGCAAGAACTTCGTAATCCTGTACCAAAACAGCATTTTGCCCTCCAGTTAATTCCAATAAATCGTAAGAACCTCCTGTGGCTCCAACACTTTCCCAACCACCTTCATCTTCGCTGTCGTCATTCATTTTAATCATAACATCAATAACTTCAACAACTACCTTATCATAGTCACCTGGTCCATCAACCAACTTTATGGTGATACTTGCTGGTTCTCCGTTTGAAGGTCCATTTGAGTCGTCATTACAGTTATAAAATGTGAGTAAAATGAGAGATAAAAAGAATAGGTTTAGTTTTTTGAACGTTTTCATAAAATTTTCGTTTTTAAATTCGGTTTGTAGAGTATATACGGCTACATTCCTGTTTTAGATTATATAGAGACAATATTTACAATTTAAAAACCGTGAGGCGTTAAATAAAGCCTATACAATAATCGATTTTAATTATTAAAAACAATTATACCATTTTCAATAGGTTTTAAGTAATTTTATACGCAAATCGCATAAAAACCATTATAAACTGCAACTACTTTGAATTATTCTAGAATTATTTCCGGCACAATGACCTGGGGCCAATGGGGTAAGAATTTCTCTAAAAAGGAGATGATTGAACTTATGAACCATTGTATTGAACTAGGTATTACCACTTTTGATCACGCCGATATTTATGGGGGATATACAACTGAAGCTGACTTTGGTAAAGCTTTTTCTGAAAGTTCTATAAAAAGGGAAGCTATTCAACTAATAAGCAAATGTGGTATCCAGTATTTATGTGAAAATCGAAATAACAAAATCAAACATTACAACTATTCAAGTGATTATATTATTTGGTCTGCTGAAACATCCCTCAAGAATTTAAAGACTGACTATTTGGATCTATTTTTATTACATAGGCCTAGTCCGTTAATGCATCCCAATGAGGTTTCAAAGGCAATATCTAAATTAAAACAAGATGGAAAGATAAAAGCTTTTGGCGTTTCAAACTTTACACCCGCCCAAGTGGATTTAATTTCATCCCAAAGTAATATTGAGGTTAATCAAATAGAGTGTTCAATTACACAACATAAGGCTATGTTTGATGGTACTCTAGATCAAATGATTCAAAAAAACATAACTCCAATGGCATGGTCTCCACTTGGATCCATATTCAAAGATAATTCTGAGCAAACCCAAAGAATCAAAGTACAATTAGAAGATTTAACAACTGCTTATGATGCCACCATAGATCAACTTATTTTAGCTTGGCTATTAAAACACCCTTCCACTATTCATCCTGTAATAGGAACTACTGATAAAACACGCATTTCTAATGCGGTTAAAGCCTTGAATATTAACCTTGATCTTGAAGATTGGTTTTTAATTTTAACAGCCAGTCAAGGACATAAAGTACCATAATATTGAAAAACATGAGCAATACAACGGCGTTAATTACTGGAGCAACTAGCGGTATAGGAAAAGCTACGGCAATTGAATTTGCCAAATACGGCATTAATCTTATTTTGTGTGGCAGACGTCAAGAACGTCTTGACCAGCTTAAAAAAGAGTTGAGCCCACAAACCAATATTCATACCTTAACTTTTGATGTACGTGACAAAACTGGAACTACAAAAGCTATTCAATCCTTACCAAAACCATTTAGTGCCATAGATATTCTTATAAATAATGCAGGAAATGCACACGGATTGGATCCGATCCAAAATGGTGATTTGGATGATTGGGATGCTATGATGGACATAAATGTGAAAGGCTTGCTTTATGTAAGTAAGGCTGTAATTCCGCAAATGGTAGAACGAAAATCTGGTCACATTATAAACATTGGCTCATCGGCTGGTAAAGAAGTATACCCAAAAGGCAATGTTTACTGCGGAAGCAAACATGCTGTACTTGCAATTACTGAAGGTATGCGTATTGATTTAAATCCTTTTGGTATTAAAGTGAGCGCCATCAATCCCGGATTGGTAGAAACCGAATTTTCTAAGGTACGTTTTAAAGGAGATGCAATTGCCGACTCTGTGTATAAAGGTTTTAAAGCGCTTCAGGCTGAAGATATTGCTGATATCATATACTTTACAATTTCTCGACCCGCTCATGTAAACATTGCCGACTTGCTGGTATTCCCTACAGCGCAAGCCAATAGTACAACCGTTAAGAAAGAATTGTAATTAAATGACTGAATTGACTCATTTTTAACCATGATTAATAAACGCCTACTTATTAAAAGCCTTCTTGCTCACAACGATGAGAACAGCTTTTATGATAAAAAGCGTAAAATTGATATTAGTGAAAAAGAAGGGAAAGCTAAGCTTCTAAAGCACATCTGTGCGCTGTCTAACAGCAACCCTAAAAACAACTCCTATATAGTTATTGGTGTTGAAGATGCCGACAATGCTATAATTGGTGTTGATTTCTTTGATGACAGTAAAATTCAAAATTTAATAAATGCCTACCTAACAAATCCTCCTATAGTACAATACGAAAATATTTCTTTCCCGCATTTACCTGATAACAAAGTTGTTGGTTTGGTCACAATTAGACCGATCAATAAAATTACGTCATTAAGAAAAAACATTTGGAAATACTATGGAGGCTCGGTGTTTTTTAGAGATGGAAGCATGAGCATGCCAAAGGTTTTTGATATTGAAATCAAGGATGTCAATTCAAAAATTGTGGAAGCAATTGAAAATCATGCCCAAAATAATATTGAATATACTTTAGACGGTGTGTTTGATTTCATGAACAAGCGTAAAGATTTTAACCCTCAATACAAAGTATTTAAAGAATATTTTGTGCTCTGCTGGTCTGGTCAAAAAAAGTTTGTAAAAGACAAAACCTACTATTCTCGAGTAGATATTGAATTGGTTAATGAGCAAGTGCGTTTATTCTTTTCAACATTAGATGAAGTTTCCATTTCATATGATGATGATCATTTTAAGATTATTGAATACGTGAATTTAGGATTACAAAATTCGTTCAAATATTATCCGTTAGAAGAAACCATTATTCATTTTAACAACAATGTAAATTATCAAATAGAAACCAATTTAATTTTTGAACCTCCACAATATGATAAACGCATATTGCATCATATCTACAACGCCAATAACGCCATAGTTGACAAACTTACTAAAGGATTAAGTCTTACTAAAGCTGAAGAAGACGATCTTAAAAATTTACCAGTCACCTATCTAATTTGTTATTTGAATCTGTTTCATGAAGCTATAGATAAGCTTAATGAAGTAAAACCCATCCTACGAAATTATAGTGACGAACTCAATATTATTTTAAAAGAAACTTACCGTATTTTAAGAAAAGTTAAATATAGTTAAGCGGCATTTTTACCAACTACACACAATTTTATACCACTTATAGTTTTTTGATGAAATGTAGCATTTTATTTGCGAAATTAGTACTGCTATTAATCAAAACCTACCAAACCTTGCTACTGTTTAGTTCGCTAAACTTTAGACAAGGTTTTTAGTTTACTACAGTTTATAAATCAAATTTAATGCCTTGAGCCAATGGCAGTTCGGTTGTATAATTAATGGTATTGGTTTGACGTCTCATATAAACTTTCCAAGCATCAGATCCTGACTCGCGTCCACCTCCAGTTTCCTTTTCGCCACCAAAAGCACCTCCAATTTCGGCTCCAGAAGTTCCAATATTAACATTCGCAATACCACAATCAGAGCCTGCAACAGATAGGAAACGCTCGGCCTCACGTAAGTTATTCGTCATAATGGCCGATGATAAACCTTGAGCGACTTCATTTTGAATATCGATGGCATTTTCAACATCTCCTGAATACTTTAATAAATAAAGCACTGGAGCAAAGGTTTCATGCTGCACAATTTCAAAATGCGGCTGTGCTTCGGCAATTGCCGGTTTTACATAACAACCACTTTCAAAACCTTCACCAGAAAGTACGCCTCCTTCAACTACAATTTTACCACCTTCTTCAACTACTTTAGTTAAAGCATTTTGATACATTTTAACCGCATCTGTATCAATTAATGGGCCAACATGGTTGTTCTCATCAAGCGGATTACCAATTCGCAGTTGTCCATAAGCATCAACAATAGCATTTTTTACTTTGTCGTAAATGCTTTCATGAATAATTAAACGTCGTGTAGAAGTACAGCGTTGTCCGCAAGTACCAACGGCACCAAAAACAGCACCAATAACAGTCATTTTAATATCGGCATCAGGAGTGACTATAATGGCATTGTTGCCCCCTAGTTCCAATAAAGATTTGCCCAATCTTCCTGCAACTTCTTGAGCAACAATTTTACCCATTCTGGTTGATCCGGTTGCAGAAATCAATGGTACTCGTTTATCTTTAGTCATAAACTCCCCAACTTTGTAATCGCCATTTATCAAGCAAGAAATTCCTTCTGGTAAATTATTAGCTGCAAATACTTCTGCAGCAATATTTTGGCAGGCAATACCACACAATGGTGTTTTTTCTGAAGGTTTCCAAACACAAACATCTCCGCAAATCCAAGCCAAAGCCGTATTCCAAGCCCAAACAGCAACAGGAAAATTAAATGCCGAAATAATCCCTACCACACCCAAAGAATGGTACTGCTCATACATTCTATGCCCTGGACGTTCAGAGTGCATTGTGAGTCCGTGTAACTGCCTCGATAATCCCACTGCAAAATCACAGATGTCAATCATTTCCTGAACTTCACCAAGACCTTCCTGATAGCTTTTACCCATTTCGTAAGACACCAATTTGCCAAGAGCCTCTTTCTTTTCTCGTAGTTTATCACCAAACTGTCGTACAATTTCACCACGCTGTGGAGCTGGCATTGTTCTCCAAGTTTTAAATGCAGAAGTTGCAGCTTCCATAACCCTACTATAATCGTCCTTGGTAGTTGATTTTACCTTGCCAATTAATTGACCATCTACTGGCGAAAAACTTTCAAGAACTTCTCCATTTGAAAACCAATTAGAACCTGTTGAAGTTCCCTGATTAATAGATTGAACACCTAAAGTTTTTAAAGCCTTTTCTATTCCGAAATTATCAATAACGACCTGCATATTTATATATTTTTTGCGAATTATTAAATTTTGAGGCAAAGGTACTAATAAATTGTCGCTTTTGTGTCAAACTTAATTTGCAAATAGTGTAACTTTAATGCTGAATTAAATCATAATTAAACAATGAAAAAACTTTCCCTTCTGCTTCTACTTTCTTTAGCGTTGTTTTCATGTAAAAATGAAAAAGAACTTACAGCCATGTCTGATAATAAGACAAAAGCCAGTGATAGTGCTGCACTAAAAGCAAATGATTTTGCCATTATTATACACGGAGGTGCTGGCACCATCCTAAAGAAAAATATGACTCCCGAAATGGAAGCTGCTTATAAAGCTACTTTAGAAGAGGCCATTCGTGTTGGCTATACCATTTTAAAAAATGGAGGCAGCAGCCTAGATGCAGTAGAAAAAACCATCAATGTCATGGAAGATTCTCCATTATTTAATGCTGGTAAAGGTGCGGTATTCACAAATGAAGGAACCAACGAACTAGATGCTTCCATAATGGATGGCAAAACGCGCAATGCCGGAGCGTCTGCAGGAACTACAACCGTGAGAAATCCTATTAACTTGGCTAGGGCTGTCATGGAGCGTTCTGAGCATGTGATGTTATCTGGGAAAGGTGCAGAAATATTTGCAAAAGAGCAGGGCTTACAACTTGTTGACCAAGGCTATTTCTATACAGAAAACAGATATAAAGCCTTGCAAAAAATAAAAGATTCTGAAAAAACTGAATTGGATCATGATGACAAACAGGCATTTTACGATCCAAATATTAAAGATTCTAAATTTGGGACTGTTGGTTGTGCCGCACTCGATAAAAATGGAAATTTAGCCGCTGGAACCTCTACAGGAGGAATGACCAATAAACGATGGGGACGAATAGGAGACGCACCTATAATAGGGGCTGGAACTTATGCCAATAATGCCACCTGTGCGGTTTCTAGTACCGGCTGGGGTGAATATTTTATTAGAGGTATGGTTGCTTATGATATTTCGGCATTAATGGACTACAAAGGCATAACATTAGAGGCTGCTGCTAAAGAGGTTATTCAATCTAAATTAACTAATTTGGGAGGCACAGGAGGTATTGTAGCAGTTGATAAAAACGGCAATTTAGTTGCAGAGTTTAATACCGCTGGGATGTACAGAGCAACAATGAATGACAAAGGAGAGTTAACTGTAGGAATTTATATAGAGTAACCAATAATCGATATTTATCTTGAAGGCTAGAGATATTTTAAGTCAGGTTAAACACAGGCCCTTTGATCACCCAACTAGGCCTTGGAAATTCTATCAAGAATGGAATAAAGCACTTTTTTTTCACTGGGAAGTAGACCCAATTTTAATACAAGAACTTCTTCCAAAAGGAATTGAGCTAGATATTATTAATGGAAAGACTTGGATTAGCCTTGTTGCATTTAACATGAATCATGTTGGTGTAAGGAGCATTTTGAAAATTCCACATATTTCTGATTTCCATGAAATAAACATCAGAATTTATGTTAGGTTTAATAATAAACCTGGTGTTTATTTTTTAAGCATGGAAGGCAGTAAAAGATCCTCATGCCGAGTTTTAAAAACCTTGTCTAGGTTTCCATATGAGTATGCTGAAATGAAGCGAACTGAAACTAACTATATGTCTTTTAATCGTAAGCAGGACAATTATTTTAACACTACGTACAAAATTGAAAATCCTCCTATTATAAAAGATGAAATAGATGTTTGGTTAACTGAACGCTATGCCGTTTTTCAAGATTACAAAAAAAGTATTATTACTTATGATGTTCATCATTTAGAATGGCCTTTATATAACCTTAATATTGACGAATTAGAAATTAACTATCCTAAATTGAATTTTCTTTTAAAAGATTCTCCTACAAGAGTTCATTATTCTCCCGGTGTAAAAGTTTTAACATGGAGTAAAAAAAGGCACAGGATATGAGCCCAAATTTCAAGCCTTATTATGCCGTTATTTTTACTTCAACTCAAAAAGAGAACATTACTGGTTATGCCGAAATGGCCAATAAAATGGAAGAACTTGCCAAAAAACAACCTGGATATTTGGGTATAGAAAGTTCGAGAAGTGATCTTGGTATTACCGTTAGCTATTGGGAAAGTTTAGAGGCCATTAAAAATTGGAAGCAACAAGCAGATCATCTTGAAGCCCAAAAGCAAGGGAAAACTAAATGGTACCGTTGGTATAAAATAAGAATTTGTAAAGTTGAGCACGAATATGAGTTTTCTTCATTAGATAATTAAAATTAGTACATTTGCTAGACTAACATTTCAAAATATAATCATGTACGAAACCGTTAAATTTTTGCACTCTTATTGGGCCTATCTTGTATTACTTATGCTAGTAATAGCCACTTTTAATGCCTTAATTAAATACTTTGGAAATAAGGAATTTGGAGCTTTCGATTTTAGAATATCTTTGTTCACACTTATTGTTTCACATATTCAATTACTTATAGGCATTGTTTTGTTTTTTGCAGCCGATTATTTAACCGTTATAAGTGAACTAGGTATGGGCGAAGTGATGAAAAATTCACTTTTAAGATCTAATATTATTGAACATCCCTTAACGATGATTATCGCCTTGGTGTTTATAACTATGGGATACTCTAAACATAAAAAGAAACTTACCTCAAAACCGAAATTTAAATCGTTTGCTATATTTTATACGCTGGCTTTAATTTTAATTTTGGCAAAAATACCATGGCAGGTATGGTTAACTAAATAAAAAAAGGCTCCAAATGGAGCCTTTTTTTTATAAAGTATGAGAAAATTAATTTCCAACCATAGCTGCTCTTGGTCCTCCAGACGCAAAAATTGCACGCATTCTATTTCGTTGTCCATCTGTGAACATATACATACATTGGTCATAAGTATAGTCCATGTAATTCATAGTCATATCTGCAGATTTACAACTTACAGATGGGAACGTAGGACACCCTCCGTTTGACCCGTCTGAATCTGGCGTATCTAACACGAAATCATCTTGACGACATCTTCCATCTCCCCAAATATGACGTAAATTAAGGTAATGGCCAACTTCATGAGTTGCTGTTCTTCCTAAACCGTAAGATCCGCTCGTGATTCCGAAATAATTTCCACCTAACACAATACCATCAGTAGCTAAATTACCACCTGGAAACTGTGCATATCCTAAAATACCTCCGCCAATATTACACACCCAAATGTTTAAATGAGTCTCAGGAGTAATTGGTGGATAGGCAGATTTAACAGAATTGTTAGTCCCCCAAGACGATTTTGAATCATTATGCCTAAACGTTCCTGCTAAAGTAAATTGAAAACCAGCATCTGTAGCATCATTGGCAAAAGTAGTGCCTTCAGGTAGCAAATTTGTGTTTGGGTTTCTAAAATCGGCATTTAAAACATTTATTTGTGATTGCACCTGATTGTTAGAAATCACATTAGCATCTGGGTAAACGATATGTACGTAGACCGGAATGTTTATGATACCAAGATTATCGGCAATTGGTAAAACGTCAACATCAGCATCTCCTGAATCTCCACCCCCTGGCTTACCCTTATCGCTAGGTTTGCCTTTAGCAATAAATTTTCTGGTATGATACTCAATATCATACATCTTTTTTTCCAACCCTGGATTTTCGTTTAAATCACGGTTAAGGTTCACCATGGCGTAGCATGTTTTTGAATTATTAATCGATCTCCCAGATTCTTCAACATCGCTATCAGTATAAACATAAAAGTCGCTCATGTCAACTTCGGCCTCCTGATCTAATTTTTGATTTTGATCGCTCTCACATGAAGAAAATAGCAGGGCGAGTGCAGCCATACTAAAACATAATTTTTTCATTTATTTAAGTTTTTAATTAAGATATTGCCGAATATATAATTTTTTTAAGAAAATTTTAACTTTTCATAAATAAACATACTGGTTTTTCGATAAAGTGCATTACCAAATTAAATTCAAATGAAAACTGATTAATCGGGAGAGCTATTAAGAAAGCATGTCCTTTGCTTTCATTACACCATCAATCAAACAATCAATTTCTTCAATGGTGTTGTAAAATGAAAATGAGGCTCTTACGGTTCCTGGAATTTTGAAGAAATCCATAATAGGTTGAGCACAATGGTGTCCTGTTCTAACCGCAATTCCCATTTTATCTAGAATTGTACCTATATCATAAGGATGTATGCCTTCTAAATTGAATGAAACCACTGCGGTTTTTTGAGCAGATATCCCATATATTTTAAGGCCTTCAATCTCTTTCAATTTTTTTGTAGCGTATTTGAGAAGCTGATGTTCATAATTTGCGATGGCATCAAAACCAATAGTGTTCATATAATCTAAGGCTGCACCAAAAGCAATACCTCCACATATATTAGGTGTTCCGGCTTCAAACTTGTGAGGTAAATCGGCATAAGTGGTTTTTTCAAAGGTCACCTCTGCAATCATTTCACCACCACCTTGGTACGGCGGTAGTTTTCTCAACCATTCTTCTTTCCCATAAAGCATTCCAACACCCGTTGGTCCACACATTTTATGAGCTGAGGCCACATAAAAATCGACATTTAAGTTTTGTACATCGGGTTTTATATGCGGACAAGCCTGTGCACCATCAATTAAAACAGCGGCGCCAACCTTATGAGACTCCGCAATGATGTATGAAATTGGATTGATAGTTCCCAATGCATTTGAAACATGATTGACAAACACTAATTTTGTTTTATTAGAAATTAATTTGTCAAACTCGGTCATCACAAGTTCACCTTCGTTATTCATTGGGATTACTTTCAGTTTTGCCCCAGTGGCTTCACATAACATTTGCCAAGGGACAATATTACTGTGGTGCTCTAAAGCTGAAACCAAAACCTCATCATTGCTATTTAGTATAGATCCAAATCCATGTGCCACTAAATTAATGCCATGAGTAGTGCCAGAGGTTAAAATTATCTCATGGCTATGTTTTGCATTAAAATGATCTTTTATCTTTAATCGGGCTTCTTCGTATTTATCTGTGGCTTCTTGACTTAAGCTATGTACGCCTCTATGAATATTGGCATTGTAATTACTATAATAATCAACTATAGCATCTATTACCTGTTTAGGGGTTTGAGAGGTTGCGGCATTATCAAAATAAATCAAGGGTTTATTATTGACTTTGCGCGAAAGTATTGGAAAGTCTTGCCTTATGCGTTGAACATCAAACATAATTTATAAATCAAAACCTATTTTCACTCCTAATTTAGTAGCAATGATTTTTGTGATTCGTTGTTTGATTTCTGGGATTTTCACAGAACTCAATACATTGTTACTGAATGCGTACATTAAAAGGGCTTTGGCTTCTTTTTCAGGAATTCCTCTAGAACGCAAATAGAACATTGCGCTTTCATCCAGCTGTCCTATAGTGCAACCATGAGAGCACTTTACATCATCGGCAAAAATCTCTAATTGAGGCTTTGTGTTGATGGAGGCTTTATCACTAATTAAAATGTTGTTATTTGCTTGAAAGGCATTGGTTTTTTGAGCTTCTTTATTTACAACAACTTTTCCATTAAATACACCTGTCGCTGTATCACCAAATATTCCTTTGTAGTCTTGGTGACTTTCACAATTAGGTTCTATATGGTGCACTAAAGTATTATGGTCTACGTGCTGTTTGTTTCCAATGATAGTGACTCCCTTTAATGTAGAATCAATACGTTCACCATTTTGGAAAAAGTTAAGATTGTTCCTTGTCAATTTTCCGCCAAACGAAAAAGTGTGGACTGAAGCTACACTCTCTTGTTTTTGGTTGATAAACGTGTTATCAATTAAGGATGCATTTTCGTTATCATTTTGAACCTTATAATAATCAACAATGGCTCTTTTATTGGCATAAATTTCAGTAACACTATTAGTTAATACAGGGTTGTCTGTTAAACTTTGATGACGCTCTATAATTTGAACATGAGAATTCTCATCTACAACAATTAAATTACGAGGTTGTAGCATTAATGCCGACTCATTCCCTGAAGAAAAGTGAAGAATCTGAATAGGTTTCTCAACCAATTTATTTTTTGGAATATGGATATATGCGCCTTCACTTGAAAATGCCGTGTTAAGGCAAGTCAAACTGTCTTTAGCGGCGATTTTATTAAAATAATTTTCAATTACTAATCGATACTTTGGCTTTGCAAGCGCTGCAGACATTAAACAAACATCCATGCTATCATGAGTAGTTTGAGACAGGTGAGAGGAGTATTTACCATCGATGAAAACTATTTTATAGCTATCGATATCATGGATAAAATACTTTTTTACGTCACTAAACTCCAACGCATTTTCCTGATTTGGAAATACGCTATAATCATGTTTTAGAATCGTATTTAAAGAGGTGTATTTCCAGGCTTCTTCTTTTTTCGAAGGAAACCCTTTCTCTTCAAATGTTTTTATGGCTTCACTTCTAACATCGTGAATAGGTGAATCAATATCCACTTGATTTTCAAATGCTAAAAATGATGATACTAATTTTTCTTTTAAATCCATTTTAATAAGTCGTCAGTTACCAGTCTTCAGTTAACAGTCTATTTTAAGATCATAAACTCTACCGTGGAATGGTTACTATTTAAGCGTTCACTTCTTCTTTAATCCAATCATACCCTTTTTCTTCTAGCTCATGAGCTAGTTCTTTTGTGCCAGATTTTACAATTTTTCCATTATGTAATACGTGCACAAAATCTGGAACGATATAATCTAACAACCTTTGGTAATGGGTAATAACAATTACCGCATTGTCTTTACTTTTTAACTTGTTAACTCCATTCGCAACAATTCTTAAGGCATCAATATCTAAACCAGAATCGGTCTCATCGAGTATTGCTAATTTAGGTTCCAAAATTGCCATTTGAAAAATCTCATTACGTTTCTTTTCTCCTCCAGAAAACCCTTCGTTAAGCGAGCGTGATAAAAACTTTCGATCTATTTCTAAAAGTTCAGACTTTTCTCTAATAAGCTTTAGCATTTCATTAGCAGGCATATCTTCAAGACCTTTAGCTTTTCGAGTTTCGTTGATTGCAGTTTTCATGAAATTAGTTACCGAAACTCCTGGAATTTCAACCGGATATTGAAATGACATAAAAATGCCTTTATGTGCGCGTTCTTCGGCAGCTAACTCATCTATGTTTTCATTTTCAAAAAGGATTTCACCTTCTTCAACATCATATTCTTCTTTACCAGCTATAACTGAAGCTAATGTGCTTTTTCCTGACCCATTTGGTCCCATGATAGCATGCACTTCTCCAGCTTTTACTTCTAAATTTACGCCTCTTAAAATGGCTTTGTCTTCAACACTAGCGTGTAAATTGTTTATTTTTAACATACGTATTTATTCTGATCCTAATTTTATAACCTCATCTTCAATTTGAGATTTATCAACTTTTAATATTTCTTTTATTTCTACCCTAAACGGCCAACCTTCTTCGTTTTCTGGTTTAGGAATAATTTTCACTCTAATTTCTACATTAACATAGTCTGTTGGTTCTTTTTTGTAGTGTTGAGCCATTTTATCTAGCTCATGCATTTTATCATCAATCACAACACCATAAATAGAATTTGAATTAGTTTGTAACACTGCAGCATCAGCGAAATAAACAAATTCTCCTTTCATCAAAACTAAACCGTCACTTTGTTTTTCGGTTTTTTCTTCTTGATTTTCAACCGATTCAGAACTTTCTTTAGACTTTGAATCATTTTTACAGGCTAAAAAAGCCACTAAAACCATAATTAAAAGAATACCTTTTTTCATAGTACAATTTTTAACCAACTGAACCTTCTAAACTTATTTCTAATAATTTTTGAGCTTCTACGGCAAATTCCATTGGTAATTTGTTCAAGACTTCTTTACTAAAGCCATTAACAATAAGCGCTATTGCTTTTTCGGTATCAATACCTCGTTGATTGCAATAAAAAATTTGATCTTCACCAATTTTACTTGTGGTAGCCTCGTGCTCAATTTGAGCAGATTTATTTTTAACTTCAATATACGGAAACGTATGTGCTCCACATTCATTTCCCATTAATAAGCTATCACATTGTGAAAAGTTTCGCGCATTATCTGCTCTAGAATGAATTTGCACCAATCCTCTATAGGAGTTTTGTGATTTACCCGCTGAAATTCCTTTGGATATAATTGTAGATTTGGTGTTTTTTCCTAAATGAATCATTTTGGTACCAGTATCTGCTTGCTGATAGTTATTAGTCACTGCAATAGAATAAAACTCTCCAACCGAATTATCTCCTTTTAATATGCAACTAGGGTATTTCCAAGTAACCGCACTTCCTGTCTCAACTTGAGTCCAAGATATTTTGGCGTTAGTTTCACACAAACCACGTTTGGTAACAAAGTTATATACGCCACCTTTTCCTTCTGAATTTCCTGGATACCAATTTTGAACTGTTGAATATTTTATTTCAGCATCATCTAAAGCAATTAGTTCCACAACTGCAGCATGTAACTGGTTTTCGTCCCTACTTGGGGCGGTACAGCCTTCTAAATAACTCACATAACTTCCTTGGTCTGCAATTACTAAAGTACGCTCAAATTGTCCTGTTCCGGCTTGGTTAATTCTAAAGTATGTTGATAATTCCATTGGGCAACGTACCCCTTTAGGAATATAACAGAAACTTCCGTCGCTAAACACCGCCGAATTTAAGGCAGCATAAAAGTTGTCTTTTTGTGGCACCACGGTACCAATATATTTTCTAACTAAATCTGGATATTCTCTAATGGCTTCAGAAATTGAACAGAAAATAATTCCCTTTTCAGATAAAGTCTTTTTAAATGTAGTTGCCACAGAAACCGAATCCACAACGACATCCATAGCTACTCCTGCTAATTTTTTTTGTTCATCTAGTGAAATCCCTAGCTTTTTAAACGTTTCTAAAAGCTCTGGATCTACTTCATCTAAACTATCGTATTTAGGCTTGCTGTTTGGCGCCGAATAATATGAAATAGCTTGAAAATCTGGCTTGGCATAGTTTACATTGGCCCATTCTGGTTCAAGCATTTGTTCCCATTGGCGAAAAGATTCTAATCGCCAGTTAGTCATCCATTCTGGTTCTTCTTTCTTTTTGGAAATCGCCCGAACTATATCTTCATTTAATCCAATAGGGAATGTGTCTGATTTTATATCAGTATAAAAACCATATTCATATTCTTTGGTTTTAAGCTCTTCTCTTAAATCGTCTTCTGTATATTTACTCATATTGTGTTTTATAATGAAAAACTCTCTCCGCAACCACAAGTACGATTAGCGTTTGGGTTGTTAAACACAAAACCGGAGCCGTTTAAGCCTCCTGAATATTCAAGGGTAGTCCCAATAAGATATAAAAAACTCTTTTTGTCAACAATGATTTTCACTCCATTGTCTTCAAATACCTTATCGCCTTCAAGTTCTTCTTTATCAAATTTCAAATCGTATGATAGCCCTGAACAACCGCCACTTTTAACACCAACGCGCACAAAATGTTGAGCAGCGTCGAAACCATCATCCGTCATTAATTCGATGACTTTCTTTTTAGCTGTTTCTGAAACTTTTATCATAATTAAATTAGATTGCTTCTAAATAGACTGCAAATATACAATATAAGTAGTGTTTTTCAATACAACCTAACATTAAATTAGGATATTCCTCTATAGGAGTTTCTTATTGAGAATTCCTCAAAAACAAATGCTAATCTTGTTCAATTTCCTAGTTGTGTTTAAGAATAAGTAGCTATAGGCCTCTTTCTAATATTTAATAAGAACAATCGCCGAAATGCTTTATGTAACTCTAAATTTGAATGTGGATATTCCTGGAATTCGCCAATGATATTGGTATTTACTTTAGCATTACATGTAACACAAGTTAATTCTGAGCTGTTTCTGTTGAGATACTTGTCATGATACAAATTGTGTCCAAAGACAGAGCATGACATCTGACCGGTTAAGTTAGGTTTCATAAGTTAAAGATTTAGGGGCTTTAAACATAGTCATTTTGCTTGACATTTGCGCTGAAATGCTTGTTTTTTCGATAAACTGCACAATTTGCCTTTTCATTAAGTATAAATTATAAGCACAAATTCCATCACTTATAAAAAGCTTCCTTATTTTTGCCAAATGATAGAAGATAAAAATCAGTCGCGTACATCATTAAGTGATTTAGGCGAGTTTGGACTCATTGAACATTTAACCAAGAATTTTACAATCAAGCAATCTTCAACAATTAAAGGGGTTGGAGATGATGCCGCCATCTTAAATTTTAAATCAAAACACATTGTTGTCACCACCGATTTACTGGTGGAAAATGTTCATTTTGATTTAAGCTATATGCCACTTAAACACCTAGGCTACAAAGCTATTATGGTTAACCTTTCTGATGTTTACGCCATGAACGCAACCGCCACCCAGGTAACAGTATCTATTGCATTGTCTAATAGGTTTCCACTGGAAGCAATTGAAGAATTGTATGCTGGCATTGAAACTGCATCACAAATTTATAATGTAGATATTGTTGGAGGCGATACTACATCGTCAACTAAAGGATTAATTATATCGGTTACGGCTATTGGAGAAATTGACTCTAATGATATTGTTTATAGAAATGGCGCCAAACCTAATGATCTTTTGGTGGTCACTGGTGATTTAGGGGCAGCTTATATGGGTTTACAAGTTTTAGAACGGGAAAAAGAAGTGTTTAAAGTAAATCCTAATAATCAACCAGATTTAGATGCCTACACATATATTATTGAACGGCAATTAAAGCCTGAAGCCCGTAAAGACATTGTTAAACTTTTAAAAGATTTGAATGTTAAGCCAACGTCAATGATTGATATTAGTGACGGACTATCATCAGAAATCATTCATATTTGTAAACAAAGTAATGTAGGTGTTGAGCTCTATGAAAATAAAATACCTTTAGACCCTCAAGTGATTTCAACCTGTGAAGAATTTAACATTGACAGCACAACTATTGCTCTTAATGGTGGTGAAGACTATGAATTGTTAATGACTATTTCTCAAGAAGACTTCCCAAAAATAAAAGGCAACCCTAACTTGACAGTTATTGGATATATGACTGAAAAAGAAAAAGGAATGCATTTGGTAACCCGTGGAGAAACACTAATTCCATTAATAGCTAAAGGTTGGAATGCTCTTAACGATCAAGAATAATATTTGATGCTTTTCTAAGTCGTCGTTTTGTATAAATCTGTTCTAAAACTGAATTAATCTCCTTATATTTTGGAGTTAACGGGGTCAGTTTTCCTTTTCCATTTGTAGTCATTTGGAAATCACAATGCTGGCACTTATACTCTTTTACATGACGTGTAACTTCTTTAGAGACTACAAGCTCATGTCCAAACATTGAACAATACATTTTTTTCACGCTATTAATTTATTTAATTATAAAAGGGGGATTTAAATATATGAAAATGGCGCGAACCTAATATACTTTAAGATTAATATATCGATGAACTGAAGGTTTTCTCCTTTAAACGTAACATGCGTCTGGTATAAATTTCTTCCAAGATTGAATTAATCTCTTTAAACTTGGGAGTTAACTCGGTTAAATGCCCATTACTGTTTGTTGTAAGTTGTTTTCTACAGCATTTACAGGTATACTCCTTAACATGAGAAGTCACTTTCTTTGACACTTCATACTTGTGTCCAATAATATCACAGATAATTTTCAGTGAATTTTGCTGATTAGTAGAGTTTTTCATATTCGGTAGATTTGGGACTTCTAACTTACTAAAAATTACACAAATAAACGTTTATAAGCACTATTTTTCGATGAAATGCATAATTGTGTAAGTTATTTCTTCTTTGTTTTCTATAAAACTCATGTGCCCATCTTCAAATTCTACTAATTCGATAGTTGTGTCTTTAGTTTGTTTTATTAGTGAATCATATTCTAAAACAGGATCTTTACGTCCAAGTATTAACATTTTTTTTAACGGCAATTTTTGAAAAAGCTCCACTCTGTTTTTTCTGATTTTCATCCCTTCGAGGGCAGCAACAATTCCTTGCACAGACATTTTTAGTGCTTCTTCCTTTAATTCTTTAATCTGTTCAGAAAATAGTATTCGATTTTTAGGTCTAAATAAATTTGAAATAGCAATTCGAATAAAACTTTTGTGGTTTTGTTTCACTGCAGCTATGGCTCTATCCCTACTTTTTTGTTTTTCAAGAGTATCATTTAAAGCAGTTGAGTTCATAAGGCACAAACCATTTAAACTATTTGGAAAAAGCTCCGCAAAAGCGAGTGCCACATAGCCACCCATAGAATGGCCTATTATGATACTCTGTTTTAATTTCAAGTGATTTAAAACATAATGAACCTGCTCTGCCATATCTTCCATGGTGTGAATATAGCCTAGGCAGCCTGTTTGTCCATGACCTAACAAATCAATACAAACCACCTTGTGCTTTTTGGCTAAATTTAATACTAACTCAGCCCAAATACCGCTGTGTTCTAAAAACCCATGTAAAAGGACCACTGGCTGACCTTGACCACTTTCTGTATAAAAAACAGGGATGTTTTTGTAATGTAGAACCATTTTTTAGTTTATCTTGGACAAAGATATTAATCACAATGGGCAAACCATATGATCACGATTATATTTAATTCATGAAATTTACCAAACACGTCTTTATTTATGGGTTTGCCATATTTGCTGCTTTTTTTGGTGCTGGCAATCTTATTTTACCTCCTCAATTAGGATTTAATTCCGGGCCTGATTGGTGGCTAGTTGCCCTTGGTTTTTTAATTTCTGCTGCGGTCATTCCCTTACTTGCGCTCTTCGGTCATGCAAAATTGCAAGGCACCATGTTAGATTTTGGCAACAAAGTATCCCCATTATTTAGTTTCCTATTTTCTCTATGTGTATATATTATTGCCATTGCACTCCCTTGTCCAAGAACAGCAGCTGTAACCCATGAGATGGCTATTGCTCCCTTTTTTAATTTAAGTTCATTGGAGACTAGTAGTATTTACTTTGGATTAGCCTTTATTTTTGTTATTAATAGAAATAAAGTTTTAGATATTTTAGGCAAGTATTTAACCCCAATAATTGTTCTCATTTTATTGTATATCATTTTTATAGCATTTGTTTTTCCCCCAATAGATGTCATGAACCAATCGATTATTAAAACTCCTTTAGTAGGTGGTTTTCTAGAAGGCTATCAAACTTATGATGCTCTTGCCGGGCTTTTAACTGGAGGAATTCTAGTGATTTCAGTGAAGAATTTAAACCTTGATCTGTCCTTTACCGAAAGGAAACAAATGATTGCGAAATCAGGTTTTATTGCCATGTTTGGACTATTTATAATTTACGTAGGGTTAATCGCTACCGGTGCCATGTTTAATACTCAATTTCCTGCTGACATTTCAAGGACAGCCCTCCTTACTGGATTATCAACCAAAACCTTGGGGAGTTTGGGTACAACAGGTTTAAGTGTTTTAGTTTCTTTGGCATGTTTTACAACTGCCGTAGGAATCATTGTTGGAACAGCAGACTTTTTCCAAGGACTTTTTAAGTCTAAAACGGCCTATTTAATTACTGCCATAGTCTGTTGTGTTCTCGGAGTTTTAATAGGACAATTCAATGTTGGATATATCATCAATGTGGCATTACCTGCCTTGATGTTTATTTATCCTCTAACCATCACCTTAATTTTACTCAACGTACTTCCTGATAAGTTCGCAACTCAACTGGTATTTAGAATGGTAGTTTTAACCACTTTTATCTTTAGTATTCCAGATTTTTTAAAATTTCTAATTCCAGTCGAACATCTTCAGTTTTTAATAGACACAATACCTTTTGCTAATCAAAGCCTTGGATGGGTTTTACCTGCTTTACTCGTTTTTATTTTAAGTAATGTAGTTGAAAAATTAGTTGTTAAAAGGTAATTTACAAACTGCCCTTAATTCATTAAATCCTCAATCTCTTCTACTTCAATTGGGATGTTTTTCATTAAATTAAAAGGTTCTCCTTTTTCCTGAATAACCACATCATCTTCTAAACGAATTCCGAACCCTTCGTCTGGAATATAAATTCCCGGTTCGACAGTAAACACCATATTGGGCTGCATTGGTTCTGTTAAAATTCCATAGTCGTGAGTATCTAAACCTATGTGATGTGAAGTACCGTGCATAAAGTATTTTTTATACGCTGGCCAGTCTTTATTCTCGTTTTGAACATCGGCCTTATCCAATAATCCAAGTCCTAATAACTCCGATGTCATAAGCTTCCCTACCTCAACATGATAGGCTTCCCAAAGTGTTCCTGGAACAAGCATTTTTGTGGCTTCATTTTTTACACGATTTACAGCATTGTAAACTTGTTTTTGTCTATCGGTATATCGCCCAGATACCGGAATCGTTCTCGTCAAATCACTAGAGTAATTTGCATACTCGGCGGCAACATCCAATAAAATCAAATCACTGGCTTGGCACTGCTGATTGTTTTGAACATAATGAAGTACATTGGCGTTATTCCCAGAAGCAATAATTGGTGTATAAGCAAACCCTTTAGATCGGTTTCTCAAAAACTCGTGCATCAATTCAGCCTCTATTTCATATTCCCAAACCCCTGGTTTCACAAAATTTAAAAGTCGTCTGAATCCTTTTTCTGTAATATTACAAGCCTCTTGCATGAGTGCTATTTCAATTGGATCCTTAACTGAACGCAGTCTCTGTAAAATAGGATTACTTTTGGCAACATTATGTGCTGGATATTTATCTTTTAGCCATTTTGTAAAACGATCTTCACGAGTTTCAGTTTCTACAGATGCACGATAATGTTCGTTGGTATTTATATAAACGGTATCGCATTGCGTCATCAGTTCGAACATAATCTTCTCCATATCCTTCAACCAATACACTGTTTTTATTCCGGATGTTTCAAATGCAGCTTCCTTTGTTAACTTTTCACCTTCCCAAACTGCAATATGGTCATTGGTCTCCTTTAGAAACAATAGTTCGCGGTGTTTCTCTTTTGGGCAATCTGGAAACAAAACCAAAATACTTTCTTCCTGATCAACACCACTTAAATAAAAAATATCACGGTGTTGTTGAAATGGCATAGTACTATCTGCGCTAATGGGGTAAATATCATTAGAATTAAAAACCGCTAAACTGTTTGGCTTCATTTGAGCACAAAAATTTTTACGATTTTTTACAAAAAGTTGATTGTTTATAGGGTGGTATTTCATGTTGATTTATTTAATGATTTCAAAAGTACATATTTCGTTTGTGGTAACGAAAAAGACCTCAACTTTTCTCTTTCTGTTAAACTTTCTGGGAATATTTTGTGGCTTATGATTTAATAATTAATTTTCGCTAAATAAAATCCATCAATTATGAAGTTTACAAAACTACTCTTCCTTGCTTTTTCTTTCGTTTCTTTTATAAGTTTTGGCCAACAGCCAGCAACCTCATCTTCTACGGTAGAAGCCGCGTTACAACAAAAAGCCCAACTTGAAAAGACATCCTTAGTAAAAAATGTCCCTTTTGAAAATATTGGTCCAAGTATTATGAGTGGTCGTGTAGTTGATTTGGCCGTGAATCCTGAACATCCAAATGAATTCTACGCAGCCTATGCTTCTGGTGGCGTTTGGCATACAGTAAATAATGGAACAACTTTTTCTCCAATTTTGGACAATTCTCAAACTCAAAACGTAGGTGACATTGCCGTGGATTGGAAAACAAGAACCATTTGGGTAGGTACTGGTGAAAATAATGCTTCACGGTCAAGCTATGCAGGTATCGGGATTTTGAAATCTTCAGATAATGGAAAAACCTGGCAGAATGTCGGCCTTAAAGATTCGCATCACATTGGTAGAATTTTAATCAATCCAAATAATCCAGACGAGGTAACTGTTGGTGTTACAGGCCATCTGTACTCACCTAATAACGAGCGTGGCGTTTACAAAACTCTTGATGGTGGAAAAACATGGACTCAAACACTATTTGTTGATGATATGAGTGGAATTATCGACTTACAACATGCCCCCAATAATTACGATATCATGTTTGCCGCATCATGGACAAAAGACCGAAAAGCCTGGAATTTTGACGGTAGCGGTAATAATTCTGCCATCTATAAAAGTACAGATGCTGGACAAACATGGACAAAAGTTTCTACTGAAAAAAGCGGATTTCCAACAGGAGTTGGCGTAGGTAGAATTGGGTTGGCCATTTATGATGATGCAACCGTCTATGCCATTCACGATAGTCAATTTAGACGTCCTGATGAGGCTAAATCATATACATCACCAGGACTAACAAAGGAAGATTTTAAAACCATGAGTGTTGATGCGTTTTTAAAACTAGAAGACAAAAATCTAAATGAATATTTAAAAACGAATGGATTTCAGGAAAAATATCGCTCCGAAAGTGTTAAGCAAATGGTGAGAAGCGGAAATGTAAAACCAATTGATCTCGCCAAATATCTTGAAGATGCCAACTCACTATTATTTGACACTCCAGTAATTGGGGCCGAAATTTATAAAAGTAAAGATGGTGGCTTAACCTGGAGCAAAACTCATGAAGGCTATTTAGATGATCTCTATTATAGTTACGGTTATTACTTCGGACATATTTATGTGGCTCCTAATAATGAAGATCATATATACACCTATGGGGTTCCCATTTTAAAATCTAAAGACGGCGGTAAAACATTTACGTCCATAGATGCTGAAAATGTTCATGCCGATCATCATGCTTTATGGATCAATCCCAAAAATCCCAACCATCTAATCAATGGTAATGACGGCGGTGTTAATATTACTTATGATGACGGCGAAAATTGGATTAAAAACAACTCCCCTTCGGTCGGACAATTCTATGCCATAAATGTAGACAATGAAAAGCCGTACAACGTTTATGGTGGTTTACAAGATAATGGCGTTTGGGTTGGTGCACACAACTCAAGAGAAAATAAACGATGGGAGTCCAATGGTCAATACCCATGGAAGAGTATTATGGGAGGAGATGGTATGCAGGTGCAAATTGATAGCCGAAATTCAAACATTGTATACACCGGATTTCAATTTGGAATCTATTTTAGACTTAATTTAGAAACCCAAGAACGCGCCTTTATACAACCAAAACATCAATTAGGAGAAACCCCTTATCGCTTTAATTGGCAAACTCCTATTTTACTATCTCCTCACAATCAGGACATTCTGTATTTAGGAGGCAATAAGTTAATGCGCTCAATGAACCAAGGCTCCGATTGGACCGCAATTAGCGACGACTTAACCAATGGCGGCAAAAAAGGAAATGTCGCTTATGGAACATTGACAACTATAAGTGAATCTCCTTTTCAATTTGGATTGATATATACTGGTAGCGATGATGGTTTAGTTTATGTCACCAAGAATTCTGGTGGTAGTTGGGAGAATATATCGAGCAGCCTCCCGAAAGATTTATGGGTTTCACGAGTAATTGCTTCACAGCATAAAAAGGAACGTGTTTATGTGACTTTAAACGGCTACCGCTGGGATGATTTTTCGGTGTATGCTTATATGAGCGATGATTATGGTAAAACCTGGAAGAATATTAGTTCAAATATTCCTGCCTCCCCTGTAAATGTTATTAAAGAAGACCCAAAAAATGAGCAAATACTATATTTAGGTACAGATAATGGCGCTTATGTTAGCTTTAATCAAGGTGAAACTTGGGAAGCCTTTGATAATGGATTTCCTGATGTAGCTATTCATGATATGGTGATACAACCAGAAGCCAAACATTTACTTTTAGGTACTCACGGAAGAAGCATTTACAAAGCTGATATTGGTCCGTTGCAACAAATGACTGCTTCAAAAATGAACCAATCCGTAGTGCTTTTCAAAATTGAAAGTGTACGTCATTCTGGTCGTTGGGGAAGAGCATCTGGATCTTGGTCTCAAGCTTACCAACCTTCAACTTCAATATCATTTTACGCTAACGCTTCCGCAGAAAGATCCATAAAAATTCTTTCTGAAGACAATATCGAATTAAATAGTATTAAAGTAAATGCAGATAAAGGCTTTAATTATGTAGATTACGATTTAACCATGACTGAATCGGGTAGAAAAGCGCTTTTAAAAGCTAACACAAGTATTGAAGTTAATAAAGCAGAAAATGGAAAGTATTATTTACCTAAAGGAAAGTATACTATATCAATAGGAAATGATAAAACAACTCTAGAAATAAAATAATTGACTATAAATAGCGTTTGTTTTAATGTTTCTAACCCCGAAATCTATGAAAACAATAAGATTTGTAATTGCTGTTTTTACACTAATAGTTGTGTCATGTTCAGAGGATAAAGATGATAATCCTCAACCCAATTTAGTGATTAAGTTAAAATTTGATACCTCTCAAGAGCGACTCAATAACCTTGGTCAACCGTCGACAGTTGCCAATGGCAATGCTGCACAATCTCCAATTGTAAATCGCATGAGCGCAAACTATATAGAATTTGCACCAACAGCCACAACACTATTAGGTCAGGGGGCGATTATTTTTAAAGGTCCCGAAACAACAGCTGGCGGGAGTAACGCCATTGATTTTCAAAATGCGGTTTTCGCTGGCAACAACGAAACCTTTTTAACTGTCCCCTTAAGTAATATTGCTTCTGGCAATTATCAATGGGTACGTGTGTCCTTGGCATATCAAGAAGGCACCATAAATTTACTTGTAAATGGCACTGACATTTCTGGAACTCTAGGTAGTTTTGTGGGGTTTAACAATTATATCACTACTTTTAATTTAAACGGTAGCTCTATTGAGGTTAATGCGAATAAACTACAAGGGTTTTGGGCGTTCGAAGCTCTTGGCTTTACTTCTCAAGGTCAGGCTCCAGAGGGAGCAACTACAGTTCCTAACCCACTATTCGATACCTCACCTGTGCCTCAAGGTTCATGTGTGGTCACTGGGCAATTTGCAAACGGCTTAACTATTACAGGAAACGAAACTGAAGATGTTGTTATCACTTTATCCTTCTCTATCAACAATAGTTTTGAATGGACCGAAGTCAATGTAGATGGTAAATTTGAACCTGGTGCAGGCGAGCAAGTTGTTGATATGGGCTTGCGCGGATTAATACCCATTGCAAATTAATCATCGGAAGGCTTACTTTTGTGAATCAATTTCAAGTTTCTAATTAAAATCATTCTAAATACAAATTTAGTTTCTTAAGATTTTGTCTATAATCGTATTGTGGCGTACTTTTGTATGATTCTTAACTAACTTTGAAAAAATGAGCGGAATTTTAAATTCTTCGATTGGAAGAAAGTTTGCCATGGCTCTTTCGGCATTCTTCCTAATGATTTTCTTACTACAACATTTTGCTATTAACGTTACATCGGTATTTAGCGCAGCTGTTTTTAACGAAACATCTCATTTTATGGGAACAAACGCGTTGGTTCAATATGTGTTTCAACCTATTTTATTATTTGGGGTTGTTTTCCATTTTGTTATGGGATTTGTTTTGGAAATTAAAAACAAGAAGGCACGTCAGGTTTCTTACGCCAAAAACAATGGGGCTGCAAATTCTTCTTGGATGAGCAGAAACATGATTTGGAGTGGCTTAGCTATATTGGCATTTATGGGTCTTCATTTTTATGATTTTTGGTTCCCAGAAATCAATACCAAATATATTCAAGGCGATATGTCTGGCTTGTTAGCGGATGGAAGTGGCTATCGCTATTTTGAAGAGTTGCAACATAAATTTTTGAGCCCGGCAAGAGTTGGGATTTATGTGGTTGCATTCGTTTTTTTAGCATTACACTTATTACATGGTTTTAACTCGGCATTTCAGTCGGTTGGCGCTAATAATAAATATACAAAAGGATTGAAAGGCTTTGGGAAAGCTTATGCTATTTTAATTCCCATAGGATTTGTAATTATTGCATTATATCACCATTTCAATCATATTTCTTAAGACTTAATAAACTATGGCTTTAGATTCAAAAATACCAAAAGGTCCAATTGCAGATAAATGGACTAATTATAAAAATCATATTGATCTTGTAAACCCAGCGAATAAGCGTAACATTGATGTTATTGTTGTGGGTACAGGATTGGCTGGTGGTTCTGCTGCGGCAACTTTGGCGGAATTGGGATATAATGTTAAAGCATTTTGCTTTCAAGATTCTCCAAGACGTGCACACTCTATTGCGGCTCAAGGTGGGATTAATGCAGCAAAAAACTATCAAGGTGATGGCGACTCTACATACAGATTATTTTATGATACTGTAAAAGGTGGTGATTACCGTTCACGTGAAGCCAACGTATATCGTTTGGCCGAGGTGTCCGCTAATATTATTGACCAATGTGTGGCGCAAGGTGTGCCTTTTGCCCGTGAATATGGTGGGTTATTAGACAACCGTTCGTTTGGTGGTGTGTTGGTATCAAGAACCTTTTATGCTGCTGGACAAACAGGACAGCAATTATTATTAGGCGCTTACTCTGCAATGAACCGTCAAATTGGGCGTGGTAAAATTAAAATGTACAACCGACATGAAATGTTAGATGTTGTTGTTGTGGATGGAAAAGCGCGTGGTATTATAACACGAAACTTAATTACTGGTGAAATTGAAAGACATTCAGCACATGCTGTGGTTTTAGGAACTGGTGGTTATGGCAACGTATTCTTCTTGTCAACCAATGCCATGGGAAGTAATGTAACAGCAGCTTGGAAAGCGCACAAGCGTGGAGCTTATTTTGCCAACCCGTGTTACACTCAAATTCACCCAACATGTATTCCGGTGTCTGGAGATCATCAGTCTAAACTTACCTTAATGTCTGAATCGCTTCGTAACGATGGACGTATTTGGGTGCCTAAAAAAATGGAAGATGTTTTAGCTATTAGAAATAAAACATTAAAACCTAAAGATATTGCTGAAGAAGATAGAGATTACTATTTAGAGCGTCGTTATCCTGCCTTTGGTAATTTAGTGCCTCGTGATGTGGCCTCTCGTGCTGCTAAAGAACGTTGTGACGCTGGCTATGGCGTTAATGCAACTGGCGAGGCAGTATTTTTAGATTTTGCATCTGCCATTACACGTTACGGAAAAGAACAAGCTACAGTTAGACACTTAGACGTTAATGACGCTGCTTTAGTGAAGAAATTAGGACAAGAAGTCGTTAAAAATAAATACGGAAACTTATTCCAAATGTATGAGAAGATTGTTGATCAAGATCCATACGAAACCCCAATGATGATTTACCCAGCAGTGCATTATACTATGGGAGGCGTTTGGGTTGATTACAATTTGATGACAACGGTTCCTGGATTGTATTGTATTGGTGAAGCCAACTTCTCTGATCATGGTGCAAACCGTCTTGGAGCTTCGGCACTTATGCAAGGGTTGGCTGATGGGTACTTCGTATTGCCTTATACCATTGGCGATTACCTTTCAAAAGATATTCGTACCGGAAAAATTCCTACTAATACTCCAGAGTTTGATGAAGCTGAAAAAAATGTTAGAGATCGTATTAATCACTTAATCAATAACAACGGAACACATTCTGTAGACCACTTCCATAAAAAATTAGGAAAAATTATGTGGAACAAAGTTGGTATGTCCCGAAATGCTCAAGGCTTAAAAGAAGCAATTTCAGAAATAAAAGCACTTCGCGAAGAATTCTGGAAAGATGTAAAAGTTCCAGGAACTAATGAAGAATTTAATGAAGAATTGGCAAAAGCAGGTCGTGTAGCAGACTTTTTAGAATTAGGTGAACTATTTGCAAAAGATGCCTTACATAGAGAAGAATCTTGCGGTGGGCATTTTAGAGAAGAATCTGTTGAAGAAAGTGGCGAACAAAAAGGTGAAGCAAAACGTGACGACGATAATTTTGCATACGTAGCCGCTTGGGAATATAAAGGTGAGCCAAGTGACGCCGTATTGCATAAAGAAGAATTAGAGTTTGTGGATATAGAATTAAAACAAAGAAGTTACAAATAATAAGGAAGACTATGAATTTAACGTTAAAAATATGGCGTCAAAAAAGCGCTAACGATAAAGGAAAACTAGTTGATTATAAAATTAATGAGGTCTCTCCAGATATGTCTTTCCTTGAAATGTTAGACGTTTTAAACGAACAATTAATAAACAAAGGGGAAGACCCAGTTGCATTTGACCATGATTGTCGTGAAGGAATTTGCGGTATGTGTTCTTTATATATAAATGGTGAAGCACATGGTCCTGACCGAGGTGTAACTACTTGTCAACTACATATGCGTATGTTTAAAGATGGTGATACTATTTATATTGAACCATTTAGAGCAACCGCATTTCCTGTTATCAAAGACTTAGTGGTTGATCGTAGTGCTTTTGATCGTATTCAACATGCAGGAGGATTTATTTCGGTAAACACATCAGGAAATACGATTGATGCTAATGCAATTCCTGTTAACAAACATGACGCAGATGAAGCTTTTGAAGCGGCGACCTGTATTGGATGCGGAGCTTGTGTTGCGAGTTGTAAAAACTCATCGGCAATGTTGTTTGTAGGCGCAAAAGTGTCTCAATTTGCATTGTTGCCTCAAGGAAAAGTTGAAGCCACAGATCGTGTGTTAAACATGGTGAAACAAATGGACGAAGAAGGTTTTGGAAATTGCACTAATACTGGGGCTTGTGAAATAGAATGTCCAAAAGGTATTTCTTTAGAAAATATTGCGCGTATGAATCGCGAATATTTAAGTGCTAGTTTAAAAGGCTAAATAATTAAACCATTTATAAAATAAAAACCCTTTCTGTTTCCAGAAAGGGTTTTTTTATCTCTTATTCAAAAAGAATATGTTTCTTAAGCGTCAAAAGGCTCAACAGAAACAAAAGATTTTCCTCCTTTTTTCTTTTCAAATTTTACGATACCATCAACTTTAGCATGTAAGGTATGGTCTTTCCCTCCGTACACGTTTTCACCTGGATGGTGTGTATTTCCTCTTTGTCTTACGATAATGTTCCCTGCAATAGCAGCTTGACCACCAAAAATTTTAACGCCTAAACGTTTCGATTCTGATTCTCTACCGTTCTTCGAACTTCCGACTCCTTTTTTATGTGCCATTTTATTTCGATTTTAGATGTTTAATTAACTTAAAACTTCAATTAATTCAGCTTTCTTCATTGAAGAATATCCTGAAATTTCTTTTGCTTTTGCCATATCTCTTAATTCAGCAACAGTTAATTTACTTAAATCCTGTGTTGCTTCTTCTTTTTTAGCAGCAGGTTTAGTTTCGGCTTTTGGCGCTTCTACTTTTGGTTCTGCTTTAGCTTTAGGAGCTTCTGTTTTAGCTTTGGTCGCTTTTTTTGCTCCAGAAGCTACAATACTTTCAATTACGATTTCAGAAAGGGCTTGACGGTGACCATTTTTCTTTTGGTAACCTTTACGTCTTTTCTTCTTGAAAACGATAACTTTATCACCCTTAAGGTGCTTTAAGACTTTTGCACTTACTTGTGCTCCGTCTATAGCTGGGGCGCCTACAGTGATGTTGTTCCCATCGCCAATTAGAAGTACATTATCAAATGATATTGCTTTACCTTCTTCAGTAGCTAAACGGTGAACAAACACTTTTTGGTCTTTTACAACTTTAAATTGTTGCCCTGCTATCTCTACAATTGCGTACATAGCGTAACGTTTAAATTAGTTTAATTTCTTTAAAAAATGAGTGCAAATATACGCCTAAATAATTAAACTGCAAACGATTTATGTATTTTGAGAAATATTGTGGCTCTTTTTGAAAATTTGCATAAATGTAAGGGTAAGTACAACTGTAGAAGCAAGTCCTTCTATAAGTATAATAAAAACAAGAATACCGGCACCCTCTCCATAATTATCAAGCCATTTTCCTAACAGCATTTTTGTGAATTCTGGATCCAAATGAAACATATATACAGCCATAAATCCTGTAAAAATTATAGTGGCCATAAATCCTGTCAGCAAGCCTGTTTTAAATCCATCAACATAAGTAAATGCATCTACAGCGCCCTCCTTAAAGTTCTTAATTGCATAATAGATTCCAGCTGCCATTGCTAATCCATTAAGCACACGTAGCCAAGGGTTCTCATGTAAACCAAATACTCTTAAGATTAAAAAATAAGCAATTAAAGCCCCAGATATGAAAAGACCATATTTTATAGCGACTGAAAATGAGGTATTCATAAGTTATGGTTTTTGAAAATTTGTGTTTTAAATTTCGTGAAAAATTGTCTATTTATATAATTTTAGTTGGTTTTTTTTACATTTAATTCAGCACCTCATCCTTTTCATTCCTTATTTTTGTGAGTATTGTAACATATCCTAATTAATTTAGACTTACAACATTAGTAACAACATAATAAACTTAAACTCATGATTAAAAAATGCTTATTTACTTTAAGTGCATTGGTATTACTTATGCCTTTCGTAAACGCTCAACAAGTTGAATTTGAGGAGTATGATCTCGACAATGGTATGCACGTTATTTTGCATCAAGATAACACCGCTCCTGTGGTTACAACTTCAGTTATGTACCATGTAGGCGCTAAAGATGAACATCCAGAACGTACTGGATTCGCTCACTTTTTTGAACATCTTTTGTTTGAAGGCACAAAAAATATTCCTAGAGGAGAATGGTTCACAATTGTTACCTCAAATGGCGGAAGCAATAATGCCAACACTACAGATGATAGAACTTACTATTATGAAGTATTTCCTTCTAATAGTGTTGAGTTAGGGCTTTGGATGGAGTCTGAACGCCTGCTGCATCCCATCATTAATCAAATTGGGGTTGACACCCAGAATGAAGTAGTAAAGGAAGAAAAACGTTTAAGAGTAGACAATCAGCCTTACGGTAATATACTTGCCGAAATAAAAAAGCTGATGTTTAAAGTACATCCTTACAAAGGAACTACTATTGGTGAAATGGCACATTTAGATGCTGCCACACTAGAAGAGTTTCAGGCATTCAACAAAAAATATTATGTCCCTAACAATGCCGTACTTGTAGTTGCCGGCGATATAGACAAATCGAAGGTGAAGAAAATGATTCAAGACTATTTTGGACCAATCCCTCGAGGTGCAGATGTAGTAAGAAATCTTCCAAAAGAAGCTCCAATTACTCAAACCATAAAAGGCACTGCATATGATGCTAATATTCAAATTCCTGCAATTATAGCCGCCTACAGAACACCTTCGTTTAAAGACAGAGATGCATATGTACTTGATATGATCTCAAGCTATTTAAGTGGCGGCAAAAGTTCTGTCCTTTATAAAAAATTGGTAGATGAACAAAAGCAGGCTTTAGCTGTTCAAGCTGTTAACATCAGTCAGGAAGACTATGGCATATATGCCTTATTTGGCTTGCCTTTAGGCGATGTGCCTTTAACCGATTTATTAGCTGAAATGGACGAAGAGGTTGTTAAAATTCAAAATGAACTCATATCAGAACGCGATTATCAAAAACTTCAAAACCAGTTTGAAAATCAATTTGTAAGTTCCAACTCAAGTATTGAGGGCATCGCCAATTCTTTGGCAAGATATTATATGCTTTATGACAATGTCAATTTAATAAATACCGAAATAGATATTTACAGATCGATATCACGAGAAGACATTCAAGCAGTTGCCAAAAAATACTTGAATCCAAACCAACGAGTTGTTTTAGAATATTTACCAAAAAAAGATGATAATTAATATGAAATCCACTTCTATGAAAACAAAAATAATCACATTGACCCTATTGTTTCTAATGGCAGTTGGAGTACATGCACAAATTGATCGTTCAAAGCAGCCTAAACCAGGTCCAGCTCCAAAAATAGCTTTAGATGTTCCACAAGAATTTGAACTAGAAAATGGTTTAAAAGTATTGGTAGTTGAAAATCATAAACTGCCAAGAGTTTCTTATTCGTTAACCATTGATAACAAACCAATGACCGTAGGAGATAAGGCTGGAGTTGAGAGCCTTTTAGGAAGTATGTTAGGAAACGGTACTACCAATATTCCTAAAAGCGATTTTAATGAAGAAGTTGATTTTCTTGGTGCAAGTCTAGGCTTTAGTTTTAGTGGTGGATTTGCGAGTTCACTTTCAAAATATTCAAATCGAATTTTAGAGTTAATGGCTGATGCTGCCATTAATCCTTTACTTACTGAAGAAGAATTTGAAAAGGAAAAGGCCAAGCTTATTGAAAGTTTAAAAGCAGAAGAAAAAAGTGTTGAAGCCGTTGCAGGACGCGTAGGAAGAGCCTTATCATACGGAACCAACCACCCTTACGGAGAATTTACCACAGAAGCAACAGTAAAAAATGTTAGCTATGCTGATGTTTTAGCATTCTACGACAAATATTTCAACCCGAATAATGCTTATTTAGTTGTAGTTGGAGATGTAAAATTTGCTAGCGTTAAGGAACAAATTGAAAACCATTTTGGTGCTTGGAAAAAATCCGTAGAAATTGGCACAACGGTTCCTGATGCAACACCTAACGCCCAGTATACGCAAGTAAATTTTGTCGATATGCCAAATGCTGTGCAATCTAATATATCACTTACCAACAATATTGATTTAAAAATGAGTGACCCAGATTATCACTCCGTTTTAATTGCCAACAAAATATTAGGTGGTGGGTTTAATAGTTATTTAAACATGAATCTTCGTGAAGCACATGGCTATACCTACGGTGCAAGATCAAGTATTGACAGTGACAAATACGTTGGGCGATTTACAGCTGGAGCCGCTGTTAGAAATGCAGTTACTGATAGTGCTGTAGTTGAAACATTAAAAGAAATTAAACGTATTAAAACAGAACCTGTTGATGCAGAGGCCCTAAAAAATGCCAAAGCTAAATATGTAGGTGATTTTGTTTTAGCTTTAGAGCGACCACAAACCATTGCCCGATATGCTTTAAGTATAAAACTTAACAATTTACCTCAAGATTTTTATTCGACTTATTTAGAAAAAATCAATGCGGTAACTGCAGACGACGTTAATAGAGTCGCCAACAAATATTTTAAGCCTGAAAATGCACGTATTGTTGTAGTAGGTAAGGGTAGTGAAGTTCTAGAGAACTTAGAAAAAACAGGAATTCCTATAAAATATTTTGATCCTTATGCCAATCCTACCGAAAAACCGAATTATGACATTGCTATGCCTGCAGATATGGATGCCAACAAAGTTTTACAGGCATATATTAAAGCCATTGGTGGGCGTGCCGCATTAGATAATGTTAACTCGGTTTCCATGACCGCTGAAGCTGAATTGCAACCAGGTGTTATGATGAATTTAGAGTTGAAAAAAACAATTAAAAATCAATTGGCACAAGAAATCACTGCTATGGGACAGTCTATCATGAAAACAGTTATTGATGGCGAAACTGGCTATATGGTAATGCAAGGTCAAAAAAATGACATGAGTCCTGATGACTTGAAAAAATCGTTATCTGAAACTTCACCTTTCCCTGAAATCAATTATCTAAATAGTGGTGTATCACTAGAGAAAATTGAAGATGTAGATGGGGAAAAAGCTTATAAAATTAAAATAGATGAAGAAACTTCCAATTACTACAGTGTTTCAACTGGTTTAAAGATTAAGGAGGTTAAATCTACCCAAATGGGAGAAAGTTCAACTTACTTTACAGAATATAAAGAGGTTTCCGGAATTAAGTTTCCTTTTAAAATAGGACAAACTTTTGGACCTAGAAAAATGGATTTTATTGTAAAGGAAGTAAAAATCAATGAAGGCGTTAGTGATGCCGATTTTGACTAAATGTTCATAATTTTACAAGTATTATAAAGCCTGAAACTAACATTTCAGGCTTTTTTATGCAAGCGATTGAAAATCATAAAATTCGTTAAATATCCAGTTCATAAGCTCAATATTTGTTAGATTTGTTCAAAACTAAACTACTAATTCAATGAATACATTTAAAAATATACTGCTAATTGTCGTTACTTTCACCCTAGTGGTTGCTTGCAAAAATGAAGCAAAACCAGAAATTAAGACCATTGAGACTAACGAAACCAGCATGGTAGCAAATACTGTTGACCATGATGCTGTTTATGCCAAAGCAGAGTTTGGTATTGAAGGTATGTCGTGTGCTATTGGCTGTGCAAAAACCATTGAGAAAAAACTCGCTAAATTAGACGGTGTAAAGTCTGTTAAAGTAGACTTTAGTAAAGAATTAGCAATGGTTGAATATGACCAGGCTAAAATTACACCTGCCACTTTAACTGCTACTGTTTCTAAAGCTGGAGAAGTGTATAAAGTAAAAAACATGAAAACGGTTGATGTTTTTTCAAAAGAATAAATAATTAGGTCGCGATTGACTAAAAAAAGCCACTCCCTTTATGAGTGGCTTTTTTTATTATCTTAAATGAAAACCTTTAGCTGCCCACCACGGGTGAATTTCAATATTCAATCGTCCTGCTTTTACCATTGGATCTGCATTGGCCAAGCTATCTGCCATTTCTAATGTAGGTACATTATAAATCGTAATGCCCCTAATATCACCGTCGTCTCCAAATGGACCAGAAATATCAGCATAACCCAGCTCGTACATTTTCCCTAAATGTGCCAAATGTTCCTTTTGAAGCCTTGCGGCTTCTTCCTCGTTTTGATTTCGAACAGTGCCTCTTTTTAAAAATGCGATGAAATATTGCTGCATTAAAATAGTATCCTTTGTTTTCTCATCGACATAATCAAAAGTCTGAAAGCCTTTTTTGGTAAGCTCTTTTTTTAGATCTGAAATTGATTTTGCTGGTGCTTTTAGAATTGGTGTTTCAGTTTTTGTTGAATCTAAAATTGTTTCAGTTGGTGTTCCTGCAGAAGTGTTCAGATCACTTTCAGTCCTTTTAGCTTCTTCCTTACAAGACCATAAACCTATTAAAATAATAATGCTTAATAAAGTTCTCATTGATTCCAAGTGTTAAATGGTTGTTTACTTAGCTGTGAATTGTAATACTTTAAATCTCCTGTGACTTCTTCTCCTAACCAATCGGGTTTTTTATGTGTTTCAGTCGTATTCTTCAATTCGACTTCAGCCAAAATTAGCCCTTCATTATCTCCAAAAAACTCATCTACTTCAAAGATATGATCGCCAACCTTGATCTCATATCGTACTTTATCAATATATCCTTTTTCACACAATTTTAAAAGGTTTTCGGCATCTTGTTTCGAAATTTCTGTTTCCCACTCAAAACGTGTTAACCCTTTTTGATCAGACAGACCTTTTACAGTTAAATAACCCGTGTTTTCTCGCAACCTAACTCTAATGGTACGCTCTTTGTGTGAATTTAAAAAACCCTGGACTATTCTTGTTTGCCTGAAAGCTTCCTTCTTAAAATCTGTTGAATTCACTAAAAATTTACGTTCTATTTCTATCATAACTTACAAGTTCTCGATACAATTTTCATCATAATGAAAAATGCTCGAACTGACATTTAATGTCTAAATTTACAGTATGTCAATCGATTTACCAATACGAAAAATTATTCATGTGGATATGGATGCATTTTATGCCTCTGTTGAACAGCTGGACAATCCTGAACTCAAGGGAAAACCAATTGCTGTTGGTGGAAGTAGCAAACGCGGTGTAGTAAGTGCTGCTAGTTACGAAGCCCGAAAATTTGGTGTTCGAAGTGCCATGAGTGGCACGCAGGCAAAACGCAATTGTCCAGATCTTATTTTTGTGCGACCTCGATTTGATCGCTATCATGAAATCTCTAAAAAAATAAGACGAATTTTTCATGATTATACCGATTTGGTGGAACCACTTTCTTTAGACGAGGCCTATTTGGATGTTACCGAAAATAAAAAAGGAAATCCAAGTGCTACCCTAATTGCGAAGGAGATTAGGGAACGTATCTTTAATGAACTAGGGTTGACTGCTTCTGCTGGAATATCCATAAATAAATTTGTCGCCAAGGTAGCTAGTGACTATAACAAACCAAACGGGCAAAAAACTGTAAATCCTGAAGACGTTTTAGACTTTTTGGAACAATTAGATATTAGAAAGTTTTATGGTGTTGGTAAAGTAACGGCTGAAAAAATGTATCAACTTGGGATTTTCACAGGAAAAGATCTTAAATCAAAATCACTAGACTATTTAAATGATGCCTTTGGAAAGTCTGGAAGTTACTATTACCATGTGGTTAGAGGCATTCATAATAGTGAAGTAAAGCCCAACCGTACTAGAAAAAGTTTAGCAGCTGAACGAACGTTTAACGAGAATTTATCTTCAGAGATTTTCATGCTTCAAAAATTAGATCAAATTGCCGAAGAGGTTTCAAAACGCTTAAAAAAAGGAAAGGTCGCCGGAAAAACAGTAACCCTTAAAATAAAATATAGTGATTTCACGCTACAAACTCGCAGCAAAACCATGCCCTATTTTTTAAGTGATAAACCGCTCTTATTAGAAGTTGCTAAAAATTTGCTGTTTCAGGAAAAACTGAATAACTCGGTGCGTTTATTAGGTATTTCACTATCTAATCTAAACACTGAATCTGAAAAAGTTAAGGCTAAAGACACCAAAGAAAAAAGCGTAAGTGTACAGTTAAAATTTGAGTTTTAATGCCTTAAAAAAACTAAAAAGATCAAACTAAATTGCCAAGATATCCCCAGTAACTTTTTCCAACTCTAACTTAAAAAAATGACGATCGTAATACGAAATTGGTTTTACTCCTCCGACAACATTTAAATGCTTTGTAACGAAACGGGTTTTTGTTTCAAATTTGTTTTTAAACAAATCTTCGTGTTCCTGAATAAATTCCAAAATACCGAGAACAGCTTCTTTATGGCGTCCGAGTTTGTATGTCCCCAAAGTACGTGTTGGAAAATCTAACTGACGAAACAAAATTTTAGTTAATTCGTATTTATCGTTCTTCGTTTCATCAACCGACAGATAAACAGACCACCATAATCCTGCTATAGCGTGTCTTAAAAGGCTGCTTTGAGCTGAAGAATCTAAAAACCAATGGTCTGAAATGTATTTTGACGGATTAATGGATTTACCTGTATAGACATCACTCCAACGCCTGATCATATAAGGGAATAAATCTGCGTGCGCCAAATATACCCACAAACGCTCGTCTGATGCTTGAATCGGTTCTAATTTTTCAAAAGCTTCATAAATAGCAATTGCCGTTTTACAATCATCGCTTATGTCTAACTTATTAACTAATCCTTCAGTTTGTTCAATATTAGGGAACACATAAACTTGGTTTTTATCGTAAATAAATTCATTATTTTTGTAAAGCTCCTCGTTTAGGTCGGTTTTCAGCTTTTGAACGTATTTGGTTTTGAATATTGGTTGCTTTGCCATATTATTCCTCGTTTTCTGATTCAACAATTACATTTAGGCCTTCCAACAAACGTTTGAACGGGTTACCGAGAAGCATTTGAGCAATTTCGGGAATGTTTTCTTTCTCATCAAAATTTACATCCTTAAATTGCTTTTCGTTTTTCAATCGGTAGTCTATCACTTTTGCCCATAAATAATCTTTGTGCTCATTAAAATTGTACAATGCTGTTAAAAGTGCGTTTAAAACGATTGACGAATGAAAAATAGGGGTAAATTTTACTTCTTGGCAAATAAAATCACTTTGGTAGAGTTCATAGGTTTCTAAAGGTAATTGAATTTCAATTTTGTTTTTCTTTAAATCAACGTAAGTATAGGTCAATTCTTCATTCGGAACTATTTCCATAAACGAAGAAACGGCTTTCAGTTTTTCGTATTTTATATCAGCGTTAAAATAAAAATCACCAAAATATGCTAAAACTTCGCCTTGTTCAATATCAAATGTAAAATCATTATAATCGGAATGAAAGTTTTCATTTGAATAAGATTCAAAATTTTGCTTTGCAACAAGCAAACAAATAAATTCAACCTTTCCTTTTACTTTTTTTCTCGGGATTTCAAACTTTATTTTCGGCTTATCACTTCTTATAATTTCCCGATAAAGTGTACTAGAACAAGTAGCTTCACAAATAAACTCTGCTTGTCCCTGTTGAACTATTTGTTTTAATTCCTCATCCCCAAAAATATATTTAACCTTTATTTCATAACTGTGGGTTTTAGGATTGATTGAAATATCATTGGCTTCAACCATCTTAATTTCACTCGAAAAATCATTGGTTACACCTAAAACAGGATGAGGAAAGGAAATATTATTGAAGTTCATAGGCTTTAATTTTTACGGTGTGTTTTAAATTGTCTGCAAATCGAACTTTAATCAAGTTTTTGCCATAATTCAGATTGACATTTTTGAGGGCGTTATGGGCAATATTACCATTGTCCGTTTCAATAATTTCAAGACTGTCATCCCTATCGTTATCAGCCCCGACCAGGAGTTCCAATTCAGCATTAGGGATATTATCATCGGCATAGATTATCAGATTGTGAAATAAGTGTCCGTTTTGTCTTTGGGCGGCTATTCTCAAACCGACTTTTATCAAAACTTTACTTTTAGTTGTACTTTCTTCTTGGGGCTGTACCTCTGTTGCGTCAGAATCACCTTGTCCAGGCATATCTCCTCCCGAAGATTCGTTGTCGCCTCCAGTTGTTGCAAACTCATCATTGTTTTCATCTTGCCCAACAAAATCGCTTTCTTTTACTTCTTGTTTGGGTGTAATTGTCGGCTTAATCTTTACATTTTCAAACTCGGTAGTTTGTAATGGGGTTTCTTCATCAGTTACTTTATTGCTCATATTGCCCGAAAACATATTGGTTAAATCTCCTTCATAATCAAACTCTTCCTCTTTTTCCAATAAATCTTCGGGTATGGACAAATATTCCTCTAAACCCTGAAATGCTAACTTCTTCCCTGTTTTGACTTTTGATAATGACTCTAACGAATCATTGATAAATTTACTGATTTCGCCATATCCTCTTCGGGCATCTGTATCTATCTGACCTTCATTTTTTGGATAATTGTCTAGGTTCCACTCATTATGAGCAGGATTTTCCATTAAACGCAACATTTCATTACCCTTTTCGTTATCGCAAATAAAAACAGCCGAATACCCTTTTACTTTTCGATTAGTTCTTTTAAAAACTACCATTCTTGGAGTTCTGAAATATGAAGTCCTGTTAGGCAAACCTTTATCCATATAGACATACATTTTTACTTTTCCAATAGTGGGTAAAGTTTCTTTAAATACTTTAAATTGTTCATTGTTTTCAGCATACTTAACAGCTTTTAAATATGATTTTGGATTCCAGGATTCTATTTCTGTAGGTGTACCACTTTCTGCTTGACCTTCAAAATATTCATCAATAGTTTGCTCCAAATTACTTTTGCTGATTTCAACATCATCTATTTGCACAATCAATTTGTTGTCGTGAATTGCCAACCAAAAGTTGTTCAAAACTGATTTTATCATCAATTTTTTCCTGTCCTTTTCTTCCCAAAGACCAATGATATTTACATCGGTTCCCGATTCTTCCCTCTTCAAAACTTCAGGGATTTCATTTTCAATAGTTGTAGGGCAACCGCTGTTATTATCGTAAAAGCCAAAAGCAGAAGTTTTTACACCATTTTCATTTTTGTGGGTAGTTAATCTAGTTGCTCCTTCAAAAAACACATTTCCTTCCGTATCTTTTGAGGAAACAATAAGTGTTTTTATTGGAGACAAAGCAAAATATGCCCCTTTTCCAAAACCGAAAGAACCACCTGCGCCTAAATTTTTCGAGCTCACACCTGAAGCACGAAGGAAAGCATAAAAAGGTGAATTTGTCCCTTCATCAAAATGCATTCCTTTTGTATTCGCATCTGAAATTTTCAAACAAGATATTTTTAACCTCTTTTTTCCTTCTTCCGTGCCATTGAGATATTTCAACATGTCACCAAAAAGTCGTTTCGCATCAGCGTTCTCATTGTAGTATTCCAAACACTGATTAATGTGGTTTTCAATTTCAAAAAAAGCAGGAAATTCCAATCTGTTTAAATCAAAATATTGAAAAGAGACGACAACTGGATTATTGTTATCAGCAATAGCATCTAAAGAGTTCTGAATAGCTTCTCTAACAATAGAATAATACGGATTTCCCTTGAAAGTTATATGCAATGGATCATTCGGTCCAATTTCACTACCTCCTTCTGGTTTAAAATGCCATTTACAATTTTCCTCCATTGTGTTGTTATTTTTCAAATCTAAATCCCCCTTTATTGGTTTTGTTTAATTCTTTATCATATAATATTCTTGTCTCTTTTAATGTTCGGCTGATTTCTTTAAACATCAAATCGACATCTTTTTGAGAGTATTCGTAATTATTTTTGTTAGCACAATTACCAAGTAAGTTTAAATAATCTATAACTTTTTGTACCCTATTAGATGCCACTTTTTCAAATCTTTCTCTACGTTTTGAAGCCATTTCATTAACATTATATGTGATTTATAATTACGAATATATCATACATTATAATTATATACAAATATTTTTAATATATTTTTATATTATAGTGTATATATGTTAGTATATACATGGCTCATATTAGAGCAAGAATATTCGGGAAAATTTATTAATTTGCGTTGAATAATTTGAGGAAATTGTTAAATGCAAAATAAAACTATCAAAGCAGTAGATTTTTTTTGTTCCGGCGGTGGTATGAGCTACGGAATGCAGCAAGCAGGAATACAAGTTATTGCTGGAATTGATTTTGACGAAAGTTGTAAAGAAACCTACGAATCGAACATAAAAGGAGCGGAATTTATACACGCAGATGTCTTTGAATTAAAAGAAGAAGATTTAGAAAATAAACTTTCCCTCAAAAAAAATGATGATAAACTCATCCTTATCGGGTGCAGCCCCTGCCAATTTTGGAGCATTATAAATACTGATAAAACAAAATCGGCTAACTCCAAAAATCTTTTAGTTGAATTCTCTCGCTTTGTCAAGTATTTTAGACCTGGTTATGTTGTGGTTGAAAATGTTCCAGGCGTTTTGAGAAAAAAAGAAGAAAGTGGATTAAATGAATTTATCGAGTGGCTAAAAGCAAATGGTTATAAAAATCCTCATTTTAAAGTACACAACGTAAACAACTACGGAGTTCCGCAAAGCAGAAAGCGATTTACTTTAATAGCTACCCGTCTATCTGAAGACGAAATTAAACCCCTTGAAATTGAAGGAAAGAAACTTGCCGTAAAAGATGTATTGGGAGAAATAAACGGATTCCCGAAAATTGAGGCGGGACACAAAGATGAAACCGCATTTTATCACAGTGTTCCAAGCATTAGCGAAATAAATAAAAAACGTCTGAAAAAAGTAGGGAAAAATGGAGGAAACAGGTTTGGTTTTGCCGAAGACCCTGAGCTACAATTAGATTGCTTTGTCGGTAGAGATGATTCATTTAAAGACACTTTCGGCCGCTTGTGGTGGAACAGACCTTCTCCTACAATAACAACCAAGTTTTTTAGTATTTCGAATGGAAGGTTTGTACATCCTGAAGAAGACAGAGCTTTGTCCATAAGAGAAGGAGCCACTTTGCAATCTTTCCCAAAAAATTATATTTTTAAAACTACAAGTATAGCAAAAACCGCAAGAATGATAGGAAATGCTGTGCCACCAAAATATGCAGAAGCAATCGGTAGAGCAATTGTTAATTCAAAATTATAAATCCTAGTCATAAAGCCGTTAAACAAACTCCTAAAAACTACAGCTCGTAATCTCTGTTACTCTTAAGGTATTAACCATACCTTTATCCTGAATAGGCATTGCGGCAAGGCTAATTAACATATCACCAACATCTAAATACCCTTTTTTGCAAGCCATGGTGTTAACATCCTCAATAGTTTCATCAGTACTAACAAACTTGTCATAAAAAAATGATTCAACACCCCAAAGCAAACTCAACTGGGTTAAAATGCGTTTGTTGGAGGTAAACACTAAAATATGAGCCGATGGTCGCCATGCCGAAATTTGAAACGCCGTATAACCACTATTGGTTAAGGTAGAAATTGCTTTGGCATTAATTTCATTCGCCATATGAGCCGCATGAAAGCAAATTGCTTTGGTAATATACCGTTTAGTTTTAATATGAGGCGGTGAATGTGGGACTTGTATTAACGTAGAGTCTTCAACACTTCTAATAATATTGGCCATTTGTCTAATCACCTGAATTGGATATTGCCCAACAGAAGTCTCTCCAGACAACATAACTGCATCTGCTCCATCCATAACCGAATTGGCAACATCATTAACTTCGGCACGTGTTGGTGTAAGGCTAGAAATCATGGTCTCCATCATTTGTGTAGCAATAATTACAGGGATTCTCGCACGTTTGGCTCTTAATACCAGTTGCTTTTGAATTAATGGCACTTCTTCAGCTGGGATTTCAACTCCCAAATCTCCTCTCGCTACCATTAAGCCGTCACAATAGGCTACAATTTTATCGATATTTTCAACCGCTTCAGGCTTTTCTATTTTAGCTATAATAGGAATTTTATGATCACTGTGCTCCTTAATTAAATCTTGAAGTTGAATTAAATCTTCAGCATGTCGTACAAATGAAAGTGCCATCCAATCCACTTTTTGACCAATGGCAAAAATAGCGTCTTCAATATCTTTCTCGGTAAGTGCAGGTTGTGAAATATTTGTATTTGGAAGGTTTACCCCTTTTTTTGATTTTAATGCCCCCCCTTGAATGACTCTAGCTTTCACTTCAGATTTTTTATCTGTAGAAACCACTTCAAAAATCAACTTACCATCATCTAAAAGGATGCGCTCGCCTGGTTTAGCATCTTGTGGAAAATTATCGTAGGTCATGTAAACACGCTCTTTGGTACCTTCAAAACGTTTGCCAGTTACAAACACGATTTCGTCTCCTTCATTAACCACCACTTCCTCTTTCATGACCCCTACTCTTAATTTAGGGCCTTGTAAATCACCTAAAATAGCAGCGTTATACCCAAATTCTTCGTTGAGTTCACGTATCATTTTTATACGTTGCGCTACGGCATCATAATCGGCATGCGAAAAGTTAATACGAAACACATTTACGCCTTCATCTAACATTCCTTTTAAAACTTCTTTGGTGCTTGTTGCTGGACCCAAAGTAGCCACTATTTTTGTTTTCTTTCTTTTTAACATTAATCAAAAAATTAAATTGTCTTTAGACTTTAAATCCTCTACATCTATGCTGTAAGAGGTAATTACTTGCGGTATAGATTGAATCTTGTTCAACACTTTTTTCTCTTTAAACCTTAAGGTTTCGTCTGAAATCTTTAATAGGTAGTCTACATTTTTAAATTCGGGAAGCAAATAAAAGGTTTTCAAAACCTTGTTTTGATTTGTAAATAATGACCCCGAACTTTGTAAGCTATCTTCTTCTCTTTTGCACACATTTGAGACCAAATTCCAAGTGGTTTCATTTTCAATGTCTTGCCATTCGTATATCGAGTACGATGCAGCAAAATATTTATAATCCAAATCTCTATCCATTCTAGAAAGGTTTAAATCTAAATGTTTATTAAGCAAATAGGCCAACCTGTAATCTTCTAACTCACAATGAATAGCTAAAAGGGAAAACGAAGTATCATAAAAATCGTCAACAACTAATTTGTGCAATGCCATAATACCACAATGAGGTGTAAATATACTATATTATTGCTATTTGAAAGTGAAGTTTTAACTATTCTAGGCCTAGATTTCTACGAAAACGTTATAGTTTACAAAAATTAAAAGGCCTTATAATTTAATCGTTAAATGATCTTGTAATTTTGGATTGAAATGCGAAAAAGGCGCGTTTTGAAGCTTTTTCTTCTGCCTTTTTTTTCGATGTGGCTCTGGCTTTTGCCACAACTTTTTCATTGATTGAAAGTTTGACTGAAAAATGTTTTAACTCATCAATTCCTGTGTCTTCGTAAACTTGGTAATCAAAGGTTTTCTTTTCCTTCTGACACCATTCTATTAGTAAGCTTTTATAACTAATGACCTTCCCTTCTAATTTTTCAATATCTACGTGTGGATTAATGACTCGATTATAAATAAATTTTTCGCAATATTTATAACCTCTATCTAAATAGATTGCCCCAACAAGGGCTTCAAAGAGATTACCGTGAATATTGCTGCCAAAATTATTTTTAGGAATTTTACTTTCTACTAAATCTATGAGTTTTAACTCTCTTCCTAATTCATTAAGATGTTCTCTACTCACTACTTTCGAACGCATTTTAGTTAAATAGCCTTCATCGCCATGAGGTACTTTGCTAAATAAATATGACGCGATAACTGCACTTAACATAGCGTCACCAACAAACTCTAAGCGCTCATAATTAATGGCATTTCCCTTTTTATCTTTGATGTTCATAGATCTATGGGTAAACGCCTTAAGATAGAGCTCCTTATCTCTGGGCTTAAAATTTAAAATCTTTCTTAATTGCAAAAAAAAATCCCCGTTAGGAATTGAACGGGAATTAAATATGTTGCGAATGTAATTCATTCGAAGATTAATCAATTTTTTTAAATAAGACACAAGCATTGTGACCACCAAACCCAAAGGTATTACTCATGGCTACTTTTACGTCTCGTTTTTGTGCTTTGTTTAAAGTTAAGTTTAAATTGGAATCAATATTCTCATCAACAACTTCATGATTAATGGTTGGTGGTACAATTCCGTGTTCCATAGCCAAAATGGCTGCAATAGCTTCAATAGCACCGGCTGCACCTAATAAATGTCCTGTCATGGACTTTGTTGAATTGATATTAATATTTTTGGCATGATCACCAAAAACTTCCTTAATAGCCTTAAGTTCGGCAACATCTCCAAGTGGAGTCGAGGTTCCATGAGTATTAATATGGTCTACCTCTTCTGGTCCAATTCCAGCATTTTCCAAGCAATTTTTCATCACTGCAATCACCCCAATCCCATCAGGATGTGGAGCTGTCATATGATAAGCATCAGAAGATAACCCGCCGCCTAATACTTCGGCATAAATTTTTGCGCCTCTTGCTTTTGCATGCTCATAGTCTTCAAGAATAATAGCACCGGCACCTTCTCCAAGTACAAAACCATCACGGGTGGCATCAAAAGGTCTCGATGCCGTTTCTGGGGTCTCATTTCTCGTAGATAGTGCATGCATTGCATTAAAACCGCCCATTCCTGCAATAGTTACCGCTGCCTCGCTTCCGCCAGTTACAATAACATCACAATGACCAAGACGTATATAATTTAAGGCGTCAATCATTGCATTAGCAGAGGATGCACAAGCGGATACCGTTGTATAGTTGGGCCCCATAAATCCATTCTTAATAGAAATGTTACCGGGAGCAATATCTGCAATCATTTTAGGGATAAAGAATGGGTTAAATCTTGGTGTACCATCACCCGCTGCAAAATTCAATACTTCATCTTGAAAAGTTTCAAGGCCGCCTATACCAGCACCCCAAACAACGCCCACTCTTAATTTGTTGACTTTGTTAAGATCCAATTTAGCATCAATGATGGCCTCATCAGAGGCCACCATAGCATACTGTGTAAATCTATCCATTTTACGCGCTTCCTTTCTATCTAGAAATTGTGTCGCATCAAAGTTTTTCAATTCACAAGCGAATTTTGTCTTGAACTTTTCAGTATCAAAATACGTTATAGGTGCCGCACCACTTTTACCACTTATGAGACCATTCCAGTACTCATCTTTAGTGTTACCAATAGGTGTAAGTGCGCCTAAACCGGTTACTACAACTCGCTTTAATTCCATAAATTTGTTTGCTTATTTTGCAGCTTCTATATATGATATAGCTTGACCAACTGTTGCAATGTTTTCAGCTTGATCATCAGGAATTTGGATATCAAATTCTTTTTCGAATTCCATGATTAATTCCACAGTGTCTAATGAATCTGCGCCTAAATCGTTTGTGAAGCTAGCTTCAGTAACAACTTCGTTTTCATCAACACCTAATTTGTCTACGATAATCGCTTTTACTCTTGATGCAATGTCTGACATAATCTTTAATTTTAAGTTTTAATTAGTTGGCAAAAATAAAAAACTTTATTTTTAAAACACACCTTTACTATAAAAATGTGTTTGTAATTTACTAAAATTACTGCGAAGTATTTCTATTTTGCCTTCTAATTGTTAATATTTATTCTTTTTTTTGTTCGAACAATTTAACATTATATTCTGTAAAATAAAATTAGCTTGAAAAATCCGTAAAACACCAATGACAGATAGAGATGGCCAATTGATTAAATATTAATGTTTAAAGCTATTAACAAATGAAACGTATAGTGATTTTTGCTTCCGGAAGTGGTACAAATGCCGAAAATTTAATCAAATTTTTTCGAGACAAAGATCATGCGTCTGTTGTTCTGGTATTGACTAACAATCCTCATGCCATGGTTTTAGACCGATGCAAGCAACTACAAATTAGCGCTTTATCTTTTAATAAAACAGCTTTTACAAAAACTAATGATGTGCTTAATATTTTGAAAGCCACGCAACCAGACTTAATTATCCTTGCCGGTTTTTTATGGAAATTCCCTGAATTTATTTTGAACCAATTTCCAAACAAAGTTATAAATGTACATCCTGCATTATTACCAAAATTTGGAGGGAAAGGTATGTATGGCATGCATGTACATGAAGCCGTTGTTGCCAATAATGAAACCGAAACAGGCATCACTATACATTATGTAAATGAACATTACGATGAAGGCGCTATCATTTTTCAAGCGAAATGCGAGGTGAGTCCTAAAGATTCGGCTGAAGATGTTGCCACCAAAATCCATCAATTAGAAATGGAACACTTCCCCAAAGTCGTTGAAAAGCTTCTGTTAAATACAAACTAATAAATTTCTGTTTTCACAGAAACTGAAGATGAGCAAAAAGAAAAAAAAATACTATACAGTCTGGAAAGGCCATCATACAGGAGTTTTCGAATCTTGGGACGATTGTAAAGCGCAAATTAAAGATTTTCAGGGTGCTCAATACAAATCATTTGGAACTTTTGATGCTGCTAAACAGGCCTTAAAAGGAAATTATAAGGATTATATCACAAAAGGCAAGTTTAAAAGTGAACTTTCAGAATTGCAACTAAAAAAAATTGGTCAGCCCAATTTCAATTCAATTGCCGTAGATGCAGCATCAAGTGGAAATCCAGGAAAAATGGAATATCGAGGTGTTGATACCAAAACCAAGAAACAATTGTTCATTCAGGGCCCTTTTGAAGAAGGCACTAATAATATTGGCGAATTTTTAGCGATTGTTCATGGTTTAGCCTTGCTTAAAAAAAATAAAAGTGACCGAATTATTTATACCGATTCCAAAACGGCGATAAGTTGGGTAAAGAAAAAAACATGTAACACTAAATTAGAACGTAACCAAAAAACCGAAAAACTTTTTGAATTGATTGAACGTGCTGTTCATTGGTTAAAAACAAACCAATATAGCACACCAATTGTAAAATGGGAAACCAAAGCTTGGGGAGAAATTCCTGCCGATTTTGGCAGAAAATAAATTCGTTTTTTAGGACTTAAAAACCTTATATTTGCAGCAAAATTGAAACACGTCTATGAACAAACTAGTTGCTGTAGGGACCGTAGCCTTTGATGCCATTGAAACTCCTTTTGGAAAAACAGATAAAATACTTGGGGGCGCAGCAACATTTATAGGATTAGCGGCAGCGCAATTTGAAATTGATACAGCATTGGTTTCAATTGTGGGAAACGATTTTCCAAGTGACTATCTTGACTTACTTTCAAATAAAGGTATTGATGTTTCAGGCATTGAAATTGTTAAAAATGGTAAGACCTTCTTTTGGAGTGGTCGTTATCACAACGATATGAATTCTCGCGACACTTTGGTAACAGAACTCAATGTGCTTGCCGATTTTAATCCCGTTGTTCCACAAAATTATAGAGACGCAGAAATAGTGATGCTCGGTAATTTGCACCCTTTAACACAATTAAGTGTGTTAGATCAAATGGACAAAAAACCAAAATTAGCAGTTCTTGATACCATGAATTTTTGGATGAATTCTGCATTAGACGATTTACATAAAGTTATTAAAAGAGTTGATGTTATCACCATAAATGACGAAGAAGCAAGGCAATTAACCGGGGAGTATTCATTGGTAGTTGCTGCGAGAAAAATTCATGAAATGGGCCCCAAATATGTTGTGATTAAAAAAGGAGAACATGGAGCATTATTGTTTCATAATGATAATGTGTTTTATGCTCCCGCTTTACCTTTAGAAGAAGTGTTCGATCCAACTGGAGCAGGAGATACCTTTGCAGGAGGCTTTGTTGGTTATCTTGCCAAAACAGGAGACACTTCATTTGAAAATATGAAGAACGCCATCATTTTTGGTTCAACTTTGGCCTCGTTTTGTGTAGAAAAGTTTGGAACCGAGCGCATGATTAATCTTTCAAAAGCAGAAGTACACAAACGCTTATTACAATTTAGACAATTAACCCAATTTGAAATTGAATTAACATAAACCAGCGCGCTCAAATAGAGCGCGTTTTTAATTTAAATATCCTTTAGCAACAATGAGCGATGCTTTAAAACATGAATGCGGAATTGCACTCATACGACTTTTAAAACCTCTTGAATATTATAAAGAGAAATATGGAAGTGCCTTTTACGGCGTTAACAAAATGTATCTCATGATGGAAAAACAGCACAATCGAGGGCAAGACGGTGCTGGTTTTGCAAGTATTAAATTAGACACTAGACCTGGTGAACGCTATATAAGCAGAGTACGTTCTATAGCTCAACAACCTATTCAGGATATATTTGCTCAAATCAATGAACGTGTTAATAAAGAATTTGCAGAACACCCCGAGTATGTTGATGATGTTGGATTACAGAAACGTTATATTCCTTACGTTGGTGAATTGCTTTTAGGTCATGTTCGCTATGGTACCTTTGGTAAAAACAGTGTTGAAAGTGTTCATCCATTTTTAAGACAGAACAATTGGATGCATAGAAACCTCATCGTGGCAGGAAATTTTAATATGACCAATGTTAATGAATTGTTTGATGGCTTAGTAAGGCTTGGACAGCACCCAAAAGAAAAAGCTGATACCATTACTATCATGGAAAAAATTGGTCACTTTTTAGATGATGCGGTCGCAAAAAAATACAAGCAGCTTAAAAAAGAAGGTTACAATAAAAATGAATGTAGCCCTCTAATTGCCGAGCGCTTAAACGTAGCTAAAATACTTAAGCGTGCTTCTAAAAACTGGGATGGCGGTTATGCCATGGCGGGACTATTAGGACATGGCGACTCCTTCGTACTTAGAGATCCTGCTGGGATTAGACCTGCATATTATTACAAAGATGATGAAATTGTAGTGGTCGCTTCAGAACGCCCAGTGATTCAAACCGTATTTAATGTCAACTTTGAAGATGTCAAAGAACTAGCCCCTGGACACGCTATTATTACAAAAAAATCTGGAAAAACCTCAATCACTCAAATCATTGAGCCTTTAGAACGTAAAGCCTGTTCATTCGAACGCATTTATTTTTCTCGTGGTAGTGATGCTGAAATTTACCAAGAACGTAAAGAACTGGGAAAACTTTTAATGCCTCGTGTTCTAAAAGCAATTGATAATGACACTAAAAACACAGTTTTTTCATACATCCCTAATACAGCCGAAACGTCGTTTTATGGCATGATTGAAATGGTTGAAAAACACTTGAATGAGAAAAAAACACAAGCCATATTGAATGGTAATGGTAAATTATCTGCCGATAATGTAAAGCAAATATTGTCTGAACGTCCACGAATTGAAAAAGTTGCAATTAAGGATGTAAAATTAAGAACCTTTATTACTGAAGACAGTAGCAGGGATGATTTAGTTGCGCATGTGTATGATGTTACTTATGGAATAATTAAACCCGAAGACAATCTTGTTATTATTGATGATAGTATTGTAAGAGGAACCACTTTAAAAAAGAGTATCATTAAAATGATGGATCGTTTACATCCTAAAAAAATTGTCGTTGTGTCGTCGGCGCCACAAATTAGATATCCAGATTGTTATGGTATTGACATGGCAAGACTTGAAGATCTCATAGCATTTAGGGCAATGCTAGAATTATTAAAAGAAAATAACAAGTATCATTTAATTGAAGAAGTTTACCACAAATGCAAAGCTCAAGTTGACATTGAGGATAAAAATGTAAAGAATTTTGTTAAAGAATTGTACGATCATTTTACTGATGAAGACATTGAAACTAAAATTTCGGAGTTAATCTGTGATGAAAGTATAAAAGCTAAAGTTGAAACTATTTTCCAACCAGTTGAAAATTTACATAAGGCATGCCCTAAAAATTTAGGAGATTGGTATTTTACTGGAAACTACCCAACCGATGGAGGTAACCGCGTGGTTAACAGGGCTTTTATTAATTTTTTCGAAGGTAATAAGGAACGCGCCTATTAATACTTTTTCAGATTTTATTACAGTTAATCCATAAAAATACACTTTTTATCTGAAAAAAATGCATTTCATCTAATATATATAAATCGATAATTAAATTACACATACATTAGCGCTACCATAACATAAGTAGGTTAAGTTCATGGTAGATTTGGGGCAAAAAAAGGTGAACACTCGTTCACCTTTTTTTATTGAAATCATTTATAGTATTTTAATTAATATTATCGATACAACTGTCGTCAGCACTCATAATATTTGTAAGGAATTTAACTAAAATCTACTTAATTATCCTTTTAAGCCAATTTATAAGTCGTTTGTCTAAAAAATTAAACAATTAAATACAAGTCCTTTTATATTTGTTTCACCATAACATAAGTAGGTTAAGTTTATGGTAGATTTGGGGCAAAAAAGGTGAACACTCGTTCACCTTTTTTCATTTTCAGCCTTTTAGCAAATGTAATATAATGTTGAAGGGCCTAAAAACAAAAAAAGCGAACCTTAAAGGTTCGCTTTCTAATTTAATTATCTTCTTACTATTTTGCTAAAGCATATCGTCTTTCAACTTCATTCCAGTTTATCACATTAAAAAATGCACTTATATAATCTGGTCTGCGATTTTGGTAATTTAAATAATAAGCATGTTCCCAAACATCAAGCCCTAAAATTGGAGTTCCTCCACAACCAACTCCTGGCATTAATGGATTGTCCTGATTTGGTGATGAACACACTTCTACTTTTCCACCTTTGTGTACACAAAGCCATGCCCAACCAGATCCAAATCGGGTTGCCGCTGCCTTACTAAACGCATCCTTAAACGCATCAAAATTTCCATAAGCAGCTTCAATAGCATCTTTTAATTCTCCTGACAATCTGCCTTTGTCATCTGGATTCATCACGTCCCAAAACAAAGAGTGGTTATAAAAGCCACCACCATTATTTCTAACGGCACCATTATCCATATCTAAATTTATAAGAATATTCTCTATGGTTTTTCCTTCTAAATCGGTGCCTTCAATTGCAGCATTAAGATTATTAGTATAACCTTGATGGTGTTTAGAATGATGTATTTCCATTGTGCGTGCATCAATATGAGGTTCTAAAGCATCATACGCATATTTTAATTTCGGTAATTCGAAAGCCATATTTTTTGTGTTTTGATGTTAATATTTATTTCCTTCAAATTTACGGATAATACACGGCAATTAAAAATAATAAATTGCTATGAAATCATTGATTGTTTCTATCTTGTATTAAATTTTTATTTATGCCAAAAATTAGTGCCTTTACCATTTATAATGCTTCTGCTGGGAGTGGAAAAACCCATACCGTGGTAAAGAATTATTTAAAAATTCTGTTTCAATCAAAACTCGCTCTGCCTTTTAAAACTATTTTGGCCTTAACCTTTACCAATAAAGCTGTTGGTGAAATGAAAGAACGTATCATTGAGACATTAAAATCGTTTTCAAATGAATCCATTTTAGATTCAGATAACTCAATGTTCCATGAGTTAGCTAAAGAGTTGGAAATGGATGCTGTTTTATTACACAAAAAATCACAACACTTATTGCTCTCCATTGTACACAATTATGCAGCCTTTGACATTTCAACTATTGACAAATTTAACCACAGACTAATACGAACTTTTGCTTATGACCTAAAATTACCGTTGAATTTTGAAGTAGAACTCGACACACAGGAGATGCTTGCCAAGGCTGTTGACTCACTTATTGATAAAGCAGGAACAGATAAAGAACTTACAAAAGTATTGGTTGATTTTGCCCTCGAAAAAGCCGATGATGATAGAAGCTGGGACGTGGCTTATGATTTCAATGCTATTGCTAAACTTTTAGTAGATGAGAACGAAATTCCATTTGTTGATCTCATCACCGATAAAACGCTTGAAGATTTTAAACATCTTAAAATTAGCATCAATGAAAGATTGAAAACCATCGAATCCAAGGTTTTACATACCGCTCAAAATACACTAACCTTAATTGAAGAATGTGGTTTAGAGCATAATGATTTTTCTGGCCAAAATGGCTACATACCCAGCTACTTTGTAAAACTAACTAAGAACGATTTCTCTGTTGCTTTTGATAAAGTTTGGATGGAGAAAATAGAAACAGACCCATTATATCCAAAAACCTCCACCCCAGAGCATATCAAATCTATAATTGATAGTATTCAGCCTCAAATTGCTTCAAACTTCACTTCAACCAAAGTCGAGATTATTCAGCATAAATTTTTAAAAAATATCTATAAACACCTGACCCCTGTTTCAGTATTAAACGAAATTAACAAAACGCTTAAGCTGATTAAAGAAGAGGAAAATAAAATTCTCATTTCAGAATTTAATTCTATCATTTCAGGTGAGATAAATCAACAGCCCGCACCCTTTATTTATGAAAGGATAGGAGAAAAATTTAAACATTACTTTATTGACGAATTTCAAGATACTTCTGTCTTGCAGTGGCAAAATTTAGTCCCCTTAATTGATAATGCTTTGGCGAGTGAGTCTTTAAAAGGTGAACGAGGTTCAGTGATGTTGGTAGGTGATGCCAAGCAAGCTATTTATCGCTGGCGTGGTGGGAGAGCCGAGCAATTTATTAGCCTATATAATGAAACAAACCGCCCCTTGGTTATTGATCAAGTTGTTGAAAACTTGCCAAAAAACTATAGAAGCACAAAACAAGTTGTGCTATTCAACAATTCATTTTTCAAGCATATTTCTGGATTTGTGTTTTCAAACCCAGAACATCAAGAAATCTTTGAGACAAGTACTCAAAACCAATCTAAAGATGAAGATGGCTATGTGGAACTTCATTTTTTAGACACTAAAAACGAAGACGTAGAACTTTTATATTGTGAAAAAGTATTTGAAACTATACAGCGTGTCCAAAAAAATGGATTTAGCTTGGATGACATTTGCATAGTCACAAGAAAAGCTAAAGAAGGTGTTGCAATAGCAGAGTTTTTAAGTTCTCAAAACATTGCTATTGTCTCTTCAGAAACACTACTCTTGAAAAATTCGCCAGAAGTAACATTCATTGTCAACCTGATGACATTAGTGACTCAACCATCTAACAAGCAGGTTAAAATGGAACTTCTTACTTATTTAGATAGACATCACTTAAATGTTGATGATAGCCATTCTTTTTATAAAAAATTAGTGGAGTTAGAGGGTTTGCAATTCTTCAGAACATTAGAGTCATTTGGGTTTCATTTTAATCTTGATGTATTTATAACATTTCCCATATATGAAGGCATTGAAGTTATTATTAGGTCTTTCCATCTCGATCAAGAATCAAACGCATATATTCAATATTTTTTAGATGAAGTTTTAGATTACAGCCTTAAAAATGATGCTGATTTGGCAGGGTTTCTTGAATTTTGGGAACGCAAAAAAGAAAAATTAAGTGTGGTTTCTCCAGAAAACAATGGAGCCGTAACCATAATGACTATTCATAAATCTAAAGGATTAGAATATCCAATAGTCATTTTTCCTTTTGCAAATCAAGATTTGTACTTTGATAAGAGTCCTAAAGTTTGGTTTCCCGTAAACGAACATCAGTTTAATGGATTTAATTATCTCTATGTAAATTTAAACAAGGACCTTGAAAATTACAGCGAATTAGGCGCCCATTTGTATCAAAGCTATCGGGCGCAATTGGAGCTAGACAGTATTAATTTAATGTACGTAGCCCTAACCAGAGCTGCTGAACAATTGTATATAATTTCCGAACTTGATTTATCTAGCAAAGGAGATGAAAAGCTAAACCTTTATTCGGGCTTATTAATTCATTATTTAAAAAGTCAGGAATTATGGGATAATAATCAGAATACCTATAGTTTTGGAAATCCAAATCAACTTTATCCAAAATTCGAAAAAGAAGGAAACAGCCATTTTACACCTTTTATTTCAGTTTCAAGACAACAACACAATTTAAATATTGTGACTAGTGCAGGCTATTTATGGGATACCACGCAGGAAAAAGCTATAGAAAGAGGAAACCTGATTCATCTTATCATGTCCCATATAAAAGTGAGCAGCGATGCTGATTTCGTATTTGATGTACTTATAAGTTCTGGCCAAATAAATTCTTCTCAATCTGAAATACTACGTCCATTTATAAAGAACATCATTCAACACAAACAACTAAAAGCCTATTTTGATTCAGAACTTACTATTTATAACGAAAGAGATATCATTTCTGAAGACGGAAAAATTATAAGGCCTGATAGGATAGTGCTTAATAAGAAAAAAGAAGCTGTCATTATTGATTACAAGACAGGACATCTAGATCCAAAGCATGAAAAGCAACTAGATAATTATAAAGAAGTAGTTGAAAATATGGGCTTTAAAGTCTTAAAAAAAATACTTGTGTATATTGATGATGAAATTCAAGTAAAAGAATTTTAAATTTGTGTCAAATTAAAAAATGATTATGTACGGAGCAATACAACAACATCTTCAAAAAGAACTAAAAGAAATTAAAGAAGCTGGCTTATTTAAAAGCGAACGTGTGATTACTTCACCTCAAGGTGCTGAAATTACTTTAAATACAGGGCAAACGGTATTAAATTTTTGCGCCAATAACTATTTAGGTTTATCATCGCATCCTGAAGTTGTTCAAGCGGCCAAAGACGCCTTGGACACTCATGGCTTTGGAATGTCATCCGTACGCTTTATTTGTGGGACTCAAGATATCCACAAACAACTTGAAGCTAAAATTGCATCCTTCTATGGCACCGAAGACACTATTTTGTATGCTGCAGCCTTTGACGCCAATGGCGGTGTGTTTGAACCATTATTAGGAGCAGAAGACGCGATTATATCCGATTCTCTTAACCATGCTTCAATTATTGACGGTGTGCGCTTATGTAAAGCTGCACGTTATCGCTACAAGAATAATGACATGGCCGATTTAGAGCAACAACTCATTGCGGCAAACAAAAATGAGGCGCGCTTTAAAATAATTGTTACAGATGGTGTATTCTCGATGGATGGACTTGTTGCTCCACTTGATAGAATATGTAATTTAGCAGATAAATATGATGCGCTGGTTATGATTGATGAATGCCATGCCGCAGGTTTTATTGGAGAAACTGGCCGTGGAACACTTGAAGAAAAAGGCGTACTTGGACGTATCGATATTATTACAGGTACTCTTGGTAAAGCTTTAGGAGGTGCTATGGGAGGTTACACTACAGGCAAAAAGGAAATCATAGAAATTTTACGTCAACGATCAAGACCTTATTTATTTTCAAATTCTTTAGCACCTACCATTGTTGGAGCTTCGATAAAAGTATTTGATATGTTAGCCAATGACACGTCTCTACGTGATAAACTAGAATGGAATACACAATACTTTAAAAACGGCATGAAAAAAGCTGGTTTTGATATTATTGATGGTGATTCTGCAATTGTGCCTGTCATGCTTTATGATGCTAAATTATCCCAAACGATGGCCAATATGTTGCTTGAAAAAGGGATTTATGTTATTGGATTCTTTTTCCCGGTGGTTCCTAAAGAAAAAGCAAGAATTAGGGTTCAACTTTCTGCTGCACACGAAAAAGAACATTTGGATAAAGCAATTGATGCTTTTATAAGTGTTGGTCGTACTTTGAATATTATTTAAAATCATTCCAAAGTCCCCTATTTTAGTAGAATTATTCAATATTTTTATATATTTGTCTTTGTTAATAAAATTTAACAACTTACTTTTGCTTACAATTAACACTTAAAAATTAAATTTTAGAATATGAAAAATCTTAGCAGATTATTTTTCGCTATGTTGCTTTTATTGAGCTTCAACGCTAATGCACAAGATAGTAACAATCCTTGGGCTATTGGAATTGGCGTAAACGCAGTTGACTTTTATCCTACCGGGGAGAATGCTCCGCTTGGAGAGTATTTTGACGAATTTTTTAACTTTGGTGATCACTATAATGTATTACCATCTTTATCGTCTATTTCAGTATCGAGATACTTAAGTGACGGATTTACATTAACAGCTGCAGGAACGATTAACAAAATAGAAAATTTCGGTGATGCATCTGTAAGTGATCTTTCTTACTACGGATTAGATGGAACCATTAAATACAACTTTCTTAAAGCTTCAACATTTGACCCTTATTTAGGTGTTGGTGGTGGATACACTTGGGTTGATGACATAGGTGCTGGTACTTTAAATGGTACTTTAGGATTCAACCTATGGTTTTCTGAAAATATTGGCTTAAACATTCAAACTAGCTACAAACATGCTTTTGAAGATTACTTATCTTCACACTTTCAACATACTGCTGGTTTAGTTATTAAATTCGGCGGAAAAGATACCGATGGTGATGGTATTTATGACAAAGATGACGCTTGTCCAGATGTTCCTGGTTTAGAAGCATTCAACGGTTGTCCTGACACTGATGGTGATGGTATTGAAGATTCTAAAGATGATTGTCCTAACGAAGCTGGTTTAGCTGAATTCAACGGATGTCCTGATACTGACGGTGACGGTGTTGCTGACAAAAATGATGATTGTCCAACAGTTGCTGGTCTTAAAGCTTTAAACGGTTGCCCAGATGCTGACGGTGATGGTGTTGCTGACAACAAAGACAACTGTCCTAATGTTGCTGGTCCTGCTGCTAACAATGGTTGCCCTTGGCCAGATACTGATGGCGATGGTGTTTTAGATAAAGACGATAAGTGTCCTAACGAGGCAGGTACTGTAGCTAACAATGGTTGTCCAGAAATTCAGCCAACTCCAGAAGTTATGAAAACTTTAAATGAGTATGCTAGAACTATCTTATTTGATACTGGTAAATCATCTTTCAAACAAGAGTCTTTACAAACTTTAGCTTCTATGCAAGCTATCTTCAAAGAATACCCACGTGCTGATTTTACTATCGCAGGTCATACTGATAGTGTTGGATCAAAATCTTCTAACCAATTATTATCTGAAAGAAGAGCTAACGCTGTAAGAGATTGGTTAATTGCAAACGGTATAGATGGAGAGAGATTAACTGCTGTTGGTCATGGTGAAGAAAAACCAATTGATACTAATGCAACTGCATTTGGCAGAAAAAATAACAGACGAGTTGAAGTAACTCTTAAATAAAAAGTTATTAAAATATAATTTTAAAAACGCCCCGTATATCGGGGCGTTTTTTATTTTTATACTATGACAAGTTTTTTAGAAGATGTTATAGTAGACCTACAGAATCAAGCCCTTGATATTTCTGAAATAACCTTCATTTTACCGAGCAAGCGTGCTGGCTTTTTTTTAAAAAATCATATTGCTCAACGTACGACCAAAACCAACTTTGCTCCAGAAATTTTATCAATAGAATCCTTTGTTGAAACTGTTGCCGATATTACCTATGCTACCAACACTGAATTATTATTTGAGTTTTATGAAGCCTATTTATCTATAACAGAGAAAGATAATATAGAGCCCTTTGAGGCCTTCACTAAATGGGCACAACTCTTACTTCAGGATTTTAATGAAATAGATCGGTTTTTAATTTCCCCTGACTCAATTTTTAATTATTTAGGAGCCATCAAAGAGATTAACCATTGGTCCTTAAATCAGGAACAAACCTCTTATGTAAAAAATTATATTTCATTCTGGAAAAGGCTTCCAATTCTTTATAGCACGTTTAAAAATATGCTATTAGAGAAAAGAAAAGGCTATCAAGGACTCGTCTATAGAGAAGCCGCTACAAACCTTGAGCAATATATTGCAACAAAACCTAAAGTTCGATATGTTTTTGTTGGTTTTAATGCCTTAAATAAGGCTGAAGAAATCATAATTCAAGAGTTGCTACAACAAGACTTGGCTAAAATATATTGGGACATTGACGAAACTTTTATAAATAACCTCCAACATGACGCCGGGTTATTCACTAGACACTATAAAAATAATTGGCCTTACTTTAAAAAACAACCTTTTACTTGGATAACTAAAAACTATGCAACACCAAAAACCATAGAAGTTATAGGTGTTCCTAAACAAGTTGGTCAAGTAAAGCAAATTGGAGCATTGCTCAATCAATTACAGGAGAGCAAGAAAAGCCTTTCTAATACAGCGGTAATCTTGGGCAATGAGCACCTTTTAATTCCATTGTTAAACTCTATTCCCGAACAAATTGACACAGTAAATGTTACCATGGGATTGCCTTTACGTTCTATCCCAATGGCGTTCTTGTTTGAATCTCTTTTTAAAATCCATAAAAATGCAAAGCCAAATATCTACTACAAAGATGTTACAGCTATCCTGTCCAATTCATATATAAAACCTTTGTTTTCTGAAGGCTCTAAAAATTATGCCGATGCCTTAATAAGCCATATTCAAGAAAACAATATTGCTTATTTGAGTTTGTCAACATTAAATTTATTTAGCCCATCTCATTCAGAATTATTTACTATACTATTTGGGAGTTGGAATAACACTGCCCAAACTGCAATTCACAACTGTACCCAGCTTATTTTATTAATTAAGGAGCATCTACAAAAGCAAGCGACAAAGAGCGTAATCGACATGGAATATTTATATCGATTTAATGTCGTATTCACAGAACTTCAAAATTTAAACACAACCTATCCACATATTAACTCTATTAACGCGCTTTTTGGGCTTTATAAAGAAATTATCGCTAATGAAACTTTAGACTTTAAAGGCGAACCTTTACAAGGTTTACAAATTATGGGGATGTTAGAAACTAGAGTTCTAGATTTTGAAACCATAATTATTTCTTCGGTAAACGAAGGCATTTTGCCCGCTGGAAAAAGTATAAATTCATTTATCCCTTTTGATGTTAAACTTGAGCATGGATTACCCACTTACAAAGAAAAGGATGCGGTTTATACCAATCATTTTTACAGATTATTGCAACGGGCCAAACGAGTTTATATACTTTACAATACAGAGCCTGATGTATTAAAAGGAGGAGAAAAAAGCAGATTTATTAGTCAGCTAGAAATCGAAAACATCCATGATATAAAGTCAGTGGTGATTGGCCCAAATGTTAAGGCAACAGTAAGCTCCTTAAAGCAAATTGAAAAAACTGATGCCATAATGGAACGTCTAAAAACAGTCGCTTCAGAAGGGTTTTCGCCTTCATCATTAACCAATTATATAAGAAATCCTATTGATTTTTATTACGAGAAAATACTCGGTATAAAACCTTTTGAAGAACTTGAAGAAACTATTGCAGCGAATACATTAGGTAGCGTTATTCATCATTCTTTGGAAACACTTTATACGCCAATTAAAAACCAATTTTTAACCAAAGACTATATTACATCCCTAAAGCCTTTAATTTCATCTACCGTAAAGGAACATTTTAAGAATCTATTTAAAGATGGTGATTTTTCCAAAGGCAAAAACCTTATCGTTTTTGAAATCGCCAAACGCTATGTGTTCAATTTTTTAGAGAAAGAATTAGAATCTATAAATGCCGGCAATACTATAAAAATTATTGATCTAGAAGCCTCATACTCTACTGATCTCAATCTTCCTGAATTAGGCTTTCCTGTTCGTTTAAATGGAACCGTTGATCGCGTTGATGAATTTAATGGTGTAACGCGAATTATTGATTACAAATCTGGTAAAGTCATTCAAGGGCAAATTGAAATAGTGAATTGGGAAGACATACTTACGGATTACACTAAATACAGCAAAAGTTTTCAGGTATTAAGTTATGCATATATGCTTCATCAACAAAATCCAAATTGTCTTCCTGTTGAAGGCGGAATCATTTCATTTAAAAACCTACAGGGTGAATACTTTTTAAAATTTGGTAAAAAAGAATCTATTCGTGGCCGAACTAAAGATCAATTGATAAATCAGGACACTTTGGACGCCTTTTTTATTCAGCTAAAAACTCTAATACTAGAGCTTTGTAATCCTAATATTCCATTTGTGGAAAAGCCATTATAAATTTTACAGATAAGTAATTTTTAGAGTAGTTTAAAATTGAAAATGAAAAATCATTATCTTTTCATTTTTATTATATGTTTACAGTTCCTGTTGAAAATGATCTCATAAAACATTGTGAGGCATTGATTGAATCGTATAATTTTGGACAACGCCACACGGCAAACGGTACCAAAGAGCAACAGTTAACTGGCGTGATTGGTCAATCAGTAATTTCAACTCTTTTTGGTCTTGGTTATGTAAATGGCGCTACTGGTTGTGATAAGGGTATTGATATAATTTATAAAAACAAGGCCATAGACGTTAAAACAATGGGTAGAACTACCGATGTGAAACGTAGTTATACGAACAACTTCCTTAAATTACAAGATCATTTTAAAACTGATATCTACATTTTTTGCAGCTATCATAAAATCAAAAATGAATTGACAGTTTGTGGATGGATTTCAAAACCCGAATTTATCTTAAAACGCCGATATTATCCCAAAGGAAGCACCAGAACTCGGTCTGACCAAAGTACATTTGTAACCTTTGCTGACCTTTACGAAATTGATATTCGAGACCTTGTTCCTGTGAAGAATTTTGAAGACTTAAAGCAACAATTGTCTCAAAAGATTTAGCCAATAAAAAAAGCAACGTGAAAACGTTGCTTTTAAGTGGAGAAGATCGGGCTCCCTTCGACTACGCTCAGGATAAACTTTTCGCCCTTTTCAAAAAACAAAAAGCAACGCTTTCGCATTGCTTTTGAGTGGAGAAGATCGGGCTCGAACCGACGACCTTTTGGCTGCCAGCCAAACGCTCTAGCCAACTGAGCTACATCCCCAATATTTTATTTAAGTTCACTCAATACCAAAACAGGTAATTTAGAGCTATTAAAATCTTTTTTAAGAATGGTGTTCTTTTCCCAAAGTTTGGTAAAGAAACCTCTCTTGCGTCTGACCACACACAATAGGTCAGGATTGTTTTCTTTGTAATGCTCCAAAACACCTTGAAAGGTAGTTGCACTTTCAGCAAAAATAGTGTTTTTTATCAATTGAGAAAGTTCTTCATTAACATTAAAATCACCTTCCTTATAAAACGGTGTTTTCACCAATAATAAATTTACGGCTGCATTAAAATGAGACTTAATATCCTTTAATGGATTAAGCACATTATCCTTCTTAATAATGGCCGATTTTAAGGCTACCAAAATTCCTTTAATTGGTCTATAGGCATACCCTTCAGGTACTATTAGGGCAGGAATATTGGTTTGCTTTACAATCTTACCAGAAGTTTTACCCAAATACACTTCGTCTCTTATAGAATTTGTTCTAGGTTCTAATACAATTAAATCTATATCTAGGCTTCGACAAACGAGCTCTATCGTATCAACCAATTTCCCTTTAAAAGTTTTCACAACAACATCAACACCAGTAGTGTCTACCTTCTCAACATGTGATTTTAAAAAGGCCAAACTCTCACGTTCTAAAATATGATCTACTTTAACCATGGTTCCTGCCTTGGTATACACATTATAGATTTGTACAACATATAATCTAGCGCCAAAACTCCTTGCAAAGTCAACAGCGTATTGCAAGTGACTTTCGGCATTTTTTGAAGACCCTACAGGAACTAATATATTCTTCATGTTTAATATTTTAAACTAAATTTACGGCAAAAATAAGGATTATTAATGATACGTAAAGCAACAATTATAGACGTAGCTGCTGTTTTAGAGATTACAAGGGCCTGCGCAAGGCATATGATTAATCAAAATATATTCCAATGGAATGAACACTACCCAAATGCCGCAGCCTTTGAAACCGATATTAAACGTGGCGAATTATTTGTTCTTGAGGAAAAATCCAAAGTAGTTGCTTGTATAGTAGTTTCAACCTATATGGATGATATTTATAAACCAGTTGCTTGGTTAACTCCTAATAAAAATAATCTTTATATACATCGATTGGCGGTTCATCCTGACGTTCAAGGTCGAGGCTACGCACAACAATTAATTAGTTTTTCTGAAGAATTTGGACGAAAAAACAAGTTTGTTTCAATTCGTTTAGATACTTTTTCTAAAAACCCAAGAAATCAAAAATTTTATGAATGTAGAGGCTATCAACGTTTGGAAGACATCTATTTCCCAAAACAAAGTGAACATCCTTTTTACTGCTACGAACTCGTATTGTGAATCCAAGTCTAAGCTTTAAACATATTAATAAACTTGCCATCCCAGCATTAATTTCTGGGGTATCAGAGCCTATTTTGTCTTTAACCGATGCTGCAATTGTTGGAAATGTTGAATTGAATCCAACTGAGTCTTTAGCTGCTGTGGGGATTGTAACCACATTTTTATCGATGCTCATCTGGATTCTAGGTCAAACCCGCAGTGCAATTTCTTCCATCGTTTCACAATATCTAGGGGCAAATAAACTTGAAGAAGTTAAAAATTTACCTGCTCAAGCTATTTTTTTGATTACTTCTTTAAGCTTGCTAATAATTTTGGCAACCTACCCTTTTGCTGAATCCATTTTTAAACTTTACAACGCATCAGAACTCATACTTGATTACAGCGTTGATTACTACAAAATACGGGTGTTTGGCTTTCCATTTACCTTATTTACTATCGCAATTTTTGGAACATTTAGAGGTTTGCAAAACACTTATTACCCGATGATTATTGCTATTGTTGGGGCGCTTTCAAATATTGTTTTGGATGTAGTTCTGGTTTATGGAATAGAGAATTACATCCCAGCAATGCATATCCAGGGCGCGGCTTATGCGAGTGTTATTGCACAATTTTTAATGGCCATTTTATCTGCCTATTATCTTTTAAGTAAAACCGACATCTCTTTAAAATTTCAGCTTCCATTTAATAAAGAAATTGGCAAATTCACGGTAATGATTCTTAACTTATTTGTACGAACATTAGCTCTAAATATTACACTGTACTTTGCTACTAGTTATGCTACTAGTTATGGGGCAGCCTATATAGCTGCTTATACTATTGGAATCAACCTTTGGTTTTTTGGAGCTTTTTTTATCGACGGCTATGCCAGTGCTGGGAATATTTTGTCCGGAAAATTGTTTGGAGCAAAAGACTACAAATCATTAATTGAATTAAGCAATAAGCTAATCACTTACGGCATTGTAATAGGTTTCTGTTTAGGGCTATTAGGTGGCTTAATTTATTACCCTCTCGGAAGGTTGTTTTCTCAAGATGAGGAAGTCTTAAACCAATTCTACAAGGTGTTTTGGGTGATTTTGGCCATGCAACCATTGTGCGCTTTAGCCTTTATTTTTGATGGTGTTTTTAAAGGATTAGGAAAAATGAAAACCTTAAGAAATCTTCTTCTAGTTTCTACATTTCTAGTTTTCATACCTTTGCTTTTATGGCTAGATCACTTAAATTATAAATTATATGCCATTTTTATTGCATTAACCTTTTGGATAATCGCTAGAGGCTTCCCCTTAATTATAATTTTCAGAAAAAAATTCATTCCTCTTTCTCAAAAAGAGTAACTTTATAGTACTAAAATTCAATAATTATGAATAGGCTGTTTCTAATTTTAGCGATAGTATTAATAATCATCTACTTTTATAATAAGTATAAAAAGCGTTAAATTATCTGGTTTTTAGCCAACCTGTAATACTTAAGCGTTCAGTATTTACTGGCTTAACTTCGTGTTCAATAATTTGGCTTTCAAAAATCACCACACGACCAGGAAATGGATAGATTACTTTTTCTTCGTATTGGCCATTAGTATTCAAATAAAGTACCAATTCTCCGCCATTCTCAACTTGCCAATCTTCATCATTTAAATAACAGACGAACGAAAGTTTACGTCTATCATCATTTTGAAACGTGTCAATATGCCGCTTATAAAATGTCCCTGTCGGGTAAACCGCATAATGAAATTCTTTATGCATTATTCCTAAAAAACAGGTTTTGTTAAGGTAGTCGACCAAATTGTTAATCTTGCTGAAAAACAGCATTTCAGAAGAATTTGCCTTGTTTTCGTCAATCCACAAAATCACATCGCCTCTAATAGATTTAACAATAGTTTCGTTGAGATGATTGCCAATAGCGGCTTTTTTGAAGCGATCTTCTTCATGTTTGTCGAGCAATGATTGTCTTAAAACAGCAACTTCATCTAATAAAAAGAAATCTTCAACCACGCTATACTGCTTAGCCAAAATATCCTCTATAATCCTCTCATACAAAGGATTTTCAACGAAAGATAAAGATTCAAAAAGTTGATTCATTTACTTAAAAATTGATGCTCAATTTCAACAAAAGCGAGCAAAAGTAATCTAAAAACCAATTGCTTTTACAAATTCAATATCTTTGCGAAGAAATTTATAGGTAATGAGTACGATTAGAATTACAAAACAATTCTCTTTTGAGACTGGACATGCGCTTTATGGCTACGATGGTAAATGTAAAAATGTACATGGGCATAGTTATAAACTTTCGGTCACCGTCATTGGTAAACCTATAGAGGATACTTCCAATGTTAAATTTGGCATGGTCATAGACTTTAGTGATCTTAAAAAAATAGTGAAAAGTGAAATTGTTGATGTTTTTGATCACGCAACAGTATTTAACAAAAACACACCTCATGTTGAACTTGCCAAGGAATTAGAAACCAGAGGTCATAATGTGCTTTTGGTTAATTATCAACCCACTAGTGAAATGATGGTTATTGATTTTGCTCGAAAAATTAAAAAACATTTACCCGAAAACATACAATTGCATTCTCTAAAATTACAAGAAACTGAAACTAGTTTTGCCGAATGGTACGCCAGCGATAATGAATAATACTCACCAAATAAACTTCCAAAAAGGAAAAAAAATCTATTTTGCTTCAGACAATCATTTAGGTGCTCCGTCAAGTGAAGCATCATTGCCTAGGGAGAAAAAATTTGTGGCTTGGTTGGATCACATTAAGCAGGATGCGGCTGCCATTTTTCTTTTAGGTGACCTATTTGATTTTTGGATGGAATACAGGAAAGTGATTCCAAAAGGGTTTACTCGAACATTGGGCAAATTGGCTGAAATTAGTGATTCTGGTATTCCTATTTTTTATTTTGTAGGTAATCATGACCTTTGGATGAATGGTTATTTTGAAGAAGAACTCAATATCCCAGTTTATCATAAACCTCAAGAATTTACCTTCAATAACACTCGTTTTTTTATTGGCCATGGTGACGGCCTTGGTCCTGGAGACAAAGGCTACAAACGCATGAAAAAAGTGTTTACCAATCCTGTTTGTAAGTGGTTGTTCAAACGCTTGATTCATCCTGATTTTGGAATGCGATTAGGTCACTACCTTTCGGTTAAAAACAAAATGATTTCTGGTGATGATGATGCTAAATTTCTAGGAGAAGAAAATGAGTGGCTTGTTCAATATTCTAAACGAAAACTCGAAGAAAAACACCACGATTATTTTGTGTTTGGACATCGCCATCTCCCATTAGATATCGATTTAGGTAACAACGCTAGATATATCAATTTAGGTGATTGGATAAGTCATTATACCTATGGCGTTTTTGATGGTGATAATTTTGAGCTGAAGGAATATTAGTAAAAAGACCCATTTTTAATATTTCTTGGGATAATTTTGATTGCAATTATCCTATTTGAAAAGAAATTAAGCTCTGATTTGTGTAATTTAAAAGGAAGACCAATTTAATGGAATAACATTCAAACTAATGCTATTAATCTTCTTTTTCATGCTCATCAATATCTTTAGTCAAGTCTAGTTCTCTTAATGGTTTGTTTTTAGAACCCATTATAGCCACAACCACCAACGTCACAGTGCCTCCTAACATAACTGCTAAAGGCGCACCAAACAATCTCGCTGCTATACCACTTTCTAGTGCACCAAGTTCGTTAGACGATCCAACAAACATAGAATTAACAGCTCCTACGCGGCCTCTCATGTTGTCAGGTGTTTTCAGTTGCAGAATAGTTTGACGAACCACCATAGAAATACCATCAAAAACACCTGAAAAGAACAAGGCTAAAACACTTAACCACATGAGTTTTGAGGCACCAAAAATTATCATGCAAACGCCAAACCCAAAAACCGAAGTAAGCAATTTTTTTCCTGTATTCTTAGTAATAGGAATATATGTTGTAGCCAACATGGTAATGATGCTTCCTGAAGAAAGTGCAGCATTCAGTATTCCAAATCCTTTAGGTCCAGCATCTAAAATATCTTTTGCAAATACCGCAAAAATGGCAACAGCACCACCAAATAATACGGCAATCATATCTAAAGTTAGTGCTCCTAAAATGACTTTGTCGTTAAACACAAATTGTATTCCTGCTTTTAAACTGTCTTTTACCGACTCATGCGTTTCTTTGTTTAAAATTGGCTTCATTTTTATTTGAAAAACCAAAAACAAGGCTAACAGTACCAATAAAAATATGATGCCCAATGTAATATGAACACCTATCCAAGCAATTAAAAAACCTCCCAATAACGCACCAAAAACACTAGCACCTTTCCATGTACTACTACTCCATGTTGCAGCGTTTGGATACACTCTTTTAGGAACCAATAAGGCAATAAGCGAAAAAATAGTTGGTCCAAAAAAGGATCTTAATACACCCCCAAAAAACACCAAGCTGTAAATACTAAATAAAATAGTTTTGGTATCCCATGACGATTCAATGGTTTCTGATGTTAACCAAAACAAGCCAAAACTTATTAATGAAAACAATGCGATACAGAGCATAAACAAGTTTCGCTTTTCTTTTTTATCAACAATATGGCCCGCAAATGGGGCCAATAAGAACGCTGGTAAAAATTCACAAAGACCAATAATGCCAAGCGACAAAGGGTCACTAGTTAAAGCATATACTTGCCATTCTATAACAACAAATTGCATGGACCAAGCCAATACCAAAGCAAAACGTAATACTAAAAAAATGTTGAATTCTTTTATTCGAAGCGCAGCATAGGGGTCTTTTTTTGCCATGTGATTATTCTTTAATATCTCGTAATTTTAATTGAAGTGAAACATTACCATTCCACTCATTTTCATCAATTGAATATACCGCCTTGAAAGGTTTTTGGTTAGAAACAATATTCAATTTGTCTCCAAGGCCAAAACCTATACACACCAATTTGTCAGTTCCTGTTTGTGACACTGTTATTCGCAAATGCTTATCTTCTTCACCAACACATTTTCCGTATCCGGTATCCTTTAAATTTTGGGACATAAAAATAGGTGTCATATTGCCAGGGCCAAATGGCGCAAACTGCTTTAAAATTCTGTAAAACTTTGGAGTAATATCTCTTAAATCTATTTCAGCATCTATTTTGATTTCTGGCACTAGCAATGATTTATCTATTGTATTGGATACTTCATCTTCAAAAGCTTGTTTAAAGGCTTCATAATTTTCTTCTTTCAAAGTAAGCCCGGCAGCGTATTTATGTCCTCCAAATTGTTCAATATAGGAACTGCAGGCTTCCAGCGCATTATAAACATCAAAGCCACTTACCGATCTGGCCGAAGCGGCTAATTTATCACCACTTTTTGTAAACACAATGGTAGGTCGATAATAGGTTTCCGTCAATCGAGAAGCCACAATACCAATAACACCTTTATGCCAAGTTTCATTGTAAACAACAGTAGTAAAACGTTCCTGTTCCTTTTGTTCTTCAATTTGCTGTAAAGCTTCTTCAGTAATTCGTTGGTCTGCATCACGTCGTTCAGTATTAAATTGATCAATATCTAGTGCATAAGCCGCCGCTAAATTATAGTCGGCTTCTGTTAATAAAGTGACGGCATGATTTCCATGTTTCATTCGCCCTGCTGCGTTTATCCTTGGTGCTACAATGAAAACCACATCGGTAATGGTAAATTCTTCTTTTTTTATTTGAGCCAAAATAGCTTTTATGCCTGGTCTAGGATTAGTATTTATCACTTGAAGTCCAAAATAGGCCAAGGTTCTATTTTCACCAGTTATAGGAACAATATCGGCCCCTAATGCGGTGGCTACCAAATCTAAATAGTCTACTAAATCTTCTATGGTCTTCCCTTCTCTCGATGCTAAAGCTTGAATTAATTTAAACCCAACGCCACAACCGCATAGCTCTTTATAAGGGTATTCGCAATCATCGCGTTTGGGGTCTAAAACTGCGATCGCATCAGGTAATTGTGAGCCCGGTCTGTGGTGATCGCATATAATAAAATCTATCCCTTTTTCTTTGGCGTATTTTACTTTTTCAACAGCCTTTACACCACAATCTAAAGCAATGATTAATGAAAATCCATTATCCTCTGCAAAATCAATGCCTTTATATGAAACTCCATAACCTTCATCATAGCGGTCTGGAATATAAGTTGCCACTAAATCAGTTCGTGATTTTAGGTAGGACGACATCAGTGCCACTGAAGTGGTACCATCAACATCATAATCTCCAAAGACGAGAATGTTTTCTTTATTGGATAGAGCCGATTCAATTCGCTCAACAGCCTTATCCATATCTTTCATCAAGAAAGGATCATGCAAATCATCTAGATTTGGCCTGAAAAATGTTTTGGCTTCATCATAGGTGACTATGTCGCGTTGGAGCAACAGTTTGGCAACAAGATCGTCAACTTGAAGCGCCTTTTTTAAAGCCGCAATGCGATGGGTTTCTGGGTTGGGTTTGAGCGTCCAGCGCATTATTACTTATTATGATAATGAATAGATGTTTTTACGTTGGCAAACTTGCGAAACATTTCCATAACACCACAATATTTTTCTACGGAGAGATCAACGGCTTTTTTGATTTTATCTTCTTTTAAATTATCCCCATAAAAATGATATTCGACCGTTACGGTATGGTAATATTTTGGATGCTCATCGGTTAATTCTCCTTCAACGATCATTTTAAAATCGTCAATTTTCACCTTCATTTTATTTAAAACCATAATCACATCCAAACCCGAACAACCAGCCAATGAAGACAGCATCATAGCTTTAGGCGCCATACCTGAATTTGTGCCTCCAAAATCTTTTGAAGCATCCATCATTATCGAAGGCCATCTCGGATTATCAGATTCAAAGACCATATTCCCTTTCCATTGTGTTGTGATTTTATCTGCCATTTCTAAACTATTTTTTGTTTCTTGTGTAATAAAATTTTTAATAATTCGAACACAAGTAATATCCATTTAATATGCTGCCTTCAATCAAATTTAGTATTAGGGATATTTCTTGTAAGTTCAAAAATAGCACTAAAAAATATAATTATGCCATTAGTAACACCATTATCTGCCGACCATGATTTAGAAACCAAAAAGCTGGCCGAATTCTTTAATGAAACCCTTGGGTTTTGCCCAAATTCGGTCCTCACCATGCAACGTCGCCCTGCCATTTCAAAAGCATTTATCAATTTAAATAAAGCGGTGATGGCTAACGAAGGTCGGGTAACATCGGCCTTAAAACGTATGATTGCTTGGGTAAGCAGCAATGCCACTGGCTGTAGGTATTGCCAAGCACACGCCATAAGGGCAGCAGAACGTTACGGTGCCGAACAGGAGCAGTTAGACAATATTTGGGAATACCGAACGCATCCCGCATTTAATGATGCTGAACGTGCTGCTTTAGATTTCAGTCTAGCGGCATCGCAGGTTCCTAACGCAGTAGATGAGAATATTAAATCACGTTTATATGCGCATTGGGATGAAGGTGAAATTGTTGAAATGTTAGGTGTTATTTCTCTCTTTGGATATCTGAACCGTTGGAATGATAGTATGGGAACCAGTATTGAAGATGGCGCTGTTGAAAGTGGCTCCCAATATTTAGGTAAACATGGCTGGAACAAAGGGAAGCATATTTAATTTTTCAGTTTTTCGATTATATTATCCGAAATTGATTTAATACGTTTTTTTGATTCTGATATATTTTGTTTTAGAAATACTTTTTGGGAAATCATATCAGCTGTAGATTCAATCGCTTTTAGACACCAATCTTCCCAAGCCTGTATAATTTCTAATTGAGAGTCAAGAGTTGCTCCATTTTCAATGGCAATTTGACTTTGTATCAATTCATCGTTTAGCCTATTTAACGCGGCAGTTTCTAAAATTTCAATAATATTTTTTGCAGTGTGTTCATCAGCGTTTAATAAGGTATAAGCCGAAATTAATGCGGCTGTACCAACATTTTTTAAGGTACTTTTTGCAACCTTATCCAATCGGTCGTTATCGGTATGGTAAAACTGATCGGTAAAATGCCAAAACAACACACTTGGAATATTATTTTTTAAAAATGGCACGTGGTCACTGCCGCCTTCATAAGGGTTGGTTTTTACCTTCCAATTGGCTCGTTTACCTTGGGCCTCAAATTGCGAAATCAAAAAATCGTTTAAATAATGCGGTCTCATGTCTTCCAGAGTAAGCTTTTGCCCTCCCCAATCGGTATGCTGGTCCTTACCTCGCGTCCATATAGCACTTGGATCGGGCATTTTTTCAATTAAGAACGTGCCTCCTGTGATCTCGGTATTTTCTCCTACCATGTCTAAGCTTATACCATATTTTATGCTTTTAGCTCTCACAGAATCTTCTTCTACATAACGTTGAGTAGACACAATTTCATCACCCCATAAAAAGGTTAAGGTTCTGTCAAGCTTTAACCGCTTGGTTTTTATCAATTGAGCTGTTAAACTTGCCATTTCAAGTGCCAAACCTACTCCGGTGGCATTATCATTAGCTCCCGGCTCTTGTACATGTGCACTAAAAACTAACCGTTCATTTGGATGCTTTGCACCTTTGATATCAGCCACAATTGTAAGCTCTTCTGAAGGATAGAATTTTGTTTGAATGTTTACAAATAACTCAACTTTACCTTGAGCTAACTTAGTTTTAAGTCGTTCTTTAGCTTGATATGATAAGGCAATGGCCCAGGATTCTTGTCGCGCGTTGTATGGAATAGAGCGAAATTGAATGGAGGTCGTATTCTTTTCAGGCTGTAAATAATCAGGATTGTTGTAAGTTACTATACCAAGTGCTCCGGCATCCAAAACGCCGTTTCTAATCAGTAGTGCCGGACTTGCCTCGGCAAACACAATTTTACCGTGAACATCAAAGTCTTTAAGCGTCTTTAGATCCTCAATGTAAATCACTTCGGCCAAAACACCTTTCTCTGGAGTACTAAAAGAGTTGAGTGCAATCATATTTCGGTTGGATGAAAACTCCAACAATGGAAACTCTTCATTTTTAATTTTAACAATGGCGTTGACAGGTTCCCATGTTGGACGCTCAAGAGGTCGTTTTTCAATTCTGTAGGTCAATAAATCGATTGGTTTAGCATTTGCTTCGTTCACAAATCCAGCTTTTTTTAACTGCTCTTCTATTTTGAAAATAGAGTTGTTGAAGCCTGTATTACCAACAACCCGCCAATACTGTTCTACGAATGCCGTAGTCTCATAAGCGAGATCTCCTGTGAATTCTGAAGCAACTGATGCTGAATAGTTTTGTTGAAAATCCTTTGGTCTTTCAGTCTTACACGATAGACATAGGAATAAAACAACAACAAATATAATACGTAAGCTATACATGAAAAATTAAGAAATAAGGGCGTGAACTTTTGTTTTTAAAACTGGCAACACCTCTTTGTCAAACCACGGGTTTTTTGACAACCAAAACCTATTTCGTGGTGACGGATGAGGTAAAGGGAAATAATCTGGCAAATAGGTTTTAAAATTGGCAACTGTTTCGGTTAAGGTGTCTTTAGCTTTTTCCTTTAAATAATAATTTTGAGCATATGTGCCAATGAGTAATATCAGTTTTACTTTTGGCATGTGCTCAAAAAGAGGCTGATGCCATTGTGGCGCACATTCTGGTCGCGGTGGTAAATCTCCTGATTTGCCTTTGCCAGGGTAGCAAAACCCCATTGGTATAATGGCGAATTTTGTGCTGTCATAAAAAACCTCATCCGAAACATTGAGCCAATTACGAAGCTGCTTACCACTAGCATCATCCCAAGGGACTCCAGAAGCATGAACTTTAGTTCCTGGAGCTTGACCAATGATAACAATTTTTGATTCTGTATGGGCTTCGGCAACAGGTCGTGGCCCGAGTGGTAAATGTTTAGCACAAATTGAGCATTGCCTTATGTCATTCAGTAATACCTCCATTATTTTTTGCCTGCAACCACAATCACGATTTCGCCTTTGGGTGGTTTTTTGGTGTAATGTTCTAAAACTTCTTTTACGGTGCCCCTAATAGTTTCTTCATATAATTTAGTCAATTCACGAGACACTGAAATTGGTCTGTCTTCACCAAAATACTCACAAAAATTGCTAAGTGTTTTGAGAAGTTTATGAGGCGATTCGTAAAAAATAATGGTGCGAGTTTCTTCTGAGAGTAGCGTTAGTCTAGTTTGTCTTCCCTTTTTTACTGGTAGAAACCCTTCAAACACAAATTTATCGTTTGGCAAACCACTATTAACTAAAGCGGGAACAAATGCTGTTGCGCCTGGAAGGCAATCTACTTCAATACCGTGTTCTATACAGGCTCGTGTTAACAAAAATCCGGGGTCTGAAATTGCAGGTGTACCAGCATCACTAATTAATGCTATAGTTGTTCCGCTTTTTAACTTGGTAATTAAGCTTTCAACGGTTTTATGCTCGTTATGCATGTGATGGGACTGTGCGGGCGTACTGATTTCAAAATGTTTGAGTAGTTTTCCAGAAGTGCGGGTATCTTCGGCCAAGATTAAATCGGCCTCTTTTAAAACTTCTATAGCCCTTAACGTGATATCTTTTAAATTACCAATAGGTGTTGGTACAATGTAAAGTTTGCTCATGTGTTAGCGATTGAACGGTTTGTTTGAGCTCTCCGAACGGAATCCGTTTGGAAGCGAGTAGTGAAAGCGCGACCGTGACTTTGGAGCGGAAACACCACAGATCTAATCGAACTTACTTTCAACGATTTGTAAAAAACGCTCCTCGATTTCTTCCTTTCCTGCCCAGTTGTTATAGTCTGGTTTCACAATATTTTGAATGAGGTTGGAGGCTTCTTTATAGGAAATTGCTGTGTTAATCTGTGACAATACGCGTTCGTAATCTTCTATTTTACCGTTGAATAAGTGTTTAATAAAGGCCAATTTATCATTGAGACCTATATTTAACCCTCCGTTTTTGAGTTTGTCATTTAGAGATTTTTTAAAGTTCTCTCGTATTTTTGCATCAGTGACGGGTTCAAATTCAGGAATATCTTGAAACCCCGCGGTAATATCTTCTAGGTTTTTTTTATGAACTTGCTTTTGTGGTATGGCTTCTTCAAAAATGGCATCAATTTCATCAGCTTCATGTGGCATTTGAGCGACCATATCCTTGATTTTTTCCATTACAGGTTCCATAATATCATCATCTTCAACGTCATCTAGGTTGATATAAATTTTATCCTCTATTTCGATATTGTCACTTACTTTATTATTAAAAGCGGTATCCAACATGTCAAAAAATGAGGAGTCATTGCCTATAGTTGGTAATTCGTCTTCAAAATTATCATGTGCAAATTTTAAAACCGAGAGTTTTTCATATAGCAATGCTACTTCGGCATGCATTTTAATAACATCTTCTTTCCCTTTTAGTTTAAGAATCCTATGCGCAATACTTACCAATTCTGATTCCAACTTCTTCTTCATAACTTTTAAATTTAATGCTATTTAGGTTTTTGATTTTTAATAAATTTACGTCACCTTTATACAAAACGAAAATAAGCTTTGTTTTAGTGTTAAAATTACAAAATGTTTCTCGAAAATACTGTTAATCATAAAGAACAATTTGGTTGGATTGAAGTTATTTGTGGCTCGATGTTCTCGGGTAAAACCGAAGAACTGATTCGCCGGCTTAAACGTGCACAATTTGCAAGACAGAAGGTGGAAATCTTTAAACCTGCCATTGATGTACGTTATGATGAAGAAAAAGTTATATCACATGACTCCAATGAAATTAGATCAACTCCAGTCCCTGCTGCTGCTAACATTCCTATTTTAGCCGACGGCTGTGATGTGGTTGGTATTGACGAGGCCCAGTTTTTTGATGATGAAATTGTAAGGGTTTGTAACGATTTGGCCAACAAAGGGGTTCGGGTAATTGTTGCCGGTTTAGATATGGATTTTAAAGGCAATCCGTTTGGCCCAATGCCTAATTTAATGGCGACCGCTGAATATGTTACTAAAGTGCATGCTATTTGTACTAAAACGGGAAATTTGGCCCAATATAGTTATCGAAAAGCGAAAAGCGATGCTATTGTACTGTTAGGCGAAGTTGAAGAATATGAGCCCTTAAGCAGGGCGGCATTTTATAAATCAATGCTTCGGGACAAGGTTCGAAACATGAAGGTCAACGACCCCGAAGACATTTCTTTAAAACAGAAGTCATCAAATGCCTAAAGCCCAAGAAACTATTCTAGAGATTGATTTAAAGGCTTTAAGTCATAATTTCAATCACCTAAAATCAAAACTCAACGCAAACACCAAATTTTTGGCCGTAGTTAAAGCTTATGGCTATGGTAGTGACGCTTGTGAAATTGCGCTGCATTTGCAAGAACTTGGGGTAGATTATTTTGCTGTAGCATATGTTAAAGAAGGTGTTGCCTTAAGAGATGCTGGTATTACTTTGCCAATTTTAGTGTTACATCCCCAACCCGTTAATTTTAAAACTTTAATTGAACGTTGTTTAGAACCCAGTTTATATAATGCCAAAGTTTTAAGGGCATTTATTGATGCTGCTAAAGACGAAAAACAAAAGGATTACCCTGTTCATATTAAATTTAATACAGGATTAAATCGGATAGGATTTGGAGAAAATGATATAGACAATATTCACACGAGTTTAATTAATGTGAAATCTGTTCGTATAAAATCCATTTTCTCACATATGGCGGCAAGTGAAGATCTAAACGAAAAGGATTTTACCCTTAGCCAAATAGCATCTTTCAAGACTATTTGCGATAAAATTTCAAAACTATTTGGTTATCTACCCATGCAACACATGTGTAACACTTCGGGGATTTTGAATTACCCAGAAGCACATTTTGATATGGTACGAAGTGGAATAGGTTTGTATGGCTTTGGTAACTCTGAAAAGGAAAGCCAAGATTTAAAACCTATAGCTACTTTGAAATCGGTGATTTCACAAATTCATTTAATAAAAAAGGGGGAGACCGTTGGCTATAATAGAGCCTACAAAAGCGATACCTTTCAAAAAACAGCTACGATACCAATAGGTCATGCAGATGGTATAGGAAGGCAATATGGTAATGGAAAAGGATTTGTTACCATTAATGGAAAAAGAGCACCAATCGTTGGAAATGTGTGTATGGATATGATTATGGTAAACATAACTGATATTGAATGTCAAGAAGGTGATGAAGTCATTATTTTTGGACAACATCCAACCGCAGAGGTCTTTTCAAAATCGGCAAATACTATTTCGTATGAGATTATAACCGCCATGTCGCAACGTATTAAGCGTGTAATTCTATAATTAACTACCACATTTTTAGAGGTTTTAACAATTTTCTTTAAATTAGAGACTTAATAACTAACTTAAATCAATTTATTATGCTAAAAGAATTTAAAGATTTTGCCATGAAAGGCAATTTGGTTGACATTGCAGTTGCCTTTGTTATGGGTGCAGCTTTTAACAAGGTTGTAGCCTCTTTTACTGGTGGCATTATATCTCCTTTGATAGGTTTGATATTTAAATCAGACTTTAAAGATCTTAAATATGTTATCTCAGAAGGAGCTGCGAATGATGCTGGTGAAATTACAGGTGAGGTTGCAGTAATGTATGGTGACTTTTTAACGAGTTTAATCGATTTTATAATCGTAGCTTTTGTAATGTTTATGATTATAAAAGGAATCAATAAAATGAAGAAAAAAGAAGAGCCAGCTCCAGAACCAGCACCTGCAGGACCATCTGAAATTGACCTTTTAAAAGAGATTAGAGATGCATTAAAAAAATAGTATAGTAAAATTGATCTAAAACTTTCAGTTTTAATATTATACAATTTTCAAAAAAACCGGCAATTTTTTACATTACCGGTTTTTTTATGCCCTAATTTTTAACAAAAAATCTCGCGTTTTTTCATACAACACGCTTAAAAATGACATAATTTTGTCACCTAAAATTTTAAACCATGAAAATAGCCGTTGTTGGTGCCACAGGATTAGTTGGCAATGTGATGCTTAAAGTTCTTGAAGAACGTAATTTTCCACTCACTGAATTGATTCCGGTCGCTTCAGAAAGATCAATTGGAAAGAAGATCACTTTTAAAAATAAGGAATACAGTATTGTTGGTTTGGAAGATGCAGTAAACATGAAGCCGGAAATTGCATTATTTTCTGCTGGTGGAAGCACTTCAATTGAATGGGCTCCAAAATTTGCTGCAGCAGGTACAACCGTTATCGACAATTCTTCAGCTTGGAGAATGGATGCTGACAAGAAATTGGTGGTGCCAGAAATCAATGCTAAAGGATTAACCAAATCTGACAAAATCATTGCAAATCCAAACTGCTCAACTATACAAATGGTAATGGCTTTAGCGCCTCTTCATAGTAAATATAAAATAAAACGCATCGTAGTTTCAACCTATCAATCTATTTCAGGTACAGGTGTGAAGGCAGTTAAACAACTTGAAAACGAACTTGCTGGCGTTGAAGGTGAAATGGCTTATCATTATCCAATACATAGAAATGCCATTCCACATTGTGATGTTTTCGAAGAAAATGGCTATACCAAAGAAGAAATGAAGTTGGTAAGAGAAACTCAAAAAATTCTTAATGACAATACTATTGCAGTTACTGCAACTGCTGTCCGTATCCCAACATCAGGAGGGCACAGCGAGGCTGTAAATGTTGCTTTTGAAAACGATTTTGATCTAGCCGAAGTGCGTCAGATTTTAAGTCAAACTCCGGGTGTAGTGGTACAAGATAATATAGATGTTAATGTATATCCTATGCCAATCTACGCTCATGATAAAGATGATGTTTTTGTAGGTCGTATTAGGCGAGATGGTTCACAACCAAATACATTAAACATGTGGATTGTTGCAGATAACTTAAGAAAAGGGGCCGCAACAAATACGGTGCAAATTGCCGAATATCTTGTTGAGAATAACCTTGTATAAGATTTATGTTTATTTAATTCATAATAAAAACCGCCGCTATTAAGCGGCGGTTTTTTTGTCTTATTTTTACAGCATGTTAAATGTAAAGCAGCTTAACTTTAGTTATGATCAAACGCCGATACTGAAGGATATAAATTTTTCGGTAAACGCTGGAGAACATTTAGCCATAATTGGCGAAAGTGGTTCAGGAAAATCCACCCTGCTAAAATTACTTTATGGTGAATATGATGTAACCGAAGGTCGTGTTTTTTGGAAATCTACTGAAATCTTAGGGCCAAAGTTTAACTTGGTTGTAGGCTATGACTTCATAAAATATGTCGCTCAAGAATTTGATTTAATGCCTTTTATTTCTGTTGAAGAAAACGTTGGGAAATATCTTTCTAATTTTTTTCCGAAAGAAAAAATAGAACGTACCAACGAACTTTTAGAAGTTGTTGAGCTTTCCAATTTTGCAAAAACCAAGGTCAAAACCTTAAGTGGCGGACAAAAACAGCGTGTAGCGTTAGCAAGAGCATTAGCCAAACAACCTGAACTTTTACTTTTGGATGAACCGTTTAGTCATATTGATAATTTTAAAAAACAATCATTAAGACGACGGCTTTTTAAGTATTTGAAAGACAAAAATATAGCCTGCATTGTCGCAACCCATGATAGTGAAGACGTTTTGGGCTATGCTGATGAAATGATTGTTTTACACCAGGCTAATATTATTGCCAAAAACTCCCCAGAACAACTATATCGCCATCCTGAAACGCCTTTAATTGCTTCATTCTTTGGAGAATTCAATGTCATAAATGATGATTTTATTTATGCTCACCAATTAAAAGTTGTTGCCAAATCTAATTTAAATGCCATTGTTAAACAATGCTACTTTAAAGGTTCCTTTTACTTAATTGAAGCAGATTTTAAGGGTAAAACGCTTTTTTTTGAACACAGGTTAAAATTAGATGTAGGTCAAAGCGCTTATTTGGAAATAACTAAATAATTTTGGTGATTTTAAATACTTGATCTCTAAATTCAATGTGATCTCCTACACCTTTGCCAAGTAACTGTTGACCAATTGGAGTAGTTGAAGAAATGGCAAAAAAATCTTGTTTATGAGTATTTAGTTGCCCCAAACTAACAGCTATGAAATAATTAGTACTTGAAGTGAACACAACACTTCCAAAAGCCACTTGAGTTGTGACTCGATTCACATCTATTTTTGAAAGCGTAGATGCTAAATTATCAACTTCTGCCAGTTGCTGACCCAATTTTTCCCGCTCCAACTGCAACATTGCTCTTGTGGTCTCATGTTTATCTCCTGCGCTGCTTTTGGTTTCATTTTGCAAAGCTTCTTGTAATTCATCAAAGACCTTTTGTAGGTTAATTTGCCGCTCTTCTACTTTTTGAAAGCATAATTTGAGAAGGGATGTTTTAATATTATTTACCATCTTTTTTGTAGTAATCAATGGGGCCTAAATACCCCATTTGACGAACAATCCAGTTTTTTCTACTTTGTATATAAGCTGATGCAGGATTAGCTTTATATGTTCTGGGATTAGGCAATATGGCAGCAATGGCGGCCGCCTCTTGCTGTGTTAATCTGTTTGCCGATTTTCTAAACCAATAAGTTGAAGCAGCCTCTGCACCGTAAATGCCATTTCCCATTTCAATGCTGTTCAAATACACTTCCATTATTCGTTCTTTTGACCAAACTAATTCTATTAAAAATGTGAAATAAGCTTCCAGTCCTTTTCGAAGCCAGCTTCTATGTGGCCATAGAAAAACATTTTTAGCCGTTTGTTGACTTATTGTACTTGCTCCTTTTATACGTCTTCCCTTTTGGTTGTTCTCCATTGCCTTTTTAATAGCTTCAAAATCAAACCCATGATGATTTAAGAAATTTTGATCCTCACTAGCGATTACGGCTCGTTGTAAATTGATTGAAATATCATCTATAGATACCCAGTCATGCTTCCAAACCACGGCTTTATTTTCTTGGGATTGTTCAATATTTCTAATCACCATTAAGGGTGTAATTGGTACTGGCACCCATTTATATACCACCACCAATACTATGGAGATGATGAATAACCATAACAACGTTTTAAAAATAAATTTAAAGACCCTTTTTATCATTTTATTCTAGTAATTGCGCTAGTTCTTTACCAATAAGGCTTCCTATTGCCACTCCCATTCCCCCTAATCTAACACCACAATACACATGATTAGAAAGTTGCTTTATGATGGGTCTTTTTTGATCGCCTACTCCCATAATACCACTCCATCTATAATCAATTTCAAATTTTGCTTCAGGCAATATGGTTGTTTTAAGAAGTTCTTCTAACTTGTTTTGAATCATTTGAGTCTCTCCAAACTCTGTAGTTTCTTCGGTTTTAAAATCAAGGTTGCGACCGCCTCCAAACAATATTCTATTATCAATATTTCTGAAATAATAGAACCCTTTATCCAAATGAAATGTCCCTTTAATATGAAGGTTTTTTATGGGCTTGGTTATGAGAACTTGCGCTCTTGCTGGTTTTACGGGAACATCTAATAATTGTCGTGCAAATCCATTAGTAGCTATAAACAATTTTGAAGTAGAAAATTCAAAGGCATTTGTTTTGACGCTTACACTATCCAACTTTTCTGAAATTGCTTCAACATGACAATTGTTAAGAATTTTTATCCCATTAGATTGTGCTTTAAGTACTAAAGCCTCCATCATTTTTCCTGTATCAATCTGGCCTTCAAACGGGGTAAAAATATACTGCTCTTTTATATTCTTAAAATTGAAACTATTGTTTTTAAGGGTAAAAACCTCTGCTCTAAAAATAGGTTTTAAAAGCTGATTTACGATTTGCTTTCTCGCAATGCAATCTTCGAATACTGGACTGTCCTCATCTCTAAAAAGTTCATAACCGCCATGTTGTTGATAATCTATAGTACTTTCTCCAAGGGTCTGCTTTAACACCTCAAGTCCCTTTACTCTTTTATGAACTAGGTCAAAAACTTCTTCTTCAGAATGTGAATTTAAATCCTCTAAAATTTCGCTTAAACTACCAAAACAGGCGAAACCAGCATTTTTGGTGCTCGCTCCTTGAGGAAGCATGCCCTTTTCTAAGACTAAAATATTGGCTTTAGGGAATTGTTCCTTTAATTGTAGCGCACAATTTAAACCTACAATACCGCTTCCAATTACGGTATAGTCAATGTTAGAACACCATGATTTAATTTCCCAATAGGACAGGTTCACGCTTTTTGGTTGTTAGTTATTGGTAAAAGTAGGAATTTATTTTGTGTTCAATAATAGGATAAAATAAAACAAATTCTAATAAAAAACTCCGAAATTACTTTCGGAGCTTTTTTAATTATTCTTCTGATAAGGGTTGTATTTTAAACCCTTCCATAAACTTGGTGGTATAGTTACCTGCCAAATAATCTGGATGCTCCATAAGTTGTCTATGGAACGGAATTGTTGTTTTAATACCTTCAATGACGAACTCATCTAAAGCGCGTTTCATTTTATTAATAGCCTCTTCCCTTGTTTGGGCCGTGGTAATTAATTTGGCAATCATTGAATCGTAATTGGGTGGAATTGCGTATCCTGCGTAAACATGAGTATCTAAACGAACACCGTGTCCACCTGGTGCATGTAGTGTGGTGATTCTTCCAGGTGAAGGACGAAAATCGTTAAACGGATCTTCGGCATTGATTCTACACTCTATAGAATGTAAATTAGGTGTATAGTTTTTACCTGAAATTGGCACTCCTGCGGCAACCAAGATCTGCTCACGAATCAAGTCGAAATCAATCACCTGTTCGGTAATTGGGTGCTCAACCTGAATACGTGTATTCATTTCCATAAAATAGAAATTACGGTGTTTATCAACTAGAAACTCAATGGTACCTGCCCCTTCATATTTAATGAATTCTGCTGCCTTTACTGCGGCAAGTCCCATTTCTTCTCGTAATTCATCCGTCATAAATGGAGAGGGCGTTTCCTCTGTTAATTTTTGATGGCGACGTTGTATTGAACAATCACGCTCTGAAAGGTGACATGCTTTACCCGTTGAATCTCCAACAATCTGAATTTCGATATGTCGTGGTTCTTCAATAAGCTTCTCCATGTACATATCGTCATTCCCGAATGCAGCTTTTGATTCTTGTCTAGCCGAATCCCAAGCCGCCTTAAGGTTTTCAGGTTTCCATACGGCACGCATTCCTTTTCCTCCACCTCCGGCAGTTGCTTTAAGCATAACAGGATATCCTGTTTCTTTGGCTATTTTTTCACAATCTTCAAAATCTTTTATGATACCATCACTTCCAGGAACACAAGGAACACCAGCAGCTTTCATGGTAGCTTTGGCGGTTGCCTTATCTCCCATTTTAGAAATCATCTCTGGTGAAGCTCCTATAAATTTTATATTGTGTTCTTCACATATTTTTGAAAATTTTGCATTTTCAGACAGGAAACCATATCCTGGGTGAATAGCGTCTGCATTGGTGATTTCAGCAGCTGCTATAATATTAGACATTTTTAAATAAGACTCACTACTTGGTGGCGGTCCTATACAAACGGCTTCATCAGCAAATTTAACATGAAGGCTATCGGCATCTACTGTTGAATAGACTGCAACCGTTTTAATGCCCATTTCTTTGCAGGTTCTAATAACACGAAGTGCTATTTCTCCTCTATTGGCAATTAATATTTTTTTGAACATAACTCAATGTTTTAAAAATTTCAAATTCCAAGCTCCAAATTCCAAAGACTGGATTTTGAGATTTGTGTATTGGAATTTTTAAATTGTTATGATGGATCTACTAAAAATAGTGGTTGATCAAATTCTACTGGGGAAGAATCATCAACTAAAATCTTCACAATTTTACCTGAAACCTCTGATTCTATTTCATTAAATAGCTTCATAGCTTCAATGACACAAAGCACATCTCCCGCTTTAATAGAACTGCCTACTTCAACAAACATTGGTTTGTCTGGAGCAGGTTTGCGATAAAATGTACCAATGATTGGAGATTTTATGGTAATATATTTTGAATTTTCATCTGACGCAGGTTCAGGACTTGCTGCTGGTGCTTGTTGGGCTTGTTGTACAGGGGCTTGCGCTGCTACTGGTGCATTGACAGGAATTTGTTGCACATAGGTTGTGCTTTCTCCACGATCGTCACTCCCTGTTCTAATGGTGATTTTAATGTCGTCCATTTCCAATTTAACCTCACTGGCCCCTGATTTTGCGACAAATTTGATTAAGTTTTGAATTTCCTTAATATCCATATTAAATTATTTATTAGTTAGTTTATTGTTTAGGAATTATAAGCCCAAGTTAGATAGATCGACCCCCAGGCAAATCCACCGCCAAAGGCAGCAAAAATAAGTTTATCTCCTTTTTTAAGTTGATTCTCGTAGTCGTTTAATAGTAACGGTAAAGTAGCAGATGTAGTATTGCCATATTTTTGAATATTCATCATTACTTTTTCTTCTTCTAATTGAACTCTATTAGCCGTGGCTTCAATTATACGCTTATTAGCTTGATGTGCTACCAACCATGAAATGTCTTGTTTGGTTAAGTTATTTCGTTCCAATATTTTTTCAGTCACGTCTGCCATATTGAAAACAGCATTTTTAAACACTGTTTTTCCTTCTTGAAAAACATAATGCTTGCCTTGAGCAACTGCCTCTGGGGTGGATGGATATGAAGATCCACCATAGGTAGCTTGTAAAAATTCTCGCCCAGATCCATCACTTCTTAAATATTCATCATGCAATCCGTAGCCTTCCTGACTTGCTTCAAACAAAACAGCACCAGCCCCATCGCCAAAAATTATGCAAGTGGCTCGATCTTCGTAGTTTATCATAGATGAGTTTTTGTCGGCACCTATGAGCAGTACGTTTTTATATTTGCCCGATTCAATATACCGAGCTGCTACTGACATTCCGTATAAAAAACTAGAGCAAGCAGCTTCTAAATCAAACGAAAATGCATTTACAGCCCCAATATTAGAAGCAGTAAAAGCTGCGGTAGAGGCAGCTTTCATATCGGGTGTTGCGGTTGCAACAATTACTAATTCAATAGATTTTGGGTCAATTCCTTTTTTATTTATAAGGTCTTGAGCAGCATTAATTGCCAAAAAGGAAGTCCCTTTTCCCTCTTCCTTTAAAATTCTGCGCTCTTTGATACCAGTTCGGGTTGTTATCCACTCATCATTGGTATCTACCATGGTTTCTAAAATCTGATTTGTCAATACAAAATCAGGTAAATAAGCCCCGGTTGCGGTGATTGCAGCTGTGATTTTACTCATTGTGTGCGTTTAGTTTTACCAAAATAGACGAAAAAACGTCAAAAAACAGCAAATTTTAATGAATTTACTAAATTTTGGTTAGATAATGTGCAAATTAAGTTGTTTTTGAGAGATTGAGAAATTAATCATAAAAAAAACGCCCATAAATGAGCGTTTTAATATATGCATGCATAATAATTATGCTAAATTTTCTTCTTTTTCAGAATTATCAATCAATACTTGTCCTCTGTAGTACAATTTACCTTCATGCCAATGTGCTCTATGGTAAAGATGTGCTTCTCCTGTAGTTGGGCAAGTAGCGATTTGCGGAACCGACGCTTTATAGTGCGTTCTTCTTTTATCTCTTCTTGTTTTTGACGTTTTTCTTTTAGGATGTGCCATTTTATATGATTATTTATCCGTTAATAGTTTCTTTAATGTATTCCAACGAGGATCTATGTCCTCTGATGATTTCTCTTTTTCTTCTAAGTCTTTAGGACTCAATTCTTCTAACTTTTGAAGTATTTCTGATTTTAACGTTCCGTTTTCAACACCTGGATGTATACGTTTAGCTGGAACAGATAATATGATTAGCTCATAAATGTATTGTGCTATATTAATTTCGTATTCACCATGCGGAACAATCAGGATATCGTCATGCTCATCATTGTAGCTATCACCAAACTTAACCACCAAATCAAAAGTTCCAATTACGTTTTGATTATACGGTTCGTTTGAAATATCACAATTAACATTCACGCTTCCTGAAATTTTAAAATGTAGCTCTAAAAGCGTGGTTTTTTTTTCAAAAACCAACTCTGTTTTTACGCTTACATCATTAAAATCATCATACTCAAAATGTTCAAAGAACGTTTTATCAATTTGATAATCAAAATGGTGCTTGTCTAATTTTAAACCTATAAACGGTATTGTAAACTCCTTAAGCGGCTTCATAACTCGCATTCATTTTGAGCCTGCAAATATATAAATTTTATATTTATATAGCAGTGTTATTCGCAAAAAAATGTTTAAGCCTTTCTAGATGCTTTTTTGAGGGGATTTTTTGAGATATCAGCATATTCATTCCGATTTCTAAAAATTTGAATTGCAGTAAAAACGGCTTCTTTAAATGAACTCTCATCGGCCTCTCCTTTACCGGCAATTTCATAGGCGGTACCATGATCTGGAGAAGTTCTAACTTTATGAAGACCAGCCGTATAATTGACCCCTTGACCAAAAGTTATGGTTTTAAACGGAATCAATCCTTGATCGTGATAGGAAGCAACTACAGCATCAAAGTTTTTGTAATTATTTGAACCAAAAAAACTATCAGCCGAATAAGGCCCGTAGACTAATTTACCTGATTCTTTAATTTTTAATAGTGTTGGGCGTAAAACAGTATCATCTTCATTTCCAATAACCCCATTATCTCCTGCGTGAGGGTTAATACCTAGCACGGCAATTCTAGGCTTGTTTATTTTAAAGTCTTTTACAAGCGAACGATAAATAGTGTCAACTTTGGTGGTGATAAGTTGCTCGGTGATGTGAGCTGGAACATCTTTAACTGGAACATGGTCTGTTAAAAGGCCTACTTTTAAATGATCGGTAACCATAAACATCAAACTATTCCCTCCTAATACCTTTTCTAAATAATTAGTATGCCCCGGAAAATTAAACGTTTCTGATTGAATGTTATGCTTATTTATTGGTGCGGTAATTAAAACATCAATATTGTCATCTTTTAGCTTTTGCGTGGCTTTTTCAAGTGACTTTATCGCATAGGTGCCAATATTTTGGTCTTCCTTCCCAAATTCAATAGTGACATTCTCCTTCCAAACATTAAAAACATTGATTTTACCTTCAACTATAGGATCTCCTTCGTTAATGCCATGTAAATTTACCTCACTATTAAAATGTTTTTTAAAAAATGACATCGTTTTAATTGAAGCAAATATAACTGGAGTGCAGAACTCAAGCATTCGAGAGTCTTCAAAGGTTTTTAAAATAATTTCGGACCCTATCCCATTTAAATCACCTACAGAAATCCCTACTTTTATCTTTTCTTCTTTTTTCATTTGCTTTATAGTTCCTTTTTAATTCAAAAGCTTGGCCAAGTCGTGCATAAAACTTTTTTTATACCTTATCTTTGATGCAACATTTAACGTTACAAATTTAACCAATTATTCGACATTATGTTTACAGGAATTATTGAAGATTTAGGGCTTGTTACTGCATTAGAGCAGGAACGCGAAAACTTGCATATTACCTTAAAAAGCAAACTAACACCAGAATTTAAAATAGATCAAAGCGTTGCACATAATGGCGTTTGTTTAACTGTAGTTGCTATAAATGAAGACGAATATACCGTTACTGCAATCAAGGAAACTTTACTAAAAACTAACCTCTCTAAATTAAAGATTGGAGATGCTGTTAATCTTGAACGCGCCATGAAATTAGTTGATCGGCTCGACGGACACATCGTTCAGGGCCATGTTGATCTAGTTGGGACATGCACTTCTATTAAAGAACAGCAAGGAAGTTGGTTAATTAGTTTTGAATATGGCTCCGATTCTAAATACACAACAATTGAGAAGGGCTCAATCACCATAAACGGTGTTAGTTTAACCGTGGTCGATTCTGGTATAAATTCATTTCGTGTTGCTATTATTCCATATACTTATGAAAATACAACATTTCAGTATTTGAAAATAGATGAGTTGGTAAATCTCGAATTTGACGTTTTAGGTAAATATATTCAGAAGCTTTATGAGAGTAGAGTCTAAGTGCCTTGTTTGCTCTTGATACCGTAAACCAAGGCTGCGATTAGAACCACAGGTATAGCGCCATCGATAGGAAGCCCTGGCGGTGGTGGTGGTGATGGCGGAGTAGGTAACCCTTCACTGGGTCTTTGGGCCATGCATACAAAACTTATTAATACAAATAAGATTGAGGCAAATAATTTCTTGTTTTGTATTCTCATTTAATATCTATCGCATAAAAACTATAGGCATCTTATGTTATTAATAGAGAAATTTAAAATTGTAGTGTCAACAAAAATTTTAAATCCTTCTCCTATAAAACTTCAACACATTTAAAATAATCGGTTTTCTAGCTAAATTATTTTAAATTAACCATTGAATCCTGTCCGTAAAATTATAAAAAAAAGCGAGCTTACAAAATTAAAACGCTAAAAAACATCCATAAAATGCAAAAATCATCGACAAAGCGTTAATATTGTTGTCGATTATCGATGATTCATTCGTCCTTCAAATATACATTCTTTTGTTTGTACATTTTCTAATTTAGGTTAAATAATTGTTAGCAAGCAAATTATCTCGTCATATTGCATACGCAAAAAAAACATTTATAGTTTTCCTGCAATTTAAAATCTTAAATTAATTAGCGCTTTGTAGTCTTTTTCTTATAATAATTAAAACCCTAATTGATTTTAATTTATATCTTATGTGACCAATAGTTATTGACTGTTTATTAACATCTAGTTAACTATTAAATTTTATTTAAATTTTATTATGCAATACATATAGTTTTTAATAAAAAGGTTTTAACTTTATGTAAAATCACAATTCTAATCCCTTATTTAAGAAATCAAATTCTATGAAAGCTCTTTTATATACAAGAGAATTTCCACCTTATGTTTATGGCGGAGCAGGTGTGCATGTTGAATATTTAGCCGATGAATTATCAAAATTAATAGACGTTGAAGTGCGCTGTTTTGGAGATCAAGATGTTCAGAAAGGAAACCTAAACGTAAAAGGATTTCCTTATAATAACCCGGCATTTGATCATACCAATGAAAAACTTAAGGCCATTATGCAAACTTTAAGCACTTCAATTTATATGAATGCTGATGATATTGATGCCGATATTGTACATTGCCATACTTGGTATGCACAATTTGCAGGCATTATTGCCAAATTATGTTATGGCATCCCTTTAGTTGTTACGACACATTCACTTGAACCCTTGCGACCGTGGAAGCGGGAACAGCTTGGCAAAGGCTATGATGCCTCTTCGTGGATTGAAAAAACAGCTATTGAAATGGCCGATGCCGTGATTGCGGTTTCAAAAGAAACCAAACAAGATGTACTTACCCATTTTAATGTAAGCGAAGATAAAATCAAAGTGATTTATAACGGTATTAATCTGCAGGAGTATGCCGTTACCGAAAAAACCTCAACTTTGGAGGCTTATGGTATCGACAAAAATAAACCGTATGTATTATTTGTTGGTCGCATCACACGTCAAAAAGGCATTATTCATTTAGTAAATGCAATTAAATATATAGATCCAGAAACTCAAATCGTGTTATGTGCTGGAGCTCCAGACACTAAAGAAATTGGTCTAGAAATGGAGCAAAGCGTTAATGCTGTCAAAAAAGAGCGGGATAATGTGATTTGGATTGCCGATATGTTACCCAAACAAGACGTAATCCAATTATACTCTCATGCCGATGTGTTTTGTTGCCCTTCCATTTATGAGCCCTTTGGTATTATAAACATAGAAGCTATGGCCTGTAAAACAGCTGTGGTAGCGAGTGCTGTTGGAGGCATTAAAGAAGTGGTTGTAGATGGTGAAACTGGTATTTTGGTACCCTTAGAACAACAAACTGTTGCGCCATTTGAACCGGTAAACCCTGAACAATTTTCTAAAGATTTGGCCCAAGGCATCAACAGTATTATAAATAATCCTGCACTCAAAGAAAAAATGGCCAATAATGGCCGTAAACGTGTTGAGGACTATTTTGATTGGGCTGCAATTGCTAAACAAGTAGAAGAATTATATAACTCATTAATTTAAGAACAATGATTAACGACAAAGTTATAAGTATCATATTAGGTGGAGGACAAGGGTCTAGATTGTACCCATTAACCGAATCGAGATCGAAACCAGCAGTACCAATTGCGGGTAAGTATCGTTTGGTTGATATCCCTATATCAAATTGCATAAATTCAGATATTAAACGCATGTTTGTATTGACGCAGTTTAATTCGGCGTCCTTAAATAAACATATCAAAAACACCTATCATTTTAGCTTTTTCAGTTCGGCGTTTGTTGATGTCTTGGCTGCCGAACAAACCATGACTAGTGGCGATTGGTTTCAAGGCACAGCTGATGCGGTTAGACAAAGTATGCATCATTTTTTAAATCATGATTTTGAATATGCTCTCATCCTCTCTGGCGACCAATTGTACCAAATGGATTTTAACCATATGCTCAATAAACATATTGCTAGCGGTGCTGAAATCTCCATTGCCACAATTCCTGTAAATGCAAAAGAAGCAACGTCCTTCGGAATTTTAAAAGCCAATGAAGAAAGTATTATTACCTCATTTATTGAAAAGCCCGCAGCAGAGCTTTTACCAGATTGGGTTTCGGGAGTGAGCGATGACATGAAATCTAGTGGTCGTGAATATTTGGCCTCCATGGGTATTTATATTTTTAATAAAGATTTGCTTGTTGAGCTTATGAAGGATAAAAGCACCAATGATTTTGGTAAGGAAATTATCCCGCAAAGTATCGAAAAACATAAAACCTTAAGTTATCAGTTTGAAGGCTACTGGACCGATATTGGTAATATCGACTCCTTTTTTGAAGCCAACTTGGGGCTAACAGATAATATCCCAAAGTTCAATCTATATGATAAGTCGAGACGCATTTACACTAGAGCTCGTATGTTGCCAACTTCAAAAATATCGGGGACACATCTCGATAAAGCCGTAGTTGCCGAAGGTTGCATTATTCATGCCGCCAAAATTGAAAAATCAGTTATTGGTGTTCGCTCCAGAATTGGCAAGGAGTCAACCGTCATAAATACTTATATGATGGGTTGTGATTATTATGAAACCCTAGAAGAGATTGAAAACTATAAGATTAGCATTTTAATGGGTATTGGTGAGCGCTGCTTTATCAAAAACACCATTATTGATAAAAACTGTCGCATTGGTGATGATGTACGCATTAATGGCGGGCCTCATCTAAAAGACACCGAAACCGACACTTATGCAGTCAGGGAAGGCATCGTGGTCATCAAAAAAGGTGCGGTGATTAAGAGTGGGTTTATTATAAATTAAGCGTTGCTTTTGTTTATAACTAGTTCTAGCGAATGCATTCGGCTTCGCTAGAACGTCCTGCATTTGAAAAACGTCCTATGAAAAATTTATTTTTTGGAAAAACTCTTATGTTTTTAATGACAATCCTAATATTTGGTTGCGGAAATACAACAATGTATGACGTTTTTAAAAACGAAAATATTCCACTAGAATTAAATGGAAAAATAATTGATATTGACCACTACAAAGGCAGAAATACTATCCTAACTGTTAGAAATAATACTGGAAAAAACTCGGGAGCTTTTGACAAAAGATTTTATGAATTAGTCCGACTTTGGGATTCATTAAAGAAAAAACCATATTCGAACAAATGCCTTATTATAAGAAATGACAGTGTTTTCTTTTTGGATTGTTATGTGTTTGAGGGAATTTTGAAAGACTCATTTCCGAATTTGAGTAAATGGGATGAAAAAATAAAGGGGAAATGGATTTCTAAAAACAATGCAGAAATTAAAAAACTTATTGAGTAATAAAATAAAAACGCAGTACAACATATAAAGCTTCTGAAAATCCAATGAAAGTTTACGGAAAATGCAAAAATTGTAAAGGCGAAATGGGATATTCTACTAATGCGAATACTCGTGTCGAGTTTGCTATGCAAGACGGAGAAAATAAAACCCTGACTTGCAAAAATTGCGGAATCAAAATAGAGTTTATAGTAGATGAACTTTACGCCAAAGAATCTAAAATTGCTCAAATTGGAGCTGGATTGATATTTTTAATCGGAACGCCGATTATGTTACTTTTTGTTAGTCCCATTTTTTCGGAAAGTAGAGCGCATTATGTGATTTATGTTGTTAGTGGATTTTTACTGATTCCTGTTATAGTTTACGGAGTTATTAAAAAACAAGACCGAGACAGAGTAAATTCCTTTAACAGAAGTAAGTTAAAAGGCCGAATCCATAACATTTGACAAAAAACATGTTGCACAACACCAATTATAATCCATTACTCACAAAAAGCTAAACCAAGAATCTTTAACTTTGACTTGTTTGGCACTTAAATATTCCCTTTATAGTATTCCAATAATTTTACCCGAAGAATATATTCATATTTTACATTGTTAAGGCTAATTTGGGCGTTTTCGTGGTTGTTTTTACTTATAATATAATCTACACTGGTGTTTGCGCCATTATTAAATCGTATTTCATTAATACGTAAAGATTCTTGATAGGCTACAACTTGTTCTTCCAAAACCTTAAAACGTTCATAGGCCGTAATCATGTCATTGTATGTTTGCTCAATTATGGTATGCAGTTCTAATTTGGTTCGGTCTAATTCTACAGACGCCTGATCTTCTTTTATTTTTTCTAAAGCCACATTGTTCTTCGCTCTAAAACCGTTAAAAACAGGAATAGATACGGCAAGCCCAACTACGGTATTTAAGTTATTATCAAATTGATCTCTATATGAAATATCTTCAGGAGTGAATAGGTTTTTTTCAGTAAATACTGAATAATCCTGTCCGTTCACCGTTACAAAGTCTCCAGTATCCTCAATTATTGTTCCGCCCTGATTAAACACTTTGGCCGCACTAGAGTAATTGGTCCCTAGATTAGCAAAGAACGACACTTGTGGCACATACTGCGATCTTGCCACAGCCACACCTTTATGAGCGGCATTCAGTCGGTATTCATCTGCTTTCACACGAGCTAAATTTTTAACGGCCAAATCGTAAACTTGTTCAAAAGATTCACTATAAACATTAAACTCCAAAGGCATGTCTAGGGTTGCTATTTCTAGGTCTATTTTGGTGTTGAGTAGCTGCTTTAAATTTAATTTAGCATCCTGATAATTGTTTTTTGCCGCCATTAAATTGGCTTTATCATTGGCCATTTGCCCTTGAAAATCTCTATACTCTGCCGGATTTCCCATCTCGGCATCATAAAGTGTTTTTAAACGCTCGAGTTGTTTTTCGGTGCTTTCAATTCTGTTTTCGGCTAAATTGAGCAGATCGCGGGTATTCATCACCTGTAAATAGGTCAATGTCACATTCAAAATCAGGTTTTGTCTGGCTTCTTCTTGCTCCATTTCAGAAGCTAACAAATTAAATTTTTGCTGTTTCCACGAATTTATAAGTCTAAAACCATTAAACACAACAGCGTCTAACGACAAGCCTGCATTAGAAAAGGTAAGCTCTTCATTGATGTAACTATTCGTAAACGGATCTATACTTCTACCAGTAGATTTTCCAATATTATAATTCCCGTTTAATGATGGCAAAAGCGCATTCTTGCTTTGTCTAAAATTGATGTCGGCTGATTCGGTTCGTAAGGTTGAAGATTTTAGATCAAGATTATTATTTAAGGCGATTTCAATACAGTCTTGTAGGCTTACGGTCGCTTTATTTTCAGCTTGACCCAAAGCAAGCGTAGTATTTAGTATTACTAGTATTGAAAAGATAAATTTATGACACATTGTTTTTATTTTAGTTAATTCGATTACGCATGCCATCTAGCAAGTGGATAATTTTTGAGCCATAGCTAGCATTTATATCAGAGTGCGTTGCTTGAATGATTGTAACACCGTCGTTATTGAGTTCTTTAAACAAATCCATTATTTCCTCACTTTGCTTGGAGTTGAGGTTTCCTGTGGGTTCATCGGCCAAAATCAATTTTGGTTTGGAAATCAAAGCGCGTGCAATGCCAACAAGCTGTTGTTGTCCACCACTTAATTGTTGAGGAAAAAGATCTTTTTTGCCAACAATATTAAATCTGTCCAACATATCGGCAACAAGTGCTTTGCGTTCAGAGGATTTTATGTTTTTGTACAACAACGGCGTTTCTATGTTTTCGTAAACGGTTAACTCATCAATTAAATGATAAGCCTGAAATACAAAGCCAATATATTCTTTATAAAGATTTGCACGATGTTTTTCCTTTAGTTCATGTACGGGTTCATTTAGAAAGTCATAGGTCCCTTCATTAAAGGTGTCTAACATCCCAATAACATTGAGTAGTGTTGATTTCCCAGACCCTGAAGGTCCCATGATTGAAATAAACTCTCCTTCTTTTACTTCGAGATTAATGTCTTTAAGAAGAAAAACCCGTCTACTTCCCGAGTTCACCCATTTATAAATATTCTTAAGTTCTAATAACATTCTTTAAGTTTTTAGGTCGGTTAATTATTCTGTTCTCAAGCTTTTCACTGGATTAGAAATAGCAGCCCTAATAGCCTGAAAACTTAAGGTTATCAATGCAATAAGTAGCGCTATAAGCCCTGTTAAAATAAAAACCCACAAATTGATGTCTATTTTAAAAGCAAAATCCTGCAACCACTTATTCATAAACCAGTAAGCAATTGGTGTAGCAATCACAAATGAAATAAGCACAAGCTTTATAAAATCTTTTGAAAGCATCGTTACAATTCCAGAAACCGATGCTCCTAACACCTTGCGTATCCCTATTTCTTTAGTGCGCTGCTCTGCAATATAGGTGGCCAAACCAAACAATCCTAAACACGCAATTATAATTGCCAAAATTGAGAATGTTAATGCTACTCTTCCAACGCGCTGTTCTTGTCGATACATATTATCGAATGACTCATCCATAAAACGATAATTAAATGGCATACCTGGAGCCATTGCTTTATACTTGTTCTCAATCACATCCACTAATCCGCTAATATCAGCTGTTTGAAACCGAAAAACCGAAACCCAACTATTATTTCCTAATATGAAGCTTAATGGCCCTACGTTTTCACGAAGCGATTCATAATTGAAGTTCTTAACGACGCCTATAACTGTGTAAGGTATCAAAGGCTCATTAGTAGTAAATGAAGTATATAATTTTTTACCGATAGGGTTTTTAAAACCGGCAGACTTTACGGCACTTTCATTAAGTATGATGCCTAATGAATCTGAACCAAATGCTCTCGAAAAATTTCTACCTTCTATGATTTCCATTCCCATAGTTGGGATGTAATCATAGTCAATATTCCAAAATTGCATATTGAATCCGTTTGACTCGGTCATAACCGTTTCGGTTGAAAATGTATTATCAGACCTTGAGGAGTCCCCAACAGGGAGGTAGCCTCCAAAAGACGCCGATTTAACATCGGTCAACTGGGCTATTTCAGACTTCAAAGACTCTCGGGCTTGTCGTGGTAACCCAGAATTTTCCACCACTAAAACCTGCTCCTTATCAAACCCAATTTGGGTGTTCTGAATATGGTTCAGTTGCTGATAAATAACGATTGTACCAATAATGAGGATAATGGATGTTGAAAATTGAAACACCACCAAGAAGCTTCTTAAGTTATTCTTACTGGCTCCAGAGCTTATTTTTCCTTTTAAAACTTTTACAGGCTGAAATGAAGATAAGAAGAACGCTGGATAAACACCGGCCATGATACCAACTACAAATGGCAACGCTAACAACACAACCAGGTATTCAGGCTTAAACAGGCTAGAAATCAACATCTCTTTATTGGAGATAGAATTAAACCAATCTAAAGACATCCACGCAAACCCTATTGCACAAATTAAAGCAATAAAAGCAATTAGGGTTGATTCTGTCAAAAATTGCCAAATCAAGGCTTTTTTTTCAGAACCAAGTACTTTTCTAATCCCCACTTCTTTAGCTCTTCCTGACGATCGGGCCGTAGTTAAATTCATGAAATTTATGCACGCTATAAGCAGAATAAAAAGTGCCGCCGCCGAAAAAATATAGACATATTGTATATTTCCATTAGCTCCCAATTCTACTCCTCTTGAAGACTTTAGGTGTATATCTGTTAAGGGGAATAAGGCGTATTCTAGTTTATTACCACTTTTTTCAAAGGCCTCCATACTTTCTACTTTCATGAAATGAGAGGCTTGAGGTAAAACATACTTCGCAATAACTTTAGGGAAGTTTTTATTGAATTCTTTATAATCAACACCAGGTTGTAACACTATATAAGTGTGAAAATTATGACTCAAATAATTACCCATGTCGTAACTTATATTGGCCATGGAAAAGAAGAACTCATAATTAAAATGTGAGTTTTTAGGCATGTCCTGAATAACGGCAGTTACATTGTAGAGTGTACTGCGATTATCATCTGTTTCTAGTGTTTTACCTATAGCATTGTCAGGGCTGCCAAAATATCGTCTTGCAGCAGATTCTGTAATTACAACAGAGTTAGGTTCTTTTAGTGCGTCTTTGGTATTGCCTACAATTGATGGTAGGGTAAAAACATTAAACAAGGTTGAATCAGCATGTGTTACTCTCAACTCGTTTATGTATTCATCCCCTTTTTTAATTAGTTTAGAACCACTTGAACTGTAAAGTCTAGTGGATTCTTCAACTTCGGGGTAATCTTGTTTTAATGTTGCTCCAATTGGATCAGAGCTAACGGCCATGATCAGGTCGGTACCACCAAACCTAATATCAGAATGAATACGATAAATTCTATCTGCTTTGTCGTGGTATCGGTCATAGCTTAATTCATCGGCTACATACATAGCAATAACGATAAAACATCCAAGACCTAGGGCCAATCCAATAATGTTTATGGCTGTAAACCCTTTATTCTTAAAAAGGTTTCTTAATGCTATTTTGAAATAATTTTTTATCATGACAATTGTTTTTTAATTGATGGTTCAACATCATTCAGTCCTTAAACTTTTAACCGGATTCGACATAGCAGCTTTTAAAGAATGGAATCCAACTGTTACCAATGTTATAACCAGTGTTATACTAGCGGCAACAAAGAAGACCCCTATATTTGGTTCAATTTTATAGGTGAAATTCTGTAGCCAATTTTGAGCAGCCAACAATGCAATTGGAGCTGCAATAACAATTGAAACGGAAACCAATACTAAAAAATTCTTACTGATTAGTAATACTATATGGGTTAAACTTGCCCCAAGTGTTTTACGGATTCCTATTTCTTTAGTGCGCTGTACGGTTGTAAAAGCAGCCAAGCCAAACAAGCCAAGGCAAGCCAAAATTATAGCCAAGCCAGCAGCAACACCAAACAGTAAAGAACTTCGCTGTTCAGCCTTATAGAGTGCATTATAATCTTCATCTAGAAAGTGATAATTGAAGGGCCTACCATTGGTGCGTTCATTCCATACCGCTTCGATTCTTGCTAAAGAGCCCTTAACATCATTATTGTTAATTCGAACCATATAGGTTCTAGAAAAATCGCGACCCAAAAACATCAAAAGCGGCCCAATGGGTTCGTGCAGACTACTAAAGTTAAAGTCTTTTACAACTCCTACTACTGGCCCAATAGCACGATTTTCAATAAGTCTTCCAATAGATTCTTCAGGGGTCCAACCTATTTGTCTAGCTAATGTTTCATTAATTATATATGGTTGTTGATAGTTGGCTCTGTTATTAGTTGTGTCCATCAAACTAAAATCTGATTGCACAAAGTCTCTACCTGCAGCCATTTTCATATCTAAAGTTTTTGTAAAATCTAGATCTACTGGCATGGCATTCAACGAAATATCGTGTTTCCCTTTTTCATCATTTACTGTTAATCCATCGCCCCATTGTACAAATTCAGGTGTTTCGTAGGCTGCGGTTACTGATATTACTCCATTCACATTTGTCAATGCATCTTTAATGAGTTGAAAATTAGAAAGCATATTTCCGCCTATTGGAAGCACAACAACATGGTCTTTATCATATCCAAGATTTTTGTTTTTAATAAAATCCATTTGTTGCAGAATAATCAACGTGTAAATAATAAGGAAAACGGAAACGGCAAATTGCCCAACAATTAGTGACTTTCTTAATAAGGTATGTCTTCCCGTTGAGCTAAATCCCTTTTTCAAAATGCCGATAACTTGAGCTCCAGATAAAATCAATGCAGGATATAGGCCTGCTAAAAAACTCACCAATACACAAAAGGTTCCTAATAAAATTAGTGGTAGTGGTTGAATCAATTCAAACCTTTCAAAGGATTGATCAGTAATCTGGTTAAAGTATGGTATAACGATAACACTTAAAAGCAATGCCAAGGCTGTTGCTAAACATGTAATAATTGTAGATTCACTAATAAACTGAATAAATACTTGGCGTTTACTGGCTCCCATAACTTTGCGCATACCAATTTCTCCACTACGCTGTGTAGATTGCGCGGTGGCTAGATTTGTATAATTAGCGCTTGCAATTAATAGTATTAACAAGGCTATAATTACAAAGATGTAGATATAAGTTATGCTTCCATTAGGTTCAAAGCCCGCTAGGTCAGATTTAAGATGTACATCAAGAAGTGGTTCAAGATGATAATTTAGATAATTATTCCCTTCGGCTCCTGTCTGTTTTCTGATGGCCTCAGAGTTCATGTAATCATTGATCTTTTTTTCTAGATGAATTGCATTTGTCCCTTCATTTAATATGAGATAAGTTATCCAATTGGCAGTATACCATTGTTCTTCTTTGACGTAATTGCCAAGATTAAAAAACTGTGTTACAAAATCGAATTTTAACTGTGAGTTTTTAGGAGTGTCTTCACAAACTCCAGCCACGGTCATTTCTTTCCCAATAACCGTAATGGTTTTATTGATTGGTGACTCATTGCCAAAGTACTTTTTTGCCATAGATTGAGTAAGTACTATTTTATTTGGAGCATCCAATACTGTTTCAGCATTTCCTGATAAAAGATTAAAAGAAAATATTTCAAAAAATGACGGATCGGCAAATAAAATGCGATCTTCATTGAACAGTTTATCGCCATACTTTACATTACTGCTGCTTATAAAAGTTCGTACATAATCTTCAACTTCTGGAAAGGTTCTGTTAAATTCGGGTCCAACTTTTGATCCAGATGTCGCCGTATAATTCACCTTGTCTGACAATTTATACTCCATCGTAACCCTTACAATTCTGTCGGCATTGGAATTAAATGTGTCGTAACTCAATTCGTTATTGATATACAAGCCAATCAATAGACAGGACGCCAAGCCAATAGCTAAGCCAAAAATATTTATAAACGCATATAGTTTGTTTTTGCGGATATTGCGAAATGCTATTTTTAAATAATTTTTAATCATGTCTGTACAATTTTTGATTATTCAACCATCATTCTGTTCTTAAGCTATTCACTGGATTCGAAATTCCAGCTTTTACCGCTTGAAATCCAATCGTTATAAATGCAATGGTAATAGCCAAAACACCACTTATTATAAATACCCACCATCCTATTGAGATGCGATAGGCAAAATCTTGTAGCCACTTATCCATAAAATAAAAGGCAAGCGGCGCTGCAATGAATAAGGCAATAACTACCAATTTGATAAAATCCTTTGATAGCAGCCCTACAATGTTAGCTACCGAAGCGCCAAGTACTTTCCTAATGCCTATTTCCTTTGTTCGGTTCACAGCGGCAAGCGCTACTAACCCAAACAAGCCTAAGCAAGCTAAAAACACTGATATTCCACCAGCCCATCCTATAATACTGCTCAATCTTCGTTCTGCTCTGTAAAAATTGTTTAGATTTTCATCTAGGAAATTGTAATTAAATGGGAGGTTTCCTGCTAATATTTGCCACTCTCTTTGCATAGCTTCAAGTGCAGGAGTTGGATTGCCTGGTTGTATTTTTACAAAATACTTGTAGGGTGCATAATCTGCAAACTGATGGAACATTTGAGGTTTTACTTCTTCTTTAAAAGGACGAAAATTAAAATCTTTGATTACCCCAATTACAGTTGGTGATTTATCTGGACCCAAGTTTCTATGGTAACCTGTCAATACTTGCCCAACAGCATTGTCTAGTGTCCAACCAAAATCTTTTACCATGGCTTCATTTACAATAACAGAATTGATTGTATCAGATGCAATTGTTGGATCAAAATTGCGACCGTCAATGAGCTGCATTTCCATCAAAGGGATATAATCAGCATCAACATAGTATTCAAAAACACTTTTTGGATTTCCTTTATATTCAAAGCCAGAAAGACTCCATCCTGTGCCTTCTCCTAAACCAAGCTCGGCACCAGCCACCATAGAAATGTCTGCCCGTGCCAATAAGGCTTGTTTAAATAAGGGATATATCTCATTAGAATTGGTACCATCGGCATCAACAACAACAATATTTTCTTTGTTAAAACCTGGATGTTTAGAACTCATATATTTTGTTTGTTTCAGAATTATCATAGTACAGATAATTAGGCCTACCGATAAAGCAAACTGAACGGTAACCAAAGACTTCGTAAATAAATTAGAACCATTTATTTTGATTTTGCTCTTTAAGGCTTCTACCGGATTGAAGCTAGAGAGAATAAGGGCTGGATAACTTCCTGCCAACAACCCAACAAGTAAAACCAAACCTATTAACATCCAAACCATTTCGGGGTATGAAGAAAACGAAAAAGACAGCTCTCTTCCTGAAAGGCTATTGAAATATGGCAACATTAGCTTTGCCAGTAAAAATCCAATGATGGCTGAAACAACACTTAATATTATGGACTCTGAAAGAAATTGTAAAATCAGCTGCTTTCTCTGCCCTCCAATAACTTTTCGTAAGCCTACTTCTTTAGATCTTCTTGCAGATCTACCTATGGCTAATGTTGTGAAATTAATGCATGCTATCAACAAAACTCCAGCGGCTATGCTCAAAAGGATCCAAATGGATTTAGGGTTTACTTGGTCTACAGTTCCTCCCTGAATTATCGTACTGGTATGTCCTTCTTTAAGCGGTTGCATACCAAATCGAATAGGTGGTGTGTTAGCTTCCCAAGTATAGCCTGCGGCTTTTAACCTTTTCTCCTCTTCAGGATAATATTTGTGTCGAAATGAGGCTAGTTTTTGAATATCATTTGGAAGTCCGCTTCCATCATTTAGTTCTACATACGTAATATATCCTGATCTATTCCAATTATTTACGCCTCTTTTACCGTTGTTTGTGGTTTCCATAAAGCTGAAATTCCCAAGAAGCTCAAACACAATTGAGGAATTGGCAGGAATATCCTCTGCTACGGCGCTAATAGTGAAGGGCACAAATTCTTGGTCGATTTTTATTTCAATGGTACGCCCAACAACATTCTCCATTCCAAAAAGTTCTTTAGCCTTTTTTTGAGTAATCACAACATTTTGCAAATCATTTAATGCTGTTTTAGGGTTTCCATATTTTAAAGGAAACGTAAATACCGTAAAAAATGAAGGGTCGGTATAAGCCAAAGGACATTTACTCACTTGGTTGTCTATTTTCACAAACTCGTCGCCCCAATCTTCACGAAATCTAACAAATTCTTTAACATCTGGAATATCCATTTTTAATGCTGGCCCCAATGGAGATGGCATATAAATATCGCCTTGGGCATTCTCTCCATTCATAGATTCTGTCCAGCGGTAAACGCGATAAACAGTATCGGCATTTTTATGAAACCGGTCAAAACTAAATTCGTTTACAGAATACAGCAAAAACAATGAGAAACATGCCAGTCCTATAGAAAGTCCAAGAATATTTATTAAGGACAATACTTTCTGTCTTTTAAGATTACGGAGTGCTATTTTGAAGTAATGTGTCAGCATAATTTTGATTTTTTATTCTGTTCTTAAACTATGTACTGGGTTTGATAGTGCTGTTTTAATGGTTTGTAGGCTTATCGTAATAAGGGCTATAACAATTGCTGCTAAACTTGCCAAAGCAAATACCCACCATTGCATATCCACCTTATAAGCAAACTCCTGAAGCCAATCTTTCATAAACCACCAAGCCAACGGAAATGCTATGATTGATGCAACAATTATCAACACAGCGAAATCTATTGAGATTAATTTAATAATGCTTATGACTTTAGCTCCAAGAACTTTGCGAATTCCTATTTCTTTTTTTCGACGGGACAGAATAAGAGTTACCAGTCCAAACAATCCCATGCTTGCAATAAATATTGACAATCCTGAAGCAATTTTTACAATTGTGCTTGTTCTAGCTTCGGCCTTATATTGGGCTTCAATTGAAGCATCCAGGAATGTGTTCACAAAATCTTGATTGGGCGCTACTTGCTTCCATGCTTCTTCTAGAATCTTAACATTGTCTGAAAGATTTCCTGCCTTCATACGCACCGATATTCTGGGTTGTGGCGAAAATGCCATACCAATATTCTCTGTTTTACTAAATATAGAATCTGACCTCATGGTCATCAATAAGGGTGCTACGGGCGTATGAAGCGACTGAAAATTGAAATTTTTCACAACACCAATAATTTCTTGCTGAAATGGTCCTGGTAGTTTTTTCCCTATAGGTTCGTCCAATCCAAACAGTGACGCAAAAGCTTCGTTAACAACCGCAGCATTGGTTATATCAGATGTAATTTGGTGGTTAAATGCTCGCCCTTCTTTAATTTTAATATCCATGGATTCAATAAAATTAGCATCAACTGTATTATATTGAAAGCTTCTGTAGGCGTTCATTTCATTTGTGAAGCCAAGTGTAATCCAGGGCGATTCGGCAAAACTGTATAGCGATACGGTGGCCTCTGCAACTTCAGGGTGCTTTAGTAGCTCGGTTCTATAGCGTTCGGCCAATACTGTTCCATCTTTTCTGTTTAAATTGGTAGAAACAACAATAATCTGCTCTTTGTTATAACCTAAGTCTTTACTTTTAAAATAATCGATTTGCTGACCAATTACAATGGTACAAATAATCATTGCTATTGAAGCAGCAAACTGGCCTATAACCAAGCTTTGACGCAAAAGGCCCGAACCTTTTTTTGAGGATAGTTTACCCTTTAATACAACTACAGGATTAAATTTTGACAGAAAAATGGCTGGATAAAACCCAGAAATAAAGGCAATGACTAAAACCAGAAGCAAACAAAAAAGAATAAAAGAAATATCTAATGGAAATGCCAGTTCACGGTTGATAATCGTGTTAAAAGGATTTAGTAGGGCTAAAGAAAAACCTAGACCTAAAATCATTGATACACAGGTAACAATCAACGCCTCACCCATAAATTGATAAATTAACTGATGCTTTTCTGCACCCATTACTTTACGCACCCCAACTTCCCTAGCTCTACTGCTAGAATGACCAATAGCGAGAATGACAAAGTTGGCACAAGCAACTAATAAGATTAAAATACCAATTGTTGCTAAAATGTAGGAGTATTTTGGATTGCTAATTGGTTGGATTCCTTGAGGTAAGCTAGTATCTAAATGAATCTCTGTAATGGGTTGTAAATAAACCTCAAAACCACCCGGCTGATAATTCTCGCCAAGTGCCTGCTTCATCATATCTGGAAATTTAGGGTATAATTGTTCAGGTGATACTCCTTCTCGCAACATGACATAAGTTTCTCCAAAAATATTGAACCAACTTTTTTGCAAACCTTCACTAAATAGTTTGCCAACATTGGCGAAGGATATTAACATATTATATTGGATACTTGAAGGTTCTGGAGCGTCTTCGATAATACCTGTAACAATAAATTGTTCTTTTTCATTCCCCAATTGCATTTCTAGGTATTGTCCAACTGCTGATGTATTACCAAAGTATTTTTTGGCGGTTGTTTTAGACAAAACAACGGTGTTAGTCTGCGGAAAAAGATTTGCTCTATTTCCTTCAAGCAATTTAAAATCGAATAACCTAAAAAAGCTGGTGTCGACCATTAAGGCCTGATCAGTAAAATCCTTTTGACTATAGGTAATCGTTGGGTTAACACTTAAAACCCTGCACATCCCCTCCACTTCAGGAATATTGGCCTCAAGTGTTGGTCCCATAATTATAGGGGTTATGGTATTAATAAAGTTTTGATCTTCGTACTTTTCATCTTGCCATACTCTATAAAGTCGATCTGATTTGCTGTGGAATTTATCAAAACTCCATTCACTATTAACAAAAAGCATGATTAGTATACAACACATAACACCTACTGCTAATCCTGCTATTTTTATAGCAGTATAACCTTTGTTATGCATTAGGTTTCGAAGGGCTATTTTGAAATAATTTCTGATCATGACTGTTCGTTTTTTGATTGTTATATCATCATTCTGTTCTTAAGCTTTTTACTGGGTTTGAGGTTGCTGCTTTTATAGATTGAAAACTCACCGTGATGAGGGTAATTGTAAGTGCTCCCAAAGCCGCGGCTAAAAATATCCACCATGAAATATCGGCGCGATAGGCAAACTTCTGTAACCATTGTTGCATCGCATAATAAGCAATTGGCGTTGCGATTAGTAATGAAATCACTACCAACAATACAAAGTCTTTAGAAAGCAAGGTCCAAAGATTAGTTACCGTTGCTCCTAATACTTTTCTAACGCCTATTTCTTTTGTGCGCTGTTCGGCCACAAAACTTGCCAATCCAAATAATCCAAGGCAGCTAATTAAAATTGCTAATATGGTAAACACTCTTGCCAAGCTTGCGATACGCTCTTCTTGCGCAAATTTAAGAGCGTACTGTTCGTCAATAAATTCATATTGAAATGGTAAATTGGGAAAATGCTGTTTAAATGTTTTTTCGATAATCTTTAGATTTTCGGAAACACTATTATTTGGATTCAAACGCAGATTATAATAGCTCGCATTCTCATATCGATCAAAAACATATAGCCCTTGTTTTACTGGACGATAAGGCGATTGAGAAATAACGTCTTCAACCACCCCAATAATTTTCAATGGAGGATTATTGTCATCAGAGTCGTCATTTCTCAATAACTTACCAACAGGGTCTGTTAAGCCCATGTACTGGACGGCGGTTTTATTTATTAATATAGCATTGGAGTCTGTTGGGAATTCTCTTGAAAAGTCTCGCCCTTCTACAATTTTCATTCCTAACGACTTCACATATTCATAAGATACTTCAGTCCAAGCAAAATCTTCCTGAAACCCTTCTGGTTTTCCTTCCCAGGTATATCCTCCACGATTAGACCAAATTTGGGTGGTTGGGCTGCTCGATGAAGACATCTCAATGGCACCGCCTGAGGCTATAAATTGATTTCTCATAAAATCATACTTCCCCATAAAATCTATACTCATGGTAGGTATTTGAATCAATCCGCCTTTATCATAACCCACCGGTCTGCTTTTACTATACTCTATTTGTTGCATGACCACTAAAGTGCCAATGATTAAAGCCACTGATACGGTAAACTGAACAACGACCAATACTTTTCTAGGTAATGCTGCAAAACGACCTGCTTTAAAAGTGCCTTTTAATACCTTTACTGGGTTAAATGATGACAAGTATAACGCAGGGTAACTTCCTGATATTAAGGCTGTAAATAACACAAAAATCAAAGAGACGCTCCAGAAGTTTAAATTGCTCCAAGGAAAAGTCATTTGCTTACTTGCTAATGTATTAAATCCGTTCAAACACAATAAAACAAGTAGTATTGCTACAATAAATGCAAATAGAACCACCAATAACGATTCACTTAAAAATTGTTTGATGAGTTGCTCTCTACTAGAGCCAATGGCTTTGCGAATACCTACTTCCATGGCACGTTTTTCTGATCTGGCTGTACTTAAATTCATGAAGTTGATACAGGCCAGAAACAGTACAAACATTCCAATAATTCCAAACAACCAAACACTTTCTATTCGTCCACCCGTTTGTACGCCATTCTCAAAGCTAGATCGAAGGTGCCAATCACTCATTGGCAATAAAAAAATCTGTGGATTGAATTCAACAGTATCTTCATTAGCCTTCTTTTTTGAATCAATAATTTTTTGAGTCACGCCTTTCATAGTGGCGTTATCTGCTATTTGTACAAACATTTGAAACGAATTATTACCCCAACTATCTATAGAATTTTTAATCCATTCTTGACTATTTGCATAAAATTTCCATGGAATTAAGAAAGTAACTTCTGAAAGTGTGCTATTTAAAGGAATATCCTCAAAAACACTTGTGACCATCATGTCGTTATTACTATTGACTTTAATGATTTTTCCAATGGGTTCTTCGTCTCCAAATAATGCTTTAGCTGTTGACTCCGATAACATTATTGAATTGGTTTCTTTTAAACCGTTTTTTTCACCTTTTATAACTTTGAAATCGAAAATCTCAAGACCTGATTCCTGAATGAAATTACCCTGTCTTGAAATGCTTTTGTCCTGATATTTTAAATATCTGGATTGGGTCCATGATGACATGGAAATGTGCTTAAAATTACTTCCGTAGCTTTCTCTTAAAGTCATCTCTAAAGGTCGAGGAATGGCTTGTCCGGTTCCAACTTTCCCATTAAAGGTTTGGCTTTGATAGACTTGAGCTATGTGATCATAATTTTTAAAATTAGAATTATAGCTCAATTCGTCGGCAATCCAAAGTCCGATAGTAATTGTAACTGCCATACCAATAGCCAACCCAAAAATATTGATGAAGGAATACACCTTGTTCTTTAAAAGGTTTCTCCAGGCTATTTTGAAATAATTCTTGATCATGATTGTTCGTTTTTTGATTGGGATTGATTAGACGAGAATGTTTTCGGTTACCTTTTGGCCATCTAACATTCTAATAATACGATGGCTGTATTTGGCATCGTGTTCGCTATGTGTAACCATGATGATAGTGGTTCCTGCTTCATTTAATTCTGTTAGCAGATCCATCACTTCATTTCCATTGCTACTATCCAGGTTTCCTGTAGGCTCATCCGCCAAAATTAATTTTGGATTATTAACTACTGCTCTTGCAACCGCGACACGTTGTTGCTGACCACCAGATAATTGTTGTGGAAAGTGTTTGCGACGGTGCATGATTTGCATTTTTTCAAGTACTTCTTCAACACGTTTCTTACGTTCTGCAGGTTTAACTCCTGTATAAATAAGTGGAAGCTCAACATTTTCAAAAACGGTAAGCTCATCAATAAGATTAAAGCTTTGAAACACGAAGCCAATATTGTGCTTTCGTAAGTTAGCGCGTTTACGTTCATTGTATTTTGAAACTTCTGATCCGTCAAAAATAAAACTGCCGCCATCGGCGTCATCAAGCAGACCAATAATATTAAGCAAAGTGGATTTTCCGCATCCCGATGGCCCCATAATAGCAACAAATTCACCTTTATTTACTTTAAAGGAAAGCTTATTTAATGCTATTGTACGCACTTCGTCGGTGCTGTAAAATTTCTCTAGTTCATTGATTGTTATCATTTCTAATTAATTTTATACTGTTAAGTGTTATTTTATAATTTATTTGTAATTAGTCTTTTAATATTAATTCTTGTACGTCGCCGTAATTGTCATAACCAGAAGTAATAACTTTATCTCCCTGTTCTAAACCGCTCAACACTTCATAGAACTCTGTATTTTGACTACCTAATGAAATGTCAATTTTGTAGGCATACGAGCCATCTTCACTCACCTTAAAAATCCAATTGCCCCCGGTTTGCTGAAAGAATCCTCCTTTTGGGATGAGCAGGGCTTGTTTTTCTTCGCTTAACGCTACTCGAATTTGTAATGTTTGCCCACGCCTAATACCTTCTGGGACTTCGGATTCAAACTCCATATCCACCTGAAAACGTCCATTACTTACTTGTGTGTATACCTTTTTAATGATGAGGAAATATTGTTTGTTGTTAAATACAAACGACCCTCTTTGTCCGGCATAAATTCTACTTATATAATGCTCGTCTATATCAACTCGTACTTTAAACCCACTTAATACATCTATTTGACCCAAGCGCTCTCCCTTGTTTTTAGATTGACCTATTTCGGCATCTAGAGAGGTTAGCTGACCATCAACAGGAGCTTTTACTACTAAATCGGCAACCTTTCTTCGCATTAACTCTAAAGCGTTTTGTGTGCGTTGATAAGAGCTCTGGATTTGATTTTGCTCTTGCTTAGTAGCAACAGAATCTTGCTGCAATATTTGCTTCGCTAACTGCATGCGTTCTTTTTGGTAGTTGTAATCATTTTGTGATTTAATAAGTTCCTGTCTGCCAATGGCATCTTTTTCAAAAAGACGTTTGTTTAGATTGTAAATTCTTTCGGCTTCAATAAGACTGTTCTCCACATCAGTAAATTGATTAAGTTTATTGATGGTGTTTTGTCTCGCCGCATTTTGCGAAATTTGCATCTGGGTTAATAAATTATAAACTGAAGTTTCTTGATTGACTAGACTTAATTCTAAGTCGGTGTTAGATAACCTTAAAATTGGATCGCCTTTTTTCATAATAGCACCATCCTCAACATACTTTTCATCTACGCGACCGCCTTCAATAGCGTCTAAATAAATTGTAGTTATAGGTAATACAATACCATTAACAGGAATGTTTTCTTGAAAAACACCTGTTTGCGCCGTATTTATACTTAAGCGTTCGCGCTCTACGTTGAGCTTTGAGTTACCTGAAGAAAAAATAAAAACATAAACGATTAAAAATAGAATGAGCGCCCCCAATCCTATCATTATGAGTTTAGACTTTGTAAATCGTTTTTTTTCAATTGGTATGTCCATGGATAAATTTTTAGGTTAGTATATAAATAATCTTGCCGAATTTGTATTCTACTGAATATCAATTAATTAAAATTTATTTCGATTTTAAAGTGTTCGATTTTGATACAGGTATTGTTCGAAAACAATACACTTTTATAGCTAGATAAATAACTTGTTCATAACTATTTAATTGGCGTTATAAATTATTAAATTTGAAATATGCTTCTAAAAGATGCCAACATACTTGTAATTGATGACGACGAAGATGTCCTTACTGCGTTACGGCTTTTACTAAAATCTATGGTAAAATCTGTACAAGTAAACAAAAACCCAAACACTATTCAGTCGTTATTAGAACAACATCAAATTGATATTGTGATTTTAGACATGAATTTTAACGGAGTAGTTCATACTGGTAACGAAGGGATTTATTGGCTGAATAAAATTAAAAGCTTCAACTCTAAAATAGATGTAATCCTAATTACGGCTTATGGCGATATTGATTTGGCTATCAAAAGTTTAAAGAATGGCGCTTCTGATTTTATTGTAAAACCCTGGAAAAATGAAAAACTTGTTGACTCTATAAAACAAATTCTTCTTCAGAAAAAGACTGTCAAGGCTCCACGTTTAGAATCCCTTTCGGGAGAAAAGATTGTGGGTGATAGTGCCGTAATGCAAGATGTTTTTTTGAAGATTAGTAAAGTGGCACCTACTGAAGCCAATATTTTGATATTAGGTGAAAATGGTACGGGTAAAGATTTAATAGCTCGCGCCATTCATGACAATTCTAATAGAAAAAATAAGCCCTTTGTTAAAGTGGATGTTGGCGCTTTAACCTCAACCCTTTTTGAAAGTGAATTATTTGGTTATAAAAAAGGTGCTTTTACAGGTGCAAATGAAAACCGGATGGGACGATTTGAAGCCGCAAGCGGTGGCACACTTTTTTTAGATGAAATTGGAAATATTACCTTAGGGCAGCAAGTTCGACTTTTGAGTGTATTACAAAATAGAACCGTCACCCCTTTAGGCTCTAACGATGCCATAGATTTAGATATCAGACTAATTTGTGCTACGAATTTAAGTATCAACGATCTTGCCGATGAATCTAAATTTAGGAAAGATTTGATTTACCGCATTAATACCGTAGATATTATTGTACCACCATTACGCGATAGAGGTTCTGATATTACCCTATTGTGTCATCATTTTATTTCTAACTATGCTGAAAAATATTTTAAAGAACCATTTAAACTTGATCCCGAGTTTATAAAAAAACTGAAAGATCATACTTTTCCTGGAAATGTTCGTGAGCTTCAATATACTTTAGAACGGTCTGTAATTATGGCCGAAGGTAATACATTAAAGGCAAACGATTTGGTATTCTCGGCGATTGAAAGTGCTCAAAAACCTCAAACTTCTAAAATTGTAAACCTTGAAATTCTTGAAAAAACTGCCATACTTAATGTCATCGAAAAAAATAATGGTAATATTTCTAAATCGGCAAAAGAGTTGGGAATAACACGAACTGCATTATACCGCAGGCTTAATAAATATGATTTATAAATCTTATTTTTTCATTTTACTCTTTAGGGTTTTCATTCTTTTGGCAGCCATGTCTAGTATTGCCTATGGGCTGGCGTTTCAAAATAATTATGCATTATATGGTGGCCTATTAGTGACCATAATTTTATTGTATAACCTTTATGTATTTGTGACCAAACGTTTCATAGAAATGGACGACTTTTTTGAATCTGTGAAATACCGCGATTTCTCGAGATGGTTTGGTGAAGAACACGGGCCTAGAGACATTCGTCAGCTTCATAAGGGTTTTAATCTTGTCAATAAAACGTTTAGAACCATTAACAAAGAACGTCAAGCGCAATTTCTATATCTCAAAAAAATCCTAGAAATGGTTGATGTGGGAATTGTTGCCTTTAATGTGGAAAGTGGAGATGTGCTTTGGGTTAATGATTCTATTTTAGACATTATGGATCTCCCATCATTCAAGAATATTCGATTTGTTAAAAAGCGCCGTCCAAAAATTTATAACGATCTGTTTGAAACCTATTATGCCAATCACCAATCGGTCACTTTAGAGTTGCGGGATGAATCTCTAAAAGTATTAGTTTCGGATACGGTTTTTGAAGTTGAAGACAATTCATTTAAACTAATTGTTGTTCAAAATATTGAAGATACCCTTAACAAAAATGAATCTGAAGCCTGGAAAAAATTATTAAGTGTGATGACCCACGAAATCATGAATAGTATTGCGCCTATTTCTTCGCTCTCTGAAACACTTCAAAGTGAAATTCAACATAAACTAGACGATAAAACCAATTATGATTTAAATTTAGAAGACATCAATGCCGGAATTTTAAGCATAAAAAAACGTAGCGAAGGGTTGATGAAATTTGCCAAAACCTATCGTACACTTAACAAAGTGAGTCAGGTAAATAAGTCTAGAATTTTTGTGGATGAGCTATTCAAAACTATCGGGGATCTGATGCTTCCGTCATTGCAGCAGAGCATTTCTGTTGAATTTATAAATACTAATCCTAAATTAGAGCTTAACATTGATGTGCATCTCATTGAACAGGTGTTAATCAACCTTATTCTAAATGCCAGAGACGCCTGTTTAGAACAAGAAAATCCTAAAATAATAATTACTGCAGAAAAATTGCGAGACACCGTTCAAATTAAAGTGATCGATAATGGAATTGGGATTCCCTCCGAACTTTTAGATACTATTTTTGTGCCCTTTTTTAGTACTAAAAAAACAGGAAGTGGTATAGGCTTGAGCCTTTCAAAACAAATTATGATGCTGCACAAAGGGCGTATTCAAATACAAAGTGAAGAGGGTACGGGAACGGCAATTGGGTTGATATTTTAAAATAGAATCAAACTATTATATCTGTTATAAGGTAATACTCATTTTGTAAATTCCTTAAAAACTAAGCCTTCAAATATTTTATAAAATATCTGAATTTATTCGTATCTTTCAGAATATCAGACAACCAACCCTTTTTAACTTGAAAGCTTTTATCCAACCTTCAACTTTTTTTAGGCTGCATATACATTGTTGCCTAATTGGCATCTTTTTGCTTTTAAGCTTAAACTGCTCTGGTCCGCTTTCTAATGAGGTTGAGCTTGCTTATGAAGCTTTGCCAGAATATGTTGATTACAATTTCCATATTAAACCCATCCTCTCCGATAGGTGTTACACCTGTCACGGTCCAGATCCTCAAACACGTAAAGCAGGGTTAAGGCTTGATATTGAGGCAGAAGCTTTTAAACAGCTTCAATCAGGTAATTATGCTTTTGTCAAAAGAAAAATAGGAAAAAGTGAGGTTATTCACAGATTGTTAAGCAATGACCCAGAATTTATGATGCCGCCTCCTGATTCTGAACTTACTATATCTGCGCGTGAAATAGCTATGATTGCCAAATGGATTGATCAAGGGTCTAATTGGAAAGAGCATTGGTCTTTTCTTGCCTTAAATGCTCCTAAAGTTCCTACACTTAACAATAACTGGACCCGTCAAAACAATATAGATCATTACATTCAAAACCAGCTACTTCAACAAGGAATGGCACCTGCCGCCCTGGCCGACAAGGAGCGCCTTATTAAGCGCGTTACAATGGATCTTACTGGTTTGCCTCCATCTGTAGAAGAAATTGATGCTTTTTTGAATGACACTTCAAATAATGCCTATGAAAAGGTTGTAGATCGCCTTTTACAATCAGATGCCTATGCCGAACGCATGACACAAGAATGGATGGATGTAGCAAGATATTCTGACTCACATGGTGTTTCTTTTGATGGTTACCGTACATCTTGGCCTTATCGGGATTGGCTTATTGAGGCATTCAAAAAGAATATGCCTTATGATGAATTTATAACCCACCAAATAGCCGGAGATTTAATTCCAAATGCTAATGATCAATCTATCCTTGCAACCTCATTTTTAAGGATGAATCCATTAGAGGCTTCAGGAGGCTCCATTCCTGAAGAATTTCGATTGGAGTATGTTAATGAGCGTGCTGGCCTAACAGGCACCGCTTTGCTCGGCTTGACCGTTGAATGTGCCAAATGTCATGACCACAAGTTTGATCCCATCACCCAAAGAGAATTTTTTCAGGTATCTGCTTTTTTCAATAGCACCGAAGAATATGGTCTTGCTCCAACCGATTCTGACAGGCCTCCAACTTTGACTTTACTTAGCGATGAGGAAAAGTCACAAATAAATACCTATGTTAAATCTTTGGAGGCAGATGAAAAAGCACTCGCGCTTTTAAAACAAAAGCAGTTGGCAATCTACGACAAAGCTTTGCCAACAATTTCGGAAGTGCGTCCGCTTGCCCATTATAAGTTCAACTCCATTGCGTCCTATAAAAAGGAGCTTAAACCTCGTAAACCTATGGAGGAAGACAAAAAGAAAGATAAGGACAAAAAGAAAAAAGAAGAGAAAAAGAAGGCTGAACCAAAAAAGAAAATCTTTCTGGATATGCAGATGCTGGACGGCAACAAGGAAGCAGAGGCAAATTTAAAAATAACTTTAGCTGAAGGGAAATATGGAAAAGCCGCCTATTTTAATGAGGAGTATGATATTGTCACGCTTCGAAAAATTGGAGAATTTGAGCATTATGACCCCTTTAGTATCAGCACCTGGATTTCTACGGAAAAAGACTCCATTGGCTCGTCTCAAACTATAATTGGCAATACAGGTCATGTTTTTCAGTTCCATCGCGGTTGGGAAATTGCACTAGATTCCACCAATCACGTTAGAGTGCGCCTAATACATCGTTTACCTGATGAGGTTATTTCGGTGACTTCAATTGACGAGATCCCTCCTAATAAGTGGCAACATGTTGGATTTACCTACGATGGTAGTAAATCTGCAAAAGGTGTTACTGTATTCATAAACGGGAAAAAGGCAAGAACAAAAACGAACTTTGATAATTTAAAGCGGTCCATGGTTCCTATAAATATGGATACCATGAAACCCGACACTATTCCTTTGATAGTTGGAAGAAGTAACCGACTTTGGATGAATGATCTTGGATTGTTCAGGGGAAAAATAGATGACATCAAGGTTTATGACCGACAACTTTCCCAATGGGAAATGGCGCAATTAGGTGAAGCTAGTTTAGATGCAAATTCAAAAGACATCAGACAAGAGTATTGGTTTTTACATGATAAAAATCTATTAGCTCAACGTAACAAGATAAAAACTTTAAGAAAAGAATTGGGAGCGATTCTAGACAGTGCAGACCAAGTAATGGTCATGAAAGACATGAAGACACCCAGAAAGACCTACATTTTAGAAAAAGGTCTTTATAATCAACCTGGAGAAGAAGTTGAGCCAGGCGGTATTAATAAGGTGCTTCCTTACAGCAAGGATTTACCAAAAAACAGGTTAGGACTGGCTAAATGGTTGTTTGATCCCAACAATGCACTTGTGCCAAGAGTTGCTATAAACCGATATTGGCAGATGATATTTGGTAAAGGTTTGGTCAAAACGGCCGAAGATTTCGGTAGTCAAGGAGAGCGTCCTAGTCATCCAGAATTGTTAGACTGGTTGGCCCAAGATTTGGTTAAACATGATTGGAATATAAAACATGCTATTAAGCAAATGGTAATGTCTTACACCTATCAACAATCTTCTCATTGTCCTGAAGAGCTTCGAAAAACAGACCCAGAAAACAAGTTTCTTGCACGTAGCCCATCATATCGATGGCCAGCAGAAATGATTAGAGACAATGTTTTAAAAGCCAGTGGGCTTTTAGTATCAGATATTGGTGGGCCTAGTGTAAAACCATATCAGCCGGAAGGACTTTGGAAAGAAGTACTTATGGCCTCTAATAAGTTAAAAAAATATGTGCCCGATTCGGGTAAAGGATTATACAGAAGAAGTCTTTACACGTTTTCAAGGCGCTTTGCCCCTAACCCGTTTATGATTAATTTTGACGGTACCCCAAGGGAAATATGCACCATACGACGTAATGTGACCAGTACGCCTCTTCAGGCATTAACACTACTCAATGATCCACAGTTTGTAGAGGCATCTCGTGTATTGTCAGAACGTGTTCAAAAGGAACATCCTGAAAACATCGATCAGCAAATACAACTAGCGTTTAGGAGATCTACAGGTTTAAAGCCTACAAATGAACAACTCAATATTTTAAAAGATCAATATCAAACATCTTTAGAGCAGTTTGTTAATACGCCAACCCTCATCGATTCTATTTTATCGGTAGGTGAAATGCCTTTTGACAAGGTTTTACCTAAAGATAAAACGGCGGCAATGACTTTGGTGGTAAGTACGATATTTAATTTTGACGAATCTTATATGAAGAGATAACATGGACGATCATCATCACAACCCCATTAGTAGAAAGGATTTCTTAAGTAAAGCGACACTTGGACTTGGGGCTATTTCTTTGGCTTCACTCATAAATCCAATGCACGCTTTTGGAAATTCATTTAATTCCTACATCGGACAAGGGCCTCATTTTGCACCTAAAGCAAAACGTGTGATTTTCTTAAACATGATTGGGGCGCCTTCGCAGTTGGATTTGTTTGATTACAAACCTATTCTTACCAAAATGCATGGTGTTGAATTGCCAGATAGTGTAATGGGAGATAGGGTGACTGCTACTGTTGCCGCACAAGCGAGTAAGCCAATTGTACGGCCAATATATAATTTTAAGCAACATGGCAATAGTGGAATGTGGATGAGTGATCTTATGCCATATATGTCGCAAATTACTGATGAATTGTGTATGATTAATTCCATGCACACTGAATCTGTTCAGCATGAACCAGCACAAATGTTCACACATACAGGCTCTGAAATTCCTGGAAGACCAACAATGGGTGCTTGGATTAGTTATGGATTAGGATCAGAAAATGAAAATCTTCCCAATTATATTGCCTTGATGACTAAAGGTAACGAAGGCGGTTCATCGCGATTGTTATCTAGTGGGTTTCTGCCTGCCGAATATCAAGGTGTTCAGTTTAGAAGCGGTAAAAATCCGGTGTTGTTTTTAAACAACCCGCCTGGAGTTACTGAAGAGATAAGAAGAGAGCAGCTCAACCATCTTCAAAAGCTGCAAGAGCAGAACTTAAACACTTGGGATGATCCAGCTATTAAAGCAAAAATGTCACAATATGAAATGGCTTTCAGGATGCAAACGTCTGTCCCGGAAGTTATGAATACAGACGGAGAACCAGAACATGTTTATACCCTGTATGGAGAGGACAGTAAGAAACCGGGCACATTTGCAAGCAACTGCTTGTTGGCTAGACGCCTTGCCGAACGTGGCGTTCGTTTTATTCAGATTTATCATGGCGATTGGGATCACCACAGTAATTTACCTAGACAAATTCCTAAACGATGTAAAGAAGTTGATCAGGCATCAGCAGCTTTAATCATGGATCTAAAACAGCGCGGACTGCTCGAAGATACTTTAGTGGTTTGGGGCGGTGAATTTGGCAGGACAAGTTTTTCACAGGGCCAGCTTACAAAAGATAATTTTGGGCGCGACCACCATCCCGACGCCTATACAATGCTAATGGCCGGTGCTGGTGTTAAAAAGGGCTTGACTTACGGAGCCACAGATGATTTTGGTTATCATATTACAGAAAACAAAGTGCATGTTCACGATCTCAATGCAACCATACTTCACCTTTTAGGATTAGATCATGAAAAATTAAATTATAAGTATCAGGGGCGCAGATTCAGATTGACTGATGTTCATGGAAATGTGGTAAAAGATATCTTAAGTTAATGGAGTGGGATCTATTTATTGGCCGTTTTCACCCATTGTTGGTTCATTTACCCATTGGTATCTTCATTCTAGGATTTATTTTAGAACTACAATTTCAATTTGGTTATCGCAAATTTATTAATTCGCGCAAGCTTATTATTTTCATTTATGCATTAGGCCTTTTATCGGGTATTTTGGCTGCACTAACCGGCTGGCTATTGTCCTTTAGCAATGATTATGGTATTAACGCTTTAGACAATCATAAGCAACTTGGCATTGCAACATTATTGGTAATGCTCCTTGTCATCATTTATCAGGTTAAAGCTCAAGAGGCCAAGGGCAAATCAAAAATAGCTGCTTCAACCCTTGTCATTATTTTGATAGGATTAACAGGTCATTTTGGAGGCAATCTTACTCATGGCCCAGATTATCTTGTCAAATACGGTCCTGGCTTTATAAAAAACTATGAAGATGTTACTTTAAGAGATAAATTAAAAGGAAAGCATCCAGATTCTGTAAAGATCTACTCTGATATCATTTACCCTATAATCCAAAACAATTGTATCTCCTGTCACAATACTGAAAATGCAATGGGCGGATTGAGTTTGGCGAAGTACAACAATCTTTTTAAAGATGCAGACTATGCTATTCCTGTTTTACCCAAAAACCCAGACAAAAGCGAATTGTTTGTTCGTGTAAGCTTGCCGGCCGACCATGATAAAGCTATGCCTCCAAGAGGTCCTGGATTTGGATACACTGATATTGAAATCTTAAGGTATTGGATCTCAAATGGAGCTGATAGTTTGGCCAGCTTTAATTCAGAAGCGATGAGCAGTGAATTGATTGCGCTTATTAATCGTGATTACGGATTGGATTACAAACCAAGGCCCTATTACGAAAAAGTAAAGGTTGATAGTCTGGATAATGAGATCCTAGCTGAATTAAGAAATTCTAGATTTAGAGCTAATTATTTAAGCGAAAACAACTTTTTGTTAGATGTTTCTTTTATTGGTGATACAATTAGCAAGGATCAGATTCAAATTCTAAATCGTGCTGCAAGCCACATTACATTTCTTAATTTATCAAATAGCAACTTAACGGAAGAACTTTTGAATGAGCTTGTTGAAATACCGCACCTCAACAGAATCAATTTTAGTAAAAATAGGCTTGACCACAATTTATCGTCTTACCTTGCTAAGCATCAACATATAGAATCTGCCAATTTAAATGAAACCGATCTTACAAACGAATCACTTCAGAACTTACTATCTAAATCCAAATTATTAAGGGTATATGTGTTAAATACGAAAGTTACCAAAGATCAAATTTCTTCGTTATTAGCAAATTATAAGAATAAAGCTATTATATCTGATTTTAAGTTTAAGGAAGTACAAGAGCCTAAATCGGTTTTCACCGAGGAAAATTCAGATCGTTAACACGAGATTTAATACATTTTAAAGCTTCTAGTTTAAACTACTTAAGCTTCAAACAGGCCTTGTTTCCAGCATAATCAATTGCACAGATTTCAATACCCTGATTATATAGAACCAGAGGTACGGTTGCAATCCACAAATTTTCTCCGTACCAGGTCATTTTTGTTGTATTGGATCCGTCGCTACTTAATACTTCAACAGAAGACCAATCTTGAGGCATATTTGGACTTTTATTGTCATGAATTCTTGCCTTAATTGAAGTGGTGCCATCGGTTTCATTATTAGTGACCAAATAGTGGGTAATTTTAGGAGAAGCGGTATCGGGGCTAATATCTTTACCTATAAAAATGCGCTCTTCAATTCCCTCTTCTCCTTCTCCCTGACCCATTATGATATCTAATTTTTTGTCATTATTAATGTCACCCAAAACCATTGAAAGTGTAAGTGGTGTGGGCGCACCTTTTAGAACAGGTTGAATAAGTTTGAATTTACCCGAACTGTCATTTTCCAGCAAACGGTCTTCACCAGTTAATGAGCTAATCAAAAAATCAGGGTCATTATCTGAATCATAGTCTAAAAACACAATGTTGTTGTCGTCTTCCCCTATATTCTCTGAATCGGACCAAAGACTGTCAGTTGCATCGATAAATCGTTTTCCTTCTTGATTTAAAAAAATATGCTCTCTTCGAGAAAAAGATTCGCCATTAACAATTTCACCATCATTCACGGTAATTAAATCTAAAAAGCCATCTCCGTTTATATCCATTGGCTCTAATTCGTAGTTATTGGTATAGGCAGGTAGAAGCCTTTTGTCTTCAAAAAAACCACGCCCATCATTTACAAAAATTCGGCTAGTGGCACATCTTTTACATGATATGGCCATATCTAAGTCAAAATCATTATCAAAATCAAAAAATTCGAGATCCCATGAAAACTGAATTAACAAATCTGGCATTTGCGTTTCGGTAACATCTTTAAAATAGCCGTTACCATCGTTAAGCCAAAGCATGGTTCTTCCTCCGTTATTATTCATATTGGAACCCGGACCCCAATCTGCTAGTACTATATCGAGATCACCATCGTCATCAACGTCGCCAAGTTCAAGATCGCCAATACTCGCTTTAATGTTAGGAAATTGTTCTAGAGTGACATTTTTAAACTTTCCCATTCCAAGTCCAATATAAAGTTGGCTTTGAGTTTGATAGGTTGTTCCAACAATAATATCTGGGATTCCATCATTATTAATATCCCTAACTTTTATAACCCTTGATATATACTTTTCATTTTTGAAAACTTCATCTGTAACCTCCTGAAATTTTGTGTTAGGCCCTTTATTGATAAATATTCGGCTCGACTCTGGTTCACCCGGCTCGGAATAATTTCCACCATTTGCAAAAATCAGGTCCAGCATTCCGTCGCCATTAATATCGGCAACTTCTACTCTATTGGTCCATTCTTTTGTTATTGGCAAATAGGTTGAGGTCTCATCAACCCAAAACTCATGGCTCAATTCGGATTTTGATGAGGTTGGATGGTTGGCTTGATCTTTACAGGAATAAAAGTTAACAACCAAACACACAAAAAGCATTGTTTTAAATGGAGTCATATACTAATAATTATATTGAAATCCTTTTTTAAGGACTGTGGAAAAGTTGTTTTTTTAAATTCCCCTAGAGATATATAGCAATATAAGGAAAGTATCATGATTTTCGTTAGTAGGGCCACAAGTAATTGTTAAGGGTGATGGTCCAATGTTTCAAATAGTTGACGTTGATAAGTAGACTAAAACGACATTTTTTAGTAATGGTAAGTGACACTCATTTATACTTGGGCTTAAGCATCTATTTTGAAGCCTCTTATTAGGTTACCGCAATTAATTGGCATCACAACTTAGTTGTCTTGAATGAGTTTCAGGACACTTATAGTCTGAATGAAAGCGCTTATGTCCCTCATACCACCTCACAATCTTATAATCAGCTAAATCATCTGGTTAATAATAAAGCTATAGAAATTAAATTTTAACCTTAATCTAAAGCAACCTATCCGACCTTATAGCATCTATGACAATACTTTGACCTTTTTCAAAGAAAAGATTAAGGCGTTTTTATTCCCCAAAATAATCTTTTAAAATAAAACCAAATTATGAAAAGAAAAGCATCAAAAAGCAGCTGTTTATTGAACTACTCATTACACAAGATTAACGCCTAATTTCAGACTTCTTCAACTATGAAAATTTTAGTTATTCAACAAAGAAGGGTGGGCGATGTACTTTTAAGTTCCATGCTTTGTGAACAAATAAAAAAAAACATTCCGACCTCTTGTGTACATTACCTAGTAAACACAAACACGGAGGCTATTGTAATGAACAATCCATATATAGACCAGATTATTTTTTTTACAGAAGAATATCGAAAAAGCAAGTGGTCATTCTACAAGTTTTTAAATGGGCTAAATCAAGAGAATTATGATGTAGTTATAGATGCCTACTGCAAATTGGAAAGCATGTTAGTTACTTTGTTTTCAAAGGCGAAAGTTAAAATTTCTATCGACAAATGGTACTCTAAATCTATATATACCGAGACCTGTAAATACACAAAAGTCAACAATTCTAATTTGGGTTTAGCTGTTGAAAACAGATTAAAATTACTCAAACCACTCCTTAATGATAAAGCTAAAGTTGTTAGTCAACCAAAAGTATATTTAACTGAGAATGAAATTTTAAAGGCTAGGTTATTTTTAGAAAATAGCAATATTGATTTTTCCAATCCAATTCTTATGATCAATATTCTGGGAAGTGCCATACAGAAAACATATCCACTTACATATATGGCACAAATTATTGATTATATAGTGAGTAAGGGCGAATTTACTTTGCTATTTAATTATATACCATCACAATTAAATCAGGCAAAAGAGCTTTATAATTTATGCTCTCTCAAATCCAGATCTAAAATTAAGTTTGATGTTTATACCTCTTCATTGCGTTCATTTTTAGGTGTTTTGTACCATTGCAATGCACTTATAGGTAATGAAGGAGGCGCAGTCAATATGGCTAAAGCACTCAATATACCAACCTTTAGTATTTTCTCTCCCTGGATTGATAAAGCAACTTGGGAAACTTTTAAACATATTAAGAGTCATGTTGCGGTGCATTTAAATGATTATAAACCTAAACTTTTTACCGGTAAATCAAGAAAGAAATTAAAAAAGAACGCTCCCGATTTGTATTGCAAATTCAAACCCATTCTTTTTAAAGAAAAAATCAATCATTTTCTAGAGTCTGAAGTCCTGATAAAAAAAAGATATAGTTCCTATAAAAACATCGAAACAACTACAGACCGGGTTAAGTATAAAGTTTTCAATAGCGTTTTGCAACATTAGTCGTTGGTTGATTTTATAAAAAATTCCAATCTTGTTTTAACGCAACCTTTTCTTTGTTTTATCATCTTAAGCAATTTAAAACAACCTTAATATAATTTGAAAATATTCACTAGGCATTAGTTTATTTAAAAGTCTCAAATCATAATTATGAATCATTCATATCATTCTAAAAATATTTTTCTAGAAACCCACAATATAAGAAAACTGCATAGCGGTTTCGGGCAATTCAATTATAATTTGGCTAAAGCTTTAAGCAAGGAAACCGATTTTCTAGACCATCACAACATAATTATTAATTGTAATAATAAAACTGTAAAAAAAGAGATAGGAAACAATATCTTATATAATAAATATTTCCCATTATCGAGATATCCGCTCTTTAGGATTAAGAATAATTTTGGCCTTTGGCATTCGGTTAACCAAAACACAAAAATAGAACCTGCTTCTCAAAATATACCCTATTTATTAACCATTCATGATGTAAATTTTTTAGAAGAAGAAAAAGGAAAGCGTTTAGATTTTAGAATCAATCAACTCAAAAACAAAATCAATAGAAGCTCGGCAATAGTATATATTTCTGAATTTACCAAGCAAAGCACCAAGGCTAGTTTTAATATTCCAAACATACCTGAATACGTTATTTATAATGGGAATAATTTTAACAATAGTTCGGTGAATAGCATAGAGGTTAGTCGCGCTAAATACATCCCCAACAAGCCATTTATTTTTTCAATTGGACAGGTGGTTGAAAAAAAGAATTTCCATACGTTAATTGAAATGTTAAGGTTTTTAAGCGATGTAGTTTTGGTTATAGCTGGAGGATTAAAGACCGCTTATGCAGAGATTTTAAAAGAAGCAATACAAAATTATAAGTTTGAGAACAGGGTTTTTTTATTAGGTAATATTAACGAATCAGATAAAATCTATTACTATAAAAACTGTCTGGCTTTTGCCTTTCCTTCTTTACGAGAGGGCTTTGGACTTCCTGTGCTTGAAGCAATGACTTTTGGTAAGCCTGTATTCCTTTCAAACAAAACATCTTTGCCAGAAATAGGAGGAGCACATTCATTTTACTGGAATAGTTTCGATGCGGAAGAAATGGCAAATGTTTTTGAAACAGGAATGTCCAAATTTGAAGCCAATAAGAATATATTCAAATCTGCCTATGAAAATCACTCACAACAGTTTACCTGGGAAAAAGCGGCTAAAGATTATATAAATGTTTATAAAAGCCTATTAGAAAATTAACATCTCATCACTAATAATAATTATCCACTAAATGAAAAACTTTAAAAGGTTTCTTAAATATCTTATCCCATATAGAAAATATCAAATGTTAAGCATATTGTTCAACATTTTGTATGCTCTGTTTTCCTCATTATCCATGCTTTCACTTTTACCTATGATAAAAGTACTATTTAATGAAGGAGAAAAATTAAAAGTAAAACCAGTTTTCCGTGGTTTTAAAGATTTTGACTTAAACTATATTGAAAACTATCTAAATTATTTTATTTCTACAATGAACTCTTCCAAGGGGCCTTTAATCACATTAATAACTATTGTAGGTTTTGTTTTAAGCACATTTTTGCTTAAAAACGTATTTAACTATCTATCTATTTTATACATGACCTATTTAAACAATGGCATTTTAAAAGACTTAAGACAAGATGTTTACAATAAGGTCCTAAGCCTAAATGTAGGCTTTTTTTCTAATGAAAGAAAAGGTGACCTTATTGCTAGAATGACATCAGACATCAATACCATCAAAGTATCGTTCATGAGTGTTTTAATGATGATTAGAGAGCCTTTAACAATTCTTTTTACATTAATTGCAATGATTGCTATAAGTTGGAAATTGACCATTTTTGTGTTTTTCTTTATTCCTGTTTCTGGAATTTTAATTTCAAAGCTTAGCAAGGGCATCAAAAGTCAATCTGGTGATATTTTTACATTAGAAGGTCATTTATTATCTAATATAGAAGAAACACTTGGTGGCATAAAAATTATTAAAAACTTTACTGCAGAAAACTATTTTTCTAAAAAGTTCCAAGATTTCACAAAGCATATAAATGATCTCAACAATTCAATTGGCAAAGTCATTAGCTTGTCAGCACCAACTAGTGAATTTGTGGGGATTTTTGTTATTTCTATATTACTCATTTATGGTGGTTCTTTAGTATTAATTGATCAGTCTATAAGTGGCGGCGCCTTTATGGCCTATATGGGATTAGCATATCAAATTTTAACGCCCGCAAAAGCCATTACAAAAGCCCATCATGCACTTCAAGGAGGTAATGCTGCTTATGAGAGGGTCGCTTTCATTTTGGACGCAGAAAATCCATTAAAAGATATTCCTAATGCTAAAGTAATCACTGAATTTAAGCATGAAATAAAATTTAATAACGTGTCTTTTAAATACAAAAATGACTATGTCCTAAAAAACTTTAACCTTACGATCCCTAAAGGTAAAATAGTGGCTCTGGTTGGAGAATCTGGCAGTGGTAAATCTACAATTGCCAATTTGATCACACGTTTTTACGATGTAAATGAGGGCAGTATAACTTTTGATGGTAATGATATTAAAAATGTGACTACCAAATCTTTAAGAGAACAAATGGGTATAGTGGCTCAAGACTCTATATTATTTAATGATACAATCGCAAACAACATTTCTCTAGGTATTCAAGAAATTAATGAAGAAAAAATTAAAGAGGCAGCAAAAATTGCCAATGCTCACAATTTTATCTCAAATTTCCCGAAAAAATATCAAACCAACGTAGGAGACGGAGGCGGTCTGCTTTCTGGAGGTCAACGACAACGTATTGCTATAGCCCGAGCGGTCATGAAAAACCCGCCAATTATGATTCTTGATGAAGCAACCTCCGCTTTAGATACTGAATCTGAAAAACTGGTTCAAAACGCCCTTGAAAATATGATGGAAGATCGAACCTCAATAGTTATAGCACATAGGCTATCCACCATTCAAAATGCAGATCTTATCGTAGTAATGAAAGATGGTTCAATCATAGAACAAGGAACGCACGAAGAGTTGTTAAAAATGCATGGAACTTACTATAATTTAGTTTCTCTTCAATCACTGGAGTTATATCAGCTTATATAATAAAGTAAATGAAAACCTATTCAGAAGGACTTAACGTCATTGGATATACCGAAGGCGAGTTTGGTTTAGGAGAAGCAATTCGCTTAAATATAAATGCAGCTAAAAAACTTGATATTCCTATTAATTTAATAAACTATGAGAAGGTAAAACAAAACATAAATTATCAGTATTCATTTACCTACTCTGTTAATTTAGTTCAATTATCCCTAAAGGATCTCGAATCATTTATTGCAATTATTGATTCCAATTTATTTAAAAAAAAATACTCTATTCTTTTTTTAGTTTGGGAATCAGAATATATTCCTCCTGAATTAGCTGAAAACTTAAATTTATTTAATGAAATTTGGACCCCTTCTGAATATTGCAAAAAAATATTTGAAAAAACATTCAAAAATCCGATTACAATAATCCCACACCCTGTTGAGGTGCACCTTAAACCTGTTTCAAATCAAAAAGCAATCCAATTTTTTGATGATAACAAATTTAGTTTTCTATTTATATTTAGCTATCATAGCTCTATAGAAAGGAAAAACCCGTTTTTTTTGATTGAGGCTTTTAAAGCAGCTTTTGATAATAATGATAATGTCGAATTGGTGATTAAAACTGTTGGGGGGAAACAACACAAGAAACAAATGCAACGTTTGAAGCGTTTTATTTCAAAAAACATAAAGATTTACGACGTAGAACTTGATAAAAACAGTGTTAACCATTTAATAAATACTTGTGATGCTTATGTGTCTATGCATCATTCAGAAGGATTTGGATTAACTCTAGCCGAAGCCATGTATTTAGGTAAACCAAGTGTGGCAACCAATTACTCTGGAAACACCGAATTCATGAATATTGAAAACAGCTTCCTCATAGATTATAAACTTAGTTATATTGAGAATTTTGATAACAACTTTTGTTCTGAAACATTATGGGCCAACCCATTATTTAGTGATGCAGTTAAAAAATTGAGAAGTGTTTACGAAGATTCAAGTTTAAGGGTTAGAAAAGCGATGAATGCTGAAATTTTTGTTAAAGAAAAATTATCTTTCTATACTATAGGCACAATGATAAAAAATCGATTAAATTTTATATATATCAATTTTGACGATTTAGTTGCGACCCAATGCCAAAATACTTACCTTCTAAATCAATTACAATTTACAAGGATTGAAATTGCACAACTTAAAAGAGAAATTAGAAAAATGAATAAAAATAAGGTCATTTATTTGGTTGTAATTCTCAAAAATGTTACAAGAAAATTAAAAGCAAAATTTCTTTTGGCTACCTAATAATTCAGTAAAACATTCTTTGCGTTGTTAAGGGAATACTATTCTACACCTAAGTGGACTCTCCCATAAGATTCGCTTTCGATTTGTATAATTAGCACAATAGGTTTAGTTTCATGATTTTCAAATTTTATTAGTTAAGATTATGGCGTTCCTTTTTAGGTATGACGATACACCGAATTGTATTCCTTTTTTACTAAAAAGTTAACAAGTTAATTTCTAAAAATAAAGTAAAAGATGCGTTTAGATTTGCGCTTTGCGGGGTTTCTGAATAAAAAAACCAGCCACTATAACGTGGCTGGCTCTTAATCAGTGGTCCCACTTGGGCTCGAACCAAGGACCACCTGATTATGAGTCAGGTGCTCTAACCAACTGAGCTATGGGACCAAAAAGTGTGCAATATTACTACTTATTTTAAAACTCTACAAGAATTTTTAGCCCTTTATATCTTGACACAACTCAATGAGAACGCCATTTGTTGACTTGGGGTGTAAAAATGCGATGAGCTTATTATCGGCTCCCTTTTTAGGGGTTTTGTGAATCAACTCAAAGCCTTCATTTGATAAGCGCTCAAGAGCTTCTACAATATTGTCTACCTCAAAAGCAATATGATGAATCCCTTCTCCTTTTTTTTCAATGAACTTTGCTATTGGGCTGTCGTCATCTGTGGCTTGCAGGAGTTCAATCTTATTAGGTCCTGTTTTAAAAAAAGACGTCAATACCTTTTCTGATTCCACCATTTCCTGTTTATAGGGCGCGGTACCAAAAAGCGCTTCAAAAACCTTGTTTGATTGTTCTATATCCTTTACGGCAATACCTATATGCTCTATTTTGTTCATTATGTCTGTCTTTAAGACTTATATTCCTTCTGCTAAAGCTGATTTTATACCTTCAAAAATAAGATAATCTTTAAATATCCTCTATTTTTGTACCCAACAAGTTCGTGATAAACTAAATGTTGAACCAAAATATGGTACTATTAAATAGTCACAACTTATAAATTGAATGGTTTTGGAAGAGAGTCACAGACAAAAAAGAATTGGCGGTATTTTACAAAAAGATCTTGCCGAAGTGTTGCAAGGTGCTGCTACACGAGGTGGATTGAAGGGAATTATAATTTCGGTAACCAAAGTTAATGTTACCGTTGACCTATCCATTGCAAAGGTTTATTTAAGTGTGTTTCCTAATAAAGAAGCTAAAGAATTGCTTAAGGGTATTCGTTCTAACACACCATTAATTCGGCACGAACTGGCACAACGCACAAAAAATCAGTTGCGCAGAATGCCTAATTTGGAATTTTTTATTGACGACTCTTTAGAATATATTGACCGAATAGAAAAATCTTTGAAGGGTGATGATAACCCAATTATTGATCCTAACTTACTGGATAAACGAAAAAAATCCTGATCTAAATAGTGGTGTTCTGGCCTTCAAAATGAATAAGCATAAACACTTACTTGTTCGTTTATTTTTTATAATATTATAGCTTATGAATGTTGCCCTTTACATTGCAAAACGCTATCTCTTTACCAAAAGCAGTAATAATGCCATAAATATTATGACTATTATTGCCGCATCTGGCGTGGTCATTGCGTCGGCTGCATTATTTATCGTTTTATCAGGGTTTGCTGGGCTAAAAGATTTTAGCTTGGAGTTTTCATCATTTGTGGATCCCGACTTAAAAATTGTACCTTCAGAAGGTAAATCCTTTTTGCTCTCCAATGATGACGTCAATGCCCTAAAATCGACTGAAGGCGTATCCTCTTTGACTAAAATTGTCGAGGAACGTGTGGTCATTGAATTTGATGGGAAAAAGAAGCTCGCCACTATTAAAGGGGTTGATGAAAATTATGTGAAGGTTACCGCGATTGATTCCATGATTATCCAGGGGAATTGGTTTGAGTCTGGGACAAATCAAGTGGTTTCCGGAGGCGGAATTGCTTATAGCTTGTCGTTTGGGGTTTTGGATTATGCAAAAAACCTAATGATTTATGTGCCTAAACCAGGTAAGGGCCAAATCAATTCAATAAAAAGCATATTTAATAGCGTAGAAGCCTATAATGTTGGTGTTTTTGATATTAATGAAGAATTAAACAATGAATACATCTATGCCGATATTGAAACCGCTCGCTATTTACTTAATTACAATCCAGAACAAATTAGTGCTATTGAACTAAAATTATCTGAAGGCTCTGATGAAACTCTGGTGCGAAGTCGTATTATTAGCAAGTTGGGTGATAAGATCGAAATCAAAAACAGGACACAGCTTAATGATACGCTTTATAAAATGCTAAATACCGAAAATGTAGCGGTGTATTTAATCTTCACATTGGTTATTATCATTGCATTGTTCAATGTCATTGGAGCGCTCATTATGATGATTTTGGATAAAAAAGATTCCCTCCATACTCTTTTTAATTTAGGAACTTCAACTAAGGATATTAAACGCATCTTCTTTCTTCAAGGAAGCCTTATGACTAGTATTGGCGGAGTCATTGGACTTTGTATAGGATTTATAATTGTGTTTTTACAGCAACAATTTGCACTGGTCATGATAACGCCTTCGTTGCCTTATCCAGTAACAATTAAAGCCATTAATTTCTTAATTGTATTACTAACTATTGGAGTTTTAGGGGTGCTAGCTTCTAAAATTGCTTCAGGCAGAATTACCAAAACCTTGGTAAAACCTTAATTTAAGCAAATTGAAAATCTGAAAAATTTTCAAGGACTTCATCAAATGCATTAAAAACATCAATGGCATCATCACTGGTTACCATTTTCATACGATATTCTTTAAAATTAGGAATGCCTTTGAAATAGTTGGTATAATGACGTCTGGTTTCAAAAACACCAAGCTTTTCCCCTTTCCAGTCTATGGACATTTGAAGGTGTCTTCGTGCGGCATCAACGCGTTCTTCCAACGAAATTGGACCCAAATGTTCACCTGTTTTAAAAAAGTGTTTCACCTGCTTAAAAAACCAAGGATTGCCAATGCTTGCTCTTCCAATCATTGCGCCATCTAAACCATAACTATCGCGCATTAACATTGCTTTTTCTGGTGTATCTACGTCACCATTTCCAAAAACAGGGATATGCATTCTTGGATTGTTTTTTACTTCAGCAATGGGTTTCCAATCGGCCTCGCCTTTATACATTTGTGCGCGTGTTCTGCCGTGAATCGCTATGGCTTTACAGCCCACATCTTGTAAACGCTCTGCAACCTCTACAATTTTTATGGAATCATGATCCCAGCCCAATCGTGTTTTTACCGTAATTGGAATGTTAGTGCGTTTAACCATTTCGGCCGTTAGGGTTTCCATCAGGCAAACGTCCTTTAAAATCCCAGCGCCAGCACCTTTACTCACCACTTTTTTCACCGGGCACCCGAAATTGATGTCAATGATATCTGGGTTGGACTTTTCAACGATATCGATGGTTTGCAGCATGCTATCTAAATTGGCTCCAAAAATTTGAATCCCAACAGGACGCTCTTTTTCGTAAATATCCAATTTCATAACGCTTTTGGCCGCATTTCTAATCAAGCCTTCACTAGATACAAACTCGGTGTACACCACATCGGCACCTTGCTCTTTACAAAGTGCTCTAAATGGAGGGTCACTTACATCTTCCATTGGTGCTAGTAATAGCGGAAAATCAGGTAATTCTATGTCGCCTATTTTTATCAAGTGATTTAAATTTTGTGCAAAACTAATGCTTTTTTTAAGTTTTACAGAATTTCTATTTACAGTTCCTATTCATAACAAGCTAAATATCAATGATCATTAGCTTGTAATTCTCATCAAAACTCTATTTCAGCTTCAATGTCTTTATTGTTACGTTTCACAACAACATTTACTTTATCGCCTTCTTTAAAAGACGAAAGCGCTCGCATATAGCTCATCATATCGGTCACTAAACTGTCACCTAATTTAACAACAATATCTCCTTTTAGAAGTCCCGCTTTTTCGGCAGGTTTTCCTTCGCTTATTCCATCTATTCGCATCCCTTTTCCGTCAAACAAATAATCTGGAATAACGCCCAAACCTACTTTAAATCGGGGCACATCTTCACTTTCATTTTTTGTTTTTCTGAATGGCAATTTACCGTTGTCGTTTAAATCAGAAATGATATCAAAAATATAAGTTGAAATCAATTCCATCCCTTCATAATTGAGGTGTTCAAAATCATCTGAAGGCTTATGATAATCTTCATGTTGCCCTGTAAAAAAATGCAAAACAGGAATCTCTGCATTATAAAATGACGTATGATCGCTTGGCCCTACTCCCGATTCATTTTCTACAATTTTAAGTGTTTTGCTGTTCGCATTAATTACTTGTTTTAAGATTGGTGAAGTTCCAACCCCATAAACAGCAAGGGTCTGATCTTCTTTCAATCGTCCAACCATGTCCATATTCAACATATAATTAATGGACTCGATATCTAGTGTTGGATTTTTAGTAAAATAATTAGAGCCCAACAATCCCATTTCTTCCCCTGAAAATGCCATAAACAAATAATTGTTGCCCTTATTGGCGTTTTTTAATTTCCCTGCCAAATTAAGCATCACGGCCACGCCGCTCGCATTATCATCGGCACCATTATGTATAGCCTTTTCCTGGCCTCTATATAAGGATCCTTCTGCCCCATAACCCAAATGATCATAGTGCGCACCTATGACTATGGTATTTTTGGCCTTGTTGTCCAAAAACCCAATCACATTAGTTCCTGTAATAGTGCTGTCGTTGCCGATAATGGTATAATTTACCTCTTGGTGTGGGTCTGTTTTTGGTTTAAACGAAAACTGCTGTAGATAACCATCGGTACCTTTAGGCGTTAAGCCAAGAGCATCAAATCGTTTTGCAATATAGTTGGCGGCTTTTATTTCGGCATCTGTTCCTGTTTGGCGACCTTCTAATTCGTCACTTGACAAAAATTCAACGTCTTGCTTGATCTTATTTTCAGGGATATATTCATTTTTACAACCCAAAAGGATTACAAAAAAAAGAATGGACCATATTCTGTTCATATTATAAATCTTATTTTTGGGCAAAATTAGGTAATAATTGCCACTTTATTAAACCTTTATAATTAACACATGATGCATAGATATTTATTGACATTTGTTGTTTTGGTTTTTAGTATATCTTGTAAAACAGACAAATCTTCTAAAGATAAAGCTTCTGAAAATGATACGGTTTCCAACAGCACACAAGCAGACACCTTAATATATCCTGAAGAAGTGCATTTTAAATCCATTCGTCAAATTACTTTTGGAGGCGACAATGCAGAAGCCTACTGGAGTTTTGATGACAAGCAAATCGTTTTTCAATCTAATAATACCGCTTGGGGTGTTGCGTGTGACCAGATGTTTTTAATGAACGCCGATCAAACCTTTAAAACCAGTAAACCACCTATGATTAGCACCGGAAAAGGACGAACAACCTGTGCTTATTTCCTGCCTGATAATAAACATTTTGTTTATGCCTCTACGCATTTAGGAGGCGAAGAGTGTCCCGAAACTCCATTACGTCTCAACGGAAAGTATGTGTGGCCAATTTATGATAGCTACGATATTTTTGTTGCTGATTTAGAAGGTAATATTGTTAATCAACTCACCAAAGAACTAGGTTATGATGCCGAAGCAACAGTATCTCCAAAAGGCGATAAAATTGTATTTACATCAACCCGTAACGGTGACATAGACCTCTATACCATGAATTTGGACGGAAGTGATGTTAAACAAATAACCTTTGAATTAGGTTATGATGGTGGAGCATTCTTTTCGCCAGATGGCACAAAAATTATCTTTCGATCATCACGTCCAAAAACCGATGAAGCGATAAAAGAATATAAGGACCTATTAAATCAAGGATTGGTACAGCCAACAGAAATGGAGCTGTTTATTTGTAATGCCGATGGAAGTGATTTAAGACAGTTAACTTTTCTAGGTAATGCCAATTGGAGTCCGTTTTTTCATCCTTCTGGAAAGAAAATACTGTTCTCATCTAATTTTGAAGCAGAGCGTGGTTTTCCATTTAATCTTTATATGATTGATATTGACGGGAAAAATCTTGAACGCGTAACACATGGCGAAACCTTTGATGCTTTTCCCGTGTTTTCAAACGATGGAAAATATTTGATCTTTTCATCTAACCGCAACAATGGCGGTGGTCGTGATACCAACTTATTTATCGCTGAGTGGCAGGATTGATTTAATTATGATTATCCTTTAATCGATCTCGCTCTTTTAAATCTTTTGTTCGCGAGTTGGTTTTTAAATTGGTGTTTCCAAAATTATATCTAAATCCTATTTTGATGTTTCTATTGTCTAGATTGACTTTAGAAGAGCTCGATTGGTTAAGATAGTGCGTTGAGGATTCAAAATCTTGTAAATTAAACAAGTCTTCCGCTGAAAGCGAAATAACCGCTCTTTTATTAAAAATAGATTTGGTTAACGACAGGCTTGAAACCCAGCGCTCTTCAACAGTTCTAAATCCCTGAAGATTTTTACCCACATAATATAAGGTAAAATTCATGTTTAAACTTCGGTCTTCCAAAAATGTGAAATCATTTTGTAGCACACTGTAGTTTGACCATTGGTCTTGTTTAATTGGAGTGTTTCCAAAGCTTTCTTGATCTTCAATATTATAAAATGAGGTGACAAAATAAATAGCCCAACGTTCGGTAAGATAGCTATTAAACACAAAGTCAAAACCATATTCAATGGTCTTGTTTAGATTTAAAGGGGTGTAGGATATAATATTGGTGTCATTGTCTTGTCGAGGCAAAATTACGATGTTGTTTTTAGAATTTTTGTAGTAAGCCTCTACTGTAAAATGGTCTAAAAAAGATGTTCCAACTACGAAATGATCTTGAATTTCTGGTTGTAAATCTGGATTTCCTTGTTCAACTGTATTGCTATTATAAAAAAACCGAAACGGATTTAATCGTTGATAGTCTGGTCTTTGGATGCTTCGTTTATAACTCGAGTACATGCTCATCTTCTCAAAAGCGTTAAAAGTTAAGCTCGCATTTGGAAACCAATTAAAATAATCTTGTTGATTAGTGGTATTATTTAACAACGACACTCCTTCTACTTTTGTTTGCTCTGTTCTTAAGCCTAGAATAACACTCCATTTAGCCCAATCTTTTGAGTAATTCATATAAGCCGCCAAAATGTCTTCCTGGTAAGCAAAAACGTCTGTGTTGTTTGCGTCTAACACCTCTTGACCATTAACAATGTCGTATTGAGTAATATTACTGTCGGTTGTGATATGTGAAACTTTAAATCCTGTCTCAAAAGAAGTGGATTCATTGATGGGTAGGCTATAATCTGTTTGGCCTGTGGCTATTTTGGTGCTTTGATTATTATCCGTACGAAATTCAGACGTACCTGTTGGGGTATCATCTTCATCAAAATAGTGACTAATAACACCTTGATCACGTTGGTGATCGTAGTCTGTATAGTGAGCACTTACCGATAATTTCCCTTTCTTAAAATCGTGAGTGTAATCAAGATCAAAGGCTAAATTATGTTTTGTATCCCTCAATAAGTTATTGGAATCAAAGTAAAAATCTAAATTTTGAGAAGCGTCAAACACATTAGTTGTATTTGATATTTTGTATTTGAAATACGGCAGGAACAACATGTTTGAAGACAAACTCAAGGTGTTTTTATCATCAAAATGGTAGTCAAAATTGATGTTGAAATTATGAGTTTTAGTCCATTTGTTTCTGTTTAGTTTAGATCGCCAATATTCATTAATATTCTGATTTGAATCAAAATAGTTTACGTCTTCTTGATCTTCTCTATTTTCCTTACTATCCGTAAAACTATAACTACCATAGAAGTTGATTTTTTCAGATTTAAAAAAGTGACTAGTTCCTACATTATAAATAGGAAACACCCCTTGCGTATAATTCCCGAAAACATTTCCTCTATAGCCTGTTACCAAATTCTTGCTCATAACGATATTGAGCACAACTCCGCTTGAAGCATCATATTTGGCTGATGGATTGGTAATCACTTCAATAGATTTTATAGCGTTTGCCGAAGAACTTTCAAGCAGTTGTGTTAATTCTGAAGCTGTAAGATTTACTTTTCTGTTATTTATATAAACCGTCGGTGCTGAATTCTTAACGACTATATTGTTGTTAATTACCAGGACTCCTGGTGTGCTTTTTAACACCTGAAGCATGTTGCCTTCGGTTAGTGCGGTGCTTTCAACATTAAACACCATACGATCGGCCTCTCGCTTGAAGGTCGGTTTTTTAAACACAATATTCACCTCATCTAAACTTTGTGTTTCTTCTTCTAATACAATGGTGCCTAAATCAATATCTCGATTGGTTTCTATGACCTTAAAATACTCTTGAAACCCTATAAAGCTAATTTTAAAGATATAGGTATTCATTTCAAGATTGGTTAAATTAAACAATCCGCTATCATCAGTTGAAACTCCTTTAACTATTGTTGAATCTTGTTGGGTCATTACTATAACATTCGCAAAAGCAACAGGATGTTGATTGTCGTCAATCACTTTACCGGAGACCGAAAAAGATTGGGCTAAACCAAGGTTAGATAATAAAAAAAATAGGGGTAAAAATGAATTAAATTTCAAGTTTAGTTTGTTTAGATGTGATGCAATATACTATTTGTTTTAGAATTTTATTTATGGTTTTTCCTCAAATCTTGAAAATTCGTTTGCTCAAAATAAAACGCTTAAAGCTTAATAAATCAATTATATTTGCAAAATATTCAGCTTGAAGAATTAGCGAAATGAAGCACATCAGAAATTTTTGCATTATTGCACATATCGATCACGGGAAAAGTACGCTTGCCGATAGGCTATTAGATTTTACTGGCTCTGTAACCGATAGAGAAAAGCAAGATCAATTGTTGGACAGTATGGATTTGGAACGCGAGCGTGGTATTACCATAAAATCTCACGCCATTCAAATGGACTATAACTATAATGGCGTACAATATGTGCTTAACCTTATTGATACTCCAGGACACGTTGATTTTTCGTATGAAGTATCCCGATCTATTGCAGCCTGCGAAGGCGCTTTATTGATTGTTGATGCGGCACAAAGTATTCAAGCGCAAACCATTTCAAACTTATATTTAGCTTTAGAGAACGATTTAGAGATTATTCCTGTACTCAACAAAGTAGATTTACCAAGTGCAAGTCCTGAAGAAGTAACAGATGATATTGTTGATTTATTAGGTTGTGATCCTTCCGAAGTTATTCATGCCAGTGGAAAAACCGGTTTTGGAGTTGAAAATATTTTGGCGGCTGTGATTGAACGTATTCCGCCACCTAAAGGCAATGTTGATGAACCTCTTCAAGCTCTAATTTTTGATTCGGTATACAATCCATTTAGGGGCGTTGAAACCTATTTTAGAGTTATCAATGGAAGTATTAAGAAAAATCAACAAATAAAATTTATTGCCACCGGAAAAACCTATAATGCCGATGAAGTTGGTACTTTAAGACTAAAACAATTTCCGAGAACCGAAATAAAAGCAGGTGATGTAGGTTATTTAATTACCGGTATCAAAGAGGCAAAAGAAGTAAAGGTTGGAGACACTATCACTGATGCTAAAGACCCAACAAAAAACCCTATTTCTGGTTTTGAAGATGTAAAGCCTATGGTATTTGCAGGGATTTATCCCGTAGACACTGAAGATTATGAAGAGTTACGTGCTTCAATGGAAAAACTTCAACTCAATGATGCATCTTTAGTATTTGTTCCTGAAAGTTCGGCTGCTCTTGGTTTTGGGTTTCGCTGTGGGTTTTTAGGGATGCTGCACATGGAAATCATTCAGGAGCGTTTAGAGCGCGAGTTTGATATGACCGTGATTACTACCGTGCCCAACGTTAGTTACCATGCGTTCACCAATAAAAATCCAGATGCCATAGTTATTGTAAATAACCCATCTGACCTTCCTGACCCTTCAACTTTAAACCGGGTAGAAGAGCCTTATATAAAAGCGACCATTATCACAAAATCTGATTTTGTTGGCAATGTAATGTCGCTATGTATTGAAAAACGAGGTATGATTACCAATCAAACCTATTTAACCACCGAACGAGTTGAACTCAATTTTGATATGCCGCTGGCTGAAATTGTATTCGATTTTTACGATCGATTAAAAACCGTGTCTAAAGGTTATGCTTCGTTTGATTACTCCCCTATTGGCATGCGCGTTTCTAAATTGGTTCGCGTTGATATTTTGTTGAACTCACAACCTGTTGATGCACTTTCTGCATTAATTCATGCTGACAATGCACAGAATATTGGTAAAAAAATGTGTGAAAAGTTAAAAGAACTTATACCAAGACAGCAATTTGATATTCCTATTCAGGCTGCCATAGGCGCAAAAATTATTTCTCGTGAAACCATTAAAGCGCTGCGTAAAGATGTTACTGCTAAATGTTATGGTGGTGATATTTCACGTAAACGAAAACTTCTAGAAAAGCAGAAAAAAGGTAAAAAACGTATGCGCCAGGTTGGAAATGTGGAAATTCCACAACAGGCTTTTATGGCAGTACTAAAGCTAAATGATTAATCTTTTTTTGGTTTATCAAGAAACAGGAAGGTGATAATTATAAAACCTACGCCTGTATAAATTGGTGGTTTCATTCCTGCGTTGACCCCAAGATAAATCATTATAATAGCAACTACAACCAGTAGAATTAGTAAAATCTGTTTCATTATGGTCCTGGTATACTTATCACCTCTAATTTACTAATTATTTAATTGATAACGATTTAATATCCAATTTTAAACCTTTTCAACATCAATAGGTTTACCCAGATATACTAGTTGCCAACCGTCTTTAATTTTATCGACCATTGTATTGTTGTTAGAAATAATGTGAAGTTCCCCATCAGCATCCTTTAAAAATAACGGTATGATGTCCTTATCCTTATTGGTTATTTCAATCAAAGATTCATATTCCTCCCTGTCTTGCAGGTCTATTTCCTGAATAGAAGGATATTTACTTGTCACTTCAGCTAGGGTCACGTAGTCATCAGTATGTGAAAAAAGACCTTCTTTTGGGGTGTTTTCTGGATCTTTTATTTCTTCTTTTGATACCAACCTGAATGATCCGTTTTCTCCAAACTGTGCTCCAAATTTATTGATAGCGTATTTGTTAATATCTGGATTCCCGGTTAGAGCCATTAAGTAACCAACATCACTAAGCTCAATATTGTCCAATAAAGTATCTGAATAAATATTGGTGTTTATGGCTTCCAATTCTAAATCCTGCGCCTTTTTAATATTACTTTGGTTACTGTCAATAAGTACAACATGTCTTCCGTTAGATTCTAGGTAGTGACCTAACAAACGCGACACTTTAGAGGCTCCTACAATTAAAATACCATTGGACGACTTTAAAAATACTCCTGCTAACTTTGCAAAAAGTCGTGCTGTGGTTGCGTTAAGCAAAACTGTGCCTAGAACAATCATAAATACTAAAGGTGTAATAAATTCGGCACCTTCCACACCATCTTTGGCCAATTTTAATCCAAATAATGAGGCAATACCTGCCGCCACGATTCCCCGAGGCCCAACCCAACTAATGAAAAGCTTTTCATTGATTTTTAAATTGGAGCCATGGGTGCTTAAAAACACGCCTATTGGTCTTAACACAAATACCACTATAGCAAATAACACTGCGGTATTCCAATTATAAATCAATAACAAATCCTCAAAATTGATATTGGCAGCCAACAAAATAAATAGGATAGAGATTAATAGAACACTCAATGATTCTTTGAAATAAAGCAGTTCCTTGAGATATGGAGATTTAGAGTTTCCAAGCACCATACCCATAACCACAACAGCCAGTAATCCTGATTCATGAGCAAACACATCTGAAAGCACAAAAACACCCAACACTGCGGCTAGAGCAAATACGTTAAGTAAATAGTGTGGCACCCATTTTCTGTTGATAATAAAATTTAATGCATGTGCGAAGGTAAACCCAAAGGTGAATCCAAACAATACAATCTTTCCAAATTCAATAAATGCAGTTTTAGTATATTCTCCACCAGCATCTACACTTATAAACTCAAAAACCAAAACTGCCACTAGCGCGCCAATGGGATCAATAAGAATACCTTCCCATTTAAGTACCGCCGACACGTCTTTTTTAAGTGGAATATTTCTTAAAATAGGCGTTATAACGGTCGGTCCCGTTACGATTATCAAAGCGGAAAACAAGAAGGATATTTCCCAACTTAAATAAAACACGTAATGCGCTGCAATAGCGGCACCGAAAAATGTTACAAGTGATCCAATGGTTATTAGTTTGGTAATTGCCGGACCTACATTTTTTATTTCACCCATGCGCAATGTTAAACCGCCTTCAAAAAGTATAATACTAATGGCAAGAGATACAAAATAGAAAAGGCTTTCTCCAGGAAAAAGTCCACGACCATTTTCATAAACCGGTTGGATCCATTTTACATTTTCTTCGCTTAAAAATTCGGCAGCAATTGGTCCAACTAACAATCCAATTAAAATAAGAGGTAAAATGGCGGGGATTTTAAATTTCCAAGCCATCCATTGGGCTAAAATGCCTAAAATTATAATCCCAGCAAGTTCTATCATAGTTTTCTGTTAATTAGTTTATACTTTGGAAAGATAGTAAAGATATTTTTTATGAAAATTATCTCTAATTAAATTATTGTGCTCCAATAATCAAAAAGGGAAAAAGTAAGGAATAATAAACGTGGCAGCAATCCAAATAATTAAATTTATTGGCGCACCAAATCTTAAAAAATCATTGAACTTATAATTACCTGGTGCGTATACCATGGTATTAGTTGGATAACTCATAGGGGTCATAAATGTTAATGAACAGGCAAACATTACCGCAATCAAAAAAGGACGGTCGCTAACACCCATTAATGATGCTAGACTTATTACTATTGGCGCCATTAGGGCTGCCGTTGCTTTACTAGAAATAAGATTTGTTGAAACAAAAGTCACCAAATAAAGAAGGCTTAAGGTAATATGAGCATCGTATTGTCCTAGCGTACTTTCAATAAAATTTGCCGCCATAGTAGCACCTCCTGTTTTTTCTAATGCCGTCCCCATGGAAAGCACGCCGGCCATCATAAAAATGACTTTCCACTCAACAGCATTGTAGGCCTCAACGGGTTTTAAAACTCCTGTCAAAACCATTAGCAACGCACCAATCATTGCACTTATTAAAATAGATGTGATATTTAGTGAGGCAACCAATACCACTCCTATACCTATGAGAATTGCCGGGATAGCTTTTTTGTAATTGGTTATTTTCTTTTTGTATTCTGAAAGTGTAACAATAAGTTTTAGAGCCTCGAGATTATCTATTTCTTCCTTTTTTCCTAAAACCAGCAGCATGTCGCCTTCTTTGAGCTTTACTTTAGCAAGTTTATCTAGAATGATTTCACTACGTTGCCTTATAGCAAGTACTGACATATTGAAACTTCGGTTAAAGCGTAACGATTTCAAAGAGTTTTCGGTTAGTGAAGACCCAAAAGGAATTATAACCTCGTAAATTTTATAACTTTCGTCCTCTTTGTTGTTTAGTTTAACTTGCTTATTTCCTTTTACTTTATACCCTTTTAAATCTAATAATTTATTAAACGCAATAGGTGGCACAATCACTTTAAGTACGTCGCCTTTGTGCAAGATGGTGTCAGGACCAACCTGATGATCAATCACTCCCTCTCTTAAAATAGAAAGAATGTGAATACGATAGTTCTCTACTAATTTAGATCTTAAAACAGGTTTATTAATATCAGAACAGTCTTCCTGAATGGTGAGTTCGGCTACATACTCTTCAGTTTTTTTTGTAAGTTCATTAGAGTTTTGCCGCTTTGGAAGTAATATGGGGCCCAACACAAACATAAACGCAAAACCAATAATCAACAAACACAGTGCGGCACCACTAAATTCAAACATGCCAAAAGGTTCAAGGCCGTATTCTTCGGCATAGCTGCTTATAAGTATATTTGTAGAAGTTCCTATTAGAGTACAAGTGCCCCCAAATAAGGCCGCAAATGAAATAGGCATAAGTAAACGGCCGGGGTTAATATTGGTTTCGCGGCAAACTGTGAGAGCAATAGGAAGCAATAGTGCAACAACTGCGGTGTCGTTTATAAAGGCAGAAAACACGCCAGAGATAACACAAAATACAACAAGCGCAACTACATAATGGATCTTGGCTAGTTTTATAATTCTGTCGCTCAATCCATCCAAAAGTCCTGAATTAAAAATACCTCCGCTTACTACAAAAATACATCCTAAAGTTAAGGTTGCTGGATGATTAAACCCCGAAAAACCTTCTTCTGGATTTAAAACACCCGCAACAATAAACATGGCCATAATAAGTATAGAAGTGGTATCAATTGAAAAGTAGTCTCTTACAAACAGAAAAACCCCAACACCTATGATACAAAATGTAATAATGAGATCAATGTTCATCAAGCAAGTGTTTTAGATTGAAAATGACTTTTGCATTATTCATTATTTTGTGCTTCGGTGTTATAATAAAGTTTTTTCAAGCTTTTCTTTAACAACATAAAGCGGTACACTCCTATCACAAAAAATATGCTACTAAACACTAAAGACAGTATTCCTAAATATTGGAAATTAGGAAAGTCCTTCAATTGAAAAAATGCTATTCCTCCTAAAAGCAAATACAAAGATGACCTGATATAAGAAAGCAAGGTGCGTTCATTTGCTAACCGGGTGCGTTCAATGGCAAGATAGTCTCTTAAAATTACTTCTTCATCAGGTTTAAAATCACGTCCAAACCTTAATAGCTTCATTTTTTTTATTTTTAAAGGTCCTTTTACTAGCTTCTTCATGATCGTTTTTTTATAAATTTAGTTCAATTTTTTTGCGCTTACAAACTTTAATTCTGTATGTATACTTATATTAAATGTTAAAAAACAACTAATAAAAAGGCGCCTACTAATTATGTTTTTATTCCTTTTAGTAATTTGCGAGACATTTGTTACTTAAAATCGCACTAATGCAATTATATCCCATTAATTCTGGAAATTTCAAACTCGATGGCGGCGCCATGTTTGGTGTGGTTCCTAAATCACTTTGGCAAAAAACCAATCCCGCCGATGCTAATAATATGATTGACATAGCGGCCCGATGTTTGTTAATTGAAGACAGTAATCGTTTAATTTTAATTGATACTGGTATGGGTGATAAACAAAGTGACAAGTTTTTTGGATACTACTTTTTATGGGGCGATGATACCATTGACAAATCGTTAAAACATCATGGATTTCATCGTGATGATGTTACTGATGTATTTATGACTCATCTGCATTTTGATCATTGTGGCGGAAGTATTCAATGTAACAAGAACAAAACTGGCTATGAACCAGCTTTTAAAAACGCACGTTTTTGGAGCAATAAAGACCATTGGAAATGGGCAATCCAACCCAATAATAGAGAGAAAGCGTCGTTTTTAAAAGAAAACATTTTACCAATGGAGGAAAGTGGTCAATTAAATTTTATTGAACTTCCAAAAACAGATATTTTACAAAACAGTGAATTGGGATTTGATGTGTTTTTTGCCGATGGGCATACCGACAAGCAAATGATACCTATGCTCAACTATAAAGGAAAAACCATTTGCTTTATGGCCGACCTGCTTCCTACGGTTGGACATTTACCAATTCCCTTTGTGATGGGTTACGATACTAGGCCGCTGTTAACATTGACCGAAAAAGAACGTTTTTTAAATTTAGCTGCCGATAATAACTTTTATTTATTTTTGGAACATGATGCCCACAATGAAATTATAACTGTTCAACATACCGAAAAAGGCGTAAGGCTAAAAGACGTCTATAGCTGCAATGAAATTTTTAGCAAATAATCCCAAATTCTATTATGAAAATTATTTTAAAACCTATTGTTTTTCTGTGTATTGCTTTATTAACCCTTGACTCTTGTAAAAGTACTAGTGTTATTTCTACACCTATTGAAGCTATTGATAATATCCCCCTTAAAGTTTCTGAATTAACTGAAGATGAACTGAAAGTTTGGGGTCATTTAGACCTGGCCAAGGACACCATTCCTGGTATGAGTTTAGACAAAGCCTATAATGACATTATAAAAAACAAAAAGGGAGAAACAACTATTGTGGCGGTTATTGATACCGGAATAGATATTGACCATGAGGACCTAAATGAAGTTATTTGGACTAATCAAGGAGAAATACCTAATAACGGTAAGGATGATGATCAAAATGGCTATGTTGACGACATTCATGGTTGGAATTTTCTGGGTGATGCCTATGAAGAACAACTTGAATACGTTAGGCTGCTAGCTAGTGGAGATACTGCAAACCCCAGATATAAAGAGGCACAAGCAGAGTATGAACAAGAGTATCAAAAAAACCTTAATCTTAAAACCCAATTTGAACAAATTTATCAAGTCATTAAAAATGCTGATGAAGAAATTTCAAAACATTTAGGCAAAAAAATCTATACCAAAGAAGAGGTAGATGCTATAGTACCAAAAACCCAAGCTATGTCACAAAGTGTTTATATGGTTCAACAAACATTTGCGTTTGGTGTTGAATCGGTTACTGAAGCTTTAGAGGCAATTAAATCAGATTTAAACGAATTAAATAAAACACTTAATTACAATCTAAACAAAGACTTCAATGGTCGAACCACAGGGGACGATGTTAATAATATTGCTGATACAAATTACGGTAACAATAATGTAAAACCCACTGGAGAAGGTGAGACTCATGGCACACACGTTGCTGGAATAATTGCCGCCCAAAGGGACAATAACATTGGCGCTAAAGGTGTTGCAAATAACGTTAAAATTATGAGTTTAAGAGTGGTTTCTAACGGTGATGAATACGATAAAGATGTGGCTCTGGCTATACGTTACGCAGCCGATAATGGTGCTAAAGTTGTAAACATGAGTTTTGGTAAATACTATTCGCCGCATAGCGAGTGGGTCAGAGACGCTATAGTTTACGCTGCTAAAAAAGACGTACTGCTAGTCACAGGAGCTGGGAATGAAAGTCTCGATTTAGATATAAAATCAAATTTTCCAAACGATCAAATAAATAATGGTCCTGAAATCTCTGATAATTACTTATCGGTTGGAGCCCTTAATCCAAAATATGGAGCCGAAATGGTGGCTGATTATTCTAATTATGGAAAAATAAATGTCGATGTGTTCGCTCCTGGGTCAAACATCTACTCTACATTTCCAAACAACAATTATGAAAGTATTAGTGGTACTTCTATGGCTTGTCCAGGAGTTGCCGGGGTTGCTGCCTTAATAAGATCACAATATCCTCATTTAACCGCTTCACAAGTGAAGCACATTATTATGTCTTCAGGGTTAACATTAACAACCAAAGTCATTGTTGGCGGTAATTCTAATGAAGTAAAACCATTAAATGAGCTTTCAAAATCAGGTAAAATTGTAAATGCTTACAACGCCTTGATCATGGCTTCTAAACAATAATTTTTAATACTTTTTTGTTTAATTTACTAATTATGAAAAAAACAGTTTTCGCTATTACTTATGTGATGTCGTTTTTGCTCAATGCTCAAAATTCAGAAACAAATTCAACTGTAAAAACTTCTTGTTATTGGCAACAACATGTTGACTATACAATGGAAATTGATATGGATGTAAACACCTATCAATATAGTGGTACCCAAAAATTGGTTTACACCAATAACTCTCCTGATACCCTCTATCGCGTTTTTTATCACTTATATCCAAATGCGTTTCAACCCGGTAGCGAAATGGATGCACGATTGCATACTATACCAGACCCTGATAGGAGAATGGTAAATAATGTTGGCACAAGAGAAAATCCAATTTATGAAAGCAGAATATCTAAATTAAAACCTCATGAGGTTGGATATATACATGTCACTACTTTGAAGCAAGACGGTGCCGAACTCTACCATAAAACCGTAGGGACTATTTTAGAAGTTGAACTCGAATCCCCTATTAAACCCGGTGAACAATCTACATTTGACATGGTCTTTAGTGCTCAAGTGCCCATACAAATTAGGCGATCTGGCAGAAACAATAAAGAGGGGGTTGCCTTATCGATGGCGCAGTGGTATCCCAAAATGGCCGAATACGATGCTGAAGGCTGGCACACTAACCCCTATATAGCAAGGGAATTTCATAGTGTTTGGGGAAATTTTGATGTTAAAATTTCTATCGACAAAAGCTATATTTTAGGAGGAACAGGGTATTTACAGAACCCAAATGAAATAGGATACGGTTATGAAACAGGGGTGGTAAATCGTCCTAAAGGAAACAAACTAACTTGGCATTTTAAGGCACCAAATGTAAATGATTTTTCATGGGCTGCTGATCCTGACTATCATCATGAAACCTTTCAGGTTCCAAATGGTCCTTTATTACACTTTTTGTATAAAAAAACCATGCCCGCAGAGAAATTAGAAAACTGGAAAAACATACAACCTAAAACCGCCGAATTAATGCAATATTTCAGCAATCTTGTTGGAGAATACCCTTATCAACAATATTCCGTAATACAAGCTGGTGATGGTGGAATGGAATACAATATGTGTACATTCGTTAATGGTGAAGGGACATTTAAAGGATTGTTACATGGTATTATCGCTCACGAAATGGCTCATGTCTGGTTTCAATTTATCTTGGCCAACAACGAATCTAAACATCCTTGGATGGACGAAGGTTTTGCAACTTATATAGAGTACAAAGCTTTGAATGAATTGTTTAATGAAACAGCCGAAAATCCGTGGGAAAAATCATATAACGCCTACTATTATATTGTAAAATCAGGATTAGAACAAGCACAAACAACTCATGCCGACGCCTACAATTATAATGTTTCCTATTCTGTGGCATCATATTATAAAGGGGCTCTATTTTTAACACAATTGAGCTATATTATGGGTGAAACCAATTTGGATAACACTTTAAAAAATTACTTTTCAGAATGGAAGTTTAAACACCCTAATCCAAATGATTTTATAAGGGTAGCTGAAAAAACCTCTGGCCTAGAGTTAGATTGGTATCTCATGAATTGGACTCAAACTACAAACACTATTGATTACGGTATTGAATCTGTCAATGATCAAGGTAATTCAACCAAAATAGTACTGGAACGCAAAGGTTTAATGCCGATGCCAATTGATCTCGAGGTTGAATTTGTAGATGGAACCAAGCAAAATATTTATATCCCCCTAAGGGACATGCGGGGTAAAAAGCCTGTTTCGAGCGAAACTTTAGTTCTAGATGATTGGGCCTGGACGATTCCAACTTACAGCTTTACAGTTGATGTTCAAAAAAAACAAATAAAATCGATATCAATAGATCCAAAGGGCTTAATGGCCGATATTAATGTAGAAAACAATCAAATGCTATTGATGGAATAGCTGGAGTATTTTGCTTCCCATGAACATTAGTTTACTATTTTGAATTGTTTAATTTATTGGCTCTAATTTGTAAATCCTCATTACCTTTGAGGAAGTATGAAATTTACGTTCAGAAAAAAAGATAAGCTCAAAAGTCAAAAACTTATAGAGCGCCTGTTTCTAGAGGGAAAGTCGGTTTCGGCCTATCCATTAAGGCTTGTATATCTTCAAACTAATCATGAAGACAATTCGGTAATAAAGGCAGGAGTATCTGTGAGTAAACGCAATTTTAAAAGTGCCGTAGATCGAAACCGTATAAAGCGCCTGTTAAGAGAAACATACAGGCTTCAAAAACACCAATATTTTAACAACATTACAACATCTTATGCGTTAATGATTTTGTACATTGGTAAAGAGGAAATTAGTTTTGAGGAAATTGGTTTAAAAATGAATCAATTATTTAAAAAATTTATTGACGCTAATCCTAAATCTTAAGATTATGAAATTTCTCATAAGTGTTTTATTATTAACCCTGCCGTTAATGTGTTCTAAAAATAGTGGCAGTGAAGACCATACATATGCTTCTGAATCGTCTATTGCTGGTGCTGAATCATTAAAATATCAACAGGTAGATGTGTTAGATGAGAGCTCTTCAAATTATAAGGTCAAAGAGCAAAAACTAATTAAAGAATCTTTTTTGCGTTTTGAAACACAAGATTTGGACCAAACCTACAACAAAATAATGGCATTGGTTCTTAATAATAATGGATTTGTTCAGGATGATGCCACAAATAAGGGGTATAATCAATTAACCCGTAGGTTGATTATGAGGGTTCCTTCTAATCGCTTTCTTAACATTATAGATTCCATTTCTGCTCAGGTCCGGTATTTTGAAGTTAAACAAATTACCTCAAGTGATGTTACAGAAGAGTTTATTGATATTGAAGCTCGTTTGAAAGCAAAACAAGCTCTAGAGTTGCGCTATTTAGAGCTTCTAAACAAGGCGAATAACGTCAAAGATGTGATTGAAATAGAAAAAGAACTATCCACAATAAGAGAAGAAATAGAAGCCAAACAAGGTCGTTTAAATTATTTACAAAACAAGGTGGCCTTAAGCACAATAACCATAGAGTTTTTTAAAACAAATGTTGAGAGCAGTATAACTGTATCTTACGGCCAAAAAATGTGGAACGCTATAAAATCCGGATTTAATGGTTTATCGTTCTTTTTCCTAGGAATATTACATATTTGGCCATTTATTATAATTCTGATCATTGTTCTTTTTGTACTTAAAAAGTGGATTAAACGATCAAACCGTAAAGCGTAGTAAACCTGATAAAACTTCTAATTATGAAAAAACTTATACAACATAGAATCTTAATTCCTGTTTTGGCCTTATCATTCTTACTGTTGGGATCTGCTTTTAAAAGTGATTTTTTTGAAGTTGCCAAACAAATAGAAATTTTCACAACAATGTTCAAAGAGTTAAACATGAACTATGTTGATGATACCAATCCAGGTGATTTAATGGATACTGCCATAAAAAGCATGTTAAATGACCTAGATCCTTATACCAATTTTATGAACGAGCAAGATATTGAAGCTGCTCGTATTAACAATACTGGAGATTATACAGGAATTGGCGCCAGCGTTTTAACCTTAAAAGATAAGCTTGTTATTGTAGAACCTTATAAAGGATATCCAGCCGATAAGGCGGGACTAAAAGCAGGTGACGAAATTATTAAAGTTGAAAATGTTGTTGTTGCTGATTTTAAAGATGATGCCGGGAATTTGCTTCAAGGAGCTGCTGGATCATCGGTTAATTTAACTTATAAGCGTCAAGGAAAAACAGAAACCACAACCGTAAAACGAGAATCTGTTGAAATTCATGCAGTACCTCATTTTTCTATGGTCGATGATAAAACGGGTTATGTAGTATTGCGTCAATTCAACGAAAAAGCATCTACTGAAACTATTAATGCAATTAGGTCTCTCAAAAAAGAAGGTGCTCAACGTCTTATTTTGGATTTAAGGGGTAATCCTGGTGGTTTATTACATGAAGCTGTAAACATTGTAAATATATTCGTGCCACAAAATCAATTGGTGGTAACGACTAAATCTAAAGTGAAAAAATACAACAAAACCTATTATACCCAAAAAGAACCCCTAGACACCGAAATTCCGTTGGTAGTTCTCATCGATGGTCGAAGTGCCTCTGCAAGTGAAATTGTCTCTGGTGCGTTACAAGATTTGGATCGCGCCGTAATTGTTGGAGCAAGAAGTTTTGGTAAAGGTTTGGTGCAACGACCCAAGCCTTTGGTATACGGTACTCAAATGAAAATTACCATTTCTAGATATTATACCCCTTCAGGCAGATGTATTCAAGCACTCGATTATTGGGATAGAGATAATGATGGCAATGCTACACGCGTTAAAAAAGCAAACTATAACACTTTTAAAACAAAAAATGGTAGAAATGTTTATGACGGTGGTGGTATTCAACCTGATTTAGAATTAGAAAGTTCTGTTTATACAGCCATTACCAAAGCTATTTTAAATGAAAATTTGATTTTCGATTATGCCACGCAATATTACTATTCCAATACTGTAAAAGACTTAACTTCATTTAATTTTAACGATTCCGATTTTAATAATTTTAAAACATTTTTGAAAAGTAGAAATTTTAGTTTTGAAACCAAAACCGAAAAAGCCTTTGATGATGCTTTAAATGTTGCTATTGAAGAGAAAATTGTGGCTAATGTAGATAAAGAATACAATACCTTGATAAATGCCATTAACGCTTATAAAAGTAGAGCCATTGACGCTAATAAAGCTCAACTAAGTGCACTACTATCTGATGAAATTATAAAGCGTTATTTTTACCGAGAAGGCCTTTACAAGTATTATATAACGAATAATCCCGAAATCCAAAAAGGCCTTGAAATTCTAAAAAGCCCAGTCTCATATGCCACATTTTTAGAATAACCTAAAATAGGATTGCATAAAAAGGATTATATTTAAGTCGTAATAGCACCCCTTTTAATGAAAAAACTAGCGTTTATTTTAATGTTAATAACGCAGTTGATTTCTGCTCAAGTAGCAGAATATCGACATGAGGTTTATTTTGAAACCGATGAATACATAGTCCCTCCAACCGAGCAGTATAGATTGTTATTGTTCTTTTCACAATTAGAAGGTGTTGATATTGAAAAAATAGCTATTTATGGTTTTACTGATGATAGAGGTAGTGATTCATATAACATGGTGCTGTCTCAAAATCGAGCCAACTCAATCAAAGAAATTTTTTCGAATAATGAGTTTGATGAATCTAAAATAACCAACGTTGATGGAAAAGGGGAAATTCTGCTTAAACTAGTCAAAGAGGCTGATATTAGTAAGATTCGGGGCTTAAACAGAAAAGTGGAAATTATTGTAATGCCTTACAATCCACCACGTAAAATAGTAGAACCTGAAAAAAAAGATATCAAAACCATTTTAACTGGTGAATTGAAAGCTGGAGATAAGATAAAGCTAGAAAATATTCTATTTCAAACAGGCTACAGTGCTATTTTACCAGAATCTAAAAAAACTCTTGAGGATTTAGCCGAAGTTTTGTTAACCCGATCTGATATTTACTTTACTATTCAGGGTCATGTGTGCTGCACACAAAATAGTAGAGACGCTATAGATCGTGCCACTAATCAAAGAAATTTATCTGTATCCAGAGCTAAATTTATTTATGATTACTTGGCTAAAAAAGGGGTAGACACACGGCGTATGAAATATGTTGGAATGCGTCGAAAATTTCCCCTTGGCGGTGAACCTAAATACGATAGGCGCGTAGAAATTTTGATTACCTATGCTGGAAAAAGCGAATAGTTAATTTTTAAGCATGGCCACGTGAGGAATTCCGTCCTCTAAATACTCTTCTCCCACTTCGTGAAATCCTAAATTATTATAAAACTTTTTTAAATAACATTGGGCTGAAAGTTTAATTCTCGACTGATTATAATAGGTTTTAATAGCCTCAATAGAAACCTTCATAACGTCATAACCATAGCTGTGTTGTCGTTCGTTTTTAGCAACAATAACCCTTCCTATACTAGCTTCATCAAAATATAAGCCAGCGTTAAAAAGCCTGGTATAAGCAACCAATTTTCTCTGTTTATAGCCCATCACATGTAAAGCCTTCTGATCTTTTCCATCTAAATCTTGATAGACACAGTTTTGTTCAACCACAAAAACTTCACTTCGTAATTGTAAAATATCGTAAAGGTCTTGATTAGATAAATCTTGAAACGTTTTTATTGAAAAGTCTAACATTAGTCTTGAACTATAATTTCTTTTGGATCTTGTTTATTAAATTCGGGTTGAATGGTAACATGATTTATTTGAAATTGATCATGTAAAATAGCTTCTATTTGATTTAGTATTAAGTCAAATTCAGAGATACTTATATTTTCGGTAAAATCCAGATGTGCTTCTAAATGAAATTCATCATCATTTAAACCCCAAATATGAACATGGTGAAGTTTATTTACTTTTGGAAGTTTATGTACTGCTCTAACTACTTCTTTTACATCAATATGATCTGGAGTAAATAACATTAATACTCGCGTAGAAGTCTTTAATAAATCATATCCTACCCAAATTAAATACAGAGCTATTAAAAACGTAAGTACGCTATCAACCCAGAATAATTGAAAGAATTTCATTAATAAGCCACCTATTAAAACAGCCACACTAGCCATCATATCTGTAAGTAGATGTAAGTAAGCCGATCTAATATTGATGTTATTAGTAGAGTCTTTTTTTAACAACAACACACTTAATCCATTAGCTACAATTGCAATTAATGATAGCCAAATCACCAAGCCTGATTCTATTTCTTGTGGGTTTTTAAATCGTTTTACGGCTTCAATTATTAAAAGTATAGCGACGATTACCAAGGTTGAAGCATTAATAAATGCTGCTAATATTTCTGCACGTTTGTAACCAAATGTTCTGTTAATTGATGCTTTTTGTTTGGCTAATTTAGAAGCTACATAACTTACTATTAAAGAAAGTACATCACTAAAATTATGAAGTGCGTCACTTAATAAAGATAAACTACCAGAAATAATGCCTCCAATAATTTGGGCAGTAGTTATAACTATATTAAGTAAAATAGAAATTAATAAATTTCTATCCTTAACATCTTTTGGTGAGTGATTATGGTGATGTGAATGACCCATTTAACATTTCAATGGAATTTTATCTACTCTTTTTTGATGTCGTCCTCCTTCAAACGGCGTTTCTAAAAAAGTATCTACCATCTCAATAGCTTGTTGAGGAGCTGTAAATCGAGCTGGAATACTTAAAATATTAGCATTATTATGTTGTCTAGCTAATGCAGCAATTTCTTTAGTCCAACAAAGCCCAGCCCTAACACCATTGTGTTTATTAGCAGTCATACTTACGCCATTACCACTCCCACAAATTAAAATACCGAAATCAACATTATTATTCTCAACATCATTAGCTACAGGATGTACAAAATCTGGATAATCTACACTATCATTAGTATTGGTACCATGATTTATAATTTGTATACCTTTAGCTTCAAGGTGCTTTACAATTGCGTTCTTATATTCGGTACCAGCATGGTCATTTCCAATAGATATTTTCATAAAATGAGTTCTTTTAATAAGGTTATAAAATTACGAATTACAAATGTCAATTACTATACTAATTACTTGTTAATATCTATTGATTAGAAACTCAAAAATAAATTTTTATTATTCGTAAAAAATTACAATCAAAATCTAACTTCATAAATACAAATCATTTAATTACTTTTTTTAGATAAGTTATAAGCTATTCAACTCCTATAAATAAACACTAAATCTTAAAATAAATATTAAATAAAGTTTATAGTTATACGATGTTAACAGTTGTTAATATCAATTAAAATAGCAATAGAAATCAACCATTTATATAAAAATATAGTGTTCATTACTTATTAGTAATATGTCAATACCGAGTTATCAAAATTTAAGAGTAAAAAGTTATTGCAACTATTAACATACTATTATAATCATCATTTTAATTTTAAATTTTAAAAAAGTTTTTAGTGATATTATATATATGGTTAATAACTTATGTGTAAGAAATTACTTTAAAATATAATAAAAAATATGAAATTCATCGATAAAAACTAATAAAAAGACGTTATAACGTAATTACTCAGTATATTTCGTATGTTATTAAAAAACAAACTTTTATGAAACGGATATTATTTCTTTTTTTATTGCCTTTTCTAGTCTTTAGTCAGACAAAAATAGGACAAGATATTGATGGTGAACTGATTAATGATTATTCTGGTTATAGTGTAAGTTTGTCTGCTGATGGTTCAGTATTAGCTATTGGAGCATATGCTAATGATGGAAATGGAAATGATTCAGGTCATGTAAGAGTGTATCAAAACATTGCTAATTCTTGGACGCAGATTGGTCAAGATATTGATGGAGAAGCTGCAGGAGATTTATCAGGTTATAGTGTTAGTTTATCAGCTGATGGTTCTATTGTTGCTATAGGAGCAACAAATAATAATGGTGGTGGTGAAGGTTCAGGTCATGTTAGGGTATATCAAAATCAAGCTGGTACTTGGGTACAATTAGGACAGGATATTAATGGTGGCGCTAGTTATGCATTATCTGGATGGTCTGTTAGTTTATCTGATGATGGTTCTTTTTTAGCTATAGGTGCTATTGGATTTAGTGGACCCGGAGAATTTTTAGGTCGTGTAAGCGTTTACGAAAATCAAGCAGGTACCTGGGTTCAAGTTGGCCAAGATCTTCAAGGTGAAGCAAATTTTGATTTTTCAGGATGGTCAACAAGTTTATCTTCAGATGGTTCTATTCTAGCGGTTGGCGCAACCTATAATGATGGTACTGGTACAGATTCTGGTCATGTGCGTATATATCAAAATCAGGCTGGAACTTGGGTTCAAATTGGAGATGATATTAATGGTGAAAATCCTGGTGATCAATCAGGTTATAGTGTTAGTTTATCAAATGATGGGAGTATAGTTGCAATTGGTGCAACAAACAATAGTGGCACTGGCCCACAATCAGGTCATGTTAGAGTCTATCAAAACCAAGCTGGAATTTGGATTCAACTTGGACAAGATGTAGATGGAGAGTCAGCAAATGATCAATCAGGTCAAGGAATAAGTTTATCGTCTGATGGCACTATTTTAGCTGTAGGTGCTTACAGTAATGATATTAACGGGAGTAGTTCTGGTGTGGTTAAAGTTTATAAGTATATTGCTAATACTTGGACTCAAATTGGGTCTAGTATAGCTGGAGAAGCTGCTAATGATTGGTCTGGGTGGTCTGTAAGTTTAGCGTCTGATGGTTCTACGGTAGCTATAGGGGCTCCAAATAATGATGGTAATGGTAGTAATTCTGGACAAGTACGAGTTTTTGATTTAAACTCGGTTTTATCAACTAAACACTTTGAAATAAACAATTTTACAGTTTACCCTAACCCAGCAACAACTATGGTTAATGTTAAATTAAACAATAATAAGGTTCTAAAAAATATCAATCTTTATAATCAAGTTGGGCAATTATTAGTTTCAACCCAAGAGAAACAAATTAATACTTCAGACTTAACCTCTGGAATATATCATTTAGAAGTAATTACTGAAGATGGAAAAGCTTCAAAAAAAGTTATTATTAAATAAGAATAAGCTAATGATAATTTTAAAAGACTCGCAATTTTGCGAGTCTTTTTTCTTAAATTAATACTAACTAAATGTTAGTTTAATATTTAAAACGTAGTTTTGTATACATCTTAATGAATTGATTTAAAAGAATTCATAATGATAATTGACACTTCAAAAGTAGATAGGTATTCGCCCGAATACATAATTCAATTCAGTTAAGCAGAATAAATGATTAATAATATACATGACTAGAAAGAAAAGAAGGAAATCAAACAACAAGATTTCAAACCTTACAAATACAATCTTAAGTATTTTAAAAAAAGAAAGAAACAAAACTTTTAACTATAAACAAATTGGGGCTATTCTTGGTGTAAATGATGCCAGTAGCAGAAATCAAATCATTAAAAAGCTTCAGCAACTTAAAGCAAAAAAGGAAATTGAAGAAATAGAACGAGGCAAATTTAAAGCTTTAGTAACAACCGAATACCATTCAGGTATTCTAGATCTCTCATCAAGAGGATCAGGCTATATTATTTCTGATGATTTTGATGAAGATGTTTTTGTTGCTTCTAATAACATTAATCATGGTTTAGATGGTGATGAAGTAGAATTTTATGCATATACACGCCGAAAAAGAGGTAAACTAGAAGGAGAAATCACTCAAGTTATAAAACGCGCTAAAAGTGAATACGTAGGTACTATACAAATCCATAAAAACTATGCTTTTGTGGTTGCCGATAGTACAAAAATGTATAAAGACATTTTTGTACCAATTAACAAAATTAATAAAGCTGAAGAAGGTGATAAAGTATTGGTTTCTCTAGAAGAATGGCCAGAAAAGGCCGATTCTCCAAGCGGAAAAGTGCTTAAAGTTTTAGGAAAACCAGGCGAACACAATACTGAAATACACGCAATTCTTGCCGAATACGGACTCCCATATGAATTTCCACATGAAGTTGAAGATTTTGCAAATAAGCTCGACACATCAATAACCCCAGAGGAGATACAAAAACGTCGCGATATGCGGAATGTGTTAACCTTTACCATAGATCCTAAAGATGCCAAGGATTTTGATGATGCCTTATCATTTAAAGTTTTAAAAGATGGCTTATATGAAATAGGAATACATATTGCAGACGTGTCTCATTATGTGCAAGAAGGGACGGTTTTAGATGATGAGGCTTATAACAGAGCAACGTCAGTGTACCTAGTAGATAGAGTTGTACCAATGTTACCCGAAATTTTATCTAATAACGCTTGTTCATTGAGACCAAATGAAGAAAAATATACCTTTTCTGCGGTTTTTGAGATCAATGATAAGGCAGAGATAAAGAAACAGTGGTTTGGTCGTACAGTTACGTATAGTGATGCCAGATTTGCTTATGAAGAAGCTCAAGCCATTATTGAGTCTAAAACCAATACCATTCCAGCTGAAGTTTCTCTTAATGGAAATGCATACCAAACACCTCAACCTATTGCAGATGCTGTATTAAAATTAGATGAACTAGCTAAAATTATGCGTCGTGAACGCATGAAAAATGGAGCGCTCTCCTTTGATAAAGTCGAAGTTAAGTTTGATTTAAATTCAGATAATGATCCGGTTGGTGTATTTTTTAAAACCAGTAAGGACGCTAATAAATTAATAGAAGAATTTATGTTATTAGCTAATAAAAAAGTAGCTGAATTTATAGGAAAACAGTCACCTAAAAAGACTTTTATTTATCGTGTCCATGATGAGCCAGATGACGCGAAATTAGCAGCTTTACAAAATATTGTAGGGCGTTTTGGTTATAAACTCGATTTAAAAGATAGAAAATCTACAACAAGTTCTTTGAACTACTTACTAAAAGAAGTCAATGGTAAAAAAGAACAAAATCTTGTAGACACCTTAACCATTCGAAGTATGAGTAAGGCTGAATATACAACACAAAACATTGGTCATTATGGTTTAGCGTTTGACTATTACAGTCACTTTACATCACCAATTCGTCGTTATCCAGATGTTATGGCACATCGCTTACTTCAGCATTATATTGATGGTGGAAAATCAGCCAATGAAACCATTTATGAAGACAAATGTGTGCATTCAAGTAATATGGAAAATCTGGCCACAAAAGCTGAACGGGATTCCATTAAATACATGCAAATTAAATTTATGCAAGATCACAATGATGAAGAGTTTGTTGGTGTAATTTCAGGAGTAACAGATTGGGGTATTTATATTGAAATAATTATTAACAAATGCGAAGGCATGGTTAGTGTACGAGACATGACAGATGACCACTATGTATTTGATAATGAACAGTATGCCATGGTTGGTAAGAATACGAAAACTATGTATCAGTTAGGCGATGAAGTTATTGTAAAAGTGAAAAACGCCGATTTAGTGAAAAAGCATCTCGATTTTAACCTAATCGGTAAGAAAGAGGAATAATTTTTGATTCAATCTTTAAAATTTATAACCATGAGAACATTTGTTGTTTTACTCGTATTTATTTCGGGTATTTTGGGAGCACAAAACCCAATCGAAAAAACAGTTGGTGAGTTTAAAGAATTAAAAGCCTATGATTTAATAGAAGTTCAACTTATTAAGTCAAATGAGAATAAAGTGAGTATTTCAGGCAGAAATGCTAGTGATGTTGTCGCAGTCAATAAAAATGGAGTCTTAAAAATTAGAATGAATATTGAGGAGAGCTTTGATGGTAATAAAACTAAAGTGAAATTATATTACACCCATGTTGACATACTTGATGCTAATGAAGGCGCCTATATTTATTCAGACGAGCCTATTGAACAATTTGATCTCATAGTTAAGGCGCAAGAAGGGAGTATTATTAATGCACCTATAAAAACATCTTTTTTAGATATTAAGTCAACTACTGGATCAACTATTGAACTTATTGGAAGCTCTAAAAAACAAAAAGTAACGATTAATACAGGCGGAATTTATAAGGCTGAAAAAGTGAGTACTGAACTAACTGAAGTTAGTATTGTCGCTGCCGGAGAGGCCTATATTAACGCATCAAAACAAGTAGACGTTAAGATTAGAATTGGTGGTGATGTTTATATTTATGGTAATCCAGAAATTGTTAATGAGAACACAGCTCTAGGAGGACGTGTAAAACGGATGAATTAAATCCGCCGAGTTTTCCTAAATTTGTGTCATAAACCCCTTTTATGTTTGACAATGTTTTATCGGCTATTCCCTTTGGTATTATTCTAGCTTTTACCATAGGTCCGGTATTTTTTGTGCTGCTCGAAACTAGTGCAACAAAAGGGTTTAAAAGCGCATTGATTTTCGATTTAGGTGTAATTTTAGCAGACATTTTGTTTATTGTCGTTGCTTTTTATAGTACCAACAAGCTAATGGATAAAATTAAGGATGATCCTAATTTTTTAATCTTTGGAGGAGTATTATTAGCCATTTACGGATTGATTTCGTTTATTAAAACCTCTAAATCGTTTAGATCTATTGCCAAGGAATATCACAGAATTGAATTTAAAAAGAATTACGGTAAACTGTTTTTAAAAGGCTTTCTCTTAAATTTCATAAATATTGGCGTGTTGTTGGGTTGGTTGGGTTTTATAATCATTGCTAATTCAATCACTAACACTCAAGAAGGGGTGATTACGTTTTTGTCAACAATATTAATCGTATACTTTTTAGTGGATTTAATCAAAATTGTAGTAGCAAAAACCTTAAAAAGCAAACTTACTCCGCGACGTATTTTTAAAACTAAAAAGATTATAGCCTTAACAATTTTCGGTTTCGGCATTTTGTTATTGGTACAAGGATTTTTTCCAAAAGAAAAAGAGCGGCTTAAAGAAAAATTGGAGCAAATCAAACCTAATTAAGCGCCAATGCACCACTAAATGATGCAAATAAAAAAACCCCCAAGTTAATCTTGAGGGTTTTGAGGCATCAAGCGGATTCGAACCGCTGTAGAAGGTTTTGCAGACCTCTGCCTAGCCACTCGGCCATGATGCCATTTATGGGAGAGCAAATGTAAAAAAAATATATGTTCTACACCATTTACAGTTTGTTTTTTCTCCTTTCGGTCATTCTAACTGTTACTTTCTCCACGTCACCACCAATTGGTGGATTTAACTTACTTACCCAAACCGTTGCTTCATCTACTAGCGCATCTTCATCGAAAACACGTAGTAATATACGCTTTGCTACGGTTTCTAGCAAATGGGTTGGTTTAAGCATTTCTTCTCGTACAATTTTATTTAAAAGTACATAATCAACTGTATCTCTTAACAAATCAGACTTTGCCGATTGTTGTAAATTTGCTTTTACTTCTAGATCAACCCTATAGTCACTACCAATTTTTGTTTCTTCTTTTAAACAACCGTGATGAGCAAAAACTCTTATATTTTCAACCTTTATTATTCCCAAAGCCATTAAATTTAGGCCTCAAATATATTAATAGTTTTAGATTATTTTGTACAAGGGCAATTACTAATGCCTTGGAATAAATCAAATCCAACAGTAATCATGTGTGTCCCTGAATTGTAATTGATAAGATCGTTGGCAATAACCTGATACGAATAGGCAAAATATACTTTAGACTTTAAGATGCCGAACATAGGTCCCACATTTAGCGGTTTTAAGAACTGATCGTTTAAAAAACGATATGAGAGTCCAAACCAAAAATAATCATCGTTTCTAAGTAGCTTTCTATATTTTATACTTAAATCGGTGACCGAGCGGCCATCACTTTCAAATAGTTGAAAATGCATGGAGGGTTCAATTTCAATATTCTTATTTCGTGGGTTTTTATACACATATCCTGTGTAGAACATATATTGTCTTAAGCGATTCGGCTCTTCAATACTAAAGTTTTTAGCATCTTTGTTTAGAATGTTGGCAGCGGTAAAACTAAAATAAAAAGCATCTTTTCTATATAATACCCCAACATCGAAATTATGATTCCCTAAAGCCCTGTCATCAACAATTGAAGGATCAGGAATTGTGGGATCAAAGTTTTCAATATCAATTCTGAAATAGTTGTAATTATAAGAAATTCCAAATGAAAGAAATTTGTCATTTCGCTTATTAAGCATTAAGTGATGAGCAAACGATAGTCGGGCACCTTGCTGTCTAGTATTACCGTTTTTATCATTGTAAAACAAAACCCCCACACCTGATCGCTGACCTAATCGAGTGTCGGCAACTAACGATTGTGTGTCTGGCGCATCTTTAATATCTACCCACTGGGTGAGACCATTTAACCTAATTTTAATGTAGTCTCCAATACCAGCATAAGTTGGCGCAATCACAAAAGGATTGTCGGCCAAATATTGGGTATGGGTAGGCAGATAAACTTCTTGAGCAGAAGCCCCGAAACCAAAAACTATAAATAAAATAATTAAATACTTCTTCATGTCGGGTTAAGTTTATCTGTATAGCGTAAAGTGTCCTACAAACTCTCTACGATCGTTACTTTGGTTTAAGGTTATTACATACCAGTAATCACCTGTAGGGAGCTCATTACCGTTATAGCGACCATCCCACGATTCAACTCTATTTAATCGCGCTACAACCCTGCCGTATCTATCATAAATTTTAGTAATTATATTTGGGAAACCATACGCATTACAAGGCGCCCAAGTATCATTATTACCATCTCCGTCAGGCGTAAAGAAATTAGGAATACAAATATCAACAAATTCAACGTAAATACTAGCTACTGCTTCACAACCTAAGGCATCAACAACACGCACATTATAAGTCCCTGTTTGACCTATACGGTAAACATTGTCACTTCCTGTTGAAATATTATTGAAAAAGAATTCATAATCTCCAGCTCCACCAGTTGCTACTGCTGTAATTTCATTAATATTAGTTTCAGCTAAAGTAAGCACGAGAGGTTCATAGGCCTGAATGTTGAAATCGTAAATTTTACTACAACCACTAGTATGAATAACCTCTATAAAGTGATCACCTGAAATAAGATCGTTAAACACATTTTGAGATTGTGGTGTTCCGTTGTCTAAAGCGTAGGTAACGCCAGTTAAATTTGGATCATCTAAAACTACAGTTACAGAGTTTGTAGATGAGTTATTAACACAAAGGTTCTCTATTTCCAGAGCAGCATCAACATTGGCTGTGGCAGGCACATCTACAATTACATAAGCATCACAACCACCACTATCACGTACAAAAATCACATGGGTTTGTCCTCCTGGTAAGTTGCTAAATGCAAATTGATCCTGAACAAAATTAGTGTCGTCTTGAGTATTTAAGCTTGTAAAATATGGAGCTGTACCACCTGTAACCTCAACCTCTATGAAGGCGTCGTTATCGCCTGCACAAGTTTCAGATACGATAGTGATAGCCGAAGCATTCAATGGTGACGGTTCAACTATATCAAATATTAAATCAATGTAACATCCGTTCTCATCTTGAACAATTACCTCATAGCTACCTGGAGCCAAATCTGTAAACGTGTTTACAGTATCAAATTGATCTAAGTTTGGCGAAATAGCATATTTGATGATGCCATTTCCTCCACTTGCTTCTACCGTAATTGTTCCATCATCTTGCCCCAAACAATTTACATTTGTAACCGATTGTGTATCGATTACTAATGGCTGTGGGTCGATTATTGTTATTGGAGCTGATACTTCTAAACAGTCGCCACTTACCACTCGAACGTAATACGTTCCTGCTGGGTAATCTGTAAATGTACCTGTAGTTTGAGGCCCCTGTAAAGGCGTAATGGCCGTTGGGCTATCTAGCAATTCATAGGTGTAGTTGCCTAGTCCACCAGATGCAGAAGCCACAATTACTGCAGTTGCATCTCCAGTACAGTTGATAACCGCATTTGTAAGGTCTATATTGATTGTTAATGGATCAACAGGATCAATTGTTACTTGATTGGAGATACTTGCCTCACACCCATTAGCATCCCTAACATAATATTGATACGCACCTTGACTTACTGGCGATATTGTAATTGAAGGATTAAAACTTCCTATATAATTAATACCATCAGAACTATATTGGTAAGGAGGCGTTCCTCCAATAGCAGACAATTGCAATGAACCATCACTAGTACATGTCAATCCGCTTAATTGAATTAATGTAGGAACTATTTGAGTTGGTTCTGTAATTGTTACCGTAGGAGTGGTGAAATCACAATTCAATCCGTCCGATATGGTAATACTATAGGTTCCGGCACCCAAGTTATTGAATACATTACTTTGTTGAGGTCCAGCCGTTGCTCCGTCAGCATAATTTAAAATATAAAGATAAACACCTTGTCCTCCTGTAACATTTATAGCAGAAACACTTGCATTGGTATCTCCGTAACATAGAAGACTTGTTGGTGTTGCGCTAATTGATGCCGAAATAGGGACAGGCTGAGTTAAGGTTGCGCTAGCCGTCGATGTACATCCATTAGCATCGCGAATAGTTACTAAATAGTCTCCTGAAGGAAGATTTTCAAAACTATTATTGCTACCAAATGATTGAATTGTTTGTGATGTTGTTGTATTTACCAATTCGTATTCGTAAGGTAGTGTACCACCTGAACCAATAGCCGTTAAAGCGCCTCCATCATTATTACAAGTAACTTCAGCAGCTGTATTTAATGCCACAGCCACTGCACTATCAGGTGAAGTTACGGTTACAGCATTTGAACTTTCTGTACAGAAAGGTGAATTTGTTTGTGTAATATTCACGGTATAAATTCCTGCCGGAACGTTTGTGATTATAAGAGCCGTAGAAGTGTCTCCTGAGCCAGAACTTGATGTTGCACCGCTTGAATCAATTAGATCATAAGTATATGGTCCGGAATAGTTCGTGATATTTACGGCAATTTCCCCTGTTGTGTCACCAAAACAATTTACTGGAGTAGCTACACTTGCAACAACATCAATCAATGGGTATGGGTTTACAGTGTGATTAGCATCAACATAACAACCTGTAGTATTATCGGTAACTCTAATGGTATAATCGCTAATAAGTGGTAATGTGAATGTCGCAGAAGTTCCAGTTTGGGTGGCTTGACTTCCTGCAGGTAAAATCTCAAAAGTGAAATCACCAGTACCACCACTAGCAGTAATAGTAATAACCTCTCCGCTTGTACAACTTACAGGGTTATCAACCGTAATATTAGTCGTTATTGGAATTAAAGTATTGATGGTAACTACATCACTAAACTCACAACTGTTTGAATCTCTAACCGTATAGGTAATTGTTTGGTTAACTCCAGTATCTATAATGTCAAAAGTGTTTGATGTAAAAAAACTAACACCGTCTATACTGTATAAATACCCAGGAGTGCCGTCAGTAGCAATAATGGTTAATGTTGCTGTGTTTACGCTATTATCAGCAGCACAAGCAAATGGAGTTACTGTTGCTGTGGCGTTCACAGCAGCAGGATCCACAATAGTGATAAATTGCGAGTTCATGCAGTTTCTGCCAGATGTGACAGTTATCGTATAATTTCCAGCAGATAGGTTGTTGAATAATGGGTTATTTTGAGTTATGATTGTTGAACCATCGTCTAACATATAGGTATATGGGGGATTGTCATTTGAAGCATCTAAAAGAACCTCTATATAACCATCTCCACCTCCATTACAAGAAACATCTTGAGTATTTAACGTAAACACGACTGGTGTTGCTAATTCCAATGAAATAGGGGCTAGTGATGTACATGAACTTACAGCATCGGTAATTTCAACAAAATAATCACCTGAAGGAAGACCGGTAAAGTCACTTCCCGAAATCACATAAGGTGTAGGGTTCATAGAACTATCAAGCAGAGAAAAAGTATAGCTTCCGCTTCCTCCAGAAGGATTAACGGTAATTGTTCCATCATTGTCGGTACATGAAGGTTGCGCTGCAACAGTTGCAAGCACAGTTAATAGTGGATAAATAACCAGAGTATCTTGAGCCGTACAACCATTGCCATCACGAATAGTAACTGTATAAGTACCAGGAGCCGAAACCGTAAATGTTGGGCTTGACTGATAACCATTGCCAATACTATAGCTTACAGGAGCAATCATGCCGGCGCCGGGTGTTACAGTAAAAGTATATGATGTGCCATTTGAACTACACTGATCATCTGCAAAAGGAGGCAGGGTTAAGGATGGCGGAGTGTCGGCGGCAATTGTAACATCAATAAAAGTTTCACAACCGTTAGCGTCTTGAGCGTACACGTCCCAGTTGGTATTAATTGACGGATCCAACGAAGCAAAATTGTTGTTAGAGTAATCGCCAATAACAGGGATAACGCTATCTTCAACAAAAGCAAATGTATAAGGCGGCGTTCCACCAAAAGCATTCACAACAACTTGGGCTCCAGAATTACAGTTTGCATTGGTATTTGAAACCTCTATCAATCCTAAAACCTGTAAAGGCTCTGTAATACTAAAAGAAATTGTTGCAGAACATGTTGTTCCAGAATTTTCTTCAACTAAGAGCACATAATCACCAGGAGGCAATCCATTTATCGTACCTGAAACGGGACCACCTAAAGGACCAGTTAGTGTTCCGCTAAAACCAGGAACTATGGTATTGTTTGAGGCATATAGCACATCATAATTTATATCAGTTACAGTTGCATCATAACCACTAACCGTAAAGTCAATACTTCCGTTACTTGCGCCATTACAATCTACATTGGTTGTGCTATCTAGGGTTACTGCAATAGCAGATGGACTAGCAACAAATTGGTTATCTAAATAGGCAGAACATCCAGAAGCATCTATTACTTCAAAAATATATGTGATTCCGGGAGTTAACCCTGTAAATGTAGCTACATTTCCAACTACGGTAGTAGGAGGGGTTCCTGAACCATAAATACTAAAAGTGTAAGGTGCTGTTCCTCCAGTTACTGTTATTTCCATGGTTCCTCCTGAAATACAATCTGAAGCTATGACTTGCCCTGTTAAATTTAAAAATGGAGGCGACTCAACCTGTGTTCTTGGAGAACGGAAATCACAATTATTACTATCAATAATAACTACGTAGTAGTAGCCATATCCTAGATTAAGAAATGAATGTGAGGTTGCTGTAGTCACACCAAAACTATCAATTAAAATGTTACTGCTATCATATAAATAATAATTGTAAGGCGCAGTACCTGTACCTGTTAAGGTAACATCTATAGATCCACCAACTGTGCCACCAGGACCACAAGTAGTTGGGTTTGCAGTTAATGAAGCTGTTAAGGCGTTAGGTTCGGTAATGGTTACAGTATCTGAAAACACACAAAGCTTACTATCTCTGATGGTGTAATTATAAGATCCAGCAGTAAGGTTTCCGTAGGTGGTTTGAGAGCTATAAGACCCTCCATTGAAACTCACTTGATAAGGAGGTGTTCCAAAATTCGGATCTATAGTTATACTTACAACGCCGTTTGCATCACCATTACACTGTACGTTTGTCGCAGTTGCGGCAGCAGAAGGATTAGTAATAGGGTTGATGGTAATAACATTTGTTAAAGCTTGACATCCTTCAACATCTGTTACCAGAAACTGATAGTTTCCGGGTGTTGATGTAAAGTATGGTAAAGTCACAGTCGAAAATGCGCCTCCATTAAATGACACTTGATATGTATAAGGTGCAGTTCCACCATTAACAGTTACGTTCATTTCTGCGTCTGGTGATGCAGAACAGTCTAAATCTTTAACTAATTGAGCAGTTGCACTAATTTGATCTGCAATAGTAATAGTGTTAGATGTAGCTGTACATCCATTAGCATCTAAAACGGTTACTATGTAACTTCCTGAAGCGGTTATATTGAATATATTAGAGTTTTGATAGGCACTTCCGTTTAAACTATATTGCAATGGCGCCACACCACTTCCTGTAGCGGTGATTGTGATAATTGATCCATCAATACAAACAGAATTTGCAGCAATTGTTACTGATGGATTAATAGCGGGATCAATTGTATGCGGTTTTGTAACGACACAACCATTGGCGTCTTGAACATAAATAATGTAGTCTCCAGCATTTAAATTATCAAAAACATTGCTTCCTTGATATGGGCGAACAATGGTTGAGGTTGTAGCATTTTCTAATTGATAAGTATAACCACCCCATCCTCCAGTTGCATTTACAACTATTCTGGCAAGACTGTTACAGTCAATAAGCGTAGCTGTAAAGGTAAAATCCAAGACACTTGGCGGCTCACTAACACTAATTATAGCCGTATCAGTACAATTGGTAGTATCATCTGTTACGTTTATAGTATAAGTATCAGCGCTTAAGTTGTTTAATGAAATTGTAGCAGCACTAACAATAGTACCATTATTTACAATGGCGCTAGACGAGTTTTGTACTGTATAAGTGTATGTTGACACAAAGCCGGAAACCGCAAAATTTATCGATCCATTATTATCTCCAAAACAGGTGATATTGCTTATTAATTGACCATTTACCCGAATTTGAGGAATCGTATTTATGGTGTAATTTTCAGTGATATTACAACCTTTATCGTCAGTGACTAAAAACGTATAAGTACCTGGCCCCAAGTTAGTAAATACATTATTATTGCCATTGTTAATAGCATTGGCAGCAGGGGCAATAATCTCATAAACGAAAGGCGTGTTTCCACCAACCACGTTAACAGTAATGTCAGAGGTTAATGCTGGACAGGTTAAAGGAGTTGCGCTGAATGTTAAATCCGTTGGCGGATTAAGAGCATCCAGTGTCATTGGGTCTGTTACAATTGTGCATCCATTGGCATCGCGAACAGTTACTGTGTATGTACCGTTTGTTAATCCGCTAAATACGGTATTTGTTGAAAAGTTTATACCATCGATACTGTATTCATAAGGTGGTGTTCCTCCAGAAACAGATCCAGATATGACTTGTATTTCACCATCGTTAAGACAAGTATAGGGCTGTGTTATTTCGGCATCTCCAAACAATTCGGGTGCCGGAGCGATTGTTATGGTCTCTGGATAAGGACAGGAATAACCTGCTTTTGTGGCCCTAATAAGAACCGTGTAAGTACCAGGAGGTAAATTAGTAAATGTATTTGGATTTCTATAAGTATTACCACCATCAATACTAAAATCAACATTATAACCCTTTCCATCGGTAACATTAATAGTAATTGACCCATCGTTTGCACCAAAACAACTTTCGTCTGTTGAAGAAATAGAGTATTCAACTGCAGGCTCTAAAATTATGGTGACTTCATTTGAAAAGGCAAAACAGTTAAATCGATCTACAACAACAAACACATAATCTCCCGGATCCCAAATATCAAAAATTGAACTCGTTTGAAAAGCAGAAGCAGGTAAATCACTAACATTAGTAACTCCTGGATGAAAAATTGCGCCATTATAAGTCCAAATAGCGAATTGGTAAGGAGGCTTGCCTCCCGATGGGTTTACTAAAATATTACCCTCTCTACAAGTAATATGCTGTGAAACCCTTGCTGTTAAGGCTAGGTTTGAATCATTTAAAATTTCAACTTGACGCGTAAGGATACAACCATCATCTGTTCTTAAAGTCACATCATATATCCCTGCTGTTAGATTTGTAAAGGTGTAGTCGTTATTGTTAGTTGGGCCATAAGTGTCTATGGTTGTTCCATTTCTACTTATTTCGTAATAGTATTGGGGCAGAACATCTATACCTTGTACACGTATGCTTCCCAATACATTACACGATTGATTGGTAACAATGGTATTCATTTGGAAATTTCGTTCACGAATACCAATATCAGGAATTGAAAATTGACAAGCCCCAGCACCTACATTGATTTGTCTGATGTTTACAGTATAAATTCCAGCATTTGGAATAGTAAAGAACGAACTTGTTTGATAGTCTATCAAAATAGCCCCAGTCACTTGATTTACCAATTGGAATTCGTAACCGGTTGGTACGTTTGTTATTAAAATTTCTCCAGGAGAGTTACAAACTATATCCTTTTTTTGGTAACCCGGATTTAATAAGTTTTCGTAAACATTAAAATAAAAACGACTAAAGCAGCCATTTTGATAATAAACCACAATACGATATTGTCCGGCTGTTGTAGCATCAAAACTATCTAAAGTAGAAAGTGTTGTCCAACTGCAACTACTATCTTTATTTGCACAATCATCATTTCCAATTGCAGCACAGCTGTTTTCATCGAGCACTTGCCATTCAATGCTTTGGGCATTTGTAATATCAGTATCTATAAATCTGCTATCATTAACACCGCATAGGAATATTTTTGGAAGCTCGTCACCGTCATTTGGACAAATAACAACTTCATCGGCATATGGAATAACAGGATTTGAAGTCGTATCGGTAAAGTTGGTTACTACTACAGTTTCATCAAAACTTTGACAAGGCGCAGAGCCGCTTTTAGTTACAATATAAGTTCCGGCCGTAGCGACAGTAATAGTTTGGGTGTTTCCTATAACATTACCGCTACTGTCTCGCCACTCATAGGTATCATAGCCGCTACCAGCAGTAATTTGTGCACCACTTCCGCATAAAGCTACAGTTTGTACAAAGTCACATTCATCTAAACCAATCAAAAAGTTGGTTGAACCTGGCACTCCAAATCCGCAAATATCAAAATCAGATAAACTTGGGTCATCTGTAATTTGATTTGAATTTAATACTCCACGATAGGTTGAATACGCTAAATTTTGAATTATATTAGAACAGGCATCTCGTAAATCGCTACAGGTTTCAACAATCTGCATCCTTATACGTATTTCGGCTAGAGGATCACCTGCTTCAACCAATTCATCAGGAATTGATAGTGTGATTTGATGCAGAACAGGATCATAAACATATGTTACACCTGGTGGTAGCTGTAATAAACTTTCAATAAAAATAGTATTGTTAGGAAAAACGTCTCTAATGGTATAGTTAGTAGCGTCATCGTTACCGATGTTTTCAAAATTCAAAACATATTCAATCTGCTGTCCTAAAGTTACATTTTGATTGGCAATATCATTTCCAGCCAAATCCTCTACGTTTTTATATAGAATGATTTTTGGTTCAATAATTTCTACATCAAGTGCATTTAGAAACACAAAATATTGATCTCCTGTACTACTTGCGCGTAGAGTAGCTCCTGTTTCATCATTAGGAATTACCGAATTGAAGGGGTTTTGTATATCAAATTGATCAACATCAAAACCAAGAGTGTTCACACTATTTGGGTTACGATTGGTTTGTACGGTATGGTTAAATGTGATATTGCTATCAAAAAAATTATTTCTAAAATTTGGTTGTGTGGCCGTATTTGTACCCAATGTTGTAAAAACTGCATTGCTATTTGCTCTAATAGATAATTGGTCACCAGTAATTCGATTATCTCCCTCTAATGTTGCACTCAAGAATTTTGCTCTTACAGGAAAAGGAGCAGGGAGTGTAATAAATCCGTTGTAATCAATGTCGGTTGTATTGCCTGCGGCAACACCTGCAAAACCATCAAATGATGTGATATATTTTCCGGGATAGGAAGGGTTTTCAAACACGACTACCATAGTCCAACCGCCAGAAACACCGCTATCTACATAACCTTCACTCGCTCTTATATTCCCTACAAAATAATTACCTTCAGGATTAGCCAAGGCAGTAACCAAATCTGTGACGTCTGCATAACAAGCATATGGACTTGTTGCGCCAAAATCTACGTCTCCAAAACCATCATAGATAAGGTCGTCAGCAGTAATATCAACATAATTACCACCTGGCACTCTAAATTTAATTTGATTAAAATCTGAATTTCTTCCACTTGAGCTGTCATCCCCAACATTATATTGGTAGTTTGCAGCCCAGTATAGTCCGGCATATCGCACTCTAGAACAGGAAATATCAGGTATCGTTAATGATGCGCTACTTGAACTAAAAGTTGAGGCGTCTCCATCGATATCTATATACTGCATATATAAACAGTCGTTGTACAATGATGTACTTCCTAAAGTATTGTATTCAGTATTTGGTAATTCACTATCACTTAAATTAGGATCGCAATAACTATGAGTATTTAACCCGTGATCAACAGTATTTCTATTTACAATATTATTTGCAATAAAAAGAAGATCCCCTCTAATATTGTTTTGGTATCTTACTTCAAATGCTTCTTTTATTTGAGCTGTTACTGAAAACGATCCACAAATTAAAATAAGCAGTACAAGTAAATGTTTTTGGGCTGTATGTAGGTAGGTTGATGTCATGATGATCAGGGCTCTAGAATGTTCATTATCCACATATCTTCATAATATTGACGCTCGAGGTTGGAATGGTATAACTGCAAAGCTGCATTCCACGTTTCAGTTTTTTTTAGATACACATAACGATAATTGTTTTTTGGGTTTAAAAAGGATTTAGGATCTAAACCTTTATTTTTCAAATGGCTAATAAAAGAGTCTGCGTTTTCAGATTCAGAAAATACATTAGCAATAATATAATAACCTGGTTCTATTGAATGTATTTTGTCAGTAACTACTTTTGGCGCTCTTGCACCTTTATTTGATAAAGTTACATAGGTGCTGTTTTCGGAACTTAAACCAGAGGTAGAACCAATGTTATTTAATTGGGATATCGACTTATTTTGGTTCTCACTTGTGTCTCCGTTATCTACATTCATAATCCACATATCATCATGATAAACACCATTAAATTTGGATTTATGGGCACTTATGGCTTCTTGCCATGTATCGAAACGTTGTAAATACACATATTTCCAGTTGTTTTTTGGGTTTAGGAAGTGATTTGCAGGCACACCTTTTTTAGTTAAATCCTTTACAAACTTGTTAAAGAATCGTTCTGTTCCGAAAACATTGGTAATTAAATAATAGCCGCTTCTTACACCACTTACATTACTAATTGAAGCGCTTTTAATATTATTTTTCTTAAGCTCTTTTTTATAAAGCTCATCGCTTTCTTTTTTTGCAGAAGTAGTAATCGTTTCTTTGCTTAAAATGTTGGTTTTTAAGTTTTTAGAAATAACTGTGTTTGCGTCATCTTTTTCAATGGGTTGATTAAACGCTGCTTCTTTTGAGGTGTTTTTGTTCTGTTCTTGAATGCCTTTTTGCTCAACTAAAGTTTGAGCGACCTTTCTTGTTGGTTTGTTCTGATTGTAAGCGTATTCTGAATTACCATCACCATTATCGACGTTCATGATCCACATATCATCAGCATAAGCACCATTAAATTTAGATTTATGTGCTGCAACTGCATCTTGCCAAGTGTCGTAGCGCTGTAAATAAACGTAATTCCATTTGTTGTTCGGATTTACAAAAGAATTTGGATCAATACCATCATTTGAAAGTCTCTTCATAAACTTATTGAAGTATGCTTCAGTTCCAAAAACGTTCACAATTAGATAATAACCACTTTCAACTCCCTTAATGTTAAATAATGACTCGCTTTTAATATTGTTTTTTTGTATTTCCTTTTTAATCAGGTCATGACTAGCTTTAACTTTCGTGCTACTTACAGATGTTGTATTTGAAATGTTAGCCTCTGTTACTATCTCTTTTTTCGGTGAAACCGGTTGAGGTGTGGTACTTAAGGCTAATTTTTCCTCATTTATTTGTTTAGATGAGCCTTTCAAATTAGTATTATCCTGTGACGTTGCATTGTTTTGTGAAGGATTCTCTTCAGAAGTGCGCTTTACCAACTGCATTAAATGAAGAAAACGACGCTCTAAATCAGCAACTCTAGCTTTTTCTATTGAATCTTGGGTAAACAATAGCTCATCAATGAGCATATTAGCCTCTTCAAGATCTTTTTTAAGTTGTTCAATTTCTGCATCTTTAGCCAATAAAATGGGCTTTTGTTTTTTATTGAACGCCTTGTATTCATTAGGGTTTATAGAAATATTGCTTGTTGTTTTATTTTCAGCATTTTCTTTTTCATTGGTTAGGGTTGTATCATTTTTATTTGATTTTTCTTCAGAATTTTGATCTACCAATGAATTTTCAATTGTGTCAATAGAATCAAAGCCGTCATCCATTATAACCATTTGATCGGTTAAGTTTGGTTCAAACGAATAAGCAAATGAGATTTCGTGCGTTGGCCCTAGATTTTCTGTGGCACTATTTAAACCTCTCTCATAGGTATATCCTAGAGATATTCTTCTGTTAAGGTTAAACCCTACACCAATTGATACACCATAGTAATCATCAAAGCCACCTTGAACCCAACCTAATTTAGGAAGATCTAAAATTAAACTTCCACTTAAATTAACATCTATTTCGGGCTGTTTTCTAGCTCTTGCCAAAAGCATTAATCGCCCATCTTGTAATAAACCATCACTATCTTTAAGTTGTTTAGTGTATTGCAAATGGCCAGAGAATGTTTTTTCAGAAAAACTAGTCAATGATTTACTTGTTTTTAGGTTGTAATCAAATAGGTTTTCGGCATAAAACCCAATATCAAAATTACCAATAGCCAGATTAAACCCAGGCTGTACTCCCAACAACGAATTTCCCTCAAGTTCAGCTAATCTTGGATCAGGAGTAGTTGTCACCGATTGATTTTGATCGAAACCACTTTTATAATAGGATAAGTTGAAACCCATTGTAAACACTGTGTTATCAGAAAACCGAATACCATAAGCATAATTTGCAAGAACCCCAAAGTTTGAGATTGTACCAAAACTCTGGTGATATAAACTTAAGCCTAATCCAGTTCGGTCACCTATTCGGCCTGAATAACTCAATAAATAAGTATTGAAAGCATCTTCATATTGTATCCATTGATTTCTGTGGTATACATTTATATAAGATTTGTTTTCTCTCACCGTTGAAAACGTTGGGTTGATCATAAACCTATTAAATTTCAGCATATTTTGAGCTGGAATTTCAAGCGAAACATAAGGGTCATCTTGAGCGCTGAGGTGCCCAACAGAAAAAACTAGAAGAAAAAAGAAAGTAATTTTTTTCATACGTTAATCTATTACTGTTATGGTTCCTTTACGCAACACATTATTGTCCTTTGTAATTTTATAAAAATAAATAGGCTTTTTACTAGAACTGGCTACAGGAATGTTGTTTTGAGGCCAATCATTTTGATAATTATAAGTTTGAATTACACGCTCCCCAGTTAAGGTAAATATGGAAACCTCTACATTGCTGTTATTAGCATATGAATTAGGTAATATCCATTTATCGTTGTAACCGTCTGCATTTGGTGTTATAACATTTGGAATTGCAAAGCTTTCCAAATATTCAACAGTAATGGTTTTTGTAATTTCACAACCATTTACGGAAGCCTTTAAAATATACTGACCTTCTTCTGAAATTGTTAAATAGGAATCATTTGAAATTAAATCTAATGTTTCTGCACGGTACCAAGCATAACTATCGGCACCTGTAGCATTAATCGTTCGGGAAATTCCTTCATTTATGGTTACGAAATCTCCTGAATCTACCTGAACAACATCAGTGTTTAAAGGGCTAATCGTTAAATTCTCTGAAATTAGCGAGCATCCAAAACCGTTTACTTCTAGCTTGAAGGTACCACTTTCATTGGTCTCAACATAAGGGGAATTTTCTGAATCCATGACTTGCCCATCCTTATACCACTGATATGTAAAGTTAGGATCTGTAACATTGGCAGAAAGTTTTACACTTGTTGAACCATCACATGATAAGGACCCAACACTAGTTATGGTTAAATCGTTTGACAAACCTAATTTAATATCTTCTTCGTTTGACACAAGATTTAAATCGTTTAAGGCTGCTTTAATTTTATAAATTCCATTGTCTTCAGGACCATCTAACATCAAACTAGTTGTTGTTGCGTTAGCTAAAAGGACAGTATTTCTATACCATTGATAAGAAAATCGATTCACCAAACTATTATAAGCATCAATTTCACTACCATCGCTTAAAGTTGCTGTTATAGTGCTTAAACTAATTTCAGTTGATGCGCTTTCACAACTTAAATAATCAGACCTTTTTCCAATTGAAACACTAATTGATGTAGGGATTTCTATGTTTATTCTAGCGGTTGCAATTTCTAAAATACAACCTGCTGATTCTTTTATTTTCGCAAAATAGCTACCTGGTTGCGATGTTGCGTAGGTTTTTTCAGTGGCATTAGAAATTAAAACGTCATTTCTATACCAACTATAACTAGGTTGAGTAGCATTAGTGCTAGCCTCTAGAGTAATTTCATCTCCAGGTAATAATAGAGTGCCAGATTGACTTTGTAGCGAAGCGTTAATACTTTTATATTGAACAGTTACATTTCCAGAACGCTCCATACATCCACCGTTTCTTTGAATCTCTACGTGCCAAGTACCCTCTGCATTGTCTACTGTGTTTATATCAAATCGAGGGTGATATCCCGAAGTCGATACAGCTTGGTTATTTCTAAACCATTTATAGGATGTGTTGGTGTTATCTAAACTGGCGACTAAAAAATGAGATTGGCCTTCACACACTTCAATTGAATTTGATCCATTAATACTAACTCCAGTTGATTGTCCGTTAACTAGCTCAACAGCATTAGAAAGTGTTGCGCTTGAACAATAAGTGCCATAATCTAATTCTACATAATAAATACCTGCTTGTGACGTTGTAATTGAAGATTGATTTTGTGAAGAAAGGTAAGTGCCATTCCTGTACCATCTGTATGCCGGTTGATTAGGATAATTAGTTACGTTTATAGTTACTGGAGACCCATCACATGAAGCAATTGTACCCACAAAATTATTTATGACCAAAGGTTGATTTACTGCAAGGTAGTAGGCAGGAAAAGCATTGGATTCGGGACTGATTTTTTGTGGATTAGTACTTCTCACGCGAACTTTGTAGTTGGTACCACGTAAATCTGTTGGAAATGCGAAAACAAATTCAAACTTAAAGATTGTATTTTTATCACCATAAGCAACTAATTCTCTAGGATTAGCAAAACTTCCATCTTTGTCAGATAATTCTAATATAAATTTATTGTCAGAATATACCATTGGTGGATCCCAAGCAAAGTTGACATGAAATTCATTAAATGATGCTGACACACAAGGTGCAGAAAATTGAAGTTCTGGTTGCTTAAGGGATTGACCCAACATTGTGCTGCTTAACAATAGCAGGCCAATGCACATAGTCAATTGAACAGTATATGATACAATACTACCCATAACATTTGAGGTTAAGTTTTTAATTTTTTGTTAATTATTAACAATCAAGATTTGGGGATCTCGATTGTTAAAAAGGCGCTTTATCGATAAAATCAACCGTTTAACGATGTAAAGTTAATTTTTTTTTTCAATTTTCCAAGCTTTTTGTTAGTTATTAACAGAATAAAATTTAATCCATATCTGCATGGAAGTCAATTTTATATCTCCAATTTTGCGTAAGTTTGCTTTTTAATTTTGACAACATATAAAAGAGTGAGCAAACCGTTAAATTTTATTGAACATATAATTGAAGAGGATTTAGCTAATGGATTCTCTAGGAATAATCTACGTTTTCGTTTTCCTCCGGAACCCAACGGATATCTTCATATAGGCCATACAAAAGCCATAGGGATTAGCTTTGGTTTAGGCGAAAAATATAACGCGCCTGTGAACCTACGGTTTGATGATACAAATCCCGCCAAAGAAGAACAAGAATACGTTGATGCTATTAAAAAGGATGTTTCATGGCTAGGCTACCAATGGGCCAATGAGTTGTATTCTTCAGACTATTTTCAACAACTTTATGATTGGGCAATTTTGCTTATCAAGGATGGTAAAGCTTATGTTGATTCACAATCTAGTGAGGCCATGGCCGAACAAAAAGGAACTCCAACAGAACCAGGAGTGGACGGACCATTTAGGAATAGAAGTATTGAAGAAAACCTAGATTTATTTGAGCGCATGAAGCTTGGAGAATTTGAGGAGGGTACACACATACTACGCGCAAAAATTGATATGCAACATCCCAATATGTTAATGCGGGACCCAATAATGTATCGAATTTTAAAAAAACACCATCACAGAACTGGCAATGATTGGTGTATTTATCCAATGTATGATTGGACTCACGGTGAAAGTGATTACATTGAACAAATATCGCATTCATTATGTTCGTTAGAATTTAAGCCCCACAGAGAATTATACGACTGGTTTAAAGAGCAAGTATATTCTTACAGTAAAGATGATTACCCGCTTCTTCCAAAGCAACGGGAATTTGCCAGATTAAACTTAAGCTACACCATAATGAGCAAGCGAAAGCTTCTCACATTAGTTGAGGAGGGCATCGTAAAAGGATGGGATGATCCTAGAATGCCAACAATTTCGGGGTTGCGACGTCGAGGCTACACACCAATGGCAATCCGGCATTTTATTGAACGAGTAGGAGTAGCAAAACGCGATAATATTATAGACGTGTCTCTTTTGGAGTTTTGTGTTCGAGAAGATTTGAACAAAACAGCTCCCAGAGTAATGGCGGTTTTAAATCCTTTAAAAGTTGTAATTACAAATTACCCCGATGGAAAAGAAGAGTGGTTAGAGGCTGAAAATAATCAAGAGGATGAAAACGCAGGATATAGAAAAGTTCCTTTTTCCAAAGAGATCTTTATTGAAAAGGAAGACTTTAAAGAATCAGCAAGTAATAAATATTTCCGATTAACTTTAGGAAAAGAAGTCAGACTCAAAAATGCTTATATCATTAAAGGAGAAAAAGTTGTAAAAAATGCCAACGGTGATATTATTGAAATGCATTGTACATATTCAGAAGACACTTCAAAAAAGGTAAAAGGAACATTACATTGGGTTTCTATAAAACATGCAATTGAAGCTGAAGTTAGAGAGTACGATCGCTTATTTATGGACGAAGCACCTGATAGTCATCCAGATAAAGATTTTATGGATTTTATAAATCCTAATTCGTTGAAAATATTAAAAGCTTTTGTTGAACCAAGTTTACAAGACGCCAAGATAGGAGACCGTTATCAATTTCAGCGTATTGGATATTTTAATGTTGATGACGATTCAAGTATTGAACATTTAGTTTTCAATAAAACGGTTGGTTTAAGAGACTCTTGGGAAAAACAAAAACCAGTTAACAAGAATCAAAATAAACCGCAACAAAAACAAAATCAACCACAGCGAAAAGCTATTGATGTTATACAACAATTAGGTAAGAAATACACTAATCTGCCAGAAGCCAAACAGCTTAAGGTAAAAGCCGAAATTGCAGAGTTGGCTAAACAAGTGACTTATGATGAGTTAAGCCCGCTCTTTGGTACGGCAGTTAAAAAAACAGGCACTAGAATAGCCACGGTTATTGCATTAAAAGTGCTTTTAAACAATGGGCTACAGCACAATGAAGCGATTAAAGATTTTATTGAAAAAGCCATTGAAGATGATAATGCTGTATTAAGAAATGAGGCTTCAGAAATTTAGTTTAGGGCTCTAAAAAACGTTAAAATAATTAATAGAATAAATATTTTCAACTATATTTAGATCACTAACTAATACTTTAAACATATGGAATTTAATTTTTTAGCGCTTATTGCCGCCGCGGTTTCAGCACTTGTGGTAGGTTTTTTTTGGTATAACCCAAAAGTTTTTGGCAATGCTTGGATGAAAGCTGCTGAAATGACTGAAGAAAAGGTTAAAGGTGGAAACATGGGTAAAATATTTGCTCTAGCCTTGTTTTTTGCTTTTTTATTGGCCTTTCAATTGCAATTCTTAACAAATCATCAAACAGGCGCTTTTAGTCTAATTGGTGGCGATCCTAGCACAGCCTTGCCATCTTATCAAGCATTTATGGACGATTATGGAAATGCATTTAGAACTTTTAAACATGGCGCCTTGCACGGGGTTCTTGCGGGAATTTTTATTGCGCTACCAATAATAGGCACTAATGCGCTTTTTGAGCGCAAGAGCGCCAAATACATTTTTATTAATAGTGGCTATTGGATAGTGACTTTAGGAATAATGGGCGCTATTATTTGTGGCTGGAGATAAAAACCTTTAGTTTTAAAATTTAATAAAGACTGTCAATTTAATTGTACAGTCTTTTCTTTTTAATTTGATACAATACAAACTATATAATTCGTATAAGGAACTTCCAAGAAGTTGGGACGAAATTGAAAGCAAGGATATAATGCTTTCAAGAAGCTATTTTAAGGCTTTAGAAAATGCAACTCCCAACAACATTAAATTATATTATGTTGCTGTTTTCAAAAAAGACTCCTTGGTTGCTATGGTCCTTGTTCAGCATGTGCGTTTGTACCTAAAGGATATGTTTAGGAATTCGTCTACTTCTAGGCTAAAAACGCTTTTAAGGGACTTACTATCTATTTTTTTAAAAGGGAATATACTGGTGGTTGGTAATTTAACTCATACTGGCCAACATGGGATGTATTATATTTCTTCAACTGTAAAAATTAATGAAGTTTTGAATGGAATTTTTGATGCTATTGATACCCTTAAAAAACAAATCAAGGTTGAAAAGAAAAAGAAAATTCGGTTAATAATGTTTAAAGACTATTTTTTGAACGATCCAATTCACAAGGCTGCACATCTTTTTGACCACAATGGCTATTATAAAGTCACAGTTCAACCCAATATGATTTTAGAAATTAGACCAAATTGGTTGAAAATGGAGGATTATATTGCCAATTTAAACAAGAAGTATAGAACACGATACAAACGTGCTAGAAAAAAATTTAACGGGATAGAACGCAAAGAATTAACACTTGATGATGTACAGAACAACTCAAAACAACTACACTCACTCTACAGCAATGTGTCTAACAATGCCAAATTCAATACGTTTTATCTACCCCAACAACACTTTTACCAATATAAGCAAGAGCTTCAAGATAATTTCAAGATATATGGCTATTATTTAGAAGGCCAATTAATAGGGTTTTACTCACTTATTTTAAATCACAATACGCTTGAAACTTATTTTTTAGGTTATGATTCTGAACATCAATATAGTAATCAATTGTATTTAAATATGCTCTACGATATGCTTGATTTCGGAATAATACATAAGTTTAAATTAATAGTATATGCGCGCACAGCAATGGAAATTAAGAGTTCCGTCGGTGCAAAAGCTCTGCCGATGGTAATGTTTGTAAAGCACACTAACACACTAGCAAATAAATTGTTGAGAACAATATTTAATTTTATGAAACCAAATAATGATTGGGAAGAACGACACCCGTTTTCATAAAACAAATGATTAGTCTTTAATAGTTTGATTTTGAAAAAACCTGCTATTTTCGTATTTTAAGGCGTGATATGGAAGCATCAAACAACATATTAGCCGAAATTTCCAGATTAACGATTTACATTGAGGAAAACTACCCCGAACTGACAAAATATTTAGAGGAAAACCCGTTAACCATTTCGGGAAACTCAAGTAGCCAAGGCAATTTGGATGACAAAGCCTTAAGCGATTATTTGAATAGTTTAAAGTCGCTTGTAGAAACTTATAAAAAACAACATTAAAAAGCCTTAGCATTTATACTAAGGCTTTTTTGTTTTGAAATTTTTATTCTTTCTTCTTGTTTTTGGCCTGTTTCATTGCTTCTCCAATTTGATTGCTGGCCGTAAAACTTGCAACCATATTGTTGAGCATATCACTTCCAGCTTGAGGAGAATTAGGTAATAAGATGAGATTACTATTTACATGTTCGCCGATAGATTGAAGCGTATCATAATGTTGCGTCACTACAATTAATGCCGAAGCCTCTTGTGAATTGATTCCAACTTTATTCAATACTTCAACCGATTCTTCCAATCCTCTTGCAATCTCACGCCTTTGATCTGCAATTCCCTGGCCTTGTAGACGCTTGCTCTCAGCTTCTGCTTTTGCCTTTTCTACAATAAGTATACGAGCTGCATCACCTTCGTATTGTGCAGCAATTTTTTCACGTTCAGAAGCGTTAATTCTGTTCATAGCCGCTTTAACTTGTGAGTCAGGGTCGATATCTGTAACTAAAGTTTTAATTATATCAAATCCATAATCTAACATAGCGTCATTCAGCTCGGCCTTTACTGCAATGGCTATGTCATCTTTCTTTACAAAAACATCGTCTAATTTCATCTTTGGAACTTCAGCACGAACCACATCAAACACGTAAGATGTAATCTGATCATGCGGATAATCTAACTTATAAAATGCATCATATACTTTCTCTCTAATTACTTTGTATTGAACAGAAACTTTAAGACGAACAAACACATCATCCAACGTTTTTGTTTCAATAATTACATCCAATTGTTGAATTTTAAGGCTTAAGCGACCCGCAACTCGGTCTACTAAAGGTATTTTCATCTGAAGACCAGAATGACGTATACTGTTAAAGCGCCCAAAACGCTCGATAATTACGGCTGTTTGTTGTTTTACAATGAAAAACGCAGAGATTAGAATAATTATTCCGAAGAAAATAACAGGTAATAAAATAAATTGACCCATAACAAGTGTTTTAATGGTTAAAAATAGTGACAACTAATTTAAGCTATATTTTCTCCATTGTAATAACCTTGAAGAAGAAAATCTGTAGGCAAAATTTTAAGTAAGCAATCGGTTTTTGTAAAAATTTGCCTAGGTTTGTTTTAAATCACGCAAAAAATCTCATGAATAACAAACAGCTTATAGTATTAGTAGCCCTTTGTATGGGTTTTGTTACAACGCATTATGCGCAACATAAAACCTTTGATATTGTCAATGGGTTTGGAGTTTATGGCGGTATCACAAAATACGATATCATAACCGACAATTTTGAAACACAAAGAAGTGATGGCTGGATGGGAGGTATGTCGGCTACTGTAGATATACCACATCGGTGGTATAATGTGAGTTATAGCATTCAACTATCAGAAAACAATGTAGATATTTTTGGTCGACCTGAAGGCATAAGTTTGTCGGATCAACCTATAGAATATAAAATTTTTACCGCCCAAGTTGCTTTATTAGCCCATATTAAGTTGGTGGGTAGCAATGTAACACTTGATGCTGGACCTATGATTCAATACAACAGCGAGATGGAATTAACAAATGAGGATCAATCCAACTATATCTTAACGAACTATGACAATTTAAGAGCCGAGGAAATTCAGGACATTTCAAAGTTTAATATCAATGCCGCCGTAGGTATAACAGCAGGATTTGATAGTTTTAAGATTAAAGGACAATACATACACGGCCTAACAAACACGCTAAATAAGCTAAATGATAAAGGCCTAGACACTTCAGGTAGCAGTACTACGAAATTCAAAGGAAATCAATCCATGATGGCGTTCACGGTAATGTTTACCTTTTAATTTGAAGATGCTATCGTGTTTAATAGGAGAGCAATCCGCTTTTTAGTTTCTGCCTTTCCAATTAAAAACATGATATCAAATACATCAGGACCTTGTAAATCACCTACGAGCGCAAGACGTAAAGGCATCATTACCTTTCCAAAACCTATAGCATTTTCGGTAATCCAAGTTTTTAAGGTTTTTTCTATAGCTTCTTTAGAGAAATCATTAATATCAGTAATAATTTTGTCAACTTCAGTTAAAATAACTGCCGTATCCTCTTTTATAGCCTTTTTAAAAGCCTTTTCTTCATAAACTGCGGGTGTGGTGAAGAAAAAATGACTTAAGCCCCAAAAATCATCTAAAAATGTCGCACGCTCTTTAATGAGTTCAACCACAAGAGCGATATAATTTACATCTATGTCTTTAAGTTCCGCTTTTGATGCTTTAAAATCCGCTGCTAAATCGGCGTTGTTTTGTTCTTGCATATAATGGTGATTATACCATTTGGCTTTTTCAGGATCAAAGCGAGCGCCCGATTTATGAACCCTTGTCAAGTCAAATTCTTTGACGAGTTGTTCCAAATCGAAAATTTCTTGTTCAGTACCAGGATTCCAGCCGAGAAAAGCTAAAAAATTCACCATGGTTTCTGGAAAATAACCGTCCTCTTTATAGCCTCTTGAAATTTCATCAGTTTTTGGGTCTTTCCATTGTAGTGGAAATACTGGAAACCCTAATTTGTCCCCATCGCGCTTACTTAACTTTCCTTTCCCCGATGGCTTCAAAATTAAAGGCAAATGTGCAAATTGAGGGGCTTTCCAACCAAAGGCATCATAAAGTTGTTGGTGTAAAGCCAATGACGGCAACCATTCTTCACCTCTTATAACATGCGTAATCTTCATTAAATGATCATCCACAATATTGGCTAAATGATAGGTAGGCATGCCATCACTTTTAAAGAGCACTTTATCATCTAAAATATTAGTGTCTATGGTAATATTTCCGCGAATACTATCTGTTAAATGAAGTGTTTGTCCCTGCGGTGATTTAAAACGAATTACGTAATCATCACCATTGGCAATTTTGTGTTGAACTTCATCATTTGGTAACGAAATCGAGTTCTTGAGTTTTCCCCGGTTATGCCAGTTATAAATAAATGTCTTTCCTTTTTGCTCATAATCATTTCTGTGTAACTCCAACTCTTCAGAAGAGTCAAAGGCATAGTATGCATGTCCAGAATTAATCAATTGTTCGGCAAAAGCTTTATACAAGTGCTTGCGTTCACTTTGACGATAGGGTCCATAAGTTTCATTTTTCCCAGGACCTTCATCAAATGGTATGTTACACCAATTCAAAGCTGAAACAATATAGTCTTCAGCCCCTTCGACATAACGGGTTTGATCGGTATCTTCTATTCTTAAAACAAACGTTCCGCTGTGTTGCTTTGCAAATAAATAATTGAATAAAGCAGTACGAACACCGCCAATATGTAAAGGCCCTGTTGGACTAGGTGCAAAACGCACACGAACTTGATCGCTCATAGTTTCATTTTTGATGCCGCAAAGATAGATTGATAAGATAAGAGAACAAAGAAAAAATGGATAGAACCTAATTGAGTGGTTGCTTTAATTTCTTGCAACGCTTAAACGTGATGATTCATTATCATTTCAGTAGGTATACGTTTATTCATTATAGCAAACCAAAGTGGAGGTATAAAGGCCAATACCATGGATGTTGGATAGCCAAACGGCATTTGTGGACTTTCTTCATGACAGTTCAATACCTGATATTTTTTTGATGATTTATAGTGATGGTCGCTATGCCTGGTGAGCTCATAGAGCACTATTCTTCCTATTATATGATTAGAGTTCCATGAATGTTTTTCTCCAACACGTTCATAACGCCCTGAAGAAGTTTTGAGACGTAACAGGCCATAATGTTCAATATAATTGACGGTTTCTAAAAGCAAAAACCCTATAACAGCCGATGCTATTGTGAACAAAAGACCCATCATTCCAAAAACATTAAGGACGGATAATAGAAATAATGTTTGAATTACCAAATACCAAAACATATCATTCTTAACAGAGAAAAATGAATTTTGCTTAATACGTAACAATTTGTTTTGAATTCTCCAAGCATTAACATATTGCCTAAAAACCGAAGTAATCCAGAATGAATATACCGTTTGATTGTATCTTGCTGTTGCGGGATCCTCTTTGGTTGCGGCATGTAAGTGATGTCCAAAATTATGTTCGATATAAAAATGCATATATAGGGCAGGCAGTAGAAGAGCTTTACCACAAAACCGTTCTTTTGTACCTTGCCGATGACCCAATTCATGGGCCACATTAATGCCATTAACACCGATTACAATACCAACTGAAAATATAAGACCCAAAAATTCAACAGTCGTGAAATTTTCAGAAATAGAAAGAGTTAATCCATAATATAGAATTCCATAAACTAATGGAAGGTTTAAATATAGAAGCCAGTCAAATAATTTGTTTTTTAACTTGCTTTCAACAACACCTGGCTTTAGGTTTTTGTTGTCAATTGGCAACATCATTTCCAAAAAAGGAATAACTGCAAAAGCAAAAATTGGTGTCGCAAATAACCATAAGTCTTTCATCCATAAGCCTAAAATGGCACTCATGGGAATTGAGAAAGCTGCTAAATATTTTAAATCTTTCATGTTATTACAACACTAAAAACTGTTAAATACAATTATGTAGTACGTTAACCCTGAATATTAATCGAATACTCGAAATTAACAGAATCTTATCAAATTTAGATATTTACGACTTAAAATAAAATTGTAGATTAGTATGTTATATTATTATGGGCAACTTTTCTATCATACAAAACAAGTTAGAGCAGTTTATAAAGCGCTACTACACCAATGAATTACTCAAAGGGGTAATACTGTTTTTTACTATTGGATTGCTTTATTTTTTGGTCACTCTATTTATTGAATATATACTGTGGCTAAAACCCCTAGCAAGAACTATTCTGTTTTGGTGTTTTGTCGCAGTGGAGCTGGCGTTGTTTTGGAAGTTTTTGATAATTCCATTAGCTAAACTTTTCAAACTACAAAAGGGAATTGGTTATGAGGAAGCTTCCAGAATTATAGGAAATCATTTTCCTGAAGTCAATGATAAGTTACTTAATATCATACAGTTAAAAAACAACACAAAAGAGTCTGAACTGCTTTTAGCGAGTATAGATCAAAAATCTACCGAGCTCAATCCCATACCTTTTAAGTTAGCTGTAAATTTTAAAAAAAATCTTAAATATTTAAAGTATGCAGCAATTCCAGTCATTGTGGTTTTAGTTTCGTATGCAACGGGACAAATAGACTGGTTTAGTGATAGTTATAAGCGTGTTGTGAATTATAAAACGGCATTTGAACCACCTGCACCATTTCAGTTTTTTGTTATAAATGAAAAGCTTCAAGCTATTGAAAACAAGGATTTTAAAATACAAGTTTCAACAGCGGGGGACGTTATTCCACAGAATGCTCAAATTCATTTTAATGGTGAATCGTATTTTCTTCAGCAAACTGCTCCTGGTCAATTTGAATATGTATTTACTCAAACTACTAAAGACATTGAGTTTAGTCTTTCTGCGAATAATGTTAATTCTAAACCCTACACATTAGAGGTTGTCAAGGTGCCTACTTTAGTAAATTTTGAAATGACCTTAACATTCCCTCGTCATACAAATAAAAAAGAGGAGATTTTAAAAAGCACTGGAAGTACTGTGGTACCGGAGGGGACAACTGTGGCATGGGAAATTAACACGAAATCGACCGATATGGTTTCCATTTACACAAAAGATACGATTCCATTTGAAAAAAGTAGTGCTAATTTATTTCAAGCCAAAAAGCGCTTATTTAACAATTTTGACTACACTATTAGCACAAGTAACAGTAAATTAACGGATTACGAAAATCTGGCGTATACTATAAAAGTGGTAAAAGACGAATATCCAGAATTGAATTTAAAGGTAGAAAGGGACAGTATCGACAACCAAACGCTGTATTATTTCGGTCAAGTAAGTGATGATTATGGTTTAAGTAAATTACAATTGGTTTATTACCCTATTAACAACGAAGAAGCTAAAAAAATTGAATTTATACCCATATCAAAAACCAATTTTGATGAGTTTGTGGGAGCATTTCCTAATCAATTAGATTTAACCGAAGGCGAAACCTATGAATTCTTTTTTCAGGTATTTGATAATGACGCCATTCACAATTTTAAAAGTGTAAAAAGTGCCATATACAGCTATAGAAAGCTTACAAAGGAAGAAGAACAACGAAAGCAATTGCAAGAGCAAAATGAAACCATTAAGGATATTAGCAAAACGGTCGATAAACTTAAAGAGCAAGATAAGCAATTAGAAGAGCTTTCTAAACTTCAAAAGGAGAAAAGCGAGCTTAATTTCAACGACAAGAAAAAGTTTGAGAATTTCTTGAAACGTCAAAAGGAACAAGAACAGTTGATGCAGAATTTTAATAAAAAACTCAAAGAGAATATTGAACAGTTTCAAGATGACAAGGAAGAAAGAGACGACTTTAAAGAGGCATTAAAACAACGGCTTGAAGAGAACGAAGAACAACTTAAAGAAGACGAAAAACTTCTCGAAGAACTTGAAAAACTACAGGAGAAAATTCAAAAGGAAGAGTTTACCCAAAAGCTAGAAGAACTTGCCAAACAAAACAAAAATAAACAACGAAGTTTAGAGCAATTACTCGAACTAACAAAACGCTATTATGTCGCTAAAAAGACCGAAAAGTTGAAAGATGAGCTTGAAAACACAGCAGAAGATCAAGAAAAACTTTCAAATGAGTCTGATGATAAAAACACAAAGGAAGAGCAAGACAAACTCAATAAAAAATTTGAAGAATTTCAAAAAGAACTCAATGAACTTCAAAAAGAAAATAAAGCACTTAAAGATCCATTAAACTTACCTGAAGACAAGCTTACAGAAGAAGAGATTAAGGAAGAACAACAGGAGGCTTCCGATGAACTAGAGAAGAAGGAAGAAAACGAGGAGAATGGCAACAAAGAACAATCTAAACAGAACCAAGAAAAAGCAAAACAGAAGCAAAAAAGTGCCGCAAAAAAAATGAAACAAATGAGCTCCAGCATGGAACAGGCCATGAGTGCAGGTAGTGGTGATCAGATAGTTGAAGATGCCGAAATATTGAGGCAGATTCTTGATAATCTAGTATTATTTTCATTTGATCAAGAAGCTCTAATGGACGTTTTTAAGGATATTGAGATCAATAATAATCAATATGGTAGGTTGCTGCGCAAACAAAGTGCTTTACGTGAACATTTTGAGCATATTGACGATAGCTTGTTTGCTCTGTCTTTGAGGCAACCTATGATATCGGAACAGGTAAATAAACAAATTACCAATGTGTTTTTTAATATAGATAAATCTTTAGAGCAGCTTTCTGAAAATTTGTTATATCAAGGTGTCGCCGCACAACAATATACCGTAACAGCAACTAATACGCTAGCTAGCTTTTTAAGTGATGTTTTAGATAATATGGAGTCGCAAATGAATAATGCACCCGGCCAGGGAGGAAAGGGGTCTCAAGAAATGCAATTGCCAGATATTATTATGAGTCAAGAAGAGCTTAACAAGCAGATGAATGAGGGTTTGAGTAAAGGAGAGAAAGGCAAGCCAAAAGATGGCGATAATGAAAAACAAGACGGTAAAGAGAAGGGAGAAAATCAGGGTGATGGAGAAGGTAATAGTGAAGAAATAAATGGTGAACTGTACCGAATATTTCAACAACAACAACAGTTAAGGCAGGCGTTACAAGATAAGTTAGGAAAGGATGGTGAGAGTGGAATAGGGCAAGAGACCATTAAGAAAATGGAGGAAATCGAATTGGATCTTATTAATAAAGGATTCACAAATCAAACACTTCAAAAAATGATGGACCTGCAATACCAATTGCTTAAATTAGAAAACGCAACGTTTATGCAAGGGCAGGACAATAAACGTCAGTCTGAATCTTACTTTAATAATTTTAAAAACACAACAAACAATCAAATTCCTAAAGCCAAAGAATATTTTAATACCACCGAAATTTTAAATCGACAAGCATTACCTTTGCAACTAATTTACAAAAAGAAGGTACAAGATTATTTTAAAAAGGAGGATGATCAGTTTTAACTACGAAACAGATTTTAAACTAACCAATGAAACCAAGATTTCAAATTGGATAATTGATGTAATCTCTGCTGAAGGATTTAAGCTTGGTGAGATTAATTATATCTTTTGTGATGATGATTATTTGCTAAAATTAAATCTTGAATTTTTAAGCCACGATACTTTAACTGATATCATCAGTTTTGATTATACCATGGGTAAAGAAATAAGTGGAGACATCTATATTTCTGTAGAAAGGGTTGAGGATAACGCTAAAGACTTTAAAGTTGACTTTGACAGTGAATTAAGTCGGGTAATGGTTCATGGTGTTCTTCATTATTGTGGTTATAAAGACAAATCCAAAGAAGATGAATCACAGATGCGATTGAAGGAAAACTACTACATTGATAGCTTGTCAAACATTTAAGATTTCATCGTATATTTGCAAATTCAAAAAGTACAATTAAATTGTTCCACGTGAAACATTTTATTTGTTTTTGAGAAAAAATTAAAGGTAATAACACTCGTTTTATATGTTTAATGAAATTTATGATGTTGTTGTAGTTGGTGCTGGGCATGCTGGAAGTGAAGCGGCTGCAGCCAGCGCAAATATGGGTTGTAAAACACTTCTTATTACCATGAATTTGCAAAACATCGCTCAAATGTCCTGCAACCCAGCAATGGGTGGCATCGCGAAAGGACAAATTGTTAGAGAAATTGATGCTCTTGGAGGTTATAGCGGAATTGTGAGTGATACTTCAGCGATTCAATTTAAAATGCTTAACAAATCTAAAGGTCCGGCAATGTGGAGCCCAAGGGTTCAAAGTGACAGAATGAGGTTTGCCGAAGATTGGAGGATGATGCTTGAAAACACACCAAACCTTGATTTTTATCAAGAAATGGTTTCAGGTCTTGTTATAGAAAATCACAAGGTTGTGGGTGTAAAAACTTCACTGGGTGTTAAAGTCAAGGCTAGAACAGTTGTATTAACCAATGGCACGTTTTTAAATGGCCTCATACATATTGGTGACAAGAATTTTGGTGGTGGAAGAGCGGGTGAAAAGGCCGCTACTGGTATAACCGAACAATTAGTTCAATTAGGGTTTGATTCTGGTAGAATGAAAACTGGAACACCACCAAGGGTAGATGGGCGTTCATTGGATTATACCAAAATGACTGTTCAGCCAGGTGATGAAATACCTGAAAAGTTTTCGTATTCTGATGTTACGAAACCACTTCAAAAGCAACGCGATTGTCACATGAGTTATACTAGTCCAGAAGTTCATGATTTGCTACGAGAAGGGTTTGATAGATCGCCAATGTTTAATGGGCGAATTAAGAGTACTGGACCAAGATATTGTCCTTCAATTGAGGATAAGATTAATCGTTTTGCAGATAAGGATAGACATCAATTATTTGTAGAGCCTGAAGGCTGGAATACAGTCGAGGTTTATGTAAACGGGTTTTCTACCTCACTTCCAGAAGATGTGCAATTTAAGGCATTGAGATCTGTTGCTGGGTTTGAAAAGGTCAAATTTTTTAGACCAGGTTATGCTATAGAATACGATTATTTCCCGCCAACCCAATTAAAGCACACATTAGAAACTAAATTGGTTGAAGGATTGTTTTTTGCTGGGCAAATCAATGGAACAACTGGATATGAAGAGGCGGCTTCTCAAGGTTTGATGGCTGGAATAAATGCGGCCTTAAAAGTTCAGGAACGCGAAGAATTTATATTAAAGCGAAACGAAGCATATATAGGTGTTTTAGTGGATGACTTAATTACTAAAGGTACAGAAGAACCTTATAGAATGTTTACCTCTAGAGCTGAATATCGAACCCTTTTGCGTCAAGACAATGCTGATTTTAGATTAACACCAAAAGGATACACGCTTGGTTTAGCTAGTGAAAAAAGATTGCGACGCATGGAAGAAAAGCAATCTAAGTCAGATTCTTTTGTAGAGTTTTTTAAAGAAACTAGCGTCACTCCAGAGGAGATTAATCCAATTTTGGAGGGAAATGATTCGGCGCCTGTCAATCAATCCGGAAAGTTGTTTAAGATATTTTCTAGGCCTAATATTTCAATGGATGATGTGCGCAAGGTTGTAGCAGTAGAGACCTATATTCAAGAGCATGAATTAGATAAAGAAGTTATTGAACAGGCAGAAATTCAAGTTAAGTACTCAGGGTATATAGACAAAGAAAAGAACAATGCCGACAAATTAAATAGACTTGAGGACATTAAGATTCCTTCAAATTTTGACTATTCAAAAATAAAATCTATGAGTTTTGAAGGAAGGGAAAAGTTAAATAAGATTAAACCTAGAACCATTAGTCAAGCATCAAGAATTAGTGGGGTTTCTCCAAGCGATGTGTCTGTGCTTTTGGTTTATATGGGGAGGTAATTTTTAAATTGTTTCACGTGGAACACTTTGAATTCGTTTTTGGCTTTAAAGAATCTTCTTGTTAAATCTGCAAAAAACTCGAACAAAACTAAATGAAAGACAAAGACGTGTTTTTAACGGTTAAGGACCATTCGGTTTCCGGAGAAGAATTTCAGTTAGTTTTCAATGAAGAAGGAGATATGTTGGAAACAGTTCCGAGGCCTTCTTTAGACAAATTACCGGAGTATTATAAAAGTGAAGATTATATTTCACATACTGACAATAGACGAAATTTTCTTGAAATCGTTTATCAAATCATCAAATCATTTGCTTTAAAAAGAAAACTTAAACTTATTAATTCTTTGAATAAGGGAAAAGGAAACTTGCTTGATGTTGGTTGCGGGACAGGCGACTTTTTAAAAGTTGCTCAGCAAAATGGTTGGCAGATAACAGGAATTGAACCTAATGATAAAGCACGTTCAATGGCAAAAGCTAAAACTAAATCTAAGATTCTAGATTCTCAAGAACTATTTAAGTTGAATCCCGAATGCTTTGATGTGATTTCATTATGGCACGTTTTTGAGCATCTTCCTAATCTTGAAGAACATTTAGTGCAATTCAATAAATTACTTAAACCAAACGGGACCTTAATCATAGCAGTGCCAAACTACAATAGTTATGACGCCCAATATTACAAAAGCTTTTGGGCGGCTTATGACGTGCCGCGACATTTATGGCATTTTTCAAAAAGGGCAATTACTAGATTGGTAAAGACTGAAAAAATGGAAGTGTCTAAAATTAAACCAATGGTTTTTGATTCGTATTATGTGAGTTTGCTTTCCGAAAAACTTAAGGGAGGTGTCATGAAAACAATAAAAGCATTTTGGATAGGTTGGCGTTCAAATGTCAATGCAAAGCGTACAGGAGAGTATTCCTCATTGATTTATATAATAAAAAGGGCTAAAACTTAATTTTAGGCTTTTTTACAGCCGAATAATTCTTAAATGGACCTTTATATAACCTTTGTTTTTTAAGGGTCTTAAATTGGTCAATAATTGAATGGTTTTGTATAGCCATAAGTTATTAAAATAGAAAATACGATATATTATAGCTATAGATTAATAAATAGCTAAAATTCTTATACACTTTCATACATTTGCAAAAATTTTAAAATTTCCTATAATGAAAAAAAACAGCATCTTCGTTTTACTTGTATTGATTTTAGCTTCTTGCCAAAATCAATCTAAAATTGGATTTATTGACAATGGTAAAATGATTAACGAATATCAAGAGAAAAAGGATATCGAAGAAAAGTTCACCAAAAAAGAACAAGCATTTCAGTTAAAAACTGATAGTATCGGGAAGGCGTTTCAATTAGAAGCTCAAGACTTTCAATTAAAACTAGCGTCTCTTTCACAAAGTAAACAACAGGAGCAGTATCAGGTATTGGGTCAAAAACAAAAAATGCTGCAGCAACAAATACAGTTTGAGCAACAACAAATACAACAGGCCTATCAAACAGAAATAGATTCGGTTATTACAAAAGTGAAGAGCTTTGTTAAAGATTATGGAAAGAATAATGGTTATACTTATATTTTAGGGACAAGTGACAATGCAGCATCGGTTTTATATGGAGCTGAAGAGCTTGATCTTACCCAAGAAATAATCGATGCTTTAAATGCTAATTACAAAAAGAACTAATTATGTTTTTTACTTAATCTGTACAAAAATAAAAGCCTCCGCTAATTAGGTGTTAACGGAGGCTAAACAATAAAAGTTAAACCCTCATTTAATTTCTTTTATCTGTTTATTTTACAGCTTGTAATTTGCTACAAACTTTTTATTATTGATTTAAATAACTGGTCGAGCTCTAAAAGACTTCCACTTATCCTATTTGATTGATAAACAATACGTTTGCCCTTAAATTTTAATAAACGCAATGGTTTTTTTCGCTCTCTAATACCTCCAATATCTTCGGTACTCATTTTAGATAGTAATAAATCTAAATGTTTAAGAGCCTCCATTGACAAATACATTTTGTGAACACCTATTTTTTCAACATTTTCAATACCTTTATAAATAACTCTTCCATCTTTAAAAATCCAAAGATCATACACTGGACACGCAGCCAAACACCTTCCATTTGATAAACTCAAAAAGGCATCGCTAGTGTTGTATACTTCTTTTTCTTTTTTCACAAAATATGATGTCAATAAAGTCATAAGATCTTTCTTGATTTGTTTGTTTTAATAAGCTAGTAAATTTGCGCCAAAGACTTACTGATTTGGGGGCGATGCTTTGACGCAAATTCTCTAACTATAAATTTGTCCTTTTGTTCGGACCCTATCAAAGTATTCCAAAATGGTCTAGACAATCAGATCTTACAACCATTGAATATGTTGATATTCATTTAAAATAACAGTAGGCTAAATGTAAACTTGAAATTTGGGGCAAGTAACCAGAAGCTTTTATTGGGGCTTAAAGCTCCCGGTTTATATATAAAACAGTTGGTTTGTATTTTACCCTACTTTTTTATTTAAATTTTTTAAATTTGATGTTTAAGCCATATACCATTAGGCGCATATGAATAACAACACCAAATCTGTTTGCGAGGAATTAACATATAAGTATATTTTTGATTCCTACTCCAAAACACTATTTAATTTTATTTATTACAAAGGAGGCGATACTCAACAGGCTGAAGATATTGTACAAGATGCCTTTATAAAACTTTGGGACAATTGCTCTAGTATTATATATGAAAAGGCAAAGTCGTATTTATTTACTGTAGCTAGAAATTTATTTTTAAATCAGGTAGCGCATCAAAAAATAGTATTGCAACATCAATCTCACTCTTCAAATGATAGAACGAATGAAACACCACAATTTTTATTAGAAGAGAAAGAATTCATGGTTAAACTCAAAAAAGTAATTGCGGATCTACCAGAGAAACAGAGAGAAGTATTTTTATTAAGTAGAATAGATAAGAAAAAATATTCTGAAATATCCGAACTATTAGATATTACAGTTAAAGCTGTTGAAAAGCGTATGAGTCAAGCACTTGTAATATTAAGAGACAAATTAGGGGATATTTAAAAAAAAGTAGGGTAAAATACAAACCAACTGTTTTATTAATGAAAGAACATTCAAAAATGGAGAAATTTAACCAAGATAGTACGTTTTTGGCAAGATGGATTTCGGGAGACCTAACCCCCGAAGAGCTAAAAGCGTTTAAAGCATCTAAAGACTATCCAGTTCTTAATAAAATTAATGAAGCCTCTCAAAACTTAGAAAGCCCTAAATTTGATGAACAAGCCTTATTTAACCGAATAAAAGAACAACTTAAAGATCGTCTTCCCCAAACCAAAGTAGTAAAGCCTTTCCCAAATTGGGCTTATGCTGCTGCGGCATCTGTGATTATTGCATTTGGATTATTTTATGTTTTGAATACAACATCACATTACCAAACCTCTTTTGGAGAACAATTAGCAGTGGTGCTACCAGATAATTCCAATGTACAACTTAATGCCAATTCACAATTAGATTTTAAATCTCGAAACTGGAAAAATAATAGAGAATTAAATCTAGAGGGTGAAGCCTTTTTTGATGTCGAAAAAGGACAATCATTTAAAGTATATACAGACGAAGGTTTAGTTGAAGTTCTCGGTACAGAATTTAATGTAATCTCTAGAGCGCAATATTTTGAAGTGCGTTGCCAAGAAGGAAGTGTTAGAGTTACAAGTAGTTCCACAAATGATGAAGTCGTGCTCGCTCCTGGTGATGCTGTTAGAATCGTTAACAAAACGCTTGAACAATGGACCTACAGTGTAGACGAACCAAACTGGTTATTAGGTGAAAGTACGTTTCATAACACGCCATTGTCGCAAGTTGTCATTTCATTACAGAACCAATTTAAAGTTAAATTTGACGTTTCCAAGATAGATTTAAACAGCCGTTTCACAGGCGGTTTTACTCATAAAGATTTAAACCTTGCCTTGAAAACCGTTATGACACCTATGGAAATTAGATACACTTCTGGAGGTAACAACACAATTATTCTTTCTAATCCTAACAAGTAGGTTTATATTACCAATTAATTTTAGTAATATTATCTTAAATTTAAATATTGTTTGGATTAATTGGGAGTAAATGAAGTTAGTACTAACCATCATTGTTTTTTTGTTTTCGTTTCATGTTGTATCTCAAGAGAAGGTTTCGGTAAACTATAACGATATTTCTTTAAGTGACGTTTTTATTGATTTAGAGAATCGATTTAATGTTAAATTCTCATTTAATTCTGATTTAGTAATCAATCAATTTGTCACCTTTCAATCTGAAGATGTGACTTTAGAAGACATCCTTATTGCTATTGAAACTCAAATCAATATTAAATTCAGAAAGGAATCAGATCGATACTACACTGTTAAACGACTTCCAAAAACAGATTTAACAAGCACCCAACTTCTTCAAGAAATAGTAATTAATGAATACATAACATCAGGAATTAATAAGGTTAGCGACGATGCGTCAATATCGGTCTCACCAAAAGAATTAGGAATTCTCCCCGGGCTAACTGAACCTGATGTATTGCAAAGCATTCAACTACTTCCTGGAGTTCAAAGTCCTACAGAAACAGCATCAGGTGTATACATAAGAGGAGGTACACCCGATCAAAATCTTGTATTATGGGATGGTATAAAAATGTATCATTCAGGTCACTTTTTTGGAACTATTTCTGCTTTTAATCCCTATATAACTGAAGACATTAGACTGTATAAAAATGGGACTAGAGCAAAATACGGAAATAGAATTTCTGGAGTCATCGACATTTCTTCAGACAATAAACTTCCTCAAAAGCTACAAGGTGGTTTAGGCTTTAATATGACACACATGGATGCCTTTGTAAAAGCACCAATTAGCGAATCTACAGCAATTATCGTGTCAGCTAGACGCTCTATAAATGATATCTACAATAGCGAAACATTCAAAAATCTATCAAAACGCGTTTTTCAAGACACTAAAATTTCTGAAGGGAATAAAGTTTTTGAAGATGACCAAGTAACCACCACCAAGGACTTATTTTATTTTACTGATTTTACCGTTAAGGCAATAGTAAAACCGAATGAAAACAATGAAATTACGGTTAGCACTTTGTTTACCAAAAATAAATTAGATTACGGATTTTTAATTGAAGAATACGATGAAGCTTCGCAAGACAAATTAGACATATCAAATCATGGTACAAGTTTAAAATGGAAGCATATTTATAACCCTAAATTGTCCCATGCGGTTAGCGGTTACTTTTCCAGTTTTGATTTAGGGTATGTTGGTAGTAACAGTATTACTGACGAGTTTAATGATGAATTAGCGAAAGAAAATGGTATTGATGACCTTGGGGTTTCATATGACCTTAATTGGGCTGTAAAAGAGAAGTCTTCTATTGGTTTCGGGTATCAGTTTTCATCAAGTAGAGTGAAATATCTTTTAAGCTTTGAAGACAGTGAAAGCCCAGAAGATAATTTTAGTGAAACCAATATTGATACGAATAATAACCATGCTATTTATGCGGACTACCAATACAAAGTAAAAGATAAATGGTTTTTCAATCTGGGTTTGAGAAGTAGTTACTTTTCGGTACTTGATAGGTTTTTTATTGAACCTCGATTTCAACTTGAAACCAAATTAAATTCGAACTTTAAGTTCAAAGCTTCTGCCGAACGACTTCATCAGGCAGTAAGTCAAGTCGTAGAGTTTAATACAAAAGATTTTGGTCTCGAAAATCAAATATGGGCGTTATCAGACGGCAACTTAATTCCCGTACTTAAAAGTACCCAACTCACTACGGGATTTGTATTTAATAAAGACGGTTGGAATATTGACATTGAAGGATTTTATAAAAACATAAAAGGACTTACTTCGTTTACTTTAGGGTTTAATAACGAGGACGATTTTTTTTCTAAAGGGAAAAGTACCGTTCTAGGCCTTGAACTTTTAGTAAAAAAGCGTATCGAAAATTATAGAACTTGGTTAAGTTATGCTTTAATAGATAATGACTTTAAGTTTAGTAATATAAATAATGGTGAAGCATTTCCTGGTAATGCAGATATCACTCATCAGGTCACATGGTCGCACACCTACGAATGGCAAAACTTTAATGTTTCATTGGGCTGGAATTGGAGAACAGGAATTCCTTATACAATGGCAACAGGTATCATGGATACGCCAGATGGCTCTGTAATTGTATTTGATGATACTAATGGAGCCCGATTACCCGATTATCATAGACTTGATATTTCGACGACCTATAAATTTAATATTTCAAATAATGAACGCTGGAAAGGAAAGCTTGGTTTATCAATTCTAAACTTATACAATCAGAAAAACATATTAAGTAGAACTTACGAAAAGCGTCAAAGCACCATGGATAATGGTGAGGTTTTACGCGAAATTAATAAAATTTCATTAGGCATAACGCCAAATCTTGTATTTAGAGTAGAATTTTAAGTGATACTTGTAGAAATTATTTAGACTGGTTTTTTATGAAGTAAACGTGTAAGTTTAATAGACAAGTCTGTTAAAATTAATTTCGAATTCCCATTTCGTTCTATGTGGTAGATCGCCTCACTTAATTCATTACTTATTTCAATGATATTACCATTATGAATAAATGGCGCGAAATTCTCAAGTTTAAAGCCATTGGATTTTGGCTCAAGATAAACCAGGTCAGTCGCACTGTAGTTAAGCAACATAGCTTGTCTGAAAAAATTGAGACAAAACTGTAAAAACTGTTTCTGGGTTTCACGCCCTGTTTTTGCAACCGTTTCGCTCCAAGTAATTAAGTCGTGTATAGCACTCTTATTGCCTTTGGCCTTAAATGCGCTCCGTATCCAAAACACAAACCATTCTTCAAATTGTATATCTTCTGAATCCTGATATACTAAATCGCAAGCTTTATTATAGTTTCCATTGGCCTGATGAGCTATTTTAGCAGCTTCGGTTTCGCCTAGCTGAAAATTATTCATCAATCCTTCTTTTATTACATCTTCAGATAATGATGGGAAATGTAAAAGTTGACAGCGAGATCTAATAGTATTGATAATTTGTTCTTCATCTTCTGCAACCAAAATAAAAACTGTTTTGTTAGGCGGTTCCTCCACCAACTTTAGAAGCTTATTAGCACATTCTGAATTCATTTTTTCTGCCATCCAGATAATCATGACTTTATATCCGCCTTGATAAGCTTTCAATGAAAGGGCGCTATATATGTCTGCAGCCTCATGAACACTAATATTTCCTTGTTTGTTATCTATACCCAAAATTTTATACCAATCGAATAAATTTCCATATGGCTGTTCGTCTAGAAACTTTCTCCAATAGTCTAAAAAGTATTTGCTTGTTGGATGTTTAACTTTTATTTCATCGTTAGAATTTACAGGGAACACAAAATGTAGATCTGGATGAGAAAAAGTATCAATTTCTGTATTTTTTTTAACAGTTTGAATATCGTTTTGAGCCTCTGTTTTAGCTGTCAAAAGGCATTTAGCATAAGCTATTGCCATGGGTAAAGTACCACTCCCTTCTGGACCCACAAATAACTGTGCATGAGGAACTCTGCCATGATTTACAGACTGCAAGAGGTGACTTTTAATGTGTTCTTGACCTAAAATTTTTGAAAAAAGCATGAACAAATATAGTAGAATAGATGCTTTCAAATGCATTAAGTCTAAATAAAAGGTTAGTCATCGACTTTTGTGGGGTGTAGAGTAAATTTTATTTTAAGTTTGAGTCCCTCATTAATCTATTAGTTTTTAATTATTTAAAATTAAGACCATGAAAAAGACTACACTATTTTTGCTATTATTAGTTGTAAATTCTTTCTACGTAATAGGTCAGGTTACCAGACAAGGGTTTGATAACCAACAAAAGGATAATTGGTCCTATACATCAAATATTCCTTTTTACGACTTTGGCAACGGTTCTGATTTATGGGCACAAAAGTCTAATTCTAACGGACGAATTCGTGGCCCGTTTTCAGGAACATCATATTTAGCCGGAAGAGATTTAGATAATGAATATTCTGAAAATTATACTGGAAAGTCTTCACCAGAGCACATTTTAACCTTTGACCCAATTTATATTGGAGGATTAGGAGCAGAGATGTCATTTAGAATACATTATGTGGGAATTGATAAAAACGATTACATTTATTATCAACTGTCTTATAACAACGGAACCGACTGGTCCACATATGATTATATGGCCGATGTGTTCAGAACCAACCAAAATGGTAATTTTAACTCCAGAGGTTGGGAAGAAGTAAAATATACAATTCCAACTGGGCCTAGTTTTGTGAGAATGAGACTTGTTATTTATCAAAACGGGAATGAATATTTAGGCTTTGATGATTTTCAAGTGGTATCACAAACCTTATCAACCAAGGATAACCTTATTGAAGGATTTACTTATGGACCTAATCCAACCAGTGGCGTGTTGAGAATGAAGGCTAAAACCACTTTAGATAAAGCCGCCGTTTATGATGTGTTGGGCAAGGAAGTGTTTAGCCAAAAAGGAAGTTCTACAGAAATGACCTTAAACATCACTAACCTCACAAGTGGTCTATATCTGGTAAAAGTTCAGTCTGGAGAAGTAACACAAACCTTTAAAATAATCAATAAGTAACTATAACATCATAAAAAAATTGACAATCCGAGTGACTTTTTATTAAGTTACTCGGATTGTTCATTTATATTTGTTTCGAAAACTAAAAAACCTTGTTTCTTTATACATTTTTATTAATAATATTATACCATGAAAACGCTTGACGATATTGATTTTAAAGACAAAAAAGCATTAATTAGAGTAGATTTTAATGTACCGTTAAATGAAAAATTTGAGGTAACTGATGCCACAAGAATTGTCTCGGCAAAACCTACAATAGTCAAAATCATGGAAGATGGAGGTAGTTGTATTTTAATGTCCCATCTCGGTAGACCAAAAGGCGTTCAAGATGAATTTTCAATGAAGCATATTGTTTCTAAAGTAGAGGACGTTTTGGGAATTGAAGTTAAATTTGTTAGTGATTGTATTGGGGCTGAAGTAGAAGCAGCAGCCAAACAATTACAACCCGGTGAAATTTTATTACTTGAAAATTTAAGATTTCATAAAGAAGAGGAAGCTGGAGATAAAGAATTCGCAAAAAAATTATCAGTGCTAGGAGATGTTTATGTAAATGATGCATTTGGAACAGCACACAGAGCGCATGCTTCAACTACCATAGTAGCAGAGTTTTTTCCTAAATTAAAATGCTTTGGTCATCTTTTAGCGCAAGAAATTGAAAGCATTGAAAAAGTAATGCAAACCGGCGAAAAACCTGTATTAGCAGTTTTAGGAGGCGCTAAAGTCTCTTCTAAAATCACAATCATAGAGAATATTTTAGATAAAGTAGATCATTTAATTATAGGAGGCGGAATGACTTTTACTTTTGTTAAGGCTCAAGGAGGGAGTGTTGGAGACTCAATTTGTGAAGACGACAAAATGGAATTAGCATTGAGCATTTTAAAGCAAGCTAAACAAAAAAATGTACAAATTCATTTACCAGTTGATGTGGTGGCAGCTGATGCTTTTAGTAATGATGCAAATACTAAAATAATGGATGTTTACCAAATTGCTGAAGGTTGGCAAGGACTGGATGCAGGACCAAAATCATTAGAGAGCTTTAAAGATATTGTGCTTCAGTCTAAAACCATTCTATGGAATGGTCCTCTCGGTGTATTTGAAATGGAAAGTTTCGCCAATGGAACAATTGAATTAGGGAATTTTATAGCCGAATCTACAGCAAACGGAGCATTTTCTTTAGTTGGTGGAGGAGATTCTGTCGCAGCCGTTAAAGAATTTGGATTTGAAGACAAAGTGAGCTATGTGAGTACTGGTGGAGGAGCTATGTTAGAAAGCCTTGAAGGAAAAACACTTCCAGGAATAGCCGCAATATTAGATTAAGTTATATTGTAATAATGTTAAACAAACTGCTTAATTTTCATTTTAATCTAAAAAATACGATTTTAGCTTATCCCTCGTTGATTAATAAAATAGGGAATAATGAATAAAGGACTTAAAACGTATGTGTTTTTTCTTTTGTGTTTATGTGGAATTTGTAACGCCCAAGAAGGCATTAAAAAACCTAATCCACCTGCAAGAGACACCATAATAGATGGAAAAATTGTTTCTAAAACAGTTATTTCTCCCGTTCTAGATTCTTTAGCCATAAATTCTCTAGAGGACTATCAACTTGCTAAAGATGTTGATCAAAAGTGGTTAGAAGAGCTTTATAGCAACAGTCTTTTTGATAGTATTTATACTTCTGTTTCAGAACTTACATATGATCCTGTTGATTACCCAGAACTTTTAACAGACACTTTAAAGGCAAGACTCGAAATTCTAAATGCTAAAACGCCTTTTAACATTGAATACAACCCTTCGCTCGAAAGTGTAATTAAGTCCTATTTAAAACATCGAAGACAGTCTTTGGAGCGCTTAATGGCTTTAAGTGAGTTCTACTTTCCGTTGTTTGAAAAGGAGTTGGATAATCATGATGTTCCATTAGAACTTAAATATTTAGCTATTGTTGAATCTGCGTTAAAACCAAGAGCTAAGTCTCGGGTTGGCGCTACAGGCCTTTGGCAGTTTATGTTTGCTACAGGTAAAATGTATGGTTTAAATGTAAGTAGCTATGTTGATGAACGTAGCGACCCTATTAAATCAACAGATGCGGCAAGTAAATATTTAGCGAAACTTTATGAAATTTTTGGGGATTGGGATTTAGCTTTGGCCGCCTATAATTCTGGACCCGGAAATGTAAGCAAAGCTATTCGACGATCTGGGGGCTATCAAAATTATTGGAATATTAGGCCCTATTTACCGCGTGAAACGGCTGGTTATTTACCAGCATTTTTGGCCACAATGTATATTTTTGAATTTGCCGAGCAGCACGGCTTCAAAAAGATCAAACCTGATTTTAGGTATTTTGAGACTGATACGATTCAGGTTAAACAAATGATTACTCTTGATCAGGTTTCAGAATTATTAGATTTGCCTGTAGAAGAATTACAATTTTTGAACCCTTCATATAAATTAGATATCATTCCATATATAAAGGGAGAAAACTATGCATTAAGGTTGCCCAAGCATGCTTTAGGAAAGTTTGTCAACAACGAAGAGCAGATCTATGCCTATGTTAAATCAGAATTTGATAAACGCGAAAAACCGCTACCTCAATTTTTCGATTCTGAATCCAAAACAATTTATAGAGTAAAATCTGGCGATTATTTAGGGAAAATTGCAAGAATTTATGGAGTAAGAGTGAGTCAGATTAAACAGTGGAATGGATTGCGAAGTAATAATTTAAGAATAGGTCAGCGCCTAACCATTTATCCCAGAAACCCATCGGCAGCCGCTTCAACGGTGGTTAAAACCACGGCTCCTAAAACTATTGAGGTTAACGGAAAGCAAACTTATAAGGTACAAAGTGGAGATTCGCTTTGGAGCATATCACAAAAATTTCCTGGAGTTTCGGTACAAAATATTAAAGATTGGAACGATATTAGTGGTACAAAACTAACCGTTGGGATGACACTTATTGTTTCCAATAAATAATTTTAAAAATTAATCGATGAAAAACACCTTTTTAGCCCTCACTTTAACAGTGTTATTAGTAGCCTGTGGAGGAGAATCAAAAAACAAACGCATAGTACCAAATTCTTCAGGAAACATAAACAATGTGTCGGTTGTAGTTGACAACTTACTATGGGAAGACAACGTTGGTGAGGCCATTAGAGACGTATTAGCAGCTCCGTTAGAAGGCCTTCCACAAGACGAACCCATTTTCGATCTAAGTCAAATGCCAACTCAAGTTTTCTCTGGGTTCACGACTAAAAACAGGACCATTCTTAAAATTGAGAAAGGAAAACCGGCAGACACTAAAATATTAAGTGATGTGTATGCAAAACCACAAGTTTTAGCTTTAATTACAGGCGAAACTAATACCGAAATAATTGAACAACTTAATTCAAATGCAGAGAAAATCATTGACGCGTTTAAAAAAGTTGAACTCAAAGAGCAACAAAGGCGTATAGCCTTATCATTATTTGATGACAAGCCATTAGAAGAAAATTTAGGTATCGATCTCAAGTTTTCTTCGGTGTATCGTATTGCCAAAGAAGAAGACGGTTTTTTCTGGATACGTAAAGACACAAAAACAGGAACAATGGACCTTTTGGTGTATCAAGTGCCACTAGATGCCATAAGAAAAGGAGATAGTGCCGTAGTTGATATAGTTAAATTGAGAGATTCTATTGGAGAACAACATATTCCAGGACGAATTGAAGGTGCTCATATGGCTACAGAAAGCGCTTATTCTCCTTACATTTTCCAAACCATCATAGATAACAAGCCTACGTTAGAAACAAAGGGGATTTGGGATGTTAAAAACGATTTTATGTCGGGACCTTTTATCAATTATGCCATAGAAGATCAAGTTAATGGGAGATATCTAATTATTGAAGGGTATGTTTTTGCTCCATCGGTTCAAAAACGGGATTATATGTTTGAATTGGAATCTATTATTAGGTCGGTGAAAATTAAATAAAACAAAAAAGCCAGCGTTAACGCTGGCTTTTTTATTAAGATATTAATCTTTTTATTCTTTTTTGTCTGTAGAAGACTTGCTGTCGTCTTTGCTGGCATCTTTAAATTCTTTGATACCACTACCTAAACCGCGCATAAGCTCTGGTATTTTCTTACCTCCGAACAATAATAAAACAACCAAAACAACCAAAACGATTTGCCATGGACCAATTGCTAAAAACAGATGTGATGCGATCATAATTTTCTAATTTGAATTGCAAATTTAATAATTAAACTTCAAATTAAACGTTTAAAAACAAACTTTAACCAAGTGTACTTTAACTTGCACTAATTTTATTTAATTTTGTGCTACAATGACAGCAAAGAAGAAAGAAAAAAAATTCGCTAAAAAGCTACTGCATAAATACCGCTTGGTCATTTTAAACGAAGACACTTTTGAAGAGCGTTTTGCAATGAAATTAACTCGTCTCAATGTGTTTGTTATTGTGGCGCTTTCTTCTATTTTACTTGTGACCTCAACAATTTTATTAATTGCCTTTACCTCGTTACGAGAGTTTATACCTGGATATTCTTCAACAGCGCTGAAACAAAAAGCTACAGAACTCAATTACAAAACTGATTCCTTGCAACATGTCATTAGCATGAACGACCAGTATTATCAATCCATAAAACGGGTGTTAACAGGTGATGTTAAAATGGTTGAGTTCAACAAGGATTCTATAATAGAGGCAGCAAGTAAGGATATAAATATTATTAATTTGAAACCAGCCAAAGAAGATTCTTTGTTGAGAGATTTGGTTGATAAAGAGGATAAATATAATTTATTTGAATCAGCCATTTTATCCTCAAATTTTATCCTCTTTCCACCTGTAAATGGAACAATTTCCGAAACTTATAATGTAGAAGAACGACATTATGCAGTAGATATCGTCGTTGCTAAAGACACACCAGTAAAGGCAACTGCTGATGGCACTATAATTTTTGCTGAATGGACTGCCGAAACAGGCTATGTAGTTATAATAGAGCACAGCAATGAACTTATTTCAGTTTATAAGCACAATGGTTCAATAACTAAAAAACAAGGTGATTTGGTAAAAGCAGGAGAAGTAATTGCAATGGCGGGTAATACGGGAGAACTCACTACTGGGCCACATTTGCATTTTGAATTGTGGAGTAGAGGCTATCCAGTTAATCCAACAAACTTTATAGACTTTAAATAATGCTATCAATAAAATCTGCACTGGCTATACCTTTTGCAAAACGAATAAGGAAATCGGTTTTAAAATGGGCCAATAACCCTATTGAAACACAAGAGAAAGTGTTCCAAAACTTAATAAGCGAGGGAGCGGCAACAGTTTTTGGCAAGGATCATGATTTTGTGAGCATCAACTCCTATGGCGATTTTGTAAAACGCGTTCCAGTGCGTGATTATGAAGATTTAAGACCGTATGTAGAGCGGTCTGTAAATGGAGAAGAACACATTTTATGGAAAGGCAAACCTTTGTATTTCGCCAAAACTTCAGGAACAACTTCTGGCTCCAAATACATACCGATTACTAAAGAAAGCATGCCTACCCATGTTGAAGCCGCTCGCAATGCTATTTTGATGTACATCGCCGAAACTGGGAACAGCAAATTTGTGGATGGTAAAATGATTTTTCTTCAAGGAAGTCCAATTTTAGAGCAAAAGAACGGCATTCAATTTGGAAGGCTTTCAGGCATAGTTGCCCATTATGTGCCTAAATATCTTCAAAAAAACAGAATGCCATCCTGGGAAACAAATTGTATAGACGATTGGGAAACCAAAGTAGATGCTATTGTAAAAGAAACACTCCCGGAGAATATGACGGTCATTTCTGGTATACCATCTTGGGTACAAATGTATTTTGAAAAAATTCAACAAAAGACAGGAAAAAATGTTGGTGATGTGTTCAAGAATTTCAACCTGTTCATTTTTGGTGGTGTTAATTACGAACCCTACAGAGCAAAGTTTGAAAACCTTATTGGCCGAAAGGTGGACAGTATTGAGTTATACCCAGCAAGCGAGGGTTTTTTTGCATTTCAGGATAAACAAAATGAGCGTGGAATGTTGTTGCAGTTGAATTCAGGCATTTTCTATGAATTTATAAAAGCCGATGAATATTTTGATAACAACCCAAGGCGTTTAACTTTAAAGGATGTACAGTTAGGGGTTAATTATGTAATGATTGTGTCTACAACAGCTGGCCTATGGGCCTACAATTTAGGCGATACTGTCGAATTTACGTCTTTTAAACCCTATCGCGTTATAGTTTCTGGGCGCATAAAACATTTTATTTCAGCTTTTGGGGAACACGTCATTGGGAAAGAAGTAGAACAGGCACTTCAAGAAGCAACGTTTGACACAAATATTAGAGTAACCGAATTTACAGTAGCCCCACAAATTAATCCTAAAGAAGGACTGCCCTACCATGAATGGTTCATAGAATTTGAAAATGAACCAGAAAACATGGCTGCTTTAGCAAATGAATTAGATCAGTCACTTCAAAAACAAAATAGTTATTATTTTGATTTAATTAAGGGGAATGTTCTGCAAACTTTAAAAATAACCCCAGTTATACCTCTTGGATTTCAGACTTACATGAAATCCATTGGAAAATTAGGTGGGCAGAATAAAATACCTAGACTTTCAAATGATCGTAAAATTGCTGATGCTTTATCAGAGTTAAAATTGGTTAAATAGTATTATCTTTGCTCGTCAAATACACTATATGAACAAAAAGAAACACCATGAAAGAACAAGGGCTCAAGAGAGCTCTAATGCCATAGAAAGAATGTACATCACCATGCGGCATTTGTTTAATCGTGGGTTTTATAAACCAATGGGAGTTTCGGGAGAGACATTAAGAGAGGCCTTATTACTCTTGCGCCCTGAAATATACGGTTCAATAGCAGAAGAAAAAGCGGAGTTAGAAGGTCTTCTTTATGTTATTGATAGACTACCCAAGGGTATTGAAGAATGTTCTTTCATCAATTTAACTAGTGATGAAGGCTATGCCAATTCGCACTTTAAACCTATTATCCCTCCAAAACGAAGACGCAACTGCTATCGCATAGATGATGAGCAGATGAATATTGAAATCACAAGAGGGCGATCTGAAATCTATGATATTTTAACCCATTTAACGTTTCTTTTTGTTGAATCCCATAAAATCAGCAAGCGTGTTCTCATTGATGACATTGGAAACACAACTCGAGATTGGGTAAAATTGGAAAAGGCAGTATTGGCAGCAGAAGAGCTTACACAACCAGAACGCGAAATAGCCATTACCCATACGGCCAATATTTTAGGGAGAACGTTTAATGAACTTACTGAAGCCCATAAAAAGTTCACATCTACTTCCCACCCAGACCGATTGCTTCATATCATTTATTGGTTAGGAAAATTGGCAATTGAGGAAGTCATCAACAATAAAAAACGTACTGTGACCTTTAGCCCAGTATTAAGGGAACGATTAGGCCATCACATTCATGGCGAAATATGGGCGGATCACATCAAAGACGTACTTTATAAAAATAATTTATTAGAACGCCCAATACATGTAATTAGTGCCAATATGCATAGTGTTATGAATTCTGTTTTTGCATCAAACGCCCTAAAAAGTTTGAAACCTAAAAAGGATATGTTTCAAATTTATGAGGCTTTAAGCCAAAAGGACAACGAAGCATTGAGAAAAAAGGTAGTCAAAGAGGCGACACAAAAAGGGATGATTTATATCGAAGATCAGTCTGGGACTAACATTGATGTTCAAATTTTTGATACTGCGAAAATCGATTTCTCAAAAACAGATATTAATGTCAGTGAGAAGTTTAGCACTTCAGAAAAACCTGTTATATTCGTAATGGATTATGCTTTTGGTGAACAAGCCTATGAAACTATTGATGAGCTGTTGAAACCTATCAAGGTCAATGGCAAAAAAACGCATCTTAATGTAGAATCGATATCTATAATGGGAAAGGCAGGTATTTTAGAAGGAGGCAAAGGAGACATTATGATCCCTTCTGCACATATTTTTGAAGGTACCGCAGATAATTATCCTTTTACAAATGAGCTTTCAAAAGCTGATTTAGAAGGACAAGGAGTTGCTGTTTGTGAGGGCTCTATGATTACAGTTTTAGGAACATCTCTCCAGAATAAAGAAATCCTAAAATTTTTCTTTAATTCTACATGGAATGTAATAGGACTAGAAATGGAAGGAGCACATTACCAAAAAGCAATACAGGCCGCATCAAAAGTTAGAGGAAGCATAAGGTCTGATGTAAAGGTTAGATATGCTTATTACGCGAGTGATAATCCTTTAGAGACAGGGAGCACTTTGGCATCTGGGGGTCTTGGGACTTCTGGAGTTAAACCCACCTATTTAATAACAAGAAAAATATTACAACAAATATTTAATTAATAAATTACCGTTATGAGTAAGAATTTACCAGAGCCGAATAATTCAGAGGAAGTTGATTTAGGACAATTGTTCAAATTAATAGGTAATGCTTTTGAAAGATTTTTTAAGTTTTTCGGACGTATTTTTTACAGCCTATTTTTAGCCTTTGTATGGCTCGTTTTTTTCTTTAAAAAGCATGTAATTATTATAGTAGTTGCAGCCGTTTTAGGTTTAGTCGTTGGATTCGTTAAAGAGAAATTTTCAAATCCAATTTATCAATCGTCAGTAATTGTAAAACAGAACTACAATACAGGAAAAAATCTCTACAATTTAATAAGTTACTATAACGAGTTAATTGACGCGAGAGATAAGTCAACTGTGGCAGAAGCTTTGGGTGTTACCATGGATGTAGCAAATGAATTAGTATCAATTGAGATTGAGCCTATAATAACAGAGAATCAAATGGTCAAAAACTATGACTATTATAAAAGAGGGCTAGACTCTGTTTTAGGATCGATTTTTAGTTATGAATCCTACGTTGAAAATACTGACCCTACTGAATTTGTTGAGCAACAAATAAAAATTAAAGCCAAGCATAATTTTAATACAACTCTTATATTTAACAATATTGTTAACAATATCAATCAAACGGAATATTTTAAGAGAGAAAACGAAAAAGATCTTTTAGAACTTAATAATAGAGAGCTTGCTTTGAAGCAGGCGCTAATAAAGTCTGATTCTTTACAAAAAATGTACAAGCGAGTTTTGGAGATGTCAAAAGAGGATACTAAAGGATCTCAAACTAGTATAACTATTGAAGGGTCTGACCAAATCGATAAAACCAAAGAGTTTGAATTGTATAAAAGCGAAATCGAAATTAGAAGAGAATTAGTTGAAATAGAAAGAAATAAGCAAGATAGAAGTCAAATTTTAGAGATAATAACAAGCTCCCAAGAAAGAGGAGTGGTTAGTAAGGATATTGAAATTTTTGGAATAACCGTAGGTCTTACGCAATTTTTTATGCTCTTATTTGTTTCAATCACAATATTAGTGCTAATGGGACTTCAATTTCTTAAATACCTTGAGCGCTTTAAAGAAGAGATTTAATCATGACAATTTTAATTACAGGAGGTGCAGGCTTTATAGGCTCTAATTTTGTTGAGTTTTATCTTGAAAGCCATCCTGAAATTAATATTGTCAATTTAGATAAGCTCACTTATGCTGGTGAGCTTTCAAATTTAAATTTAGCTAGTACTTATTCAAATTATACATTCGTTCAAGGGGATATTTGTAACAGATCGTTAGTTGAAAGTCTTTTTGAGAAACATAAGTTTAATGGAGTGATCCATTTTGCTGCTGAATCACATGTCGATAATTCCATAAACAATCCAAATGCATTTATACAAACCAATGTTTTTGGCACATTCAACCTTTTAGATGTTGCAAAAGATAATTGGATGGATGGTCCACATTATGTCAAGAACGGATGTGAAAACAATCGATTTCTTCATATTTCTACAGATGAGGTTTACGGAACATTAGGCCGAGAAGGTCTGTTTGTTGAACAAACGCCTTACGCTCCCAATAGTCCTTACAGCGCCTCAAAGGCCTCGTCAGATTTTTTTGTCAGGAGTTATTTTCATACTTACGGATTAAATGTAGTTACCACTAATTGCTCAAATAATTATGGCCCCAAACAGCATGATGAAAAGCTTATTCCAACTATAATTAGAAAGGCGATTGCGGGTGAACCAATTCCAATTTATGGTGATGGATCAAATATTAGGGATTGGCTTTATGTATTGGATCATTGCAAGGGAATAGATTTGGCATTTCGTAATGGTACAGCGGGAGAAACTTACAATATAGGAGGCAAAAATGAACGCACTAATCTTTATATAGCAAATACCATTTGCGGTATATTAGATGAATTGAAACCAAAAAAAAGCTCCTATAAAGAACAAATCACTTTTGTAAACGATAGACCAGGTCATGATTTCAGATATGCTATTGACGCTTCTAAAATTGAGAAAGAGCTTGGATGGAAAGCCAATGAAAGTTTTGAAACGGGAATAATAAAAACCGTAAATTGGTACATCGAAAAATACAAACAATAATGAAAGGTATAATTCTAGCAGGTGGTTCTGGGACAAGACTTCATCCATTGACAAAAGTGCTTAGTAAGCAGCTTATGCCTGTTTATGATAAGCCAATGATCTATTATCCTATTACCACACTTATGTCTGCAGGAATAAAGGAAATACTAATCATTTCTACATCGAAAGACACGCCTAGATTCAGGGAACTTCTCGGAAATGGAAGTGAATATGGATGTAAATTCGAGTATGCTGTTCAGGAACAACCTAATGGTTTGGCTGAAGCCTTTATTATTGGCGAAGCATTCATAGGGAATGATAGCGTAGCGCTGATTTTAGGAGATAATATTTTTTATGGGTCGGGTTTAGATCAAACTTTAAAAGCAATAAATAACCCAGATGGTGGAGTTATTTTTGCCTATCACGTTCATGATCCACAACGTTATGGTGTAGTTGAATTTGATGAGGATAACAAGGCTATTTCTATTGAAGAAAAACCTAAACAGCCCAAATCAAATTATGCTGTTCCTGGAATTTATTTCTATGATAATAAGGTTATTAGGATTGCAAAAAACATCAAGCCTAGTAGTAGAGGTGAACTTGAAATAACAGACGTCAATAAAGCCTATTTAGAGCAGGGAAAGCTACATGTTCAAATACTTGATAAAGGCACAGCGTGGTTAGACACAGGAACTTTTCAGTCACTAATGCAAGCATCACAATTTGTTCAGGTTATTGAAGAACGACAAGGCCTTAAAATTGGTTGTATTGAAGAAATGGCCTATAGAATGGGATATATCAATAGGGCTCAATTAAATGAACTGGCCAAACCATTACTTAAAAGTGGTTATGGACAATATCTTCAGCAAATTAAATAATAATGACCATACAACAAACACCATTAAAAGATTGTGTTATTGTAACCCCGAAGGTTTTTAGGGATTCTAGAGGGAGTTTTCTGGAAAGCTTTAATCAGAAAGCATTTTATGGGGCAACGGAATTGCCAGTTGATTTTGTCCAAGATAATTTATCAACATCTTCTAAAGGCGTTTTACGAGGCTTGCATTTTCAAACGGGAAATTATGCCCAAGCAAAATTAGTTAGTGTACTAAAAGGTAGTGTTCTCGATGTTTGTGTAGATTTGAGAAGAGATTCAAAAACTTTTGGAGAGCACTTTTCTATAAAGTTGGATGATAAAACCAAAACCCAACTCTTTGTTCCTAAAGGTTTTGCTCATGGTTTTTTGGTTTTAGAGGACGAAACCATTTTCAGCTATAAATGTGACAATTATTACAATAAGGAAGCCGAATCCGGGATAATTTATAATGATCCTTACCTGAATATAAATTGGGGTATTTCTGAAAGCGAACTTATTCTTTCTGAAAAAGACAAGCAGCTACCAACATTTGAAAGTTTGTTCAAATGAAAACCAAGATTCTTATTACTGGAGCAACAGGACAATTGGGGCAAACCATTAGAGAATTGTATGCTAGAGACTCTAGTTATAAAATCATGTTCGCATCAAAAGCAGATTTAGATATTACAGATGCCCTTGCTGTGCAAAAATATTTCTATGAGCATCGATTTGATTATTGTGTAAACTGTGCGGCTTATACCAATGTTGAACAATCAGAAGACTTTCCAGAATTGGCCTTTAAAGTTAACGCCGAAGCAGTTAAGAATTTAGCTCAAGTCTGTGAAATTAATAACACTGTTTTAATCCATATTTCAACAGATTATGTATTTGATGGGGAAAAGGAATCTCCTTACAATGAAACAGACACGCCCAATCCGATAAATGTTTATGGAAAGTCAAAGGTTCAAGGAGAGCAGTTTATTCAAAACAATTCAACGAGATACTTTTTAGTTAGAACATCTTGGTTGTATTCAAAATACGGGCATAATTTTTTAAAAACGATAGCGAAAAAGATTCAACATAAAGAATCACTAAAAATCACCACTTCACAAACTGGAACACCAACAAGCTGCACTACCCTTGCTGAATTTATCTTCAAATTAATTGAATCAAAAACTTCAAATTTCGGAATTTTTCATTTCACAGATATGGGACAGACCACTTGGTATCATTTTGCACTTCAAATTTGTAAAAGCTTTACGGATTATAATTGCGATAGTATAGAAGCAATTAATTCATTTAATTCTAAAGCATTACGGCCAAAATATAGTATTTTAGACAATTCAAAGAGATTGAGGGTGTTGCAAAAGCAGCTAATATGGAAAGAATGCGTCGATAATACTGTTGCCCAATTAATCTCTGCTCCACAATCTTAAATATTTGCCTACTAAATTAGTAGGATAATAAAAAAATAATTAATTTTGGCAACTTCAATAGATTATGGAAGAGCATTTAAATATTGCAATAAAAGCTGCTTTAAAAGCAGGTGAGGCTATTATGGAGGTCTATACTTCGGTAATTGAAGTAGAGTATAAAGATGATAAGTCACCTTTAACAGAAGCAGATAAAAGAGCAAATGATATTATAAATTCGTATTTACGCCCAACAGGTATTCCTATTATTAGTGAGGAAAATAAACAAACAGATTTTCAAGTTAGAAAAAATTGGAGTACCTGTTGGGTAGTTGATCCTGTTGATGGTACAAAGGAATTTATAAAAAGAAATGGTGAATTTACAGTCAATATTGCCATGGTAATAAATGGCGAGCCTGTTTTAGGCGTCATCTATGTGCCAGCCACCAAAGTGCTTTATTTTGCGAAGGTATCAGATCATACAGCTTTTAAGGCAATTTTGACGTCACACGATACAAGTTTAAGTGATGTTTTAGGGAAGGCAGAACCATTACAACCTAAACCAGAAAATTCCAATCCGGTGCAAGTTGTTGGAAGTAGATCGCATATGAGCCAAGAAACGCTTGATTTTATGGAATCTTTGAAACAATCCGGTAGAACCGTTGAAATTGTTTCAAAAGGGAGCTCATTAAAATTCTGTTTGGTTGCCGAGGGTAATGCCGATGTTTATCCTCGCTATGCGCCTACAATGGAATGGGATACTGCAGCAGGGCAAGCGATATGTAATGCCGTAGGAATAAATGTAATCTCAAAAGAAACGAATAAACCACTGCTTTATAACAAAGAAAATTTATTAAATCCATGGTTTTTGGTATCAAAATAATGTCTGATAAATCCAGAAAAAGACATATCGCGAAGGCTATAACATGGAGAATTGTGGGTACTCTAGACACTATGATTTTGTCATGGATTATTTCGGGCAACCCAATGACAGGTTTAAAAATTGGGTTAGCGGAGGTTACCACCAAAATGATTTTATATTATTTTCATGAGAGAATTTGGTTTAGAACCCAAATCACAAACCCAAATAAACGTCATATTATAAAAACGATTACTTGGCGAATTCTTGGCACTATTGACACGATTATTCTTGCTTGGATAATTTCAGGAGATCCTATGATTGGGTTAAAAATTGGACTTGTAGAAGTGTTAACTAAAATGTTGTTGTATTATTTCCATGAAAGAATTTGGTATAAATTTGATTACGGTTTAGATCAGAGAAAAAATTGATATGCAAGACAATGTAATTCCACATAGTTATCAGGTATCGGTAGCGAACCGTCGAGCGCTGAACAATCACAATTCATTTTTGATTTGGTTTACAGGCTTATCGGGTTCAGGAAAATCTACGATTGCCAATGCTGTTGAGCTCAAGTTGCATAAAGAAGGAATAAAAACCTTCACTCTTGATGGTGATAACATTAGAAAAGGAATTAATAACGATTTAAATTTTTCACCTGAGCATAGAACAGAAAATATTAGACGAATTGCAGAGGTATCAAACCTAATGGTCGATGCAGGTTTGGTGGTATTGGCAGCTTTTGTATCACCATATAGAAAAGACAGAGAACGAATTAAAAACATAGTTGGCGATGCTAATTTTGTTGAAATTTACGTCAATACCAGTGTAGAAGAGTGCGAACGAAGAGACGTAAAAGGCCTTTATAAAAAGGCTCGTGCTGGAGAAATTAAAAATATGACAGGGATTTCGGCGCCATATGAGGCTCCAGAAACCCCAGATTTAGAAATAAAGACAGAGAATGAATCTATTGAAAGCTCTGTTAAAAAAGTAATTGACTATATAACACCTAAATTAAAACTCAACAATGAGTAAGTATTATTTAAATTATTTAGATGAATTAGAAAGTGAGGCGATTTTTGTATTACGAGAAGTTTGGGCCCAGTTTCAAAACCCAGTAATTCTGTTCTCTGGAGGGAAAGATTCAATCGTTGTAACACACTTGGCTAGAAAGGCATTCTATCCAGCCAAAATTCCATTTTCGTTAATGCATGTTGATACAGGTCATAATTTTCCTGAAACCATTCAGTTTAGAGACAGTCTTATCAAAGAGTTAGGTGCGAATCTTATTGTAGGCTCTGTTCAGGACTCAATTGATGAAGGTCGAGTGGCTGAAGAACGAGGGAAAGGGGCAACTAGAAATGCACTTCAAATTACAACCTTGTTAGATGCTATTGAAGCTAATAAAGTGGATTGTGCCATTGGAGGCGGAAGACGTGACGAAGAAAAGGCAAGAGCAAAAGAACGATTCTTTTCACATCGCGATGATTTTGGTCAATGGGATCCTAAAAACCAACGCCCAGAGCTTTGGAATATATTCAATGGGAAACATTTTGAAGGGGAACATTTTAGAGCATTCCCAATTAGTAATTGGACCGAAATGGATGTTTGGAACTATATAAAACGAGAAAACATCGCCATTCCGTCACTCTATTTTGCCCATGAACGTGAAGTAGTTTGGAGAAACGAATCTTGGATTCCTAATTCAGAATTTTTAAAGCTTGAAGAGAATGAGAAGATTCATACTAAAAAGATTCGCTTTAGAACTTTAGGTGATATTACTATAACTGGAGGTATTGAATCTGATGCCGATACTTTGGAAAAAATCGCTTTAGAAGTGTCGGCCATGCGCCAGACAGAACGAGGAAACCGAAGTGACGATAAACGTTCTGAAACCGCAATGGAAGACCGTAAGCGTCAAGGTTATTTTTAATTTAGATAAATGAACTTGCTGAATTTGCTTCAGCATCTCAATAAAGAATAAAATGTTAGATAACAATCAATTATTACGATTTACAACAGCTGGAAGTGTTGATGATGGAAAAAGCACCTTAATAGGAAGATTGCTTTATGACTCCAAATCAATTTTTGAAGACCAGTTAGAAGCTATAGAAAACACAAGCAGAAAAAAAGGGCATGAAGGTGTTGATTTAGCCTTGTTTACAGATGGTTTACGAGACGAAAGGGAACAAGGCATAACCATTGATGTTGCATATAGATACTTTACAACACCTAAGCGAAAGTTTATTATTGCTGATACTCCCGGCCACATTCAATACACCAGAAATATGGTTACGGGAGCTTCAACTGCAAATGCAGCCATAATATTGGTAGATGCAAGACATGGCGTTATAGAGCAAACCAAACGTCATGCTTTTATTGCCTCGCTTTTACAAATTCCGCATGTTATCGTTTGTGTTAACAAAATGGATTTAGTGGACTATTCTGAAGAAGCCTACAATAATGTCATCAACCAATTTGAAAAGTTTTCTTCAAAGTTTTTAGTCAAAGATATCCGATTTATCCCCATTAGCGCTTTAGATGGGGATAATGTGGTTAATAGATCAAAAAATATGGATTGGTATCTTGGTGCCCCCTTATTGCACACGCTTGAAACCCTTCATATTAGTAGTGATATTAATAAGATAGATGCCCGTTTTCCAGTGCAAACCGTATTGCGACCTCAAAATGATACGCATCGCGATTACCGAGGGTATGCTGGCCGTGTTTCGTCGGGTGTGTTTAGACCTGGAGATGAGGTTACTATTTTGCCATCTGGGTTTACATCAAAAATTAAATCCATTGACACATTTGAAGGTGAAATAGAAGAAGCATATGCGCCAATGTCGGTATCTATAACACTTACTGATGATATAGATATTAGTAGAGGTGACATGATTGTGCGATCAAATAATAAAGCACAAGTAACTCAAGACATTGAAGTGATGCTGTGTTGGCTGCACAATAATCCGGCAAAACCAAGAGCAAAATACACCATAAAGCACACGTCTAATGAGCAAAAGGCGATGATAAAAGAAGTGGTTTATAAATATGACATTAATACTTTAGAGCGTAAGTTGGATGATAAAGATTTAGGAATGAATGATATCTCTAAAGTAAAAATAAGAACGACAAAACCTTTAATGACAGATTCCTACAGAGAAAACCGAATCACAGGAAGCTTAATTTTAGTCGATGATGCCACAAATGAAACTGTTGCCGCCGGAATGATAGTTTAGATTTTAGGTTTACAAAGAAATAGTAGTATTTTTGCCCTTCGTAAAAATTACAAAACGCTTTTTATAAACTATAGGTATACATGATAAGCCTCATAATAATTAACCCTTTCTTGTGGGTATTTAAAATTAGATCTTTAAAAAATGGGTTTCTACAGTTTATATTTAGATTAGGCAAGTGTCTTATCAATAAAATCACAATTTAATATAATTTTAAATTCTTAATTGAAGAGAATCCTTCTCAATTAAGAGATTTTTCAATAAGTAGGAAATATGTAATCCAATTTTTTCTTTATTAGAAATAACCTATAAAAAGAACTTAGAAAATAACAATCTTAAAATAAAAGATGAAAACAGAAAAAAACATAGCAGTCATTGGTTTAGGTTACGTAGGACTTCCCCTGGCAGTAGAGTTTGCAAAAAAGGGATTTAATATTTTAGGCTTTGATATTAATCATACAAGAGTTGCGCAATTAAAAGATGGGATAGATGTGACAAACGAGGTAAGTTTTGAAGAATTAAAGGAGGCTAAATCTCTTCAATTTACAACTAATGAAGATTGTCTGACTTCAATAAATATTTTTATAGTTACCGTTCCAACACCAATAGATAAATATAAAAAACCAAACTTACACCCATTAAAGAGTGCAAGCAAATTAGTTGGAAAGCATTTAAAACTTGGAAGTATTGTTATATATGAGTCAACTGTATTCCCCGGTTGTACCGAAGATGTTTGTGTACCCATACTAGAAAATGAAAGCGGTTTAAAGTTTAATAAAGACTTTTTTTGTGGATATTCCCCGGAGCGAATTAATCCAGGGGATAAAACTCACCGAGTTAGTTCGATTATGAAAGTTACTTCAGGAAGCACACCTGAAATTGCAGAAGAAATTGACCTTCTCTATAAAGAAATTATTATAGCTGGAACTTATAAGGCTTCAAGTTTAAAAGTAGCTGAGGCAGCAAAGGTAATTGAGAATACACAAAGAGATTTAAATATTGCTTTTGTAAATGAATTAGCATTAATATTTGAGAAATTAAATATAGACACTAAAGAGGTTCTAGAGGCAGCAGGGACTAAATGGAATTTTTTAAAGTTTTTTCCTGGATTAGTAGGCGGACATTGTATAGGTGTCGACCCTTATTATTTAACTCATAAAGCACAGAGTATTGGATACAACCCAGAGGTAATACTTGCAGGGAGACGAATTAATGACAATATGGGTAAACATGTTGCAAAACGCTATGTAAAATTATTATTACATTCAAATAAAATTGTTAGAGAGTTTAAAACTTTAATTCTAGGATTCACATTTAAAGAAAACTGTCCAGACATTAGAAATACAAGGGTAATAGATATTTATAACGAACTTCTTGATTTTGGAATTAAAGCAGATATTTACGATCCTTTAGCGAATAAAGATGAAATTAAAGAAGAATATAATATAAGTGTTAAGTCTGAAGATATTAATTCTTATCATGGAATAATAATAGCAGTTGGTCACGAAGAGTTTTTTACTTATGATTGGGAGAATATTGTTCCAAACAAAATAGTTTTTGATATAAAAAGTATTTTGCCTAGCGGAATGGCGACCGATAGATTGTAAAATACAAACACCACAAATTGACCATAATGAAGCTATATACGTTTAGGCAATTTTTTAAGCTCAAAACAGTAATATAATTTCAATTAAGAAAACCTTGTACCAAGATTTGATTAAGCCTTAAGTTATCTTACTTTTGCAGTTCAAATCATAAGTAAAAGGGTTTTTTACTATTTAAATTAGAATCTTTTTCTATAATCAGTAAATGAAAAGAAATCTTATCATTTTTGGGACTCGCCCCGAAGCCATTAAAATGGCGCCTCTTGTCAAGCATTTTTTGCAATATAAAAACGAGTTTGAAACTAAAGTTTGTATCACTGCCCAACATAGAGAGATGTTGGATCAAGTCTTATCATTTTTCGAAATAGTTCCGGATTATGATTTGGATATCATGAAACCCGATCAAAATCTTTACTCGCTAACCGCGAGTATAATAACAGAACTAAAAGATATTTTAGAAGATTTTAAACCGGATTATGTTTATGTGCATGGAGACACAACCACAACAATGGCAGCAAGTATAGCGGCTTTTTATTCCGGTGCCATTGTTTGCCACGTTGAAGCGGGCTTGAGAACTTTCAACATGAAATCACCTTTTCCAGAAGAGATGAATAGGTCGGTAACAGGAGTTGTGACCAATATTCATTTTGCTCCAACCAAAACCGCTAAACTTAATTTAATTAACGAGAATAAAAAGGAAGAAAGTATTATTGTGACTGGTAATACAGTTATTGATGCTTTACTTTATAGTGTAGGCAAGGTTAACTCCCCTGATTTTAAAGATCAAGAAATAGAAAATTTAAAAGAAATAGTAGATCCCAACAAAAGATTGATTTTAGTTACCGGACACAGGAGGGAAAATCACGGAAAAGGGTTTGTAAATATTTGCAATGCTCTAAATAAGATAGCAGTTGAACATCCCGACTGTCAAATTATTTATCCGGTTCATCTTAACCCTAATGTTCAAAAGCCAGTGTACGATCTTTTAAGTAACTCAGACAATATCAGTCTTATCCCTCCTTTATCATATCCAGCATTTGTGTGGTTAATGGAAAAATCATATTTGATCATTACAGATAGCGGCGGTGTACAAGAAGAAGCACCAAGTTTAGGGAAGCCTGTACTTGTGATGCGAAATACCACCGAACGTCCAGAAGCAGTTGAAGCTGGAACCGTATGTTTGGTTGGAACAAATACTAATAAAATCGTTGATGAGGCAAGAAGGTTATTAACCCATAAGGATAGTTATAGAAGTATGAGTAGATTACACAATCCATATGGAGATGGTACTGCCTGTGAAAAAATAGTAGACTATATTAAAAATAATTAAAAATGAATCAACCACAAGTTGTAATGATAGGGTTAGGCTACATTGGTTTACCAACAGCCACTTTAATCGCCAAAAATAAAACCTTCGTTCATGGAGTTGACATTAATCAAGCGGTAGTTGACACTGTTAATGCAGGGAAAATCCATATCATTGAACCAGAACTTGGTGAAGCTGTTGCAATTGCTGTAAAAGAAGGATATTTAAAAGCAGACACCAAACCTATTCAAGCCAACACATACCTTATAGTGGTTCCTACACCATTTAAAGCTAAAAATGAACCAGATATTTCATTTGTTGAAGCAGCTACAAAGGCTATTATTCCTCTTTTAAAAATGGACGATTTGTATATAATTGAATCCACATCACCAGTAGGAACAACCGAAAAAATGGCGGATTTAATTTACAAAATGCGACCAGAATTAAAGGGTAACTTAAATATCGCTTATTGTCCTGAAAGGGTGTTACCTGGAAACGTCATGTATGAATTGGTTCATAATGACCGTGTTATAGGAGGTATCGATACCAAATCAACAAAAAAAGCGTCGTCATTTTACGGACAATTTATTAAAGGGGATTTGCATGAAACAAATGCTAGAACTGCAGAGATGTGCAAATTGGTAGAGAATTCATCTAGAGATGTGCAAATAGCTTTTGCGAACGAGTTATCCCTTATATGTGATAAAGCAGATATAAATGTTTGGGAGCTAATTAAATTGGCCAATAAACATCCAAGAGTAAATATATTGCAACCAGGCTGTGGTGTTGGAGGGCATTGTATCGCAGTGGATCCGTATTTTATAGTATCTGAGTATCCAATGGAGTCTAAAATTATTGGAAAGGCAAGGGAAATAAACAATTATAAATCATTTTGGTGTGCGGAAAAAATACAGACAGCTAAATTACAATTTGAATTGCAACATGGCCGCAAGCCTAGTATAGCAATTATGGGGTTAGCTTTTAAACCAAATATTGATGACTTACGTGAATCACCAGCAAAATACATTGCTCAAAAAGTACTTCAAAACGCAAATAATGAAGAATATTTTATCGTTGAACCAAATCTTGAAACTCACAAAGTATTTAAATTAACAGATTATAAAGTAGCTGTCGAAAAGGCTGATATTATTGCGTTTTTAGTGGCGCACAAGGAGTTTAAGACAATAGAAATCCCTAAAGAAAGAGTAGTATTGGATTTTTGTGGAGTAATTAATAACTCAAATTAAAATTATGGCACCTATTTTGTATTTGCATGAGACTCCTAATCAATGCTGAAAAAACTATTAATAATTGCACTCATAGTAGCTACAGGACATTTTCTTTCTGTTTTTTCGATTTCATTTATTGTAAAACGTGGAGTTGACGCTGTTTTTTTAGAGAATGTAACTAACATCGAATCTACACTAGCATTAATAATTGCGATAATAGCGTTTGGGTTACAGCAAATTACTACAAGGGATATAGTGGTGTCACAAAATTGGAAATTAATCCTTGAAAAAACCCAAGCAGCTAGATTTACTTTAGGAATTCTTCTTGCCCTTTTCGGTATTTTGGCCTTTTTAGTTACAGAAACAAATTTTTACTTAATTTTTTTGGTAAGCCCAATAATTGCATATGTCTCTGATTATGCATTATATGCAAGGGGGTTGGCCATTGAAGGCTCCTTTATATCATTAATTAGAGTTACGTTGCCTTCTTTAGCTTTGATTTTAATGGGGATTGTTGAATGTTATTCTATTGGAACGTACTATATCATTATTTTCATAACTTTTGCAGTAGTAGTTTATGTTTCCAATAAAATATTGAACTTTAAAATAAAGTTAAATGCAGACAGGCACTTTTATAAATTATATGCTAAAAATGTAAATATTGGGCTCACAGATATTACAATCACTGTTTTACAGTTGGGTATTTTGAGCATCGCGACACCTTTTTATAAAGATCAGATTGTTACCGACACTTTTTTAGTTTTAAAAATATATGTTCTATTGAAAGGGGTTCAAAGATTGATTTTTCAGGCCTTTTACAAAGATTTGGTGTCATTGGACAAATCTCTATTGATAGATAAGTTAATTTTTATAAGTGGGTTTGTTTTTTTTGTTATATGTACACTATATCCATCCGAATTAATTGAATTGATTTATTCCAAAGAATATTTTAGGATTGAAATTTTATTTAAAATTATCGGTGTAGCGGCACTAGTGTCTTCAGTTTTAATTGCATCAAGCGCTAGAACATTATTACTTAAAAGAGAGAAAGAATATACTTTCAGTTATATTTTGTCCTTGATTATTACCATTATTTCTGTATTACTTTTTTCATTTAATTATTATGGAGATTCAGGTATTGCACTATCTATATTGGCAGGGGAATTAACCCTGTTTTTTTGCTTCTCATTTTTTCTTAAAACCGAATTTCAGTTTAAAAAGAGGTTTATGTTTTATCTTCCTTTTTTATTTATGTTCTTAATATTTTTTCTTCTAAAGGAGAATTTTACTTTCCTATATAGTAGTATTTTAACTTTGCTAATACTGATAATTTACGGATGTTACTATATTTACACCAATAAAGAACTATACAAATGAAGATAAGAAAAGAAAAACTACAAGCCTTTTTGTTTTTTGTTTTCTTGATTATAAGTAGTTTATCATCTCCGATCATTCAAATAGGATTATTGATGATTTTTGGAACAGGTTATTTTTTAATTTATCATAAATTATTTAAAATTGATTTTAAAAACACTTATTATCTATCTATCATATTACTATCTTCAATTCAGTTCTTACTTTTTTTTAAAGAAGATTATGGTATAAATTATATTGTTAATACTGGGTTAATAGTCTTTTTAATAGGAATTTCATTTGTTAACAGCAACGTAGTATCTTTTGCAACAAGAACTGTATCCAAGGATTATTTAGAAAAGGTATTATTACTTTTTTTTAAAATTAATATAGCCATCATGATTTATCAGTACCTCTATATGTGTATTGATGTCATGTCCATTAATCCGTTCTCCTCATTGAAATATTTTATGTCTGCAGGAGATTTTATGAAAGGAATTTTTCCCAATTCATCGGTTAACATGTTAATAATGTCATTTTTTTTAATCTATTTTGTTAGTTTGAAAATGTGGAAATATTTTGTTATTGCAACAATAGCGGTGCTCTCAACAACTTACATGAGCGGTATTGTTTTATTTTTGTTGGCTTTAATGATATATGGATTTTCATTCTTTTCGTTTTCAAATAAAATAAAAAGCGTTGTAGTTTTAATATTGTTGTTTGTAGGATTCAATGCAGTTAGTCCAAATAACGTACAATATGCGAAGAACATTTTATTTGATAAGATTAATAGTAAAACGGATCCTGCTAGAAAGATAGTGTCGTTAGAGCAAACCTTAGGCAATTGGATTGATAGCCCTACAACTTTTCTTGTTGGTAACGGCGGAGGTAAATTTTCTTCTAGAGTTGCTTTTACAACAGGGGGAGAATATGTTTCTTGGTTTCCTGAAAGTTTAATATATAAGTCGAATGATTTTGAGAACAATCATTTCAAGTTATGGAACACTAAAGTTTTAAGTAGAGGCTATTCCGATGGGACTGCAAATCAACCATTTTCTCATTATAATTTTATTGTAGGTGAATTCGGGTTGATTGGAATTTTGTTGTTCCTAATATATTTGTACAGACCGATAAAACTATTTAATAAATCCAAGTTTATCTCAATTTTATTAATTATTATGCTATGTTATTTCTTATTAGATTACTGGTTTGAATATTTTAGTGTAATTATATTTTTTGAACTGTTTATGGGCATTTATTTAAAAGAAAATGAAGCGAGTAAAATTACAGTATAGTGTCATTTTTACGTTTTTGTTATTGCTCGTAATAATAACAATGGCACTACCAATGGTCATAAATAATATAGCCATTGTATTGTTTTCTATTTACGGCCTTATCCATTTTAAAAAATCCAAAGTTAAGTTGGATTTTCAATCGCTTTTTTTCCCCATATTATTTACTTTATCCCTAATTTCCTTAATTTATGCTAGTGATTTATTGAAAGGCTTAAAAGCCTTGGAAAAGACACTAGTTTTTATTTTGCTCTATTTAACACTAACTCCAGTTTCTGTTGCCAAAAATGAGGTGCTTAAAGTTTTAAGAGTGTTTGCTTATGTCAATGTTGTTTTAATTTTAATTTGTCTCGCTACTGCTGCTTACAAGGTTTTGGAAAATGGCACTTTCATTATTTATAATCCTGAAAATTTTGTCAATGAAAACTATTTCTTGTACCACAGGTTTAGTGCTCCAATTGAGTTTCATGCTGTTTATTTGGGAATTTATTCGGTTTTCTCTACTTGCATTTTGATTTTTGATTTAAAAAACAAGGGCAATAAAATTTGGAGCTATTTGATGCTTATAGTTTTGTTAAGTGGTATTATTTTATTGAATTCATTTTCGGTAATTGTTTCATGTTTTATTATCCTTTGTTTTTATTTTGTTCATTTTAAGCAAATAAAATTTAACAAGTGGGCGAGACTTTTTATAGTAATCCTATTAGTGATTATAGTAGGTTTGTTCTATTATAAAGCCAAAGGCATTGACGAAAATGTTTTTCGATATAATTTAGAGGATAATGTTCATAATCCTAACTGGAACTCATTAAATATTCGTTTAGCTAAATGGGAATGTGCATTGGAAGTTTTTAAAAACAATATGTTTCTAGGTGTAGGCGTAGGTAATGGGCAAACAGAATTAAATAATATATATTCAATTAAAAACTTTGAACTAGGTATTAGTAATAAATTTTCAACCCACAATCAATATCTACATTATTTAATTGAGTTGGGCCTTATTGGGACTTTAGTTTTTATTTTTGGTGTTTTAGTAAATTTATTCAAAAGTGTAAAAGAATCAAATTTTTTGCTTTTTGCATTGGTTGTTTTATTAAGCGTTTGTAGTATAACAGAAAACGTACTCACCCTCAATAAGGGAATAGTGTTTTTTGTAACTTTTTACTATTTGGTACTACAGTTAAATAGATCCCCCAAAAGTTTAAATTAAGCGTGTTTATTTAAAAAATGTGACACAGTTTCAGATTGTAGTTCAAAAACAACATCAACAAATATTTTATCCCAAGAGTTTATCAGTTTAAACTTCTTTTTGTATTCACCATATGAGTAGCTTACATTAGTCATATCAGCCTTTGGATTTGGTTGGTAAAATGGGCTGATTTCTAAAAAATAAGGCTCTTTTTCTAAATCATCTTTGTCCCAAGTCACATCAAATCCCCCAGTAGTTATATTCAATTTTTTAAATTCATTTTTAATATAATCCTCCCATTTGTTCGGGAAAAATTCAAAATCAACTTTACTTCCATAACCTGTGGCTGTTGGTTTCCATTCGTTAGAGAGATTAATTCTCCAATAATGCAGCATAATTTTATCTCCAACCAGAATTACCCTAACATCTTTTCTCATATCAATAATTTTTTGGGCCAATAGAGCATTGTTTCTGCTGAAAGGTTTTTTGGTATTGATGAGATTATGTAATTCTGTTAATGAATTTACTTTGTACAAACCCATAGAACTACTAGAGTGAGGTTCTTTAATAAGAAATGGATAGTCTAATTCGATTTTACTCAAATCGGTTTCTTGTGATATAAATACTGTTTTAGGTTGGTTAATATTTAAGTCATTAAATTGTTTATGCATATGCAATTTGTTTTCCCACAATAAAGTTTCGTGAGAAGTGGGATATACAATATTAGATTGTTCTTCAAGTTGTTTTGAAATATGATATAAAATCATGGCATAGTTTTTAAAACCGTTGCCATCATAATATTTTGTAACAGAATAAAAAATCTTCTTGTTTGAATATTTGCCAATATTTTTGCCAAAAAACACTTTAAAGGGTAAATTTTGTTCAACAAAAGCATTGATAAATGCAAAATCTCGTTCAATTGATTGAGTAAAGATATTTTTTCGATAAAGGGGATAATACCACAAAATAATATCCGCTTCTTTATTATAAAGTGTGTATGCCTTTCTCCAATCTATTTTTTTTAAACAGAAATAAATTGTTTGAATTTTTTTTAACGCTTTTTTAAAAACTGTTAAAACGTTCAATATCGTCATACCCAAAGTATTTTATATTTTCTTGTAAAGTCGAAAGGTTTTTTATGTCTTTTATTTCTGAATCATAAAACTTAACCACTCCGTTTTCATGATTATAGCTTAAATCATCAATATAATAAACATTGACCTTCTGCTTTTTTAAGGCCGAAAGTATCTTAATTTTAAATCTTGGCGAATTTACAATAAATAAATCCGAATATTTTAGAGGAAACCCTTGACTTTTTAACCATTTGTAGGTCACGGGATAGTCGTGTAGGCTTCTAGCCGTTAAAAAAAGGACTATAGTATTGGGGTTTTTGTATAAAATGCTAATTAAACGTCGCATTTTTGTAAAAATAGGTAATGACAATAAACGATCGTGATTGTTTTTAAAATAAGTTGTGTTAAAGCTAAACCACGTATGGGCAATTGTATTATCAATATCAAAAATAAACACTCGGGAATATTTCCTTCTGCTTAACTTAACCAAAATAATATATATATATATCTTTGAGGCCAATAAAAAAAAGCACTGTTTAATTTTTTTCATATTTATCAATTAAAAATACTTTATGGCTAATAAAGCAAAGATACTTTTCATGTTACAAGTTCCTCCTCCTGTACATGGAGCAGCATTAAGAAATAAATCATTAATTGAGAGCAAAGAAATTAAAGATAACTTTAATATAAAACTTTTACCTATAAATTTCGCCGATTCTATTGCAGATATAGGAAAAATGTCTATAAAAAAAATAGCTAAAGTTATTATTTATTGGTTTCGACTAGCTTTGGCTTTAGTATCTAGACCCAATGCAGTGTATTTTACAATTTCTCCTTTTGGAACACCTTTTTTAAGAGACGTATTTTATGTGGCACTTGTTAGACTATTTGGGGTAAAGAGAATTTTTCATTTAAGGGGTTTAGGAATAAAAAAAAGTTATGAAGGAAAATTTAAAAAGTTGCTATATGATTTTGCTTTTAAAAACGCCTATGTAATAATACTAAATAATAACCAGTTTGAAGACGTGAGCTTTTTGCCTTATAAAGAGTGTTTCGTAGTGCCCAATGGCATGAAAGATGAAGCGTCTGAATTTTTGAATTCAAACATTAAACAAGAAAGCACCTTACTGTATTTATCAAATTATGTAAAAGATAAAGGAGCGTTATTGTTTGTAGATCTCGTAGAAGCTTTAATAAGAAAAGGTTATAATATTAAAGCACTCATGGCAGGAGCGGATGCTGATGTAACTAAAATTCAAATAGAAAATTTACTAACAGAAAAAGGAATAGATGAAAATGTTGAAGTTAATGGGCCAATTTTTGAAAAGCAAAAATTTGAATTATACGCAAAAGCATCAATATTTATTTTCCCTTCATTTATAGATCTAAATCCAGGAGTTGTTATAGAGGCCATGCAAAGTAAATTACCGGTAGTCTCAACTCCAATTGGCGGAATACCTGAAATTGTTGATGACAATGAAACGGGATTTATAGTGCCAGAAATTACAGTAAAAGAGTTTGTTGCTAAAACAGAGATACTATTAAATGACAGTAAATTAAGAGAAGATTTTGGTAATAATGGGAGGGCAAAATATTTGAAAATGTATAACCAAGAATCATTTGAAAACAATATCAGAGATACTTTTTATAAAATTTTACAACAATAAATTGATCAAGGTAAATTTTCATACACACACAAATGCCAGTTTTGATGGCTATAATAGCTGTAAAGCAATATATAAGTTCGCAAAGAAAGCAGAATTAGACGTAATTGCGATTACTGATCATGACACTATTGAAGGCGCTTATCGATTGATTAAATGGCTTAAAAAAAACGATAAAACAGATTTAGAGGTCATAATTGGGGAAGAAATCACCTGCACTGATGGCACACATATAATAGGTTTGTTTTTAAACGAACATATACCATCAGCAGAGCCCCTTAAAGTAATTCAATCTATCAAAAATCAGGAGGGGCTGGTTTATTTTCCGCATCCTGCACGTAAAGATGGAATTATGCAATCAAAAAGTTATGATAAAGCCATAAAACTTGGTGATGCTTTTGAAGTATTTAATGCTAAAATCAATCACGATTTTAATGTTTTGGCTCAAAAAGAGATTATTAACTATACGCACTTAATACCTCTTGGGGGAAGTGATGCGCACTATAATTCAGATATACTTAAATGCTTCTGTAAAATCAATCTAGATTCACAAAACTTAAAATCAAGTTTGATAAACTGTAATAAAGAAAGTATACAAATTTTAGGGCACAAAAAAATGAATGGCGATAATAATTATTTCTCAGGCTATTACAAGATTAAAAATAAACTTAATTTACCTCAATTTATTAGAAATTTGGGTAAATTTGCCTTTCCGCTCTACAAAAATTTTAAAGAAAGAAACGCAAGTTTTAAGCTAGAAAATGTTTTTAATAAATGAAAGTGAGTCATGCCTTAAATAAGTTGCTAAATATTGTATATACATACTTAAAATATAACGAATATTTAGGGTTTCAATTTAAATCTGCTAGCGAGATCAGGTTGTTTCAAGAGAAAAAATTAAAAAGTATCTTGAAAATTGCCGTCAATAAAGTGCCATACTACAAACCTTATAAATCTAAAATTGACTTTGAAAATTTTAGCTTGAACGAACTACAAAAACTTCCGGTTGTTAATAAGGATCTTATTAGGGCAAATCCAACTAATTTTATCAGAGAGGATAAGGATATAAAAAATTTAAGGTGGAAATCAACTTCAGGATCATCAGGCGAACCTTTCAAAGTCCCCAAGAATTATTTTAGTGATGCCATCGAGGTAATCTTAGGCTATCGTGCTTGGTCTTTTGGTAAATTTGATTATAAATTAAGAGCACCTGCCATTGTTATAAGAAGTTTTTCTCCAAAAGAAGGTGAGCCAATCTATAAAAGAGATATTATTAGAAATTTCTGGTATTTATCACCTTATCATATCAACGAAGTTTATCTCCCAATCTTTTTGGAAGTCTTTAATAAATCTAGGTCTAAAGTTTTAAAAGGTTACCCTTCTTCGGTGTATATATTAACCTTGCTTTTAAAAAAGCAAGGCATTAAACTGCCTCAAATCCAAACAATTATAACATCATCTGAAACTATGCTGCCAAAATACAGACGTGTTATAGAAGCGTATTGGCAATGTGATGTACTCGATTGGTATGGCCAGAATGAAAGAACAATAACAGCTCAACAATGTGCATACGGTAGTTACCATAATAATGATGATTATGGAATCTGTGAATTGGATGAGGAAAATAATATCATTGCTACTTCGTTAAACAATGATATTATGCCTTTATTAAGATATCAAACTAATGATAAAGCAATACCTTTACAACATGAAAATATTAGGTGTAAATGTGGCCGGCAAATGACAATTCCATTTAAAGGAATTGAAGGACGACAAGATGATATTTTGTATAAACAAGGTAAGCAAGCTATCCCTACCATTAATTTTTATAATTTAATGGAGAAATTTCAGAACATAAAACAATTCTATATTTTACAAGAAGAAGACCTTTCTATCACCATGGATATAAGTGAGAATGAACCACTAACCCAATTGGATCTTGATAATTTAAAGGCAGGGATTAATCAAAGACTAGGGGATGTTCCACTTACCATAAATGTCGTGAAAAACATACCCAGAAACAAACAAACAGATAAAGTAAAAATTATTGAATCTAAAGTAAAAGTTTAATGCAAACAAAAGAAGAACTTACAAAGCAATTACGCCTACTTAAGGAAGAGGCTGGATCACACTCACCAAGTATTTTCACAATAAAAGAAGCCATTCCCGAATTAAAGGTAAAAGTTGACGCTTGTTTTCTGTCCAATCCCTATGCGACAGACTTATTTTTAGAATACTTTAAAAGGGAATTATTAGATACTGGAGGTTTGAGAGACTTGCTTGAATTTTACCCCTCGCAAAATAGAGTAATTGCAGAATCGCTTTCGGGAACAATTGGGATACACCCAGATAATATTTTTATAGGTAATGGGGCTATAGAGATTATTCAAACTATTATTCAACGTTATACCAAGACTAAAATTGTTATAAATATTCCCACATTCTCATCATATTATGAGTTTATAAATGACGATGTACAGGTAGTTTATAATAAACTTTTAAAAGAAAATAATTATGAGTTAGATGTAGAATCCTATATAAAACTTGTAAAAAAAGAAAAACCAGACACTGTTGTACTTATAAACCCAAATAACCCTAATGGAGCTTATATGGATTCTCAAAAAGTACATCATATTTTAAGAGAGTTAAGAGATGTTAAAAACTTGATTTTAGATGAGAGTTTTATCCATTTTGCTTACGAAAATGAATACTATGATTTAAAAACGGCTTCAAATTTAGTATATAAGTTTCCTAACTTAATTTTAGTTAAAAGCATGTCTAAAGATTTCGGTATAGCTGGCATAAGAGCGGGATACGCAGTTATGAACTCTAGACGCGTTCAAGAGCTATTATTAAATGGGTTTTTATGGAATTCTAATGGGCTTTCAGAGTACTTTTTTAGATTATATACGAGTGACGAGTTTTTGAAGGAATATGAACAAGTTAGAGTGAAATACATTAAAGAAACGCAAGATTTTATTAACCAGTTAAAGCAAATTCCAAACATTAAAGTGTACCCAAGTATGGCGAATTTTGCTTTACTCGAAATATTAAACGGTGAAACTAGCGATGATTTTGTGTTTAAAATGCTTATCAAGCATGGGATTTATTTAAGAACATGTTCAGACAAAATAGGATTGAATGGCGAATTTGTTAGACTGGCATCAAGAACTAAAGACGAGAATTCATACATAATCGAGTCATTTAAAAAAGAATTCAGTGAGGTAAAGGTTTAATATGAAAAAACTAATTATTGTATTTTGTGTTGTTGTATTTAGTTGCAATGAGAACCATAAACACAAAACACAAAACACAAAACAAATAAAGTTTGAAAACCAAATAGTTTCCAGTGACGATATTGAAATTTTAAATGAAGGGTTTAAAAACAATTGGGAAATTATCAAAGATGAGCAATTATCGTTGTTAGTAAACAGAGATGTTATTTATTATATTTTTAAAAACCCAACAGATGAGCAACTTAAGCACAGATTTTATCTTCACGTTGTGATAAAAGAAACAGAGGAGTTTATTAATTTGGACTTTAATTTTAACGAGCATTTATTAGTATCAAAAACCTCTAACGCTATATATAAAATTGCCAGTAGAAAGCTTCCCTTAAAACATATTTTAAGCATTACCACGGGGCAAGTCTTAGATGGGAAAAGCCTATGGGAGGTATATATAAATGATTCAAACATTTACTAAAGTGAGAAATCTAAATGAAATAAGTCATACACAATTTTAAAACAATAAAATTTGTGTTGATGAGAGGTCCCAATGCCAAAAGCTTAAGAATGAATAGCAAGTTAGTCATGAGTTAAATTTATTAATGTATCAAAACCATTATAATGTCTTATAAAACTAAAAGTAAAGTCATATTTGATTTGGATCACACACTCTATAATTATGATCTTGCCCATAAAATAGCAATTAATGAAGCTCTGTCTTTTTTAAGAAAAATGACAGGTTGCTCGGAGGAAAAAATTTTAATGACTTTTAATAGTGCTAGAAAGAATACACATATTGAATTGGCTAATACTGCTTCGTCTCACAATCGGCTACTCTACTTTCAGAAAACACTTGAGGGTTTAAATAGGAATGCTTTGGAACTTGCCTTGCCATGCTATGAAACCTATTGGGGAACCTTTTTAAATAACATGATACTCTTCAAGGGGGTTATAAGTTTGTTAGAAATGCTTAAATCACAAGGCAGAGAAATTTGTATTCTTACAGACTTAACCACTCATATTCAAATGCGAAAAATTAATGCTTTGGAATTAACAAATTATGTTGATTTTATGGTTAGTAGTGAAGAGGCAGGAAAAGAAAAACCACATTCAATAATGTTTTATAAAGCACTTGACAAGCTAAAAGGCACTAAGGAACAAGCTGTAATGATTGGAGATAATTGGGAAAAAGATATATTAGGAGCCTATAGTTTTGGAATTCAAGGTATTTGGTTAAATCACAAAAGAGAGAAAAAAGAAATGCCACCAGGAATTACTGAAATTTTTCATTTTGAGGAATTATTAAATATTTTATAATGAACCAAGAATTAGAGAAATTTATTAGAATGTCTAATTATGCTGGGGAAAGATTTGATCTCATCCAAGCTGGAGGCGGCAATACATCTGTAAAATTAGATAATAACCAAATGATCATTAAAGCTTCAGGTTATTTGTTATCTGAAGTAGATGAAAATACAGGATATGCTTTAGTAGATAATTCAAAAATCTTGAGCATCATTGAAGATCCAACAATAATTAATATTTCAAATAAGAGGTTAAGAGATCAAAAAGGATCTGAAGCAGTTAATAATGCTCAAATAACAGAAGGGCCAAGACCTTCTATAGAAACATATCTTCATTCTTTATTATATAAATATACTTTACATGTACATGCTATTTCAGTAAACATGCTAACATCAGTTAAAAACTGGGAAGATTTGTTAAATAGGATAGCCCCAGAAGTTTTATTAATAAAATATGAAACACCTGGTATTGATTTAGCAATAGAAATGAACGCTCAAATGAAATTGTATGTAAAAAAATACCATAAAAAACCATCAATAATTTGCCTTCAAAACCACGGATTAATAATTACTTCTAATAGTTTTGAAAGTGTTCAAGAATTAACCGAAGAATTTATAAATAAAGTAGAAACATTTTTAAAAATTGATTTTAAAGCATATAAAGCAACAAACATTTTATCTAAAGCAGTGAACAAACACTCTAATGAGCTTTTGATGTCTTATTTATCTGAAGATGCATATATAAATTCAATTTTAAAATCTAATAAAGAATTGTTTTTTAAAAAGCCATTTTGTCCAGACGGTTATGTGTTTTGTGGTTATAAAGCACTAGAATATACAGGAGATCAAAGTGTTATAGATTACCTGAAAGAATATAAGCAATTGCCCAAATTAATTATTTATAATAAACATCTATACATTGTATCAAAAGATTTGAAAAAAGCAAAAATGATAGAAGATGTTTTAAAAAACAATTTATTAATACTAAAACAGGTAAAAGAAGAAATTGTTTTTTTAGATGATGCAGAGATAGCATACTTAGGTAATTGGGACGCTGAAAAATACAGACAAAATTTATAATACATGAAGATAATAGTACCAATGTCTGGAAAAGGGCAAAGATTTATAAATGCGGGGTATAAAAATGTGAAACCATTAATTGAAGTAAATGGATCACCTATTATAGAACACGTTGTTAATATGTTTCCAGGCGAGAAAGACTTTATATTTATTTGCAATAGCGAACACTTGCGTACAACTAATATGCGAAGTGTTTTAAATAAAATTGCTCCCAATGGAATTGTTGTAGAAATTCCACCTCACAAAAAAGGACCTGTTTATGCAGTACAACAAATACAAGATTTAATAAATGATGATGATGAAATCATTGTAAATTATTGCGATTTTTCATGCTATTGGGATTATCAAGATTTCTTGTCTCACACTCGAAATAGAAATGCAGATGGAGCTGTACCTGCATATAAAGGATTTCACCCACACATGCTAGGCACTACGAATTATGCTTTCATGCGGGATGACAAACAATGGATGCTCGAAATAAAAGAAAAGGAACCTTTTACAGACAACCGTATGGAAGAATATGCTTCTATAGGTACTTATTACTTTAAAAAAGGAACATTTGTAAAAAAATACTTTAATCAGCTTATTGCTGAAGATATTAACCTTAATGGGGAGTTTTATGTAAGTTTAGTTTACAACCTTCTTGTTCAAGATAAGTTGACTGTTTCAATTTATAATATCCAGCACATGTTACAATGGGGAACACCACAAGATTTAGAAGAATATAATGGGTTTTCAGATTATTTTAAAGAAATTATTAAAGAACGAGTAACACCTAAAATTGAAAAAGGATCTATTAATATGATACCTTTAGCAGGTAAAGGAAGTAGGTTTGTACAAGAAGGATATAAAAACCCTAAGCCGTTAATTGAGGTTTCTGGAAAACCCATTATAGTTCAAGCATCTAATTTCCTTCCTAGTGCAGAAAGCAACATTTTTATATGTTTAGAAGATCATTTAAAAAATTACCCTTTAGAGAAAGAAATTAGGCAAGAGTTTCCTGATTCTAAAATAATCAGTTTAAATCAAGTCACCGAAGGCCAAGCTTGCACATGTGAACTTGGTTTGGAAGGGGAAAATCTTGAAAAACCTTTATTAATAGCAGCCTGTGACAATGGGATGTTATGGAATAAAAAAAGATATGAGGAACTTTTACAAGACCAATCAGTAGACGCTATTATTTGGTCATTTAGAAATCATCCATCAAGCGAAAGAAATCCTGAAATGTATGGGTGGATTAAAACAAAAGGGGATAAAGTTTTAGGTGTAAGCGTTAAAAAACCAATTAGTGACAACCCTCGGAAAGATCATGCTATAGTTGGAACATTTTATTTTAGAAAAGGGTTACATTTCAAAAAAGCATTGGATAAAATGTATAAAAAAAACACTAGAATTAACGGAGAATTTTATGTTGACAGCTGTATAGAAGAGTTAGTAAATATAGGATTAAATGTGAAAGTGTTTGAAATTGACAACTATATCTGTTGGGGAACCCCTAACGATTATAAAACTTTTAAATATTGGCAGAGTTTTTTTCATAAAGTAGATTGGCACCCCTACAAATTGGAAAAAGACACTACAATTAATAAAAAAGCAATTTCAGTAATTGAAAACGAATATACTAGCTTTAGTCAAAAATGGGGATAGATAAGGTTGATTCAAAAATAAAAAGACAATTAATTAGATTTTTTTTCGCCGGTATATGTGCTGTTTTAATAGACTTTGTAGTTTACTTTATGTTGGTAGAACTTTTAAATGTGAAATATGCAATTGCTAAGTTTATATCCTTTTTTTCAGGAACAATAGTTTCCTATATAATAAATAAATTATGGACTTTTGAACAAAAGCAGAAATCTCCAAAGCAATTTTGGTTATTTATGATTTTATATACAATGACGTTAGGAGTCAATGTTGGGATAAATGCTTTAGCTTTAATAATATTAAATAATGTTTTATTTGCTTTTATTTGTGCAACTGGAGCTAGCACAGTTTTAAATTTTATTGGACAAAAATACTGGGTTTTTAAAGAAAGGCAATTATGAAATTATCAATAGTAGTACCTTGTTATAATGAATCAGAAAACATTCCATTGATACTTTCAAGATTCAATGATGTTATAATCAGAGATGACGTAGAAGTTGTTATAGTAAACAATGGCTCTACGGACAACAGTGATGATATTTTTAAAAAGTTAATACCCAAGTATGCGTTTGCAAGACTTGTAAAAGTAGAAGAAAATATAGGTTATGGTTTTGGAATTGTTTCTGGTTTAAAACAAGCAGGTGGAGAATATATTGGTTGGACACATGCAGATATGCAAACAGATCCTAAAGATGTAATAAAGGCTCTGGAAATTATCGAAAATCAAAATGAAGACCAAGTATACATTAAAGGGAATCGCATAGGTAGACCTTTTTTTGACCAGTTTTTTACTTCTGGAATGAGTGTTTTTGAAACCTTATATATGGGAAAGAAACTTTGGGACATCAATGCGCAGCCTAATATTTTTCACAGATCATTTTTTGAACAATGGGAAAACGCTCCTAATGATTTTGCACTTGATCTCTATGCGCTTTATTATGCAAAAAAACTAAATTTTAAAATCATTAGGTTTAATGTATTATTTCCAGAACGTATTCATGGCTCTTCCAGCTGGAATACAGGTTTAAAATCTAAATGGAAATTTATTAAGAGAACCTTCGATTTTAGTTTAAAATTGAAAAAAAGCTTAAAATGATTGAATACATTGCCCATAGAATCAACACGCTAAAAGAATTAAAGACCCTGCCTAAAAATTTTGGAGTAGAAATTGACTTGAGAGATGATATAAATGGAAATATTTATATCAGTCACGACCCTTTTATTTCTGGAGAGTTGTTTGAGCCCTATTTGGAGGCTTATAATCATGGCACACTTATTTTGAATATAAAAAGCGAGCGTATTGAAGAAAATGTTTTAAAATTAATCCGAAAATATAATATAAGGAAGTACTTTTTTTTAGACAGTTCTTTCCCTATGATACATTTATTGTCTAATAAAGGAGAAAAAAACATAGCACTTAGGTTTTCAGAATATGAAGGCTTAGATAATTTAAAAGCTATGAAGGGAAGAGTAAAATGGGTTTGGGTAGATTGTTTTACCAAACTACCACTAGATTTTAAAGTGTTTGATTTAATTAAAGCAATGGGATATAAGTTGTGTTTAGTTTCACCTGAATTACAAGGTCGAGAAGAAGATATACTGGAATATAAAAATTATTTAATGCAACAGAAAATAACTTTTGATGCTATTTGCACAAAGTATAAAAACATAGAAAAATGGCGAGGGTAGTGGTATTTAATAACGAATTGCTCTACGACCAATTAGGGAAATACAAATTAAATATTTTAAAAAATAAGATATTTTTAATTGGTTTACTAATTAAAATAGTGGCACCATTTTTCTTTATAGGAGACTTATTAAAAAACAAGTTCATACCTTTTGTAAATTATTTTAGCAGTACAGGGTTTAGTAATCCTTATGAACATTTTTATAGTATAGAAAAGTTCGACTTTTTCCCTTACCCTGCTTTAATGCTCTTCATTCAAAGTATATTTAGTTTCTTTTTTCAAAACAACATAATTCTTCAGTCTTTTTTGTTCAGAGTGCCATTATTAATTGCAGATATAGTTATTTTAATAATTCTGAGCAGATTTTTAAAAAATGCAGAGAAGAAGCTATTACTTCTATATTGGTGTTCACCGGTTCTTTTTTATATCAGTTATTTGCATGGGCAGTTTGATATACTACCCATCATGTTTTTATTTGTTTCATTTTTCTTCTTATTTAAAAAGAGGTTTTTTGTTGCGAGCGCAATTCTTGGGTTAGGTTTGGCAACAAAAACTAACTTATTAATAGTTTTACCATTCTTTTTTATTTATTTATGGAAGTTTACCAATGCTAACAAACAAATTAAATTGGTGTCGAGTGCCTTTTGTATAGTTACTGGTGTTTTCCTTGTTTTAAATAGCACCTTTTTATTAGATAAAGAATTTTTAACCCTTGTTTTTAAAAATAAAGAACAAGTTAAACTTTGGGATTTCAAAATTAGATTTGGTAACATGTTCTTTTACGTCATTCCAGCTGTTTATTTGCTAATGATAGCAAAGGTTATTAGATATAAGCAGTTAAGTAAAGATCTTTTTATCATGTTTATTGGTTTTGCATTTTGTTCTTTACTGCTATTTATTCCACCTCAACCAGGATGGTATTTTTGGATCATTCCTTTTTTGATTTATTTTTATATAAAAGAGGATAAATTGAGTGTCTTTCCCCTTTTAGCATTGCAATTTTTTTATCTTCTTTATTTTGCTTTGATTCCAAACTCAGATTTTACCAATCTTTACATTTATAAAAGCGATGGAGATACTCTATATACATTTTTTCAGTCTTTTGGACTAAACCCAAGTATGCTTTTAAATATTGTTTTTACAGGGCTTCAGGTATTGTTATTTATTAATATTTTTTGGATATACAGAATTGGCGTAACTAAAAATGTAAAAGCAAAAATTAAAAATGCACCTTGCTTAATAGGTGTTGGCGGAGACTCTGGAGTTGGTAAGAGCACATTAACGGCATCTATTCAAAAGCTATTCGCAAAAGATAACATGACCATATTGAGAGGGGATGATATGCATAAGTGGGAAAGAGGTCATACCATGTGGCAAACACATACACATTTGTCGCCTAAAGCCAATGATCTACATGACGAAATCACCCAGTTAAAATCTTTAAAGGAAGGAAAGAAAATATTAAGAAGGCATTATGATCATAATACGGGTAAATTCACAAAGCCCCTCAGTATTTATCCAAATAAAGTTATTCTATTTGAAGGGTTACATCCATTCTATATTTTAGCAAAACGTGAATTATTTGATATAAAAATTTTTGTGTCCCCAGCTGAAGATTTGAGGCTTCATTGGAAAATCAATAGGGATATGAAGATGCGAGGATATACCAAAGAAGAAGTTATTAAACAATTAGAGATTAGGAAAACAGATTCTTTAAAGTATATACAATCTCAATCTAAACACGCTAATATTAAAATATCTTATTATTCAATCAATAAAAATATTGATATAGGAAACGGAGAACCTGTTGACCTAGGATTAATGATTAGCTGCGAAACTAGCATTGATTTGAATTTACTTTGTGAAAAATTCAATGACATTAAAACTATTCAAGTAAATCATTTATACGATACAGATTCTCAACAATTAGAGGTGGTAGGTTCTATTACGGCATTAGAGATAGAGCAGATTGCATATAATACTGTAAACAACGCAGAAGACCTTATAGAAGAGCCTATATGGGAAGATAATTATAAAGGGTTTACACAATTGTTTTTATTGTATTACATACAGCAAGTAGTTACCAATTAAAAAAATTATGAAAAATAGAATTCAAAAATTATTAAAAAATAAAACATTCCAGTTTAGTGTTATTTTAATTCTTTCTTTTTTACTGTTGGTAGGAGTTAGAAAAAATCATCTAGAAAACAATTTAAACACCTATCATGATGATGAATTTCACACCGTGTATTTAGGAATAAAATCTTTTGAAACTGGAACGGTCGAAAACTTTAGGTCGTTGGAAGGTGCAAGATGGATGTATCGACTTTTTTATCCTGGAGCGCTCATTAAGATGTCCCAAAATATGGGAGGAAATACTTTTTTGTCAGGCTGGGAGAAACCAGGACACAATTATATACTAAATGAGTATATTAATAAAGATATCAACCCTTCAATAGTGAAACAGAGATTAGCTGACGACCCTAACTTAAGGGATTTCTTTTATTTTTTAAGACTTCAAAGTATAGTTTTTGTTTTTATATGCCTTATCCCCCTTTTGTATTATTGTTTCAAACGAAACTATAGCATGTCATTATTCTTTTTAATTGTATTTCCTGCAATTAATATCCAATTAACGCATGAACAAAGCTATGCTTATATTGAGCCTTTACTAATGGGTTTTATTAGTATTATTACCTGGTTGTTTCTTTATTTATACGACAAAAGAAAAATTTCTAGTTTTTTGATGATTTTACTTGGGTTATTGTCAGCATTTATAATTTCGGTAAAATTTTCTGCTTTGATTTTTGTTTTGCTGCTTCTAACAATGCCATTTGTAAATAAAGAAGGCGGTTATGATTTAGAGACTAGTTTAAAAAAGGTTTTTATTGTATTCGGATCCTTCTTCTTGTCTTTTATTATTATTAACTATTACGGTTTTTTTGGAGATATCAATGTTATGCTACATGACTTCGTGTCTAATTTTTGGAACTATCAAAATGGTCAGTCTGCTTTAGCCTCTAATGAGAGTACTGCGGGATTTAATAATAACTTTAAACACGTTTTTATTGTGTTAAAAGACCTAATAGGGTATTTTATTTATCTTCTACCTTTTGTTTGGATATTTGGATTTTATTATTCTAATAAGAATGAAAAAATGAAACTTGGAATACTAACAATAGTATTATTTATTTCGTTATTCGGTTTGATGAAGCAAGTAGAGTTTTATGAAAGAAATATTGTGCCTTTTTATACTCCATTTTTATTTATATCGAGTGCTTTTTTAACTATAATAATAAGAGAATTTCAGAACAAACTTGTGTTTAAAAATATTAAAATATTAAAATATTTGGTAGTGTCGTTCGTCCTAATTGCCTATATAGGGGTTTTCAATGCACACTACGATGAAGTGTTACCCAGCACAACTAATAATTTTAAAGCAGTTATAAATAACATCCCCGACCTGCAAAAGCGAGACATGAAATTCGTTAATATAGATAAGGAGGTAATATCCAATTACTCAAACAACAAAATAGATATTACCACAGATATTTATTTTTCTCAAGTGAATTATAAAGAAAAGTTAAAAGCTATAATTGATAAATTAAGTTATAATGATATTGTTATAGTAAATAGAGACAAAAAGAATTATAATCAATATAGTAATTTTTTATTGCCAAAGTATTTTAATACAAACCATCAGTATGGCAATTATTTTGTATTTTATAATAAAGATCTCAAGAACAATAAAGAAGATATAAAACAGCTCATTGACGCTCCTATTGATATAACTGATCAAATAATTATCGAAAGTATAGAATTAGATAAATTGGGCGAAAACACTTATCAGGTTTCTTTGATTTTCAATGATTTTTTAAATGAAAGCTTAATCGACAGTAAAAAACGGTATTTTTATTTTCACGCATATAGCTATCCAAATGATATAAATAGTTTACCAGCCGATAGAATACAATATGGGTTTGTTAATTTCGATATTATAGATTTTAGCATTACAAAAGAATTCGGAAAACCAACAATTAAAAAAACGTTTACATCAAATTTGAAACAATTCGCACTATTCCGTTTAGGTTTAGTAGACATTGATAATAACCTTTCGGTGATAAAAGAATTTGTTATAAATGATGTAAAGCTATAAAACAATGAAACAAGTCATTCAAAATTTTAAAACAGGAGAATTATATGTCGATGAGGTACCTATGCCATCAATTTCAAAAGGGATGGTATTGGTTGAGAACAAATTTTCGTTGATAAGTGCGGGTACTGAAAGAGGGACCGTAAAGGTTGGAAAGGCTAGCTTGTTAGGCAAAGCTAAACAAAGGCCAGACCTTGTTGCTCAAGTTCTACAGAACATTAAAAAGGAAGGCTTAAAAGCCACTCTGGATAAAGTTAAAACAAAACTAGATAGTTTAAAGGCCTTGGGCTACAGCACATCTGGTGTTGTTATGGCTTCAATGGATTCCAATGGCCAATTTCAAAAGGGAGATCGCGTTGCCTGCGCCGGCCAGGATTATGCCTCCCACTCTGAAATTGTGGGAATACCACAAAATTTGGTAGCCAAAATACCAGATAATGTTTCCTTTGAAGATGCTTGTTTTACAACTCTTGGTGCCATTGCCCTGCAAGGCGTAAGGCAAAGTGAGCCTAAATTAGGAGATAATGTATGTGTAATTGGTTTGGGATTATTGGGCCAAATTACTTGTCAACTACTAAAAGCTAATGGGTGCAATGTTTTTGGTATAGATTTATCTCCTAGACTAGTTAGTTTAGCCAAAGAAACATCTGCTGACGAAGCCATGTTAAGAGGCGATTCAAATTTATTGGCAACCGCCGATAACTTTACATCTGGTCACGGTTTTGATAGTATTATTATTACTGCCGCCGCACCTTCTAACGATCCAATAGAACTATCTGCGGTAATTGCACGTAAAAAAGGTTGTGTTGTGGTTGTAGGAGCAGTAAAAATGGATATACCTCGAGACCCACATTTTTATAGGAAAGAGTTGGATTTACGTATGTCTTGCTCATATGGTCCTGGGCGATATGATGTAAATTATGAAGAAAATGGAGAAGATTATCCATATGCTTATGTGAGATGGACTGAACAAAGAAACATGGAGGCTTTCTTAAAATTAATATCTAATGGAGCCATAAATTTAAAACCTCTTACAACACATGTTTTTGACATCATTGATGCAGAAAAAGCTTATGATATTGTACTTGGAAAGGTTGAAGAACCTTCGATAGGAATTTTATTGAGGTATCCAGAAGAAAACCCTAACAAAACTATAGCTAGCGTTAAAGTTAACAATAAAAAAATTCAAAAAGTTAATGCTGGATTTATTGGCGCTGGGAGTTTTGCACAAAGTTACTTGATACCAAATGTTAAATCACATGGTGCATCATTGGATACAGTAGTAACAACAAAAGGAATCACATCAAAAAATGTTGCTGAAAAATTTGGATTCAATCAAGCATCTTCAAACTACAATGATGTAATTCAAAATCCAAATATTAATACGGTTTTTGTAGCTACTCCTCATAACACCCATGCTCATTATACTATTTTGGGGCTGAATGCCAATAAAAATGTTTTTGTTGAAAAACCTTTAGCAATGACCATTGAAGAATTGAGTGCTGTAGAAGAAGCCTATAGTAAAACTGAAGGCAGATTAATGGTTGGATTTAACCGTAGATTTGCCGAAGTTTCGAAGTCAATCAAAAAAGCCTTTCAAGGTTTAACGGAGCCTATCTTTGTTAATATTAGAGTGAATGCTGGATTTATCCCTAAAGACCATTGGACTCAAAACCCAGAGTTGGGGGGCGGAAGAATTATTGGCGAAATGTGCCATTTCATTGATCTGATGCAATATTTTTCGGATTCTGAACCCGTAAAAGTCTTTGCAGAATGTATTAATACAGATAACTCAAAAATCAAACCAGATGATAATATTTCAATTATTGTAAAATTTAAAAATGGCTCAATTGGAAATTTAAATTACTTGGCAAATGGAGATAAATCGCTTCCAAAAGAAAGCATTGAAGTATTTGGAGGCGGTAAAGTTGGAAGAATCCATGATTTTAGATCGGGAGAGTTACATGAAAAAAACAAGCAAATAAAACTAAAATCACCTTCTAAAGGGCATAAAGAGGAAATTCAAGAGTTTGTTAAATCTATTGAACAAGGGCATAATTCACCAATTAGTTTTCAGTCAATTAAATACACAACCTTAACCACTTTAAAAATTATTGATAGCTTAAACACCGGTTTACCTCAAAGCATTTAAACGGTAAATAAAGGTACAGATGGACAAGAAATTAGCATGGTTTATAAGTATAGCTCTAGTTATGGATCTTGCTTTGCTTGGTTTATTTGGTAAATCATACACAACTCTATTGGTAATTAAGCCTTTTTTTTATGCACATGATTTAGTGTTGCTAACTATTGGCCTACTATCAATTCCATATTTTAGATTTAAACATAGAATAAAAAGTGTCGAACTTTTTTTCGGTATTTCTTGCGTATATCTAATATATTCTTTTTTAAAATTGAACCTTGAGGATTCATATTATATTTTAAGACAGTTTATGTTATTTGGGTATGGAATAGTGATCTACTTTATATTCAATAGATTAACAAGTTTAGAAATTACGTATAAAAACCTTGTAAAATACCTTATCTATTTTGGTGTATTCTGCTTTATAATTCAAGCATTGAATATAACCTATGTAATTGTTTTCAAGTCTTACGATCCTATTTTGCATAAATATTATTATTCACCAATAATCATGCTAGGGTTGTTACTTATGGGTAGTTATGTGCTTATCAATATAAAAAACACTTATTTAAAACATATTTTATTCATCTTAATCTTTTATATCTCTCTTACAACAGGGCATGATTCCTTATATTTAAGTTTAGGATTGGTTTACTTTTCGTATTGGTTTTTAAAAGCAAATAAAAGTCAAAGAATTATTTTGACAGTGAGTCTATTGGCAGTTGGAGTTTGTGTTTTTGCATTTGTTCCTACCTTTACTGATGTTAACATGAAATGGCGCTTTTTATTCTGGAAAGATTCATTAAGTAAAGTCATTGACAACTATCTTATATTTGGAGACGGTTTTGGTATTCAATATGCATCTGATGAGACAGTGTCGAAGCTAAATGAGTTATTTTCTTGGCCAATAAGCGGTCCTCAAATTGTTGGTGATGGTAAATATTTATGTGCTCCACACAATTCTTTTATTTCAATGATACTTCATATCGGAATTTTATCAATTTTCCTGCTGATTTATCCGTTAAAAACACTTTTCACCAATAAAAAATTACTAAAGGATAATGAAGTTTTATTTTTGTTTTTGAATTTATTGGGCATTGCAATATTTTGTTCATTTAATGTTATTCTTGAATTACCACATTCGTCTTCATTATTTTGGATTGTATATTTTGGGTTGGTTTTTAAATTGAACGATAATAAATATCAGAATGAATTTTAGAGAAAGCTTTGAAAATTTAAAAATTTACTGTGAACAAGAGTATTACAAAGGGTGGGACCCTTATGATGGATTAAATAGCTGGATTATACAAAATACGTTTTTAGGAAAATCCCGTTTTTTTAGATTAGCATGGATTCAACTTTTCAAAAGGAACCCTATAAATTTAAGAACGTTATTTGGAATTAAAAAGGCTTATAACCCCAAAGGACTTGGCTTATTCTTGACAGGCTATTGTAATCTTTATACCATAGAAAACAAAAAAGACTATTTAAACAAAATAAATGAACTAGCCCAACAAATAATAGCCCTTAAAACCGAAGGGTATTCAGGAGCTTGTTGGGGCTATAACTTTGATTGGCAAGCAAGAGCCTTCTTTCAACCCAAATACACACCTACAGTTGTTGCTACGACCTTTATTTCTGAAGCATTATTAGAAGCCTATAAAATCACCAACAACAAGCGTTATCTAGATACGGTTATAAGTGCAGCAGAATTTGTCAAGAATGATTTGAACAAATCTTTTGATAGCGATGGGGATTATACGTTTTCTTACTCTCCACTAGATAATACGCAAGTTTACAATGCAGGGCTACTAGGAGCAAAACTGTTAAGCCGAGTATATGTTTATACTAAGGATGAAGGTTTACTTGAGCAATCGAAAAAAGTAGTTTCATATGTTTGTAAAAAACAGAATAGCGATGGTTCTTGGGCCTACGGTACATTACCGTTTCACCAATGGATAGATAATTTTCATACAGGCTATAATTTAGAATGCATTAGCATTTATAAACAATCGTCTAAAGATTCGTCATATGATGAGAACCTAAAAAGAGGTATGGATTATTATTTAAAAACTTTTTTTACTTCTGAAGGCATATCAAAATATTATAATAATCAAACGTATCCAATCGATATCCATGCACCATCACAATTAATAGTCACTCTGTCTAAATTTGGAAATTTTAAAGAAAACAGAGAGCTTATAGATAAAGTTTTAAGCTGGACAATTGATAATATGCAATCTAACAAGGGTTATTTTTATTATCAAAAAAAGAAAATGATCACTTCTAGAATTCCATATATTCGTTGGGCGCAAGCTTGGATGTTTTATGCATTTAGTTTTTACTTTTTAGAGCTCAATAATGATGAATAGAATAAGAATACTCAACACAATAATTGATAATTTCTCAATGGATGAAACACTCCTTAAAATTGAAGAGTCTATTAAGCAAGGAGAACAAATACATCATGTGGTAGTAAATGCAGGCAAAATAGTGGCTATGCAAAAGGATTTACAGCTTCGTAATAGTGTTAATGAAAGTGACTTAATCAATGCTGATGGGCAAGCTGTGGTTTGGGCTTCAAAGTTTTTACGTCAACCTTTAAAAGAAAGAGTTGCGGGAATAGATTTAATGGAGAATCTTGTTGTTTTTGCTCATAAGAAAAATTATAAGATTTTCTTTTTTGGAGCCAAGGAAGAGGTTGTTACCAATGTTGTCAGTACTTATTCTAAAAAGTATTCTTCCAATATCATTGCTGGATATAGAAACGGATATTTTAAAAAAGAAAATGAAAAGGATATAGCATTACAAATTGCACAAAGCGGTGCACATATTTTGTTTGTTGCTATTAGCTCTCCAACAAAGGAGAATTTCTTATACGAAAACAAGGAGCTTTTAAATAGTGTCAATTTTATAATGGGCGTTGGAGGTAGTTTTGATGTCGTGGCTGGAAAGGTAAAACGGGCACCTTATTGGATGCAAAAATGTGGATTAGAATGGTTTTATCGGCTAATACAGGAGCCAAAACGTATGTGGAAGCGATATTTAATCGGTAACATGAAGTTTATTTTTTTAGTGTTTAAAGCAAGATTTTTTAGCTAATTAAATATTCTATTAAAACTTAGTATTGTTATACGTTCAATTCAAAAATTATGGTTGGGTTGTATTTCAGCATACTTTCCTATTTTTGCAATAATATAAATTATAATTAATGAAAATATCGGTAATAGGTACAGGTTATGTAGGTTTAGTGACAGGAACATGTTTAGCAGAAACTGGGAATGAGGTACTTTGTATCGACATTGATGAAAGCAAGGTAAAATTAATGCAGCAAGGTAAGGTTCCAATTTATGAGCCTCATTTGGATGTACTTTTTGAACGAAATATTAAAGCCAATCGACTACGGTTTTCTACTAATCTTGAAGATGGATTAAATCATGGGGATATCATTTTTCTTGCCTTGCCTACACCAGATGGTGGTGACGGTTCGGCCGATTTGTCTTATGTACTTGAAACTTCTAAACAAATAGGTAAGCTTATTAAGAGTTATAAGGTTATTGTTGATAAAAGCACTGTGCCTGTTGGTACAGCAGAGAGGGTTAAAGAAGTTATCACTGCAGAAACCAATATTGAACATGATGTGGTTTCAAATCCAGAATTTTTAAGGGAAGGTTTTGCGGTCGATGATTTTTTAAAACCAGAACGCATTGTTATTGGGTCGAGTTCAGAGAGAGCAACCAACCTTATGAAAAAACTCTATAAACCCTTTGTTCGATCTGGAAACCCTATTATAGTTATGGATGAGAAATCAGCCGAGCTTACCAAATATGCAGCCAATGCTTTTCTAGCAACCAAAATTACGTTCATGAATGAGATCGCTAATTTTTGTGAGTTGGTAGGAGCAGATGTTGATAAAGTACGAGCTGGAGTTGGTTCTGATTCTCGAATTGGGAAACGGTTTTTGTTTCCAGGTATAGGCTATGGAGGTTCATGTTTCCCGAAGGATGTTAAGGCCTTACATAAATCAGGAAAAGATTTGGGATTTAACTTTAATTTATTGGATGCGGTTATTAAGGTTAATGAACTTCAAAGAAAGATTTTAATTCCAAGAATAGATAACTTTTTTAATCAGCAACTAAAAGATAAAACCATTGCTGTTTGGGGTCTTTCTTTTAAACCAGAAACAGATGATATTAGGGAAGCACCTGCGTTATATATGATTGATGAGCTATTGTCTAAGGGGGTTAAGTTGCGGGTGTTCGATCCTGAAGCAATGGATAATGTTAAACTTAAGTATGGCAACAAGCTTTATTACGCTACAAATATGTATGATGCTGTAAATAATGTAGATGCACTTATTATTTCAACTGAATGGAGTATTTTTAGAACACCTAATTTTTCAAAATTAAAAGAGAACATGAATCAAACAGTTATTTTTGATGGAAGAAACCTGTATGATATTGACGATATGATTAATGAAGGCTTTTATTATAGTTCAATAGGTAGAAATATTGTTCAATAATGTCAAAAACAATTCTCATAACCGGAGCTGCTGGATTTTTAGGTTCGCATTTATGTGATCGGTTTATCGCTGAAGGTTTTGAAGTTATTGGGATGGATAATTTCATTACTGGAGATCGTAAAAACATTCAGCATCTTTTAGATGTTCCCAGCTTTAAGTTCATTGAGCACGACATAACTGAATTTGTAAACATACAAGGCCATCTGGACTACATACTTCATTTTGCATCTCCCGCAAGCCCAATAGACTATTTGAAAATCCCGATACAAACCCTTAAAGTAGGATCTCTAGGTACACATAATTTACTGGGACTTGCAAAAGCAAAAAAGGCTAGAATACTTATAGCGTCAACCTCCGAAGTTTATGGTGACCCTCTGGTTCATCCGCAAACCGAAGATTATTATGGTAACGTAAATACCATTGGCCCAAGAGGAGTTTATGATGAGGCAAAACGTTTTCAGGAATCAATAACCATGGCCTATCACAGATTTCATTGTTTAGAAACCCGAATAGTTCGTATCTTTAATACCTATGGACCAAGAATGCGATTAAATGATGGACGAGTGATACCTGCATTTATGGGTCAAGCGTTGCGAGGAGAAGACCTTACGGTGTTTGGAGATGGATTGCAAACACGATCATTTTGTTATGTTGATGACCAAGTAGAAGGGATTTATAAACTATTGTTCAGTGATTATGCTTACCCAGTTAATATTGGAAACCCACATGAAATCAGTATAAAAGATTTTGCAGAAGAAATAGTCAAGCTTACTGACACGAAGCAAAAAATCGTCTATAAAGCTTTACCAATAGACGATCCAATGCAAAGACAGCCCGATATTACGTTAGCAAAAAAGATTTTGAACTGGGAACCCAAAGTAGATAGGGCAGAAGGCATGAAAAAAACCTTTGCCTATTTTAAGGGTTTATCTAAAGAAGAGTTGTTTAAAAGTGAGCATAAAGATTTTACTAACCATATAAAACGATAAGTGAGTACATTTAAACAAGGTAGGTATTCAGTTTATTTACGACCAATTTCTTATCTCATAGATTTGAGCATTGTAATTGGTCTAGCCGTATTTTATTTTTTTAAGGAAATTAATCCGATAACATTCGCTCTAGTTATATCTGCTGGCTGGATTGTTATTGCTATTACTTCTAAATTTTATGAAGTATATAGATATACAAGAGAGGTAACAATATTGTCATTGATTTTTAAACAAATGACAATCTTTTTATTACTCTTATTGGCCTTCTTAGGGTTTTACTATGATTTAAATGCTGTACTTGGAGCAATCTTAAAATATATATTAATTGTCTTTTTATTAGTGACTTGCTTCAAGTTCACAATTTTCTATTTGCTTCAAAAGTATCGCGTTTCGTTTGGCGGCAATTATCGAAGAACAGTGATTTTTGGAGAAAATAAAAAAACGCATGCCCTTGAGAATTTTTTCAATAAAAATCCAGAGTATGGATATGTACACATGAAAACTTTTGGCTTCAAGGATAAAAAAAATGACGAACTTGAAGAAGTCTTTGATTATATTTTGAAAGAATCAATTGACGAAATTTACTGTTCAATTTCTGAACTTACTAATAGCCAAATTAGCGCCATTGTTGATTTTGCAGATAATAATTTGAAGATTCTCAAGTTTCTACCAGACAATAAAGAAATTTATTCAAGAAAATTAAGATATGAGTACTATGATTATTTACCAATAATCTCATTACGAATCATTCCTCTTGAAGACTCTATAAATATGTTTGTAAAACGGTTGTTCGATATAATGTTTTCAAGTTTGGTTATTATTTTTATACTATCCTGGTTAACACCTTTAATTGCTATATTAATTAAATTAGAATCTAAAGGACCTGTTTTTTTTAAGCAATCTCGAAACGGGTTTAATTATAAAGAATTTGATTGTTATAAGTTTAGATCTATGACCCCAAACAAAGACGCACATTTATTTCAAGCGACTAAAGGAGATCAAAGAGTTACTAAAATTGGCAAATTCATTAGGAAAACAAGTATTGATGAACTGCCACAGTTTTTCAACGTACTTTTTGGAGACATGTCGGTTGTGGGACCAAGACCCCACATGGTTAGTCATACTAATATGTATGCTAAACGTATAGATAAGTTTATGGTACGTCATTTTGTAAAACCAGGAATAACAGGTTTGGCCCAGATTAGTGGATTTAGAGGTGAAGTTGAAACCGACAAAGACATTATTGGTCGGGTAAAATATGACATATTTTATATCGAAAATTGGTCTTTATTGTTAGACTTAAGAATTATTTTCAAAACTTTTATGAACGCGGTTAAAGGCGATGAAAAAGCCTATTAAATCTGTTTGATAAGTTGTTCTAATTGACTATGAAAATCAAATTGTGTTAATGATACTTTCTGAACTGCTATTTTATTCTTTAAATTAAGCTCGCTTTTCTCTATTCTAGAAATAACTGTATTTAAATTTGAGTAGTTACCCACTTCAGCCACCCATCCTAATTCATGGTTTTTAACTATTTTCTCCCCTTCACCTCCGCCAAAATAAAGAACGGGCAAACCTAAACGTATATATTCAAAAAGTTTTGAGGGTACAGATCCATAAATTCTGTTGAGCAAGGGTATTATGGCTAAATCGTACTGAACCAGTTCTTGATGCAAAAAGTCTCTTGAAACCTCACCATGATAAATAATAGGTAACTTAGGGTTAGTTAAAATAAAATTTTCAGTGGCTTCAAGTTCATGCCCTGCGCCGTAAATATGAAATTCAATTTTTGAATAATCGAGCTCCTGGCAGAGTTTAAAAACGCCTTGCGCAACACCCAATAATCCCGCATAAACCAGTTTAATTGTGTTGTTGCTTTGATGGGATTGTTTTAATTCTGGGATTTCAAAATCGGGATAATTACGATATAGAAATGTTTTTTTATTAGGAAAAAGGGATAGCACATGAGTTAATATTTCTTCACTTTGACCAAGTATGAAATCAGCTTTTTGATAATTAAAATGTTCAACATATTCGAGAAGGCGATATGTAAAATTCTTTTTAAAGACTTTTAAATGCAAACCAGCAATTGGCCAAAGGTCGCTAACATTTAAAATGAGTTTTCTCTTTTTTCTCTTTAATAAAAGCATACATGTAAACGCGACCAACAACGGTGGAGATTGAACAACAACCCTGTTGGGGATTTTATTCCAAATAAAAAACCAAATCAAACTAAAACTATAGGAAAGCATTGCAATAAACCTTAACAATTTGTTTTTGGAGTTGCTGGCGTAAATCCACAAACGATGAACAATAATGTTGTTTTCATTTGATGTTTGATGAATCGAACCTCGATAAGTTTTAAAAATCCTTCCCGTTGGATAATTTGGCAAAGGCGTAACAACGGTTACCTTGTATCCATTTTTATCTAAACCTTTAGCTAATTGTGCCATACGGTTTGCCGCCGCTCCAGTTTCAGGAGGGAAATAATTTGTTATGATAAAAATTTCGCCCACTTTAGTTATTAATAAGTGATGAAAACTGCCGTAATTTACCACTTTTTGAACGGTGTAATTGAGTTTGCTGTTCAAACTCAATGTTTAGGCCTTTTTCTAGGTAACGTTCCATTTCAAGTGAAATCGCAATCATTTTTTCTGAAGTTAGTTTTTCAGAACTAACATAAGAAATTTTAAACGTATCTAATTTGTGTTGTTCTATTATAAACTCTTTAACTTTACCATCATCTTCAATAATAGACTTTGTAATATAATAAAACGTTAAACCTGCCGCCTTTTTTCCACTGGGTAAAATGGCAACATCATTAGTTCTTCCAATGAGTTGCTTCAGAATGGGTTTTTTAGGTGTACTCTGTTTTGAGAGTACACCAATATCACCAATATCGTAGCGGATAAAGGGATGGGCTTTGTTGTAAAGTGAGGTTATGACAACTCTACCTTCTTCCCCGTAAGGAAGCACTTGATTTTTTTCATCCAATATTTCAACAAAAAGGGTTTCACTCGTCACTTGCCATTGATTCATAGGGTTTTGAAAAGCAATTAAATCTAACTCTGATGCTCCATATTCATTAATTAGCGGTATCCCGAACCAAGTTTCCATTAATCGTTTGTCGTCCTCAAAAAGCATTTCAGAAGTAACTACACAAACTTTTAAACTTGGGCAAACCGTGCTTAAAACTAGATTTTTTCGTTCTAAAAATTTTGCAAATTGAACAATAGGGCTGGTATAGCCATTAATATAATCGAATTTTGTAGACTTGAATTTTTTAAGATGATTTTCAAAAGCCATATCGCTTAGATCAAATACAGAAAACCTAAACCGATTGCTGAAAATATCCTTTAATCGCTCTTTGTAATATCCTTTTTTATCTAATGGAATCCCATAAAACCTAGCTTGTTTTGAATTGTTAAAATCCAAATTGAGCCAACCAAATCGATCTTGTATAATCGCCCATGTCATTGCATGACAAAATTTGTCTTTAGCAAAAACAAAAGGATCGCCAGAGGATCCCGAAGTTTTATTAACGTAAACATTTTTTGTTGAGAATCCATTCGACAGCCGATTTTGCAAAGGCTGCTGTAAATCTTTTTTGGTCATAATAGGTATTGAATTCCAATGTGATGGATTAATTGAACCTACTAGTTCTTTATAAAAGGCATTGTGTTTGATATGGTAGGATACAATTTTACTTTTGGCATCTTCAATATAACTCTTAAAATCAGCTTCATTTGGATTTTGGATACGGTTTAAGACGCTTTTTGCCTTTTTCAAAGGGAAACCACTCAATTGTAGTGAAAGGTCAAATAAATTCAAAAGAAAATGATTTTATGTTTTTGTAAAATAATTGCTTTTTAAGCGCAAAAGCAACTATTTTTGTGCAAACAATAAACTCATGACTATTTTAATTCTTGGCTCTGGAGGAAGAGAACATGCTTTTGCCTGGAAAATTGCTCAAAGCCCTTTATGTAATAAATTGTATGTGGCTCCTGGCAATTCAGGTACAGCTAAAATTGCTCAAAATGTTAATATAAGTGTTACAAATTTTCCCGCAATAAAAGAGTTGGTTACATCCAAAGGAATTGATATGGTGGTAGTTGGCCCTGAAGACCCATTGGTTCAAGGTATCCACGATTTCTTTTTGAATAATAACGAGCTAAAAGAAGTTGCCGTAATTGGTCCTCAAAAAGCCGCAGCCGCCCTAGAAGGGAGCAAGAAATTTGCCAAAGAGTTTATGTTCAGGCATAATATTCCAACGGCCGGATATCAAAGTTTTAATAAAAACACTATTGAAGAAGGCTTTAAGTTTTTGGAATCCCTTTCACCGCCTTATGTTTTAAAAGCAGATGGATTAGCGGCAGGTAAAGGCGTATTGATCATAAATGATTTAGATCAGGCAAAGCAAGAATTAAAAAGCATGCTTTTGAAAGCCAAATTTGGTGAGGCAAGTTCAAAAGTAGTTATTGAAGAGTTTTTGGATGGTATTGAGTTGAGTTGTTTTGTACTTACCGATGGTCAGAGTTATAAAATTTTGCCAATGGCAAAAGACTATAAACGAATAGGAGAAGGAGATACCGGACTGAATACCGGAGGAATGGGGGCTGTTTCGCCTGTACCTTTCACGACCGAAGAATTTTTCAACAAAATTGAAGAGCGTATTGTTAAGCCCACAATAGAAGGTTTAAAAAAAGATAACCTTCCATACAAAGGATTTATTTTTATTGGATTGATAAAAGTTGGAGACGATCCAAAAGTTATTGAGTACAATGTGCGAATGGGAGATCCTGAAACTGAAGTTGTTGTTCCTAGAATACAAAATGATCTAGTGCAAATTTTTCAGGCCATTGCTAATAAAAAATTACATTCTATTAATTTAGAGATTGATGAAAGGGCCGCTACAACTGTCATGTTAGTTTCTGGAGGTTATCCTGAAGCCTATGAAAAAGGTAAGGTAATTACAGGCTTAGATAAGATTAATGGATCAATTGCTTTTCATGCCGGAGCCATAGTAAAAGATGGTAATGTTGTAACTTCGGGTGGCCGTGTAATGGCAATTACCTCATTTGGAGAAAACTACCAAGAGGCCATAAAAAAATCTTATCAAAGTATAGATCAACTAAAATTTGATAAGATGTATTATCGTAAAGATATTGGTTTTGATTTATAAGTAAGAATGTGATGAGATACTTTTGTCCTCTTCACCGTTATCGTTAAATTTCTTTAATTCAAGCATCCAGTAGACAAACGCTACAGAGCCTATCAATAAAAAAATCCAGGACAATACATTAGCACCAGCCCAACTTTCAAGCTCTAAAGCTCTTAAGGCATCAAAAGGTGCAAAAAGTGTATCTACAAATAAATCTTGAATTGCGTAAAAAAAGTCTTTCATCATTTTTAATTTAAAACCCATAACAGGCTTACAGAGTATAATCAATATATTTACATTGCAAAATTACATTTTTTCAAATTAAATTGAATAAAAAGAAATAGAATATTTAATCAACTTAAATGATATCAAGTTTTTTCAGTAAAGCAAAACCTGTACATTTTGTAATAGTATCTTCAATTGTGCTTTTAGTTTTTGTAGTTGCCAAACTGCATTTTTTAGAAGCGCCATTCAGCCTAAATTTGCTCGGCAAACAATTAGGATTGTTTTTAATTTGTTTAACCTCTTTGTTTGTACTAGACTTTTTCGTGAGTCGAAATAACCTAACCAAAAAAAACAGTTACAAGCTTTTAATCTTTAGCTTATTTATAGCGATTCTTCCGGAGTCAATTTTAAGCTCAAAAATACTATTAGCGAATTTATTTGTACTATTAGCATTTAGAAGATTAATTAGTTTGAGATCTAAAAAAGCAATCAAGAAGAAGCTTTTTGACGCGGCGTTTTGGATAGGTATTGCAGCCCTCTTTTACTTTTGGGCTATATTATTCTACATTTTGATTATTGCAGGGCTTATACTATACTCTATTTTAGGAATAAAAAACTGGATTGTCCCACTAATTGGATTGATAACAGTTGGCATTATTTGGACTTCATATATGATATTGGCAAATTATGATATTGTGCAGTATTTTAATGCTTTGATTGATATAAGTTTTGATTTTAGTCAATGGAATTCTAAAAGATTAATTCTAGGAATTACACTCATTTTATCTTACGGCATTTGGGCACTTTTTTATATGCTTAAAGACTTAGGTTCTCGGTCAAAAAAATCCAGACCATCCTATATTTTAATTGTTGTTGGGGCAATGGTTGGACTTTTTATTATTGCAGTAGCACCCAACAAAAACGGAAGTGAGTTTTTGTTTTTGTTCGCACCAATGGCCATTATTATCACTAATTATTTAGAAACACTTTCAGAAAAATGGTTTAAGGAGGTATTGATAATAGGATTGATAGTTGCCCCTCTAGTTGCGTTAATGCTGTAACTTTTCTCCAAATGCTAAATCGCCAGCATCCCCTAACCCTGGAATAATATACCCTTTATCGTTAAGACGCTCATCAATTGCAGCAATCCATAGATGAGTTTCCTTATTAAAATGTTTTCCTACATAATCAACACCTGCTTTTGCCCCAATAACACTAACTAGATGAATATCTTTAGGTGCCCCAAAAGGTTTTAAGGCTTCAAACGTGGCTACCATGGATTGTCCAGTGGCTAGCATTGGGTCGGCAAGAATAAGGGTTTTGTTTTCAAGACTAGGACAGGCCAAATATTCAACTATAATTTCAAAATTTTCGGGATTTTCCTTGTGATGGCGATAAGCAGAGATAAACGCATTTTCTGCGGAATCAAAATAATTTAAAAGTCCATTGTGAAGCGGGACACCTGCCCTTAAAATAGAACAAAGTACAATGTCATTATTGTGTAGCTCAATTTTTGATTCACCCAAAGGCGTTTTAATAGATTGAGTGGTAAAATCAAATGATTTACTCATTTCATATCCTAATACTTCACCAATGCGTTCTATGTTTCGCCTAAAACGCATTCTATCGGTTTGAATAGAGTAATCTCTAATTTCAGAAATAAATGTATTTAAAACAGAATTTCCTTTAGATAAGTTGTGTATATGCATGGCTGGATTGGCACTTGTTGAAGGTAAAGTTAATTAAAATAGAAGTATATTTGCGTTTTAAAATTTTCAACTTATGTTTTCAGAAACTGCCAACAAAATTTTTCAGGAAGTGATAGAAAGCTATCATGTTCTCGATAGTGTAGATCAGCCCTTTTCTAACCCTTATGATAAAAATTCTGACTTGTTGGCCCATTTACTTTATAGAAAATGTTGGATTGATACCGTACAATGGCATTATGAAGACATCATTCGAGATCCAAGCATAGAACCTGTTGCGGCATTAAAATTGAAACGCCAAATTGATGCTTCAAATCAAGACCGAACAGACATGGTAGAATATATTGACAGTTATTTTTTGGAAAAATATAAGAACATTACGCCTAAAACTAATGCTACGATAAATACTGAAAGTCCAGCGTGGGGAATTGATCGATTATCGATTCTAGCTTTGAAAATTTATCACATGAGTCAAGAAGCTACAAGAACAGATGCTTCTGAAGCCCATAGATCTGCATGTCAAGCAAAACTTAATGTATTATTAGAACAACGCGTAGATTTATCAACTGCTATTGATACTTTGCTTAATGATATAAAAAATGGAGATAAGTACATGAAGGTCTATAAGCAAATGAAAATGTATAACGATGATGAATTGAATCCAGTGCTTCGATCTCAAAAGTAAGCACAGTTAACTCATTTTATACATCAAAAGAAACATGCCAAAACCTGAACACATACTTGTTATACGTTTATCGGCAATGGGAGATGTGGCTATGACAGTTCCCGTAATTAGGGCATTGATGAATAAACATCCAAATGTTAAGGTTACTGTGTTAACTCGACCCTTTTTTGCACCTATGTTTAGGGATATTACAAATACTACTGTTTATGCCGCAAATGTCAAGAATGAACATAAAGGTATATTAGGGCTTTATAAGCTTTCAAAACAACTAAAAAGGTTGAATTTTGATGCCATTGCCGATTTACACAATGTTCTTCGAAGTAAGCTGTTAAGAAGCTTTTTAATTGGTATCAAATCAGCTCACATTGATAAAGGACGAAAAGAGAAAAAAGCTCTAATTTCCGGTCAAATTTTCCATCAACTTAAATCTACACATCAACGTTATGCTGATGTTTTTGAAAAACTCGGATTTTCATTGGATTTATCCAACCCGGCATTTCCTGAAAAAGCAGTATTAAAACAAGATATATTCGCCATCACTGGAAATAAATCGAATACTTGGATAGGAATCGCACCTTTTGCAGCACATGCTAGTAAAATGTATCCTTTAGACATGATGGAACAGGTTATAAAAACCTTATCTAAAAACTATAAAATTATTCTATTTGGCGGAGGCGCTAATGAAATTGACATTTTAAAATTGTATGAAAACAAATTTGAAAATGTTATTTCGGTTGCTGGGAAATTGAATTTAGAAATGGAATTGGATCTCATTTCAAATTTAGACTTAATGCTGTCTATGGATTCTGGTAACGCACACCTAGCTGCTATGTTAGGTATAAAGGTAATTACCATTTGGGGCGTGACACATCCATATGCCGGATTTGCACCATACAATCAGCCCAAAGACTTTCAGATAATTTCAGATAGAACACAGTTTCCGTTAATCCCAACTTCGGTTTACGGAAATAAATACCCTGACGAATATGAAAATGCTGCTGCAAGCATCTCTCCAGATTCAATTGTAGCCAAAATAGAAAAAACAATTTCTACTAACATTTAATTACATCCTATATATCGTCGTAATCAACTCTTATGTTTGGTGTAGTAGGATGCGCTTGGCAGGTTAAAATAAGGCCTTCGGCCAATTCGCTATCGGTTAAAATGTTGTTTTGTCGCATGGTGGCTTCACCTTCGGTCAAACGAGCCAAACAACTGCTGCAGATGCCTCCTTGGCATGAATAGGGTGCATCAATGTCTTCATCTAAAGCCGCTTCTAAAATGGACTGTTTTTGAGACATCTCAAAAGTCGTTTCTTCTTCGTCAACAATCACAGTAACCATTGTTTTACCAGAAGCAACGGCTAAATCTTCAACCTCATCAACTTTAGCAGCCTTAAAAAGTTCAAAAAACACACGCTCCTTTGGGATTCCATGTTCTTCTAAAACGTCTTTGACGGTGTAAATCATACCTTCAGGACCACACAAATAATAAGCATCCACATCAATGTGCTTATACTTATTTTTCATCACAAAATTTACTGTACTTTTTTCAATGCGTCCAAAAATGGCATCGTCCTCATCAGCTTGACTAAATACAAACTGAACAGAAAAGCGATTGCTATATTGGTGCTGAAGCTCCAAAAGTTCGTTTAAGAACATTGTATCCTTGGTGGTTTTATTCCCATAAACAAGTATAACTTTGCTATACACCTCTTCTTCTAAAGCACATTTAATAATGCTCAAAACCGGAGTGATCCCACTACCAGCAGCAAATGCCGCAATGTTTTTAGTTTTGGAGTCGTTGGGTTCAAAAATAAATCGCCCTTTGGGCGGAGCTACTTCTAAAATGTCGCCAATTTTTAAATCACGGTTAGCGAAGGCAGAGAACGTCCCGTCTGTCACTTCTTTTATGCCTACTTTAAGATCTCCGCTTTTAGGAGATGAACATAGCGAGTAATCCCGTCGGACTTCAAGACCATTAATTATCGCTTTTAAGGTAATATACTGACCCGCCTTAAATGCAAAAGTATCTTTAAGGGATTCAGGAACGTTAAAACTAACTACAACTGAAGATTCTGTTTCTCTTTGAATGTTAGAAACGGTGAGTTTATGAAATTGAGACATGAATGTTTTTTTGCAAAAATAACAAATAGACTTGTAAATGGGTTTTGATTGTAACAAAAAGAGTTTTATTATTACTAATGGTTAAATGCTTTCCCAAAAGATATGATTAGACACTTCTTAAATTTAGAATGGAAACAGTTTTTTAGATCAGCCAGTTTTGGAAAAGGTCTTGCTCTTAAAATTTTGATGGTGTTTTTGGCACTGTATTTTATGGTGACATTTTTAGCTTTAGGAGTGGCATTATATCCAATCCTTAAAAAAGCGTTTCCCGAAGAAGATCCCTTTTTAATTGTAAACAATTTTATTTTTTATTGGATTATTGCTGATTTACTTATTCGGTTTTTCTTTCAAAAACTACCAGTTATGAGTGTTAAGCCATTGCTTACATTGCCAATTAAAAAAAGTAAGGTCATTAATTATGTTCTAGGGAAATCGGCATTTTCGTTTTTTAATTTTTTGCCCTTGTTCGCAACTATACCTTTTGGGATTGTTTTATTATTTAACAACTACAACCTTGTTGAGGTTTTGATATGGATATTTCTTTTATTGTTAATCACACAAATCATTAATTTTTTAAATTTTATTGTTGAAAGTCTAACTGCAGAATCTGAAGTTTCATTTTTGCCTTTAATTTTAATTTCTGGATCTTTGTTTGCACTTAATTATTTTGAAATAGTATCGTTTTCAGACGCCCTTTCAAATGCAATTATTGCAATAACAAAAAATCCGATATTGATTGTAGCTCCAGTTGCAATACTTGCAACTCTTTTTTGGTACAACTACAAACTCTTAAAAGCAAAGCTATATCTTGATAACTCATTGCAGTCCAAAACCCAGGAAGTTAAGACTTCAGAAATGCAATGGACAAGACGGTTTGGTGATGTGGCGCCGTTTATGCAATTGGATCTCAAACTCATATGGAGAAACAAACGACCTAGATCTAGTGTGTTTATATTGGTAATCGGTCTACTTTATGGCTTGTTTTTTTACCCCAACCCTATTTATAAGGATATGGCATTTATGTATGGGTTTATAGGTGTTTTTGTTACTGGAATTTTTCTAATCAATTTTGGACAATTCATTCCAGCATGGGATAGTGGCTATTACAAGCTTTTAATGAGCCAGAATATAAAATATCAGGACTATTTAAAATCTAAATACGTACTTATGGCAATGAGTGTGGTGATTCTTTTTGTGTTGAGCATACCTTATGTCTATTTTGGCTGGAAGATACTTTTGGCACATTTTGCGGCTGCCATTTACAACATTGGAGTAAATACACATGTCATTTTATTTGCAGGGTCATTTAACAGAAAAAAAATTGATTTAAACCAACGTGCAGCATTCAACTATCAAGGCACTGGTGCGGTACAATGGCTTTTGGGCATTCCTTTAATGCTGTTGCCAATAGGGATATTTTCGATTTTTCATTTTTTAATAAATTTTGAAGCAGGAATTGCCTCATTGGTGCTTTGTGGTATTCTTGGAATTGTATTTCATCAAAAACTCATGGGTTTTATTACTTCTAAATATATAGATTCAAAACACAAAATGATTAGTGCCTTTAGCGAGGACAATTAATTTAAAATAATATGATAATCACTTCAAACCTTTCAAAATCTTACAACCAAAACCGTGTATTGCATATTGAGAGCCTCGATATTCCGAAAGGACAAAGCTTTGGTCTTGTAGGCAACAATGGTGCAGGTAAAACCACATATTTTAGTTTGTTGTTGGATTTGATCCAGCCTACAACAGGGCATATTAAAAACAATAATATTTTGGTTCATGAGAGTGAAGATTGGAAGCCGTTTACCTCTTCATTTATCGATGAAAGTTTTTTAATTGGGTATTTAACACCAGAAGAATACTTTTATTTTATTGGCGAGTTAAGAGGTCAAAATCGTGCTGATGTTGATAAACTACTTTCTCAATTTGAAGATTTTTTTCATGGCGAAATTTTAAAACAGAAAAAATACCTTAGAGACTTAAGTAAAGGAAATCAAAAGAAGGTAGGCATTGTTGCCGCTTTGATAGGCAACCCAGAAGTAATTATACTTGATGAACCTTTTGCAAACCTTGATCCAACTACTCAAATTCGACTTAAAGCCATAATTAAAGATTTAGCCGAAACGAAGGGAGTCACAGTGCTTATTTCTAGCCATGATTTAATGCATGTAACCGATGTATGTGAACGTATTGTGGTGCTTGAAAAAGGAGAAATTGTAAAAGATCTCGTCACTAGCGAAGCCACCTTAAAAGAATTAGAAGCCCATTTTTCGGGTGCAGTCGCCAACTAAAAGTCTTTTCATTTTTCAGCTATAATTCAAAAAGATGCTTATTTTTACAACGATGCATAATATTTGCCATTGTTTTTAGTTATACTATGAACCTAATAATGCCAACGTTGACCACTTCTTTTAGAATTATAGTACTGGTTTGTTTCACTTCTATTTTAGTGGTGGGATGTTCTCGTAAGAAAGACAAATTCCTTAACAGAAACTTTCATGCATTAGGAACAAAATACAATATTTTATATAACGGAAATATTGCCTTGGAAAAGGGGCGTGAGAGTGTTGACGATGCCTATACCGATAATTATTGGGACTTGTTGGAAGTTGAACGCATGCAGGTTTCAGACGATATTGTGTTGCCTGGGCAATCAAAAAACAAAGATTTTGAAGTTGCAGAAGAAAAAGCTATAAAAGCAGTTCAAAAGCACGGGATGAATATCTCCGGAAAAGAGAAAAATCCACAAGTAGACGAAGCTTATTTACTGTTAGGGAAAGCACGATATTATGATCAAAGGTTCGTGCCAGCCCTTGAAGCCTTCAACTACATTCTTTACAAATATCCTGCGAGTGACAAAATTAACCAAGCTAAAATATGGCGTGAAAAGGCAAATATTCGCTTGGAAAACAATGAATTGGCCATAAAAAATCTTAAACGTTTAATTAATCGAGAGGAACTTTCTAATCAGGATTTGGCTGATGCTTCAGCAATGCTAGCTTCTGCATATATCAATATTAAAGCCAAGGATAGTGCTTTAACACAATTGGCAATTGCAGCAAAAAACACCAAGAATAACAACCAAAAGGCACGTTATAATTATATAAGAGGGCAATTATATAATGAGTTTGGTAAAAAGGACAGTGCTAATTTAGCATTTGATAAAGTCATAGAACTTCATAGAAAAGTACCGCGTGCATATTATATTAATGCACATCTAGCCAAGGCTAATAATTTCGATTTAAATAAAGGCAACAAGCTCGAATTTCAAGAGTATTTAACCAAAATGGAGGAGAACAGAGAAAACAGACCATTTCTGGATAAAATTTATTTTCAAATTGCCGAATATCACAAAGCAAATGGATCTGATACTATTGCAGAAGCCTATTACAATAAATCGTTAAGGACAAACTCGCAAGATTCATACTTAAAGTCACTTGATTATTCCACTTTGGGAGACATGAGTTTTGATCGTTCTGAATACAAAAAGGCTGGAGCTTACTATGATAGCACCATGACTAATTTAACATTGAATTCCAAGCCTTATCGTGTTATCAAACGTAAACGTGACAATTTAGAAGATGTTATTTTTTATGAAGATGTAGCTCAAGTAAATGACAGTATCCTATATCTTGTCAATCTTTCACAAGCAGAAAGACTCAATTATTTTGAAGCGTTTACACAAGACTTAAAAGAAAAGGCAGAAGCAAGAAAGGAAAAAGAAGAAATTGCGCAGCGTCTTAATACGGGACTGGCAACAGCCAATAACATTAATTCTGGGACATCAATTGACCCTAGGAGGGGGTTAACCTCAGCTCCAGGGCCGCAGTCGTTTTATTTTTACAACCAAACAACAGTAGCGTTTGGTAGAAATGAGTTTTTAAGAATTTGGGGAGATAGATCGCTCAAGGATAATTGGAGACTTTCAAACAGCAATACTTCTAATACAAATCAGCAAGTTAATGCATTAGTTGCAGGAGCAACTGAAGAAGAACTTTATGACCCCGAATTCTATATTTCTAAAATTCCAACAGAAGGCAAAGCCATTGATAGTTTGATTAGAGATAGAAATTATGCCTATTACCAATTAGGCGTTATCTATAAAGAAAAGTTTAAAGAACTTGAACTTGCAAAAAGCAAGTTAAACACGCTTTTAAACAACGATCCAGAAGAACGTTTGATACTTCCAACAAAATACCATTTGTACCAAATATATGAAGGATTAGGTCAAACCCAGGAGGCTAATATTGCAAAGAATGATATAATCTCAAATTATCCAGATTCGAGATATGCTGAATTGCTATTAAACCCTAAATCTCAATTAGCTAAAGACCAAAATAGTCCAGAAAGCCTCTACGAAAAGGTTTACGAACAATTTTTATCGCAAAATTATGCCTCGGTTATTGAGCAAAGCGATGGTTATATCAAAGAGTTTGACGGCGATATGATAGTTCCAAAGTTTGAAATTTTAAAAGCCTCTGCTAGAGGACGGTTATACGGCTTTGAAGCTTACAAAGAAAGCATTAACTATATCGCTTTAAATTATCCTAATGCCGAAGAGGGCAAAAAGGCCGAAGAAATTATGGAAGTTGTAATCCCGGTGCTTGAGCAAAAAGGCTTTACAGACGATACTTTAGCAAAAAATTTCAATGTAATTTATCAATTTGGTAATAATTCAGGTGAAGATAGTGATGCATTTTTGAAAAAAATTCAAGAAGAAATAGCCGATATCAGATATTTTGAATTGAGTGCCACCAAAGACGTTTATGATAAAAATACTACCTTTATAGTCATACATGGTTTCAATGACATGGGCGGAGCTGTTGGTTTTGCTGATTTGTTAAGAGAGCGAAAATCAAAAATCATAAGACCATACATAGCAATTTCTTCTCCAAACTATGAAACCGTGCAATTGCATAAAAATTTAGACGAATATATTAAAGCGCAGTAAAATGTTTTCAGATTTAAAAAAAGGAAAAATGGCAGCAACAGATACATATTCACAGCAAAATTTAATTGCTAAAGGAACTACAGTTACAGGGGATATCATAAGTGATGGTGATTTTAGAATTGAAGGGAACATTCAAGGCAATCTCAAAACACCAGGAAAAGTTGTAATTGGAAAAACGGGCCTTATTAATGGTACTTTAAAAAGTGCGAATGCCGATATTGAAGGCAAATTTTCAGGTAAATTAATACTTACAGACACACTTTCATTGAAATCTTCGGCACAGGTTGAGGGCGAAGTTGAAGTGGGAAAACTGGCAGTAGAACCAGGAGCCTCATTTAATGCAACTTGTTTAATGAAAGGTTCTGTAAAAGAATTAAGTAAAGGTGAACAACAATCAAGGCTCACAAGAGAAGCCGAAAAAACAGCTTAAAAACGCCGCCATACTTACAGGAGTAGCAATACAAATGGGAGTAACTATTTATCTGTTTGCCATTTTAGGCAAATGGCTGGATAGTGAATATAATAATGGCGAAAAACTCTATGTCATTATTTGCACCCTAACCGGGATTGCAATATCATTTTACCTAGTTATTAAACAAGTTAATAGAATTAAATATTAATGCCTCGTTCGATTATTAAATTTTCAATGCTCATTATTGGAGTTCTTTCTTTTATGTTTATTATTCATATAGCAACGCTAAACGTTTTAGATTTACTGCTATTTGCTGATAGAATTATTGAAGCTTATCTCATTAACGGGGTGTTAGCAATTGCAATATTCTTTGTCATGCTTGCTTTAAAGAATAGATATCAGAGCCAATTGGGCTTTATTTTTATGTTTGGAAGCGCCTTAAAATTCTTGGTTTTTTTCATTGTTTTTTATCCGTTTTATAAACAGGACGACGTGATAAGTCGAACCGAATTTTTTGCGTTTTTCTTACCTTATGCAACATGTCTAATAATTGAAACTGCTAGCCTTTCAAAATGGTTGAATAAGCAAGGGTCTAACCCGTAAAAAACACCCCATAAAATAAAACATAAAATAGTTTTTGTTTTTGAGATAAAAACCTACCTTTGCAGCGATTTTTAAGCCACTATTAGATAGAGTGATATGCGAAGAAAAATAACTGTAAAAACAATTACCTTATTACTATTTTTAGTCTCTTTTGTGACTTACGGTCAAGAAGACCACAGTCAAGCTGAATCAGGCACTGATAAAAGGAGTGAAATTAAAGAGTACATACAGCACCATTTACAAGATTCATACGATTTTAATTTGTTCTCATGGACAACTGATGCTGGTGAGGTAAAACACTTTGGATTTCCACTCCCTGTGATTTTATGGGACGATGGTTTAAAAGTCTTTTCATCTTCAAAATTTCATCATGGAGAAACCGTGGCTGAAGTAGATGGAAATTACTACAAAAACTATCACGGCAAAATATACAAAACAGATGCTGAAGGCACAATTAATTACGATGCCGAGCACCATGCTACAAATGCAAAGCCACTAGACTTTTCTATTACCAAAAACGTAGTCATGATTATGATGGTATTCGCCATTATGTTCTTTATGTTTAGTAGAATGGCAAAATCGTATCAAAAAAACAATGGGATGCCCAAAGGTATGGGTCGTTTTTTAGAGCCTATTGTGATTTATGTTCGTGATGAAATAGCAATTCCTAATATAGGTGAAAAGCATTACAAACGATACATGAGTTATTTGTTAACTGTGTTTTTCTTTGTTTGGATTGTGAATTTATTTGGATTGACTCCAATAGGAATGAACGTTACTAATAATATAGCGGTTACCTTATGTTTAGCACTTATAACTTATGTTATAACTACCTTTTCAGGAAATAAAAACTATTGGAAACACATCTTCTGGATGCCAGGGGTACCTGTTCCAATGAAAATAATATTGGCGCCTATAGAACTTTTAGGAACCATTATAAAGCCCTTCTCATTAATGATACGATTGTATGCAAATATTACTGCCGGACATATTGTATTGATGAGTATTATTGGGATGATGTTTGTGTTTCATAATTGGATAGGAAGTTCTTTATCCTTTGTTTTAGCCTTTGTGTTAGGTATTTTAGAATTATTGGTAGCGGCTTTACAAGCATATATTTTTACCGTGCTTTCAGCACTATACTTTGGTATGGCGGTTGAGGAGCATCATGATGAAGCACATTAATAAGTTGAATGTTTAATTTTTAATTATATATATATTATGGAAATTCCAGCAATCGTAGGAGCAGGTTTAGTAGTAATTGGAGCAGGAATCGGGATCGGAAGGATCGGTGGTTCAGCTATGGAAGCAATTGCACGTCAACCGGAAGCTACAGGAAAGATTCAAACTGCCATGCTTATTGCAGCGGCCTTAATTGAAGGTATTGGTTTTGCTGCATTGTTTGCAGTGTAAAACAAACAAAAAAAGAAACAGCTATAACGGTTGGTTGTAGCTGTTCTTTTAAATTAAACATTAATTAGTTTAGAAATAACATATTATGGAAAAATTACTTGACCAGTTTTCATTAGGATTGTTTTTTTGGCAAGCAGTATTATTTATAGCACTAATCCTTTTATTAAGAAAATTTGCTTGGAAACCTATTTTGGATTCAGTAAATAATAGAGAAGAGGGAATAAAAAATGCTTTAGAATCTGCAGAGAACGCTAAAAGAGAAATGCAAAACCTTCAGGCAGATAACGAAAAGTTATTACAAGAAGCTAGATTAGAGCGTGAGACTATGTTAAAAGAAGCTCGTGATATCAAGAATAAAATGATTGAAGATGCTAAAGGTGAAGCGCAACTGCAAGCGAGTAAAATAATTGAACAAGCCCAAACAGCTATTGAAAGTGAAAAGAAAGCAGCTATGACAGAACTTAAAAATCATGTTGCAACCTTGTCATTAGAAATCGCTGAAAAAGTTGTTCGTAAAGAATTATCTACACAAGATAGCCAAGAAAAATTGGTTGAGTCTATGTTAGGTGAAGCAAAATTAAACTAATCACAATGGCAGGAGCAAGAGCAGCAGTACGATATGCCAAAGCAGTTTTAAGCTTGGCTTCAGATCAAAAAATGGCCGAAGCGGTCAATAATGATATGAAGCTGATGGCTAATACAATTGCTAATAGCGAGGACCTAAAAAACGTAGTTAAGAGTCCAGTGGTTAGATCTTCAGTAAAAAAAGAAGTACTTCAACAAGTTTTTAAAGGCACAAACGCTATTACAGGGAATCTAATAGACACCTTAATTGCTAATAAAAGAGTAGCACTTTTAGAAGAAATTGCTTCAAAATATATTCAATTATACGATGAGTTAAGAGGAACTCAAGTAGCTAAAGTTACTACCGCTGTTCCATTAACTGATGGATTGAAATCTAAAGTATTGGCGAAAATTAAAGAACTTACAGGTAACGATATTGAAGTTGAAAATACTATTGATGAAAGTATTTTAGGAGGCTTCATTTTACGTGTTGGTGATATACAATACGATGCAAGTATTGCTAACAATTTAAATAAGTTAAAGAGAGAATTTACATTAAACTAAAAGCGTTTAGATCAGATTTTAAAATCTAGTACCTAACGCCTAATATTAAATAAAAATGGCAGAAGTAAAACCAGCTGAAATATCAGCAATCTTAAAACAACAACTATCAGGTTTTGAAGCAGGTGCTTCATTAGACGAAGTAGGAACAGTATTAACTGTTGGTGATGGTATTGTACGTGCTTACGGATTATCTAACGCCCAATATGGAGAGTTAGTAGAATTCGATGGTGGTTTAGAAGGAATTGTACTAAACCTTGAGGAAGATAACGTTGGTATTGTATTATTAGGACATTCCAAAGGTGTAAAAGAAGGTTCAACAGTTAAACGTACCAAGCGTATTGCTTCTATTAATGTTGGAGAAGGTATAATTGGTCGTGTTGTTGATACATTAGGAAATCCTATCGATGGTAAAGGTGCTATCGAAGGTAAAACTTTTGAAATGCCATTAGAGCGTAAAGCTCCTGGTGTTATTTACCGTGAACCAGTAACAGAACCACTTCAAACAGGAATTAAATCAATCGATGCCATGATTCCAGTTGGTAGAGGTCAACGTGAGTTGGTAATTGGTGACCGTCAAACAGGAAAAACAACGGTTTGTATTGACACTATCTTAAATCAGAAAGAGTTTTACGATGCAGGTGAACCTGTATATTGTATTTATGTTGCAGTTGGACAAAAAGCATCAACAGTAGCAAATATTGCAAAAGTATTAGAAGAGAGAGGCGCTTTAGCTTACACCACAATCGTTGCAGCAAATGCATCAGATCCTGCTCCAATGCAAGTTTATGCCCCTATGGCAGGAGCGGCGATTGGAGAATATTTTAGAGACACAGGTCGTCCGGCTTTAATTATCTATGATGATTTATCTAAACAAGCTGTTGCATATCGTGAGGTGTCACTTTTATTACGTCGTCCTCCAGGACGTGAGGCCTACCCAGGTGACGTATTCTACTTACATTCACGTTTATTAGAGCGTTCTGCTAAAATCATTAACAATGATGAGATCGCTAAAAACATGAACGATTTACCAGACAGCTTAAAACCTATGGTTAAAGGTGGTGGGTCCTTAACAGCGTTACCAATTATTGAAACACAGGCAGGTGACGTATCGGCTTATATCCCAACAAACGTAATTTCTATTACCGACGGGCAAATTTTCTTGGATGGAGATTTGTTTAACTCTGGAGTTCGTCCTGCAATTAACGTAGGTATTTCAGTATCACGTGTAGGAGGAAATGCTCAAATTAAGTCTATGAAAAAGGTTGCAGGAACATTAAAATTAGACCAAGCGCAGTTCCGTGAATTGGAAGCCTTCGCAAAATTTGGTTCTGATTTGGATGCGGCAACTTTAAATGTAATTGAAAAAGGAAAACGTAACGTTGAGATTTTAAAGCAAGCACAAAACGATCCATTTACAGTTGAAGAGCAAATTGCGATTATTTATGCAGGTTCTAAAAACTTATTAAGAAGCGTACCTGTTGAAAAAATAAAAGAGTTTGAGCGTGATTATTTAGAGTTCCTTAAAGCAAAGCATAGCGATGTTTTAGCAACTTTAAAAGCAGGAAAATTAACTGATGAAGTTACAGATACATTAACAGCTGTAGCAAAAGATTTATCAGGAAAGTTTAAAGCTTAAAAAACAATCATAATGTCATCCTGAACTTGTTTCAGGATCTCATAATTTAGTTCAAGAATATTCTGATTTAATTTAGAATTAGAAATAAAGATTATGGCAAATCTAAAAGAAATACGTAATAGAATATCATCGGTGTCTTCAACCATGCAGATTACCAGTGCCATGAAAATGGTATCTGCTGCTAAATTGAAAAAGGCCCAAGATGCTATTACGGCAATGCGACCTTATTCAGATAAATTGACAGAGCTTTTACAAAGCTTAAGCGCAACTTTAGATGTAGATTCTGGAAGCAAATTTTCTGTACAACGCGAAGTGAAAAATGTACTTATTGTAGCAATTACCTCCAATAGAGGCTTATGTGGTGCATTTAACTCTAACATTATTAAGTCTGTACAAAATTTAGCATCAAATAAATACGCGAATCAAAATGTATCTTTCGTGGCGATTGGTAAAAAGGCTAATGATGCCTTTAAAAAGACCAACAAAGTTATTGCAAATAAAAGCGCTGTTTATGATGATTTGACCTTCGATAATGTTGCTGAAATTGCCGAATTATTAATGGACAAATTCGTTGTTGGAGAGTTTGATAAAATAGAGATTGTTTATAATAAATTCAAGAACGCAGCTACGCAAGAAGTGATTATAGAGCAATTTTTACCAATTGTTCCTGTTGAAGGTGATGCCAACCTTAGTTTAGATTATATTTTTGAACCTTCAAAAGTTGAAATTGTTGAGCAATTAATTCCTAAATCACTTAAAACACAATTATATAAAAGTATTAGAGATTCGTTTGCTAGTGAGCACGGTGCGCGTATGACAGCAATGCACAAAGCAACTGATAACGCTACTGAATTGAGAGATCAGCTAAAATTAACCTATAATAAGGCTCGTCAAGCAGCAATTACTAATGAAATCCTAGAGATTGTTGGTGGCGCAGAAGCATTGAATAACTAAAGCAAATTTATAACTGAACGTGTTTCAGTAACTCTTACTATTATAAAACCTCACGATACAGTGAGGTTTTTTTATGGCACGGCTCTTGATTTCGTATATTTATAATGTTAAGTCTAGAATGATGAAAATTATAATAACAACAATTTGTTCGATGAGTATGTTTGTCTTTTTGTCAAGCTTTTCTCAATGTACGGATGAAAGGAGTTTACAGGATGACGCTCCTGTTACTTTTGGCGACGTATATTATCAATACCGAGCTCAAGCGGTGCGAGATTTAGAAACTAGTTTCACATTAGTTATCCCTTTAAAGAATGATTTACCTAGCAGCATTACATTAGATTCGGTTTATTTTAAGGGGAAATCGGCTAAATTACAAACAACCGTTAACAAGGATAATTTCTATTTCGCAAAGTTCATCACTAAACCGGCTTATAGCGAGGATATCATACTAAGTAGCGATTTGGCGGAGGAACATCAAAATAAACCTCCTAAACCTCCAATTAGGATACCGTTTGAGCTTAAATCTAATGAGTGCATTATAAGCTATATACAAGACGGTAAAACAAGATATTACAAAATTAAGGGTATTGTTCAAAAGCGACAAAATGGAGTTCCTATGAGCCCTAATAACAAGCCATAACTTATCTTTGGATTACGTTTGCTAAAAACGTACTTTTAACTTCGATAAATCGCATAATTTGAGCGCCTTTAAAACCCTCTTTAAGCAAACATTTATTTATGGTCTGGCAACGGTGTTGCCTAGGATGTTGAGCTTTTTGTTGGTGCCTTTATATACAGATCCCAAGGTGCTTTCGTCTCCTGCCGAATATGGTGAGGTTTCAGTCATTTTCTCCTATTTTGTTCTGTTTAACGTCATTTTAGCCTATGGAATGGAAACCGCCTTCTTTAGGTTTTTCAATAAAGAAGACGATAAAGAAAAGGTTATTGGAACAACCACATTTTCTTTGGTTGTGAGTTCACTTTTGTTTTTTACTTTGGCTCTCATTTTCCAAGAACAAATTGCCTCGTTTATTGATATTGACGTAAAATATATCAACCTTGTTATTTGGATTTTGCTATTAGATGCTCTGGTTATTATTCCGTTCGCATGGCTTCGCGCTACACAAAAACCAATGCGCTATGCAGTTATTAAAATTTTAAATGTCGGATTAAATCTAGGACTGAACCTTTTCTTTTTATTGGCATTAAAAGACCTTGCTTTGACCAATGAGGTTTTCAATTCTATATATAGACCAAATTTTGAGATTAGTTACATTTTTATCGCCAATCTTGTAGCAAGCGGGGTGACTTTGCTGTTAATGGCTTCTTTTTATGTTCGAATCAAATATGTATTCAATACTGCCCTATTGAAAACAATGTTACGATACGCTTTCCCAGTACTAATTGCTGGGGTGGCTTTTTCTATAAATGAAACCTTTGATAGAATTTTACTGAAAGAGTTATTGCCTCGAGATATTTCAGATACACAAATAGGGATGTATTCGGCATGTTACAAGCTTGCATTATTCATGACACTGTTTGCAACGGCTTATAGATTGGGTATTGAACCTTTCTTTTTCAGCCATTCTAAAAGTGAGAATCCACAAAAAAGTTATGCTAGAATTTTAGAATTCTTTGTTGCTTTTGGAGCGGTCATATTATTAACAGTTGTTGTTTTTGCAGACGTTTTAAAGCCATTTATAGTAAGAAGCGAAGCCTATTGGGAAGCGATGTGGGTTGTGCCTATTGTGCTCATAGCCAATTTTTGTTTAGGGATTTACCATAATTTATCTGTTTGGTATAAAATTACCGACAAAACAAAATTTGGAGCTTATATTTCTATAGTTGGCGCATTAATAACCTTGGTAATCAATATACTTTTCATTAAAACGTTTAGTTATAAAGCTTCGGCCATTGCTACCTTATGTGCCTATGCTACCATGATGCTTTTGTCATATTATTTTGGTAAAAAATATTATCCAATACCGTATAACCTGAAGAAAATATGTTTGTATCTAATAGTATCAACCTTGTTTTCAATTATAAGTTTTTATCAATTTAGATACAATTATACTATTGGTATTTCCCTCTTAATTGTATTTTTGGTTATTGTAGGGTTTTCCGAAAAACAACAAATTAAACAACTCATAAGAAGACAATAAAGAGAGTGATCAAATTCTTCAATAAAATACGAAAACAACAACTTGACCAAAATAAGACTGGAAGATATTTAAAATATGCTATTGGCGAAATTATTTTAGTGATGATTGGTATTCTACTGGCTCTTCAAGTTAATAATTGGAACAATAATCGTGAATTAAAAAAAGAAGAACTTAAAGTGCTGAAAAGTCTTTATAAGGAGTTTAATGAAAACTTGTCAAGTTTTGATATAGCTTATAAATTTCATTTAAACAGAAAAAATGATATTAAGACCATGATGACTTCTAATCCTAGTGAATTATCTTTAGATAGTTTAAGAAGTTTGAACGCTAGTGTTAGTAACAATTTAACGTTTGACCCATTTCAAGGCATTTATAACTCGGTCATTAATTCAGGAAAGATTGAGTTAATTTCAAACGATTCTTTAAAAATTAAAATTGCCAGATTTCAAGATTTGTTAAATGATTATAAGGAGGAAGAAACAAATACTATGATATTTACGCAAAACAACCTCTATCCATTTCAATTAGATGGCTCAAAATTGAATTTTAATATAGCTTATGATATAAGGGAAAGTTCCAAAGAAGAACAAATAGAATTGAAGCAGAGTATTGTTCAATTAATAGAATCAGATAAATATGAAAACCTATTAGTTTATATTTATAGCTATATGAGTGGTATTTTTATAGAAGGGCCAATTTTAAAGGAAGAAATGATATCAATCATTAATTTATTAAAGAAAGAAATAGAGAAACATGACTATTAAAATCATAAATAAATCTAATCACGATTTACCAAACTATGAAACCATAGCCTCTGCAGGTATGGATTTAAGAGCTAACCTTTCCGAATCAAGAGTTTTAAAACCTCTTGAACGCAGTATTGTTGGAACAGGCCTATTCATTGAACTACCTATTGGATATGAGGCACAGGTGAGACCAAGAAGTGGATTAGCCGCAAAAAAGGGAATTACAGTATTAAATGCCCCAGGCACCATAGACGCCGATTATAGAGGTGAAATAGGGGTGATTTTGGTAAATTTATCAAATGAAGATTTCACTATTGAAAATGGCGAACGAATTGCTCAATTAGTCATTGCAAAACATGAGCGTGCCGAATGGGCTGAAGCAAACGAACTTTCTGAAACTTCTCGTGGGGCTGGAGGCTTTGGAAGCACCGGAGTCAAGTAAATTTATTCGTTCAAACTTAGAAAACTCAAATTAAACCAAAATAAATCCCGTTTTGCGGGCAATAACTATGAAAATAATTGTACCAATGGCAGGTCGAGGTTCACGTTTAAGGCCACATACCTTAACCATACCTAAACCATTAATACCAGTCGCAGGGCAACCCATTGTGCATCGTTTGGTAAAGGATATCGCCAAAATCTTAAAACAACCTATTGAAGAAGTAGCTTTCGTTCTAGGCGATCCAGCATTTTTTGGAGACGATGTTGTAGAGAGTTTAACCCAATTAGCACATAGTTTAGGCGCCAAAGCATCTGTATATAGACAAGACCAACCCTTAGGAACAGGTCATGCTATAATGTCGGCAAAAGATTCGCTATCTGGTCCAGCCGTTGTGGCCTACGCAGACACACTAATTAGAGCTAATTTTGAATTAGATCCAAGTGCAGATGCGGTAATTTGGACTAAAGAAGTTGATTTTCCTGAAGCCTATGGTGTAGTTAAATTAAATGAAGCTAATAATATTGTTGAGTTGGTTGAAAAGCCTAAAATTTTTGTTTCTAAACATGCAGTAATTGGAATTTACTATTTTAAAGCCATAGAAGATTTAAAGGAAAAATTACAAGAAGTTTTAGATCAAAACGTTATGAATGGAGGAGAATATCAAATTAATGATGGGATTAAACGCATGATGGCCGAAGGTAGAATATTTAAAACAGGCACAGTAGATGAATGGATGGATTGTGGTAATAAAGAAATTACAGTGGAAACCAATTCTAAAATGCTGAATTTTTTATTGACTGACGGTGATGAACAATTAATATCGCCTTCAATAAATCTGGAAAATTCTAAAATTATTCAGCCTTGTTTCATTGGGGATAATGTGACACTCAAAAACACTGTAATTGGACCAAATGTTTCTATTGGCAGCAATTGTTTAATTGAAAATTCAACCGTTAAAAATAGCTTAATACAGAGCAATAACCATATAAAAAATGCTAATTTAGACGAAGCTATGATTGGCAATCATGTGGTTTATAATGGGGATTTCAAAAAAATAAGCATCGGAGATTATTCTGTTTTGGAATAATAATTGAACTTCAATGTTGCCTATAATGTTACCTTATACTATGAAACTAAATCTCTGCAGTCTATTTTTCATTCTTGGAATGCTTTTAGTTCCACAGCATAACTACGCTCAAGTTGATTTTAATAAGCGCCCAGATGACGATTTAGGTAATGTTGAAGATGAATACCAAGAGCTGTTTTTTGAGGCTCTAAAACAAAAAGGTATCGAAAACTATCAACGTGCCGTAGACGCATTACTTAAATGTATTAATCTTAAAAGCACAGATGCCGTTGTGTTTTATGAATTAGGCAAAAATTACAATTTACTTAAAAATTTTGGAGCCGCTGAAGACGCCTTAAAAAAAGCGATAGCTAAAGAACCTGATAATGAGTGGTATTTAGATGAACTTTATGCTGTATACGTGCAGCAAAATGAAACTGACAAGGCCATCAAGACCATAAAACAATTGGTAAAATATCATCCAGATTATAAACAAGATCTCGTTTCATTATATATCAAAGCAAAAAAATACAATGACGCTTTAGACTTATTAGACGAGTTGGACAAAAGTTTAGGAATTAATGATGAAAGAGATTATTTAAGAAATCAGATTTTTGAGATTACGGGTGATGACAAAAATCGAATTAAACATCTTGAAGAACGATTAAAAAATTATCCAGATAATGAAATTAATTATCTTAATTTAATTTATAGGTATAGTGAAACAGGTAAATCAGACAAGGCGTTCGAAATAGCAAAACAATTGTTAACTCGAAATCCAAATTCGCAACTTGTACATTTGGCATTGTACAAATTTTATATGGATGCAAATGACCCTTCAAATGCTATAAATTCTATGAAGGTGGTTTTAACAAGTTCAGAAATCAACCCTGATGCGAAAGCAAAAGTCCTGAATGATTTCGTGAATTTTGTGTCTAAACATCCTGAATATGAAAAGGATTTAGTAGAGGTCACCGCCCTAGTGGGAAATGATAACAGTCCCAAAACCCTGATTGAGCTGGCCCAATATCATTTAAAAATTGGAGATAAAGAAAAAGCCTTAAGCTATTTTGAAGATCTGTTAAAAGAAGAGCCTAATAACTTTTCGGCATTAAAAGATGTGGTATTATTACAACTCGATTTAAATTTGGACGAACAAGCCGCGAAGAAAAGTGAACAGGCACTGGAATTATATCCTGCTCAACCTATATTTTATTTGGTAAATGGGGTAGCCAATAATAAATTGAAAAAGTCCAAAAAAGCGATTCAAAGCCTTGAAACAGGACTCGATTATATAATTGATGATACTAAAATGGAGGCCGATTTTTATACCCAATTAAGTTTGGCGTATCAGCTTGATAATAATATTGCCAAGTCTAATGCGTTTGCTAAAAAGGCAGAAGCCCTAAATAAAGGACAACACCCGTAATGAAACCTATAAAAGCCCTTTCAGTTTTATTTTTAGTGATAACTTTTACGTTTGGGTGCAGATCCACTAAAAGCTTGAGTTCATCAGGTGAATTGGATGCTAGTATGACCTCAAGGCAACTCATAAAAGAGCATTTAAACCAAAACAGCAGATTCAAAACCTTACAGGCAAGGGTTAAATTAGATTATACGCAAGATCAAAAAACACAGGGCTATACGGTAAATTTAAGAATAGAAAAGGATAAAGTTATTTGGATTAATGCCACATTGGGACTTGCCAGAGCCATGATTACGCCAGACAAAGTTCAGTTTTATGATAAAATAAACAATCAATATTTTGATGGAGATTATAGGTTGTTAAGTGATTTGTTGGGAATAACTTTAGATTTTAAGAAAGTACAAAGTCTTTTACTAGGAGAAACTATTTTCAATTTGCGCGAAGGCACCTATACAAGCTCAACCCACGAAGGCTCATATGTGTTGCAACCCAAAGACCAGTTGGCGATACTTGAGCTGTTTTATTTGATCAATCCAGGCCATTTTAAACTGGATTCCCAACAGCTATTTCAACCGTTAAAACGACGTATGCTTCAGGTAGATTATACTAAATATCAGGAAGTTCAAAAGCAAATTGTACCCGAACAATTTAAGATAATTGCTGTGGAAGACACCGAAGAGGTCTCCGTTGAAATGGAATACAAATCAGTTACCCTAAATGAGAAACTACGGTTTCCTTTTACAATCCCTTCAGGATTTAAAGAAATTCAATTAGACCATGCAGAATAAGTTTACAGTTATCTTTTCAATGACCATTTTATTTTTGGTTGGGGGTTTTTCCGCAGAGGCCCAAAGTCAAAAGCAAAAAGAATTGGAAGCTAAACGGCAGCAGTATATGCGTGAGATTGAGCAAATTAATAGCTTGTTATTTGCAAATAGAAAGAAGGAAAAATCGGTTATTTCTCAAGTTGAAGATTTAAATTACAAAGTTAGTGTACGTGAGAATTTAATAAAGGTTACCAATGATCAAGCCAATTTGCTGACACGGGAAATCAATACAAACCAGAAAGAAATTTCCAGTTTAAGGGATCAACTTAAACTTTTAAAAGAAGATTACGCAAAAATGATTGTAAGGTCATACAAGGGCCGATCAGACCAGAGCAAGGTCATGTTTTTATTATCTTCTGAAAACTTTAAACAAGCTTACAAACGACTGCAATACATCAAACAATACGCCGATTATCAAAAAGAACAAGGTGAAAAAATCAAGGATAAAACACAAAAACTGCAAGAATTAAACACTTCCTTGTTAAGGCAAAAGGAAGATAAAAAGAAGCTCATTGCACAAAATAAGGCTGAAAAAAATCGTTTGGAATCCGAACGTATTGAACAAGAAAAATTGGTGGCATCAATTCGAAAAAATTTGAGCAGCTTTGCTAGTCAAGTGAAACAAAAACAGCAAGAAATTGATAGAATTGACAAGGAGATTGACAGACTGATTAGAGAGGCTATTGCCGCTTCCAACAAAAAAGCTGGGAATGATGCATCAAGCTCTAAAGGTTATGCGTTAACTGCTGAAGCCAAAGCTTTAGCAGCTAATTTTGAAGCGAATAAAGGTAAATTACCTTGGCCAGTGGAGAAAGGTGTGGTGAAACTTGCCTATGGTAAACAACCCTCACCCATTGACCGCACAGTGATGATTGAAAGTAATGGTGTTAGAATTGCAACTGAAGAAGGCGCTAAAGTAAGGGCTGTTTTTGAAGGTGAAGTAACTGGGATATTGTTGATAAAAAATGCGAATCCGGCTATTGTGATTAGGCATGGAAACTATTTTACCATTTATAAAAACCTGTCAAAAATATTTGTGAAACAGGGCGATAAAGTAAGTACTAAGCAAATTATTGGTGAAGTGTTTACCAATACAGCCAATGGCGAAACTATGCTTGGTTTTGGCGTCAATAAAGATTTAAAAACCGAGAACCCAGCTAACTGGATTTACAGAATGTAGTTATACAAATAGGGCTTTTAATTCACTAGCATCTTTAGGCTTCATTTTCCCCGCCAAGACTAAACTCAATTGTTTACGTCGCAAGGCAGCATTAAAACGTTCAATTTCTAGTGTAGATTCTGGTGTAAGTGGAGGAACATCAGTAGGTCTTCCGGTTTCGTCAACTGCAACAAATGTATAAATGGCCTCATTGGCTTTGTCTCGTAAGCCAGATTCACGATCTTCTATCCAAACATCTAAATACACTTCCATAGAGGTTTTAAAAGCACGAGATACTTTCGCTTCAACAGTGACCACACTTCCTAACGGAATGGATCTATTAAACGCCACATGATTTACAGATGCTGTTACAGTGATTCTTCTAGAATGACGTCTCGCGGCAATACTTGCTGCTCTATCCATTCTTGCCAATAGTTCACCTCCAAACAAGTTGTTTAATGGGTTGGTTTCACTTGGCAATACCAAGTCGGTCATTACAGTAAGCGATTGTGTAGGGGTTCTAGCGTCCATCATTCAAATTTTAAATGTGGCACAAAGGTAGGATGTTTTATAACAAAAATGTAATTGGAAATGTGAAATTAATCCAAAGCTTTTACAAGTAACCAGGCTTCAGAATTATGCTCGCGTTTTACGTCTCTAAGGGCTTGTAGTGCTTCCGATCTATCAGAATAACTGGCATAAACCACTTCATGAAGACCATATTTGTTGGCTCCAATTTTACGAGCTTTATACCCAAGACTTTGAAGTTCTTTTACCTTTTTATCTGAATTGGCCTCTACTCTAAATGCACCGGCTACAATATGATAATTTCCACTTTGTTTTTCAATACTTAAAGTAGCTGCAGGAAGCGGATTACTAATCACAAAAGTGGCCTCCTGTACTTTATTGTCTAATTGATGATTGGCCTCTTCTTGCGCAATTTGATTTTGAGCTTCAATTTGGTTTACATAATAATTGGAAGCTGTAAACCCTCCTAAAGTTAATGCAATTAAAGCAACAGAAGCATATTTTAAATAGGGTCTAGATTTGCGTTTTTCAGGTGTAATAGTAACAGGAACCGACTTTTCAATAGTTACAACCTTTTCCTTATGAACCTCTCTAGCAATTGATGAGCAGGATAATTGATCTAATCCAAAGGCATCAGTCAAATAATTAATATGGTAAGAAGGTTCAAAATTAATTTTACCTTCATTATTAAGAACTAATTCTCCAATGTTATTGAAGTTGATGGTTTCTCCTTGAATCAAATACGATTTTATGGTTTTAACGTATTTGATAATTTTTTGAACTGCAACTTCATATGGGATTTTTTCTACTTCAGCAATATAGCTCGGCAGTAATCCATCATTATGCTGTAATTGTTCATTAAACGACAATACTTTTTTTGGTGGATAAAATGCATGAGTATTGTCATCCAATCTGGCCGATACACGATGTGTTAAAAAAGCACCCAGTCCAGAGATGGTTACACAGTCATATCGGTATAATAAATCGCTTATGTAGGTTTCAAGTTGCATATAAACAAAGTTAAAATTTTTTCAATGGAAATAAAATTTCATTGCAAGTATTTATTAAGACTCTAAAAATTCTTTTCTTTAAGTCTTATAAACAGCGCTCTATAAAATGACCGATCAGGACTTAATTTATGTTTTAGCCTTGCAGCATGTCCCTAAAATTGGTGATGTTACTGCTAAAAAACTGATTGCACATTGTGGATCGGCTGAAGCTGTTTTCAAAGAAAAGAAGCAAAACCTTTTACGAATAGATGGTATAGGCACTACAATGATTGGCGATTTATTTAATGTAAATCATATAAAAGAAGCCGAACAAGAGCTACTATTTATTAAGAAAAATGAAGTTGAGTCCTTATATTTTACGGAGAGCAATTACCCCGAAAAACTAAAACACTGCATTGATGGACCAATTTTACTGTTTCAACGAGGCAAAATTCACCTCAAGCAACAACATATTTTAAGTATTGTTGGAACACGTAATATCACCAGTCACGGAATTGGGTTTTGCGAAAAATTAATTGAAACATTAGAACCCTTTAACCCGGTTATAGTGTCTGGTTTTGCATATGGTACTGATATTACAGCGCAAAAAGCAGCGATTAAACATAATTTACAAACTATAGGATGTTTGGCGCACGGATTTAGTCAAATTTACCCCAAAGTGCATAAAAAGTATGTAAAGGACATAGAATCTAATGGAGGGTTTTTAACTGATTTTTGGAGTACAGACACTTTTGACAGGAATAATTTTTTAAAACGAAATCGAATTATTGCTGGGATTAGTGAAGCAACAATTGTTATTGAGTCTGCCGAAAAGGGCGGCAGTTTAGTCACTGCTGATATTGCTAACTCTTACAATCGCGATGTTTTTGCTGTCCCTGGAAGGATTACAGATATATTTAGCACAGGATGCAATAATTTGATAAAACATCAAAAGGCTCATGTCTTGTCAGATCCATTAGATATCCCTTTCATGTTAGATTGGAAGTTGAAAGAAGATGTAAAACCTGCCATTCAAAAGCAAATGTTCGTTGAATTAGATGATAACGAAACGATCATCTATAATTACCTTAAATCAAACGAAAAACAACAATTGGATCTCATCGCAATTGAATGTCAGTTGCCAATATTTAAGGCGGCTAGTATATTACTAAATATGGAATTAAAAGGTGTAATAAGACCTTTGCCAGGTAAATTGTTCGAATTGACTTAATACCCAGCTTTTAATCGTACTCGATTTAACACCTGATTAGCTACAACTTTTGCCTTTTCGGCACCAATTTTTAATGCCTGATCAATTTCTTCAAGATGAGTCATATAATACTTGTAACGCTTTCTTGGTTCGGCAAATTTTTCAGTAATTAATTCAAATAAAGCTTGTTTGGCGTGCCCATAACCATAGCCTCCTTGCTCATAGTTAGCCTTCATGGTTTTAAGCTGATCTTTAGAAGCCAAAAGCGCATAAATGGCAAAGCAGTTACAAGAGTTCCAATCTTTTGGGTCTTCAAGAGGTGTACTATCGGTTTGAATAGACATGATTTGTTTTCGAAGTTTTTTATCATCTAAAAAAATGTCGATAATGTTTCCTCGACTTTTACTCATTTTTTCTCCATCGGTACCGGGAATTAACATCGTGTTTTCTTGTATTTTTCCTTCAGGAAGCACAAAAGTTTGACCCATTTTTGCATGAAAACGTGATGCAACGTCTCGCGTCATTTCAATATGCTGAAGCTGGTCTTTGCCAACCGGTATTATCTCGGCATCATAAAGCAAAATATCGGCGGCCATAAGCATTGGATACGTGAATAACCCCGCATTAACATCTTCTAATCTGTCGGCTTTATCTTTAAAACTATGGGCCAAGGTTAGTCGTTGGTATGGAAAGAAGCAGCTTAAATACCAAGCTAATTCACTCACTTGTGGAACGTCGCTTTGTCTATAAAACACCGTTTTTTCAATGTCTAATCCAAAAGCTAACCATGTAGCGGCAGTAGAATAGGTGTTATTGCGTAAAGTGTCGGCATCCTTGATTTGAGTCAACGTATGAAGATTAGCAATAAACAAAAACGAATCGTTTTTAGGGTTGTTGGCCATTTCAATAGCCGGTATAATAGCTCCTAATATATTTCCTAAATGTGGTGTTCCAGTGCTTTGTATTCCTGTAAGTATTCTTGCCATGTTATTTTCCTGTAAAAAAGCAGGAATCTTTTATTAGTTATACGAAAAGGCAAAGGTAATTTTTTTAACACAAACCTCAATTAATTTAAGTAGTTTTGAAGTCAATGAAGCTATTAAAATATCCTCTCTGGATTTTATATCGTATTTGGTTCTACGTTTTGGTGGCTTTACCAATCATTGTATTATTTCCTGTACTTCTAATTTCAATTTTAAAGGAAAGTTGGTATCCTTTCTTTTTTAAGCTAGCCAGATTTTGGGCCAAGTTTATTTTATTTGGAATGGGCTTTAGGTATTCAATAGAACGAGAAGAAACACCAAAGCGATCTGAAAGTTACATGTTTATAGCAAATCATACGTCAATGACCGACATAATGCTTATGCTGGTAACCGTAAAGAATCCATTTGTTTTTGTCGGCAAGAAAGAATTGTCTAAAATTCCACTATTCGGCTTTTTTTATAAACGCACCTGCATTATGGTAGATCGAAGTTCTGAAAAGAGCAGAAAGGCTGTGTTTTTAAGAGCACAACGGCGCCTACAGTCTGGTTTGAGCATTTGTATTTTCCCTGAAGGTGGCGTCCCAGATGTTAATGTTGATTTGGACGAATTTAAAGATGGCGCATTTCGCCTTGCTATTAACCATCAAATTCCAATAGTACCCATTACATTTGCTGATAATAAACAACGATTTTCTTATGTGTTTTTTAGTGGTGGACCAGGGAAAATGCGAGTTAAGATTCATTCGTTTTTATCAAGCAAGGGGCTGAAGACTAATGATACGAAAATGCTTAAAATAAAAACCAGAGCACTAATTTTAAATCAGTTAAATCAATTTCATAAAACCTAAAAAGCTGCCCTTGGCACAGGGCAGCTTTTGTTGTTATTACCAAGAATGTAATAACCATCTAACCAACTAAAAAAACTTAAAACTTATAACTTAATCCTGTATAAACACCTATAAAATACGGCTGAAAATTTCCTGAAGCATCTCGAAATGTATTTATTTGGTATTTAAAAGTGGGCTCAAGATTTAGTTTTACTTTATCTGAAATATTGTAATTTAGACCTAAACCAAAATTAGCACTGTAACTCGTGTTGTTTAAATTGTTTGCTTCGCCTAATAAGGTTTTGTTCCCATCAGAGGTGGAGTACACATCGTTTTTATTTAAAAATAAAGTACTAAAGCCTCCAATTACATTAAATCCTATTCTTTTGTCTATTATAGCATACTCTAATTCAATTGGGATTTCAATAAAACCAAGCTCTTGATTTAAAGAAGCATTTTTAGATGAGGCAATGATTTCGGGTACGGCAGCAGAATTTAAACTAGGAGAACCTAATATTGTTGTGTTTTGTGACTTATCTCTAAAGTTTATGTGTGTACTATTTCTGGGTTGAAAATTACCCGTTAAGGAGTTTACACCATTATAAACAACAACATCATTTGTATTATAACCTAATTTTACTTGATTTACACCCGCTCTGACTTTAAGCTTTTCGGTTATGGCGTAACTTCCATTAATACCATAACTCATATTAATTTCTCCACTTTTTGAGTTGTCTACTAATTGTTCGTCAATAGGAGATCCCTGACCAATTGAGTTGAAGTAAACAGGCGCTACATTCGGGGAAATGTTCCACCTGTTTATCTTCTCATTGTTTACTTTCTCTTTTTCATTAAGGTCGTTTAAAGCGATTAAGGCATCTTCAATAGAGGTTTCGCCAGTTTTAAGGTCTTCAACAAGTTCATTCTTATCGTTTTTTGTTGAATTGTCTGCTATTGAGGTTTCCGTGTTTTTGGTAGAATTTTTAATCAGCTCTTTGGCATTGGTTTTTTCAATAACACCTTGATTCGTTTCAGGTAGATTAGAAGTGTTTTTATCAGCATTACTATTTGTGTTATCGACAATAGCTGTATTGGTTTTGGTATCATCTCCAAGACTTTTGTTTTCAATAGAACTGTTATTGTTTTCAGAACTTTTACTCGCAATCGTTAAATTGTTTTTTTGATTCGCATTTAAAGTGGAATTTTTAGTAGATGCATTGCTTTCTTGACCATTATTATCTAAATTGTCTGCAGCGATAGAGTTATTATTATCTTTAATGGAAGGATTTATAGGTTGTTCTGATGATGATTCTGGTTCTGTTATTTGATTTTCAGTATCAACTAAAGGGTTTGTTGGCAAAGAGTTCTCATTAGAAGTATTAAATACAAGCCCTCCAATGCTAAAAAACAAAACTAATAAAGCTGCTACCCCGGCCACTTTCCACCAAAGAGGAATTACACGTCGTTTGCGCTTGTCTTTATGTAATTCTTTTTCAATATTAGCCCAAACCTTATCACTAGGATGAACGTCAAAGTCCTTGAGCTTTTCTTGAAAAAGGCGATCAATATGTTTTTTATCGTTCATTATAAAGTTTGCGAGTTCAAGCTCGCTTTATAAGTTTTTAATTTTTCTTTTAAAATCTGTCGAGCTCTTGCAAGATTAGATTTTGAGGTTCCGGTTGTAATACTTAACATTTCGGCTATTTCTTTATGGGAATAGCCATCCAAAGCATAAAGATTAAACACCATTCGATACCGATCGGGTAATTCTTGAATGATTTGTAACAAAAAATCAATACTTATAGAATCTTCATCTATTTCAATTGAATCATCGGCTATTTGTTGTTCATTGACTATGTCAAAAACACCAACTGTCCTATACCGCTGTAAAGCTGTATTGATGGTGATTCGTTTCATCCAACCTTCTAAAGAACCTTTACTTTTATATTGTTCTATTTTTTTAAAAATAGTCACAAAAGCATCTTGCAGATTATCTTCTGCCTCTGCTGTATTTCTCGAATATTTAAGGCTAACTGAAAATAGTTTACTCGCATAGAGTTTATATAATTCACTTTGAGCCTTAACATCGTTTTTTTTACATTGTTCTATGAGTCGTTCTAAACTCACATGTTATAAGTGTTAATTAATCTATTTTTTACTCAACTACAGGCACTTCAACTATATAATAGATGTCATTGCCGCTTTCATCTTCTCCTTGCCAGAATTTAAACACATAAGTGCCATTATTTGTTACTATAAAATTAAAAGAAACTTCAACAAGTTCTACAGCTTGTGTACAACTTACATCTTCATATACAGTAGTAACAATAGCAATAGTTCTTTGATTTAAATTGCTTTGATAATAAAAGTCATTAAAAATATGGCAGCTTGATGGTCTTAAGTAGGATACTTTAATTTCATAAGTCTCTCCAAGCGTAAATTGTTCTGGCATTACAACACTTTCAACTGGAAGTATTTCAAAATGAAAATTATTACTGTTATCGTCACTTAAGCTACAAGAGACTAGAGAGATAAACAAAACACATAAAGCAAATATTCTCTTCATAATGTAAAATCATTATTAGTTAACACTATTACACAGTATAGATGCATTCGCTTAGTAAAGGTTGCGTCAAAAAAATAAAAATCCCGAAACATTCGGGATTTTAGGAGTTAATCGTCATTTGAATTTGCTTTAGCTACTTGCCGGACTTTCGTTTCAAGTTCATCCATGAGTTCTGGATTATCCTTGATTAATGCCTTAACAGCATCCCGCCCTTGTCCCAGTTTAGTGTCTTCATAGCTAAACCATGATCCACTTTTTTTGATAATTTCGTTATCAACGGCGATATCTAAAATCTCACCTACTTTGGAAATTCCTTCACCATACATAATGTCAAATTCTGCCGTTTTAAATGGAGGCGCTACTTTGTTTTTCACCACTTTTACACGGGTTTTGTTCCCTGCAACGTTACCATCGGTTTCTTTTATTTGTGTTGATCGTCTAATATCCAATCTTACTGAAGCGTAAAATTTAAGTGCATTTCCGCCAGTTGTAGTTTCAGGATTACCAAACATTACCCCAATTTTTTCACGTAATTGGTTTATGAAAATTACTGTACAATTAGTTTTACTAATCGATCCAGTAAGTTTTCTTAAAGCTTGAGACATCAATCGTGCGTGCAATCCCATTTTTGAATCGCCCATTTCACCTTCAATTTCACTTTTAGGAGTTAATGCGGCTACAGAATCTATGACTACAATATCAATAGCACCAGAACGAATTAAATTATCTGTAATTTCTAATGCTTGTTCGCCATTGTCTGGTTGAGATATAATTAAATTATCAAGGTCTACACCTAATTTTTCAGCATAGTGCCTGTCAAAAGCATGTTCTGCGTCAATAAAAGCAGCAATGCCGCCAGCTTTTTGAGCTTCGGCAATTGCATGTAAGGTTAGTGTTGTTTTTCCTGAAGATTCTGGTCCGTAAATTTCTATTACACGACCTCTAGGGTAACCGCCTACGCCAAGTGCAATATCTAAACCTAAAGAGCCTGACGAAATTGAGTCTACGTCAACTACAGCTTGGTCGCTCATTTTCATCACAGTACCTTTGCCATAGGCCTTATCCATCTTGTCCAAAGTCAGCTTTAATGCTTTTAATTTGGCTTCTTTTTCACTACTCATTTATTTGTATTTTCTTAATTGATATGACTGCTAAAATACGACAACTTTTCATCTTTTCAATAGTTGCACGCAACCTTTTTATACTTTTTGCATCTACATAATGTTATGGGAGAAAATTGCTATGAAAAGAACGCTATACCACTTTGTTTTCTACTCAAAATGATGTAGCGTGGTTTGTTTCCCAACTTTGAAAAAGAACATAATTTTAATAAAATGAAATTTTTCAAAAGAACCATTTTTAATAAAGTTTTAGGTGTTTCAATTGCGGTATGTGTTAACAGCAATTGTAAAACCGATGGTGGTTAACTCGTTTACTATTTTTTTAGAAACAAATTAAAAAAGTATTAATAACGAGTTAGTCAAAAAAAAGCATTTCAGATCGTCTGAAATGCTTTTTTTATTTAATACTATTCAAATACACTTAAAGTATTAACTTTGCCAAAAATTATCTTTAACCTTAAAACATTAGTATAGCATGCAACTGTACAATAACTTAAGCGCTAAAGAAAGAGCTGAACTTATAGAAAAAGCGGGGAAGGACCGCTTAACAATCTCTTTCTACGCATACGCCAAAATCGGAAACCCGGAGCTTTTTAGGAATCATATGTTTTTAGCTTGGAACGACCTTGATGTTCTAGGTAGAATTTATGTCGCTCACGAAGGAATTAATGCACAATTGTCTGTACCAGCAGATAATTTTCAAAAATTTAAGGATCATCTAGACACTATTTCATTTTTAGAAAATGTGCGACTCAATATCGCCATAGAACATGATAACTTTGCTTTTTTAAAACTAAAAGTAAAAGTTAGAGATAAAATTGTTGCTGATGGATTGAACGATAACACGTTCGATGTCACGAATAAAGGAGTGCATGTTGATGCGAGCAAGTTCAATCAACTAATCGAAGATCCAAATACTGTTTTGGTTGATATGCGTAATCATTATGAAAGTGAAATAGGTTATTTCAAAAATGCAATCACTCCAGATGTTGATACATTTAGAGAATCGTTACCCATTATTGAAGAAGACCTAAAGGAACACAAAGAAGACAAAAATTTAGTGATGTATTGTACGGGTGGTATTCGATGCGAAAAGGCCAGTGCATATTATAAACACAAAGGATTTAAGAATGTTTTTCAACTAGAAGGCGGGATTATTAATTACGTACGTCAGGTAGAAGAAAAGGGATTAGAGAACAAATTTATTGGTAAAAACTTTGTGTTTGATGAACGCCGTTCGGAGCGTATTTCAGACGATATTGTTGCGCATTGCCATCAATGTGGTCAACCTGCCGATCTACATACCAATTGTGCTAATGAAGCTTGTCATTTACTGTTTATTCAATGTGATGAGTGTAAAACGCAAATGGAAAATTGCTGTTCAACAGCTTGTATGGAAATTAATAGGTTACCTTACGAAGAACAAAAAGCACTTCGTAAAGGTCAAGGTAATAGCAACGATATTTTCAAAAAGGGACGTGCTGATCACCTGCCTTACAAAAAGGATTTAAGAAATATTTTTGAGGTTTTACGCAAATAAACGTAATTCATTTTTAGTCAATAAATAATCTTATCTTTACCTTTCAAAAAAATCATTAATCGTCATTCGCTATCTTATAATTAGCGGATTTTATATAAAATTTTATGAGTTGTAACAGTTGCTCAACTGGAAAGGATGGACAACCAAAAGGATGCAAAAATAATGGCACCTGTGGTACCGATAGCTGTAATAAATTAACTGTTTTTGATTGGTTGGCAAACATGTCATTACCACAAGGTGAAGAGCCTTTTGATGGGGTTGAGGTGCGCTTTAAGAATGGGCGTAAGCAATACTACCGAAATACCGAAAAATTATCATTAAGTATAGGTGATATCGTTGCTACACAAGCACAATCTGGTCACGATATAGGCATGGTTACGCTAACAGGCGAATTAGTAAGAATTCAAATGAAGCGAAAAAAGGTAGATATCAATAACGAAGAAGAAGTTCTTAAAATCTATCGTAAGGCCAACCAAAAAGATATTGATGTTTGGTCGGCCGCAAGAGATAAAGAAGAACCAATGAAGGTTAAAGCACGTCAGTTTGCCATTGATCTCAAACTTCAAATGAAAATCTCTGATATCGAATATCAAGGCGATGCGAGTAAAGCCACATTTTATTACACTGCCGAAGAACGAGTTGATTTTAGAGAACTTATTAAAGTGTTTGCCAAGGAGTTTAGAACACGAATTGAAATGAAGCAAGTCGGTTTTAGACAGGAAGCTGCTCGATTGGGTGGAATTGGCTCTTGCGGAAGAGAATTGTGTTGCTCAACCTGGCTAACCGATTTTAGATCTGTAAGTACATCAGCGGCACGATATCAGCAATTGTCATTAAACCCTTTAAAGCTAGCTGGACAATGTGGAAAGCTTAAATGCTGTTTAAATTACGAGCTAGACGCGTATTTAGACGCTCTTAAAGATTTTCCAAAAACCGAAGTCAAACTTTACACAGAAAAAGGAACTGCTGTTTGCCAAAAAACCGATATTTTTAAAGGCCATATGTGGTATGCCTATGAAGGTGAATGGATGAATTGGCATAAACTTACTACGGCTCAAGCCAACGAGATTATTGACAAAAACAGTAAGAAACAAAAGGTAGCTAGTTTAGAAGAATATGCTTCAGAGCTTGCTGAAAATACTAAAGTAGAGTTTGAAAACGTTGTTGGCCAAGATAGTTTAACTCGATTTGATAGTCCAAAACGACGAAACAAACGTAAAAATAAGAGAGGGAATCGCAAAACTAATAACAAGCCTCGAAATAATGCTAAAAAATAGTGGTTTCATTGTATTGGTCTTTGGAATCCTATGTTGTTCCTGTGATTCCAACCGAGTTTTTGATGAGTATAAATCTGTCCCTAACCAATGGCACAAAGATTCTATAATTTCGTTCAAGGTTACGCCTCCAGATTCGACAAATGCATATAATTTGTTTGTGAACTTAAGAAATACGAACGCATACAAATACAGTAATTTGTTTTTAATAGTTGAAATGAGCTATCCAAATGGAAAAACAGTTAAAGACACTTTGGAGTACAAAATGGCGGCACCAAATGGTGAGCTTTTAGGAACAGGATTTACCGATATTAAAGAAAACAAACTTTGGTATAAAGGGTACAATGCACCTTTTATATTCAATGAATCTGGTGAGTATAAAATCAACATTCAACATGCCATGAGAGAAAACGGCCAGGTTTATGGAGTTGAGAATCTTGAAGGTATTACCGATGTAGGTTTTAGAGTAGAATACACAAACCCCAATTGATTATGGCAAAAAAATCAGCAACTAAAAAACAGGAATCACAAGATTTTTCAAAATACATTCGTTTGTTTTGGAAATTGTTTCTTGCAGGAATTTTGGGTGTCTTTTTAATGTTTATGCTGGCATCATGGGGTGCATTTGGTGAAATGCCAGCGATTGAAGATTTACAAAACCCTAAAACCAATTTAGCATCACAGATTATTTCTTCTGACGGAAAATTAATTGCTAAATTTTATTTAGATGATAACAGAACTCCAGTTGAATATGACCAACTACCACAGCATTTGGTTGATGCACTTATAGCAACCGAAGATGCGCGCTATCACAAACATTCAGGGATTGATGCCATAGGAACCTTGCGAGCATTTGTGTTTTTAGGCAGTAGAGGTGGTGCTAGTACTATTTCACAGCAACTCTCTAGACAATTATTTGTTGGGGTTGCTTCTCAAAATATTCTTGAAAGAATTACTCAAAAAATAAAAGAGTGGGTAATCGCCATTCGTTTAGAACGCCAGTACACCAAAGAAGAAATTATTGCCATGTATTTCAATATCTATGATTTTGGTAATAATGCCGATGGTATCAGAAGCGCAGCGAGTATATATTTTGGAAAAGAGCCAAGCGAATTGGATATAAAAGAGTCAGCTATGCTTGTGGGAATGTTTAAAAATTCTTCCCTATATAATCCTAGGCCTCATCGCAACCCGGTTGGTACTAAAAACAGACGTAATGTGGTTTTAAGCCAAATGGAAAAATATGATTATATCACCAAGCAGGTTAGGGATTCATTGCAAAAAACTGAATTGGACCTTGATTATAATCCACAATCGCATAGAGAAGGATTGGCTACTTATTTTAGAGCCTATTTAACCGGATTTATGAAGGATTGGATTAAAGACAACCCAAAACCCGATGGCTCAAAATATAATCTTTATAATGATGGTTTAAAGATTTATACAACCTTAGATTCACGAATGCAAAAGTACGCTGAAGATGCGGTGCAAAGACATATGCCAAGGCTTCAAGCAGAATTTGACAATCAAAATACACCTAAAAGAAACCCAACAGCACCGTTTTTAGAACTTGACAATACTGAAATTGAAGCCTTGATGAAACGTGCCATGCGTCAATCAGAACGTTGGCGTATAATGAAAGATGAAGGTAAAAGTGAGAAAGACATTGAAAGCTCATTTTACAAGCCAACAGGAATGACAGTATTTGCATGGAGAGAAGGATTAGCTACCGAAGTTGATACCATAATGAAACCTATCGATTCCATTAGGTACTATAAGTCATTTTTACACCCAGGGATGATGTCAATGGATCCGCAAACAGGGCATGTTAAAGCTTGGGTTGGCGGTATGAATTACAGACACTTTCAATACGATCACGTAAAGCAAGGAAAACGTCAAGTAGGCTCAACCTTCAAACCCTTTGTATATGCTACAGCCATTGATCAGTTGCATTTGTCACCTTGTGATACCTTACCAAAACAACAAATCACTATTGAAGCTAATAAGTTTGGAAACCCTGAACCTTGGACAGCAAGAAATTCAGATGGTGATTACACAGGATTCGTAACCTTAAAAAATGCATTGGCAAATTCTATAAACACAGTTACTGCTCGCCTTATGGATAAAGTAGGGCCACAACCTGTAATCGATATGGCTAAAAATCTAGGTGTTGAGCAAGACATTCTACCTGTCCCTGCAGTGGCATTGGGAACGCCAGATTTAAGTGTTTACGAAATGGTAGCAGCTTATGCAACCTTTGCTAACAAAGGCGTTTACAACAAGCCAGTGATGGTGACTCGTATTGAAGATAAGAATGGAACAGTGCTATATCAGTTTACTCCTGAATCCAAAGATGTTTTGAGTGAGGAAGTTGCTTATGTAACCGTAAATCTTCTAGAAGGCGTAACTCAAGGCGGATCAGGAACGCGATTACGACATACCTATGCCGCTAATAATTCGGTTTATAAAGAAATTATCACAGGTTATCCTTATCAATTTGATAACCCTATTGCTGGTAAAACGGGTACTACTCAAAATCAGAGCGATGGTTGGTTCATGGGCATGGTGCCAAATTTAGTGACTGGTGTATGGGTTGGCGCTGAAGATAGAGCCGCACATTTTAGCACGATTACCTACGGCCAAGGAGCATCCATGGCCTTGCCTATTTGGGCGCTTTTTATGAAAAGTTGTTATGCGGATAAGGATTTAGAGATTTCTAAAGCGGCCTTTGATGTGCCTGCCGAACTTTCAATCAATGTCAACTGCTCTAATAAGGGAGATTCGAATACAACTGATGATCCACTTGATGATGTTAAGGATGTTATCGATTTTTAAACGAATTATATTAAAAAAGGAAAGCCATTCATTTTAGAATGGCTTTTTTATTTTGTAATTTTCCGTAGCAAAAATGAGATAGAAATGATCAATAAAAAAGTAGCTAATGTTGGTGAAGCCACTCAAGGCATTAAAGATAATATGACCTTAATGTTAGGTGGATTTGGATTATCAGGCATTCCTGAAAACGCCATTGCCGAACTTGTTAGATTAGGAGTTAAAGGCTTAACATGTATCTCCAATAATGCAGGGGTTGATGACTTTGGTCTAGGTTTATTGTTACAAAAGCACCAAATCAAGAAAATGGTGTCATCATATGTGGGAGAAAATGATGAGTTTGAGCGACAAATGTTAAGCGGTGAACTGGATGTAGAGTTGATTCCGCAAGGGACTTTAGCTGAACGTTGCCGCGCTGCGCAAGCAGGATTTCCAGCTTTTTATACACCTGCAGGTTATGGAACCGAGGTTGCAATAGGTAAAGAAACCCGAGAGTTTAATGGTAAAATGTATGTGCTTGAAGAAGCCTTTAAAGCCGATTTTGCGTTCGTTAAAGCATGGAAAGGTGACGAGGCAGGTAATTTGATTTTTAAAGGAACAGCTAGAAATTTTAATCCGTGTATGTGTGGAGCCGCAAAAATAACCGTTGCAGAAGTGGAAGAATTATTACCAGCAGGAAGCCTAGACCCTAATCAAATACATATTCCAGGAATTTTTGTACAACGCATTTTTCAGGGGGTTAATTATGAAAAGCGTATAGAACAACGTACTGTAAGACCGAAAAACAATTAATAAATGTATCAATATAACAATGTAGATTTCCTTAATGAAAGAAAATTTAGTAGTAAGTAAATCAATAAAATTTTCACTTTCTATAATTTCCTTTTGTGATATATTAGAAAAAGAAAGGAAATTTATTATAGGTAAACAATTGTTAAGATCGGGGACGAGTATAGGGGCTAATATACATGAAGCTCAAAATGCAGAAAGCAAAGCAGACTTTATCCATAAAATGAAAATAGCAGCCAAAGAATTAGAAGAAACAAAGTATTGGTTGTTGCTCTGCGAAGAAGCTTCATCATATCCTTTTGATCCAAAACTTAAAGAAGAAATAAACGAACTCGGGCTTATTTTATATAAGATTTTAAGTTCAAGTTATAAAAATAAATAATAGCTACATTATTACATTGGTTAATTAATACATTAATAATATGTTAGATAAAACAGGAATAGCAAAACGCATCGCCAAAGAAGTTAAAGATGGTTATTATGTCAATCTAGGGATTGGTATCCCAACCTTGGTTGCCAATTATGTACGTAATGATATTGAAGTTGAATTTCAAAGTGAGAACGGTGTTTTAGGCATGGGTCCTTTTCCTTTTGAAGGTGAAGAAGACGCTGATATTATTAATGCAGGAAAACAGACAATCACTACTTTACCGGGCGCGAGTTTTTTTGATTCGGCCTTGAGTTTTTCTATGATTAGAGGTCAGCATGTTGATTTAACCATTCTTGGGGCTATGGAAGTTGCGGAAAATGGAGACATTGCCAATTGGAAAATACCAGGACGAATGGTCAAAGGTATGGGCGGAGCAATGGATTTGGTTGCAAGTGCTGAAAATATTATCGTAGCCATGATGCATACCAATAAGGCAGGCGAATCAAAATTATTAAAACGTTGCACTTTACCTTTAACTGGTGTTGGCTGTGTAAAAAAAATTGTGACTAACCTCGCAGTTTTAGAGGTTACCAAGAGTGGATTTAAACTTTTAGAGCGAGCACCAGGAGTTTCGGTCGAAGATATAAAAAAGGCAACGGAAGGCTCGTTGATTGTTGAAGGAGAAATTCCTGAAATGAACGTTTGATTTCTTTTGAATACTTAAAGTAAAGGGCTACATAATTTTGTGGCCTTTTTTATTTGGTCAAATAAAAATGTAGGAAAAAACCCATTTAATTGTTTTAAATGTTAAAAAAATATGTATTACATCGATTTATAGTGTATTTCAGCAGATATTTTAAAAATTTATCTCATATTAGCAGTACCAAATCTAAACAACCAAATTTACCATAAACTTAATTTTATGATTTGCCCCAAATCTATCATAAACTTTAACTTATGAATCAAATTGCCTCAAATCTACCAAAACTTAACCTATTTGAAAACAAGGTGTTTTTTAACATTAAAAACACCTTTGTTTTTTTAACTAAATTCCTTAATCTAACTAAAAAAGTATTTATGTTATAAGCCTTTCGGGATGGCATGAATTAACTTTTTTGTGTAGTCTTTTTTTGGATTATTATAGATTACATCAGCATCGTTCAATTCTTCAATTTCGCCCTTGTTCATGACAATTAGTTGGTCAGACATATATTTTACAACGGCCAAATCATGTGAAATAAAAATATAGGTAAATCCAAAGTTTTCCTTTAAATCATTCAGGAGATTTAATACTTGAGCCTGAACTGAAATATCAAGAGCAGATACAGACTCGTCACAGATAATAAGTTTGGGTTGAAGTGAAATGGCTCTCGCAATACCTATTCGTTGACGTTGCCCTCCAGAAAACTCATGTGGATAGCGATTGAAAAAGGTTGCATTCAATCCAACTTTTTCTAGAATATCCAGAACCATTTGTTTACGATCATCATCAGAAACACCAATGTTATGAACTTTCATAGGTTCCATAATGGCCTTACCAATGGGAATCCTTGGATTCAAGGAAGCATATGGATCTTGAAATATAATTTGAATATCTTTTCTTAAGTTTCGTATTTCGTGCTTTGGAAGTTTTTGAAGATCAACACCCTTATATATTATCTTACCAGAATTGGCTCTATCTAATTGTAAAATTGCATTTGCTAATGTGGATTTGCCACAACCAGACTCTCCAACCAAACCAAGTGTTTCACCATCATATAGTTTAAAACTTACGCCATTGACTGCTTTAAAAACTTCTGGTTTTGTAAACCAACCTGATCTCGAAATATAATGCTTTTCTAGATCAATTACTTCAAGTAAAGGTGGTTTAGTATACAATGACTTATGAAATTTTTCACGATCTTCAGGTGAAATAATCGAACTGTCTGTTGTTTTGTTGATAACATCTTTTATGGTAGGAAGTCGTTTCAGTCTCACTTCAAGTTTTGGTCTTGAACTAATTAAGGCTTGTGTATAACTATGTTCTGGTTCATGAAATATTTTAGTGGTTTTGCCTTGCTCAACTATCTCGCCATTATACATGACCAAAATACGATCTGCCAACTCCGAAACCAATGCGAGATCATGAGAAATAAAAATGATACTCATGCCTTCATCATGTTGAAGCTGCTTTAACAATAGAATAATGTCCTTTTGCACCGTAACATCCAAAGCCGTTGTAGGTTCATCTGCAATTAAAATTTTGGGCTTACATGCAATAGCCATAGCAATCATAACACGCTGTTTTTGTCCGCCAGAGATTTCATGTGGATAAGCCTTGTAAACGCGTTCAGGTAAAGGCAATTTTACCTTTTCAAAAAGCGATAGTGTTTCAGCTTTTATTTCTTTTTGTGATTTATGGGTATGCTGTTTTAGTACTTCTTCAACTTGAGCGCCACAGGTCATTGAAGGATTCAAAGAACTCATAGGTTCTTGAAATATCATAGCAATGTCATTTCCTCTTATAGACTGAAATGCTTTAGAACCCAACTTTGTTAAGTCGTTTCCATTGAAGGTGATATTTCCCGTAACGATTCTTGAGACTTTTTTTGGCAATAGACCTAGAATAGCTAGTGATGACACCGATTTTCCAGAACCGGATTCGCCAACAATCCCTAAAATTTCGTTAGGTTCTAATTGAAAAGAAATATGATGAACCACTTCATTTTCCCCAAAGGCGATGGATAGATTATTGACTTCTAAAAGGGCTTGTTTCGGCATTTACACATGTATAATTTCACTGTCATCCAATAAGGCATCTCCTCGTAATCTTAAAAAGATTTGTGCTACGGCAATTGTATCCTTTTCGCAATAATTTATGATGCGGTCAATATTGTTTTCTTCATAAAAAACGCGATAGACTTCGCTTCCATCAATATCGTCTTTTGGTGAAGGAATTCCTAGCACATTGGTAAGTAATTTTAAGGAGGTATAAGTTTTATAATCACCAAATTTCCATAATTCCAAAGTATCCAAATGCGGAACCTCCCAAGGTTTTTTACCAAATAGATTTAGCTTATATGGAAGATCGATATTATGAATGATCATGCGTCTAGCGATGTAAGGAAAATCAAATTCCTTCCCATTATGAGCACATAACAAATGTTTGGTTTGACTAAAATGACTGATTAAAAGATTTTTAAAATCTTTCAGAATTTTAACTTCATCACCAAAAAAAGAAGTCACTCTGAAGGTTCTCAAATCACCTTGAAAAGTAAAATACCCAACTGAAATGCATATGATTTTTCCAAATTCGGCCCAAATACCAGCGCGCTCATAAAAGTCTTCTGCAGTGGTATCTTCTTTGCGTTGGTATTGAGATTTAAGTTCCCAAAGCGCTTGCTTGGTTTCATCAAGTTCAGAAAAATGCTGCGTCTCTGGAACGGTTTCTATATCCAAAAACAGAATGTTTTCTAATGGTAATTTGCTGATCATATTTAGATTCAACTTTTATCAAAAAGCATTGCACATTGTTTACCCAGAAGGGCAGAAATTCCTGCAGCCAAACCACCAATACAGCCAGTAACAAGTATAAGTAGAAACGCACTGCCTTGTAGAGGTAATAGAACTGCTATTTTTTTAGCTAGGATAAAATCGTTGGCATTGCTTAACCAAAATGCCTGAACCATCCATAATAAAGCGATAGCCAAAAATGGTACAAAAAACACAGCACTACGCTTAAGGCTAACAAACAATGCCGTGACATAAGCGGCAACCATAATGGACCACCAAGGCAAAAATTGAGACAATATTAGTGCTAATACTATAGTGGCTATAAAATTAATACCGTTTTTTTTCATTGTTTTGGTGTTAAGGTTTGTGTAGCAATTACGCCTTTGTTATCATTTGAATCCTGTAAAAAGAGTGCTTCAAAATAATCACCATCAGCCCAGCGATCTATAAAATTGTCATAATATTTGCTACCGGGGTTTCCAGATTGTCCTCCTGGATAGATGCCAAGTGCTTTTGGAGGCGAGCTCATTTCTACGATCATACGCCATGATGGGCCATGATCATTTGTAGCAGCATTTACGGTACTACCATCTCCACCAATTGGAAGATTAAACCTTGAAAAGGCGGGCAAAGCCTGCAACAAATGCCCAACTCGAGTACCCTTATATTTTACATAAGTGTAATTGCCGTTATTAGATTCCCACTCTTTAAGATGCGCTACTGCATTTTTAAAACTGATAAGAAACAGGTTATTGGCATTTTCTTTTTCTGGGGTATCAATGAGGTCCATAAAAGGATCATCAGGATAATTTTTTAGCATATAAATGGTTTGATAAGCAAACGGATAATCCAAGGCGATGTCCCTATCTTTATATTCATCCCAAACCAAATAGAATAGCTCTTGCCACCAAGCAGACCAAATACTGGGAGCCAATTTTTCGGGGTCACTATTAAAATCCCAAGCCTTTATGGTTTCTAAAACCGCAAGTTCATCTGTACTTAAAACAGAGGTGTCTAAATGATCAAAAATATATGGTAATAATTCTGAAGCTTTTAAATTGAAATTATTGTTTTGTAGCGCTTTAAAATCTTCAATTGAAAAGGTAGATTTCGAATTGAAAAAGTCATTGATAATTCGATTTCTATACATCTCATAACCATCATTAAACACATAATATGGATAAGATTGATCGACGGGGTGTTGATTTGCCGAACTCACAAATCCGCGCTCAGGGTTTTTAGTATGGGCATTAAATTTTTTTGGAATAAAGCTTTGCCAATCGTTTTCAGGCTTACTACCATCCATTAAGAACTTTCCTTGTCCTTGCCATTTGTTTGGGAACAACCCTTGAACCCAGAGTGCGATGTCACCTTGGTTAGATGCAAAAACAAAATTTTGCGCTGGCGCTACCCAATGTTGCAATGCCTTTAGATAATCATCATAATTTTTAGCATTATTTAGATCTATAAAGGTGCGTTGGTTATTACCTCCAATATGTCCAATCCATTTCATGGCATATCCTTCTTTTTGACCATTACCCTTAAACGTGTGGTCATAACTTACGGGACCGTGATGTGTGTAAATAACGGAGTCTAAAAATGTTTTTTTACCTTTTATTTTTATTTCTTCTATGCGCAACGTGGTAGTTCTCCATTCGCTGTTGTATTTATATTGAGTTCTATTTTCATCTTTAAATTCAATTTTATACCAGTCTTTCACATCTCGTGTAGCATTAGTTTCGCCCCAAGCAATATGTTGGTTAAAACCAGAAATCACCCCAAGCGCTCCTGGAAGTGTTGCGCCGTACGAATTGTGTTTTGGAGTTGCTAATTGCATTACAAACCAAATAGAAGGTAAGTTTAGACCTAAATGTGGGTCATTGGCTAAAATAGGATGACCTGAATATGATTTTTGCGGCCCAACTGCCCAATTGTTACTACCGTTGTTAGGATGAGGCTTTTCCATGGTTTCAGCAATAGAATCTAGGGGCAATTGACTTTGCGGGATTTCGGTTATGGGGACATCTATAAAACTCCAATCGGTCTCTTTTGGGATAACAGGATCATTAACATCAAAAAAATCTGGATATAAAAAGTCAAACCGTTCTTTACCAAATTCACGTAAGGCATTAGAATATTCTAAATCTGAATCCCCTCCGCAGAGCATATCGGTCATATACATGAGTAAAAGTGCCGTTTTTTTAGCGGTCCATTGCTCTGGTTTATAGTCTAGTAATTTATATTCTACAGGAAAATTCTTTTCTTCCAATTGGTTAATGTAAGCATTAACCCCTGCGCTATACGCTTCTAAAAATGAAACGATTTCTGGATCTTCCTCCATTTTTTTTAATGCATTTTCAGCTCCAAACACCATACCTTTTCGCCGTTGGCTTCGGTCGTAATCAAGAGCTTTTTCACCTATAATTTCTGATAAGCGACCTCCAGCCGCATAAGTTTGAAACTCCATTTGCCAAAGTCTGTGTTTAGCCGTTATATAGCCTTGCGCCCGATAAAGATCTAAATCGTTTTGAGCAAAAATGTGCGGAATTAATTGGTCATCATAATGTACTTTCACTTCATTTGAAAGGCCGGCTATTTGTGGTGTACCTTCAATTTCCTCATTCGTTTCATTTTGCCATACGCCATGCGACGGACTTAAAAATTTTCCAATTGGCGGGATTGCGCCAAGTTTAGTGTTAAAAATGTAAAAAACAACAATAGTTAGAAGGAGTGTACCAATAAACTTTAGATATTTCATTGAGATGTGTTAAAGGATGTTTAAATATAAATCTTTTTTTGAATATAAAAAGGTGAAGGTTCAAGGTTCAAAACTTAAAAAAGAGAGCCTTGTTTAAACGGACTTTCATGCTCCAATAACCATTGCTTTCTATATAAACCACCGGCATATCCGGTTAAACTCCCATCACTTCCAATAATGCGATGGCATGGAATAATAATCCAAATAGGATTTTTGCCATTAGCATTTGCAACTGCCCTTATAGCTTTAACATCACCTAATTGTTTTGACAATTCTAAATAAGTAATAGTTTTTCCAAATGGGATTCCTTGTAGTGCTTTCCAAACATTTTTTTGAAAATCAGTACCATCGGGATTTAAAATAAGGTCAAAATTTTTACGACTTCCTTCAAAGTATTCATTAAGTTGTTGAACACAATCTTCAAGAGATTCGGGAATGATATCGGTTTCGTTTTCTTCAGAATTTAAAACTATGATGGAGGTGATTCCGTTTTCGTCACCTTCAATTTTTGTGTACCCCAATGGGGATTTTATGATACACGATTCCATTAGTCTTCAGAAGTTTCATCGCCTAATATGCCCAAACGTTTAGCTCTAGCTTCCCAACTTTTACGCGCCATTAGCTGAAGGTCTGCGACGTTATCGCTCTCGTCCATGATTTCTAGACCTAAAAGTGTTTCTATGACGTCTTCTTGAGTAACAAGCCCATTCACTGAACCGTATTCGTCAACTACTAGAGCCATATGGTTTTTGCTTTCGATTAGTTTTTCAAATAATTGAGGAATTGGAAGGCTGCGATTAACAATAATAATCTCTCTTTTGATGTCGGCAAGTGTTTTAGATCCATTATCAAAAGCCATTTCTTTAAACACTTCATCCTTCAACACCAATCCCGTAATGTTATCGGGAGTATCTTTATAAACAGGTATTCTTGAATACTTAATATTAGAGTTTTTTAGAAAGAAATCTTCAATCGTGACATCTTCAGATTCGGTTTTAATAACTGTACGAGGCGTCATGATGTCTTTAGCCAAGATGTCTTTAAAGTTCAATAAATTGCGAATGACCTTGCTTTCAGATTCTTGAAAAACGCCTTCTTTGTGTGCCATATCGGCCATAACTATAAAGCTTTCCCGGTTTAAAATACTACCATGTTCTTTGCCGCCAATCAATCTCGTAGTTAAACGCAACACCCATAAAATACCTGTCCATTTTAAAGGAAACATTAATACGTTCAAGCTTATAGATGTAAAATGGGCAAGGTTTTTCCAATAGGATGCACCGATAGTTTTCGGAATAATTTCTGATGCTACTAGAATTAATAAGGTCATAATTGCTGAGACAATTCCCACAGTATTTATACCAAACACTTCTATTTTATAGGGTAATTGTTCTGCTTCAATACCCACCATCATAGCTCCTAAAGTGTGAGCTATAGTATTTAAAGTTAAAATAGCAATCAGTGGTTGATCGACATCTTTTTTTAAAGCTTCAAGGTTGTTGGCGTAAACTTTTCCTTCCTCTTTTTTTAGATTAATAAATGTTGGTGTTATGCTCAACAAAACAGCTTCTAGAATGGAACATAAAAAAGAAAAGAAAATGGAAATGGTTGCCCAAAAAAGTAATGCGCTCATTAAAACGAGTTAAGGTTTCTGCTAAATTACAAAATCCGTACTACACAAAGTGAAACAAAGGTTATTATAAGTTGATTTATTTAATATCCAAGAAAATTCCACCAGAATACGATGGGCGAGCGGAAATGATTCTACCGCTTACAGCACTTGTATAATTTATTGAGACACCCCATTTTTCAGTAATATAATAAGCTGCTTCTCCACCCAAACTCACAAATTCAATATTATTTGCAAAGATATTGCCCTGATTATTTTGTGCATTTACGCTACCATTTTGTAGAGACTTTAAAACATCGGTCTTACTAATTAACCAAAGTTTTTGGTTTAATAAATTAATACCAACTTCAAGACCTGTTCTAAATTCGTCGGAAAAATCTTTTGTACGATTATTAAACCCGACATATACTTTTGAATACATAGGTGCATTTCCTAAACTAAAGGGCAGACCAACATTTAGTTTTATAAATTGGTTGAATTCGCCATCACCAGTTTGATAGCTTCCATCTGAACCTCTGGCATTATTACCAGTTGGAAGTCCAAAAATAAGAGATCCAGAAAAGGCCACCTTTTCTGTATTCAATATTCCATATTCAAGGCCTAAATCAATATCTCCAATAGAATTAAGCGCTTCTCCAGGGGTAATTAAATCTCCGGTTGTGCCAGAACGTACTTCATTTTGAAAGGTTCTTGAAAAGAATGGGATGTAAGCAATGACGTCCAATTTATCAGTAATTCCATAATCGCCATAAAAGTTGATATTGAAATTTCCTCGAGTGACGTTTGGATCTTTTTCGCCCGTGTCAGTATAATGTTGATCGTACTCCAAATACCACGCTGAAAGTTTGTAATAGCCCTTTCCTTTTGGTTTTACCCATTGAGAAAACATCATGCTAGAGCTTAAGCTAAAAATTAGAAAACAAACAAGGGCTTTTTTTGAACTTATCATGGGTTTTGAATAGTTAATCATTTATATTACCTCCACCTACTTTAACCCCAAATGGCTCGCACCAATAGAGCAAGTAGGAAAAATCATTTATACCTACATTTTCAATTGTATATGAATGAGCGCCTTCAAATACGGATACAGCTCCTAAGGAGCGGGCACTTGCAATTGAGTTGGGATTGTTGGTTAAATAGACATAAAGGCCGGGTAAGCTAGTAGAAGCTTTATAATTATTTGCTAATGATAAACGTAGATTAGTAGTGTTTTCAATGGTTTGAAGTGTAAAATCTCCAGTTAATTCATAGCTACTTGTTGTTGCAATAGATCCAGATTTTGTAGTAGTGTTTTGTTGAACATCTCCCATCACAATAGTCACTGTAGTTTCAGCTTCAACACTAGAATTATTGTTCAATAGTACAATCGCTTTTATTATCGTTTGTCCTTCTGATATACCGGTAAGCAAACCATTCGCATCAATAGTCGCCACCGATTCCACCGAACTTGACCATGAAATATTTGTGATTTCTGCCTGACCAACACGATTAAAATAAGTGGCATTAAACTGATAAGTTTCTGAAACAGCGATTTGATCTACAGGATTTAAAATTCGTACTTCAGGACTTACTTCATCATCAATAAAGTCTTTTCCGATACAACTTTGAACCGCAATAAACACAAAAAGTGGTAGGAATATGGAAAGTTGTTTCATCATCTCAAATTTTTATAAATGGTCGAGAGAGGGGATAACAACTTACAGTATAAGCTTGAGGGAATATATAATTGAAGTTATATAAACTAGAAAAAAATTATTTATTGGTTTAGAAGTTTAACGACATCTTTAGCGAAATAACTTGCTATAATATCAGCTCCAGCGCGCTTTATAGCTGTAATTTGCTCCATCATTACGGCGTCATGATCTAGCCAGCCTTTTTCGGCAGCAGCTTTAAGCATGGCATATTCTCCCGATACCTGATACACAGCGATTGGAACATCCACGACATTCTTTAGATCTCTAACAATATCTAAATAACAAAGTCCTGGTTTTACCATTACAATATCTGCACCTTCATCAATATCCATTTGCGTTTCGCGAATGGCCTCGATTCGGTTGGCGTAATCCATTTGATACGTTTTCTTGTCTTTTGGAATACTTACCATATCCACAGGTGCAGAATCCAAAGCATCGCGAAATGGCCCATAAAATGCTGAAGCATATTTAGCCGAGTAACTCATGATTCCAGTATCTATAAACCCTTCGGTTTCCAATGCTTCCCGAATGGTCAAAATGCGCCCATCCATCATATCACTTGGAGCCACAAAATTTGCACCGGCTTGCGCATGAGAAATGCTCATTTTAGCCAAAACCTCTACGGTTGCGTCATTGGCTATAATTCCTTGCTCTATAATGCCATCGTGCCCGTAAACAGAATAAGGATCAAGCGCAACATCGGTCATTACTAGCATATCTGGACAAACATTCTTGATTGTTTTTATAGCCCGCTGCATGAGCCCGTTTGGATTTAAAGCTTCAGTCCCTTTATTGTCTTTTAAATTATCTGGAACTTTTACAAATAGAAGTACTGATTTTAATCCTAACGACCAAAGCTCCTTTACTTCGTTTTCTAACAGGTCTAAACTAAATCTAAAATAGTTTGGCATGGAAGCAATTTCTTCCTTAACACCTTTGCCTTCAACAATGAACAAAGGCACTAAAAAATCATTGGGCGTAATTATGGTCTCACGAACTAGGGAGCGAATGGCTTCGTTAGTTCTTAAACGTCTATTTCGTCTTAAAGGATACATACTTTCTAAAATTAAAAGATATAAATATAAAGTTAAAAGGGGTTCGTTTTACTTCATACCCATTCAACTGGTTTTTTTAAAACTTCTACAAGGTGTTCTTCTTCGCTCCCTGATTTAGGGTTGTGATTATAAACCCATTGCACATGTGGAGGCAAACTCATTAAAATACTTTCTATACGTCCGTTGGTCTTTAATCCGAACAGTGTTCCCTTATCATGGACTAGATTAAATTCCACATAACGCCCTCGTCTAATTTCTTGCCACTTTCGATGTGCAGCAGTATAAGGCAAATCTTTTCGCTTTTCGACAATAGGCACATAAGCATCAAGAAAACTATTTCCGACTTCAGTTACGAAATCGTACCAGTTTTGCATGCTCATTTGTTCTGTTGCCTTACAATAATCAAAAAACAGACCACCAATTCCGCGTGCTTCGTTGCGATGTGAATTCCAAAAATAGGCGTCACATTTCTTTTTAAAATCGCTATAAAAAGAAGGATTATGTTGGTCACAGGCTGCTTTACAGGTTTTATGAAAATGAGCCGCATCTTCTTCAAACAAATAATAGGGTGTTAGGTCTTGACCACCACCAAACCATTGATCAACAATATTTCCAGTTTTATCATACATCTCAAAATAACGCCAGTTAGCATGTACCGTTGGCACCATGGGATTTTTAGGATGCAAAACAAGACTCAATCCACAGGCAAAAAAATTAGCGTCTTTAACATTAAAATAATGCTGCATACTTTCGGGGAGCTCACCATGTACGGCCGATATATTAACACCGCCTTTTTCAAACACATTACCATTTTCAATCACTCGAGTTCGGCCACCACCCCCTTCTGGACGTTCCCAAAGGTCTTCCATAAATTTTGCACCACCATCAATCTCTTCGAGTTTTGAAGAGATGGTATTTTGTAATTCTTGTATATATAGATGAAACTTTTCTTTCATATTAACTAAATGGTTAGTTCGTATAATTCCATATCAAGAGGGGATTCGTCTTCTGGAATAAACACATCCTTTAAAGTTTTTTTCCATTTAAAACCTGATTTTTTTGCCACATTGACGCTACTTTTATTACTCTGGTGCGCTATAATTTGTAGGGTTTTAAGGCCTAAATCATTGGTAGCAAAGTTTGAAGCTGCCTTTATAGCTTGCTTCATCCAGCCACGGCCTTTAAATTTCTCACCAATACAATAGGCAAATTCTCCTTGTTTCTCTTCCCAGTCTAAATTTTTAAGAATAATCAAACCAGCAACATTCTTTGTGGGTTTATCTTTCACGGTAAACACAAATTCGGATTTGGCGTTCATACAATCCATTTTAAATTCAATATAACTTTTGGAATCTTCCAAAGTCCTATTGGCAGCAATGGTTTTCGGCAAAAAACGCTTAAGTCTTTGAGTATTGGACACCAAGAGTTTATTAAGATGAAGTGCATCTGAAGATTTTAATTGGTCAATATAAAACGCTTCGCCATTATAAATCATGTCTATTTAAGTTGTGCTGTTTTTGAAGTAGATTAACTGTTGTAATTGAGGCGGCGGTAACCGATAATGGTAACACGAAAATAATTCCAATCACAGGAACCAACAGAAACAAGATAAAAACAATCCCATTACCAATTGCAAAACCGCGATGTTGTCTTACAAAAGTAATACTTTCAGAATACTTAAAATGACGCTCTAAAGTATAATCAAAATTTCCAAAACCAGCATAATAGGCCTGGACTAAAAAAAGTAATACACTTGAAAAAATACCAATAACAGGTATGAAGCTTATAATAAGTATGGGTATGGTCAGTAATAATTCAATTGAGAGGTTTCGAACATTAATACGAATGCCTCTCCAAAGTTGCGCTTTAAAGGATGTGTTTCTATGTTGAGACTTTTCATGACCTATGAGATGCGCTTCAATCTTTTCTGACACAGGGCTCATAAATGGCGCAGACAGCGCCATGATGATATGTTTGTAAATTATGAGTCCAATAGCAATTATAAAAAGGCCTGAAATAAATTCGAGAATTTTAAACATCCAAGAATCAGGTTCAAGGTGCCATGATGGGAATAAACTCGTGACGAAGTCAACAATATTATCTGAAAGCCCATAAGCCGAAACCCCAATAACAATAGCGGTAAAAACACTAATTAATATGGGAATTGCAAAATACTTCCAAAGCTTTAATTTAGAAATTAAACTAAAAGCACCAAAATACGGCTTGATTCCAGATATTATATTGTTAAGCATGATAGTTTTTCACAGCATCAACAAAGGCTTTGGCGTTTTCTAATGGAATATTAGGGAGAATACCATGTCCTAAATTAACGATGTATTTATCTTTTCCAAACTCACTGATCATTTGATGCACCATCTTTTTAATTTCGGAAGGTGGAGACAATAATCGTGATGGGTCAAAATTCCCTTGTAAAGTGATGTTTCCACCAGTTAAATATCTTGCATTTCGGGCCGAACAAGTCCAGTCAATACCCAATGCCGACGCCCCAGATCTTGACATTTCATTTAAGGCAAACCAGCACCCTTTACCAAATGCAATTACTGGTGTTTCATTTTTCAAGGCGTCAATGATTTGCTGAATATACTGCCATGAAAATTCTTGATAATCTACAGGAGATAACATTCCTCCCCAAGAATCAAATACCTGAACAGCATTAACACCAGCTTTCACTTTTTCTTTTAAATAAGCAATTGTGGTATCTGTAATTTTTTGTAATAATTGATGTGCAGCTACAGGATTAGTAAAACAGAATTCTTTGGCTTTATCAAAGGTCTTGCTACCTTGACCTTGTACACAATAACATAAAATGGTCCAAGGAGAACCCGCAAAGCCTATCAACGGAACTTCATTGTTGAGTTTTTCTTTAGTAGCTGTTATAGCCTGATATACATAATCGAGGGCTTCAGTTACATCTGGGACAATTACAGAATCAACATCTTTTTGCGAACGAATAGGGTTTGGTAAATATGGACCAAAATTAGGTTTCATTTGCACCTCAATATTCATGGCTTGTGGGATTACCAATATATCACTGAATAATATTGCGGCATCCATGCCAAACCGTCTAATAGGCTGTACTGTTATTTCACTTGCCAATTCAGGTGTTTGACAGCGTGTGAAAAAATCGTATTTAGCCTTTATTTCTTGAAATTCTGGTAAATAACGTCCTGCTTGACGCATCATCCAAACCGGAGGGCGATTAACAGTTTCACCTTTTAATGCTCTTAAGAATAAATCGTTTTTTATCATTTTAAACGTAGTGTTCGTTTACTAATTCAATTACACTTTCTACTGTTGGCACTTTAGCCACACGTACATCTTCAAAATATTTTTGAGCCTCTTTAGCAGTTGTCTCTCCAATACAAAAAGCTATTTTATTAGTTTTATTAGCTTTAATATAACTCTCAACGGTGGAAGGGCTATAAAACATGACACCTTCAACTGAACCCTCAAGTTTAATTGGGGCGTATTTGGTTTGATAGGCAATAATTTCGTTCACTTCAATATTGTTGTCACTTAATATTGTAGGTAAATCATCTAGTCGCAAATCACTACAAAAATAGGTGACTTTTGTACCATCCATAAACTCAACTAAATAGTCTGCTAATTTTTTAGCGTTATTTTCAGTGTGTTTAACGACTCCTATTTTTTGTTCAATACGTTTTTTGGTACGCCTACCTACACAATAGATATTTTTAAAACGTAAATCTTCTTGAGAAAAATTATTCAGCAACGCTTCAACCGCATTTTGACTAGTAATAATAACATTGTCAGGTTTTGGTTTTAAAACGCTTGGTGTCATTCTGTTCAAACTAATTTGAATAAAATCACTACTCTCAACCACCACATCGTTATGGAACAATTGTTTTTGAGAATTGGTTAACGTTTTAGTCGAAAAGACGTTAATTGTATTTTTTGGTTTTTTGAGATCATCCATCAAACGGTTACCGCCCCGTTCGATAATATAATTAGCACAGAATTCTGCCAATTTCGGGTGTGATCCTAGTTTTTCGGTTCGGGTAACTTCTATTTTTTTGCTGCCATCTAGACTTAAAAGCACACCCTGAAAATGGATTTCTTCATTTTTAATATAAGCCAATGCCCCTATAGGCGCAGAGCAACCACCTTCCAAACGATTTAAAAACTGGCGCTCAATTGTAGTGCATATTTCGGTTTCTTCATGATTAATTTCGGCACAGATTGATCTTGTTTCGTCATCTTCTTCTAGAGCAGAAATCATTATGGCGCCTTGGGCAGGAGCAGGAATCATCCAGTCCAGGTTAAAAGAAGTTTCTGGTTTTAGTCCAATTCGTCCTAACCCGGCTGCAGCAAATATTGCTCCGTTCCAGTTATGTTCTGAAAGTTTTTCTAATCGAGTATTGACATTTCCTCTTAAATCTACAACTGTGTGCGTAGGATAACGGTTGAGCCACTGGGCTCTACGGCGTAAACTTCCTGTCGCAATAATGGCATCTTTTTGTGATAAAAATTCTTCATTGTTTTTAAACACCAAACAGTCTTTTACATTACCTCGTTTTAAAACGGCTGCCTGAACTATACCTTTTGGTAATACTGTTGGAACATCTTTTAGTGAATGCACAGCAATATCTATGTCGCCGTTAAGCATTGCAATATCTAAAGTTCTCGTGAAAACTCCTGTAATGCCAAGTTCATAAATGGGTTTGTCCAACACCAAATCACCAGTAGCCTTAACTGGAACTAATGTGGTTTTGTGGCCTAAATGTTCTAGTTGTTTCTGTACGGTTTTGGCTTGCCATAATGCTAGTTCACTATCGCGAGTTCCAATACGGATTGTTTTAGGCATTTTTTGAGAGTTCTAATTGAAATACTTTTTTTATGAGTTCGAGGCTTTCATCTGTAGAGATGTCATCATTTTTGAGGTGATGTGCAAAATGATTTGTGATTTTCTGAATGATATTTTGACTAATTAATTCTGCCTGTGCTTCGTTAAAGTCAGATAATTTTTTACGTTGTGTATCAAGTTCGGCAGTAGCAAAATCGGTTAGCTTATGTTTCAGCGCCTTAATGGTTGGAGCGAATTTTCGGGTTTCGAGCCAGGCATTGAATTCTCCTTTAACATCTTCTATAATTGATTCAGCCAAAGGGATGTGCGCTTTTCTGTTTTCTAATGTCTCATCCGTAATTTGTGACAGATCATCCAAATGAATTAAGGTGACATTGTTTAATTCTCTAACATTGTCATTCACGTTTTTCGGAATAGATAAATCTAAAATCAGTAATGGTTTGTGTGTTTGGATGCAATATTTATCTAAAGTAGGATTTTGAGCTCCCGTCGCCACAATTAAAATATCTGAAGTGTTAATTTCTTCTTGCAAATTGGCATAATCCTTTACAATAAGGTTGAATTTACCAGCTATTGCTTCGGCTTTGGTTTTGGTGCGATTTATTAATGTTATGTGCTCATTTTTAGTATGCTTAACTAAATTTTCGCATGTATTTCGCCCTATTTTACCTGTGCCAAATAGTAGAATATTCTTTTCAGAAACGTGTTCAATGTTTTTCAAAATATACTGAACAGAGGCAAAGGAAACTGATGTCGCGCCTGATGAAATCTCTGTTTCAGTTTTTATACGCTTACTAGCTTGAATCACGGCGTTGATTAAGCGCTCTAAAAAAGGATTGAGTAATTGATGTTTTTTAGAAAGCCGCGCACTAGTTTTAAGCTGACTAATAATCTCAAAATCACCTAGAATTTGACTATCCAGCCCAGATCCAACCTTAAACATGTGCGATATAGCATCTCTATTTTTATAAATGTAAGCTACATTTTGAAACTCCTCAACAGTTCCCTTTGTATTATCACATAACAATTGTATGAGTTGATAGGGGTGTTCGGCAAACCCATAAAGTTCGGTACGGTTACAGGTTGAGGTGGCAATTACGCTCTCAATACCATTAGCTTTGGCTTGAGACAATAAAGATTTTTTTGCATCTTCATCTAAACTAAAATGCCCACGAATATCCGCGTCGGCTTTTTTATAACTTAAACCAATGGCGTAAAATGTTGTGCCTTTTGAAATTTTATATTGCTCCATGACCTGATTTGGAATATCGAGAACAAAAATATAGATGTGTTATCAAAAAAAACAACGCTAAAAGAACTTAAAGTATCGTTAGTGGGTTTTTATAGATTTTTTTTAAAATAATATGACAAAAGTCATACTTTTGCAGTAACAACAGGGCTTTTGGAGCTATTAGTTTAGAATCAATCTAAATAACATATTAAAAATTTAAAATTTGGAAGAGTTTAAAAATATCGCTAAAGGGTCGTTTGAAGAAACTAAAGTTGAAGATGGGTTTTTAATACTAACTTTTCAAAATGAAAAGGATGTTGTTCAAGTTCTTGAGCGTGATATAGATAGCAGTTTTATTCAGTTTCATTTTTGTTTGAAAGGCTCAAGTCAATTTATTTTTAATAATGGGAATTATAGATTGACCATTGAAGACGAAAATTCGTTGTTGCTTTACAATCCACAGCGCGATTTGCCCATTCATTTAGAAGTTAATCCTAATTCGTGGTTGGTCACTGTTCTAATTTCCATTAAGAAATTTCACGGCTTATTTTCACAAGAAGCCGATTATATCACTTTTTTAAGTGATGACAATAAAGACAAAAAGTATTACAAGGACGGACATATTTCACCTTCAATGGCAATTGTTTTAAACCAACTAATCAATTACAATTTAAACCAATCTATTCGCAATCTATATTTTAAAGGTAAAGCGCTTGAGTTGTTAAGCCTTTATTTTAACAGAAGTGAGGATGCCAATATTGAACAGTGCCCATTTCTGGTTGATGAGACTAATGTTATAAAGATTAGAAAAGCAAAGGATATTATCATTAACCGCATGGCCGAGCCACCATCATTGCAAGAGTTGGCCGATGAAATAGGTTTGAGTTTGAAAAAACTTAAAGAAGGATTTAAACAAATTTATGGAGATTCGGTGTTTAGCTTTTTATTCGATTATAAAATGGAATTTGCCCGTAAACTTTTAGAGGCTGGCAATGATAATGTTAATGAAGTAGGACTTAAAGTAGGTTACAGTACTTCCAGCCATTTTATTGCAGCATTTAAAAAGAAATATGGTACAACGCCTAAAAAATATATTCAATCGTTAAATTAAAGTTGTTGAAAACCATTAAGATTTTAAGACAAAAGAAGTATATAAAACAAATTAAGGCAAACCGAAGTGACACATTGGAGACCTTGTCTAAAAACAAATAAAAAAGAATGAAAAAAGGAGTTTTACTCGTTAATCTTGGTTCTCCAGATAGTCCAGAACCTAAAGACGTAAAAAAGTATTTAGGTGAATTTTTAATGGACGAACGGGTTATTGATGTGCCATTATGGGCAAGAACCCTAATAGTAAAAGGAATTATCTTAAATACACGGCCAAAGGCTTCAGCTGCGGCATACAAAAAAATATGGTGGGATGAAGGGTCTCCATTGATTGTTATTTCTGAACGCTTGCAACATAAAATTCAAAAACAAACAACTTTGCCAGTCGCTTTGGCTATGCGTTATGGAAGCATGACGATTAAAAAAGGGCTTCAGCAATTAGTTAATCAAGGCGTTGAAAAGGTATTTTTGATTCCCTTATATCCTCAATTTGCGATGGCCACCACTGAAACCATCCTTGTTTTAGCAGAAAATATTAGGAATGAACATTTTCCTAATTTAAAAATTGAAGATTTACCAGCCTTTTACAATAACCAAAATTATATTGACGTCCTTTCTAATAGTATAGAAAACCATCTAAAAGGGAAGACTTATGAACATGTATTGTTTTCCTATCATGGAGTGCCTGAGCGTCATATACGTAAAAGGGACATCACCAAATCCCATTGCCAAATAAATGGGATATGTTGTAAAACCCCTTCTAAAGCGCATGAATTTTGCTACAGACATCAATGCCTAGAAGTAACGCGATTGGTTGCAGAGAAACTAAATCTAAAAGAAGGTAGTTACTCCACGTCTTTTCAATCACGACTTGGTTTTGACCCATGGTTACAACCCTATACAGATAGAACCATTGAACGTTTAGGGAAAGAAGGCCTAAAATCCATGGCCATCGTGACGCCGGCTTTCGTAAGTGATTGTTTGGAAACACTTGAAGAAATAGCAATGGAAGGCGAAGAAATATTCCATGAAATGGGTGGTAGTGAATTCACTACGGTGCCTTGCTTAAATGATGATGATGAATGGGTTAACTTGCTGGCAAAGTGGATCAATACTTGGGCCCATTCTAAACCGGAAACAGTATAATGGCAAAAGTCTCTTCAAAGGATTTAGGGTCTCAGCCTATAGGTAAATTACTGATTAAGCAAGCCGTTCCAGCCTCAATAGGAATCTTAGTGATGTCACTTAATATTTTAGTAGACACCATATTTGTTGGCCAATGGATAGGCTCGGTAGCAATTGCCGCTATTAATGTAGTACTTCCAGTGTCTTTTTTTATTGCGGCTTTAGGGATGTCTATTGGTATTGGCGGTTCGTCTATTATTTCTAGAGCACTTGGGGCGACACGATATAAAAAGGCTTTAAGCACCTTTGGAAACCAATTAATGCTAACCCTGCTTTTAACGGTTTCAATGGCGGTTTTAGGACTTGTTTTTGCGGACAGTATTATAGTTTCATTTGGGGGCAAAGGGGCCATTTTTGAGCCAGCAAAAATTTACTATACCATTGTGCTTTACGGAGTTCCGTTTTTAGCACTGTGTATGATGGGGAACACGGTAATTAGAGCTGAAGGCAAACCAAAATTTGCAATGTACGCCATGATGATTCCATCAGTAAGCAACTTATTGTTGGATTATATTTTTATCAATGTTTTGGATTTTGGAATGCATGGGGCGGCTTGGGCTACAACCATTTCTTATTTTATTTGCTTTAGCTATATCCTTTGGTTTTTCCTTTCTAAACATTCAGAATTAAAAATCAAGTTACCTCATTTCAAACTAAACCTTTCTATTGTGAAGGAAATAGGCTCTTTAGGCTTTGTTACTTTGGCAAGACAAGCTGTAGTAAGTATCACCTATTTATTCATGAATAATATTCTATTTGATTTAGGGGGAGAAACTTCGGTTACTGCTTACGCAATAGTAGCAAGAATGCTGATGTTTGCCATGTTTCCTGTATTGGGAATTACACAAGGATTTTTACCAATAGCTGGATTCAACTATGGGGCACATAATTATCAACGCGTAAGAGAAAGTATAAATACAGCAATTAAATATGCGTCGCTTTTAGCCACTTTAGTGTTTGTAGTTTTAATGTTGTTTCCTGAACCAATTACAAAAATGTTTACTACTGATCAAGAGGTGATTCGTCAAACACCAAGTGCTATGCGTTGGGTATTTGCCGCAACACCAATTATTGCTATTCAACTTATTGGTGCTGCATATTTTCAGGCTGTAGGTAAAGCAATTCCAGCATTATTACTCACCCTAACGAGACAAGGATTTTTCTTTATACCACTTATCTTGATTTTACCTAAATTTTATGGTGAGTTAGGGGTGTGGATGGCATTCCCTATTTCTGATGTACTTTCAACTTTGGTTACGGGCTTTTTTTTAAGACGCGAAGTGGCACTAAAATTAAGTTTAAACAAAGGATAATAATTAATTATTCTTATTTTTAGACCTCTTAACTAAACCATAACAACATGCGATTTAAATTTCTTTTTAGTGCTTTGTTCCTTTGTTCGGGAATTATCTTTCAAACTGATGCTCAAAATTTTAATGAAGACCAATATAGTGCTTTAGAATATAGGCTTATAGGGCCTTTTAGAGGCGGAAGGAGTGCTGCAGTAACAGGTGTTCCTAATAAGCCTAATCTATTTTATTTTGGTTCTACCGGAGGAGGTATTTGGAAAACATTAGACGGAGGCCGATCATGGGAAAATATCTCTGACGGATTTTTTGGAGGAAGTATTGGCGCCATTTCAGTAGCTAAAAACGACCCAAATGTTATTTATGTTGGTGGTGGAGAAAAAACAGTTCGTGGCAATGTGTCATCAGGCTATGGTGTATGGAAAAGTGTAGACGCTGGTAAAACTTGGACTGAATCCGGCCTTAAAAATTCCCGACATATTCCCAGAATTGCTATAGATCCAACTAACCATAACATTGTTTATGCGGGAGTTTTAGGAAATATATATAAACCAACTCAAGACCGAGGGGTTTATAAAAGTACAGATGGTGGTAAAACGTGGAAGAAAACACTCTTTGCAAATGAGCATGCGGGTGTTGTAGATTTGTTAATTGACCCTACAAACCCAAGAATTTTATATGCTTCAACTTGGAGAGTGCAACGAACGCCCTATAGTTTAAGTTCGGGAGGAGATGGATCGGCACTTTGGAAAAGTACCGATAGTGGTGAAACCTGGACAGAGGTTTCTACAAATAAAGGATTCCCTGATGATACTTTAGGGATAATAGGAATTACAGTCTCTCCAGTGAATAACCAACGTGTTTGGGCTATAGTTGAAAATAAAGATAAAGGCGGACTCTATAGAAGTGATGATGGTGGAGACACGTGGATTTTGGTGAATAGCGATAGGAATTTACGTCAGCGGGCTTGGTATTATACCCGTGTTTATGCTGACACTAAAGATGTAAATGTGGTTTACGTCCTTAATGTGCGATACCATAAAAGTACAGATGGTGGAAAAACTTTCGGTACTTACAATGCGCCACATGGTGATCACCATGATTTGTGGATCTCTCCCGAAGATTCAAATCGAATGATTATTGGAGATGACGGTGGAGCACAAGTCACTTATGATGGAGGTGAAACTTGGAGTACCTATCATAATCAACCTACATCACAATTCTATCGAGTGACAACCGATAATCATTTTCCTTACCGCATTTATGCTGCACAGCAAGACAATTCTACGGTGAGAATTTCTCATAGAACAGATGGTTGGTCAATTTCTGAAGATGACTGGGAAAGTACTGCAGGTGGCGAATCTGCCCATATTGCTGTAGATCCAGAAAATGACGATATTGTCTACGGTGGAAGCTATGATGGATTCTTAACAAGAGTGAATCATAAAACTGGAACGGTTAGAGCCATTAATGTTTGGCCAGACAACCCTATGGGTCATGGTGCTGAAGGCATGAAATATCGTTTTCAATGGAATTTCCCTATTATTTTTTCAAGACATAATCCAAATAAGCTATATACTTTTTCACAGCATGTACATGTGACCGAAAATGAAGGACAATCATGGAAAATTATAAGTCCAGATTTAACGCGTAATGATCCTGAAAAATTGAAATCTTCTGGTGGGCCAATCACCCAAGATAATACTTCGGTAGAATATTATTGCACCATTTTCGCCGCAAATGAGTCGCCTTTAAAAGAAGGCTTATTATGGGTAGGAAGTGATGATGGTTTAATTCATGTTTCGCAAAACGGAGGACAATCATGGGAAAATGTAACACCTAAAGGAATGCCAGAATGGATGATGATTAATAGTATTGAGCCAAGTGCTTTTGATGCAGGAACGTGCTATGTAGCTGGAACAAAATACAAAACCGGCGATTTTGAACCTTATTTGTACAAAACGACAGATTTCGGCAAAAGTTGGACAAAAATAACCAATGGCATCAATCCCGAGCATTTTACTCGTGTACTTCGTGAAGATCCAAAACAAAAAGGCTTACTCTACGCCGGGACAGAAACAGGAATGTATATTTCATTCAACGATGGAATAAACTGGAAGCCATTTCAGTTGAATTTACCAATTGTACCTATTACAGATTTAGCTATAAAAGATAATAATTTAATTGTTGCTACTCAAGGAAGAAGCTTATGGATTATTGATGACCTCACTGTTCTGCACCAACTTTATGGCTCAAGTGCTCAAGGAAACAAATTATTTAAGCCAAAAGACACATATCGTATGGATGGGCGTGGTGGTCGTAGTAGTAAAACGGCTGGGACAAATCATCCTAATGGTGTGATAACCTATTTCAATTTAAAGGATTATACCAAAGATGACGAAGTTGCTTTAACCTATTTTGATACCAAAGGCGACACTATTAAAACGTTTAGTACAAAAAACAAAAAGAAAGATAAACTTGAAGTGAAAAAAGGAATGAACCAGTTTGTTTGGGACATGAGTTATGATGGTGCTGAACTTTTAGACGGCATGATTCTTTGGTGGGCAAGTTTAGATGGCCCTCAAGCTATTCCTGGCACTTATAAAGTATCTTTAAAAGTTAATGATGAAGTAGTGTCGCAGCCTTTTAACATTGTATCTGACCCAAGAGCCGAGAGCTCCTTGGCTGATATGCAAAAGCAGTTCGAATTTATAAAAGATGTGAACAAAACAATGGACGACGCTCATAAATCCATTAAAAAAATCAGAAATATCAAAGAACAATTGTCGGCATTTGAAACTCAATATAAAGGCAATGAAAGTGTAAAAGACTTACTTGAAAAATCTAAAAAACTTAAAGAAGAATTTACAGCCATTGAAGAGGCCTTGTACCAAACTAAAAATCGAAGTGGACAGGACCCCTTAAATTTCCCGATTCGATTGACTAATAAACTAGGCCATTTAAACTCACTTGTTGGAATGGGTGATTTCGCACCAACAGATCAGGATATAGCGGTTAAAAATGAATTAACGCAACAAATTAATGTGCAATTAGAGGCGTTCAACAAATTAGTAAGTGACGAAATAAGCGCCTTCAATAAGGCCTTTAATGAGAAAAGTTTAAACTATTTATTTGTTGAAGAAAAGTAGTTATTAAGTCACATTAAATAATGGAATACTACAACTATATAAAAGCCCTGCATCTCATTTTTGTGATAACATGGTTTGCTGGGCTTTTTTACATTCCTAGATTGTTTGTTTATCAAATAGAAGCATTTGCAAAACCTTCGCCTGAAAAAGAAATTTTAGGAGAACAGTTAAAAATCATGGCAAAACGACTTTGGAACATCATCACTTGGCCATCTGCAATTTTGGCCACGATTTTCGCAATTTGGTTATTGATTTTACAGCCGTATTGGCTTGAGCAACCTTGGATGCATGTTAAGTTGGCATTTGTAGTTCTTCTAATAGTATATCATTTAAAAACTCATCATTTTTATAAACAATTGCAACGCGATGAGGTTAAAAAATCTTCCAATTTTATGCGTTTATGGAATGAGGGTGCAACCTTTATTTTATTTGCAATAGTGTTCTTGGTTATTCTTAAAAATGCACTTAATTGGATTTTTGGTGTTATTGGAATTTTTGTTTTAGGAATTCTTTTAATGCTTGGATTTAGGCTTTATAAGCGTTTCAGAGAAAACAATCCTAATGCTTGAAGCCAAACACTAAACCTTATAAAATTAAGTGAGTTTGGTTTGATTATTGTTATATTTAGAAATCTACAATTTAATAAATGGTATTCGGAAAATTATCGTTAAGAGTTCGCATATTTATTGCCATGTTATTATTGGTGCTCATTGCGTCTGTATTGATTGCAATAGTCACGATACATCAATATAATGAAGAAGCTCAAGATTATCATGCAGATCGATTAGATCGTAAAGAAGCCGCAATACATGAGCACATCGACTTTGTTTTGCGAGGACGTCAAAACACCTACGAGGTTAAAACCGAAAACATTCCATTAATTTTTAAGGAAAAAATTTATGAAATTGCTGCAATTCATGAGCTTCAAATAAATCTGTACGATTTAGAAGGCAGTCTTTTAAAAACCTCGAGAGCCACAATTTCTAACGACACCATTGCCAAATGTATTGACGCCGAAGTTTTAAATGCGTTATCTAACAACGTTGAACGCAGGCACGTAGTGAAAAATACCGAAAATGGAGAGACGTTCTTGTCTTCGTATACCTACATAACAGATGAAAGATTCAAGCCTTTGGCCATTTTGAATTTACCTTATTTAGAAAATGACGATTTTTTAAACAAAGAATTAAATGAATTTTTAGAACGATTGGGTTACGCCTATTTTTTTATGCTCATACTCGCGGTGATTCTCGGGTTGCTTTTATCTAAATATATCACCAAAACATTAAAAACGATTAGCGATAAAATAAAAGAAACACGACTAGAAAAGCGAAATGAAAAAATTCACATTAAGTCATCAACGGAGGAGATTTCAACTTTAGTAAATTCATACAACAGTATGATTGATGAACTTGAGGAAAGCGCCGTAAAACTAGCAACAAGCGAACGCGAGCAAGCATGGCGTGAGATGGCGAAACAAGTAGCACACGAGATTAAAAACCCATTAACACCAATGCGATTAAGTGTTCAAAGTTTTCAGCGAAAATTTGACCCAACAGATCCAAATATTATTCAAAAGGTAGATGAATACAGTAAAACACTTATTCAGCAGATTGATACCATGAGTTCTATTGCTTCAGCCTTTTCCAATTTCGCTAAAATGCCTGCGCAGCAGAATGAAACCTTAAATGTGGTTAAAATTGTAAAACTAGCTTTAGATATTTTTAATGAAGATTATATCACTTTTATAGCCGAAGAGGAAGAGGTTATTGCAAAATTTGACCGTACGCAGCTGATTAGAGTGGTTACCAATTTGGTGAAAAATGGTATTCAAGCCATTCCAAATGAAGCTGAAAATCCCAGAATTGTAGTTAGTGTAACATCAGAGAATGGGAATGTTAAAATAACCATTGCTGATAATGGTGTAGGTATTTCAGACGAAAATAAGGCCAAGGTTTTTGAACCTAAATTTACAACGAAGTCAAGTGGTATGGGGCTTGGCTTGGCTATGGTTAAAAATATTGTGGAAACTTATGATGGAAGTATTACCTTTACATCCGAAAGAGGATTAGGCACAACGTTTACCGTTATTTTTCCTAAATAATAATCGCTATCCCGCTATAACGGGAGTTTCAATTTTTAAGCATGAATTTCGAAAACATCCTATCACAAACCAATAATGGTCTAACAACTATCACAATCAACAGACCAACTAAACTCAATGCGCTAAACAAAGCGACTATTAGTGAACTGCATGACGCGCTAGAAGCCGCAGATTATGACAAAAATGTTAAGGCTATTATCATTACCGGAAGTGGGGAGAAGGCATTCGTTGCTGGTGCCGATATTAGTGAATTTGCACATTTTGATGTTAATAATGGACAGAAACTTGCCGCTTTAGGTCAAGAATTGCTATTTAATTTTATCGAAAATTTATCGACTCCTGTAATTGCCGCAGTTAATGGTTTTGCACTAGGTGGTGGTTTGGAGCTAGCAATGGCTTGCCATTTTAGGATTGCTAGTGATAATGCTAAAATGGGGCTTCCAGAAGTTTCTCTTGGGGTGATACCAGGTTATGGAGGCACACAACGCTTACCACAATTAGTTGGAAAAGGACGTGCTATGGAACTCATTATGACCGCTGGAATGATTGATGCTAATACGGCATTAAATTACGGACTAGTAAATCATGTTACCACACAGGAAGAATTATTGCCGTTGGCAGAAAGTATTGCAAACAAAATCATGCGCAATTCATCTGTGGCTATTAAAGCTGCTATAAAAGCCATAAACGCCAACTATGAAGAAGGCGTTAATGGATATAATGTTGAGGTCGAACAATTTGGAAAATGCTTCGGTACAGACGATTTTAAGGAAGGAACTTCAGCTTTTCTTGAAAAACGAAAGGCTAACTTTCCGGGGGAATAATTATTTAACTTCCCATCCTTTACGATACTCTCGCGTTACCCAATCATTAGCTTTTTCGTAATTGGTTACGCGCATATTTGGTCCGTCCCAAAATAATTTACGTCTACCAGGATAGTCAAATGGTGCCCAATCATTAGCTGTTTTACCATCTTGTAATACTTTATATTGGAAAGCCTTTATGGCGAGATTACCCATCAAAACAGATTCAGTTAATGGACCAGCGTAACTAAATGGTGACGAAGTAGGAGTTCCGTTTAAACAACCTTCAACCCAATTATTGGCATGACCATCTTTTATTCTTGGAATCCTGGCTTCTGGCTCTATAAATTCTTTCATTCGTTCTGATGGTAATAATCTAGGATTACCACTGTAGCAATCAGTAACAAGAATCCCTTTCGAGCCATAGAATACGCTTCCGCCGCTCCAATCGCCAATCATTTCACCATCTTTCAATTCGTCTGGTAAATCGGGCATAATTCCACCGTCATACCAATTTAGACCAACTTCGCCATGAGCTTCGTTTTTAAACTTGAGTCGAACAATAGATGATGGCGGGCATGCCGTATTGTAATTGGCTTCAACAAAATCTCCAGCCCAAACCGTAGTACAACTTGCTTCTGCCTCATAGGGAGAACCAAGATTTAAAGTCTTAAAGGGGGTTTCCATGATGTGGCATCCCATATCTCCTAAACCTCCAGTACCAAAATCCCACCAACCACGCCATTTGAATGGTAAATAGGCCGAATGGTATGGGCGTTCTTGAGCAGGACCTAACCATAAATCCCAATCTAATTCTTTAGGGACAGGCTCACCTTCGGTGATGTTTCTTAATCCTTGAGGCCATACGGGTCTGTTAGTCCAACAATCCACTTTACTCACTTGTCCAATCAAACCTGCTTCAATCCATTCTTGTGCTTTTCGTATGCCGTCTGATGAACTACCTTGATTTCCCATTTGGGTTACAATGCTGTTTTCGGCAGCAACTTTTGCCATTAATCGTGCTTCATAGATATTATGTGTCAAGGGTTTTTCAACATAAGCATGTTTTTTTGCTCTCATAAATGGCAACGAAATAATGGCATGTGTATGATCGGGTGTCCCAACAGAAAATGCATCTATATCATTAATATGGTTGTCATAGAGTTTTCTGTAATCTTTATAGCGAGTAACTTTTGGAAATGCTTGATAGGTGCCTTTGGCTGAACGGTCGTCAACATCGCAAAATGCCACGAACTTCACCTTTTTTGTTGCATCTAGTTCTCGTACCACTCCACCGCCTCTACCTCCAACACCAATTGAAGCTACGTAAAGTGTGTCACTTGGAGGGATATGGTTTCCTCCTAAAACATAGCTAGGTACAATTGAAAATGCCGCAGATGCGGCTGCAGTATTCTTTATAAATTGGCGTCTTTTCATTTTGATGATTGTTTAAGGCATCAAATTACAAAAAATCAAACAAAATTTATTACTGGCTTCAAAACTTTTAGGGATGTTGATAACCTGTATTTTATTTAACAATTAAGACTTTAATTAATGCGTAATTTAGAAGACAACTTTCCAAATCTTTAGTGTTATGAATTCAAAAACCATCATAAAGGGTCGTGGGGCGCAACTAAATGTTCCTAATCGATTTTTTCAATTGAGCCATGAATTGCGTGATGATTTTCTCGAATATTGTCAAAAGGAAGATGAGGACTTCGATAAAAACAAGACGCTTTATCTGGAGGTTTTCCCTAAAACTATTGTCAATAAGGTGGAAAGCCCTGATGTTGGCATGATGTATTCTATGAATATGTACCAAGGTTGTGAACATGGTTGTGTTTATTGCTATGCACGTAACAGTCATGAATTTTGGGGTTATAGTGCGGGACTCGATTTTGAACGACGAATTTTAGTGAAAAAAGATGCTCCTAAATTATTAGAAGCACTATTAAAGAAAAAAAGTTGGAAGGCCAACACTATTGTGATGTCGGGAAATACAGATTGTTATCAACCTGCTGAACAACAATTTAAAATTACTAGACAATGTTTAGAAGTGTTTTTGAAGTATAAACATCCTGTTGGTATCATCACCAAAAATGCTTTGATATTACGAGATTTGGATATTTTAAAGGAACTTGCGCAGCATCAATTAGTAGGCGTTAATGTATCAATCACGACATTATCTGAAGAAACCCGGCGAATATTGGAGCCGAGAACCGCATCCATTAAAAAACGTTTAGAAACTATTCGTGTTTTGACTGAACATGGAATTCCCGTAAACGTCATGTTAGCACCAATAATACCTTCAATTAATAGTCATGAAATTTTGCCCATGGCTAAAGCTGTGTCTGAAGCTGGAGCTTTGAGTATCGCCCACACTATAGTGAGGCTAAACGGTGCCATAGGTGAAATTTTTAGCGATTGGATTAAAAAAACCATGCCAGATAGAGCAGATAAAGTGTTGCATCAAATTGAAAGTTGCCATGGAGGTAGTTTGAATGACAGTAGATTTGGAATTCGAATGCGGGGAGATGGCGAAATAGCAAAACAGATTAACAATCTCGTTAAACTTGCCAGACAGAAATATTTTAAAGGCAAAGCGATGCCAAAGTTAAATACAACATTGCATGAGCCTTGTAAGGACGGACAACTAAAATTATTCTAATAAAAAAAGAGAAGGCTTTACGCCTTCTCTTACACTAACTAAAATTACACTAACATTATATAAAAAACTATCTTAAAGTGTCATCGTTTTACTGAATTCATGCCCTTCAGTTTCTACTACAATTCTGTAGGTTCCTTTTTTTTCTTTATCCAGCGCATAAATCCTTTCAATTATTTTAGTGTCTTTAAACTTATCAGTATAAATCAATTCAGGGTTGCTAGAACTCATATCATTATCATAATAAATTTTAAGCTCAAGAGGCTTATAATCTAAAGAAAGTCTTGAAAACAGAATTTTGTTGTCATTAATTCTAATAGTAGGCTTAAAGAATTTTGATTCATTCTCTTTATGAAATTCCACTTTATTAGCTTTAACGTTGAATGGGATCACTTGAATTTCTAGATCTTTATCAAGTTCGAAAAAGTAGTTCCCATCTGGTAAGGCTGTTAAATCGAATCCTTTTGTATAGGCACCTGTTTTTTCAATATATTCTTTGTACAGTACAACACCAAAGTAGTCTTTAATGACTAGAACTTGACCTTCTTTAACGTAGTTTATAACTACCATTGTTTTTTTAATCTCATTATTTACTTCAAAAGCAGAAGGTTTTGAAGCGTAGCTCAACATAGTTCCCATAATGGTCACTAATAATATTCCTTTTTTAATTTCTTTTTTCATGATTTGAGATATTTAATTGTTACGGTACAAATGTATGGCTGAACATTCAGGTGAAAAACATCTAGTTTGGCTAATTTATGTACATAATTAACCACTTAAAAGAAGATCAATAGCATAGGTGGTAAAATAGTATAGTAAATTGATAAATTTGCATAGGTTTCTTAGGTCTCATTCAAGTAACTTTGTAGTAAACTCCATAAGATGTCCAATATAAAACCTACGTTAGAAAAAATAAGTCCGAATTTTGGGAGCTCTATATTAATTAAGCAGCACACTAAAAACAGAAAACAAAAAAAGGCATTCTGGCATTTTCATCCAGAGATTGAATTAGTTTATGTTAATAAGGGACAAGGAAAGCGACATATAGGAAATCATTTGTCCTACTTTAATAATAGTCAGCTAATTCTATTAGGTTCTAACTTACCTCATAATGGGTTTACTGATCGATTAACGAGTAATGGAACTGAAACTTTAATACAATTCAAACCAGATTTTTTAGGGGAAAGTTTTTTTAAAACACCTGAATTACAAAACATAGCGCAATTGTTTGAAAGGGGTAAAAAGGGTATACTTTATAAGCCAGAAACAAAAAAAATTGTTGGCCCTAAAATTGAAAGTCTGATTAATTTTGAAGGAGTTGAGCGTGTGATTAAACTTTTAGACATTTTGAATGATTTGTCAATAGCCCAAGATTATAGTTTACTAAATGCCGATGGCTATGCTTTTGAAACAAAACTTCAGGACAGTTCAAAAATTGATATGATTTACAAACACATTAACAATAACTTTAAAACTCATATTAGTTTAGACGAAATAGCAGACAAAGTAAGTATGACTGTGCCTGCCTTTTGCAGGTATTTTAAAAAGGCAACTGGTAAAACTTTTACCAAATTAGTTAATGAATATCGTGTAGTGCACGCCACTAAATTATTATCTGAAAGTCAAATGTCAATAACCGATATATGCTTTGAATGTGGATTCAATAATTTTTCGCACTTTAATAAGCAGTTTCATGAGGTTACTGGTAGTAGCGCCTCTGCATATAGAAACAAGCTGAAACAAATTGTTCAATAAGGCTTATTTAATACCGTCCCATTCGGCATAAAATTGTTCGAGATAAAGCAGCATAAACTGATGGCGTTTTTCTGCAATCTGTTTTCCGGTTTTAGTATTCATTCTATCTTTTAATAGCAGCAATTTTTCGTAGAAATGATTAATTGTTGGTGCAGTAGAGTTTTTATATTCCGCTTTAGTCATATTTAAATTGGGTTTGATACTTGGGTCAAACAAGGCTCTGTTTTTAAAGCCACCATAATTAAAGCAACGTGCAATACCTATTGCTCCAATGGCATCCAAACGGTCGGCATCTTGTACTACGTCCAGTTCGGCTGACTTAAAACTCTGTTTTTCATTGCCGCCTTTAAAAGAAATGTGTTTGATAATATTTACAACATGTTCAATCACTAAAGAATCTACGTTATGCTTAAATAGAAATTCGCGAGCTAATTTTGGACCAATTGTCTCATCTCCATTATGAAATTTGCTATCGGCTATATCATGCAATAATGCTCCAAGTTGCACTACTAATAAATCAACATTTTCAGTTTTGGAGATCAATATTGCATTATTGTAAACTCTTAAGGTATGAAACCAATCATGGCCGCCTTCAGCACCTTTAAGTTGTACTTTTACAAATGTTTTTGTGATTGAAATTAACTGTTCGGAATTCAAAATTACTGCTTAAAAAAATTGACTTTATTTTATAACTGCAGGTTCAACCCACTTAAACTGAAATGAATTTTGAGGAATGGTCATTCTATCGGCCAAACGCAGCATTCGCGACGGGAGTTTCATTAAGTAATCACGAGCTTTTTCTGCTTCTTCATTTAAGTTAGTGATATTGGCTATATCCCAACGGGCAATTAATTTTTCTAAAATATCTATATAGTCTTTTGACGTATAAACACCTATACGTTGCGCCGTGTTAGAAAACTCTTCAAATGCTGAACTTATTTTATCACCAGATTCCCTTAAAAAGTGGGCCGGCATTGTGATTTTTTGTTTCATCATATATTGAAATGCCAACATCATTTGGTTCGGATCGACTGCAAAAATACGTTCTACAAATTCTGAATAGGCATGATGGTGCCGCATTTCATCACCTGAAATAATTTTGCACATTTTGCTCAATTGCTTATTGCTTTTCTCTTTAGCGAATTTCGCCACGCGATTATGGGAAATATAAGTAGCTAACTCTTGAAAACTAGTGTACACGAAATTTTTGTAGGGATCTCTATCGGTTCCTATATCAAAGCCATCTGCAATAAGGTATTGTGTTGTTTTTTCAATTTCTCGCATATTTACCCGTCCAGAGAGGTACAAATATTTATTCAACACGTCGCCATGTCTATTTTCTTCAGAGGTCCAATGCCTAACCCATTTTGACCAAGGGTTTCGTTCTACTTGACCAACTCCTTCAACATCCATGAGCCAAGATTCATAGGTTGGTAAGGCTTCTTCAGTAATCATATCTCCAACCAACACAACCCAAAAATCATAGGGTAATTCTTTAGCGAGTTCACGAATTTCTTCGACTTCATCAAAGAAGGAATTACTTTCTGAATTGGGCAAAAAATCAGTAGGTTGCCAAATATTTTCTACAGGGATGAGGTACTTTTCTATAAGGGAGTCAACGTCTTTTTCCAAAAACTGCATGACTTCCAATCTTACATTTTTTAAGGACATAATTATAAGATTTATGGGCGAATGGCTTCCGTAATAGTGCTTTCAATTAAGGGAATCAGCGCTTCTTTGTTTGTAAAGGTAGCAATTTTAATAGGCTTATGAACTGTAAAAATAATATGATTGCCAATTCCCATGGGGAATTTACCATAACGCAGCATTTTCCAGGAATTATTTATGCTTATAGGAACTATTACCGCAGATGGCACTTTTTTTATGAGGATTTCTAATCCTTTAGTTTGAAATTTTTTAGGGTAGCCATCTTTACTTCGGGTGCCTTCAGGAAAAATAACGGCAGCTCGCTTTGTGCGTTCTATATATTCTCCAAATTGCATAATGGCCGGTAAGGCCTGTCTTGGGTTTTTTCTGTCAATTAAAACCGAACCGCCATGCCTTAAGTTAAAAGACACACTAGGAATACCTTTGCCTAGTTCCTTTTTACTGATAAACTTAACATGATGTTTTCTCATAAACCACATGATTGGGGAGATATCATACATGCTCTGGTGGTTGGCAACTATAATAAGTGGTTGGTTGGTGGAAATTTGATGTGGGTTCGAAAAGGTGAAACGTGTTCCTAAAATATGTAAACAGCGTACTAAACACCATTGTAGTACATCAACACTAATTTTATGAGCTTGATAACCAAATAATTTTAGACATAGCCATTGAATAGGATGAAATATCAATAAAATCAATCCAAAACAAATTAAATATAGAACGGTCAAAGGATAAGCCAATAACTTTCTCATAAAGCAAAAGTAAATTAATGAAAAGGATGCACAAAAAAACCACGACAATAATCGTGGTTTTGTATTCATTTTTTATGCTAGTAATTAGCAGTATTCGTTATAAGCATCAACTAAATTTTCGGCTATCAATTCTGCTGGACGACCTTCAATATGATGACGCTCCAACATATGTACTAACTCGCCATTTTTAAACAAGGCCATACTAGGTGAGCTTGGTGGGAAAGGAATCATATGTTGCCTTGCACGGTCAACAGCCTCTCTATCAACGCCTGCAAACACAGTAACAATGTGATCTGGACGTTTAACATTTTGTAAGCTCATTCTAGCACCTGGTCGCGCATTAGCAGCAGCACAACCACAAACTGAATTGACAACAACCAAGGTCGTTCCTTCTTTTGCTAAAGCAGCATCAACAGCTTCGGCAGTATATAATTCTTCAAAACCAACTTTGGTTAAATCTTCACGCATTGGTTTTACTAATTCTGCTGGATACATGTATTTTAAAATTTATAAGATTAATAATTTGACTGCAAAGATATAAAATAGTCTTCAGTAAGCAGTCGCTGTTAACAGTTATATATTACAAGCCTTAACTATTTTTAATTTGAAAACAAGCATAACTTCACATCAAGTAGCTACACAACAAACCATTTCAATGTAACAAACGCAGGAAAAACCCAACTAACTATAGTATCTTTGCAACCTAAAAAAATAGAATAAATGGGATTTTCAAAATGGATTGGCGGAGCTTTGGGATGGTCGTTTGGTGGGCCTATTGGTGCCATCATTGGAGTAGCTTTAGGCAGTATGGTTGATGCTATGTCTAATGACGAACGAAGAGCATATCAACGCACTTACAGTAGAGGTCAAACACAATCGGGAGATTTTGAGGTGAGTTTATTGGTTTTAGCTTCGGTAGTTATAAAAGCAGATGGTAAGCAAGATCAACGAGAGTTAGATTTTGTGCGTCAACAATTTGTAGGCATGTATGGTAAAGAACGGGCAAATAATGCATTTAAATTGTTTAAAAACATAAGTAAACAAGAGATTCCTCTACGCGATGTTTGTTTGCAGATTAGGCAAATGATGAACCAGGCGTCTCGCTTACAATTGATTCATTTTTTATTTGGAATTGCCAAAGCCGATGGAATGGTTGTAGAAACTGAAGTAACTTCAATTCATACCATTTCAAATTATTTAGGAATAAGCCAACTTGACTTTGAAAGCATTAAAGCGATGTTCTATAACGGAACAGATAACGCATATAAAATACTTGAAATTACCAAAGATGCCTCGAATGACGAAATTAAAGCTGCTTATAGAAAAATGGCCAAAAAGTATCATCCAGATAAAGTAATCCATTTGGGTGCGGAGCACCAAAAAGGGGCTGAAGAAAAATTCCGTCAAGTTCAAGAAGCCTATGAACAATTACAAAAAGAACGTAATTTTTAAATATGGATAAGTCCATCATTAAATCAACCTTATTAAGCGAAATTTTAAAAACTGAAAAATCAATTTCAGATTATAAGGAATTAACGCAACCTATTTCACCTAATGATGCCATTGGGCGAGTAAGCAGAATGGATGCCATCAATAATAGAAGCATAAATGAGGCTTCCTTACGCCAAGCTGAAATTAAATTGGCCAATTTACAGCGCGCACTTTCAAGGCTTGATGAACCTGAATTTGGTATCTGTTTAAAATGTAAGCATCCAATACCTTTAGGCCGGATTTTAATCCGCCCTGAAAGTTTTTTGTGCGTACAATGTGCCAGATGAATTACTTGAGAGTTTATGTCATCTGCTATTAAAATTTATTAACTTAGTAAGTTATTACTTATAAATTGGAGCATTTTAAATTGAATCAGCCATTTTAACGCACATTAACTAAACTATGCAGCTAATTTTAAAAGAATTTACGTTAAAACTAAAACACACCTTTACAATTTCAAGAGAATCCCATAATGAGCAGCCGTCATTAATTGTGGAGTTAAGACAGAATGGGTATTCTGGTTTTGGAGAAGCAACTTCAAATCCGTATTACAAAATAAAAGTTTCTGATATGATTGAAGATATCATGCGTCTTGAGAAGACCATCATAGAATCATCACACCTAAAACCTGAAGCATTTTGGGCAACCATGTACCCGCTTTTAGAACATAATATGTTTGCCTTGTGCGCTTTAGATTTGGCATATAATGATCTCTACGCGCGTCAACAAGGTAAAAAGTTATATCAGCTTTGGGATTTAGATATAAAAAGAAATCCGCTTACAAATTATACCATAGGAATAGATACTATTGACAAAATGATTTATAAGATGAAAGAGACCCCTTGGCCAATTTATAAGATCAAATTGGGCTCTCATCAAGATATAGAAATTGTCAAAGAATTACGCAAACATTCAAATGCCATATTTAGGGTGGATGCCAATTGTGGTTGGACCCCGGACGAGACCATTAAAAATGCCATAGAGTTAAAAAAATTGGGCGTCGAGTTTATAGAACAACCTTTAAAAGCCGATGATTGGGAAGGCCACAAAAAAGTCTTTCAAGAGTCAGTATTGCCCATTATTGCAGATGAAAGTTGTCAAGTAGAAAGTGATGTTGAAAAATGTCATCAATATTTTCATGGCGTTAATGTTAAATTGGTAAAATGTGGAGGTTTAACTTCAGCAAAACGAATGCTTAATAGCGCGAAGAAATTAGGGATGAAAACTATGGTAGGTTGCATGACAGAATCATCTGTTGGAATTTCGGCTATTGCACATGTTTTACCTTTGTTAGATTATGTAGATATGGACGGAGCCTTGCTATTGTCAAATGATATCGCAACTGGAGTAACTATTGATCAAGGCGTCGTTAGTTACAGCCAGTTAAATGGTTCAGGTGTTGTTTTAAAGGCATAAATAAAATGGTTGTTGAGCAATTTCCCGACAGAGTAATTACAATTAATCAAAAAGATTACCTTTATTTTGGAGGCACTTCATATTTAGGTTTGGCCACACATCCGCAATTTCAAGACAGTCTTTTTAAAGGAATTAAGAAATGGGGATCTGCTTATGGTAGTTCAAGAAACTCAAATGTTAAGTTAGCAATTTATGATAAGGCAGAGGATTTATTGAGCCATCTTATAGGTTCAGATGAGTGTGTTACTGTGTCATCAGGGACTTTGGCTGGAAAGCTTATGTTAGATTATTTAGATAAATTTGAGGTAACTTTTTATCATTATCCAAAGACGCATCCAGCAATTCTTAAAAATAATAGTGTGGCTTTATTTTTAGATGGGATGCTTCATCCAGACTTACAAAATTCAAAAAAAGAAACGGTAGTAATTAGTGTTGACGCTATATTATCCAATGAAGTTACAATCACGTCGTTTGATTTTTTAGAGGCAATTTCTTCAACTAAGAGCATAATTTTACTCATTGATGAGTCTCATAGCTTTGGGGTTTTTGGCAATAATGGCTTTGGCATTTTTAATCAGCTGTCTCATCCCAAAATAAAGCATAAAATAATGATTTCATCTCTTACTAAAGCCATGGGCTGCGCTGGCGGGCTCATTGCTGGCGATAAAATCGTTATTGATGCGATAAAAAAGGATGATGTCTTTATTTCATCATCGGGGATGAGTCCTATGTATTTGTATGCCTTCTTTCATTCTCAAGAGATTATAAAACAACAACAAGAACAATTAAAACAGAATTTAGACTTTTTGTTTGAAGATTTAAAGCTGAGTGATTTATTTAAATATAATCAATCATACCCTGTAATTTACTGCAATCATGCTGGAATATTTGATTATTTAAAAAGTAAAAACATCCTAATAACAAACTTTAAATACCCTAATTATGATGTGGTAATGAATAGGATTGTAGTAACAACAAACCATACTGAAGAAGATTTAGAAGCTTTAAAAAAGGCCTTATTAGAATTTCAAAATGAGGTCGTTTAGATATTAGAAACTGTTAAAGGGCAGAACTACAATTTACTATACTGTAATTCTACCCCTAAACAGATTTCTATTTTTATGGTGTTTCCCACCAAACAGGAGTTACCGGGGTTTGTTGATTCGCTTCAACATTAGCCCTATTTCTATTTAACTCTGTAGACGGGTAACTTGCTCTTCTAAACCATTGTCCTGCATATTCACCACTCGAATCTGCTTCTTCTCGAATTGTAAGCCCTATAAAGACATCATCAGAAAAATTATAGCGTCTGAAGTCAACAAATGACTCTGGGTTTAAGAAGTTATGGATGTACTTTTCTTTCATAATATGGTTAAGCATTAATCCGCCAGCTCCTACGGCAATTGCTCCGTCCGCCATATAATCAGATCCATCTACGCCATATTTAGCCATACTAGCTGCAATGCCTTGCATATAAGCTTCATATGCTGTTGTGGTAGAGCCAACACTAGTCGTTGTACCGCCATTAGCTAAAAATGCTGCTTCAGCTTTAATAAACATGGCTTCGGCATAGCTGATAATCATGATGGGAGAGTCGATACTAGTGTAATAGCCACCTTCAACAAAAAAGGTATTACCAGGTGTCCCATCTGGACTATCACCTCCGCCACCACTCACAAAGCCTTTCCATTCTGTAGCACCATTATTGGTCCCAAAACGAGGCAACCTAGGGTCTATATTTAAAAGACCACTCTGAAAAGGGTAATAATCCCCATTCATAGAGCTAATGAGTTGGCTAGCTAGGTCGTTATGAAAGTTCCCTGTACTTCGTGCCACAATTTCTTGCGCATACCATGGGTTGATAGTTCTATCATCGTAAGACATTTGAAAATCATCGGCATTGGAGCTAAAGCCATTGGCAATGGTTGTTAAAACTTCATTAGCCGTAACAACGCCTTTATTAACCAAATGCAATTGATAACGAGCTTTTACAGTATATGCGGCTCTTAACCAACGGTCTGTATTACCCCCATAAATTAAGTCCTCACTTCCCAATGAAATATCAGAATTATCTTCAGCTTGCAAGGCTGCAATAGCGCTATCTAATAAAGTAAATATTGATGTGTAAACTGATTGTTGAGAATCAAAAGCAGGGAACAAATTTCCTTCACCGAGTGCAGCTTCAGAATAGGGGATATTATCCCAAGTATCAGCTGCAATACCAATATTTATCGCGGTTAAAATATCGGCTACAGCTGCATAATGTGTTGCACCAGCGGCTGCCGCTTTTGCTTTAATAACTTTTATGTTTGGAAGTATATATAAATAAATATTGTTCCATAAACCAGCGGCCGAAGTTTCACCGGCTGCAGTTCCACCTTGTCCTACAAAGTTTTGGCTATAATTTCCAAAAGTCAATTCTGCTGAATATTGCCCTTGAATTGTTCTAAAAATTACTGGCGCCATAAGGTCGCTAATTCTAAGCTGTTCTTCTTGTGCTGTCCCGGAAGGTGTGTTAACGTCAAAGTACTCATCACTACATGAGATTGAACACATGAAAAGTAATGTTATAACTGTTGTTTTTAATATATTTTTCATCTTCATTTTTTTAAAATCCTAATTTAACTCCAAAAGAATAACTCTCACTCAAAGGTGTTCCTAGTCCTGTAAATCCGTAAACATTACTTCCAGCACTATATTGGTTCCCTTCTGGGTCATACCCATCATAAGGTGTCCATATCAATATATTATGAGCGCTTAGAGAAACACTTAAATTGTCCAAATGCAAATTTTTAAGAATATCACCTGTAACATTATAGGAAAGTCCAATATTGCGTAGTTTCACCCAAGAAGCATCTTGTACAAGAATTTCAGAAGCTCTGTTATATCGCGTTGAACTTCTGTAATAATTTTGATCTATAAGGCCTTCTTGCGTATTGGTGACAAAACCACCATTCCCATCATCCATTACTCCGTCAAAAACAATAGTTTCATCTCTAAATTCGGTTACTTTTAAAATCCCGTTTCTTAATGAATTTCGGCGTCCTGCATCATAGAGATCGCCACCTTTTTTCCACTCGAGTAGAAAATTAAAGTGAATGTTTTTATATTTAAACATATTATTCATGGAGGAAATAAAGTCTGGAAAAGCATTTCCAACTTTTACACGTTCATCGAGATTTACTCTTGGTAAACCATCAGATCCAATATATAGTTGTCCATTCTCATAGCGCCACGTATAGCCGTATAAGTCACCCATGTTATCTCCATCTCTAATTTCTGAAGTGACTCCAGCAAAACCAGAATCGGCAAAAATTAATGCATCAATATCTTCAGGTAATGACAGCACTTTTCCTTCATTTGTAGACCAGTTGAAGATGGTCTCCCATTTGAAATCTTCAGTATTTAAAATATCGACTGAAACCATTAGTTCATGACCAAAGGTTTCAAAATCTCCAGCATTTCTTACAATACCTGCTAATCCGGTTGAATAAGCTGTACCTACTGTAAAAATTTGGTTCTTAATTCGTGTTTTGTAATAGGCATAATCAATTCGCAATTTATTTTTGAAAAAACGAAGATCGGCTCCTAATTCAAACGATTTGTTTTTTTCTGGGACAATTAAAGGATCACCTAAAGTAATATCGGCTCTATAGCCTCCAGCACCTCCAAAAGGAAAATTACTATCTGACACAAAATAATGACCAACTTGACCAAACAGAGGGCCTTTACCTACTTCAGCCCAAGAGGCTCTTAACTTTCCAAAATTAAAAAACTCACTGTCTTTATCGATCAAATCATGAAAATCATATGCTAAACTCACAGAAGGGTAAAAGAATGACCTATTTGCTTTTGGTAAGGTAGAAGACCAGTCGTTTCTACCTGTTATGGTCATAAATAATTTGTTTTTATAGTCTAACTTTAATTCACCAAAGACCCCAACGTTACGTAATTGAGTGATGTTTTTATCGGCATAAATATTTATAGTATTCGCAATATCATTAATGCCAGGCACATTTAAAGTTTCACCTCGAATGAGAGAGTAATCTCGTTTAGAGTCTGAAATTTGATTACCCAGAGTTAATGAGGTTCCAAAATCTTCAGACCAATCTTTTTCAAAAGTTACTAGTAAGTTTGATTCAAGACCCAAAAAGTTAACATTTTGGTTTACAATAAATCCACCTACAGCTGCCGCAGTATCCAAGTCTGGGGCTACAAATCTATTTCTAAGATCAGAATAATTGTCAACTTGTGCTGCATAGGTTACGTTTACCCAATCTTTAGGTGCCCAATTTAAAGTTACATTCCCAACCCATCGATTTACATCGTCAGTTAATGGACTTGTTTCTAGCAAGTACCGAGGGTTATCAATAATTCCAAATGAATAATTACGCTGTGTGCCATCTGGATTTAAATAATCATTTATTGGAAAGGTTCCTGAGAAATAGGATAAAGAACTAAACACCGATTTGTCTCCTCCATTTCCTCGTTTTCCACCGGCATTAGTATAACTAATAGAAGAATTGATATTAAAATTATCAGTTACCTTATATCCAGCTTTAAACCTTAAGGTTGTTTTATCGTAATCAGTATTTGGTAAAACACCCTTTTCACTGTCATTACCAATAGAGAAGTAATAATCCATTTTATCACTTGCACCGCTAAGATTAAAATCTACTTGTGTATTTACACCTGTTCTAAACAAATCGTATGGATCATAAAATCTGTCATTTGAAAGGTCTACTACAGTGCCATTGCCTAATGTATAGCTGTCTAAACTATATTCAGGACCCCATGAATAAAATGATGTACCTCCAAGTCTTGTAAATCCAGTGTCTGTTTCTGGAGTATATAAAGTACGAGGAGCACCATTAAAACCTTCACGATATTTTTTCTGTAGTTCAGGAGTGGTATTAATATTTCGAGAAGTAATAGAGGTTGTGATATTAATTTTAGGTTTTCCTACTTTCCCTTTTTTTGTAGTAATAATAATAGCACCATTAGAAGCTCTAACCCCATACAATGCTGTTGCAGCCGCTCCTTTTAATACGTTAAAACTTTCAATATCTTCTGGATTGATATCCGAAGCTCTGTTAGTAAAAGAAAACTGCTCAGCACTACTTGGAGAATTAGATCCCGCACTAGGTAATACACTCCCTGAAAAGGTGTCGTTATCTAATGCTAAACCATCTATAATAATTAGCGGTTGATTGCTCCTGTTAGGGTTCACCGATGTTATACCCCTAATTAAGATGTCAATTCCTCCTCCAGATGAACCAGAAGTTTGACTAATTTGGACTCCAGCTACTCGACCTTGAATAGCAGCAAGCGGATTAGTTTGACCTGTGAGGTCCACATCATCAGTTTTGACTTGAGTCACAGAATACCCTAATTCGCGGGTCTCTCGCTTAATGCCAAAAGCTGTAATTACAACCTCATTTAAAGAATTTGAGTCTTCTTCTAATGTAAGGTTTAAGACAGCTCCAGAAATGGTTCTTTCGGTAGTTTTAAATCCTACATACGAAAAAATTAGAACGTCTCCGATTGAAGCGTTGATGGTATAATCACCATCAAAATTGGTAGTTGTACCGTTGGTTGTGCCCTTTACTAGAATGTTTACCCCAAGCATTGGAACATTAGAAGCATCAGTAACCTTACCACTTACTGTGGTGTTCTGTGCAAATAATATGAAACAAGCTGAAGTAAAAAAAACAAGCAAAGAAAGCGTAGTTTTTTTTTGCATAATTAAAAAGTTTTGGTTGATAGACTAGTAAATGTAGGAAAAATATTTAAAAATGATACTAAACACTTCTTGTTAAGTGCCTTGAAATTGAGAATTAATTCTCTTTTTTGTGAGATTGTGACTAATAATGGAATCGTAATTTACTTTTACAAAGGCAATTTATAGGACAATAATTGTTAAATTGTTGCATTACACGAATTAATGAATATAATAGAAAATATTAAGGGTATTATATGAAAGGATACATCAAAGCATTTCGTCTAGGTCTTTTTTCTATAACTATTTTTGTGTTGTTTAGTTGTAAATCAGCCCAAATCTCAAAATCACTTTCAAAATCATTGAAGGCTAATTTTTATGACCATCAGTTTACGGGTTTTATGGTATATAATCCACGTACTAAAGACACTGTATTTAATTATAATGGCGATCGTTATTTTACACCTGCAAGTAACACAAAGATTTTTACTTTGTTTACGGCATTACAGTTTTTACCAGAATACATACCTGCTTTTACTTACGCGGTGGCTGAAGATACAATTGTAATGAGAGGAACGGGGGATCCAACCTTTTTACATCCTTACTTTAATGATAGTACGGCCTTAAAATTCATCAACAATTATAAAGAGGCACAATTGCTCATTAATAATTTTAAAAATGAGAAATTTGGCCCGGGTTGGGCATGGGAAGATTATGACAGGTATTTTAGCCCAGAACGAAGCAGTTTTCCAATGTATGGTAATGTTGTAACAATTGCTCATGATAATAATTTAGTAGTCATACCAGACGTATTGCGATCTCGAACGTATCTAACACAATCCAACACACAAAGGGATTACAATACCAACGTGTTTTATTATAAAAGTGGGACTAAAAACAAAATAGAGATTCCTATGGTTATGGATTCTATGTTAATAGATGAATTGTGGAAGGATCTAATACCTAACAAAATAAAACTAATACATAAGACATCCAGAATACTAGACCAAATTGCTTACAGTGTCCCATCAGATAGTTTGTATAAACGAATGATGCACTTAAGTGACAATTTTTTAGCTGAACAAATGTTGGTTTTATCATCTTCAATGATTTCAGATACTTTAGATGTAGATAGAGTACGTGACTCCATTATTAATCACCATTTAAAAGATTTAAAACATAAACCACGTTGGGTGGATGGATCTGGCTTAAGTCGTTATAACTTATTTACACCGGCTTCATTTGTACAGGTGCTTTCAAAATTATATACTGAAATACCGACGGAGCGATTATTCAATTTTTTCCCTTCTGGAGGGGTTTCGGGGACCTTAAAAAACTGGTATACCGGAGAAGCTAGACCTTATATTTATGCTAAATCTGGTACCGTGGGAAATAATTATTCATTAAGTGGTTATTTGCTAACTAATTCAGGAGAACTGCTAATTTTCAGCTTTATGAACAATCACTATACAAAGCCTACTTCGGAAGTTAAAGCAAGAATGCAATCCATTTTTGAATGGCTACGAGACCATTATTAATCTACTTATTTTAATATTAGCGCATTTTTGAACTGACTTTTTTTCGTAGCCAAATCAATAAGAAACCCATTGATAACAGCATAAACATTTACGCCCTCTTTTTGGATTAGAAATGATGGATTCACACCTAATTGTATATTCAGTTGAGGTGTTTTATATGTTGCGCTTATAATATTTATAGGAATAGTAACTGCTCTTTTATCTTTCGGGAGTTGTTTAACCCTTACATAGGTATAACCTGATTTTAGAAGCTGGTAGATATCCATTTGTTTTAAAGCATCTAATGATTCAATAAGATTAGAATAGGTTTTGCCTTCAACAATGTGATAGTCTGTAGCATCTAAAGTTTCATAACCATAATAGGTTGATAAATCACCTAGATCCACAATTCGGCCGACATTATAAAAGTTACGGTGGTTTTGGTCATCAATTTCTTCGAAGTTTATTCCTAAATCTAAAATGTAAGGATTATCTAACAGTGTATGCGTGATCGCATGTATTTTGAAATCAAATAATTTTCGATCGTTTTGAGGAATTTTTTCATAGTCTTCAATTGAGATTGCCTTAAATGAGCCATCAGCAATAGTAAAGCAAGCTGATAATATAGAGACATAATTTAACTTTCTAATTTCTTGTTTTTCAACATCATTTTTATAGCCTCCAGATTCAATTAAAATAGTACTCGTGCCCCACTTTTGAATGTTATCACCAAATGCTCTAGGTTCAAAATCATCATTATAACGCCCTACTTGTCCAGGGGCATATTTTTGAATAATACTATTCATAAAAACAATCACCTTCATGGCATTACCTCTCACTACATTGATGTCTTTTTCATAATTATAAGCTGGGGCTAAATAGGAAATGGTTGCAGGTTTTTCGGTGCGTTCTGCATTGTAGTAGGTGCTTTGATCGTGTAAATTGAATCCAAAATCGGCTTGAAGACTATCTCTAATACGCTTTAAAATTTTACCTTCAGGAGACTGTAATCGTAACGCGTCTCGGTTAATGTCGATGCCTAGCGCGTTTCGTCTGGTAAATAGTTCTGCACCATCAGGATTGAGCATGGGCATAAAATGAAGGGTAACTTCGCTCAATAATTTATTTTTTTCTTGAGTAAATTGATTGCTATCTAAAAAATTGAAAATATCAAAAATACTTTGAGTTGCTGTAGGTTCATCACCGTGCATTTGCGACCATAGCAATACATTGGTTTTGCCAGATCCTATGCTAATTAAACTAATACTTTTACCTTTGATAGAATTACCTACCGTCTTAACGGTGTATTTTGAATCCTTTTTAAGCTGGTCTATTAAAGGTTGGATGTCGTTATGTTTAATACGACGTTCATTTAAGCTCGTCTCTTTAAACATTGCATAGGTTTCATATAAATTAGAGGTTATATCGTTTACTTGCGCAGATACGGGTAAAAGTAGAAACGCAAAGACGACCGTATAATAAAATTTCATGTTAATTATTAGTTTCATTTGGTGCAGATTTTAATTTTAAATGGCGCGTACCTTGTTTAACAGCATTGAGAAAATTTTCTCCTGGATCATCTTTTAGAGTTCTATAAGCTATATCTTTTTCAAGCCATAAAGGATGATTTTCAAAATAGGTGTATTCGTAATGACCAATAAGGAATTCTATAGGATATTTACTTGCTAAATATTTTACTAATTTAATGTTTGCCTTAATTTGATCTGTAGTTAAAGGGGTATTTTCTGTTCCACCAACATTTTCTATGCCTATGGCCGTATGGTTTAAGCCAATGACATGGCGCGCCATTGTTGTTTCAGGCATTAAACGATAAATGGTACCATCAGTATCTACAAGAAAATGCGTAGAAACATTAAGACCACTAACAGTTTTTATTTCAGGTCGCCAATTGGGTAATGTGGAATTATAAAAGGCTTCATAAGATTTTTCGAATGTGGGGATAAACGTCCAGTGCAAAACAATCATGGTTGGTGTAATAGTAGGAGATGTTTGCTCTAATCCATATCGGCTTGAAAGATATTCTAGGGTTAATTGTGTGCGTGCTTGATCAAAAATAATAGGTTTTTCAACAATTTTTATTGAGCTACCACAGGACCAAAATAAAACGGCATAACAACCAATTATGAGATATTTCATGCTTAATGAATAGGTTTTACCAAAATTAACTAAATTAATTTTAGAAACTTACCTTCATTTAATTAGCCTCTAAACAAAAAGAAATCTGCTTTCATATCTTCAATTTGAGCATCCTCATTAGTGATAATATAATCAATGGCTTGCGATGTAAATACATCGCCTTTTTCGGTTAGTGAAACAATTTTATTATTGATTTCTATCATATTATTTTTTAAGGCCAGATCTAAAACGGTTTTAGATCGTAAGTTTTGCCAGTTAATATGTTCATTGAGGTGATTAACATGGCGCTCTTCTAATTCAACATGATTCTTTAAATGCAACAAAAAGGATAGTAATGAGACTTCTATACGCTGTTGTTTTTCCCTATAAATTACGGCAATTAGGCCTTTGTTAGGGGCGAATAAATACACTACTAAAAACAGTAAGCCCAGCATTGAGGTCATAGATCCAGCAATGGATGCATCTAACCAATGGGCCACCCAATAACCCGAAATGGCACTAAAAATCCCAAAAAGAATAGCTAATAGGAGCATTTTTTTTAAGTCTGTTGTTAGTAAATATGCAGCTGCCGCAGGAGCAATCATTAAAGCTACAACTAAAATGGCACCCACAGCATCAAAAGCGCCAACAGTTGTGACCGATGAAACTGTCATTAAACCATAATGAATTACAACTGGAGAAAATCCTAATGAAGCTGCTAGGCCGCTGTCGAAAGTGCTTAATTTTAGTTCTTTGAAAAACATAAACAAGAGCACCAAGGTGATGATTAAAATTGCACCAATAATCCAAAGTGATTTTGGTCCTACATCGGCTCCAAAAAGAAACATTCTGTCAAATGGAGCGAATGCCAATTCTCCCAGCAATACGGCGTCTACATCTAAATGAACATCGTTTGCATTTTTTGCAATTAAAATCACACCAATGCTAAATAAGGCAGGAAAGACCAATCCTATAGCTGTATCTTCTTTTACAAGACCTGTTTTTTGTATTTGTTCAACTAAAATTACTGTAATAATTCCAGTTAATGCTGCTAAAAATATTAAGAGTGGTGAATTGAGATCTTGTGTTATAAAAAACCCAATAACAATTCCCGGTAAAATAGAATGACTTATGGCGTCACTAATCATGGCCATTTTGCGCAATACCAAAAATGTGCCGGGAATAGCGCAAGCAATTGCCACCAAACTTGCAATTAGTTGTATTTCTATTTGAGCGTTACTCATTTTTCTTGGTCAATTGGTTATATAAATTGGCTGCTGTTTTAAACCCTTCTTCAGTTAAACTCCACATTGTTCCATCAATGGTGACATAATTTTTATCCACTAATTTTTGAAGTGTTCCTCTTGTGAAACCTTGAAAATTATTTAAGATTTTAATGGTATGTGGATGAGAGATATTGTCATGTGTTTCGGCTATTCTGTACATAAATGAAAGTGTTTTATGTAATTGTAAATCACGTCTATTTTTAATCACACGAATTTGTCTGAACAAAAGTCCGCGGCTTGGTGAAAATATAAATGACACGATTACAAATACGCCTGCGACCAAAACAATAACTGGTCCGGTAGATAAATTATTTTGACTCGCACTAATGGCTGTTCCAAAAACACCAGAAAAGGCACCAAATAATGCAGCTAAAAACACCATAACACTTAATTTGTTTGTCCATTGCCGAGCTGCTGCTGCTGGTGCTAATAACATAGCACTCATCAATACAACACCAACGGTTTGTAATCCCAAAACAATTGCTAATACAATAAAGCTGGTAATTAATATATCTATGAACTTGGTGTTAAAACCTAATGTTTTAGTGTAGTCTGCGTCAAATAGAAGGAGTTTAAATTCTTTCCAAAACAAAAGCATGATAACCAAACAAATACTGGTGACTATGGTCATAAGCCATACATCACTTTCAACCAATGTAGCTGCCTGACCAAATAGGTATTTATCTAACCCAGCCTGATTGGCATTGGGTTGTTTTTGAATAAATGTTAAAAGAAGCATTCCAAAACCGAAAAAAATAGACAAAATTAACCCTAAGGCAGTGTCAGATTTTAAGTGTGTTTTGGTAATTATTCCTCTAATCCAGAACGTTCCTATCAAACCACTAATTAAGGCGCCAAGTAATAAAATATTGCTTTCTTTTGCCCCAGTAATTAAAAATGCAATGGCTATACCTGGTAAGGCTGCATGAGAAATAGCATCACCTAGCAGACTTTGCTTTCTTAAAACTGCAAAGCTACCTAACATACCGGTTACCGCACCTAATATCGCAGTTCCAAGCGTGATTGTACGTAAGGTGTAATCTGAAAAAACTAAAGAAAAATACTCTTGTAAATCCATTATTTCTGAACGCTCACTTTATAATTAATTCCGTAGGTTTTGGTTAAATTATCGTCATTAAAAATATCTTTAACAGGACCAGTTGCGATTTTCTTCACATTTAGAAAAGTTACCCAATCAAAATATTCTGGAACCGTTTGAAGATCATGATGCACCACAACTACCGTTTTTTTTGCTTTGCGTAATTCTTTTAAAATATTGATTATAGCAATCTCTGTGGTGGCATCAACACCTTGAAAAGGTTCATCCATAAAATAAATAGAGGCATCTTGCACTAATGCTCTAGCCAAAAAAATTCGCTGTTGCTGCCCGCCAGACAATTGACTAATTTGGCGGTTTTTGAAAGGTAACATGCCCACTTTTTCTAAAGCTTCGAGGGCTGCTTTTTTTTCTTTTTGGCCTGGTCGTTTAATCCACCCTAAACTTCCATAGGTTCCCATCATCACTACGTCTAAAGCTGTGGTTGGAAAATCCCAATCTACACTTCCTTTTTGTGGCACATAAGCTACTAATGAGCGCTGTTTGTCATATGATTTACCGTAGATGCTTATACTTCCGGCAATGGGGTTTAAAATCCCCAGTATTGATTTTATAAGGGTTGATTTTCCTGCGCCATTTGGACCAACAATGGCCATAAGCACACCTTCAGGGATTTCAAGATCGATATCCCAAAGTACGGGTTTGTAATTATACGCTACCGTTAAATCATCAACTTTTACTGCAATTTCGCTCATTATTTCAATGCATTAACAATGGTGTTTACATTATATCTAAACATGCCAATATATTCGCCTTCAACAGTTCCCGGATTTCCAAGCGCATCTGAATACAAAGTGCCGCCAATTTCTACTTGATGGCCTTTTGAGTTTACAGCTGCTTGTAAAGCTTCGATTGTGCGTCTTGGCACAGAGCTTTCAATGAAAATGGCTTTTACTTGTTTTTCAATAATGAAAGCAGCAAGCCTTTGTACATCTTGAACACCGGCTTCTGTGGCCGTAGATAAACCTTGTAAACCAACTACTTCAAAATCGAAGGCTTTTCCGAAGTAATTAAAAGCATCATGTGCGGTAACCAATATGCGTTGATCTTTTGGAAGTGTTTCAACAATTTTAAAAAGGTCTTCCTTTAAATTATATAACTCACTTTGATAACTCTTCCAATTAGTTTCAAGAGTTTGAGTATGTTCGGGTAAAGCCTCTTTTAGAATTTCGGTAACATATTCTCCTGCCAAAACCCAATAGTCAACATTAAACCAAATATGTGGATCATAATTTGAAGCAAAATATTCAGATCCAATAAGCGTGTTTTTATCTAGAGCATCAGAAACAGCTACTGTATGAATGTTTTGATGTTCCATTTTTTCAAATACTTCTACCAATTTACCTTCTAAATGTAAACCATTGTAAAAAATAATATCGGCGTTAGCCAGTTTAGATACATCACCTTCGCTTGCTTTATATAGGTGCGGATCAACACCACTACCCATAAGTCCTTGAATGTTTATGAGGTCTCCACCAATATTAGTTACCAAATCGGTAATCATTGAAGTTGTTGTAACTATATTTAGTTTGCCATTTTCACTTTTAGAAGCATTTTTACAACTAAAAAGCATAGTGGTTATACAGATTATTATGAGGTAATTTTTCATGATATTAATTAGTTTTTGTTGGAATTCTAAAGCTTAAACCAGCACTTATAAGCAAGTCTTGTCCCTTGGTAATACTCGATCCCACAGTGGCATCGAGCTGAATATTGTTGGAGACTAAATAAGTAAGCCCAGCATCCCAATAATGATTGGATGAATTATCTTCAGGTAAATCACCATATAGCTCTGCATAGGCTCCAAGCTTGTTGGTTATGCTTTGTCCGAAAGCAATGGTATACACATAAGCGATTTCTGGTGAATCGTCGCCCCAGGCAGCTCCAATATTATATGATAGGCTAGAGTTTTCGCTCAATGTATGTGCAAAAGCAAATCGAAAATCGGCGCCAGTAGTTTCTGGTCTATAATCTGTGCTGGCCGTAAATGGCAAATACAAGTGTCCTAGAAGTCCTATTTCAGGAAAACATCCTTGTTCAGAAGCGATACTAGTTTTGACTCCCAATAAAAGCGGATTAAAACCACTGGTAACATTATCTAGTTTGTTGCCATTTAATTTGGTAATGCCTTCAACAAAATCCCACCCAACGCGAAGTTCGAGGTTGTTTAATATTCCAATGCGAACAAGTGTTGTATTATAGGTGTAGTTTTCAGATTTAAGTCCATTTTCTTCATAAGTTTCATAAAAAGCGCCAGTTTCAACTTGGATAAATCCTTTAGGCATAACACTTGGAGATTCAGTGGCGTCTGGCCGGTCGGTAATTAAAGGTTCTAGAGGAGTGCTTTCTTGGGCATTGACTGTTAAATTTACTGCTAGTGCAAGTATGAATAATGTTTTAAGTGTGTTAGTTAATTTCATCGACATAAATAATTTTTGTGAAATCTTCATTTAATAAAATAGTGTTATTGTTTATTGTAATTTGAGTCATTTTATTTTTAGCGAATTGCTTGGACACCAAAATTTGGTTGCCAAACTTTAATCCGTTTTGAGCACAAAAATCAAAGAATTCTTTATCATCACTCATTAATCTTGCTATGATATACAATTTGTTTTCTTGTGTATTTGAAAGCGGAATTGCTGTGTTTGTGGTGGTAATTTCTCCTTGGGCATTTGGAATTGGATCACCATGTGGGTCAAATTTTGGATTTCCTAAATACTCACTTATTTTATCTGCCAAAAAATCAGACGTTTCGTGTTCTAATGACTCTGCCTCACGATGTATTTCATGTAAGGACATGTCAAACAGTTTGTATAAAAATGATTCCCAAAGGCGGTGTTTCCTTACCACATTGAGAGCCATTTTTGTACCCTTATCGGTAAGTTGTAAGGCCTGATATTTTTCATAGTATAACAAATCCTTTGTCGCTAATTTTTTAGCCATATCTGTGGCTGCTGCATTTGAAATGCCCAGTTTTTTAGCTATGTTACCGGGTTTAGTGTCATTAATATCATGTTTATCATTCTTGTAAATGGCTTTTACAAAGTTTTCAATCGCTACTGACATTTTTAATTGCTTTAATTAATTTTTAAGCTTACTTAAATATTTTTCAAATATAACTAAAAAATTTAATTTAGGAAGAGATTTTATTAATTAGTAAATTCACCTTTTAATTTCAAAACATGACAATGATTCGATTTATCTCTGTTCTATTAATTTGTGTTTCTACACAAATGCTTTGGTCTCAAAATGAAAAAATAGCATTTCAACCTTTAGATGTTTTTCAATTAGAGTGGGCATCAGACCCACAAATTTCTCCTGATGGTACCCAAGTGGTTTACCGTCGTATGGGTTTTGATATTATGAAAGATAACTCAAAAGGTAATCTTTGGATTATAAATGCAGATGGCTCTTCTCATCGAAAATTAACTTCGAGAGAAGTCAATGAATCACAAGCTAGTTGGTCACCAAATGGCGATAGAATTGCTTTTGTAAGTACAACCGATGAAGGTTCAGAAATTTATATGTACTGGGTTTCTACGGGGCAAATCGCAAGAATATCACAATTGGAAAAATCACCAAGCGCGTTGACTTGGTCACCTAATGGTCATTATTTAGCGTTTACTATGTTTGTTTCAGAAAAGGCGCCAGTCATTGTTAAACTTCCTGAGAAGCCCGAAGGCGCTAAATGGAGTGAACCTGCTAGAATAACAGATAGATTGAAACACGAAGCTGACGGGAGTGGTTATATTGAGCCTGGATTTACACATATTTTTATCATTCCTGCCGAGGGTGGAACACCTAGGCAACTTACATCTGGTCGTTTCAACCACAGCGGGAGTTTATCATTTTCATCTAACGGTGACGGGATTTATTTTTCTTCTAATAGAAATGAAAATTGGGAATATGAATTCAGAAATAGTGAAATATATAAAGTAAATATAATTTCAAAAGAAATTAGTGTTCTTACTACCCAATCTGGGCCAGATTATGAGCCAAAGGTATCACCCGATGGTAAAACGATTGCATTTTTATCATATCCTGATCAAGTTCAAGCTTATCAAGTTACCAAGTTATATACTATGAATGTTGATGGTAGCAATCGCAAAGTAATTTCTTCAAGTTTAGATCGTGATGTTTCTGATATCACTTGGGATGCTGCAGGGAAAGGCCTCTATTTTTTATATGATGACAAAGGAAACACAAAAATTGCTCACATCAACTTAAATGGAACTGTCAATAAACTTACCAATGATGTAGGAGGAACCACTATTGGAAGACCATATGCTTCAGGATCGTTTTCTGTTTCTAATAATGGAACAATAGTTTTTACACAATCACGTCCAGAATATCCTTCAGATTTGGCGATTTTGCCTCCAAAGCAGAATCAGTCCCAACTAATAACACGATTAAATGAAGATGTTCTAAAATACCGAGAATTAGGAGAGACCGAAGAAGTTTGGTATAAATCTTCTTTTGATGGTAGGGATATTCAAGGCTGGATTGTAAAACCTCCTTTTTATGACGCGTCTAAATCTTATCCGCTTTTAGTTGAAAATCATGGCGGACCTATTTTAAATTATGGAGACAGGTTCACGGCAGAGATCCAATTGTACGCTGCCGAAGGTTATATTGTGTTTTATCCAAATCCGAGAGGGAGTACCAGTTATGGTGAAGAATTTGGAAACTTATTGTTCAATAATTATCCAGGTCAAGATTATAATGATGTCATGGATGGTGTTGATTATTTAGTTGAAAAGGGGATTGCTGATAACAATAGGTTATTTGTCACTGGCGGAAGTGCTGGAGGAATTATGACCGCCTGGATGATTGGTAAATCAAACCGTTTTAAAGCTGCTGTTGTAGTTAAACCTGTGATGAATTGGATAAGCAAAACCTTGGTTGCCGATAACTATTATGGTTATGCTGATTCTCGATATCCTGGTCAGCCTTGGGAAAATTTTGAAACTTATTGGAAGTTCTCACCAATTTCTCTCGTAGGGAATATTGAAACACCAACTATGGTTATGGTTGGAATGAACGATTTAAGAACTCCACCTAGCGAGGCTAAACAATTATATCATGCATTGAAATTGAGAAAAATTGAAACAGTTTTGGTAGAAATCCCTGGATCTTATCATAACATTGCGAGCAAACCCAGCAATTTAATCAGCAAAGTGGCACATACTTTAGCATGGTTTAAAACCTATAATAAGAAGTAATTATTAATGACACCCACAGTTGTCATTACCACAACTTTTATTTTTCTTTTTGTTTGGATTCCAAATAAATTTAGTCACAATGAATCCAAGCGCTAGAATTAATGCGGTTATGGCAAATACGTTTTGAAGAAAAGGATTCATAGATACTGTGTTCTGTTATTTTAAAAGTTGAAAAGCAATTAAAGCTACAATATATGCAAAGGTACTCATTATAGTTAATTGTAGAATAGGCCATTTCCAGCTATTGGTTTCACGTTTAACAATGGCAAGTGTACTCATACATTGCATGGCAAATGCATAAAACAACATTAACGAAATACCAGAAGCAAAATTAAATAATGGCCCTCCTAAAATAGGATTGATTTCACCAGCCATTCTATTTTTTATGGTTTCTTCTTGATCGCTTCCAACACTATAAATAGTAGCGAGGGTTCCAACAAATACTTCTCTTGCTGCAAATGAACTCACTATGGCGATACCAATTTTCCAGTCATAGCCTAACGGACTGATTACAGGTTCTATGGCACGACCAGTTAATCCAATAAAAGAATGTTCAAGTTTATGAGAAGCTATTTTTTGCTGTAATTCTTCATCGCTTAAATTTTGATGCTGAAATTCAGTTTTTACAATGTCTTCAGCATTATTAAAGTCTTCACCAGGACCAAATGATGCTAAAAACCATAATATAATAGAAATGGCTAAAATAATTTTACCGGCTCCAAATACAAACGATTTAGTCTTTTCGATTACAGTGAGCGCCACATTTTTAAATAGCGGTAATTTGTAATTAGGCATTTCAACAACAAAAAAGGTTTTGCTTCTAATCTTAAGTACTTTATTTAAAATATATGCTGAACAAATAGCGGCTCCAAAACCAATCAAGTATAACAGCATGAGTGTAAGGGCTTGATAACCCAATCCAATTATGCGTCCTTCAGGAATAACCAATGAGATAATGATTAAATATACAGGAAGTCTAGCCGAACATGTCGTAAAGGGCGTAACTAAAATAGTAATTAAACGTTCTTTCCAACTTTCAATATTACGTGTTGCCATAATGGCTGGAATCGCACAGGCTGTTCCAGAGATAAGAGGGACAACACTTTTTCCGCTCAAACCAAAACGCCTCATCACACGATCCATCAAAAACACTACCCTACTCATATAACCGCTTTCTTCAAGTACGGAAATAAAGAGAAATAAAAATGCAATTTGAGGGATGAAAATAACGATTCCACCTAATCCCGGAATAATTCCTTCGGCTAAAAGACTTGTAAATGTACCTTGTGGCATTGAATTTTTTACCCATTCACTTAGTGAGGCAAAAATGCTGTCAATAAAATCCATTGGCACGCTTGACCAATCGTAAATCGCTTGAAAAATGGTCAATAAAATGACAAAGAAAATAGCATAACCCCAAACTTTGTGGGTTAAAATTCTGTCTAATTTAATCCTTAAATCTTTGGCATTGGCAAGGTCTATGGATTGCCCTTTTTTTAGGGTGTCATTTATAAATTGATAGCGTTTTATAGTTTCTTTTTGTTGTAATCGCTTAAGGTCTGCTTTAGATTTTGTTTTAAAATTAGCTACAGCTTCAATTTCATTTCTATCTGTTTTACCAAAGTTTACATCTTGAGTGATGACCAACCACAATTTATATAATAATTGATTTGGAAATGCTTTTTGAAGATTGTCGAAGTAAGGTTTGTCAATTTCTGATGCATTTAAACAAGGTTTAACCGATAGTTCTTTATAGTTAGCAATAAGCTCCTTCAATTCCTCAATTCCCTTATTTTTTCTGGTACTGGTGAGCGCAATTTTTGTTTCTAATCGCTCTTCTAAATAGGGGATGTCTAATGTAATTCCCTTGTAATTCATTCTGTCGGCCATGTTAATTACCAGAATACATGGGATTTCCAAATCTTTGATTTGGGTAAAAAGTAAAAGATTACGTTTAAGGTTTTCAACGTCGCTAATAACAATAGCAACATCAGGGAAATCTTTATCATTCTTGTTTAAAAGCAATTCAATGACCACATTTTCATCAAGCGATGAAGCATTTAAACTATAAGTGCCGGGTAGATCTAAGATATGTGCTTTTACACCACGGGGCAGTTTGCAAACACCTTCTTTTTTTTCAACTGTGATACCTGGATAATTTCCAACCTTTTGATTTAATCCAGTTAAGGCATTAAAAACAGAAGTTTTACCAGTATTGGGGTTTCCAATTAAAGCGACCTTGATTTGCTTACCCATTGGTTTTTTCAATTATAATATGAAGTGCAGTCTCTTTTCTAATGGCCAAATGAGCGCCATTAATATTTAAATACATTGGATCTGCAAAAGGAGCCACCTGTAACAACTCCACAAAATTACCAGGCAAACATCCCATTTCTAGGAGTTTTAAAGGCACATATATTGACGAAACATCAACAATAATGGCTCTTTCACCTCGTTTTAATTGTGCTAAAGTTGTTTGCAAGCTTATTTAGATTGATTTTAAAGAAGCAAAAATAAAGTAAAATTTCAGGGTAAAAAAATTGTAGCTAAAAAACTATTGATATTCTTTTTTCAGGGTTTTGATATCTTCCAATAACCGTTCAATGTCTTCAGTTTTGGTGCCATCATAATAACCCCTTATTTGACGTTTTTTGTCAATCAGCATAAAATTTTCGGTATGGATCATGTCGTAAGCATCACCAGCACCACTTGTCTTAACGGCTAAATAACTTTTTCTTGCGAGGTCATAAATTTGCTTTTTATCACCCGTAACCAAATTCCACTTTTTGTCAATAACACCTTTGTCTTTGGCATATTTTTTTAGAACGGGTACTGAATCAATTTCTGGAGTGACGGTATATGATAATAACAAAACTTCATCATCATTTAGAGTTTGATTTTGAATCTGATACATATGGTTGGTCATGATCGGGCAAATAGTTTGACAGGTTGTGAAAAAGAAATCGGCCACATAAATCTTATTTTCATAATTCTTTTCAGTGATAATTTCACCATTTTGGTTAATGAGATTAAAATCAGAAATGGTATGGTATTTTCGCTTGTCGATCAATGAACTGTCAACCAATTCATAATTTACGTTGGCAGGTTGATAAATAGGAAGCGCCTTATCAACTTTCAAAATATTGTAGAAAATGGAAATAATGATGATCGAAAGAATTAAGAGTGCAATTCCAAAGTATTTGTAGTCTTTAAAAAAGGATAACATGCTAATTGTAATTTATCTTAACCGAAGATTTGAATGCAAAAATACAACACATTACTAATAAAAATGGTATTTTTAAGTTGCTATTGAAGAAAATTTGCCCAAAATGAAATACTATCTATTCCTTTTTCTTTTTATAATGCCCTTAATCTTGATTGGTCAAGATTTTGAAAAAAGTATGAAGAGTATTCGAGAAGCTGAAGCCAAATCGGCACTAAAAAGGATGCTTTATAGGGCTAATATGAACACCGGCAATTATGATGTAAAATACCATCGTTTGGAGTTTAATGTTGATCCTTCTCAAGCTACAATTTCTGGGAATGTTACCACCTATTTTGAGGCAAAAGAAAATATGAATGAAATTACTTTTGACTTGGCTGATAATATGACCGTATCACAGGTATTGCAGCGTGGAGTTCCACTAACTTATACTCAAAACAACAATGACGAACTTGTTATAACACTCCCAGCAAACCAAAGTCAAGGTGTTTTGGACTCTTTGACCATAAGTTATTCAGGAAATCCTGTCAGTTCTGGATTTGGCTCTTTTGAAGTTAATACCCATAACGGTGACCCTGTACTTTGGACGCTATCGGAACCTTATGGCGCTAAAGGCTGGTGGCCTTGTAAACAAGATTTGATTGACAAAATAGATTCTATTGATGTATTTATCACGGCACCTCAATTTAATCCTTCAAACGAAGAATATATTGCCGTATCTAATGGTTTGGAACAAAGTCAAGTGATAAATGGAATGAATAAAACAACCCGTTTTAAACACAAGTACCCTATCCCGGCATATCTCATTGCCATTGCAGTAACTAATTATGAGGTGTATACTCATAATGTTCCAAACAATGGTAATCCTTTCGACATCGTAAATTATGTATATCCCGAAAATTTAGCTTCTGCACAAGCGAGTACACCTGTTACGGTTGATATAATGAATTTATTTACTAATTTATTTGAAGAATATCCATTTGCCAATGAAAAGTATGGCCATGCCCAGTTTGGTTGGGGAGGAGGTATGGAACATACAACAGTTTCATTTATGGGCAGTTTTGGTGAAAATTTAATTGCGCACGAATTGGCGCATCAATGGTTTGGTAATAAAATTACCTGCGGAAGCTGGAAAGACATCTGGTTAAACGAAGGTTTTGCCACTTACCTCTCTGGTCTTGCCCGCGAGCATTTAGTAATTAGTGGTGATTTTAAAACATGGAAGCAACAGCGCATTACTTCAATTACATCTCAACCCAACGGTTCTGTATATTTAACAGATACTGATACGACTAATGTTTATAGAATTTTTGATCGTGAAATGAGTTATGACAAAGGTGCTATGGTTTTGCACATGTTACGTAAGAAAATTGGTGATACCGATTTTTACCAAGGGCTTAAAAACTATTTAAGTGACCCCAATCATGCGTATGATTATGCAAAAACGGCAGATTTTATAGGAATAATGGAAACCACAAGTGGCCAAAACTTGACCGAATTTTTTAATGATTGGCTTTACAATCAAGGGTATCCAAGATATAACATTGTCTGGAATCAATCAGGAAATCAATTAAACACTTTAGTTTCTCAATCACAAAGCGATGCTTCAGTGTCATTCTTTGAAGTGGCACTTCCTATTAAAGTACATGGTACAATGGGAGAAGAATTGGATATAATACTCGATAACACTTCAAATAATCAGGCGTTTTCTAATACTGTAAATTTCACAATTGCTTCTTTAGAGTTCGACCCCGAAGCTGATATAATTTCAAAAAACAATTCGGTAACATTAAGTTTAAACGGTTCCGAATTCGACACAAGCATTACGATTTATCCTAATCCATCAAATCAATTCTTCATGTTATATAAACCCGATAACTTAGAGGTTGAAGAGGTTAGTTTATTTAATATCCTGGGGCAGTTACTCTACAAAAGTTCATGGACTTCTCAAATAGACGTTTCTTCGTTTTCTACAGGCTTGATATTTGCCCAATTTAAAACCAATCAGGGCATAATTAATAAATCGTTGTTAAAAAATTAGTGAATAGAACCTAGATAGTTTTCTAAATGGCGGTAAAACATTACTTTTGTGCCCTATAATTTTTTTGACTAGATATACATGGAATTTGTTATAAAAATATCTCAATTTTTATTGAGCCTTTCAGTTTTAATTATCCTACATGAGTTGGGCCATTTTATTCCAGCAAAACTTTTTAAAACCAGAGTAGAAAAATTTTATTTATTTTTTGATATTAAATATTCACTATTCAAAAAGAAAATAGGAGAAACGGTTTATGGAATTGGCTGGCTGCCTTTAGGAGGTTACGTGAAAATCTCTGGAATGATAGACGAGAGTATGGATAAAGAACAAATGGCACAACCACCGCAACCATGGGAATTTCGCTCTAAACCTAGCTGGCAACGTCTAATAATTATGCTTGGTGGTGTTACTGTAAATTTTATTTTGGCATGGGTGATTTATATTTTTGTTTCTGGCTTTTATGGGGATACCACAGTAGCTACTAATAGTATACAAGATGGTTATTTAATTGAAAATAATGCGATTAAGGACGCTGGAATACAAACAGGAGACAATATTATTTCGGTTAATGGCGAAAAGTATGAAAACTTAACAGACCTTAGTTATAGTTTCATAACTGCGAAAAACGCTGTGATAGAAAGAAACGGCCAAGAGATTAAGATTGATTTTCCTCAAGATTTCGCTGGTAAATTGACCAATTCAAATGGCGCTCCACTTTTAAGTTTACGAACACCATTTTATGTTGATCGTGTGGTTGACACTATGCCAAATGTTAATTCTGGCATTAAAAAAGGCGATGTTATTGTTGGTATTAATTCTAAAGAACTTAAATATTTTGATGAATTTCCTGATGCTTTGAGCGAATATAAAGATCAGGAAGTTACAGCTAAAGTATTGCGTGATGGTCAAACTGTCAATGTAAACTTGAAAGTTGATAAGGACGCCAAGTTGGGTATTATTAGAGGAGGGAGTTTAGAATTGTTTGATCAACTAGGTTATGTTGATTTAGTAAAAAAAGAATATGGTTTTGTAGAAAGTTTTGGTGTTGGAACTAATAAATTTGTAAAACAGTTTAAAAAGTATGGAGAGCAATTAAAATTGATCTTTACTCCAAGTACTGGCGCTTATCAGGGCGTTGGAGGATTTTATGCTATCTATAATGTGTTTCCAGATTCATGGAGTTGGGAGTTTTTCTGGGGAATTACAGCCTTTTTATCAATTATGTTAGGGGTTCTAAATCTGTTACCAATTCCGGCTTTAGATGGAGGTCATGTGATGTTCTTATTTTATGAAATGATTTCTGGACGTAAGCCGAGTGAAAAGTTCTTGGAGCGTGCTCAAATGGTTGGATTCTTCATATTAATAGGATTAGTACTTTTTGCAAATGGGAACGACATTTTTAAAGCTATTTTTAAGTAAATAATTTAAAAAAAAAGGTTTGGAGAAAATAAAAAATACCATATATTTGCACTCGCAAAAGCGATAACCTTCCTCTTTAGCTCAGTTGGTTAGAGCATCTGACTGTTAATCAGAGGGTCCTTGGTTCGAGCCCAAGAAGAGGAGCGAATAAGAGTCCAGCAGGAATGTTGGACTTTTTTTGTTTTAAGCTCTATAGTTCAACGGATAGAACAAAAGTTTCCTAAACTTTAGATTCAGGTTCGATTCCTGATTGGGCTACAGAGACAAAATTTATTGAAGATTACGATCGGGATGTGGCGCAGTCCGGTTAGCGTATCCCGCTCTTGGCGGGATGGTCGCATGGAATTATGGCAGATCATGTTTAAGTAATTCGAAGAGGCTGTATTATGTAGGCTCTACTTGTGATGTGGAATCTCGATCAGAAGTTGTTCTGATTGAAATTAAAGACAAAAAAGAGGAATTTAAGGTTCCTTCGTAAAGAATTAATATTCGGGATGTGGCGCAGTCCGGTTAGCGTACACGGCTGGGGGCCGTGTGGTCGCAGGTTCAAATCCTGTCATCCCGACTAAATAAAAGCTTTAGTTCTTGTAGAAAGCTTGCTTTCTTAAAAGAATTAAGGCTTTTTTTTTTAAATAAAGCAAAGCTTTATTTGCAATAAGGGTTTGTTGGATTATTTAAATCCTGTCATCCTGACTACTTTTTAAACCAATAGTATTAACAAATTCTCGGTAGTTGTTCCCCAGGAAGCATATTAACTACACGTTTACCTCCAATAACACTTTCCATAATCACTTGTTTTGGGTGGGTTTCCACCACTGTACCTATGATATTAGCTTGAGTTCCGTTGTCGTCATTTCGAAGTGTTTTTAAGAAGTCATCTGCAATTGATTCATCTACAAAACTTATAAATAGACCTTCATTGGCAACATATATTGGGTCTAATCCCAATAATTCACAAGCATTGGAGACTTGATTGTCTATGGGTAATTCTGATTGAAAAATATCTATACCTACCCCGTTATGTTGTGCTATTTCCTTGAACACCGTAGCTATGCCACCACGCGTAGGGTCAGTTAATAAATGAATGCCGTCACCAAATGTATCCAATAAAGCACTAATGGTGTGGTTTAAGTTAGTGGTATCACTTAATATTTCTGATTCAAATTGAAGCCCTTCTCTCACCGACATAATCGCCATCCCATGTGACGCAATATTGCCGCTGATAATAATTTTGTCACCTATTTTAATACGCTTACTACTAATATTTGCTTTTGGGTGAATACTTCCAATGCCAGAAGTGTTAATAAAAATTTTATCACCTTTACCTTTTTCAACCACTTTAGTATCGCCAGTAACCACTGTCACACCTGCCTTTTCACATGCGCATTTAATAGAAAGCAAAATTTCCCAAAATTCGGTCATGGTCAAGCCTTCTTCAATAATAAAACTTAAGGATAAATATTTCGGAATGGCACCACACATGGCCAAATCGTTAACGGTTCCGTTCACCGCTAATTCACCGATATTCCCGCCAGGAAAAAAAATGGGTGAGACCAAAAAGCTATCGGTAGAAAAAGCCGTTTTTCCTTCTAAATTAATTAATGCGCCATCGTGGCGTTCATCTAAAAGGGGATTGCTTAAAATTTTAAATACACCACTGTCTAATAATTTATTGGTTAGGACCCCGCCGCTACCATGTCCCAATGTAATGACATCAAAATCTAACTTGGGCATTGGGCACTTTAATTGCATCTTAAGTTTATTGGCTTCTATCATATGGTATTATTAATAAAGTCCCACTTTATAGGGATTTTCTTCAAGCCTCTACAAGGCCTGAAAAGTGATAATAGGCAGCACAAGCGCCTTCACTACTTACCATTGGAGCACCTAATGGATTGGTTGGTTTGCATTTTTTACCAAAGTGTTGACACTCATAAGGTTTTTTAATGCCTTTCATGATTTGTCCCGAAATACATTCTGCATTTTCCTGTACTTCTTCGATGGTGACATTGTATTTTTTGGTAGCATCAAACGCTGCATATTTTTCTTTTACTTTAAAACCGCTTTCAGGAATTTCACCAATGCCTCGCCACATTTGGTTTTGTACTTCAAACACTTCTAATATTATCTGTTGCGCTTCAATATTACCGTCTTCTTTTACGATACGAGAATACTGGTTTTCAACTTTTGAATGACTTACTTCGAGCTGCCGAACAACCATTAAAATACCTTGTAAAATATCTAAAGGTTCAAATCCTGTCACAACGATGGGTACTTTATAATGTTCTGATAATGGATAGTATTCAGAATTTCCCATAATTGTACAGACATGACCAGCCGCTAAAAAGCCATCAATTTTGCTTTCTTCATCATCAATAACCGCTTTCATTGCTGGTGGTACTAAGACATGTGAGGCTAAAATAGAGTAATTTTTTAAGCCTTTACTATGCGCTTGAACTACAGAAAGCGCATTTGCGGGAGCCGTGGTTTCAAAACCAACGGCAAAAAACACAACCTCTTTATCGGGATCATCTTCGGCAATTTTTACAGCTTCAAGAGGCGAATATAAAATACGTACATCGGCGCCTTTTGCTTTTGCTTCTAATAAACTCATTTTAGAGCCGGGTACTCGTAACATATCACCAAAGGAGCATAAAATCACGCCTTTCTCCATTGCTAAATAAACGGCTTTGTCGATGAGATGCAATGGGGTTACACAAACAGGACAACCGGGACCGTGAATCATGGTGATTTCTTTGGGTAGCATTTCAATAATGCCATTTTTTACCAAACTATGAGTTTGGCCACCACAGACCTCCATAATAGACCAAGGTCTGGAGACGATATTTTTAATTTCGTCTAAATATTTTTTTGCGAGTACCGGATCACGGTATTCTGACATGTATTTCATAATATCTAAACTTTAATATGCGTATAATACATCAATTGTCCAAAGGATATATTTTCATCATTAGGAGACAATTTACGATTAAATTTTAACATCAGGCTTGTGTTTTTTGTTAATGCTTTCAAGCGACTTAATAAAAAAGCATTTTGAAATACACCACCACTACACGCTATTGCCTTGATCTGGTTTTTATTTACAATACAAATAATTGCCGCCGCCATGGTATGTATAAAACTCGCTGCTATTCTTTCTTTAGTAGTACCATTTTGAAGAGCATTAAAGGCTTGTTGAATTATTGTTTTTGAAGGCACTTTATTATAGGAGTTACATTCTAAAAAATCGATATAGTTTTTTTCTTTATAATCCAATGCACATTGTTCTAGTAGCATTGCGGCTTCACCTTCATAAGTTGATAGGTCTATTAAGTTTAATAAAGATGCCATAGCATCAAATAATCTGCCAACTGAAGAGGTTTTAAGTGTGTTATTTTGCAATAGTTTGTTATAAATAGTCCATTCTGTGTCTGAAAACTTATGTTGGATTGACTGTTTATGAAGCTCTGAAGTAAGACTTAATAAGGAAAGTCGGGGCTCTTCTGCCATTTTATCGCCCGCAATCCAATCAAAATAGTCGAAATGGGTCAAGCGATTCATCTGATGGTTATGATAGCTGAAAAACTCGCCTCCCCAAATATTACTGTCATCACCCAAACCTGTGCCATCCCAAATGACCCCTAAAACAGCTTCGTCTGCTTCAAATAAATCATGCTCGCCTAATACACTTGCGAAGTGCGCTTTATGATGTTGAATTTGAGTTAATTTTGTATTCCATTTTTCAGACAATTCTTTGCCTATCAGACTACTTTGGTACTGTGGGTGAGCGTCAATTAATAGGGTTTTGGGAATGCAATCAAACAGATCAATATATTTAGTAATTGTTGATTGAAATCTGGTTAACACCTCGTAATTATCTAAATTACCGAAGTACTGACTTACATAAATATAGTGATTAGGAACATAAGCAAAGGTGCTTTTTAAATGTGCTCCCATGGCTAGAATAGGCTCTGCATCCTTTATTTCGATATCTAAATAATTTGGAGCCAAGCCTCTAGAGCGCCTTATAATAATCTGTTGCTCACTTGAAAATTTTAGTACCGAATCGTCTTGAGGAAATTGAATGTCTAAATTATGATGCAAAAAATAATCAGCAATTGACTTAAGCTCCCGTGCTGCTTCATCATTAGCAAAATGAATGGCCGAACCATGCGTGTTTCCACTGGTTGCAATGATTGGTTTTTTATAAGTGTCCATTAATAAACACAACAATGCAGAAGACGGTAGCATAACTCCCAAATGCTTTAAATTTGGCGCGACAAGTTCTGTTTTTAAATTGTTAATTTCATTTTGAATTGGCAAAATAACAATAGGAGCTACTGAAGATGTCAATGCGTTTTCTTCTTGTTCAGTTACGTTGAATTGTGATTTAATACACTTCAAATCCGGATATAAAAGTGCAAACGGTTTTGTTGGTCGCTTTTTTTTATGTCTTAAGGATTTAATTGCTTTTTCATGATTGGCATCACAGCACAACACATAGCCATTGGTGTTTTTGATGGCGACAATATGTCCTCTATTAAGTAAATCGGAAACCTTTTGTAAGAGTTGTTGTTGACTACTTTCATAAGGATTTCCAGAAGTATCAACTAAAGTTAACTGTACTCCACAATCAGGACAACTATTGGTTTGAGAATGAAAACGCCTATTTTTTGGGTTTTCATATTCAGATTGACAATTACTGCACATGCTGAAGTTTGAAAGCGACGTGTGTTCTCGTTCAAAAGGAAATTTTGTGGTAATGGCATATCGTGGTCCACAATTAACACAGGTGGTAAAAGGGTAATGAATTCTTCTGTTTTCTGCGTTTAAAAGGTCTGTTTTACATGCCGCACAAGTAGCAAAATCAGGCGTTAAAGGGATATTGAGTTGCGTGTCTTTTTTGGATGTAATAATGTTGAAGTTTAAAAATACTTTAAACTCAATCACTTCAATTTGATGTGATTTGATAATAGAAGATATTGGAGGATTTAGGAGTAACTCATTGATAAAATCATGAAGCTGTTTTGAGGAAGCGTTTAAATGAACGATAACACCAACGGCATTGTTATACACTTCACCAAATAACCCATGTTTTAAGGCTAAACTAAACACAAAGGGTCGAAACCCCACACCTTGTACTTGACCTTTTAAAGTTATTTTATATGTCTTGTGCATTATTTGGTGTTGAGTAGTTCTCATTGTGATTAACAATGAATTTATAATTTAAAGATACTTTTTAGTTTTTTAAAACGAGTTGTGGTATTCAGTATTAATTTAAAAAAAGTATTCGTTCGTGTAAAGGATCGTAGTAAGTGGCATTTTAGAAAACATTTTCTATTTATAAATGGCTAGAATATTATCAAATTAATAATATATCTCTTAAATTTATGTGAAATTATTAATTATTTTTACAAATGGAGTTTAACGGTTTGTTGCCAAATGTATTTGATGAAGTTCACGCCTTTTGGATTGCGGGTGGAAGTTGCGATGGTTGTTCCATTGCTGCCGTTGGTGCTACAAGTCCTTCTGTAGAAAACCTAATAAGCGGAACCATCCCGGGTGCTGCAAAAGTAGTGCTACACCATCCAGTATTAGCTGTTAATGCAGGCGAAGAATTTATTAAACCATTTCGACTTGCAGCTAAAGGTGAATTAGGCGCACCGTTTGTTGTACTCTGTGAAGGCTCTATCATGGACGAAGGATTAGCTGCATTAACGGGTGGTTATTGGTCAGGATTGGGTGCTGATGAAGATGAAAACGGTGATCCACAACCTATTCCGTCATCAAGTTGGGTGACACGCATGTCTGAACATGCCGCTGCCGTAATTGCAGTGGGTACTTGCGCTACTTGGGGAGGCGTCCCTGCAGCCGCAAACAACCCAACAAATTCTGCCAGTGTGATGGATCTTTTAGGAGAGGATTATAGAAGCACTTTGGGGTTACCCGTTGTAAATATTCCTGGTTGTGCTCCACAAGGAGATAACATTACGGAGACCATAGCAGGCGTGCTTTTATTTTTAAACGGTCTTGCACCTTTACCAGAATTTGATGAATTAGGAAGACCACAATGGCTATTTGATGAAACGGTTCACAGAGGTTGTACCAGAGCTGGATTTTATGAAGAAGGCTTGTTCGCCGAAGAGCATGGTGACAAAGAATGCTTGGTTGAAGTTGGATGTTGGGGACCAGTCGTGCAATGTAATATCAATAAACGAGGAGCGATCAATAATGTTGGAGGCTGTATGAATGTGGGTGCACCATGTATAGGTTGTACCATGCCAGGCTTTCCAGATGCCTTTGCACCATTTTATAAAACACCACCAGGAACGGTGGTTTCCTCTAATGTGTCTAGAGCAACTGGATCGGTGATCAGAAATTTAAGGGCCATGTCTATGACTTTTCTCAATAGAACACATCGATGGAATGAGAACGGTCATGTGCCATCAGGATGGGGGCATGTTGAAGAGCCAAGCCCTTTAAAAAAAGTGGTGCATTATGTTTATGAAAAAATGCAATTTAGCGAAAGTCCCAAACCTGGATCTAATAAATAAAGGAGATGGAAAATACTGAGTTATATAACGAATGGTTAATTGGTCTAGCAATAGTTGGACTTATAGTAGTCATCGCCGCAGTACTCTTAATTTTGGTGCTATTGGCGGCCAAGCGAATCTTGCGATTGGCAGGCGTTGCATTAACTGTTGTTAAAGAGATTCGAGAAAATACAAACAGTATTTGGGAGCTTGAAAAAACAAACAATGTGGCAGTGTCCATTCAATCAGAAGCCACTGCCATCAAAGAACATGCAACTCTAGTGGCCAAGGCTCTAGAAGAGGTAAATTAACAAAATAGAATTAAAATGAGCACAGGAATTACATTATGGATTATTTCGTTAGTACTTGGTTTGGTGGTTATTGGTGTGGTAGCCTTGTTGTTACATCTGGTAAAAACTACAGCGTTCAAAATTGATGGTGTAGCCGCCGATATTTGGACACATGGTAAACTTGTTGCAAACAATACCATTCACATTCCTTTGTTTTTGACCACGACCAATAAGGTAGTGTCTTCTATTTTAGAAACGGCTGTTGCCATCGTGGGTGGCTCAAAAGCTATTACACAACATATTGAAGGTTGCCCAGGCTGTCCTGCATGTATTTTAAAACCCAATAAAAACTAGTATATCATGGCTGTACTATTAATGATCATAACCATATTAGCTGTTTTGTTATTGGTATTTGTACTTGTAAAATATTTAAATGCCATCATTGATACCCTTACTAGTATTGGTGGGAATGGCAAAAGTTATTTGGCGAAACTCCGATTAGGATTGCGTGCTATTGAAACAGAAACAGGGCATTTGCCTACACAAGTAACACAACTAAACGAAACACTCACCAATATTGCAAATGGACTAACAGTGGTTGATAATGAATTAGAGCAGTCTATTAATGGGGCATTAAAACAAGATCAATAAGATGGAAGGAACAGTAAATATATTATGGCTCATTCTCCTAATCGTAACCGTATTGGTATTGCCATTTTTAATTCATTTGTTACATCGTACATGGAAAGCAGCACGTTCTATTGAACGGTATTTCCTAGAAATGAAAACGGCAGGATTTGGTATTGCAGGCCATACAGAATATATAAAAGCGCTAGACGATACTATTGGTGTGGCATCAGGAATATTAGGTGTTGCAGGATCAATTAATGAGCGTTCCGAAACCCTGAAAACAACATTGGCCAACAGAGCCGAAAAATTAAAATAATAGAACTATGGATACTTCTTTTCTGTTTATAGCAACATTAATTATAGTGGCATTGTTAGTACTTGTACTGGTCATATACCTGATATTAATTATAGTGGCCTTGAGAAGAGCGGGAACGCATTTAGAGCAATTGGCCAGAGGACTTCAAAAAATTGCTTCAGATACTGATCCATTAGGAGAAAAAGTAACGATTATTAACGGAGCTTTGCTTAAATTACATGGAGGACTAACTTCTGTAGATGGTCATTTAGTGGCCATCGCTAAAGTGTTGAAACTAGTCTAAATCAAAATTGATTTAAAATTATAAAAGATAAATAACTGCTTATGTGTTTTAAAAACTTACCGATAGCATTTGACGAAAGAGGGAATGCCTACTTAAAAGAAGGCGTTAATGACCCCTATGAACATAAAGTAGTAGATCTAGGCATAGAGCAAGACAAGCTAAAAAGCCTTATGGAAAAGAATGGCTTTATCCGAAGTGTTGATTACGATCCTGTAACGCGCGTTGCTGGGGCATTGGCATTTCATAGCGTTGTAGATTTAAAGAAGAAAAAGGTGCTGTCCACCAATTCTATGGCAACGCTTTTTAGAGGTTATGAAGTTATTTTAAAAGGAAGAGATCCAAGAGATGCTGCCTATATAAGTAGCCGTGCTTGTGGGGTATGTGGTGGTGTTCATGCCACCTGTTCAGCATTAGCCATTGAAATGGCATTAGGTATTAAACCGCCACCTCTAGGTATAGTGATGCGTAATATTTTATTGGCGATCGAATATCTTTATGATCACCCTTTACACTTATTTTTATTGGCAGGTCCAGATTATTCTGAAGAATTAGTGCAAGAAACCAATCCAGAATTAATTGAAAAAGCCGCACATACCAAAGCAAAAAATAAAGCTGTTCATGGTTATGATACCATTTTAGATATCATGAAAGATCTAAATCCCCTAAAGGGAAAATTATATCTTGAAGCATTAAGTATGACCCGTGTGGCGCGCGAAGCCTATGTGTTAATTGGCGGTAAGTATCCACATCCACAATCGGTAGTGCCTGGAGGCTTGTCGGTAACGATTACAATTTCAACCTTAAATGAAGTCTATAGTCGATTGATCAAGTTCTTTGATTACGGACAAAAAACAACAGGAATTTGGGATGATGTTTTCGATTTCTTTTTAGAAAGCAATCCTGAATATGCCAAATGTGGTGTGCGTCCAGCAACCATGATGGATACAGGTGTGTGGGATAGGCCAGATGCTTATGATGCGACTTTTGAAAATTGTGACAAATGGGGTGAGGCACGTTGGTCAACACCAGGGGTTTTGGTAGATGGTAAAGTGGTAACTACAAAACTAACACAATTAAATGCAGGGATTGAAGAGTTTGTAGAACATTCATTCTATGAAAAATGGGATGGACATGAGTTTAAAGAAGATCCATTAGGAACGCCATTAAGTCCCAATCACCCATGGAATAAAGAAACCATTCCAAAACCAGGCAAACAAAGTTGGAGAGACCGTTATAGTTGGGATACAAGCCCAACTTGGGACAGAATGCCTATGGAAGCAGGAGCCTATACACGGATGTATCTCACAGCAAAAGCCAAAGTAGCACCAGACAGTAAATTTTTGGAAAACACAGGGCACAGTATGAAAATACATGTGCCTAAACATACACTTCCTGGAAAAACTTTGGAATGGCATATTCCTGAACATTGGAACGCCTTCGAACGAAATCGTGCAAGAGCCTATTGTATTCCTTATTCGGCGATGGTAGCTATGGATAATTGGTTATTGGCCATGGATCTGTTGAAAAATGGTCAAAACAAAGTCAGCACAAAATTTGAAATCCCAAAAACAGGATCCTACATGGGATTTGGAGCTTGGGGTGCAGGTAGAGGGTTCTTAACCCATCATTTGCTAATAGAAAAAGGGCTTATTAAAAATTATCAAATCATTACCCCTTCAACACTAAATGCTGCACCAAGAACACCTTGGGGCGAACCGGGCCCTTATGAAGAAGCCGTTTTAAACACACCAGTACTTGAAAAATTTGATAAACCAGAAGATTATAAGGGCATAGATATATTAAGAGCCATTCGTAGTTTTGATCCTTGTATGCCATGCACAACGCATATTATGGCAAAAGATAGCGACCATATGGTAACTCGAGAAGTAACAACCTGTGCTTGTGGAATTGAATAAACGCACATTAATAGGGACTGTAGGTTATCATATGCTCCGTAATCATTCAGTGGCACCTATCTTACTTCCAGAGATACAAAGCGTCAATTGGCCTGATTCAGTTGAAATTGAAGAAATGAATTGGGGCCCAATAGCTATTGTGCAATACTTTCAAACCTTAAAAATTTCATTTGATAGAGTTATTTTTTTAGTAGCGATTGAGCGCCCTAATCGTGAGATTGGTGATATAACTATTTTTCAATGGAATGGTGGATTGCCTACCAGCACTCAAATACAAGCCTGTATTGGAGATGCTGCCACTGGTGTGATTTCGGTTGAAAATTTATTAATTATAGGAGAATTTTTCAAAATTTGGCCAAAAGACGTATATTTAATAGATGTAGAACCTGGTCCAGAGCAAGGAGGAGAATATTTGACCGAAGCCGTTGAGCGTAAAATTCCAGAAATTCTATACACTTTAGAACGCATCACACTTCAAGGTATCTCATTGGAAGAGGAGGTATTAGTTCTTAAAGGCGATGAAATGTTTAATGATATGAATTATGAAAACTCAAGGCATTGAAAACACCCCCATTCAACTTATGTTTTGGAAGGATGAAATCCTACAGGTCTTATATTGGATGGATGGTGAAGGTATAGGTTCTAAAGTAACACTAATGCAAATGTTACCTTTTTTAAACACATCCGAAGAAAATTTGCGGTACCATTTAGATAAACTTGTAATAGAAGGGCTTTTGCAATCTGACCAACATGATACACGTGTACAATATTGTCTTTCAAATATAGGCAAACAAGAAGGAGGTAAACATTTTGCCGAAGCATTTCATGGAATGCAAAAAGCGGGACATGGTGAATGCGGTCCAGACTGTGAATTTTGTTATGGAACCGATGGTGTTAAATTAGACAATTGCGTTCATAACTGTGCGAGTCAATAAAGGATCATGAAACCAATTTTTTTTAATAATATCGAGTTCAAAGAAATCGTAACCAAAGTCAAAGAATTGGTCAAGGAGGCAGATAATTTGCCCGATCAAGGCGTTCGAGACTATACGGCCGATGTCTTAAAATATTATGATTTATTGCATCGAGAACCGTTGGCTAGAATTTTGGAAATCATAGAACGTGGTTATCCAGACCTAGCAGATCGATTAAAACAAGATTACACCATACATACCCTTCTAGAATTATACGATTTTCACAAAAACGAAGCAGACCAATAATTATGAAAATAAAGTTCACCTTTTGTATGCTCCTCATATTTGTGATTAGCTCTTGTAAAGAGCAAGAAAAGTCAGGTTCTCAAGTTGAAAATGATAGAGTAGGGTCTGAATCGTCCCTAAGTCTCACAAACTCTGAAGCAGATCTGATTGTTAACAAGGCAATTGCATTTGCAGGTGGTTTAGACGCTTGGAAAAGCAAAAAATCGCTTTCATACACTAAGCTAATTCAAAATTATGATTCATTGGGGAATCTAACTCGTGAAATAAGCCAACTTCACCAATATCAATTGCAACCAAGCTTTAAAGCTAAAATGAGCTGGGAGGATAATGGTGACGCCTTTGTAATTATTAATAATGGGAAACGAGCTTGGCAGCTGAAAAACGGAGAAGTATTAACTAGTGAAGAAGCTACTAATTCGGCATGGAATTCATCATTTGGTTCACATTATGTTATTGGTATGCCTTTCAAACTTAAGGATCCAGGAACTATACTAACTTATGAGGGTGTAGACACCTTATCTAATGGTGAGGTAGTACACGCTATAAAAGCAACTTACGAAAAAGGAACTGGAAGCTCAGGAGGGATGCATACTTGGTGGTATTTTTTTGATAAAAACACCTATGAACTTAAGGCAAACTTTTTAGATTCTGGGAATGGTTATAGTATAACACAGTACTTTGGTTATGATACGATAGATACTATTAAAATAAACAAACAACGTAAAAGCTACCGATCTAATGAAAATAGAGATTTAGTAGTTTTAGGTACCGTATACTCAAACACGAACATTGAGTTTAATGTCCACTTTGAAGATGGATATTTTAATTAGATAAGCGAAACAAATTGTTATGAAGCCCCAAAAAATTCTAATTGCAGGCATAGGAAATGAATTAAAGCAGGACGATGCCTTTGGGATGGAATTTGTTAAGGCCTTTGCAAAAAACGTAAAGCTTCCTGAACGCATAAAAGTATTAGAGGTTGGTATCGGAGGTATTCATTTGGTGCAAGAGTTGCATTATAAGTACGATGTTTTAATTATGGCTGATGCGGTAGAGTGGGGCGAAGTAGCAGGGCATCTTTATTTTAGAGAAATGGAATCGGTGGCAGATATAGACCAAATGGAGGTTTTTGATAAACGTGCCTTTTTAGCCGATATGCATTATACCAACCCAATTAGAGCCTTAATGCTCGCAAAAGCATTAGATGTTTTGCCCAAGAAAGTATATATACTTGGATGCGAAGCTTATGAACATGATGATTTTGCAGTAGGGATGTCTCGCGTAGTTACAGATGCCATTCCAAAAGCTATTGAAAAACTACAAAAGTGGTTAGAATTAGAACCTATTGAATCATAGATAAAACAAGTAACCTTTAATACAAAAAAAAGAGGACTTTTTTGTATATTTAACTTAAAATAAAATGTTATGAGCCAAGATATTAAACCCGTACAAGACCCTAAAAGAAAACTAGAGGATCATGATAAAAAGGCACCTTGGTGGTTTGGATTGCAAATAAAAGACCTTGTAAAGCCAATCACTATTAAACGCATGCAACTTATGTATGTTGGTGGCTTATTGTTAGTATTGGGTGTTGCTGGTTATTACGCCTATGATACTTATTTAAGAGAACCAACAGGTGAAGAATTTGTTAATGAAATTGTCGAGGCTGCTGGTGGTATGGAAGCTTGGAATGATTTAAAATTTGGAGAGTTTTCACGATCACATAATTTGTATGCTGAAAATGGTGATCTCTTGAGAACAATAGATGAGACCTTTTATTTTAAGAAAACAAATCAAGGCGTTAAACTGCAAATTAAATCTGTAGGCGAAGATGGCAGTGTTCTTTGGGTAGGAAAAGACGCTGAAGGATTTTGGGCGACACGTGACAACAATGAAGTAGACCCCAAAGCGGCTGCAAAAGAAGAAGGCATGATGTGTGACTCCAAATTTTGCGAACCACTTTGCGCATCATCTATGGCTTTCTATAGATTTTCAATGCCTTTTAAATTAAAAGACCCAGGAATTAAGCCTAGCCTTGCTTCAACCGATCTTTCGGTGTTAAATTTAAGTATGATGGGGATTTCAGGAAAAGAACCAACAGTGCTTGAGATTACCTATGCCCCAGAAGTAGGTCGTGATCGATGGCGTTTTTATGTGGATCCAGCAGATCAATTAATTCATAAAATTGAATATTATAATAAATCAGATATGGGAGACACACGTCCTGAAGAAATTTATTGGACTGACCATAAAACCGTAAGCGGTATCACCTTTAGTCATCGTTGGACACGTTACTGGCCAAACGGAAAGATCATGGATGAGTATATTTATTCTAAAGTGGATTTTGAAACTGAAATAGCAGACAGCTTTTTTGACCGTTCAAACACCTCTAATTTGGTAATGAATCATTAGTCTCAATAAACGCTAGGCATACAATGTCTGGGCAAATATTTCTAATGCTCTTACAACTTTGGCCTTATTATTAAAGTCCATAATCGACAATCCTTTGAGGTCAGCAAGCATCACTTGTTCATCAAAAGGTACAATAGTGGCAATAGGAAGATTGATTTTTTTACAATAATCTACAATGGCCTGTTGCTCTTCGGCATTCCTTACTTTATTGGCGATGGCTTGTACATTTTCAATACCTAACTCTCTTGCCATATCTGCAAAACGAGATGCCGCTTCAAGTGAACGATAATAGGGTTCAACCACGGTATAAATATGATCTACATATCTAGAAGTGCCTCGTTTCATATGTTCTAAAGAGGCTTCAGTATCTAAAACAATAATTCTATTTTCTTCAGAAGTTAAAGCAGAATGTATGAGTTCACGAACCACGGTATGAGAACCACACATACAACCTGTACCCGCTTTTTCGGGCTTTCCAACCATAAGTAGGGTTACATTATCTGCTGCTTTTTGACCATAGGTATCAAGAATTTCATTAAAGGGCATCTTTACCTGAAATTTCCATTTGCCATCTTCGGTTTCTACCCGTTCAATAATATCAGTACTCAAATTAGGGCCAGATTTTGAATCCTTGTCGATACCTAAAACTACCGAAAGGTTGGGGTTAGGATCACCATCAATCGCCAAAACTTGTCGACCACTGTTACCTAGAACTCTACAGAGCGTTCCACTTATGGTTGTTTTTCCTACACCGCCTTTTCCAGCTATCGCTATTCTCATAATTAAAAGGGTATTTTAATCGCTACTGTGTCTCAATTCATCGAGGTCATCTGTGCCCTGAAGAAAATCTAAAGTTTTTTTTGCTTCTTCTTCATCAATAACACTCATAGCTACGCCAACATGTACCAAGACATGATCACCTATTTTAGCTTCGGGAACAAGACCTAAATTGATTTTCTTAATAATGCCACCAAAAGAGACGACACCGATTTTAAAAACATTTTCAGACTCATCAATGATGCCTGTAATTTGTCCGGGAATAGCAAGACACATAGCTTATTTTTAATGCATTTATATAGCTCTAAAGTACTAAAAATATATCAGTATATACTTTTCTTGTTCTTAATTAGTGAGAGGGGATTATTATGCTTAAAAATTAGACACTTTATGTTAAATTTAAAACAAGTGACCTCACAGTTATAGTACTAACCAAACTTTATCTTAGACGACTACTTGCTGCACCAAGTTTGATGATTAATAGCATATTAATACTTCTGCCTGGTGCCGAAAAACGTGTTTGATTACCTGGCACTCCCCTAAAAACATGACTTTGATAATCTTTATCAAACACATTATCTATTGAGAGCATTAATTTAGAATATGGAAGTTTAGAAAAGAGTCTGTGTAAATGAACACCGGTATTAATATTAAATAAACTATAGGCATCAGTTTTGCGTTCAGAAGGTGCATTTCGATCCTGCTTACTTGTAAAAACGCCTTCAATCTGACCAAAAAATAGCTGATTATTATCTTTAAATCGTAATCCTAGTGCATTTTGATCGGCAGGCATAAAGTCAAGATTTTCGTTTGTACTTTGATCTTTTCCTCTAATATAAGAACCGGTCCAAAACCCATTAAAATTAGCATTAAAATTATAGGCTAAAAGATATTCCCAACCGGTAAGTTTAGCCTTACCAACATTTTGATTTTGAATTGCTGGGGTATCTTCAAAAGTAACGTTAACGGGCACAAATAAATCACTTAAAAAATTTTGATAAAAACTCACATTAAATGACAGGTTTTCTAGGTTTTTGTAGTTGTAATTTAATTCATAAAAAACGCCGTTTTCAGGATCAAGATCTGGGTTAGGGATTACCCCATCGGCAAAGTTGTATTTGGAGAATAAATCTGGCCCTCTAAACGAATTAGCGAGGTTAATACTGGCATCCATTTTAGTAGTGAAATGATATTTTAAGCCAATATTACCAGTTAAGGCTGTGTTGTTACTAGAACTGTTTTGATCATTGAACAAATCGGCGATTTCTGGAATATAAAATGGCTCGCTTTCAATTCTAGTAGCTATATTATCGATGCGTAATGCAACTAGCAAATCTAAAGCCTCATTAATTTTTAATTCTTCAATCGCAAATAAGCCATAAGAATTTGAATAACTATCGGGTTGAATTTGACCAGCAGGCGGTGCAATATGATTGACTTGATCTCCATTTCTATTATAAACATCGATCACTAACTCTCTATAGGTGCCTTTTCTATATTCTCTTAAATAGTCGGCCCCTAGCGTAAGTTTATTATTTTTATTAAGTCTTAAGGCAATAAATCCTTTAGCCCCACCAAAATTTACATCTACATCTAAATTGGGATGTATAATTCGGTTTGGATCCATAGTGCCTTCAAAAAACACATTGGTAATCATATCAATATGTAAACGCTGCCATTTACTGTAAACATTGACTCCTAAGGCTTCAATTTTATTAGATAATTTAGTAGCATTATATGAAAAATTGATTCCAGTTTGCACATCAGGGGCAAATAGACGAATGCGAACTGGGGGACCTGGGGCTCCTAATCCTCCAGGAAATCCTACATTGTCATTTTTAAAATACTTTCCACTAATTTCAAATCTATGATTTTGTTTAGGTGAATAGCCAATATTCCAATCTAGATATTGAGATTCAAATTGACTATTTGGTATTTCTCCTGAAGGTGTCTTGGTGTTCTCAGCGTCTCGTAATCCACCTCCAATTAAAAAATCTATACCCTTACCTCTTCCTTCAACTTCAAGCCGCCCGCGCTTATGAGTATTTACAGATTGATACCCTGAATATAAGCTGCTTCCAATTTTAAAATCTTTTCCAAATCCAGACTCCGCTTTTCTAGTAATGATATTAATCAAGCCTCCAACCGCGTCACTTCCCCAAAAGGCAGAAGCTGGCCCTTTAATTACTTCAATACGTTCAATTTGAAAAGGATCAATTAATGCAAAGGTTCGTATACGCCCTCCTACGAAAGAATTACCATCAATTAAAACGGGTGCACGTTCTCTAGAGAGACCTCTTATAATAGGGGTGCTTGTTAAGCCGCCATCGCTTTGTAAGGTGATTCCTGGAATGCTTTTAAGAGCTTCAGTAGCCGTTAGTGGTTGTAATTCTTCAATTTCATTTTTGGTAATAAATGACACATTGATAGGGAGATTTTCTAATTTCGATATAGATCGTGTGACACTTACCGTGATCGTGTCTATTTTTTCGGGATTTTGGTTTTGAGCGTTTGAAGATAATACGATAAATAAAATTACCGTTAGTTGTGTAAATTTTATCATATGAAGGGATGGACTAGTTAGTACTTAAATATACGAATAAAAGTTAATTACATGCGAAATCTTCTATTAAATATAGCATAGAGAGCACATTATTAGGTAATTAACGCTAGCTATTTGGAAACAAAAATGCACTAATACTGAATTTTAATAGTATTTTAACTGGGGTAAAATAATGGCCTCATATTCCATCAAAGCAGTTTCGGTAAATAAGGGTAAGAGCTGATTCCAAACCACTTCCTTGAAAGCTCCTTCGTTTTCAGCTATGTTTCCACGTACTTTTTGTTGGGTGAGCCAAAAGGTAATAATCATCCAAATGGTAAGTGCTGAATTTGCAAATTGATTGGTATAGGTTTCAGATTGCAAAATGCCTTTTTTACAGTTCAAAACCATCCAATTGTGAAATTGCAAAATCAATTTATTGATGTAATCAATGCGTTTTATATGTAATTTAGGATAAGCACGTTCAAGTTCTAATACATCCAAAAAATAAAATGAATAGCGCTTTAAAAGATCATAATAATTGGATAAATGATTATCAAAATCAATAAGATAAGGAAAATCCAAAGTTGCATTGAGCATTGCTCCAATCTCATCTTCTAATTGATTGTCAATGGCCGCTACAATGGCTTTCTTACTGTAATAATGGTAGGCAAGGTTTCCTACGCTTATGCCTGCATCATCAGCAATATGTTGCAATCTTACATTAACAAGGCCGTTGGTGTTAAATAATTTTATGGCCGATTTAATTATATTTTCTTTAGTGGCTTTCATTATTACCCCAAATTACATACAAATATTCAGTTTATAGCAGGCTCATTCTAAATATAGAAGTTTTAATAGATAAATACTGAAGATACAAGTAGAAATATTTTATAAAATAGTTGTTTCAAAATGACTATACAATTTATACATTAGTTTTAGTAACTTTATCGCATGGCAGCAAAAACAACTTTGAAAGACTTAGCTAAAATGTTGGATGTGTCGATTTCAACAGTATCAAAGGCCTTGAATGACAGTCCAGAAATCAGTCTCCCAACGCGAATAAAAATTAAAGAACTAGCAGCTTCCTGTAACTATGTTCCCAATAATATTGCGCAAAGCTTAAAGTCAAAATCAACTAAAACTATTGGCGTTATTATTCCGTCAATTTTAATCGAATTCTTTAATAAAGTACTCTATGGCATAGAGGCCGAAGCTACAAAAAGAGGATATAAAATAATTATATGTTTATCTAACGAAACCTTTAAAAAGGAACAAGAAAGTATTGACACATTTATTAATGGAAGTGTTGATGGCATTATTTTGTCGGTTGCTGAAGAAACTCAAAAAACAAACCAGATATCGCACTTTCAAAAGAGTTTAAATTATAGCTTACCCATGGTGATGTTTGATAGGGTTTTGGATGACATTGATTGCGATAAGGTCACAGTAGATGATTTAGAAGGCGCCTATAAAGCCACAAAGTTTTTATCAAAAACGGCTGGGCAAAATATTCTTTTTCTAAATACTTTGTCGGGGATAAGCGTAGGGCGTTTAAGAGAGCAAGGCTATAAAAAGGCAATGGCAAATCTTAAACGAACTCCGATAGTTTTAAACTTAGAAAATTATAAAGCCATTGAAAAAGGACTTGGCAGCGTATTAAAGGAACAAAAAATCGAGGCTATTTTAGCAGCTGATGAATACTCGGCACTGTTGGCCATGAACGTGGCAAGATTGAACGGATTTAGCATTCCAGATGATATTTCTGTAATTGGCTTTACCAATGGGCTTATTTCAGAATATGCGATGCCATCGTTAACTGTAGTGAGTCAACATGCCGAAAATATTGGAAGTTTAGCTGTTGATAGACTTATTAATAGAATTGAAAAGAAGTCAACACCTGATGCCATTCATGATGTGGTAAAGACCAAAATCATTGAGCGAAATTCTACGAAGAAAATTAAAAAGTAATAAAGTGTCTTACTCTTACTTTTTCTCTAGTTTATATTTGTGTCCTAATTGAACGATCATTTCTTTAGTCATTTGAACTAAATTATAATCGTGGTTCCAATTCCAATCTTCTCTTGCCGCACTATCATCTATAGATTGCGGCCAACTATCGGCTATTTGCTGACGATAGTCTGATTTATAAGTGATTTCAAAATCTGGAATGTGCTTTTTTATAGTTTCAACTAGTTGTTTTGGAGTAAAACTGAATGCTGACAAATTATATGACGAACGAATTTTAATTTGTTCTTCTGGGGCTTCCATAATATGAACGGTTGCCTTTATAGCATCCTCCATAAACATCATAGGTAGAGCGGTGTTTTCAGTCAGAAAGCATTCATATTTACCTTCGGTGATGGCTTTGTGGAATATGTCTACGGCATAATCTGTTGTGCCGCCTCCAGGCATTGTTTTCCAGCTTATAATACCAGGATATCTAATACTTCTCACATCAACATTGTATTTTTGATGATAATATTCACACCAACGTTCACCAACTTGTTTGGTTATTCCATAAACCGTTGAAGGTTCAGTAATGGTGTGTTGAGGGGTATTAATTTTAGGTGTTGTTGGTCCAAATACAGCAATACTTGAAGGCCAGAACACTTTTTTTATAAAGCCTTCTTTTGCAAGATTGAGCACATGGAAAAGCGAGTCCATATTAAGGTCCCAGGCTTTCATTGGGTATTTTTCTCCGGTAGCACTTAACATGGCCGCCATGAGATAAACCGTATCAATTTTATATTTTTCAATACAAATTTTTACTGCAGCATAATCTTGGGCATCTAAAATTTCAAAAATTCCGGAGTTTACAACATCTAAATTGTTGTAATTAATATCACTCGCAATCACATTATCATCACCGTAAATTTCTCGTAATTTAAAGGTAAGTTCAGAACCTATTTGACCTCCGGCACCAATAATTAAAATTCTAGACATATCTATAATAAAGCATTTATTGAGGTGTCAAAAATAGTAAGAAAAGCGATGAGTAAAAACTTATAGCAAATAAATATGCACAACAATTAACGTTTAGTTTAGTTATATTTACCCATTCAATAAGAACCATAGGATTGTTTATGCGCGGTAGTAAATTTTATATTTTAATTTTGATTCTTTTAAGTATTAGCTGTAAAAATTTATCAGAAAAAGCAGCTCCAGTAGCGTTGGAGGTAAACGCTAACAATAACATTACAGAATCGGATATTGAAAAGCTTGATTATGTGGAATATAATTTAAGTAGTGATGCACGGAATGTGCTTCAAGATTGGCAAAAATATAATGAATTGCAAGGTTATGTAAGCTTTTTAAAAACTCTTGATTTTTCCTTCTTTAATGAGGAAAAGACCATACTTAAAACCTTTTTAAACGATTTTAACACAGAAATGCCACAGTCTATAAAAACGGCGCCAATTTTATCTAGAGCTAAAGTTTTAGAAACTAAATTATTAAAACTAAATAGTGTTATGCGTTTAGACAATATGGATAAGGCAACACAACTAGAAGCTATACAAGAATTTTTAACAGCCCTTTCAAATTTTAATCTTCAAGTCAATAAAAAATTTGAATTGGAGGCAAATCTTGTGGATAAGGAAGTTATTGAGCAGTAGATTTTTGTGACATAGATAAGTCTTAATGTTTTGTTAAGATGTAACAAATTTGGAGTTTGAACTTCTTATTAATAACTAATTTTAATTCGAATAAAATTTTTAAAAACATGAAAACCAATATGAAGCAAGTATTGGCTGTTTCTTTTGTGGCTTTTGGCATCTTGATGGGATGCAAAGAAGACACCAAAAAAGACATGGCCGAAAGCGAAAAAATCCCAGGAATTGTTCTGGAAAACATGGACACAACAGTGAGTCCTAAAGATGATTTTTATAATTACGTTAATGGTAATTGGATGAAAACCAACACCATTCCTGATGACGAAACCCGATGGGGTGGTTTTGGGGTATTACGCAAGTCTACTCGAAAAGATGTTTTAGACATCGTAAAAACGTCTAAAGAATTAGGCACATACGCTGAAGGTACCGATCAAAAAAAAGCATTACTTATTTTTGAAACCGAATTGGATACTGTTGCTCGTGATGCAGCTGGGATTAAACCACTTCAACCATTATTGGATGCAATTGACGGGATTAAGAATCTTAAAGATATGCAAACCGTGTACGCTTCTACCATGGGTGTTTCTGCTCCCTTTGCAGGAATTGGCGCCTCCGCTAATCTTAACGATAGTAGTATGAATATTGCTTGGCTGTTTGCTCCTGGACTTGGACTGCAACGTGATTATTATCTAGACCAGGATGAAAAGTCTGTAAAAATTAGAGGTCAGTATGTTGACCATGTCGAAAGAATGCTTCAATTTATTAACTATAGTGAAGCTGAAGCAAAAACAGCGGCACAAAAAATATTAAGTTTAGAAACTAAATTAGCCGAAACAAGATTAGATAAGGTTGCCATGCGTGATGCTCGAAACTTTAATAATCCAATGTCAGTTGCTGATTTGCAAAAATTAACTCCCGTAATTGATTGGAACAAGTTTATTGCAGATATGGGTATCACTAAAAAAATCGATACACTTAACGTAATGCAACCTAAATATATGGTTGCACTAAATTCCTTCTTAAAAACCACACCAATTGAAGACATTAAAACGCTAATGGATTGGAGTACATTAAATAATGCAGCTGGATTTTTAACCACCGAGATTGAAAAAGCGAATTGGGAATTTTACTCTAAAACTTTAAACGGGGCACAAAAACAACGTCCTGCTGAAGAACGCGCTCTAGGCACAGTAGACGGTGCAGTTGGAGAAGCCATTGGTAAATTATATGTAGAAGCAAAATTCCCGCCAGAAGCGAAAGCAAAGGCAGAACTTATGATTGCTAACGTTATCAAAGCTTTCCAAAACCGAATTAAAAACTTGGATTGGATGAGTGAAGAGACAAAATTAAAGGCAATTGAAAAATTAGATAAGTTTACAGTTAAAATTGCCTACCCCGATGAATGGGAGGATTATTCTAATTTAATGGTGAAAGAAGGGAATAGCTATGCAGAAAACATGTTAGCAGTTGGTAAATGGGCAATGGAAAAAAACTTATCTGAAATTGGGGAACCTGTAGACAAGACTGAATGGGGAATGCCGCCTCAAACTGTAAATGCGTACTTTAATCCAATGAATAACGAAATTGTATTTCCAGCGGCCATTTTGCAACCACCTTTCTATAATTATACTGCCGATGAAGCTGTAAATTATGGCGGAATTGGTGCAGTAATTGGTCATGAAATCTCTCATGCTTTTGACGATTCAGGAGCTCGTTTTGATGGCGATGGAAATCTTAAAAATTGGTGGACAGAAAAAGATCTTGAAGAATTCACTAAACGCGGAGATGCCCTTGCAGAACAATATAGTGCCATTGAAGTACTAGACAGTGTTTACATTAATGGGAAATTTACTTTAGGTGAAAACATTGGTGATCTTGGAGGACTTTTAGGTGCTTATGATGGCTTACAGTTGTTTTTCAAAAAAAATGGTAGACCTGAAAACATTGATGGATTTACACCAGAACAACGTTTCTTTATGAGTTGGGCAACAGTTTGGAGAACATTAACTAGAGAAGATGCGTTACGAACACAAATCAAAACAGATCCTCATTCGCCAGGTATTTACAGAGCAACACAACCTTTAAAAAATATTGATGCTTTTTACGAAGCTTTTGATATTAAAGAAGGAGATCCTATGTATTTAGCTCCTGAAAAACGAGTTAGAATTTGGTAATATCCAAAGTCATATGAATAAAAAAAGCAGCCATAGGCTGCTTTTTTTATTAGAATTGTTTTATTTATTCTTTCTTAATTTTTAGCAGGGCCTCTTTACTTATTCTGGCTAAATTAAAATTAGGGTCTATTGCCAAGGCTCTATTCATAGTAGCTAAAGCACTTTCTACATTTGCTACTTTATCTTCGTTAAATAGCACCAAGGCTTTTAAATATAAAAAACCTGCCTTTAATGAGGTTTGATACGGTTGCTGTGTTTCGTAATAGGTGCGTACCATATCATCTTTCACATTGGCTAATCCATATTCTATTGAAGCTTTCGCTCCTGGCAAATCTTGTGTTTGTATTTTTAAATCGGCAATTTCATAAGCTAACTGTGGATTTGGTTGGCGTTGAAATAACACTTCATAATGCTCTAAGGCTCTTTTGGGCTGGTTCAAGGATTTTAAAGCAATAGCTTTAACTTCAACATTAATATCTGAATCTGTAGAATTTTTTTCCACACCAATTGTATTCAATGCTTCAATATTTCTACCTTCAGAAGCATAGATGTAAGCCAAGGTGTCTTTTCGCGCTTGTGATGGATTCAAGACATCTAAATGTGTCATGGCATTAATAATTCCTTGCACATCACCTTGAGATTTCATTTGCTTATAGTAAGCTTCAAAATGTTTTACAAGTTCTGTTTTTGTTTGCGCCGAAATACTCATTGACGCCGTTACAAGAAGAAGTAGTACAATCTTTTTCATCAGTTCTAAAATTTTAATGGGCTAAACTAAAAAAATTAATAAGATAAATTCTTAAAAACCTGCTAATTATTCCAGTTTTATTTGAAAATCATAGTTAAAATGGTGTTCTAACTTTTTAGAACTAATGGTCTTTCCTTTGCTTGGTTGGGACAATTCATAATGAGGCAAGTTTAATCCCATGGCTTTACAAACTGTTGAATAATACATTTTTTTATTTGGATGAGGTGTTGTTGACGCATTATAGGTTTCACCAAAATCATTGACCGTAATAATCTTTTCAATGATCGAAATGCAATCGGTCAAATGAATTAAATTTACTGGTGCTTCAGGGTTTTTTAAATTAGATTTCCCCGAAAGTTGCTTTGCAGGATGCCTCTTAGGGCCAATTAATCCGGCAAATCGTAACACGGTAGTCTTAAAATTTGGATTGCTTTGTAGTAGTTTTTCTGAAATCAAAAGTTGTTTTCCAGATTCAGTAGTTGGATTTGGCAAGGTACTTTCTGTGATTTCTTGAATGGGAAATTCATCAGCATAGACCGAAGTGCTACTAACAAACAACACCTTTTTTAATCCGGATTTTTCAATATGCGTTATTAGAGTTTTAATTTTTGCTACATAATTTTGATTTGGATTTCGTCTAAGCCCGGGAGGTATATTTATTATAAGTGCCTCACTATTTTCTAAACAGTTTTCTATTGGCCCTGTAATCTTATCTGAATTTATTGTTATACAATAGGCATTTATGCCATTATTTTTAAGCGTTGCTATTTTTGCTAATGAAGTTGTAGATCCCTTAACCTTGTAATTAAGTTTGATCAAATGTTGTGCTAAAGGAAGCCCTAACCAACCACATCCAATAATAGTAATTTGGGTGTTCAATACAAATGAATTTATAATTTTAGCATAGGTAATTTGCTAGATTTCAAAATTACGAAATATTTCAGCCGAAACTTTAAGTTAGTTTAATTCGGGTTTTTTAAGTATTTTTAGAATTATTAAAGTATAGCATTATGGGTATTAAAAGTTTTCTAGCCGCACGAAAAGAACAAAAGAAGAATACAGGAGACGTTCCCTTGAAGGTGAGTGATTATATGACAACTAAATTAATTACGTTTAAGTCTGACCAAAGAATTGAAAACGTGATTGACACCCTGATAAAGCATCGAATTTCTGGTGGACCAGTAGTTAATGAAAAGAATGAGCTTATTGGTGTAATTTCTGAAGGTGATTGTATTAAACAAATTAGTGAAAGTCGGTATTACAATATGCCTATGGACAACCAAACGGTAGAAAAGCATATGGTTAAAAATGTTGAAACCATTGATGGTAACATGAATATATTTGATGCTGCCAATAAGTTTTTAGAATCTAAACGGAGGCGTTTCCCGATTGTTGAAAATGGAAAATTAGTTGGCCAAATAAGTCAAAAAGATATTTTAAAAGCCGCCTTAAAATTAAAAGGGCATACTTGGAAATAATTACCTTAAGATTCTCGCTTGACTAATGCGAAATAATCACCTTCTATAGGAAGATATCCTTGGTCGTAAATAAAATAGTATATAGTTCCTGCCTTTGTGGTATATATACTTGTGAAATAATTAAAATCAAATCCTTTTTCGATAAGTTTTGCTTTCGAGACTTTGGTCTTTTGTTCTGGATTTAATTCTTCGAGTATTCTGTAGTTTTTACGAAGTCTATTATTGGTGTTTCTAATGAGGTTTTTACTGTCTTTATTGATACTGTTATTATATGAATTTCGGCAAGCGTCGCTACAGAATTTTTTGTCAGTACGGCCAACTATTTTTTCGCCACATTCTTTACATTTTTTTTGCATGGTTATGATTTTGAAATGTTATACCAACGAAGCTGCATTTGCAAGTCTTCATCATAAAAGTCTTCAATATAATTTAGACCAATTTTCAAAAGGACATGATGTGAAGCGTCGTTCTCTTGATGGGTTATTCCGTAAATAGTATTTAGATTCATTGTATTTAAACCATAGTCTAGAACTGCTTTTGCAGATTCGGTTGCATAGCCCTTTCCCCAAAAACGTTTGATGATGCGGTAACCAACATCATAAAAATTAACATGTCCATTCATAGGTTTTGTATAATATTTAAGCCCTGACCAACCCATGAATTCATGGGTTTGTTTATTAATCATGGCCCATCTACCAATTCCAAATGTGCGGTACTGTTCAATAACATCATTAATATATGCTTCTGATTGTTTTTTGGTTGTAAACGCTTTGTTACCAAGATAACGATGAACATCGTGGTCTGAATCGAGTTCGAACATATCCTCAATATCCGTGGGAAGCATATGCCTTAAAAGTAAACGTTCGGTTTCGATATGAAATTCCATTGCCTAAGTGTTCAAAAGTGGGAGATAGGCTTTCCAAGGACCAACTTCGGTTGTGTATTGCTTTGCCATAACACGCGACAGTTGAGCAATATGATTTAAATCGTGCACCACCCAAGTTGCCAATAATTGCTTAAGGGTCACGGTGCCTAATTCAGGGTGAGTAGCTTCAAGAAGCAGTTGATCTTCAGAAAGATTTAATGATTTTAAGTGGTTCAAATTTTGTTCCCTTAAAACTGAAAACTCATCTAGCAATTCCAAAAGTGTTTTTCCTTTAGAGTTTTCAAATTGTGCAAATCGATCAAATAACTCAAAAGTTTTGTCAGGCGCATCACTTAATATTATTTGCATACGTGCAATCCAATCGGTTTTCTCACCATGAATGAGATGCCCAACAATATCAAATGCACTCCAAGTGTTTTCGCCTTCAGTGCAAAAAATCCAGTCGTCAGATAGTTTTGACAAGAACGTATTGAGAACTTTAGGTGTTTGCTCCAAAACCTCTAAAGCATGATCTATGGTGTATTTCATTCTCCAAATAGGCATCTATATACAATGTGGGACAAATCCAAATTAAATAGACGGCTTTTTAAGTGTTAGATATTCAGTTAAACAGCTAAAAATAATGACACAAAATATATCTAAAATCTTTCAGATGATTTTAAGACCCTTAAAAACTCTGTGTAATACTCGTTCACAAGTTTCTGGCCGTCAGACCTTGACTGTGGAGTATAATACCTGTCAATGTCTAGATCATCAATGTTTCCAAACCTTAAATGTTTCGACATTTCACGCAATAGAACAATTAAGTACTTCCCACTGTCGGAAATCTCGGGAGAGTTTGGGGAGGTCGCTTTGTAGAGATCCGTATATGCTTCACGAATTTTCGGAACATCGTGAAAAACAGCGTCAATTTGATTCAAGGCAATAACATACTCATCCGTTCTAGGTGTAAGCCCTCTTTGACCCATAAGCACTCTAAACAAATCCATTTGTCGATTTGTTACCTCTCTTTTTTTGTCTATTAATCTTGTTACCTGAACCGCTATCAAAGGGGATAGAAGAATAGCTGCAATTGTTATCATATCTGAAAACTCCATATCTATACATTTAAATGGTTTTTATTTAATAACAAATTAATATAATTTTTTATTACTAAATAATATTTATGATAATTACAGTTTAAAATTATATCGTATAAAGTTAACTAGACTTTATCGTTCTCTATTCTTTGAAGAGTATAATTAATTGAAGTAACATCACTAGTAAACTCGTATATCCCTTTTTCTATTATAATTGACCTATAATGGTTTCTAGACATGATGCCTCTATCAATTTTCTTTAATTCCTTTATAAGGTCGGCAAAATTTGATGAAGCATATACGACCTTATTGTTAGATATTGCTACAAAAATATTTCCAATTCTTTTATTGAATTTTGACATATAAGCACTTATATGTCAAAAGTATTCATTATATTTGTGTTAAACAAAAAAACGCCAGTATTTCAGTACTGACGTTTAATTAGGTAATCTTTGGAATGTTTAGTTTAAAGTCAATGGATCGTTTAACTAATTTGACTTTCAGCTTTACATACACTGATAAAACCTTTGATTACTCTCTTAAAAAAAGCTAAATGACATACTATTGTTCAATCATTTAGCGTTACTGTTATAACTACCTTGAGGTAGTTACCCGGGTTGTAACTTTCATGGGTACATACTTGTAGCCAGTTGAAGTTTTAACTCGAATACGTACAGTTTTAGTCGTTGTTCTTGTAACGGACATTTCTAAAACGGTATTTGATAGAGAGCTAATACTAAACACGTCTCTCTGTCGTGTCAAATAAAAGGGTGCTACTGCGAATAGTACCCTTTTGCTTTTTTAAATCCGATTCAAAGCACTAGTTCGAGCTTCACGGATTAGGATTGTTTCAATATAGTTATTGAAATTCCTGTTGTCTTTTTTAGCAAGAGTTTCTAATTTTTCAATAAGAGACTCATCCAACCGAATGGTTTTTGTTTTTGTTTGCTTTTCTTTAGACATGATTGAAAAAAATTTATATTAACAGCATTACTAATTTAGTAAATGATATCAATTGTATTCTTTTTCGAATAAAATATTGTTAACATCTTTTTAACAATCAATATGTTACCATAAAATCAATAGTGCTTTACTTTATAAATCTTGTAACTCCCAAATTCAATTGGGTATTCTTCTTTGCGAACTAAAGTCCAATAACTCGGAAAGTCTGGATCATCAAGTAATCGAGAAACATTTGGAGCGTTATCTGGATGAATACAGCGCACGTTTCAATATACGTTCTTTGACAAGCCAAGAAAGGTTTGAGAAGTTTTTGGTCGGTAGCGAAAGTGATTTAAGCTATAAGAGGTTAACTATATAAAATATTGTATTTATGCTTTTTAAGTATTTTTAACACAAGACAGTATTGTTATTAGTAATAATTTGTATAGATTTACTATGATATACAAAAGTTTAAAAACTTTTAGTACATTTGCGTCCCTTAAAAAAACATATAAAATATTGAGTTATTTAAAGGCTAAATCAGTTTTCAATTTAGATGCTGCGGAGGTTTTAATAGAAAAACATCAATGTTATGCACCAAGTGTACATTGTTCCTATTTTGGGTGTTTTCAATTCATTAAATCAAAACTAAATGAAATTGGCATTACATACGCCAAAATGGAGCAAGATATTAATCTTTCAAAACAAAATGGAGGAACCCCTCTTACATCACATAAATATCCAATATCATTAATGCTTAAAAGAATTGAAGAGAAGACGGATGTTTATTACAAAAGAGAATTACAAAATAAAATCAAAACTCTTAAAGTGTATAGAGAAGAATCCGATTATTTTAACGAAGAAGTAGATTATAATAAAAGTAATACTGCGTTAAAATTGAGTCGGGAAATTATAAAATCAATAAAAATAAAATTGTAAATGGAGTCCATAACCTTTTTAAAAAATAATTTAGTTTCCCTTCACAATGTTTGTCCTTATTTAGATATTGCATACGAGTATAGAGATTATATTAATACTCATATTATAAAAGTAAAACCAATAGAATGTTATAATTCAGATAACTTATATATTGACCAACAAATTTCTTTAGAGAATGAATTTGAGGATTTGTTTCCAAATCAAGAAGTTCTTTTCATCACAGAAAACGAGTTAATTGAAATTAAAAATCCATTGCTTGAATTAAAGAGCAATAAAATTCTTGATTATCATATTGATTTTGAGGAAGTACATCATGAGGAAATTAATTTTGAGGCTTTTATTGATTTTGACTTTTTAACTCAAAGTATTGATTATACTACATTTGAAGAAATTGACTTTATAGAAATTAAATCTCAATGTAACAACAACATACCAATAGAAATTCCACCGACTAAAAAATGGTGGTCACTTAAAAATAAAAAAAACTCCAACAAAGAATTGGAGTTTTTTTTTAATTAAATTTGTAATATGGCAGAAGCAAAAAAGGCATCGTTTAGTTTTAAAGCGTTTAGAGTACCTAATTTTTCTTATAATGATTCAGAAAATCAAGAGCCTGAATTAATATTAGATTTTAATCCAACAGGAAAGTTTAATTCTAAATCAGGAGTATTTTTTCTAACTTTAGAATTTAAAGGTTTTGAAAAAGGAAAAGAAAACAACCCTATAATTCAGATAAAAAGCATATCTGAATTTAAGTTTTCAAAACCCTTAAATTCAGAAGAAATTCCTATTTATTTTTTTAGTAATTCAATTGCAATCGTATTCCCTTATTTAAGAGCGTTTATTAGTAATTTAACTTTACAATCAAATACAGGTGTAATGATGCTTGGATTGATGAATTTTACAGGTATGGGAGATGATCTCAAGAGAAATACATCTTTTGAGTAAGAAAAGTAGTCTAAACATTTAACAAAAGATGGATTATCATTATTTTAAAATAATGAAAGAAAGACAAAAAATAGCATCGGTTTTGACCGTATGGCAGGACTAAAGTATTGCCAAGTGCGACACGCTAATTGACAGAATTATCTTTGGTTTATTCAGCAAGATGCTAAACGCTCTGGAGTTCTGATTAAGTGGAACTATAACCGTTGACCAAAGATCTTACTTCACAAAAAAAGTGGTAAAAACCACTCCCTTAAAGACTTATATTCCCTTGTCCCACATTGTATATAGATGCCCTCAAATATAATAAATATTCGTTTACAAACGACTACAAACATTTACAAACGATTTTAAATGTGTAACAACCGACTAAAATTTTGTTTGGGTTGCATCTTTGCCTTGTCGAAACATCAGAACTCGATAGTATTAACTGTTTAACGAAAAAATTTAAAATTATGAACACGCTAAAAAACAAAGTACAGTTGATTGGTAACTTAGGAAATGATCCAGAAATCATCAATCTAGAATCAGGTAAAACATTGGCTAAATTTTCAATCGCCACAAATGAAAGCTATAAAAATGCTCAAGGTGAAAAAATTACGGATACGCAATGGCACAATATTGTAGCATGGGGAAGAACAGCAGCTTTAGTTGAAAAATACTTACAAAAGGGAAAAGAAGTGGCTATTGAAGGTAAATTGACTTCAAGAAGCTATGAGACCTCTACGGGTGAAAAGCGATATGTTACAGAAGTGGTTTGTAACGAACTATTGATGTTGAGTAAATAACGGTATTTAAATTTTTTACGAAAATAGGACAACTTGCCTTAAACGAGTTGTCCTATTTTTTTATGACGCGGCCTGCTCGTTTTTCAGTGTACTTTCCATCATCAATAATTATTTGACCATTGATAATAGAATAAATGAGTCCTTCTGAAAATTCAAAAGGGCTTGTATAGCTTGCTTTGTCTTTAAATGCTTTTGGATCAAAAAGAATTAAATCAGCAAAATATCCTTCTTTTAATAGTCCTCGTTTAGGGATTTTAAATATTTGTGCTGTTTTATAACTACTATTATTGATAAAAAAAGATAGGTCAATTAGCTTGTCATTCACTACGTATTTGGAATATTTTCTTGCAAATGATCCATATTTTCTTGGGTGCCCCGAACCACCATCAGATCCAGTTACAACCCAAGGTTGTTTCATGAAATTGTTTATGTCATCAGGATTCATATTAAAAGATGCAACTTTGACATATCCTAATTTTAATAATTCAAAAACAGCTTCTTCGGGGCTCATATTTAAGCTTTCAGAAATTTCCAACAGATTTTTACCAATTACATTTTCGTCTTCATAGGCCACTATTAAAAGCTTTTGTGGGCCACCTCTTCTAATTATATTTTGTCGTGTTTCATTTAGGATAGCTGCTTTAAAATTTATGTTATTATATCTAAAGTAGAGCGAATCTTTGCCGCCACTTTCCGCCCATCTAGGCACAACGGCTGCCTGTAAGCCTGTTGCTGATGCCTCATATGGGTATTGGTTAGCAGTGATATCAATACCATTTTTTTGAGCATTTTCAATAAGTCTGATTATCGAATCGCTTTGATGCCATACATCAACTCCCAAGCATTTTATATGCGAAATATGAACAGGTAAATTCGCTTGCCTTCCTATGTCGATTACTTCTTCTATTGCTGACACTAACCCCACTGAAAAGGATCCTTCATCTCTTAAGTGTGTATCATAGATTCCGTTATTTTTAGCAACAGTTCTGGCCAATTCAACAATTTCATTGGTGTTAGAATAACTACCAGGAGCATAGAATAAACCGGTTGACATACCAAATGCACCAGCATCCATTTCCTCTTGAATCAAAGATTTCATTTTCGCAATATCAGTATCTGTAGCCTTTTTATCACTAAGACCTAAAACTTCTTTTCTGATTGTGCCATGACCAACAAGCATTACAACATTAGTACCAATACCTTGTGAGTTTAATGTAGAAGAAATTGAAGATGTAGGGTATAAGCTAGAACCATCATTACCGATTACTACTGTTGTCACGCCTTGAAAAAGGAATGACTTATTGTGCGAATCTTCTAAAGAGACCAAATCATTGTCGGCATGTGTATGAGGATCTATAAACCCTGGCGCAAGAATAAGGCCTGAGGCATCTATAATTTTATTGGCTACGATATGTAAACTATCACTTTTACCAATATATATTATTTTATCATCTTTTATACCGATGACATTGTTCGTTGGAATAGTATCGATACCATTATAAACGGTTCCGTTTACAATTAATATATCGGCATGAATTTCTTTTTTGCAGGCCAGCATTAAGAACATCAAAAAAACTACACCAACTATAGCTATACAGAGTTTAATACTTAAATAATTTAAGATTTTCATGATTTAGTTAATATAGCCTGGAACACCAATTGTTGCCATAGTATGTAATCCAGGAGCAGCTTTTAATACAGACTTTATACTGTTGATGGCGATTGAACAAGTGGCAATATCACCATTAATACCACCATCGATTTCTGATATAAATGAAGGGGATCCCTTTATCGTTATTCTGTCATAGGAACGCTCTTCACCTATAGCTGCTCTAAAATACATTTTTATTTTTAGAGTTTCCTCCTCATATGCGTGTGCAACTTGTTCAACACCCGAAGGCTCTCCTCGTTTTATTTGTAGTGTATCTGTACTTAAATCACGCTTTGCTAGAACCGGGCTTAAGTCTTCGGTGACTTTTGTAATTGGCATACCAATAGAATTGGCCAATAAGTACACAGATTCTTTTAAGCCCACGTGCCGTAAGGTGCCCTGATTCACTTTTTCATTAAAAGCTTCTATCTGTAAGCCAGCACCTATTTTTTGTTGAAAAGGAACACGTCTAAAGGTAGCATCCTGAATACGTTCAATAGTAATTTGATCAATTTCTTTACAAACTGAAGCCATTACAGAAGGTAAATAATCCATTAAAAAACCAGGATTAACCCCTGTTCCTAAACAGGCTATCTGGTGTTCTTTACAAAGTAAATCTAATTGTAGACTTAAGTCGGGATAAGTTTTCCACGGATAAGACAGTTCTTCACAGGTTGAGATCACTGGAATGCCAAATTTCGCGATGTCTTCAATTTGTGGAATTAGCTTTGCTAAACTTGAAACTGTGGTAATTATTGCGACATCAGGCTTAACTTGCAACGAAGCAATAGCTTCTTTTACAGAATTATGAATGAATACTTGTTCAGAAAGTTCTGAAGATACGTCCTTCAAAGTTTTTCCATTTAATTCTTGTCTAATATCTACTACCGCAACAGTTTGGAGTTCTAACTTTTGGGCAATAAACTTTGCAGTCTGGATCCCTAGAGGTCCAAACCCTATTTGAATAATATGTATCATTTGGTGTGTTTAAAAAGAATAAGACTACTTATTTAAAAACTTAAGTAGCCTTATTCATAATTAAAAAGTTATTGATTTACAGGAGTTTTAGTGAATATTCCAGGGATAGGGCTTGGAGCATTTGTATTCCCGTCAATTTCGTCTTGAGCGATAAGCATTCGTTCTGGATATTGGCTTCCTGCATTTAGCGGAATTGGCAAAGCAATATCATTATCTGTTGCTCTAATTCGTCTAACATCATCAAAGGTTACCAAAGTACCAAAGGTTGAAACATATTTCTCTTCCATGATTTCTCTTAATAAGGCTCTATTAGAATTAATGCCATCTAGATTTTCGATGCCACCAATACTAAAATCGATAGCCAAATAGTCATCATATTGCTTCGCTAAAGCAGGGTCTCCGGCAAAAGCTCCTGATGTTCTTAAGTAAGCTCTTAAAGCATTTAAACGAGAAAGACCTTCGTTAAAACCACTGGTTCTAAATCCAGCTTCTGCTAAAATCAAAAGATTTTCTTCGTAAGTTACCATTGGCATTGTTGCATTAGCAGCGCTTAATCGGTTAGCATTAATACCACTTTGATCTAGTGTTAAATAGTCGCGTCTTCTACTTTCATTGGTTTTTATGTTATTTCTAGAAGTCATGTTTGCCGGATTTAATAGACTTTGAATAAATGATCCAGTAGATGTTAAATCTCCAGCACGGCTTCCTGTTAAAATTAAAAAGTATAAACTACTATTTTCATTGGTTGTACCGTATGCACTGTAAGCTTTGGCATATCGCATTGAGTTTGCTGCAGAACTAATTCCCATTTGTGCACTCGAATAAGCTTCTGGGTATTGTCTTGTCATTAAATAATACCTTGCTTTAAGCGTATTTGCAACCTGTATCCAAGATGTTGGATTGCCATTTAGTAATATATCATTGCTAAATCTTCTTGTGGTTGGAACGGTGCTTAACTGTACAATTGCTTGATCTAATAATGTTTGAGCAGCTTGGAAAACTTGTAATTGCCCATCAAAAGGAACATCATCTGATCCTACCTGTGAATATGGGACATCACCAAACATAGAGGCCATGCTTCCAATGGCATGAGCTTCTAAAACGTTCGCAATACCTTTCACCAATTGGTCTTCAGAGTTTTCTTGTATGATATCATTTTGAGTCATAATACCATGGTACATAAATGCCCAGATACCATTACTTTCTTCTGGAGAAATGATGTAGTCATTAATACGCGAATAAAGGTTGGCAATTCCTCGCATTTGCCCTGTCCAAAATTGTGATATACGCATTAAATGTCCTGACTGTATTTGTACATCTGCCAATTCCATTCCTTTGAGAAGTAACTCGGCAGGAACGTCTGTAGCAACGTTAGGGTCTTCGTTAACATCCAGATACTGATCGCAACCTATAAACGTTAGAAGCAGCACTGAATAAATAAATGTTCTGATATGTTTTTTCATTGTGATCATTTTTTTAATAGTTTATGTTAATTCCAAATACAACAGATTTAGAACTTGGATTGGTGAAATAGTCTAAACCTCTACCAACGCCATCTCCAAACTGGTTAACGTCTGGATCAATACCAGGTATATCAGTCCAAATGACTAGATTTCTACCTGTAAGTGAAAGTTGAATAGATTCAAATCCAACCTTAGTAAGCCATTCACCTTTTAAGCTATAGGCTAAACTTAATTCTCTTAAACGAGTCCAACTAGCATCAGAAACAGCAAATTCATTGATAACTGAACCACCAAAACCGCCACCAAGACTTGTATACCAGCTTTCGTCTAAAAGTACTGGGCCGCCACCAAAGTCTTGAATATTACCTCTCACTAATACTCCTGCAGGAATAGTATTGCCTGCATAGTTCACAAGATTTTGTGTTGGGGTGACCTCGTTTCCAGTCACAGCATGAGTACCAAATCCTTGCAATACAAAACGCGTACGCTCTGCCATTTCATTGCCTTGGCTAGTTTCAAATAACGCATTTAATGAAAAGCCTTTATAATTAACTCTTAAACCAGCTCCACCTCGCCAATCTGGATTAGGATCACCAAGAACTTTATCTCCAGATGTGTCTAATTGTGGGAATCCATTTGCGTCTAAATCTAATGAACCATCAGGGTTATGCAGTGCAGCACTACCAAGTAATACTCCTAAAGGCTGGCCAACAACAGCGCTTGATTTTACTGATGAACCAGGGGTAAAATTAACTGATGTAACACCTCCTAAAAAAGTAACTTCACTTTTATTAGTTGATACGTTACCATATACACTCATCGATAAGTCTTCTTTTTTTAGAAATGTATAGTCAAATTCAAATTCAAGACCTTTATTTTCTAAAGTTGCAATATTACCCAATAAGGTGTCAAATCCAGAGGATGGATTAAGGTCAATGGGCAATAACATGTCTCTCGTTTCGTTAAAATAGTAAGTTCCCGAAACTTTTAATCTATTTCTAAAAAGCCTGAAATCTAATCCTGCTTCATACTCTTTTTTCTTTTCAAACTCTAAATACGGATTTCCTTGATCATCATTTAATCTGTATCCTCCCCCAAAGGCGGTTAGAGAAATGCCATCGGAATAGCTTGAATACGTTGCAGTTTCATAACCTGTTTCCCAACCATGAGGATCTGGTGCTAGTCCAACCTCTCCATAGGCTAGACGTAATTTAGCAAATGATAACGTACTTTCACTATCGAGATCGAGTAAATTACTCCAATTAAAACCAAGTTCAGCACTTGGGTAAGTAATTGATTTCGCACTCGAAGAGGCATCTTCATAAGTTAATCCTAAATTTAAATTAATTAAATCTTTATACTCGAAATTAGACTGACCATAGAATCTCACATTTCTAATACGTCTATTGCGCTCCAGTTCATTAATGTTTCCTGCAATAGATGGATTTTTTAGTCTACTGTTGTATAAAAAGTCTAAAGCTTCAACATAAATTTGCTTGCGCTTTCTATCATTTATCGCACTTCCTAAAGTGAATTTAGCCGAAATGTCTTCGGTGAGTTGAAAGTTCAAAAGTGAGATGAAATCTGCAGAAATTTCAGTATTGTTATAAATCTCATTTTCGTAACGACCTGCATTTGCACCGTCTGCCGAGAACATAGGGAAGAAATAGGTTCTGTCGTCATTGAAATTATCTAAGCCAGCCCTTACCACAAAATTCAACCATGGTGTTGCTTTTATACTAAAATCTAAAGATCCAATAAAACGATCAACTTTAGTGTCACTTGTTTGTTCGTACAAAGTCCACAACGGGTTATTATACGTTGGGTTGGCAGTATTACCCAAATAGCGTCTGTAGCTACGATGTCTTAAAGGAGTTGGGTTGCCATTATTGTCATAATAGGTCCCTATATAATCACTAATATCAAAATCTGGAGGATTTCTTAAAAGTCCGAGATATATACCTGCAGTATTAGAGCCTTGTTGTATACGATTAGATTTACTATTGGTATAAGATATTTTAGCCGATGAGTTTAGCCAATCGTTGAATTTGTAGGTGTTACCAAAAGTAAAAGTGTTTTTAATATAATCACTATTTCTCATAATCCCTTTTTGGTTTAAATGGGATGTACTAAAATAAAAGGTGGCTTTTTCTGTACCTCCAGATAAATTTAATTTAAGGTCTTCTGCTATCCCATCGGTAAATACCTGGTCAAAATTACGCTGTGTAAACACTTCGGTAGAATTTTTACCTCCACTTGTAATAGGATAGTAAATAGTACCATCGGCCGCTTGAAAGTACTGCCCCGATGTGTTAACTACATCATCAGCACCAGATCGGTCCGCTATTCTATCTCCCCATGAGTTTGCACTTGTTGGACTATAGTTGCCACCAGATCCTTGACCATAACCCGTTTGCAAAGGGTGCTTTCTGTTGATTTGATCAATTGAAACTGAAGAATTTAAGGATATTCTTAATTTGCCTTCTTTTCCTCTTTTGGTTGTTATTACAATTACACCTCCTAATGCTCTAGAGCCATATAATGCCCCAGCAGAAGCCCCTTTGTAAATTTGAATAGTTTCAATATCATCTGGATTAATATCATTTAGTCTTGATTGCTGTGATATACCACCATCTTGGTCACTACCAAAGCCCTCTAAGTTACTATTGTTTAAAGGGATACCATCTACTACAATCAAAGGCGAACTTCCGTTAATGGAACTTACACCCCTAATTTGAATGGTTGAACCCGCACCCGGATCAGCACTCGTTCCAGTAATAGTTAAACCAGAGGCTTTTCCCGCTAAACTATTAATAAGAGTTGGTTCTTTTGAACTTGAAACATCGGCTGCATTTATAACTGAATACGTTGAGGCTACGGCATCACGATTTTCTTTAAATCCTAATACCGAAATTACAACTTCGTTTAAGCTTTCTGCATCGTCAGCTAGCGTAGCATTGATGACAGATTGTGTTCCAACTGTAATTTCAACAGTTTTAAAGCCAATATAGCTTATGACAAGAACATCACTATTAGCCTGAACATTCAGGCTATAGTTTCCATCGAAATCGGTTGAGGTTCCGTTGGAAGTTCCTTTTACAACTACAGATGCTCCAGCAAGAGGAACTCCGTTATTGTCCGTAACTGTACCCGTAATAGTTCGTTGTGCATAAGTGAATGCACAAAACAACATCATTACAAATACTGAAAAAAGTAATTTTTTGTTCATACGTGTTAAGATTAATTATTATTATTTTTGGTTAGTATTATTTTCATCATTTCTTCGGCAGATATTTCACCGAATATTTTTATATCTTCTTTTGGAGTCTGATCTCCGATTTCATAGGTTATCCCTACAGCATTATGACCATTTAACAACCAACCTTTCGAAGTGGGTTTATCACTATTAGCTGAAGCTTCATTGACTTTATAATTGGGGATATTTGATTCTAACGCTGTAAACCAGTTGTTAATAAAATTTGGCATTGTAGTGGTTTCTCGATCTTCATTGGTATAAAATATATCATACCATGTTGAATGAAAATCTAGACCTAAAATAAGTTTAGATTTAGTTTTTTTTAGAGTGCGTTCGATATAAGTAACCGCTTGTAGGATTTCAGGTTGATTGTAAACAGACCAGTCTCTATTCATATCAACCCCTCCAGAATTATGTCGCCAATGGCCTAAATCTACACCATCGGGATTCATGATTGGAAAAGCGATGATTTGATAGTTGGACAAAAATTGATTGGACAATTCTGTATTATTAAGTATTGTTTCTAAAATACTTTGAAAGGCATAATAACCAGTAACTTCTGGTGGATGTTGCCGCGTAATTAAAACAATAAGTTCTTTTTTATCGGGATTCCCTTTATAAATGTTAAGAACTGGGAGATCTCTGCCTAATATTGATTTACCGGCACTATTGAGTCTTACTTTGTCACTCTTTCCAGAGATGAGTTGAGTATACCAATATTTAACATCGCTAGATGATTGAAGCTCTTGCGCTGCAATAGTTTGAGGCGTTGGGCTTAAAGATACCTTTATGGTAACTAGACTGTCATTTTTAAATATACTAGTCGAATCAATAATCGACCAAATATTGTTTTTTTCTATTTTAGGAATATAGCGATGCTTAAAACCTATAGGATATTTAAACGTAAAATTAAACGATTTAGGATGTTTTGACCATGTTTTAAAGGCATAGTACGGGCTATTGTTAATGGGAGTATTTTCAGGATTAATAACTACAAGCGCTGTGCTGTCATTAATTTTTTCAAATCCATTTAATCGAGCACCATCAAATTCATTTGAAGCAAAAACATCTACATCTAGGAGTTCATATGTTTTTTTTTCTTGATAGGTAATTGGCTTTGAAGAAGTGTCTACTGGAGTTTTGAAAACAACTGATTTTGGTCCAGAACAATTAACTATAGCTACAAAACTAAATAAACAATATAATTTCGGCCCCAAACCTCGCATTGTCTATGACTTTAAGTATGTTAAAAGTAAATGGTAATCTCGTTAAATTGAGCATACCAATTTTAAAAAAAGTAGTCATACCAATTTTAAAAAATAGCGAATTATTTATTCTAAAATGCCTAAATGGATGATACGTCCACCAGACCTATTTGCCGGATTTGTGCTTTTTCCAATTACAATACCATCTTCTGGGGCTAAATAAGTGTCAATAATTTCGCCAAAAGCATTTTTTATAATGCCGATTGGATCTCCTTTTTTAATCAGTTGATTTAACTTAACGGGAACTTCTAGAAATCCTCCTTTGTCAGTATAAATCCAGTACGATTTTTTACAATACACAGGTTTTATTGGGTCTGTGCTTATATTGCCGTCATACATATTTAACCAAATAAGCGTATTTAAAATCCCATTAACACCGCGATTGATCATATCCTTCTGAAACACTTGAGGATTCCCATATTCAACGGTTATACTTGGGATGCCTAAAGCAGCAGCTTCTGCTCGTAAGGTTTCGGTAGCGGATGAAGTTGTTCCAAACGAAGGTTTTCCTTTACTGTGTAATATAATATCGGGCTGTTGTAATTCGGCTAATTTTAATATCGTATCATTTGAAGCGTCTGCTCTTGCGTATAGTGTATTTACTCTTCCAAAACTAGCAGTGTGTAAATCTAAATGAACATCAAATACAGGTAAGATTCGTTCTTTTATTTTATGAGCATACTGTTCACTCTCGCTGCCATTTGATTTTCCTGGAAAGCTTCTATTTACATCTTCGTCATCTACAAATTTACGTTGGTTGAGTTCAATTGACAATGTATTAATCCCAGGAATAGCTATAACTCTTCCTTTTAATCGATTAGCATCTAGAGCCGCCGCTAATTGATGAATAATTGGAATACCATTTAACTCGTTCCCATGAATAGCTGCTGTAATACCAAGTGTTGGCCCAACCTCGTTGCCTTGCACTACAATTATGGGCACTAAAATAGGTTGCCCAAAAGTATTTGTACCCATATTAAGCCAAAAGTGATGGACTCCAGATGAGGTTAAATTTAACTCCTTTAAACTGCTCAATTCTGAAATTGTTTTTTGCTGACTAAAAACATTCGAGTGCAATACAACTATGAGCAACAAACTAAATAATAAAGAGGAATAAATTTTCATGTTTTTGAATTAAATTGATAGGATTGGTAAAACATATACATACATCAACATGGTCAACAAAATGACGCATAATAGATTGAGTCCAAAACCACATTTAGCCATTTCTTGAATTGTCACACGATTGCTTCCAAAAATCACGGCATTGGTTCCGGTTCCAGAAGGTAACATAAATGAAAAGGAGCATGCAAAGGTTGCAGGGATCATTATTAGAATAGGGTTCATGCTTCCAGCAATGGCCATAGCTGCTAACACAGGTAGAAATATATTAGCTGTAGCTGTGTTACTATTGATTTCAGTTATAAAAATCATTAGGGATATAATTATTACCAAAATTAATAACATCGGATAATCACTGATGAAACTCATTTTAGAGCCTAAGAATTCTGCCAGACCGGTATGATTAAATGAATCGGCAATAGCATATCCGCCACCTACAATCATGACCACGCCCCATGGAACTTTTGCTGCTGAATCCCAATCTAAAAGTCGTTTTGGAACCGAAGGTTTTGTACCACCAGATGGAATAGAGAATAGTAGTAGTGCTGTAATAATGGCAACTGTTGAATCATGGACATAATCTTTAATCCCTAATAATGAAGACCAACCAGGGATTACAAAGCCGTCTAAAACGATATCGCGTCTAAAAATCCAACCAAGCGCTGTAAAAAGGAAAATAATAAAGACTCTTTTTTCCATTGTAGATAACTTTCCAATGGCTTTAATTTCTTGATTGATAATCTCTCTGCTTCCAGCGAAATTACCTTGAATTTTAAAGTATTTTATGACATAAAACCAGACAATAGGCAAAATAATCAATACGATAGGTGTACCTAATTTCATCCATTGTAAAAAATCAATTTCAGGATATGAAGGAAATGCTTTAGCAAAAACTCCAGCAAATACCATGTTGGGAGGAGTTCCAATTAAACTTCCTGTTCCACCCACACTCGCCGCATATGCTATAGCTAACATAAGTGCAAGTCCAAATTTAGGATTACGCTTTTCGCTTGATTCTTCCTCTTCTTTATCTATTATAGCAAGAGCAATTGGAAGCATTAATAACACAACAGCAACATTGGCAATCCACATCGAAAGAAATGCAGTGGCAATCATAAAGCTTAAAATAATTCGTCTTCTACTCGTTCCTAGTTTACTAATAATATAAAGTGCAACCCGTTTGTGTAACCCACTCAACTCAATAGATTTGGCAAGAAAAAAACCACCTAATAGCATAAGTACATAGTTATGACCGTAGTTTTCTGTCGTTGTATCGGCATCTAAAATCCCTAAAAGTGGAAAAAGTGCAATTGGTACAAATGCGGTGGCATAAATTGGAATGCACTCTGTTACCCACCAAACTGCCATTAACAGTGCTACACCTAAAGCTCTTAATGCTTCTGGTTGCATCCCTTTTGGGGGAGGCAAGAGTATGGTAAATGTAAGTATTAAGATACCTGCCCAGAATCCAATTTTTTTTGACCTATCCATATCTACCTGTTTTAATTAGCTTTAAAAACCTTTAGGTAATAAAACTAACTTATAAATACCTTATATTGCACATACCAATTTTAAATTTGTAAACATACCAATTTTTGCATTTCAATATTAAAAACATACTTGTTAGTCAGGGTTTTAAGCATAAGGATCAATATAAAAACATATATATTAATCTATATGAGGCAGTAAAGAATGCAATAATTACAAAAGCGCTAAAGAAGAACACTAAATTACCGCCATCTAGAGTTTTAGCAAAAGATTTAGGCGTTTCTAGAAGTACGGTTATAAAAGCTTATGATCTTTTAATGTTAGAGAAATACATTAATTCTATACCTGGCTCTGGTTATTTTATTTCATGGACTCATAATGAAAGCAATACAGATTATTTAAAAATTGCTGTTGTAGACGGGAATTATCCAAAAATTTCAAAGTTGGCGAAGTCCTTCAAAAAAAATATCCATATTATTCAAAACAGTAGTAGAGGTATTGCGTTTAGACCAGGGCTCCCACCATTAGACATTTTCCCCGTTCAACAATGGAAGAACCTTTCAAATGATTATTGGAAAACAGTACAGCCTTCACAATTAACTTATGGAAATACCTTAGGATTGAAAGAGTTACGCAAAAATATTGCTAGTTATTTAAAAATATATCGCAATATCGATTGCAATTATGAGCAAGTAGTCATTACTTCTGGCTCGTTACATTCGCTATTTCTAGTTGGAAGTATATTAATTGATCCTACAGATGGAGTTGCCATTGAAAATCCAACCTATCCAAGCGCATACAATTTGTTTAAAAGCTTAAAAGCAAAAGTACATTCAATCCCAGTTGATGATGACGGAATTGTTGTGGATGAAATTAATGATAAGAAAGTAAAATTAGTTTATACAACACCTTCAAATCAGTATCCTTCAGGCGTAAAATTAAGTATGGAAAGAAGAATTGCATTGCTGAATTGGGCCTCTCAAAATGGGGCATTAGTTGTTGAAGACGATTATGATCATGAGTTTAGCAATTGGGAAAATCCATTACCTTCCATATTTAGTTTAGACACTCAGCAACGTGTTGTGTATCTAGGTACATTCAATAAGCTTTTACATCCTTCATTGCGCATTGGATATATGATTTTGCCAGATTATTTAATAGACTCAGTTAAAGCGTTGTATTCGCAATCGAGTCGTTTTGTGCCAACTTCAATTCAGCATACTTTGAGCGCATTTCTTGAAAAAGATTATTTAAATAAACATTTAAGACGTGTCATCGAAGTTTCAATTGAAAGAAAGAAAGTATTTATGGAGTCGTTTAAATTGAATTTTGAAGACAAAATTTATTTGGATGCAAGTCACACGGGATTGCATTTAATTGGGAACTTAAAAGATGAAGTTGATGATTACACCTTGAGCAAGCACTTGGTTAAAAATGGAATCATAACTTACCCTTATAGTAACTATTTTGCAAAAGGGGAAAAGAAAAGTGGATTGGTTCTTGGATACTGTTCAGTAAACAATAAACTTATCAAAGAACAGGTCAATAAAATGAGTGAAGCTTATATGGAATTTGAGAATAATTAAATGTTTATTTTTACTCATGGTTAGACCACATCAATTATGACAATTAAACCTACCAAAAGTAGCATAGGACTAATTTTAGGTCCAGTACTATTTGTTTTAATACAATTGTACTTTCACCCTGAAGGCTTAAGTAAACCGGCAAATGCTGTTTTAGCATCGGCAGTATGGATAGCGGTTTGGTGGATTACCGAGGCCATCCCAATCGCAGTTACGGCCTTATTACCCATAATTCTTTTTCCGTTAAGTGGGGGCTTGGCTTTAGATAAAACTACAGCATCTTATGGTCATAAATATGTGTTTTTATATATAGGTGGTTTCATAATTGCTATCGCCATTGAAAAATGGAATCTTCATAAACGAATTGCGTTAACGATTATTAACATTGTAGGAACAAATGTGATCCATATCATTTTAGGGTTCATGATTGCTACTGCATTTCTTTCGATGTGGATTTCAAACACAGCCACTTCGGTGATGATTTTACCCATAGGCATGGCAATAGTTGCACAACTTAGAGATAACCCCAATACTGTTGAAAATGAAAATTTAATATTTGGCAAAGCACTTATGTTAGCGATTGCTTACAGTGCATCAATAGGAGGTATGGCAACCCTTATTGGGACCCCACCAAATCTGGTTTTAGCTGGTGTAGTTCAAGAAACCTATGGTGTAGAAATTACGTTTGCACAATGGTTCACTTTTGGGTTTCCAATTAGTATTGTGTTATTGTACATTTGTTGGCTTTATTTAACTAGAGTAGCGTTTAAATTCAAACAAAAAGCCTTTCCAGGGGGCAGACAAGAAATCCAATCTCAATTAAAAACTTTAGGAAAAATTTCCTTCGAAGAAAAAACAGTACTTATAGTTTTTGCATTTACCGCAATAGCATGGATTTGCAGATCATTTTTAATTAAGCAATTCATCCCAGCTATTGATGATACGATCATTGGTATTTTTGGAGGGATTTTATTGTTTTTACTACCTAGAAAGAATATGAAAAGTCGATTACTCGATTGGGATGATGCCATAAAATTACCATGGGGAATTATACTTTTGTTTGGAGGAGGTATGGCATTAGCTTTAGGTTTCGAATCTAGTGGGTTGGCACAGTGGATAGGGCAACAAATGTCATCTTTGAGTTCATTGCCTCTTATTTTAATTCTGTTGGTTTTAGTAGCTTCAGTCAATTTCCTAACCGAAATCACATCAAATCTCGCAACAACAGCTATGTTGCTGCCTGTATTGGTTTCACTTGCTTCAGCTATAGGTATTCACCCATATTTATTATTAGTTGGAGCAACAGTCGCGGCTTCATGCGCCTTTATGCTGCCGGTCGCAACACCACCAAACGCTGTTGTATTTGGTTCGGGATATTTAAAAATTGAAGACATGGTTAGAAAAGGCTTTTGGATGAATATCATCTCAATTATCCTTTTGACGTTAATCATTTATTTTATACTTCCTTTAATTTGGGATTTAAACAAAACTTTATAAAAACTCAAACTACCTTTTTAGCAATTCAAAAGAAAAATTGACTTCAATTTCTTCGGCAATTTTATTGCTAACTATTTTAGGAATTTTGATATTAAAATCACTAGCTAAAACTGTAAATGTACCCTTGAGAATTATGGTGTCATTTTTCTTTACGCTTGTAATATTTACGTTGTTTATAGTTTTACTAACCCCATGAAAGTTTAGCTCCCCTGTAATTTGGTATTTTGATTTGTCCGAATGCACTGAAAACCCATCAATACTTCCTTTAAAAGTTGCTTTTGGGTATAAATCAGATTCTGCATAATTTTCATTGAAATGCTCTTCCATCAACGCATTTTTAAAACGAAAAGCCTTAACGAGCGCTAGAGCAGCAAATTCTCCAGTTTCAACATTAATGATTGCCGTGACCGAATTGTTTTTGGCGGCTACTTCTTCAAAGGATGGTACAGATGCTTCAAACTGTACCACCCCTGTTTTGGTAATATATTTACTTTGTGCAGTTACACTTAAGCTCATTAAAATTAGGACATATAATAAATACTTCATTTTATTAATTTTATGTTATATAACAAGAATCAAAAATACTGCCAAAAAACAATTTAGTTTTCTAAAAGCCCTCCATCTTTCCATTGTTGAATAAGGGTTTTCTGTGTCTGCGATAAAGGACTATTGGGAGACGGCGGCATTGGGTTAGTAGTACTATTTATACGACTAATAATAATATTAACATCTGCCTTTACTTGATTATATGTAACATAAGGTTTAGGTGCTCCCTGTGTTGGAGGATCTCCATGACATTGAATACAATTATTTGTAAAAATAGCCTTGATATCACCTTCATAGGTCACAGTTCCCATTGGGTCAGGGTCAGGTGTTGGAGTTAAGTCATCACTGCTGTCACTTGAACAGCTGTAAATAACCGAAATACAAAGTATTGCAAAAATAGTTTTTAGAAAATTCATAGCGTTAAATTTTTTAAAGATTAGTATTAATTATTGAGTTAAAATGTTCGACTTAAATTAAATCCGAAATAAATATTTCCGTCAGTCCAATCGCCAAATCCTTGACCCAAAAAGCCATTGGTGTTCATTGGTTGGGCATTGGTAAAGTGCATCTGGAAAACATGGCCTCCAGTTTCTAAATCTACACCAATTGATAATGGATTGGTAAATGGTGAATTGCTCGCTCTGTTGAGGTGCCAACCATAATCGGCATTCAAAGACCACCGTTTACCAAGTTTATAGCGACCTCCAAAACCTAGTGCAAATTGAGAGTTATCCTGCTCATCAAGAAAAACAAAATTGTCATGGAAAAAGGTTGGAGCGAGTTCCAAAGATAAATTGGTGTTCACTTTTCTAGAAATAAGAATTTGAGCGGTATAGCCTAAACGATGTTTGAATTCTAATTCGGGCAGGTTGTCCTTGTCTAGTGATGAGTTGATTAAAATCGCATTAAAGCCAACAATTGTAAACGGAAATCCATTCGTGATTTGTCGTACCAAGCGATACTTTATTGCCATATCATACACTTTTAAAAATGAGCTACGTGAAGCACTAATATTAATATTATCAGATAAACCGTAAACAAAATTTAAGCGTGTTACAGCATCGTCAAGCCCAAAAAAGCTATCAAAACCATTTTCAATGCTTCCAAATCTATGAGATACTATAAAAGTTAACTGTTTTTTTGGAACCAGTTTTGTCGATTCAAAATTTACAATTTTTAAACCTTTAAAAGCCGCATCGGCATAATTGGTCCATGACGTATCTGTATCAATTTCATTGAGTAAATCATCTTGTGAAAATGACCATATTGGAACGCATATAATTATATAAAAAAGGTATTTCATCGTATTAGTTTTTCATGAATTTTTTAGGTTGATAATAATGAAGATGTTTAAACTGAACATCAATAAATATATGATTTAAAATTATAAAGGCTGGTATAACCATTCGTTTTTTCATACTCTATATTTTTATTTAGATATAATACTGCATTGATCTAACTTTAGTTCTTCTAAAAGATTATCGTAACCAATAAAGCGACCTTTAATTTTAGCAACGGTATCTTTAGTAGTAATTTTTTTATCAAACTGACAAAAAATGTGGTGGTTTAAGACAAGGTTGGTTTCATTTAGTTCAGTGATAGTTCCTTGTATTAGAATGGTTCTGTTTAAATATTTCTGCTCTGAAGCGTTTGGATTAGTTGAAAACTCACTTGAGAGTTCCATTGCTGTAACAATAAATGCAGGGGATTCATTCTGAATAGTTCTGTGCTCTTGATAGATATAATTATAAGCGAAGATGCCTAAAATAAGTAGTACAATAAGATAAATCCATTTACGCATAATTCTTAATTAAAGACTATTCTATGAGTACTCTTAAAGATACTAATTTTAATCTAACCATTAAATTAAAGATAGAATGCCAAAAGATTATACGTAATTTCTAGAGAGAAAGTTTTTATATAGGTAGTATAAAATTCCTAAACTTTAAAGGTATTTAATTCATCTTTCGCATTTTTAAGGTATATTAATGGTTAATCCATAAAAGCAATTCCCGCTTAATGTATTTTGAACAACCTTTACTATTTTTATATGCTTTTAAATTTAATAAGAAAAAATGTCAACACAACCTAAATTAGTTAGATTTAATCAAAACGTATTGTCAAAATACCAAATTTACAATAGTATTTTTATGACGCTACCGTTTATGACCATCACTAAAACCGGAGTTCTTATACCGTTATTTCACGAAACCTGTGTTAAAGGATTTGCTAATGGTGATGACCCCACAACCATTGTTGAAACATTTTTTAAAAAGTATCAGGCCAGACGCACCAAGGAAAGCCAAATTAATTTGCTGTTTAGATTTATTCAGTATATCGAAAGACAAGTAGTTTTATTCGATGCTATTGAAGATGCGGCCTTCCCAATTGTTAATAACATGGAAGGAATTGGGACGCTTCGAAGCCTTAAAGAGTCGGCTAAATCTGAAAATAAATTAAAACACTTACAGCAGTATCTCGAAGAGTTTAAAGTGAGAATAGTGCTTACCGCACATCCTACACAATTTTATCCAGGAAGTGTTTTGGGAATTATCACTGATTTAACAGAAGCGATTAAGAAAAATGATTTATTGAAAATCAATGACTTATTAGCCCAATTAGGTAAAACCCCATTTTTTAAGCATAAAAAACCAACACCATATGATGAAGCCATTAGTTTAATATGGTATTTAGAAAATGTGTTTTATCATTCCTTCGGAACAATTTATGACTATATCAAACAAAATATTTTTGACAATAAGGATATTGAAAATGACATCATAAATATTGGTTTTTGGCCAGGTGGGGATCGAGATGGAAACCCTTTTGTTACTCCAGAAACCACTTTAAAAGTTGCTGATAGATTGCGATTAACCATATTAAAAAATTATTATCGCAGTGTACGATCGTTGAGACGTAAATTAACGTTTAGAGGTGTAGAAGAATCCATTCAGAATTTGGAATTCCTACTTTATGAAAGCTTTACAAATCCTAAATCTAAAAACACAATTACCCGCGACTATTTGGTTGAAGAATTGAAGAGCATTAAATCTATTGTGGTTAAAGAACATCAGTCTTTGTATGCTTCAGAAATAGATAGTTTACTTAATAAAATTCAATTATTCGGATTTCATTTTGCTTCTTTGGACATCAGACAAGACAGTCGGGCTCATGATAATGTGTTTACCAGTATGGTCGAAACCTTGATAGCTTCAGGGAGTACAATTTTCCCGAAAAATTACAATTCATTAACCGAGGAAAAGCAAATAAAAATACTTTCTAAAATAAAAGGAAGCGTAGACCTGTCGATTTTTGAAGAAGAGGAGGTTTCTAAAACTTTACACACTATAAAGGCAATTAAAACAATTCAAGAAACTAATGGAGAACAGGCTGCTAATCGATATATCATTAGTAACAACCAAACTGCGTTAAATGTAATGCAATTGTATGCCATGCTTAAATTAGTGGCTTTTGAAGATGATCTTACTGTAGATATTGGCCCATTGTTTGAGACCATAACCGATTTGGAAAACGCCCATTTGGTAATGGAAGAACTATATACAAATCCAACATACAAAAAACACCTCGAAAAGCGAGGAAACAAACAAACTATTATGCTTGGGTTTAGTGATGGCACCAAAGATGGTGGTTATCTTATGGCTAATTGGGGAATATTTAAGGCTAAAGAGCGTTTAACACGAATTTCTAAAAAGTATGGTGTAACTGTAATTTTCTTTGATGGTCGTGGTGGACCTCCGGCTCGTGGCGGTGGAAAAACACATCAATTTTATGCCTCATTAGGGCCTACAATCGAAGATAAAGAAGTACAACTAACCATTCAAGGACAAACCATCAGCTCCAATTTTGGGACTTTAGATTCGTCACAGTACAATTTGGAACAGCTTATTAGTTCAGGGATTTTGAACAGGTTGAACGAAACCAATTTGCGCATGACTCGGGAGGATGTGAAAGTAATGGATAGCTTAGCAAAAATAAGTTACAAAGCTTATGTAGATTTTAAGAATCATCCAAAATTCTTACCGTATTTGGAGCGAATGAGTACCTTAAAATACTATGCGAAGACAAATATAGGCAGCCGACCTTCAAAACGCGGAAAGTCTGAAGAATTGGTGTTTTCAGATTTAAGGGCAATTCCTTTTGTTGGGTCTTGGAGCCAACTTAAACAAAACGTACCAGGATTTTTTGGTGTGGGTACAGCATTAAAAGTATATGAGGATAAAGGTGAATTTAGAAAAGTGAAACAGCTTTACAAAAGTTCTAACTTCTTTAAAACCTTAATTGAGAACAGTATGATGTCCTTGTGTAAATCATTTTTTGATCTTACAAAATATATGGCCGAGGACGAAGAGTTTGGAGAATTCTGGGACATTATTCATGAAGAATACTTGTTAAGTAAGCGGTTAATTTTAAAGTTAACAGGTTATAAAGAATTGATGCAGGAAGAACCTGCTGGAAAAGCGTCAATTGACGTTAGGGAATCTATTGTATTACCTCTGTTAACCATACAACAATTTGCGTTAAAGAAGATTCAGGAGTTGAGAAAAGAAGAGAATCCAGACGAAGCGCAATTGGAGATTTATGAAAAAATCGTGACGCGCTCGCTGTTTGGTAATATTAACGCTAGTAGAAATTCAGCTTAAATAAAAAAGTCCTTCAACACTTAAGCTGAAGGACTTTCTATTATTTTAAAAATACCGAATTAATTTTGTGCACTTTTTTTAGCGTCATCAATCATTTTTTGATTTGGTAGAATTGCAACATTAACACGTCTGTTTTTTGCTCTACCTTCGGCAGTTGAGTTATCATACATAGGCTGTGTTTCACCAAACCAGTTAGTTGTAAAACGACCGCTACTTAATCCTTTATTAATAAGGTAGTTGGTGACAGCATAAGCACGATTTTTAGAAAGGGACATATTGTATTCTTCAGAGCCAACACTATCTGTATGACCAACTACTAATATATTAGTATCAGGATACTCAATAAATACACCAGCTAATTTGTTCAACGTAGCTTGAGATGTTGGATTGATATTGTACTTGTCAGTAGCAAAATAAACGCCACTGGTCTCGTCAAATGTCACTACAATACCATCATCTACGCGTTCTACTTGAGCACCAGGAACTTCCTCTTCTATCTTCTGTGCCTGCTTATCCATTTGGTGACCAATAATTACTCCAGCTGTACCACCTACAACACCTCCAATTACGGCTCCCAGTTCACCATTTCCACCTTTACCAACATTGTTGCCTATAATGGCGCCGATAACCGCACCACTGGCAGCTCCTATAACGGCACCTTTTTGTTTGTTATTGGCATTTTGAACAGCCTTACAATTGGTTAAACTTATTGCTATTAAGGTGGTGAAAAGCAGTATTCCTATTTTATTTATAGTTGATTTCATTGTTTTAAGTTTTATTTTAGTTAATAATTTTCTGTTTTAAGTACAATAACTAGCTTGAATTATTGCTTTGAAAAATTCATACTTATCGTAAACGGTTTACCATCTACAGTAAGTGTTTGTTGCCATTGCATGTAATTATCTGAAAGACTTGAAAGACTAAACCTGACACCTATATTTGTGTCTGATTTATATTTTTCGTCCGTTGGTTTTAGGACAAAATCATAAAGACCTGTCGCTTCATCAATTTCATTAATTTTAAAAATAAAATAACGTTTTCCTCTTGCACAATTGGTGTTGTTTATGGTATAGGTTCCTGTGTTGTTATTAGGAACAAATTGCCAAGTACTACCCTCAAAACATGCTTTAGAAACATCATTTAAAAGGGTTACATTATAGTTTCCGGATTCACTATACGTTACAGTATTGAGTACCCATTCGCCTTTAAGTATTTTTTCAGAAGTCCGTACTGTTTTGGAAGAACCGCAACTTATTAAGCCGATTGCTAAAAATAGTAATATAACTCGTTTCATATTTTTTGTATTAATTTTATTTACAAAGATGCCATATGTATGACGACTTCGTATTATAAGATTGTTTCTTATAATTATATAATTTCCATTTAGATTATTAATAAATATTTTATAAAGCTTTTCTTGCTAATAATTATTAATATATACGGAGGAGAACAAGTGTTTAGATGTTACTTGAAATTGTTAACAGGAATAAAAATTTGAACAGAATTATCTTAACTAATGTGCAAACCATTGGTGACTTTGGCATCATCCGGATTTACAAACACCAATTTTCCTTCTGGAGTTTCGGTCATTAAAATCATCCCTTGACTTTCAACACCGCGAAGTGCTCGTGGAGCAAGATTTACCAAAACGGTTACTTTTTTTCCAACGACTTCTTCAGGAGTAAAACTTTCGGCAATACCAGATACAATCGTTCTTACATCTATACCTGTGTCAACTTTCAGAACTAATAACTTTTTAGCTTTTGGCATTTTTTCAGCTTCCAAAATAGTACCAACACGTATGTCCAGTTTAGTGAAGTCTTCAAAAGTGATGGTCTCTTTTTGTGGTTCAACAACTTTATTAGCGGCTTCATTTGCTGCCTTGCTTGAAATTAATTTATCCAGTTGGTTTTGAATAGTGTCGTCTTCAATTTTAGAAAACAATAATTCGCCTTTACCAATTTGATGACCACTTGGGAGTAATACCTTTTTTGTAGAAATATCATCCCAAGAAGCGTCTTCGAAGTTGTCATGACAGAGTATTCCTTTTAATTTTGTAGATGTAAAAGGTAAAAATGGTTCACTTAAGGTTGCCAAAGCCGATGCAATTTGAAGTGCCACAAACATGATGGTTTTAGTTCGTGCTTCATCTTCCTTAATAACCTTCCAAGGTTCTTCATCCGCAAGATATTTGTTGCCTAATCTAGCTAAATTCAGTAATTCTTGGCTAGCCTCACGAAATCTGTAGCGTTCAATTGAACTTGAAATTACCGCTGGGTAGGCTTTTAAAGTAGTTAAAGTATCGGTATCTATATCTGTAAACTTGCTAGGTTCAGGGACTATGCCGTTATAATATTTATTGGTAAGCACAACCACTCGATTGATAAAGTTCCCAAAAATGGCTACCAATTCGTTATTGTTTCGGGCTTGAAAATCTTTCCATGTAAAATCATTGTCCTTGGTTTCGGGAGCATTGGCAGTTAAAGCATAACGCAAAACGTCCTGCTGGTTTGGAAATTCGTCCAAATATTCGGGTAACCAAACCGCCCAATTTTTTGAAGTAGAGAGTTTATTATTTTCTAAATTTAAGAATTCATTAGCCGGGACATTATCTGGTAGCACATAACTTCCTTCAGCTTTTAACATTGCAGGGAAAATGATACAGTGAAACACGATATTGTCTTTCCCTATGAAATGCACTAGTTTAGTGTCTTTATCTTTCCAGTATGGTTCCCAGTCTTTTCCTTCGCGTTGTGCCCATTCTTTTGTAGAAGATATGTAGCCAATAGGCGCGTCAAACCAAACGTATAAAACCTTCCCTTCGGCATCAGGCAATGGCACAGGAATCCCCCAATCAAGATCTCGAGTTACCGCACGTGGACGTAAGCCGTCATCAATCCAAGACTTAACTTGGCCATAAACATTAGGTTTCCAATCTTTTTTGTGGCCTTTTAATATCCATTCTTTTAAAAACGCTTCGTGTTTATCTAAAGGTAAAAACCAATGTTTGGTTTGTTTTAATGTAGGCGTATTGCCAGTAATGGCCGATTTTGGATTAATCAAATCGGTGGCGTTATGGCTTGTGCCGCACTTCTCACATTGATCGCCATAACTTTCTTCATTACCGCATTTAGGGCATGTACCAACAACAAATCGATCCGCTAAAAATTGATTAGCCTCTTCGTCATAGAGCTGTTCAGTGGTTTCCTCGATAAATTCACCTTTATTATAGAGGGATAGAAAAAATTCGGATGCAGTTTCGTGATGAATTTTTGCAGATGTACGAGAATAATTATCAAACGAAATTCCAAAATCTTCGAACGATTTTTTAATAATAGCGTGATACTTGTCTACTATGTCCTGTGGTGAAACACCTTCTTTTTTAGCTTTTATGGTAATAGGGACACCATGTTCATCACTGCCACAAATGAATGCAACATCGTTTCCCAATAATCGTTGATAACGCGCATAAATATCGGCAGGGACATAGACGCCGGCGAGATGTCCAATATGAATTGGTCCATTAGTGTAAGGCAAAGCTGCAGTAATGGTATAACGTTTTGGTTGATTCATCATTTGTGTTTAGACATTAAGTGCTAATTTGAAGGCACAAAAGTACACAATTCATAAGCGATTTAGAAAAAAAATGTACATTTACACTATGTCCAGAAATGTATTTATATTAGTGTTTTGCTGTACTTTCTTTTTCTTTGGAAACAGTAATGGATTAGCGCAAACAAATACTGCAAAAACTCAAAAAAAATTGATACGACCAGATTATCTAAAGCCGGGAGATACGGTAGCCATTGTTGCGCCTTCGGGTATTTTGAAAAATAAGGAAGGTGAGATACAACAAGCTGTAAGTCTTCTCAAAAGTTGGGGTCTGCATGCCGTGGTTGGAAAACATGTCTTTAGCCAAGCCAATCACTTTGCAGGTACCGATGATGAGCGCTGTGAGGATTTCCAAAAAGTAATGGATGATCACACAATTAGTGCTATATGGTGTGCTAGAGGGGGTTATGGAACCGTTAGAATTCTTGATAAATTAGATTTTACTAAATTCAAAAAACACCCAAAATGGCTCATAGGCTATAGTGATATTACGGCTTTACACAATCAGTTTCATAATGAAGGTTATGAGAGTATTCACGCTATGATGTGCACGAGTTTAACCGATGATTTTGATGATATAAAGGAAACTCTTGAAACATTTAAAGCATCAATATTTGGAGAGCCTTTAAACTATACTATAAAAGGTTCTGAATATAATCGCGAAGGCACTAACACTGCTCCTTTGGTAGGAGGAAATCTTACGATGTTGCACACCATGTTAGGCTCTAAAACAAGTATTGACGTATCCGGTAAAATTTTATTTATCGAAGAAATAGGGGAGTACAAATACCATATTGATCGTATGCTACAAAGCTTGAAACGTGCAGGTTATTTTGAGCATTGTAAGGGGGTTATTGTTGGTGATATAAGTAAATTAAGAAAAAACACTACCCTTTGGGGCACTTCTATTGAACAATTGATTTTAGATGCTCTGGCCGAATACAACTTTCCAATAGCGTTTAACATGCCTGCCGGTCATGAAAAGATTAATCTGGCCATGATTTTAGGCAGAACGGTTAACTTATCGGTGAATAAAAATCAGTCAACACTTGTATTTGAAAAGTGATATTTTTAATTGAATATTTCAACAGAAAACGATGAACTGATAATGGCTCAACACAATCAACTTGGCAAAAAGGGCGAGCAAATGGCGGTTGATTTCCTTATAGATAAAGGATACACCATTAAAGAGCGCAATTATCGTTTTGGTAAGGCTGAAGTTGATATCATCGCTAAAAAAAATGATGTTCTAGCCATAATTGAAGTTAAAACACGATCGAGTTCTGATTTTGGACTGCCACAGGAATTTGTAAAGCCTAAACAAATACAACAACTAGTGAAGGTGGTTGATGATTATGTTCTTAAAAATGAATTAGATGTCGATGTTAGATTTGACATTATTGCCATTATTAAAACTGGAACCGATTTTTCTATCGAGCACTTGAAAGATTCATTTTACCACTTTTAAACTTGCCATTCGTCGAATCGTGTAAGAAAAAACGTCAAATTTCTTTCAATTTATGCAATTCATCGAAAATATTGTGCGTTATGGCTGATTTCTTCTATATTTAAAGTCTCAATACCCAAATCTTATGACTATGAAAAAATTTACTTTTATTTTAAGCCTATGCGTTTTTACGATATTTATTGGCTGTGAAAATGAACTAATAGACTCCGCTCCACAACAGGAATTTATAAAAGGTGTAGATTACAAAGTTAAAACGTCAACAACGGTGCAAACCATGGCATCTTATGATATTGATGGAGAAGCTTGTACAACAACAAACCTCATTGCCGGTCAGCACCATAATGCCGGAACCGTGTCTGTGTACACAGACGGAACCAACCTTATAATTGAGTATGCTACAAACGATGATTGGACTATTGGTGTGACTCATTTACAAGTAGGCGATTGTAACGAAGGATGGGTGCCATTAACAGGATCAGGAAATCCAAAAAACGGAAAGTTTGACTTTACTGAACCATCTTATCAAGATACTCACCAAGTTGTATATATTATTAGCTTAGAGTCGCTTGGGCTTGAATTAGGAGATACTTATTGTTTTGCGGCGCATGCTGAAGTACAAGGACCAACTGGAGGTGAAACTGCCTGGGGTGAAGGTTCACAGTTTTCTGGTAGAAACTGGGCAATGTTTGTTCAATCTAGTTTGACGGATTGTGATGGCGGCGATGGCGGCGGCGGTAACGATGGACCGAAATAGATCAATAAAAATATAGAGTTTACAAAACCTCCTAAATTAATTTTGGGAGGTTTTTTATTTATTTGTAAAAATTCATTTCGTCTAAATATTCCCAAACATGTTCTGGAAGCATTGGTCTCACATTTTTACCTTCTTTTCTTGATTTCCTGATAAAGGTTGAGGACAATTCCATGATAGGAGCATCAATTTTATGAATGTGTGAATGACTATCAAATTGCGTTTCAATAGTGCCTTCTGAAAGTCTTGGATAGACATACAAATGATAGTTGTTTAATATAAGCTCAAAGTTTTTCCATTTATGAAAACTTTTAAGATTGTCTTCCCCCATGATTAGTGAAAACACGTAATCTGGATGTTTTTCATGCAGATAAGTAAGTGTATCGATTGTATAATTGGGCTGCGGAAGACTGAATTCAATATCGCTGGGATGTAATTTTTGGTAATCCTTTGTCGCACGATACACCATTTCAAATCGCTGACGGTTATCAAGTAAACTTTGCTTAGTTTTAAAAGGGCTTTGAGGGGTTACAACAAACCATACTTGGTCTAGGTCACTATATTCAGCAATATGATTAGCAATAGTTAAATGACCCACATGTATAGGATTAAAGGTGCCAAAAAACAAGCCAATTTTCATTGATTTTCTTCTAAAAATTTTGAAACTAGTTCGTAAGATTCTGCCAAAGCTTTTTCTAATTTGTCATTAACAACTACCGTATCAAAAAGGGGAGCCGTAGCCAACTCGGCAGAGGCTTTAGCGATACGCATATTAATTTTATCAGCACTTTCGGTTTGACGTTTTTTTAGCCTAATTTTTAACTCATCAATACTAGGTGGCTTCACAAAAATGGCCAAAGTTTCTTCTGGAAATTTTCGTTTTATCCGTAAACCACCCGAAACATCAATATCAAAAATCACATGTTTTCCTAATGCCCAAATACGTTCAACTTCCGATTTTAAAGTGCCATAAAAGTTGTCGCGATAAACTTCTTCCCATTCTAAAAACTCGTCGTTTTTAATTTTTGTTTTAAAGTCTTGAAATGATAAGAAGTAATAATCTTTACCATCTTGCTCGTTTCCTCGTTTTTCACGCGAAGTTGCCGAAATTGAAAACTCTAAATTCAATTCCTTTTGTTTTAGCAAATGCCGTACTATGGTTGTTTTGCCAGACCCTGAAGGAGCCGAAAATACTATTAATTTGCCTTTAGCCATTAAAGCACATTTAAAAGTTGTTCTTTTATTTTTTCGAGTTCATCTTTCATTTGAACGACTAACTTTTGCATAGGTGCATAATTAGATTTTGAGCCAATGGTATTGATTTCACGCCCCATTTCTTGACCTATAAATCCCAGCTTTTTTCCGTTGGAATCAGGTGATTTAAGCGCCTTTAAAAAATACTCTAAGTGGTTTTTTAACCGTACCTTTTCCTCGGTAATATCAAACTTTTCAATATAATAAATGAGTTCTTGCTCAAATCTATTTTGATCAACTTTTTCTTTGAGTTCAGAAACACCTTTTTGTAAACGCTCTCTAACACCTTCAATACGTTCGGGATCCATGGCGATAACCTGATCTAATAATTCAGAAATATTCTGTACTCTGGTAAAGAAGTCACTCTCTAAAGTTTTTCCTTCATCCAATCGATATTGATGTATTTTTTCAAGACTGTTGTCAATTTCGTTTGATATCTGTGCCCATTCATCTTCATCAATCTCGTCGCGTTCTGTAGTTACAGCATCTGGTAAACGAATAGCCATTTTAAGCAGTTCGGTTTCATCACCATCAACTACTTCTTTTAATTGCTTAATATACTGTTTAACGACCGTTCTATTGATTTGAGTGGAGGTTTCCTCCCCGGTTATTTCCATGTATAAAGAAAAATCAATCTTACCACGCTCAAGTTTAGAAGCGATCAATTTTCGAATGTCTAGCTCTTTTTCCCTGTAAAGTGAAGGCATTCTAGTATTTAAATCTAGATTTTTACTATTAAGGGATTTAATTTCTATGGATATTTTTTTTGTGGGAAGCTGAATTACAGATTTCCCATAGCCAGTCATAGATTGTATCATACATGAATTTTAAAAGTTGAACAAAGGTAAACAAAAACCTAAAGTTTTTTAGCCTTGACTGGGTTTAGAAACCATATAACAAATTTAAAGATAAAAAGATTTCCAATGAAAAATTGCAGATTGCTGCAATTACCTATGAACTTAAGTCAGCTTTACTCTTTTTGTAACTAAATAAACCCCTAAAAATACTAACCCAGCAGCAAATACTTTTAAAACATTTAAAGTGTCACTTCCCACTAAAATAGCATAAAGAATTCCCAATAAAGGTTGTAAATACATAAATACTCCAATAGTAGAGGCATTGAGTTGTTTTAAGGCGAAAACATTAAGTAAATAAGTTAAAAAAGTTGTGCCCACAACCACGAAAGTCATTTTAAAAATAACATTCAATGGCAATTGCTGCCATTCAACAGCCTGAAATTCATTCCATGTAATTGGTAAATTGATAATAACCCCAAACAAAAAAAGCCATTTCATTAAGGTGATCACATGATATTTAGCCGTTAAGGGTTTGATTAAGATCAAATAAATGGCGTAGGAGGTTGCATTAATTAAAAATAAAGCATTTCCCAAAGGAATATTTTCGGCATTTTGAGCTGTAGTTTCAGCAAATAAGATTAAACTTAAAGCGCCTCCAAATCCTATAAAAATCCCTATAATTTTTAAAAGTGTGATGCGTTCTTTTAAAATAAGTACCGATAACAAAAAAATGATAATTGGTGAAATAGTAATCATTACCGAACTATTTATTGGTGTCGATAATGAAAGGCCTTTAAAAAACATGAGCATGTTAATTGCCATTCCAAAAATAGCGCAGGCTAATAGGCGAATCCAATCTTTTTTTTCAACCCGTTCTTTAGGAGCCCAAAAACTAATGAGCCAAAATAAAATGGCGGCACCCAAAACACGAAGCAGAATGAACCCGTAAGGTTGAATATAAGTAGGCATGACACCTTTGGCTACGGTGTGGTTAATCCCATAAATGGCACTTGCACCAAAAGCTGCCAATAATGCAAGAGTTCGTTTATCCATGAATGGCTTGTTTAGCGGCTTCAACCGTTTTAGCGCTATTGCCAATGAAGATTTGATTCTTAAAAACAATGACCGGTCTGCTTAAAAATGTATAATGTTCTAAAATATAATGCTTGAAATCTTTTTCGGAAAGATTGGCATCTTTTAAGCCCATTTCTTTATAGAGTTTAGCACGCTTGCTGAAAAGTGCTTCATAACTGCCAGATAGTTTATGCATTTCCTCTAGCTGTTTAACTGTAATCTCTTCTTCCTTAATATCTTGATAGATAAAATCAGAAGGAAGATTTAATGCTTTTATAATTCGAACACAGGTGCTACAAGTTTTGAGATGGTAAATTTTGTTCATATCTACTGGTTTGAAATGCAAAGAAAACGGTTTTAAAAGGAAATTTAATTACTTTTAAAAAAAAATACAGATGGATTGGAATTTTGACATTACCTTAAAAAATAGGGCAGTTTTAAAAACATTTATAGAATCTTATTCGCTTGATGAATTAAATAAAGTACCTGAAGGATTTAAAAATAATATTATTTGGAATATTGCCCACACCATTGTAACCCAGCAAATTTTGATTTATAAGTTATCTGGACTGCCTGCCATTGTTTCTGAAGATATGATTGAAATGTTTAGAAAAGGAACTAAAACGGAACGAGATCTTACCCAAGCCGAAATAGATGAAATTAAAGGTTTACTCTTTTCCACAATAGAAAAAACCAAAGAAGATTACGAAAATAGAATTTTTCAAACGTATCATGAATATACAGTAACCACCAAAAGCACTTTAAAAACTGTTGAAGAAGCAATTGCTTTCAATAATTTCCATGAAGGGATTCATTTGGGGTATATATTAGCCTTAAAAAAATCATTATAACTCATGGATTATTATGCAATAGCATCAGTCTTAATTGTACTTTCTGCTCTATTTGGTTATATAAATGTTAGGTTTTTGAAGTTACCAACTACTATTGGCTTGATGGTAATTACTATTGCTTTTACATTGGTTTTGGTTTTAATTGGACAATTTGACGATACGCTTTTAATGCAAGAACAGGAGCTTATATCGAATATAGATTTCGAAACCGTTCTGTTAGATGTGATGTTAAGTTTTTTGCTTTTTGCGGGTGCCTTGCACACTAACTTTGAACAATTGAAAGTGCAAAGAGCTCCAGTTTTGGTGTTTGCCACTTTAGGAACTTTAGTTTCTACATTTTTGGTAGGTATTTTAGTTTATTTGTTGTTAATGGCACTAGGATTAGAGGTTGGGTTTATATACTGTTTATTGTTCGGAGCACTAATTTCACCTACAGATCCTATTGCCGTATTGGGCATTCTAAAAAAAGCAAACGCTCCTAAAATTCTTGAAACAAAAATAGTTGGGGAGTCCTTATTTAATGACGGTGTAGGTGTAGTGGTGTTTTTGACCATATTTAGTATAGCGGCTTCACCTAATGCTCAAATAGAATTTTCAGAAGTTGCTAAATTGTTTGGGCAAGAGGTTATTGGCGGAATTGCCCTAGGTCTAGTTTTAGGTTGGATAACCTATCGCTTATTAAAATCTATCAATGATTATGAAGTAGAAGTAATTATTACTATTGCTACCGTAATGGGAGGAACTATGCTGGCACATTATTGGCATTTATCGGCACCTTTGGCCATGGTAACGGCAGGATTGTTTGTAGGAAACGATACGGTTAGAAATGCTGCAATGTCTGAAACTACTGAAACCTATGTAGATAAATTCTGGGAGCTAATAGACGTACTTTTAAACACTATTTTATTTGTACTCATTGGGATGGAAATGTTAATTCTTACTTTAAGCCTAGATTATATTTTGGCAGGTTTAATAACCGTTCCATTAGTATTACTTTGCAGATATGCGTCCCTATGGTTACCTATAAAGTTTTTTGCCAAAAAATTAGGGTTTGTACCCCATACCAATTTAATAATGACTTGGGGTGGATTGCGCGGAGGTATTTCTATTGCTTTAGCCTTAAGCTTAACTCCTGAAATGCATCGCGAACTATTTTTAGTAATAACTTATATTATTGTAGTGTTTTCCATTATAGGACAAGGATTAACCGTAGAATCCATCATAAAACGATTAACGCATAACTTTAAGGAGTAATCTTTAAATATGAAGCTATGATCTTGTATGGAATTGTGAATTCTGTGATGCCTTGAGCGTATGCGGCAATTTCATAAGTGTTATATAAAAAGATAACGCCTTCGTCATTGAACCCAATATTTTCCGAAAGTTTGAAGTCTTTTCCAAAAAAGTAATTCTCACCATCTTCCATAGTTTTTGTATTCACTTCATTACTTAAATAGCCTTTTGCCAAAGATTTAAAATTCTCATTTATTTTAAAGAGGTTTTCATTAGTATATAGTTCTCCGTTTTCTGGATTGAAATTAAGCAGCGTGATAACACTATTGCCATGAGCACCTCCAGTAAAGGTATAGGAATCCACAGCAATAGTGATAACTTCAGTTGAAGAATAAACCACTTCACTATTTACGGTTGCAACCCAAGGAGCAGAAGCATCTTGAAAGTCGTTCTTAAACGTTTTAAACCGATTGTCAAATTCTTTTATGGCATTTTTAAGTGAAAGATTTAAAGTGTCGTCATCAAAAAAGGCAATATTTTTGGCAATGGCAGACTCAATTGACTTATTGATTTTTGAAGCAACTAATGAATTATTTTCAAATTGCGGATAAACAATTTCTATTTCGGCAGCATCATGCTGTTCAATAGCAGTTTCATTAAAACTCAAGGGTTGTTCATTTTTACAGGAGAAAAGGAGCAAACCAACACAAAAAAATAAAATAGATCGTTTCAAGGATTTTATGCTTAGGTTAAACATATATTAAAGGTATAATATCCATTTGAATACAACGAATTAAAGCCTAAATTTGTTGCAAATTATTTAGAGATGAAATTTAATACAAAAACAATTCACGGTGGTCAGGAACATGATCCTGCATATGGCTCAGTAATGCCACCTATATATCAAACGTCAACTTATGCCCAAACTACTCCAGGAGGTCATAAAGGTTATGAATATTCTAGAACACATAACCCAACTCGAAATGCTTTGGAAAAAGCTTTTGCAAGTATTGAGAACGGAAACTACGGTTTAGCTTTTGCCTCGGGGCTCGCCGCCATTGACGCTGTTATAAAACTTTTAAAGCCTGGTGATGAAGTTATTTCTACGAACGATTTGTATGGAGGTTCTTATCGATTGTTTAAGAAGATTTATGAAGGTTTTGGGATAAAGTTTCATTTCATTGGAATGGAAAATGTGGCAACTATCGAAAGCTACATTACATCGAATACTAAATTAATTTGGGTAGAAACACCAACTAACCCAATGATGAACATTATTGATATTAAAGCCGTTTCTGATATTGCAAAAAAGCATAAGTTGTTGCTCGCAGTTGATAATACTTTTGCAACGCCGTACCTACAATTACCTTTAGATTTAGGAGCCGATATTGTTATGCATTCCGCTACCAAATACCTGGGCGGGCACAGTGATGTGGTTATGGGCGCATTGGTTGTAAAAGAGCAAGCATTGGCCGAAAGATTATATTTCATCCAAAATGCTAGCGGTGCAGTTTGCGGCCCTCAAGATAGTTTTTTAGTGTTGAGAGGAATAAAAACATTGCACATTCGTATGCAACGCCATTGTGAAAATGGGAAAGCAGTTGCAGAATATTTAGCAAATCATCCTAAAATAGAAAATGTTTATTGGCCAGGATTCAAAAATCATCCAAATCATGCTATTGCCAAGGCACAAATGAAAGACTTTGGAGGCATGGTGTCTTTTACAACAAAAGGGAATAACTTTGAAGAAGCTATCAAGGTAGTTGAGCGATTAAAAATATTCACCCTAGCAGAATCTTTAGGCGGTGTAGAATCATTGGCGGGTCATCCAGCAAGTATGACACATGCAAGTATACCTAAAGAAGAACGTGAAAAAACGGGTGTTGTTGATTCTTTAATTCGATTAAGTGTTGGTATTGAAGATGAAGAAGATTTAATAAACGACCTAAAACAGGCTTTAGGATAATTGTTCAAATTTTAATCTAAATAATAGATATAACCAAAGTTTAGCCAAATAAGCCAATCGTTAAATTTATTATAGCTTAATTTATGATTGAAGCCGTCAATCCAATCGCTAAAATAAAGTTGCCATCGCAAATCTAACATAAGGTCAGATAGTTTGGTAAACTTATAGCGTACACCTACACTGGTAACTACAGACCATGCATTTATGGCGTCGAGATCAATGGGATATTCACGCTGTTCACCTGGAGGTACTGGAGGTAGAAAGGCAGGGTTTGCGTACCAATAGTCGTAAATATTGTTAGCATTAAATACATTTTGATCACCATAATCTGTCCATGCTTGTGGTTTAGAGTTCGTGTAATGAAATCCTAAACTTACAAAAGGAGCAAATCGGTAACTAAAGGCCTGAAATGATCTAATACTTTTCGGAAAATATTCTAATTGCATGCCTATATCAAAGTTTTCAGCTACACCATGATGCGCTCTTAATTTATCGGCTAAAGCACTAGTTTTATCTGGTGCTACCCATTCTCCGTGATGATCTAATCGGGTATAGTTCCATGATATTTCTGACCGAAGCTTAAAGTGGTCATTAAAATAAGTATCTGTTGAGTAACAGTTACAGTCAGCCCGATAGGCAAAATTAATATAATGTATGATTCCTATTCCTATTCCACTATTACCTAGATTAGTGGCTTCGTCTAATCGACTTCCAAAATCTGATCTGAATTCTACTGGACCAATAATTGCCCCAATTTCGTGGGAGAAACCAAGTTGCGCGTAGGTTTGATTTAAACTTGCAAAAACAACAATGTAGAATGCTAATTGTTTCAAATTAAGCGTCATATGGTTTTATTTAATTAAGGGCATGCTGCTAACAAATATATGAAAACTGCCCTAACTACCAAATAAATGAGGTTTGCGGGAACTGTTTGATAAAGTTAACGAAATTAGGAGATGATTATTTTATTATAGATGTATTGAGAATATGAAAAAAAAATGTATTTAATTTTATAGATAATGTATCTTTGCGCCATTAAACAGAACCTTTATTTATAATTTAACAATACATGGAACATAAAATTGAAGCTTTTTTAGATCTTGTCCGTGAAAGAAACGGTCATGAACCAGAATTTTTGCAAGCTGTGCAAGAGGTTGCCGAAACGGTTATTCCTTACATAGTGAATCACAAAATTTATCATGGAAAAAATATTTTGTTAAGAATGGTGGAGCCAGAACGATTAATTTCGTTTAGAGTTTGCTGGGTTGATGACAAGGGAGAAATTCAGGTTAATCGAGGATACCGTGTTCAAATGAATTCAGCAATTGGGCCATATAAAGGAGGTTTACGCTTTCACCCGACCGTAAATGCAAGCATTTTGAAATTTTTAGCATTTGAACAAGTGTTCAAAAACTCTTTAACTACTTTGCCAATGGGAGGCGGTAAGGGAGGTTCGGATTTTGATCCAAAAGGCAAATCAGATAATGAAATCATGCGCTTCTGTCATGCGTTTATGGGTGAATTATTCAGACACATTGGTCCAAATACAGATGTTCCAGCTGGAGATATAGGTGTTGGCGCTAGAGAAATTGGGTTCATGTTTGGAATGTATAAAAAATTAAAGAACGAATTTACCGGTGTATTAACAGGTAAAGGTCAGTCTTGGGGTGGGTCTTTAATTAGACCAGAAGCAACGGGGTACGGGAATGTGTACTTTGCTCAAAACATGCTTAAACGAAAAAATGATTCAATAAAAGGCAAAAGAGTGGTGATTTCTGGTTCGGGTAATGTGGCACAATATGCTGCAGAAAAAGTAACCGAGTTAGGCGGACTTGTCTTAACATTATCTGATTCAGGAGGTTATATCTTAGATGAAGATGGTATTACAGCTGAAAAATTGAAACACGTGATGTACATTAAAAATGAAAAGCGTGGAAGAATTAGCGAGTACGTAGATAAATATCCATCGGCAAAATATTTTGAAGGTGAAACACCTTGGTCTGTTAAATGTGATGTTGCGTTGCCATGTGCCACTCAAAATGAATTAAATGGTGATGACGCAAAACTATTAATTAGAAATGGTTGTATGTGCGTAAGTGAAGGAGCCAACATGCCCTCAACACCAGAAGCCATCCACGAATTTCAAAAAGCCAAAATCTTATTCGCTCCAGGTAAAGCTTCAAATGCTGGTGGTGTAGCCACTTCTGGATTAGAGATGAGTCAGAATTCACTTCGATTAAGCTGGTCTAGAAAAGAAGTAGATGAAAAGCTAAAAGATATAATGGAAGACATCCATGATTCATGTGTACAATATGGAGAAAATGAAGATGGCTCAATTGATTATATTCGCGGCGCTAATATCGCTGGATTTGTAAAAGTTGCTGATGCTATGTTGGCACAAGGGATAGTTTAATTGGCATTAAATAAAATTAATTTAAAAAGGCCTTCTATTATGAAGGTCTTTTTTTCAGGTTTAAAAGAACCTCTAGAAAATTTCGTTCTACAACTTCTAAAATAACAACATCTGGATTTTCCTTTTCAATAAGTGAATAGTCTATAATATAATCTGTTAAAAAAACGCTTTCTTTAAAACTTTCACTAAAATAGGGAGTCCAAGCATTTGCGAAAGAGTCTCTAAACATTAGTAATTTTTTATTCCCATCAGGATTATAGTAACGTTGATGCTTGTAGGATTCACTCAAGTTATTGATTTTGGTATTTGATTTTTTTTCAAAGACGATGGTTCTTTCAAGGGTATTATTATTAATCATTGGTGTTATGTCTCCACTAATAAATTTGTGATTAATTCTATAAGTATTAAGAGAAACTTTGGGGATATTTAGATGATGAGCATTTAAAACATCAATTACTTTAGAGTATCCAATAAATGCTCCATAATCATTCCAATGAGTGTCTGTTTTCATATATAGCAGGCTGTCATTCTTCTTTGATAACATTTCGGAGGACAAATCAATAATTTTAAAGCCGAAACGATCCTCTAAACTGTTCTTAAAGGAAGTAAATTTGGTTGCGTGTTTAGTGAGCTGATAAGGCAGTTGTTCTCTATAAATTGAACTCTTGTTGGGTGGGATTACTAAATAAAATTTAATTTTTTTGGCAACAAAATAGGCGTTTAATTCAATAATATTTTTACATATGACATTTAACTCATTCTCACTAAAAGAATCATTTCCGAATGAATCACTAATAATGTTGTTGTGGTGATTTCCTAAAAAGTACCATCCATCAAGTCCCTTTACAACTTTATTAGGAATAGGGTCTTCGTTTAGGATATTGTTTTTTAAATGTATGTATGAATTTACCAAAGCCGCTTTAAGACCAAAATTTTCGATATAGTAATTTTTAAAGTTTGAAATAGAAGATATTGGAGAATCAAAATCTAAATTAGGGAAATCCTTAAATTTTCTATTCTCGTGTTTAGTCAAATCTTCTAAATTAGTTAGCATTACAATGTTTGGTAGCAACAGTAGAATTAAAAATGCCACTGAGAATATGATAGGATATTTATGTGCTTTGTTTGAATTCATCAAAATCTAAAATATATAAACGGATTATAAGCATCAGTTGCTACATAGAAAAAACAAATAACGAGTAATGTCATTAACGCAAACATTTTGAAACCAGCAAAAGTTTTTGGATTTAAAAATGACATAAGGGAATCAAAACGTTTATAAACAGGGGTAGAAAAAACAGTTGCCAAAATTAAAACAAACATTATTTCTTTAGAAATAAGAAACTTCATAAAATCTAAATTGGTAGTAAGATTAAAACTAAACATTGACTGAATATAGTTCAATGCATCGGTTATATTTTCGCTCCTAAAAAAGACCCATGAAATGCTTACAACAAGAAGTAAATACAAATGAGAAATGACTTTTGGTAGCTTTTCAAGGATTTTATCAAAACCAATGCGTTCAACAATTATAAAAAATCCGTGAAACAATCCCCAGGCTATAAAAGTCCAATTTGCACCATGCCATAAGCCCGTAATAAAAAATACAACTAGAAGATTAATATAAGTGATTTTTACTCCTTTTCGATTTCCTCCCAAAGAAATGTAAACATAATCTTTAAACCAATTAGATAAAGTGATATGCCATCGCCTCCAAAACTCTCGAATTGATTGTGATATATAAGGATAGTTAAAATTTTCTGGAAAATCAAAACCAAACATCTTTCCAAGTCCAATAGCCATATCAGAGTAACCTGAAAAGTCAAAATATATTTGAAATCCATATGCGATTACTCCTATCCAAGCCAGATATGCGGATAGATCTGAATTGTGTAAGCTAAATATGTTATCTGCTAAAAAAGCACAGTTGTTGGCAATAATCATTTTTTTAGAAAGACCAATAATAAAACGCTCAACACCTTCTGAAAACTGTTTTGTGGTTGTATTTCGGCTTACGAGTTGGTTCTCGATAATTTTATACCTCACAATTGGACCAGCAATTAATTGAGGAAAGAATGTGACATAAGTAGCAAAATTTATGAAATTTCTGGTTGCTTTAACCTTTCTAAGATAAACATCTATTGTGTAAGACATGGTTTGAAAAGTATAAAAACTAATTCCAAGTGGTAGTACTATGTTTGAAAAATAGGTCGCTGTTTCGACCTCTACACTGAATAAACTAAGAAACTCAATAAAGTTTGTAAGTACAAAGTTTGAATACTTGAAATAAGCTAAAATTCCAGTATTGAACAAAATGGACAAAAATAAACCTGTTTTTCGTTTACCATTAGAAATGATAATTCCACAACTATAGTCTACGAAGGTTGAAAGTAAAATTAAAATCACCAATTCTCTTTCTCCCCAAGTATAAAAAAACAAACTAGCTAAAAGTAAAAAGGTATTTTTAAATTTTTTAGGCGTTAAGTAGTAAAGTAGAAGAGAAAAGGGTAAAAATAAAAAGAGAAAAAGGGGACTACTAAACAGCATTAATGGGAATTAAAATGGAAAACTAAAATACAATAAATTATATTATTTTTGGTTAATATTATTTTGACAAGATATAAGTAGATGGGTAGATGTAAGCTGTTTTTTTTGGTAGTGTTTTTTGGGATTACCCAAATTATAGTTTCACAAAACTTTTCATCCCTTTGGGAAGGGTATTTTTCATATTACAGCATTAAAGATGTTACACAGGGTAATAATAAAATTTATGCAGCTTCTGAAAATGCTATTTTCAGTTATGATTTAAGCACAAGTGAATTACAAACAATTACAACCATCAATGGACTTTCTGGAGAAACAATTACGAAGATAAAGTATAGTGAAACCTATCAGCTACTTATTATTGGGTATCAGAATGGCTTAATTGAGATTGTTTCTGAAAGTGATAATGAAGTGCTTTCTGTAGTAGATATTTTAGACAAAGTAACCATAGCCCCTAATTTAAAACGCATTAATCATTTTAATGAATATAATGGATTGGTTTATATTTCAACAAATTATGGGATATCGGTTTATGATTTGAACAGGTTAGAATTTGGAGACACTTATTTCATAGGTTCAGGAGGTAGCCAAATAACTGTGAATCAAACTACAGTATTTAATGATATGCTTTATGCTGCATGTGGTAATAATAATGCTATTAAAAAAGCTTCACTTACTAACCCAAATCTCATAGATTATCAACAATGGCAAACTATTGGGAATGGGGCTTTCCTTGCGATACAAACAGTTGAGGACAGATTATATTCATTGGGTTCAAACAGTGCGTTTTATGAAATAGTTAATGACAACTTAAATCAAATTTTCACTTATTCGGAATTACCGTTGGATGTGAGAGAATTCAATTCTTATCTGGTTATTACAACACGAAATAATGTATTTGTATATGACGATAGCTTTGGATTATTAGCAACGGCTTCTGTCAATTCTGAATTTAATACCAGTTTTTTGGCTGCAACCATTACTGACAATCATATTTATATCGGGACTTCAAGTTTAGGAGTATTACAATCAGAGTTCATTAATCCTAATACATATCAAGTTATCAGGCCAGATGGTCCCTTAATGAACAATGGATTTAAAATTAATGCAATTTATGATAAACTATGGGTAGCATTTGGCGATTATGATATTTTTCAAAACCCATTTCCTTTAAGGAGTTATGGGTTGAGTATTTATAAAAATGAACAATGGAACAACATACCATTTGATAGTTTATTGGCCGCTAGAAACTTAACATACATTTCTGTAAATCCGTTTAACCCTTCACAAACCTTTATTAGTGCTACACATGATGGGCTTTTGAAGTTGGATAATGATGTGGCTACAATTTTATATAATGACTCTAATAGCGGTTTAGAACAATTAGTAATTCCTAGTAGGCCTAATGAGACAGGAATAAGAGTAACTGGTTCAAAGTTTGATCAAAGTGGTTTGCTATGGACAGTTACCTCGTTTATCGATAAGGTTCTTAAATCATATGATCCTGTTTCAGGGCAATGGAGAAGTTATAGTTTCAAAGAAATTATTCCGGACCCTATAACAGATGAACTTGGTTACAATGATTTGGTAATTGACAGAAATGGGACAAAATGGATTGCAGCTTATAGTAATGGAGTTGTCGCATATAATGAGAATAATGGAAGTAAGGTTATAAACAGGGTTTATACCATGGATCAGAATATGCCTTCAACTGCAGTTAAATCAATTGCCATGGATAATAGAAGTCAATTGTGGATAGGTACAATTAAAGGTTTGCGGGTATTATATAACACCAGTAATTTTTTGGATGACCCAAATCCAAGAGTTAGTGAGATAGTAATTCTTGACGATGGTATCCCTAAAGAACTTTTGTCCAATCAACTTATAACCGACATTAAAGTTGATGGATCCAACAACAAATGGGTTGGTACTTTTGATTCAGGGATTTTTTATTTTTCACCTGATGGGCAACAAACCATCTACCATTTTACTAAAGATAACTCTCCTTTACCTACAAATACGATAAGCGATATTTCAATTGATTCCAAAAGTGGTAAAGTTTACATTGCAACGCCAAAAGGGCTTGTCTCATTTTTATCCGGTGGATCTGAAGCTGAAGAAGCATTAAGCAACGCCTATGTTTATCCCAATCCTGTTAGGCCAGAATATAATATTTTAGGCTTTAACGATTTGAATAACATTAATAACGGTGTAAAAATAAGAGGCCTTACAGAGAACGTAAATATTAAAATTACAGACATCGAAGGTAATTTAGTCGCTGAAGCGCAGTCGCGAATCAATCAGCGAGCCTCTAGATCAAATTATAATTTTGCAATTGATGGAGGTACTGCGGTGTGGAATGGAAAGAATTTGGCAAATAACATTGTGGCCTCAGGAGTATATCTAATTATGATATCTGATTTGGATTCCTTTGAAACAAAAGTGTTAAAACTCGCCATTATTAGGTAAAAAGCCAATTTATAATGCTGATAAAAACCAACGCAATTGTTCTTTCTAAATTAAAATATAAGGATAACGATCTCATTGTTAAATGTTATACAAAACAAAAAGGCGTGGTGAGTTATATTATAAGGGGAGCCTTAAAAACCCAAAAAGGAAGTACAAAAGCCGTTTATTTTCAGCCTTTATCCCAACTATCTTTTGATAGCAATTATAAAGAAAATCGTTCATTGCAAAGCATTAGCGAGGTTAAACTGAATTATCTTTACCAAACACTTCATACCAATATTCTTAAAAGCGCCATTGCTATGTTTTTATCAGAGGTGCTTTCTACAATACTTCAAGAAGAAGAACATAATGGAGCATTGTATTCTTATCTGGAGCATTCGTTTAACTATTTAGATCACGAAACCGAATTTTCAAATTTTCATTTATTGTTTTTACTTAACTTGACTAAGTATCTTGGGTTTTATCCTGATACTCAAAATATGGATCAATCCTATTTTAATTTAAGTAATGGGCTTTTCGAATCTAAAAAGCAAGATTTCTATTCTATTTCTGGCGAGAATTTAATAATTCTAAAACAACTTTTAGGCATAAATTTTGATGCAATTCATGGAGTTAAATTAAATTCAAAACAAAGGCAATCGTTTTTAAATATGCTATTACTTTATTTTGAATTACATTTGGGCGATTTTAGAAAACCTAAATCTCTCCAAATATTAAATCAAGTATTTAATTAAATAAGCCAACTGCTTCAAATGAAGATTAAATTTTTATTAGTCACATTTTGTTTTTTTGTCATAGCAATAGTCAACGCTCAAAGTGTCAAAGTTTTAGAAAAAAGTTCCCAAGAACCTATTTCTGGAGTTGCTATATATAATGCCAATAAAACCAAAACTGTCTCTACAAATTTAGATGGAGAGGCATCATTGGATAGTTTTTCTAGGAACGAACTAATTTATTTTCAGAGCCCTACTCATGATATAATTTCGTTTAGAAAATCTACTTTAGCATTACGTAGCTTTGTAGTTTTTTTGGATGTTAAAGTTGAAGATTTAAATGAAATTGTGATATCGGCTTCAAAGTTTGAACAGAGCAAATCTGATATTCCTCAAAAAATAATCAATATTAGCGCAAAAGACATTCAATTTTCAAACCCACAAACCAGTGCCGATTTATTACAAAGCTCTGGAAATGTGTATATTCAAAAAAGTCAATTAGGCGGAGGAAGTCCAATGATACGGGGACTTTCTACAAACCGATTATTAATTACTGTAGATGGCGTAAGAATGAACAATGCCATTTTTAGAGGAGGAAACATACAAAATGTCATATCTATTGATCCTTTTATAATTCAAAATACTGAAATTGCACTAGGGGCAGGTTCGGTGGTTTATGGTAGTGACGCCATAGGTGGAGTGATGAGCTTTTATTCACAAAAACCTCAACTCTCTTATCGGGATTCATTGTATTTCAATGCCAATGCGGTTTTACGTTATGCCACGGCAAATGAAGAAAAAACAGGGCATTTGGACTTTAATTTCGGATTAAAAAAATGGGCGTTTTTGACAAGTGTAAGTTATACTGATTTTGATGATTTACGAATGGGCAGTCATGGTCCGGATGACTATTTAAGACCTGAATACGTACAAACCATTAATGGTGTGGATTCGGTTGTTGATAATAAAAATCCATTAGTGCAAACTCCAACAGGTTACGACCAGATCAATTTAATGCAAAAGTTTAGATATGAACCTCAAGATAATTTAAGTTTTGATCTCGGATTATATTACACTACCACTTCAGAGTATTCACGATATGACCGACTCATAAGATACCGTAGAGGTAAATTAAGATCAGCCGAATGGAATTATGGGCCTCAACGCTGGTTTATGGGTAATTTTCAAGTAACCAAATTAAGTAGCAGTTCAAATTTATACGATAAAATTCAGTTAACTGCTGCTTACCAAAATTTTCAAGAAAGCCGTTTTGATAGAGATTTTCAATCAGAGATCCGAAATATTAGAGAAGAAGCAGTAGATGCTATTTCTTTTAATTTAGATTTAGAAAAACAATTAAGTTCACGCACTGAACTATTTTATGGTGTTGAATATATATACAATAAAATCAAATCAACTGGTGATGAAGAGAATATTGTAACTAATGTTTTAACACCTACAGTATCAAGATACCCAAATGGTTCAGACTGGCAGTCTCTGGCTGTATATACTAGTTTAAAATATAAGCCAAATCCAAAGTTTATTTTCCAATCGGGCTTAAGGTATAACCATGTTTTGATACATGCTAATTTCAATGAAAACAACCAATATCTTAACCTGCCTTTTGACAAAGCCTCAATAGATGCCGGAGCCTTGACAGGAACAGCTGGAATAAGCTGGTTGCCAAATAAGATGATTGAGTGGAAATTAAATGCTTCATCTGCATTTAGAGCGCCTAATATTGATGATGTTGGTAAAGTTTTCGATTCAGAACCTGGATCAGTAGTGGTACCTAATAATAATTTAAAACCAGAATACGCCTATGGCGGAGAATTAGGTTTAAAACTTAATTTTGATAATATGTTCCTCATTGATATGGCGACGTATTATACGTTTTTGGATAATGCCTTGGTAAGACGGGATTTTTCATTGAATGGTCAAAGAGAAATCTTGTATGACGGTGAATTAAGTAATGTGCAAGCTATTCAAAATGCTTCAAAAGCTTGGATCTATGGCTTTGAAGTAGGGATTCAACTCAAATTTTCTGATGCTTTGAAACTAAAATCCCAATATAATATAGTAGGTGGAACAGAAGAAGAAAACGGTGTTGAAGTTCCAGTACGTCATGCGGCTCCTAATTTTGGTAATACACATTTAGTTTGGCAAAAGAATAAATTACTTATAGATGCATTTGCAGAATATAACAATGAATTGTCATTTAATCAATTAGCACCTTCTGAAATTGAGAAGGCTTATATTTATGCTTTAGATAGTAATGGGAATCCATATTCACCATCTTGGTATACACTAAATTTAAGAACTCAGTATCAACTTACACATGCTGCAACATTAACGGCAAGTTTGGAAAACATTACAGACCAACGTTATAAAACCTATTCATCAGGAATAGCATCTGCAGGACGAAACCTTATCCTATCTCTAAAATATACCTTATAAAAAGTGTCAACAATAAGTTGAGACTTTTATATCTCTCTCGACTACAATTATTTTCTTTTAATAGCCTTCTTCGTAATTATTTGGCCATTTGAAAGTTGAACCTCTGCCAAATAAGCCGATTGACTTAATTGAGATAGGTTATAGATTTCAACTGCGCTAGTACCTTTAAACAGATACAGTGTTCGGCCTAAAAGGTCCATAATCTTAACCGATTTAATGTCTTTATCACTATTAGTTTTAAATTGAACAAGGTCATTATCCAACTCGATAATAGTTAATTTACTCACGTTCATTTGATACTCTGTATCAGACAAGGTTTCAGCTTGAAACACAAGTTCAAAACGATCTTTAAATTCGCCGACTTCTGAAGTGAATGTATAATTTGAAGCAGATAAATTATGGTTAATATGCATCAAATTATCTCTAATATACATTGGATTAGCAGCTAAAAAGTCACCTTCTATCTTATCAATAGACAAGGTATAAAGCGTTGCAATACTTATTACTGTATCAAACCCTAGTATAATTTTTTCGTCTAGGGTTAAGCTTTGAGGACTTTTGCCCTGTATAGCCAACTTTTTGTTTTCATTTGGGATTAATGTGTATATAGATGAAAATAATTCAGATGATAAATTACGGGGTGTATCATAAGCCATTCCATCATAACCATCAGTTGCTTTGTCTACATATCCAACGGCAATTTGATTAAACACACCATTATCACTAGTTAAATTAATCCATAATTTATTAGGAAGTTTTTTTGATTTCACAGAATTTGATTCTGAAGTTCTAAAAAATTGTGAATTGCTGGTGCCATCAGCCATACGCATAGTATTTTTAAAAACCACATAACCTTCCTTAATGTTGGGGTTGCTTGAGATTTGTGTGCCAGCAGCAGCATTGTCATACACAATAAAGAACGATTGTCCAGATGGGATAAAGCGGTTTGGTTTTACTCCATCACCTCCTGCAATTTCCGAACTCATATTAATAATAGCATAGTCTGATTGTGCAAAGTTTTCATTTTCATTTCCGCTATTGGTATTGGATGGAGGAGTATCTTGTGACCACAAAAATATAGCCCCTTCGGTAACACTACCAATTGGAGGGTTAACAGGGACATCATCTTTTATCTCATTTACATTTTCAGCTAAAAAAAGATCAACACTAATAGCAGAAGGATAAGGATTACCTATAAGGTTCCAATTATTGTCATTGAGCTCGTCATCATTTCTATAAACAGGAACTATAATATTGCCATTATTAAAAGGACCTTCGAAGGTGTACACAAATTGAAATGGTGGAGCTGACATTGGAGGTCCAAAAAATAAAGATTTAGAATGTGTAGCAGCGTAACCCACCCCTGGAATCATCACATCACTACCGTTGGCAAGAGTCCAATCGTTTCCATCGTCATCTATATCATCTTGTTGATTATTCACAAATGTGTTGTTTGCTATCTTTTTTTTGGAGTCTCTAAAGTTTTTCGCATTAAACCAAAATCGCCTACTGGCTTGTGCATCTGATAATCCAAAATCAATAGTTTCCCCATATACGGGTGAACTCCAATAGGTGTATTCGTACCAAGCATCCATGGGAGCAGTTTTCTTCTCAACAGTTATACTTGATTTGTTTGCTACAGTAACAGTCCCTAAAGCATTATTTTGAATAAAAGCACCTTTTGGATTTACAATAATTTTACCATTTACAATTAAATTATTTTCTACTTCAACATATTTACCGTCAGTTATTGTCAAGGTATGATAACCACCTAATCCATCATCATTAATATATAAATTACAAGCCCTTAAATTGCCATTTGTTGCTGTATTATAAGGATAATCTAGTATTGCTACAGTACTGATTGAAGGAGCGCCATTTGACCAACCCAAACTAGTCCAAGTAGTTGTTTTAACACTTGTAGAAGTCAATAAAAAATTATCTAGTCCAGCTTTATCATTAAGTGCATCAATATCTGCATAAATAACTAATTTCAAGTTGTTGACCGCATCTGGGATATTATGTAAAACCTGTACCCAAGAAGCAGTGTCAACCGAAATGTCTATAACCCCTTGTGAAACATTATCATAATACAACTCATATTCTAAACTATCACTTGCATCCAAATTTATGGTGTAGTAATAAAAGGATAATTCAACACTGGTATAAGCACTAATATTTTGTTCAAAAGTTAATTTGTGTGTTTGGCCTGTATGGCCAGATCGCTCTAGATCAGTAATTCCCCAAAAAAAAGATCCACTTTGGGCGCCACTAATATCAGGTAATAAACTGGTTGTGACATCCCAATAGCCAGCAATTGGAGCATGTTCAGCTGTATAACCCCAAGTATCTAATGCACTTGACTCAAAATCTTGATGAACAATGGTTTGGATGGTTGTAGAGCAATTAGCAATGCTTAATCCTGATACATTAATAGAACAAACACTTTCACTAGCATCATTACTGGTTATAATAAGTGTGTCCAAAAAGAGTCCTATGGCATTTGGATTGAATCTAATTGTAATGTTGAATAATCCATTGGCTGATATATTGAATGGGGTTGAAGGAGGGGAAACAAGACTATATTGTGACCCATTTATAAAACTCAAATCAGAAATAGTTAAAGGTAAATCTCCTAAATTTTTAATCGTAAAAATAATGTCATTAATAGAGCTTAAACTACAAGAACCAAACTCAAAAGTATATCCACATGTTATACCAGAACCAGAAAAAGTTTGTAGTTGAATTTCAACACTAGGGATACAACTAGAAAAATGATTTCCAAGTTCTGAAACATAATCTATAGGAAATGCAGTCCATTCTAAATTAGGGTCAAAAGCATTTGATCCATTATAATCGCCATACTGAATAGTACTTTTTCTAATAAGCGTCCGGTTTAAAGTACTACTACTACCGCCTGTCCATTCAGTGCCTGGATTAAATCCAATTTGGCCAATCACATCAACTTTAACACCTGATTTCACTAAAGCAATAGCATCATTCCCATTAAAATTAATGCTTCCAGATTGAGCGTCACTTATGCTTATTATGGAAGCATTGGCTCCGGTATGACAAATTACGAATGTTTCACCACTGGCTATTATTCCTGTTAAGTTAATAGTTGAACTAGCAGAACTGCTACCATTTGCATAAATTTCAATAGTATAATTACCAGTTAATGTTATTGCAGAACTAGTGGGGTTATAAATTTCTAAACATTTATTATTGCCAGATCCTTCAACATATTCAGAAAAAAACAATTCTGAACATGGAGTGGGTGTTACATTCAAAATTCCTGATATATAAGTAGTTCCATCCCATTCGCCTCCTGAACTCCCATTAGATAATATACCTCCATATGTGTATGAACCACTGTTGAGCTTAAACCTTGTCGCGTAGTAATAAGTTCCAACTTGAGGTAATAAAGATCCAATGTCAACATAATATTCATCATTCTGGTTTGAGTTGCAGTCCAAACACAACGGATTATAACCTGCAACTACCCAATTTGTCCACGTACTCGGGTGGGTATTTGAAGTACTATAACCAACCCAGGCCGAAATACCTGGTGCTTGACCAAGCCCTGGTGTTAACCCTGCTTCATAAACTTGCCCAAAAACATCAAAAATGCTACCTAAAGTGATGGTGCCAATTTCTGGAAATTGAAGATTAAAAAAATCAAGTGTATCATCATTAACAATTAATTGTACAGAATTGTTATTCCAAATGCCACCACTACCGCCGTAAGTATAGGCACATCCATTTAATTGAAATCTACTCGCATAATAGTATGTTCCTGGGATTAAAGCTGAACCTATTTCAGCCATATATTCGTCATTATTACCTCCTATATCATTATATGTGGCCAGAACCCAAGTCCACCCAGAATCAATATTTGGATTGTTATTGGCGGTGTTGTAACCTATCCAGCACTGAATTCCGGCGCCTTGTGAATTTGGTGTATCGGTCACAGAAGGTTCATAAACTTGTGCGTAGACATTAAAGCTGTCACCAACTGTTATAGATTGAGGTGATGAAGTGGGAAATTGTATATTACCATAGCTTACTTCTTCGGTGCAATAAACAACACCATTAAAAGTAAAATCGTTAATGCTGAAAGTGCCGTTAGATGCACTTGCTCCCCACCCATAAAATCTAAATGTAATTGAAGACGTTACATTTTGATAATTTACAGATGAAAGGTCAATAGTTGTTCCTGATGCGATTGGAGCACCGATGTCAGAAATAAATCCATCCAAACTGCTTCTAAAAGCAAAATAAGTCGGCCCAGATGCAGATGCCTGACCTGTATAAACAAAACTTATAAAATCAATTTCATATCCAGCAATTGGTGTTAAAGTAAATTCAAAGTACGCTATTAGATCTATTGAGCCTGTATTCCAACTATTGGCGTTATAGCGATCATTGGTGTTGACACCATTAATTCCAGCACCTCTTCCAATACCAGATACATTAATATTAGCATCAACTAATTGTCCAATAGTATAAGGGTTGTCTGAATTTGGATTGATTCCTGAGATGGGGTTGGTAAAAATACTTTGGCTATATCCTATACTCGGGATATAAATGAAGAAAAAAACAATGAGGGATTGTTTTTTATTCATAAACTAATTAATAATTTAGAAAAATGGCTGAAACTATAAATTAAATCTCCTAACAGTTAGTAGTTTATAAAACATCACTCATTGGCAAATTGTTGTTACTTTTAATCCATGAATCAAAAGCAAACATATACACTAGATGAGGCCAAAAAAAAGCTTGAGATCTATTGTGTATACCAAGAACGTTGTCATAAAGAAGTTAGGCAAAAGCTAAAACAAATGCATATGATTCCCGAAGCCATAGATGCCGTTATTGTTCATCTACTGGAGCATAACTTTCTCAATGAAGAACGTTTTGCCAAAGCATTTGTTAGAGGTAAGTTTAACATAAAGAAGTGGGGTAGGCGTCGTTTAACTCTAGAATTAAAGCAAAAAGACATTTCCAAATATAATATAAATATTGGTTTGAAGGAGATTGAAGAAAGTACGTACATCGACACTTTTAATACTTTAGCCGAAAAAAAAGCAAGTTCAATTAAAGAAACAAACGTTTTTAAGAAAAAAAAGAAGTTAGCAGACTATTTACTCTACAGAGGTTGGGAAACTCATTTGGTCTATGACAAGGTCAATGAGCTTATTAAATAGTCACTTTTTTATGGGTTCTAATAATGGCTTGTTCGTTTTTATAATCAATCCAGTTTTGCCCTTTTATGCGACGCATCATATTATCAAAATGGCGCATTACAAAAATATTGTAGATAGCCTTGCTTAAGTTTTTTGGACGTCTTGCAATTGCTCTTAAGCTCATCGAAAACCCAGGAGTAAGGTATTTCATGTAATGCCAATAACCTTCGGGCATGTAAAGCACTTCTCCATGCTTTAAGGTTGTGCTATAGCCTTGAGCTAGCTTTAAGGCAGGCCATTTTTCAAAATCAGGATTAGAAAAATCAATGTCTTCCCTAGTGATTAGCGAATGTGGGACTTTGTATAAAAAGTCGTTCTGTTTTTGATCAAATAGGATAATTTGCTTTTTTCCTTCAAAATGAAAATGAAAAATATTAGCCAAATCAATATCATAGTGCATAAAAGTGTGCGAATCTCTTCCACCAAAAAATAACATGGGTAGACCTTTTAGGAGTTTAAGGCCAAAATCAGGATAGGTAAAATCATTTTGAAGTTGCGGCACTTCCTTTAAAATATTCCAAAGAAAAATGCGATATTTTGTGGGTTCTGTTTTAAGCAAATCAACATAATCTGCCATCTTCATTTTGAAATGTGGTTCGTTAAAACCGTCTTTGTAGTCAACAGGTCTATCATCGTAGAGTGGAACAATCTTATCTCCGGCAACCGCCTTCATATAATCTAAATTCCACTTGCTATAGGCGGGCCAGTCTTCAATATAGCGTTCAATGACCACAGGTTTTTGAGGTTTATAGTAGTGCGCTATAAAGTCTTCTTTTGTAATGGTTTTAACCCGAGGAATATCAATGAGGTTCAATGCCAACTGCCTAAAAATTTAAGTGCCAAAGTTATGAAAACGTTACTAATTTTAAAATAGTATTGAGCAACCAAATAGGTGGCTATAAAAAGCAAAGTTAAATCCTATTTTATTGCTTTAGCCTTTACTTTCGCTACTTCATTTCGCTCAATTTTATGTTCTGGGCGCGACCATTTAGGTTTTTCGCCCAAAGCTTGATATTGAGAATTTGAAGCTTCAACAGTTTGTGGCTGCATTTTCTTGATAAACGGTTTTTGAGGATTTAATCCTAGAAGTTTAAACATTTCCATATCCTCATTCACATCAGGATTAGGTGTGGTTAGTAGTTTGTCTCCTGCAAAAATAGAATTGGCTCCAGCGAAAAAGCATAAAGCTTGTCCTTCACGAGACATTTCAGTACGTCCAGCGCTCAATCGCACTTGAGTTTCGGGCATCACTATTCGGGTTGTTGCTACCATACGTACCATCTCCCAGATGGATACGGGTTTTTGATCTTCTAGAGGTGTACCTTCAACTGCAACCAAAGCGTTAATTGGCACCGATTCGGGCTGCGGATTCAAAGTAGATAGTGCCACTAACATTCCAGCGCGATCCTCAATGGCTTCACCCATTCCAATAATTCCTCCTGAACAAACAGTAACGTTAGTTTTTCGAACATTGTCTATAGTTTGAAGTCGGTCTTCAAAACCTCTTGTAGAAATAACTTCTTTATAGTATTCTTCTGATGAATCTAAATTATGGTTGTAAGCATATAAACCAGCCTCTGCTAAACGCTTGGCCTGATTTTCAGTAATCATACCTAATGTGCAACATACCTCCATATCGAGTTTGTTAATGGTTCGTACCATTTCAAGCACCTGATCGAATTCTTCACCATCTTTTACATTACGCCAAGCAGCGCCCATACAAACGCGAGAGCTTCCAGATGATTTGGCCCGTAAAGCTTGTGCTTTTACTTGTTGTACACTCATTAAATCGTTGCCTTCAACATTAGTGTGATAACGAGCGGCTTGAGGGCAATAACCGCAATCTTCAGGGCAACCTCCAGTTTTTATGGATAATAATGTTGACACTTGAACGGTATTCGGATCATGGTGCAAACGATGAATTGAAGCCGCATCATAAAGCAACTCCATTAATGGTTTGTTATAAATAGTTAAGATTTCTTCTTTGGTCCAGTTATGTCTTATTTCGCTCATAATTCAAAAATAATGTAATAAATAATCAAAATTCAAATTCTAAATTCCAAATTTTAAGTTCTTTTCAACAATCAACATCTAGAGATTAGGATTGAAACAGCGTTTCCTCCAAATCCTACAGCATTAACCATGATATGGTTTAATTGTTTAGGGCTGCTTTGATTTAAAAAAGGGGACTGTATAAACTCTTGATGTTTTAGCATTAAAATAGCCATTTCAACACTCAACATACCACTTGCGCCAAAGGTATGACCTAATTTCCATTTATTGTTAGTCAATAAAGGATGATTATTCCCGAACACCTTTTTTATTGCTTTTAATTCGGCTAAATCACCTTTAACTGTACCTGGAGTATGTGTAACAATGACATCAATCTCGTCGGGATTAAAAGTCCCTAACGCCATACGCATTGAACGTTGAAAACATTTTGCATCGGTTGATAACGACACATTATGTTCTAAAACTTCCGTTGCATAGCCAATACCCGAAACCAATGCTAACGCATTTGCTTTATTGCCTGGTTCTAAACAGGCCATAGCTGCTCCTTCACCCAAGATCATTGTGTTTTTAGTTTTATTAAAATCTAATGCACGACATGGATAACGATTGTTATCATTTATTAAGTTTTTGTTAGCATAGATTTTTAAAGCTTGCATCTGCGCAATTGTAAAGGGTGTTAAGGGAGCTTCACTACCGCCGACCAAAAACTTTTTGCTCATTCCAGAATTTATCCACGCTATACCATTAAGCATAGCATGCAATGCTGTTGAACAGGTTATTGAATGTGAAATTTCTGGGCCTTGGGTTTGTAAATCATGAGCTAGCCATGATGAAATATTTCCGAGTGTGGTAGTTGGCGAACTCAAGGTTTCACTTTTGCCACGAGTTAAAAAATCTTCGTGATAGGTTTCAAAAAGTTGAGTTGCACCACGTGACGATCCAATATTAATACCGAAATTATCATGTTTTGACCACCCCGCTTGTTTTATAGCTTTTCTTGCTGCGTAAATAGCAAATAAAACAGAGTCATCCAATGATTTATAACTATGTTCTGAATTTCTTAAATCTTCAATATGCTTCTTACAATGGTCTGCAAGAGATGATACATAGACGCCATGTTTTTCTTCAAAAAAATGATCTTTCTTTTGGTAATTAACCCAAGTGCTTTCTATGGTATTTCCCAATGTAGAAATTGAAGAAATTGCGGTAATTGAAATTGGTTGTTGCAAGACTTTAAAGCTTTTGGCAAATGTAAGTTTTCTTAAAATGTAACAAAAGCAAGACCCCAAATACTTATCTTTAAATTATAGAAAATTAATATGGAAGAAGTAAGACAGAAAAGTTGGTTTGGCAGAAATTGGCTGTGGGTTGTGCCAATTAGTGGATGCTTAATGGTCATTCTACTAATCGTTTTCGGGATTGGAGCAGCTATTTTTGGAGTTACTAAAGTGCTCAAAAATTCTAGCCCATATACTTATGCTTTTGAATTAGCAGAAGAAAATGAAAATGTAAAATATAGCTTGGGAAAACCTATAGTTACCGATGGTGTTATGAGCGGGAGCATAAACATAAACAATGACCATGGCGAAGTCGATTTTAGGATACCAATTAAAGGGTCAAAACGAAAAGGGACAATTATAGTCGTGGGTGAAAAATACGACGGAATATGGACTTATGAAAAGTTATATGTTCTTATTAAAGAAACCAATGAAGAAATTAATTTGCTTGATAAATCTCTAGAAGGTTTCTAGTGCGTCTTCGATGGTAGCATATACTTTTGCTAATTGTTGATCTGTTATTACATATGGCGCTTGAATATAAATAGTGTTCCCTAATGGGCGCAAGAACACCCCACGTTCCATAAAAAAATCAAACAATTGGTCTCTTAAATTTCCGTAGCGCTCCATTTCATTATTCAAATCTAAAGCATATATAATTCCCATTTGCCTAGTGGATTTTACTTTAGGATGATTTTTAATACGGTCGTTAAATTTTATATGTGAATCAGAGATGCGTTTTATATTGTTTCGCATTGCTTCAGATTGCAATAACTCAATTCCGGCTAAAGCAGCAGAACAAGCAATAGGATTGGCCGAATAGGTATGCCCATGAAAAAACCCTTTGCTGATGTCATCACTATAAAAGACATCATAGATAGCTTGTGTACAGGTAGTAATTGCCATAGGGACTAATCCAGCAGTTAAAGCCTTACTCAAACATATAATATCTGGTTTGGTATGTATTTGGTCTGAAGCAAAAAAAGTTCCGGTTTTTCCAAAACCAGTCATAACTTCATCAGCAATAGTTACAATGCCATGTGTTTTAAAAAACTGAAGCAATTCATTTAAACCTTGGCTACTGTGCATTTTCATGGCTGCAGCACCTTGCACTAAAGGTTCATAGACAAAACCTGCAACCGCATGATTTTCTACAATGGTTTTTAAAAGTTCTAAAATCTCATTATGATTGAAACCGTTTGGAGTAGGGATTCTTTTAACATTCAAAAAAAAGTCCTCAAAGGGTCCATTATATACTGAAAGGCCGGAAACACTCATCGAACCAAATGTGTCACCATGAAACCCATCTTCAAATGCTATTAAAGTATCTTTTTTGTTGCCTTGGTTGAAATGGTATTGTAGCGCCATTTTAATTCCAACTTCAACACTAGTTGAGCCATTATCACTAAAAAATATTTTATTTTGATTTTTTGGTAATATTTTAATGAGTTCTTCAGAAAGTTTAATGGCAGGTTCATGGGTAAAGCCACTAAAAACTACCTGATCTAAACTCTTCATTTGTGCTGAAACACGATTTATAATATAATCATTACAATGACCATACATGCAGGTATACCAAGAGGCTATAGCATCTATATAGATAGTTCCGTTTTCGTCAATAAGTTCACAACCTTTTGCGCTGGTGATGGCAATGGTTTCTGGGTGCAACTTATGCTGCGTCAAAGGATGCCATAAGTGTTTTTTATCTCGCTCTTTTAATGTCATATATCGTCATGCTGAACTTGTTTCAGCATCTCATTATATTAATAATCCAAAGTTTTTAAAGTAGGATTTATAGTTTTTATTAAATTTAATTTCCACTCTTTATGCCAATTTTTTAATTGTTTTTCTCTAGCTATAGCTTGTTCTATATCTGAAAATTCTTCAAAATATATCAAATCTTTTATATTGTACTTTTTTGTGAATTTAGAAGCATTTTCAATATGGTGCTCCTCAATTCGCTTTGAGAGATTCGCCGTGACACCAACATAAAATGTTGTTCTATAATTATTGGTTAATATATAAATATAGCTAGATTTCATATTTTATGTGACCCTGAAACTAGTTCAGGGTGACGACTTACAATCTTTGTTTAAATAGTTCAGCATATTCCAAAACTACATTTTTATCAAAATATGGCTCTTCATCAATTCGCCCTATAATATTCACTTTAGCCATTTTCTTAATAATATCTTCGGTTGATTGGTGTTCGTTTCCACTAAAAATAACAGAGACATCAAAGCCTTTTTCTTTTAAAAGATTTACTGTTAATAAGGTGTGATTAATACTTCCTAAATAATGACGAGACACGACAATAACTTTATAATCTGGCTTTACTAGGTCTAATATGCTTTGCGTATCGTTTATGGGAACCATTAAACCACCGGCGCCTTCAATGACCAAGCTATTTTTAGTTTTAGGGGGATTGATTTGTTGTAGGTCTATAGAAACTCCATCAATAGATGCGGCAGCATGTGGACTCATTGGTGTTTGTAATGCATAACTATTAGGATGAAAAACCGAAACGGTATTTGAAACCAGTTGCTTTACTTTATTCGTGTCAGAGTGGTCAAGATCTCCTGCTTGGATTGGTTTCCAGTAATCTGCTTGGAGGGCTTCAACTAAAATGGCCGAAACAATGGTCTTACCCACTTCGGTTGATATCCCAGTGACAAAATAGGTCTTTTTCATTTTACAAAAGTAGCCAACAACTTAAGAACTTGGACAATTTCATTTGTTGAATTATAACTATGTATGCAAAAACGAAGACGTTCTTGACCTTTTGGGACTGTAGGTGATAAAATAGGCTTAATGTCAAACCCTTGTTTTTGAAATTGATTAGAAAAGTTACGTACTTCATCATTACCTTTTATTAAACAACATTGAATTTCCGAGTGACTTTCTATAAAATGTTTTTCAAGCCCCATAGTTTTGATTTCTGACTTAAAGCGTTGAATGTTGTGATGTAATTTGTTAATATTATTTGTAAGTGCTAATTCTTCATATGCCATAATAATGCTGGCAATGCTGTGCGGTGGCAGGGCTGTTGTGTAAATAAAACTTCTTGCAAAATTGATCAAATAATTAACGAGTTCTCTACACCCTAATATTGCAGCGCCATGACATCCTAAACCTTTCCCAAAGGTGATTAGCCTTGCAAAAACTGGATGCTGGAGTTGATCCACCAGCCCTTTACCATGATCACCAAAAACGCCGACAGCATGGGCTTCATCAATAATAAGAAAAGCATTGTATTTTTTGCATAATTTTGATAGTGTTACAAGATCAGGACTGTCTCCGTCCATTGAAAATACAGATTCAGAAACAATATATACGGTTTCCTCATTTTGAACACGCTTTAATAAATGTTCAAGATGATTTAAATCGTTGTGCTTGAACTTGAAGGCCTTGGCGTTGGAAAGCCGAATACCATCTCGTATGGAAGCATGAATCAACTCGTCATAAAAAATGAGATCTCCTCGTTGAGGTACACTCGAAAAGAATCCTAGGTTGGCATCATAACCAGAATTAAAAACCAGAGCAGATTCGCTATTGTGATGTTTGCATAGTATAGCTTCGAGTTTGTTGTATAGGCGATGGTTTCCTGTCAATAATCGTGAACCAGTGGCACCATTTAAACCCATGTCATGTTCTTTAAGAAAACGATGCGTTTTCTCAAAAATGGATTCAGATTTAGAAAATCCTAAATAGTCGTTTGAAGAGAAATCAACTAAATTTTGAGCATCACTTAACGTTCGAAACAACTGTTCTTGCTGACGAAGCTCCAATTTAGATTTTAACTTTTTAGGGATGTTGTCCATAGAACAAAAATACTATCTTAGACCCTTAAATTTTAATTCATGTACAGATTTCTTTTTCTTGCCCTGTTTATTTTAATAGGGAATTTAACACTTGCACAAGTTTCTTCAAAATATAGTATTTCATTTGACAATGCAGTACATCATGAGGCCCAAATAAAGGCTACGTTTACAAATTTTAAATCTGATGTGGTAGAGTTTAGGATGAGCCGGTCGTCTCCAGGGCGCTATGCTCTACATGAATTCGCGAAGAACGTTTATAATGTTGTGGTAACTGATGGTAATGGCAAAGTTTTACAGGCCTCAAGACCAAACCCCTATGCATGGCAGGTTAAAGGTCACAATGGTACTATCAATGTGAGTTATACCTTATTTGCAAATCATGGTGATGGCACCTATGCTCAAATTGATGAGACCCATGCGCATCTTAATGTTCCAGCCACTTTCATGTTCGTTCCTGAACTGTCCCAAAAAGAATTTGAAGTTACTTTTGAGCTAAGGAGTGACCTTCAATGGAAAGTTGCAACACAACTAAAACATGTAAAGGACCAAACGTATTATGCTAGGGATCTTCAATATTTTATGGATAGCCCTGTAGAAATAAGTAATTATAAAAAAAGAAGTTTTAAAGTTGATGGCCAAGACATCAATTTTGTGTTGCATGATGATTTAGCATCAGATCAAGATTTTGATCAATACTTTGACGACGTGAAGGCTATAGTCCTTCAGCAAAAAGCAGTTTTTGGCGAACTTCCCAAGTTTGATTATAATGAATACACCTTTTTGGCCTGTTATATGCCAAATGTGGTTGGAGATGGAATGGAACACAGAAACTCTACAATTTTAACTACAACCAGAAGTTTAGCAAAGGGTGGGATAGAGCAAAATATAGGTACAGTTTCTCATGAATTTTTTCATTGCTGGAATGTGGAACGCATCAGGCCACAATCATTAGAGCCTTTTGACTTTGAAAGGGCGAATATGAGTGGCGAACTTTGGTTTGCTGAAGGGTTTACTAACTATTTTGATAATTTGACCTTGGTGAGATCTGGGGTTTGGAATAAGGAACAATTTGTGAATACGGTTATGGGAACATTTAATTATGTTTGGCCCGCACCAGGACGGCAGTTTTTCAACCCAATTGAAATGAGTTATCAGGCTCCATTTGTTGATGCAGCTAAATCTGTTGATGAAACTAATAGAGAAAACACCTTTATTTCTTATTACAGTTATGGTGAAATGCTGGGCTTAGGTCTAGATTTGTCCTTAAGATCCAATAATTTGAATTTGGATGATTATATGAAATTAGTTTGGAAGAATTATGGAAGTGTTGGTAAATTTTACACAGTTGAAGACTTGCACAAGACTTTAAACCATTATGCAGGGGAAACCTTTGGTGATACTTTTTTCAATAAGTATATCTATAAAAGTGGAATGCCAGATTTTGTAGCGCTTTTTAAAAATGTTGGATTTCGTCTTAACCTGAATGAAGATCAAGTCGATTTTGGAGCTCATGTAAGGCACAATAAACTAATGGATAACCCAAAGATAGGATCCACAGCTTATATTAGTGGTCTTCAAAAGGGCGATAAAATTTTGCAGGTCGGGTCTTTTACTTTAAATGATATGATAACTTTAGATATGGTGCTTAAAAAGTATCAAGTAAATGATGTCGTTACTGTTGTTTTTGAACGTTTTGATAAAATTGAAACTCGCGATGTTATTTTAAAAGGAGGAAAATCCTATAGTTTACAACAGATTCCAGAATCGGATGTAAATGAAGAAATGAGAAAAAACCAAGCACTTTGGTTAGATCCTAAATAAAAATATAAAGCATAAAAAAACGTGAGGTATTGGCCTCACGTTTTTTTTATTCAGTTAAAAGTATTACTAATCAGCTAATACAATTACTTTGTTATCTTTCATTTCAACTGTACCAGAATTAATCTTAACCGTTAAAACATTCTTATCATCTTTTTGTGGAATAACAAGCGCATGAAGCTCATCTAATACCAAAGGATTTTTAGTGTTTGTTTTTATCCTTACTGTTCCGGTTTTTAATAAGGAAACAATAGGTGCGTGATTATTAAGCATTTCAAAATCTCCTGAAACTCCAGGTACAACTACAGAATCCACTTCTGAACTAAATAATGTTGCTTCGGGTGATACAATTTCTAAATACATAAATTTTATAGTTGATTATTGATAATTGCCAATTGATAGTTATCAATTGAATTATGCCTCTGCTAACATTTTCTCTCCAGCCTCGATTGCTTCTTCGATAGTTCCTTTAAGGTTGAATGCTGCTTCAGGAAGATGATCTAACTCACCATCCATAATCATATTAAATCCTTTTATAGTTTCTTTAATATCAACTAACACCCCTGGTATTCCAGTAAATTGTTCTGCAACATGGAAAGGTTGAGATAAGAAACGTTGTACACGTCTTGCACGTCCAACGGCTAATTTATCTTCTTCAGATAATTCTTCCATACCAAGGATAGCAATGATATCTTGTAATTCTTTATAACGTTGTAATAACTCTTTTACGCGTTGAGCACAGTCATAGTGTTCTTTGCCTAAAATTTCTTTTGTAAGAATGCGAGAAGTAGAATCTAATGGATCTACCGCTGGATAGATACCAAGCTCTGCAATTTTACGAGATAATACGGTTGTAGCATCTAAATGCGCAAAAGTTGTTGCAGGAGCAGGGTCTGTTAAGTCATCAGCAGGTACGTAAACCGCTTGTACTGACGTAATAGATCCTTTTTTAGTTGAAGTAATACGCTCTTGCATCGCACCCATCTCTGTTGCTAAAGTAGGTTGGTAACCTACCGCAGATGGCATACGACCTAAAAGTGCAGACACCTCTGATCCGGCTTGTGTAAAACGGAAGATGTTATCTACGAAAAACAATACATCTTTTCCTTGACTATCGCCAGCACCATCACGGAAATATTCAGCAATAGTTAAACCTGATAAGGCCACACGTGCACGTGCTCCAGGAGGCTCATTCATTTGTCCAAAAACGAAAGTCGCTTTAGACTCTTTCATTTTAGCTTTATCTACTTTGGTTAAATCCCATCCGCCTTCTTCCATAGAATGCATGAATTCGTCACCATATTTTATAATTCCAGACTCTAACATTTCACGAAGTAAATCATTTCCTTCACGAGTTCTTTCTCCTACACCAGCAAAAACCGATAAACCACCGTGTCCTTTTGCAATGTTGTTGATCAACTCCTGAATTAATACTGTTTTACCAACACCAGCTCCACCGAATAAACCAATTTTACCACCTTTTGCATAAGGTTCAATTAAGTCAATTACTTTAATACCAGTGAAAAGTACTTCAGTAGATGTAGATAAATCTTCAAATTTTGGTGCTTCTCTATGAATTGGCAATCCTGCTTTTCCAGCTTTAGGTAAATCTCCAATACCATCAATGGCATCACCAATTACGTTAAATAAACGCCCATAAACATCTTCGCCAATTGGCATTTGAATTGGAGCTCCAGTTGCTACAACTTCTGTTCCTCTACTTAACCCATCAGACGAATCCATTGCAATAGTACGAACGGAATCTTCACCAATATGTGATTGTACCTCTAATACTAAAATAGAACCGTCAGGTCTTTTAATTTCTAATGAATCATAAATTTTTGGAAGTTCAGCTCCAGCACCGAATTCAACATCGATTACTGGACCTACAATTTGTGCAACTTTACCTGTAACTTTTGACATTACTTATGTGTTTAATGTTTAGATAATCTTAAATTGGAAAAACAGCTAACCCATTCTACTAGAGCGCTTGGTTTTTTCGCGCTGCAAAGATATTAGTTTTAATTTAAAATTAAAGTCATTTTTACGCTTTTTTACAGATAAAAAAAACGCCTTCAATCAGAAGGCGTTTTAGTACTTAAAATATTGAATTATTAGTTGTTAATTGTCCAAGACACATAGTATTGCGATCCAATAAATGGTCCACCAACGGCACTTTGAAACTCTTTACCACCTAAATTGGTTCCGCCAACTTTAAAAATAGATTTTAGAGATGGTATTGAATAGTTGATTTGAGCGTCAACAACAGTTCTTGCTGGCATAATAGCATTAGCAATACTAGCTTGCCAGAAATACTCGTCACTCCATCTAACATTTACATTGAAACCAAAGTCTTTAAATAAGTTTTCGTTTCCGAAAGAAACTTTAACCTTATGTTCTGGAGTGTTAAATCCTGCACTAAAATCTGGTTCTGATGCCTGGTCAAAGTCTAATTTTGCATAAGTATAGTTAAAACCTAAATCAAAATTCTTCGCGATTTTAGTTGACAACCCTAATACAGCACCATAAGAACTAACATTGGCAGTTGAGTTGGTATTAAGTTGAAATACTGTATAGTTTCCTGTAGCTCCATTTAACAATCCATTGGCGATATCTAAAACCCCAGAAAGATCTGATGTTGATCCATTATTAGGCGTAATAACTAATTTTTCAGCCAAGAAATCATTGTATCTATTATAATATAGGTTAACGTCAGTCGTGAACGGACCTAATTTACCTCTATACCCAACATCAAATGCTGTAACTTGTTCTTGTTTTACTAACGGTGTAATTCCCGTACCATTGACTGGTGTTAACAAGCCAGCATTTTGTTGTACGGCTACGTTTGGATTAGTACCTCCAGCTACCGCAGTTTGAACTGCAATCCCAAATGCTGTTACCGATTCTCTTGAATAAGAATCAAAATAAGCATCTCTAGGCTTAAGTGCTGTTCCCGGTAAATCTCTGTCCAAATTTGCAGGAGATCCACCAACTAATATAGCTCTACCCACATTAAACCCTATAAATAAAGCTTGGGTATGAGGGTTCCTAAACCCTGTTTGAACCGATGCTCTAAAATTATGCTCTCTATTTGCTCCAGCAGAATACCCAACTGAAAGTCTAGGAGAATAACTTGCATCAAAAAATTCGTTTTTGTCATAACGTACAGATGCAGTTACTTTCAGGCGTTCATCAGCAAACTTTTTAATACCTTGTACATATGCACCATATTCTTCATAATCAATCGGCCCATCATAATCGGTAAAAATAGTTCCGCTAGAATTTAAAGAATATTGTCTGTATGAACCACCAATTTGTAAATCCATTGCGTCATTGAGAAGAGATTTAAAATTATAATTTCCTTCTCCAACGTGCATTTTGGTATTATCAAGGAATTTTGATCCCGTAGCGACATTTGGGTCATTGGTTACTTTATTAAATAATGCTTCAAACTCTGGTGTCCCAGGTTGAATAGTAACCGTTTGATCTGCAAATTGTCTTGCGCCAGCATGAGCTTGCTCATTTGTGCCTCCACCTAATAGGCCAGCTAAATAAGCTCCAGCATAAGTGCCAAACCACTCTTGTGCACCAACTTTATTCATATTAATACCAGTAAAACGCATGTCATAACTTTTACCTGCACTTTCACTTGTAGTATATCCTCTTAAAAAGAAATTATTTCCTCTAATCTCTAATTTGTGTTGCTGCAATGTAAAGTCTTTAATTTGATATCTATTGGCACCTTGATAAATAGTGCTCCCACGACCAACTTTAGATTTCCATTCAATTTCTAAATCATCTGCGAAAGGGCGATAATGTAACGAAAAGTCAGCTTTTAAACTACTTGCATCATAATCGGTTAAATCAGATTCTTTGTAGCCCGTTCTAGCGACATTAACGGCAGGGACCATTGCGCTAGATCCAGGAGGTATTTGTCCCATTTGTTCAAGAGATTGGGCAACCTGCCTTAAGTTTAAACCTATACTTGAAAGGCTTACTTCATCTCCATAGATATTTAATCCGTCATGAGCTGGGCTAGATCTAAATGGTAAGATGGCATCAGGGCTTCCAACGGCACCTAACACATATTGATTATTGTCGTTAGCTTGCCAATCAGTTCCTTTTAAATATGAAAATGATGCCTTACCAGCAAATTTATCGCTGAACTTATAGGCTGCTCTCATTCCAAAGTCATAGAAACTGTTATCTCCACCTGCTTGTTGTGATGTTATACCTTGTTTATAGTAGAAATTAATTCCTTCATGATCAAAAGGATTTTTACTATTCATAAATAAAATTCCATTAAATGCGTTGGCACCATATAAAGCAGATGATGCTCCTGGTAATAATTCAACACTTTGAACATCTAATTCATTTAAACCTAACATGTTACCAATTGCAAAATTCAATACAGGTGAAGCATTGTCCATTCCATCAACTAATTGAACAAATCGTGTATTGGCATAGGTAGCAAAACCACGTGTGTTTACTGAATTAAAAGTTAAACTCCCTTGATGTACATCTACACCCTTAAGGTTTTCCAAGCTATTATAAAAACTTGGTGCTGATGAGAGTTTGATGTCATTTGCGCTTAAACGTTCAATGGTTACTGGAGATTCACGAACGCTCTCTGGAGTTCGTGAGGCTGAAATTACGATTTCATCCAATTCGCTACCTTCGTTTAAAATAAAATTTAAAGTTTGAGTATTGGTATTAACTTCTTTTGTGACAGTGCTAAAACCTACACTACTAATTTGAATAGTAAAAGGAGGGTTTTGATTTACGCTTAAAGTAAAGTTACCGTCAAAATCGGTTACTGTTCCAGTGGATGTACCTACAACAATGACATTTGCTCCTGGTAAAGGTTGGTTATTGTTATCAGTTACTTTTCCGGTTACTGTAGATTGAGCAAAACATAACGTGCCAATAAACAGCATAAAAATTTTAAAGATTGCTTTCATTTTAGGGAATTAGTTAATTAAATGCAGACGAATATAATTAATTCTCTAATTAATTAACAAAATTTTTTGAAAAAGTTATGCGCGCATAGTATATTTTAACAAAAAACGAGAAGAATATTACAAATATTTAAAAAAACAAGCTAATTATTAAAGACATTGACAATCTATTGGTGGATTTTTACTCAACCGTTACTGATTTGGCTAAATTGCGAGGTTGGTCAACATTTTTACCTAGCATCACTGCAATGTGATACGATAAAAGCTGTAGCGGTATAGTTGTAAGTAATGGCGATAAGGATTCAAGGGTTTCTGGAACTTCAATAACATGATCGGCCAATTCTCTAACACTTTCATCACCTTGAGTTACAATACCTATAATTTTGCCTTTTCTAGACTTGATCTCTTGAATATTACTCACTACTTTTTCATAATGACCTTTCTTGGTAGCTATGACTACAATAGGCATATTTTCATCAATAAGTGCAATAGGGCCGTGTTTCATTTCAGCAGCAGGATATCCTTCAGCATGTATATAAGAAATTTCTTTTAATTTAAGGGCGCCCTCTAATGCCACTGGAAAGTTGTATCCTCTTCCTAGATAAAGAAAGTTTTTAGTGTCTTTGTATATATCGGCAATAGTTTGAACTAACGAGTCAGATTTTAAAGCTAATTCAACTTTTTTAGGAATTAATTCTAATTCAATAAGGTGTGTTCTAAAATCTGAACTTGAAATCGTCCCTTTTGCTCGAGCCAATCTTAATGCAATAAGCGTTAGAACGGTAATTTGGGTGGTAAACGCTTTAGTTGAAGCTACACCTATTTCGGGACCGGCATGGGTGTAAGCTCCTGCATTAGTTTCTCGAGCTATTGTAGAACCTACAACGTTACAAACTCCAAAAACAAAAGCGCCTTTAGATTTTGCAAGTTTTATAGCAGCCAAAGTGTCTGCCGTTTCCCCTGATTGGGAAATAGCGATCACCACGTCATTTTCTGTAATTACAGGATTTCGATATCTAAATTCGGAAGCGTATTCTACTTCTACCGGAATTCTAGCTAAATCCTCAAAAATATATTCGGCAACTAAGCCTGCGTGCCAAGAAGTCCCACAAGCTACTATTATTATTCTATTGGCATTTAGAAATTTTTTCATGTTATCTTCAACCCCCGCCATTTTTATAATGGCTTCATTAGAACGTAATCGCCCTCTAAAGGTGTCTAAAATAGCACTTGGTTGCTCGTAAATTTCTTTCAGCATAAAGTGATCGTAACCACCTTTTTCAATTTGTTCAAGATTGATTTGAAGCTCTTGCATATAAGGGTCTACAAGAGAATCATCTTTAATTTTTCGAACTTTTATGTCTTTGCCACGTCTCACTATTGCCATCTCTTCATCTTCGAGATAAATGGCATTTTTCGTATACTCAATAAACGGTGAGGCGTCACTAGCAATAAAAAACTCATCTTCACCAATGCCTATCGCTAGAGGACTCCCTAGTTTTGCAACCACAATTTCATCAGGTTTAGTTTTATCAAAAACAGCAATGGCATAAGCACCGACAACTTGGTTAAGAGCTATTTGAACAGCTTTACCTAATTTTATATTACCTTCATTAATTTTAACATCCTCAATAAGATTGACTAGAATTTCTGTGTCTGTTTCAGATTTAAAATTGTAACCTCGTTTTAAAAGTTCTTTTTTTAGAGATTCATAATTTTCGATTATACCATTGTGTATAATGACCAAATTTCCAGAATTGGAATAATGTGGATGTGAATTTACGTCGTTAGGTACGCCATGGGTTGCCCAACGTGTATGACCTATTCCTAATGTTCCTTTAGTAGAAATCTCATCTTTAACTCTGTGCTCTAAATCAGCAACTTTTCCTTTTGTTTTGCACAATTTAATGTCGGTTCCGTCAAATAGTGCAACTCCTGCGCTATCATAACCACGGTATTCTAGTCGTTGTAATCCTTTTAAAATGATTGGGTAAGCTTCTCTATGACCAATATATCCGACAATTCCACACATATGAGATTAGTTGTTTGGTTCTGTGTATAAGATTTCTAAATATAACTTTTTTGCTTCAATAGACGTGTTATTTCCGTGGAGAACAGTCCCGCGTGGCGTAACAATTGAACTTAAAGGAACTTTCGTGTTTAAATTATCACTGGTTAGAAGACGATATTGAAGACTGCTAGATTCTATATTTACGTTGGCACTAACTGCTAATCCTAATTTCACATTAGTAGAATCTCTTAAAAGGATATTGTTAATGTGTTCTGTAAGTCTTATTTTATACTTGATCCCTCGTCCGTCGGGCTCATTATCAACACGTTGCAATTTGCCAAGGTGGCTAATTCTAGAGTTAACAGGAACCGTTGAGTTAACTAAATCGACAAAATAATCTGGTAGTGGTGTGTTGTTTTCTAAATCATATAAATACACTCTATCGGGTTCTGTAAGTTGTTGTACGGCCGTTTGATCAACATAGAATACAAGATTCGCTTCGTTGATTAGCCATTTACCTTTTCTATTTCTAAAATAGTCTAATTGCGGTACATCTAATCCTGAATCTGGGTCTTGAATGAGTCCACTAAACAAATCTATAATAGCAACGGAGCCTTGTCCACCTTTTAAGTAAAGTTTTTCATCACCATTAACGGCATCGCCGTTTGTAATAGGATTTGAAGGTTCAGAAATTAAATTAAAACGGTTACCTGTAAATGTAAATTCATAGGTATTTTTTTCACGAACTCCAGCTTGTGTTGACGATTCAATATCATAATACATTGTGATTTTTGCGTTTGCCCCAGCAAAATTAAGCAGGGACAAATTCCCGTTACCATTAACAGCTTCAGTTTTAAAATAAATACCTCTAAAATAATCTTTGAAATTATTTAGGTTGCTTAATTCAATACTACCTTCTTTTGCAATAATTTTTTGACGCCAAAATGTGGTGTCTAGTTTTACACGCAATGCAGGAGCTAATCGTTCAGTAATTTCACCTGAAGTATTTTTTATTTGAATTTCACTGTCATTTGGAACAAAATTTTCAAGCACGCCATTTGGTGTACCTGCTATCTTTATTAAAGTACCTTCTAATTGAGTTGTATTAATTTGATCTAAACCTGTTGACCCATTAGAATAATAAGTTTGGGTTGAATTAATTTCTGAACTCGGATTAAAATCTCTTAAAAAATAGTTGTTTTCGTAAATAGATAGTTTAATAGGGTCTGTGCCAAAAACAGAATCCAGTTCATAAATTGTTTTTCCACTATCGTTAACACTTATTGACCTACTAAAATATGGAATATGTAATACAACAGAATCCATTTTAACATTGTTACCAAACACACGATTAAAAATAGTTGTACTTATTTGGCTCACAACATTTGCAGTTGTAGTGCCATAAACGGGATCATAATAAGTTCCTAAAAAATTAAGCGGCAAATTGCTAGTCTGAACCGGATCAAGTTTTTTAGTGTAAGCAACTACGTTGAACTTTTGTTTTGCTGCTTTAAAATGGACGGCATTATCATTATTTATAATATCAGAATCTATACTTGCGAAATCTTTATCACAAGCTATAAATGAACTAATCAACAACGTTAAAATTGCTAGATTTTTAAGGGCAATTTGTTTCTTTTTCATTAAATGTATTTCTAGTTTAATACTTGAGAGGTATAAAATTCACTGTAGGGCTCTGCGAACTCTTCAGGTGAGAAGTATTCTAAAACGGGTTTATTAGATTCAGCTAAATAGGTTTCAAGCTCTTTTGGTATTTCTTCAGATCCTTTAATGAGAGCATCAGAATAGTCTATTGCAATCTTCATTAAATTAACGTAAGATGGTTTATCTAAATGTTTAATGGCTTCTTCTTCAATATTGTCAAACCTCACTTTGTCAATCATTTTTGTATCTAACGTTTCATCAAAGCTTTGATTGTATACAGAGGTCACAATTTTACTATCAGTAAAAAGCGGCTCATTTTTATAATACTCCTTAAGATAGATAGGCAGTAGTGATGCAAGCCAGCCATTAACATGGATAATATCTGGAGACCAATTTAATTTTTTAACGGTTTCTATAACACCTTTAGCAAAGAAAATAGCACGTTCATCATTATCGCTAAACAATTTGCCGTCTTCATCAGTTAGAGTTGCTTTTCTTTTAAAATATTCTTCATTATCAATAAAGTAGACCTGAATACGTTCTTTAGGTATAGAGGCAACTTTGATAATTAGTGGCATGTCCAAGTCATTTATTACCAGATTTATTCCAGACAAACGTATAACTTCGTGAAGCTGGTGCCGTCTTTCATTGATATTTCCGTAACGAGGCATGAATATTCTAATCTGACCCCCTTGTTTGTTTACCATTTTTGGAGCTTCAAATGACATTGAAGAAATCTCTGTTTCTGGTAAATATGGTACAACTTCAGAGGACACATACAATATTCTCTTATCTTTCATAAATGATTTCGTTTTTGGAATTAAAAATAAAAAACACGCAAAATTACAAAAATTTATGCAGATTGCTAGTAAAATATTAAGTTTGCACGCTGTTAAACTTTTGTTATTACATGAATGTTTTCCATAAAAAGAGTGACTTAAATAAAGCTGTTAATACGTTTAATTCAGCTTATCACACCCTTGGATTAGTGCCTACAATGGGAGCGCTTCACAGTGGGCATTTGGCACTAATTAAACAAGCATTAAGTGAAAATAACTTGGTTGTAGTAAGCATCTTTGTGAACCCAACTCAATTTGATAACAAGTCTGATTTACAAAAATATCCAAGAACATTAGATTATGATGTTGCCTTACTAGGAACTTTAACTGAAGGCGAGATTATAGTTTATGCCCCTACTGTAGATGATGTCTATGATGGTAATGTGAGTTCATCAAACTTTTCATTTGATGGTTTAGAGGAAAGTATGGAAGGTAAATTTAGAACAGGACATTTTGACGGTGTTGGCACCGTAGTTAAACGTTTATTTGAAATTGTTAAACCTGATAATGCCTACTTTGGAGAAAAAGACTTTCAACAGTTAATGATTATTAGAAAGCTGGTTGAAAAGCACAATATTCCTGTAAATATTATTGGATGTCCAATATATCGCGAAAAAGATGGATTAGCTATGAGTTCAAGAAATGCGAGATTAACTCCTGAATATCGCAAAGCAGCACCATTTATTTATAAAATATTAAAATCTGCCAAAATAAAGTTTGGTACAAATAGTGATATTAAAGTGGTAGAATGGGTGAAGTCTAAATTTGCAAAGCATCCTTTATTAAAATTAGAATATTTTACCATAGCAGATGAAGAGACACTTCAACCTATTAAGCGAAAATCAAAATCAAAATCATACAGAGCTTTTATTGCAGTTTATGCAGGAGAAATTCGACTTATAGACAATATCGCTCTAAATTAATTACCTTTGCCAAATGCAAATTCAAGTTGTAAAATCAAAAATACATCGCGTCAAATGTACGGGAGCCGACTTAAACTATATTGGTAGTATTACTATTGATGAAGACCTCATGGACGCGGCCAACATTATTCAAGGAGAGAAAGTTCAAATTGTAAATAATGATAACGGTGAGCGTTTAGAAACTTATGTGATTCCCGGACCTAGAAATAGCGGTGAAATTACACTTAATGGGGCCGCTGCTCGTAAAGTTTCTGTTGGTGATACCTTAATCTTAATTACTTATGCATTTATGGATATTGAAGAAGCTAAAATATTCAAACCTTCTCTAGTATTTCCTGATGAGGCCACTAATCTTTTAAAATAAACTCTTGAATACATCGCTTGCAAAGATTCTCAAAATAACATTGCCACTATTATTGGGAGTAGTGTTAATTTGGTATTCTTTGTCCAAGATTTCATTTCAAGACCTTGTTCAGTATTTTAAGAATGCCGATTACATGTTTATCGGTTTAGGACTGCTTTTTGGGCTTTTAAGTCATCTGTCTCGTGCGTATCGTTGGAAATTTATGATCGAACCCATGGGCTATAATTTAAGGCTGCCCAATAGTATTATGGCTGTTTTTGCAACCTATTTAGTCAACTATACCATACCGAGGGCAGGAGAAGTAACTCGAGCCACTATACTAACAAATTACGAAGGAGTTCCGTTTGAAAAAGGTTTTGGAACAATTGTAGCCGAACGAATTGCTGATATGTGTATTATGATGCTCATTATAGCAATTACACTTTTTTTAGAATTTGAGTTTATTTTTCAATTCTTTATTGAACGATTTGATCCTTTTAAGATAAGTATTGCTATTGCTATTTTGTTGATATTGGGATTTCTGTTTTTCATTTTCTTAAAGCGAAGCTCTTCGACATTTGCAATAAAAATTAGGTCTTTTGTGGAAGGTTTGATCGAAGGTGTATTAAGTATTTTCAAAATGGAAAAAAAATGGGCATTCATTTTCCATACTTTTTTTATTTGGGCAATGTATGTGCTTATGTTTTATATTACCACCTTCGCTTTAGATGAAACCTCAAATATTCCTTTGGCTGCCATTCTTATTGGTTTTATTTCAGCAAGTTTTAGTATTGCTGCTACCAACGGAGGAATTGGCTCATACCCCGTTGCGGTTTATGCTGCTTTTTCAATTTTTTCAATCGCAAAAGAACCTAGCATAGCATTTGGATGGATTATGTGGTCCTCACAAACCCTTATGATAATTGTTTTAGGCGGATTGTCTTTATTCTATTTACCAATCTATAATAGAAGGAAATAATTTTTTACCTTGCCATATCAATTTTAAATCTACCAATCATGAATAAACTTATCCTGTTGTGTGTGTTGTGTTTTAGTTTAAACACAGTGCATTCTCAAGCTAAATATGAAACTATTCGATCCAATAAGTTAGGAGAAGATCGTCAATTAAAAATTTTACTACCTAGAGGATATAATCCGGATGACACAAAAAAGTATCCATTAATAATTGTGTTGGATGGTGATTATTTATTTGAAGCTGTAGCTGGGAATGTTGATTATTATTCCTATTGGGAGGATATGCCAGAGTCTATTGTTGTAGGTATAAAACAAGCAGACCAACGTTATGATGATTGTATGTATTCTGAGCAAAACTCACTTCCAATTGAAACAGGTGCTGCATTTTTTGAATTTATAGGAATGGAACTCATACCTTATTTAAACAAGACGTTTAAAACTGAAAACTTCAGGGCCATAGTTGGTCATGGTGAAACGGCCAATTTTATCAATTATTTTTTGTTTAAAGACCAACCATTATTTCAAGCTTATGTTTGTATTGCTCCAGATTTAGCGTCACAAACAGGGCAATACCTAACCGAGCGATTAAAGGTGTTTGAAAAAAAGATTTTTTACTACATGGCAACTTCCAGTAATGATGCGCCTTCAATAAATGAAAATGTAGTTGCATTAGACAAGAATATTAAAGCTTTAGAAAACAAAAATCTACTTTATAATTTTGACAACTTTGAAGGCCCTTCACATTATGCTTTACCTGCGCATGCTATCCCAAAAGCTTTAGAAAGCATCTTTTTTGTGTTTCAACCTATTAGTAAAAAGGAATACACAGAAACAATTTTAAAATTGGAAACATCTCCTGTAGACTATCTCCTAGAAAAGTATAAAACCATTAAAGAATTATTTGGAATAGAAAAACAAATATTGGTTAATGATTTTAAAGCTATTCAAGCTGCAATAGAGAAAAGTAAATCGTTTGAGTATTATGAGGATTTGGGGAAAATTGCTAGAAAAGAATATCCTGACACCCTTTTAGGCAGTTATTATTTAGCTCGATTTTATGAAGAAACTGGCGAGCCCAAAAAAGCCATGAAAACCTATAAATCGGCCTATATTCTCCAAGAAATAGGTGGAATTACGAAAGATTTAATGCTAGAAAAAGCTGAAGAAATTAAAGCTGATTTCGGTTTTTAAACCTAAAATATAATGCATCCTATCACAAACTATGGCTAAAGTAAAAACATCCTTTTTTTGTCAAAATTGTGGCAGCCAATTTTCAAAATGGCAAGGTCAGTGCACAACGTGTAAAGAATGGAATACCATAGTTGAAGAGGTTATTCAAACTCCCGAAAAAAGTGATTGGAAAGCCCCTAATTCTAATGTAAAGCGTGTTTCAAAACCCTTAAGAATAGACGAAATTGATGTAGGAGAGGAGATAAGATTAAATACACGTGATGAAGAATTTAATCGTGTGCTTGGCGGAGGTTTGGTACCAGGGTCCTTAACACTTTTGGGCGGCGAACCTGGTATAGGGAAAAGCACCTTATTACTTCAAATAACCTTAAAACTTCCATATAAATCGTTATACGTTTCAGGTGAAGAGAGCCAGAAGCAAATTAAAATGCGAGCTGAGCGAATTAACCCAAGTAACACCAATTGCTACATACTTACTGAAACAAAAACCCAAAACATCTTCAAACAAATTGAGGCTTTAGAACCAGACATTGTGGTCATTGATTCTATTCAAACGCTTCATAGTGATTATGTTGAATCTGCTTCTGGAAGTATATCACAAATAAAAGAATGTACTACCGAACTCATCAAATTTGCAAAAGAAACGGCAACGCCCGTGATTTTAATTGGCCATATTACAAAGGATGGTGCCATTGCAGGACCTAAAATATTAGAGCATATGGTTGATACTGTCTTGCAGTTTGAAGGGGATAGAAACCACGTTTTTAGAATACTTCGTGCTAATAAAAACCGATTTGGGTCTACAAACGAATTGGGGATCTATGAAATGCAAGGCTCTGGATTACGTGAAGTTTCAAATCCATCAGAAATTTTAATTTCTCAAAAGGATGAAGAATTATCCGGGCATGCAATTGCCGCTACTTTAGAAGGCATGCGCCCGTTAATGATTGAAGTACAGGCGCTGGTGAGTACCGCTGTATATGGAACGCCTCAACGATCGGCTACTGGTTTTAATGCGAAACGTTTAAATATGTTACTCGCTGTTTTAGAAAAGCGTGCAGGGTTTAGGTTAGGCGCAAAAGATGTGTTTTTAAATATAACGGGAGGTATTACCGTTGATGATCCTGCAATTGATTTAGCGGTTGTAGCAGCCATTTTATCTTCAAATGAAGACGAAGCAGTTTCTAAAGAATTTTGTTTTGCGGCTGAAGTTGGTCTTTCTGGTGAAATTCGTCCTGTGCAACGTGTTGAGCAGCGTATTTTAGAAGCTGAAAAACTAGGATTCTCAACCATTTTTGTTTCTAAATACAATAAAATAGCATTAAAAAATACTGTGATAAAAATTCAGTTGGTATCAAAGATTGAAGATTTGATTGCCTTTATTGTTTAACACCTAAGACGTCTCAATATACCTATCAAAACCAATTAAAAGGGAGCAGTTTTTAAACATGAATACTTTGCACTATTCCAAAATTTTTAAAACACAATTGTGTTTGATAAATAGAATAGTTTTAAATCCATAATTAAAGGCTTCATTATTTTTCCATTTTACAAATACCATTCATCTATATTAAATTGTAATTTATTTCAATATACAAACCATTAAACGAATAGATCTTTTTAAAAGTAATACCGCTATTAATTTTGCCATAAGTCAAACTATGCGAAATGAATGTAAAACTACTCTTAAAATTACATCTTTTAAGTATTTTGGTATTTGCTAATATTGTAAATGCTCAAGATGCCGATGTTGCACTTACCCAATTTTTAGTTGATGATCCAACTCCTGATGTTGCTCAAGTAATCACATATACTTTAGAGGCAACTAATTTGGGAACACTTACCGCCACTAATGTTAAAATTGAAAATAAGACACCTTCTGTGTTGACTTTTGTTAGTAGTGGAGGTTCAGGGACTTATAATCCAATAAGTGGAGTTTGGGATGTGGGTACTTTAACAGCTAGTGAATCTAAGCAACTACTAATTTCTACTATCATTAATCCTGGTACGTCGGGTACCAGTATAACGAATTTCGCAAAACTTCTGTCACTTGATCAATCCGATTCTTTAGCAAGTAATAATTTTGCTAGAGCTGCAGTTCAAGTAACTTCCACGAACCTTACTCTTACCAAAGCAGTAGACGATGAAACACCAAATGAAGGTCAAACGGTAGAGTTTACCTTAAAAGTAAAAAATAATGGCCCTGCAGATGCCACATCAGTTATAGTAAACGATATAATGCCAGATGGATTAACTTATGTGAGTGATGATAGTGGAGGAACTTATGACAATATATCAGGTGATTGGACCATAGGGAGTATTGCGGATGGCGTAACAGAACAAATTAAGATTCTAGCTCAAGTAGATACTAATACAGCAGCACAAATCATTACTAATAATTTTACTTTAAAAAGTTTTGATCAAGTTGACGATGACTACTCCGACAATAAAGCCGCGGTACAATTATTTGTAAATGGTGCTGATTTGGCAATTACCAAAACCGTCAATGATACAAATCCAGCGGTAAACGATGTAATTACTTATACGATAACGGTTTCTAATAACGGGCCTTTAAAAGCAAATAATATTACGGTGCTAGATGTTCTGCCACCAGAATTAGCTTACCAATCATCAACCAATTCTCAGGGAGACCCTTACAATAGCCTTAATGGCGAATGGTTTGCTAACGATTTAAATGCAGGAGCCTCGGCAACATTAACTATTGATGCCCTTGTTGGGCTTTTTGCTAACGGCCAACGTATAACTAATACGGCAAGCATTCAAAGTGTGGATGAAGATGATAGTATCGTCGTAAATAATTCGGACAGTGCCAACATAGGTGTAGGGTCTGCTGATATTGAGGTTGTTAAAAATGTTAATGTTCCAACAGCATCAGAAGGTGCATTAATAACCTACTCTATACAAATAACGAATAATAGTAACACCACTACGGCATTTAATTCTAGTGTAATAGATGTATTGCCAGATGGTGTAACCTATGTTAGTGATGATAGTGCTATAACTAGCACAACTTATGATTTAACAACGGGGCTTTGGGATTCAGGAGATATTAGTACCAATTCTTCTAAAACCTTAAATATTGTTTGTTCTGTAAATACTGGAACTGGTGGACTGGTAATTACAAATACTGCATCAGGATCATCGATTATGGATGACGCCAATCTTGCCAATAATCAAGACACAGCAAGCTTTCAAGTAAATGGTGCTGATCTCGAAATTAGCAATAGTGTGGATAATCCTACTCCAACCGAAGGAGATACAATTAACTATACTATTACAGTAACAAATAATGGAACCGATACTACAACTAATGTAAGTGTTTTGGCTGAAATACCATTTTCAGTCAGCCACCTATCCAATACACCTTCTCAAGGAACATTTAATGAGACAACAGGAAATTGGACTATTGGTACCATCCCAAATGGAGGTTCGGTAAGCTTAAATATTTCTGCAACCGTAAGGCTGGGTGGATGCACATATTTTCCGGTATCAATCTCAGCTTCGGATGAGCCTGATGGCATTATAGATAATAATAAAGCCACTGCAACAATACACGCAAAGAAACAATTTGCCGCAGGTGCTTCTATAATTGATATGGGTGTGACTCCTCAGACTTATAATAATGGACTGATACCTTATGGACTAGTTTATGAGCTAACGATTAATCATAAAATCCCAGTATATTGGCTCATTGCTTCTCATAAAACTTGGGGGAACACGGGTGTAAAACAAGATCATACAGATATAACTATAAATGGAAAGGATTATAAAGGTGGGCCTTTTGTAATTCCTGCCGAATTTATGAGTATAGCTCAACCTGTTATAGATACTTGGGTTGCAAGCTACCCTGGCTTGACTATAGATGCTAATTTGCCTGCTTTTGATGGGCATATGTATGATTATATAACTAGTTTCCCAAGAGCGGTTTTAGATGAACAAAATGGAGATAAAATTCAAACAGCATTTTATGATAATGCCAAGGTACCTTTTACATATGGTCGTATTGGAACACCAGATGACCTAACACTCTGTGATGATATTTATACCATGCCACATGCCGATCCGCAAAATTGGACGGCTGCAACTGTAAATACTTTAATTGATTTTATCGAAAATGGAGGCTATTTCTGGGCAGCATGTCATGCTGTGAGTGCCATGGAAGGTCTTGTAGATACGGATAGTAATGGGATTCCTGATTTAAATTTATTGTCAAAAAACGGGTTAATACCATGGGGAGACCATGCTGATGGTACACCTCCATATTCTTATAATGCAGTAAGCAGTAATTTTAATTCTGGTGAAACGGCTTCAGATCCATTAATGCAGTTTATGAGTACAATGGATGGAGCCTTATTAAATGGATCAGAGCAAATTTATATTCCAGATACCGAAGGGTGGAGGAGTACAACAGTATTAGCTATTACTGACAACGACCATCCAGAAGTCATAGATGGAACCTATCCAACGGGTCCAGCAACTGCTCTGGCATATGGAAGAGCCTTTGGTGACGAGTCCTACGGAATGGTAATGTATGAAGGGTCACATAGTATTACTGGTGGTACAGAAGCAGAAGATGTTGCAGCAGCTAGAGCCTATGGTAATTTTGTTCTTCAATCAGGTTTAGAACGTCGACCTAAAATTGTACTAGATGTAGTTCAAAGTAAAATAGCTGATGATCTCACTCTAACAATCACTGGTGAAGTTACAGGTATATCACCGCCATTTACCTATTCATGGGTAGATTCTTGTGGCGGAAGCTTTGATAACCCCAGTGCTTTAAATGTGACGTATACTCCACCTACAATAAACGGTGCACCTTTAGAATGCTTACTTACTTTAGATGTTGTAGATAATTGTGGTAGAGCCAATTTTGTGTCTTTCATTCTAACGATAGATAAAGATTCAGATGATGATGGTGTTTTAGATGGTGATGATTTAGACGATGATAATGATGGTATTCCAGATGTAATTGAAGAGAATGGTAATCCCTTAAGAGATACAGATAACGATGGGATTGTAGATAGATTAGATGTAGATGCAGATGGCGATGGCATATTTGATATGGTAGAAGGGGGATTGACTTTAGATCAAATTAGTTTTTTTGATACAGATAACGATGGTGTTATAGATGATAGTTTTAGCTTTGGACCAAATGGTCTGATTGATGATCTTGAAATCAGTACAGAATCTGGCACTGTAGATTATGATGGGAATGGTTTAGAAGATGACTTCACAAATTCAGATGCTGACGGGTTTTACAACTTTCAAGATATTGACGCCGATAATGATGGCATTCCAGATAATATTGAAGCACAAACAACTTTAGGCTATATAGCTCCAGATGCGACTATAAATTCTTTAGGAGTTAATAATGCCTATCCTAATGGTATTGTTTTAACCGATACAGATAAGGATGGAATACCGGATTATATAGACTCAGATTCAGATAATGATGGCATTCCAGATATTGAAGAAAATGGGATGTCTAATACATTATTAAATATTGATTCAGATTTAGATGGTTTAGATGACAGCTTTGAAGGGATTTCTCTTAACGATTTCGACGTTAATGATGAGATTGACGACCCAACTGCTTCCATTTTACCAGATACAGATGGTGATCTATTTACATCTGGGGATTTGGATTATAGAGACTTATTTAATGTAAATCCACCTCAATTTTCTACTCTTGACTTTGATGGTATTGACGATTATTTGTCAACTCCTTCATTTATTGATGGTTCAGCTACCATTACTTTAATGGCCTGGATTAAGGCAGATTTAGAAAACGGTTTAAAAAATAATGTAACTATAGCAGGTGAAGATGAATCTTGTCGAATTTTCTTAAATGATGGAAATATACCTGGGTTTTCAATTAAAACTGGCTCTAATGCCACTACTCTAGTGTATGGTAATCCAATAAATTATGATGAATGGCATCATATCACAGGAACCTATTCCAGTATTACCGGGTTGCAGTACTTATATGTTGATGGCTTGTTAATTGGAACACTAAATACAGGTAATACAGGAGTTTCAATTACTAATACGGCAACTGCTAATGGCGCATTTGAAGTTGGCAGGCTTTCAAAACAGGTGAGTGAGCAAGAATATTTTAAAGGAGACATTGATGAAGTTAGAGTTTTTCAAGATGCTTTATCAGGTGATCAAATTCAGCGAATGGTATATCAAGAAATACAAAATAATTATGGTCTTGTACGTGGTACTGTTATTCAAAAAGATATTATTGATATTAATACTGGCCTCACAGTTTCTTGGTTAAATCTTTTGGCATATTATCCAATGACCAATATTGTTAATAATACCACAACAGATTTTTCCTCTAATTCCAACACATTATTTTTACACAACATAACAACTTACCAAGAACAAACAGCACCAATGCCTTATGAAACTGTGCTTGATGGTGATTGGACTACTGAAGCAACTTGGCTACATGGGGATGTATGGGATATTGAAGATGTTATTAATAACAAAGATTGGAGTATTGTAAAAATTAATAACAATATCACCTTAACTGGAAGTTCAAAAACTATAGGCCTCTTTATAGATAATAATAAATCTTTAATTGTAAATGGAGATAATGTAATTGAAAATAGTTGGTATTTTGAATTAAATGGGACTCTTGATTTGAAAAATGATTCTCAATTAGTACAAACAAGTCATAGCGATTTAGTTACGTCTACAGTTGGTAAAATTTTAAGAAGACAAGAAGGACATTCAAATTTTTATAGATATAATTATTGGGGCTCTCCAGTGGGATTGACTAAAGCCACCTTATTTATTAATAATAATTTACCTACTAATAATCCTAATAATACTGATTTTAATTTAGAAAAACTTAAAAATCATCATGCAGAGGTGATGCAATTTACAAGTTCATACAATACTTTAGGAAAAATCAGCACAAGATGGCTTTATAATCTTCAAAATGGAGTGACCTATTTTGATTGGGATTTTGTAAGCCCTACAACTAATCTAGCTTCAGGGGTAGGCTATATCCATAAAGGTACTGGAGCCTCATCACCAACACAATTATATATTTTTGAAGGTAAACCGAATAATGGGACAATTGTAGTTCCGGTCACAGATGTTGGAGGTCCGGGTTCAATTCCTTCACAGTCTAAAACGGAATATTTGTTTGGCAATCCGTACCCTTCGGCATTAGATATTCATCAGTTTATTGATGATAATGAAGGGGTTATCGATGGAACTTTGCAGTTGTGGCAACAATGGAGTGGGGATTCACATGTTTTAAGAGAGTATGAAGGGGGTTATGCTCAAGTAAATAAATTAGGAAGCGTTAGGGCTTATCAATTTGTCGGTTTAGAAGGTGAAACAACAAACGCTCAAGATGGCACAAAAACTCCATCAAAATATCTTTCAGTTGCACAAGGATTCATAACTGAAGTTGTTGCTGATGGCAGCGTAGTCTTCAATAATGATCAACGTGTTTTTATTAAAGCAGCTGATGCCGATGGTTCATATAATAATGGAGCTACATTTTTTAGAACTAAAGGTAGTTCTACCTCTAAATCTAAACAAAATGAAAATAATAAGTTGGATAGCAATAGAACTGGCGCAAAGGAATCTAGCCCAAACGTTTTTCAAAAAATACGTTTAGAATTTAATTCAGTAACTGGTCCTCCTACTCGACGAGAATTATTGCTTGGGTTTAGTGAGGAAACTACTGATGGTTATGACTACGGTTATGACGCTATTAATACGGTTGAAAGCACTACAGATTTAAATCTCTTAATGAATGAAAAAAATGCAACGATGCTTGCTTATGGTCCAATTACTAACGATAAAGTTATTCCTCTAAATTTAATATCATCAGGAGATTATACCTATGAAATTAAAATTACAGAAATACAACTTATAGATAATCATCAAGCAATTTATCTTTTAGATAAAGATCACGATACTCAATTTAAACTTAACGGGTTTAATCCTTATAGGTTTAGTTCAAGGTCAGGAGCTTTTAAAGATAGATTTGAAATAGTATTTCAATCTAAAGAAGCATTGAATATTCAAGAAAATATGGAAATGCAAATCGAAATGTATTATAACCAAACAGATAAAAAACTTATTATAAATGGACTTTCTCAACCACTAGATCAACTGTTAATTACAAATTTGTTAGGACAAAATATATTCGAACTATCAAATGTGTCATCACGCAAGCTAAAAGAAGGGATTAGTTTAGAAAAATTGACAACAGGTGTTTATTTAGCAACTGCAAAAATGGATTCAGATATAATTACTAAAAAAATATTAGTTAGATAGTTTAACTAAAATTATTGGCTTTTAAAATTTAGTTATAAACTTTAAAATCATCAACAAAAGAGAATAAAATCGCACTATTTTTAACAGGTTTGTAAATGATAATAGTGTTAAAAAATTAGCCTTTTGTCGAAGATAATGAGCGTTTCGTCGAAAAAAAGTTTACAAATTTCTTGTTTTATAGGGTAAATTGCCTTAATATTGTTTTATAATTGAGACGTTTAAAACCTCTTTTAGAATTTTTACGTATCTAATTGTGCACTTCCCTCGTGTGTTTATTATCTCCATTGAACAATATTAAATTTAGGTACATAATTAAAAGACCCTAAGTCAATAATATTAAATTATGAAACCTACTTTACGTTTTGCTATTGCGTTAATATGCCTTTTTTGGACATCTATAACAAATTCTCAAACCTGTAATGGATCTACCTTTTTACCACCTGCTACTCCCAGTAACTGTGCCTACACCTATACAGGGACAGGACCTACAGGGTGGCAAAACGCCGCAGGTAATGATATCGCTGGACCTCCAATTTTAGGCTCTGGAGTAAACATAACAGCCAATGTATGCATTTTAGCGAATTTGAATTACAATTTTGCTAGTTTTAAAGATAATACTTTTTACGTGGCACCAGGTGTGACCTTTACAGGTAATGCTTCAGCCATAAAATGTACACTTATTATTGAAGGCACGGCTGTTTTCTCTTCAACACCAGGCACCGGTGGTACAAAAGTCTATATTTATCCTTCTGGATCTCTTACACTTCCAGATACTTTTAGTGTATCCTCTAATGATGTAGTACATAATGCTGGAACTTTAAATATTGGTGTTGTAAATGCAAGTCCAATTCCTAATGTTGTAGCCGATCTAAATGTGAGTTCTACGTTCTGGTCATATTCAGATTCTTTAACCGTAGTTACAGGAGATGGAAATATTTCAGGAACATACAATAACTGTGGCTTATTTGAAGTGTATGGTGATATTCAAACCCAAGGCTCTAGTAATTTTAATAATGATTGTGCTACCTATTTGCATGGCACAATGAAAGTTACAGGAGATTATACGAATATGGGACTCATGTATTTTGAAGGGAATGTTGAACTAACTGGCCCCACTGTTTTTTACAATGCCGGAACTATGGTGTTTTACGATTTAGTTTTAACAAATGATGACATTGTTGGGATTGGAGATCGAGCGGTAATTATTGCCAGAAATACAGCAACACTTTCTAACCGCGCTACAATTACTAATAGTTATTTTTATAATTCATCTGCGTCACCACCTGCTGGCGGAGGCTTTAACAGTGTATGTAGTAATTGTTCGTTGACAGACGTCAACATTTTAATTCAGGCCATCGTCCCAAATACGGTAGAGGAAGTATTGGCCAATTGTGGTTCGGGCGTTATAATTGACGGCCCACATCCTTTAGCAACATTAGATTTTGACGGGGTAGATGACTATTTAACAACAACAAAATTTATTAATGGTTTAAGCAAAGTGTCAATCATGGGATGGGTTAAATCTGATACAGGTAATTCAACCAATATGACCATTGCTGGTGAAGATACTGGTTGTAAACTATGGCTTCAAAATGGTAATAAACCTGCCTTAACTATAAAGGCTTCTGGTGTGGCAGAGAAAACCATCTATGCACCTTCAGTGATAAAACTTAACGAGTGGCATCACCTAACAGGAACGTACGACAGTACTACAGGGACACTTCAGCTTTTTATAGATGGTGTTTTAGTCAGTACAGGTAGTGTTGGCGCTACGGGTAATGTAATTGCTAATACGGCTTCAAGTAACAATAGTTTTGAGATTGGACGTCGCTCTAGTAATGTAACCAATAAAGAATATTTTAAAGGAGATATTGATGAAGTGAGAGTGTTTAATACAGTTGTAACTAACGATCAGTTGCGACGTATGGTGTATCAAGAAATAAAAAGCAATAATGGATTAGTACGAGGGAAAATAATTGATAAAGATATTGTTGATATTTCATCAAATGCTACAATTCCTTGGTCTAATCTTTTAGCCTATTACCCAATGACTGATATAATATCGTACTCACGAACTACTGATTTTTCTTCAAACAATAGGAAAACCTATTTAAAAAATATTACATCGATTCAAGAACAAACGGCACCAATACCTTATCAAACCAAAGCCGATGGCGCTTGGACAACTGAAGGAACTTGGTTGCATGGTGATGTTTGGGATATAGAAGATGTTGCGAATAATAAAGATTGGAGTATTGTTCAGATAAAGAATAACGTAACAACCTCTAATACCTCAAAAACTATTGGACTCATTATAGATTCTAATAAAACATTAACCGTAAATGGTGATAACCTCATTCAAAATAGTTGGTATTTAGAATTAAATGGAACATTAGATTTAAAAAATGATTCTCAATTAATTCAAACTATAAATAGTGATTTAGTGACTTCTGCTTCGGGTAAAATTATGCGACGTCAAGAAGGTGCTGCCAGTTTTTACTGGTATAACTATTGGGGTTCACCCGTAGGTGCAACAGGAATTACCACTTTGACAAATAATAATTCAGCAAGCAATAATGCAAACAATGCGAAGTTTAAGACCAATATGCTAAAGGATCATGTGCCAGCAGCTATGCAGTTTAGCAGTGCCTATAACGCTTTGGGTAAATTAAGTACAAGATGGATGTATAAATTTCAGAGTGGTGTAACGTATTATGATTGGGCACATGTTAATCCTAATGCCGAAATTGCACCTGGAGTAGGTTATATCCACAAAGGAACAGGAACATCCAACCCAAGTCAACAATATGTTTTTGAAGGAAAACCCAATAACGGTACAATTTTAATAAACGTTACCGATAAAGGCGGCCCAGGATCAGCGCCAAATACAACTTACACAACGTCATTATTCGGAAATCCCTATCCATCTGCTATAGATATTCATAAATTTATAGACGATAATCAAGGTGTTATAGGCGGGTCTATCCAATTATGGCAACAGTGGAGCGGGGCTACACATAATTTATACGAATATGATGGTGGTTATGCTGTAGTTAATAAACTTGGAGGCGTACGAGCATACCAATTTGTTGGTATGGAAGGTGCAACAAATGGATCGCAGGATGGAACCAAAACACCAACCAGATATTTGCCAGTTGCGCAAGGTTTTGTAGTTGAAATTGTGGCTGATGGTGTTGTTGAGTTTAATAATGACCAACGTGTTTTTATTAAAGAAGCTGATGCTGACGGATCCTATGAAAATGGTTCATCATTTTTTAGGACCAATGGCAGTGGAAAAGGTAAAGGCAACGAAAAAGACAAAGGTAATGGGAGTGGCAATGGAAATGGGGCTAACACTTCCAATAGGATGAAAAAGTTAAGAATCGAATTAAAATCAGTTACGGGATCACCTACCAGACGAGAATTGTTGCTAGGATTTAGCGATGAAACAACAGATGGTTTCGATTATGGCTATGATGCTGTGAATACCGAAGTCTACAACAGTGATTTAAACCTAGCCCTTGAAGGAGAAAATTACACCATGCTTGCCTTCGCTCCAATCACTGATGACAAAGTCATACCGCTAAATTTTAAATCTTCGGAGGCTAAAAACTTTGAAATTAAAATAACTGAATATGATAATATTGACCCTAATCAGAAGATATTTTTAAAAGATAATTTAACAGGGACCTATGCCAATTTAAAAGGAAGTAAAGCCTATCAGTTTAGTTCTGAAGCTGGTGATTTCAACAATAGATTTGAAATTGTATTTCAACCAGAACAACAAAGCTTAAGTACTGAAGAGTCTGGATATCAGTTTAATTTGATTTTTTATAATAGTACTACAAAAAATCTTCATGTCAAAGGATTAGATTCCAATGTAGATAAATTGTATGTTATAAATATGCAAGGCCAAAACGTAAGGGAGTTTTTTGATCTACAACCCGAAACTTTAAGTAGAGGATTACCAATTTCTGGATTAAGCACAGGGGTTTATATTGTTTATTTTAAATCAGATAACGCAACAAAAACTAAAAAAATCATAATTGATTAATTAATCGATACGTTCTTATTATTTGAATTAGTCTGAAAAAAGCCAAAACTCTCATTTTGGCTTTTTTTATGGTTTTATGATTCATCATTTAAGGATAAATTCTTAATTTCGCACTCTTATTTGAAAACACAAACAATGAGTGCTAAATTCCCTGAATATAAAGGACTTGACTTACCAAAAGTAGCAGAAGAAATTCTTCACTATTGGCAAGAACAAAATATCTTTGAAAAAAGTGTGACCACTAGAGAAGGAAAACAGCCTTTTGTGTTTTTTGAAGGGCCACCATCTGCCAATGGGTTACCAGGTGTTCATCATGTCTTGGCAAGGGCTATTAAAGACATTTTTCCACGTTATAAAACTATGAAAGGATTCCAAGTAAAGCGTAAAGCCGGCTGGGATACTCATGGATTACCAATTGAATTAGGTGTTGAAAAAGAGTTAGGAATTACAAAGGAAGATATAGGTAAAACAATTTCAGTTGAAGATTATAATGCAGCCTGCCGTAAAGCCGTAATGCGCTATACAGACGTATGGAATGATCTTACTCAAAAAATGGGCTATTGGGTTGATATGGATGATCCATACATTACCTATGAGCCAAAATATATGGAATCGGTTTGGTGGTTATTAAAACAGATTTATAATAAGAGTTTATTATATAAAGGGTATACCATTCAGCCTTATTCGCCAAAAGCAGGAACAGGCTTAAGTTCGCACGAACTCAATCAGCCAGGAACATATCAAGATGTAACAGATACCACAGTTGTAGCACAGTTTAAAGCCAACAAAAATTCGTTGCCAGACTTTTTAAAAGATGAAGGCGATATTTATTTCTTGGCTTGGACGACCACACCTTGGACCTTGCCAAGTAATACCGCATTAACTGTTGGACCTAAAATTGATTATGTTTTAGTAGAAACCTATAATCAATATACGTTTGAACCCATAAATGTAGTTTTAGCTAAACCTTTAGTGAATAATCAGTTTGATGGAAAGTTTAAAAAGGTTGAAACAAAGCCTGAATTATTAAAGTATACCTCTGGTGATAAAAAGATTCCGTTTTATGTTGTAAAGGAATTTAAAGGAAAAGATTTAGTAGGCATCACTTACGAACAATTATTACCTTACGTTTTACCTAACGACAATCCAGAAAATGCGTTTAGAGTAATCTCTGGTGATTTCGTAACCACTGAAGATGGTACGGGAATTGTCCATACAGCACCTACATTTGGAGCCGATGATGCTATGGTGGCTAAACAGGCCACGCCAGAAGTCCCGCCAATGTTGGTAAAAGACGAAAACGGAAATTTAGTACCGCTAGTAGATTTACAAGGACGTTTTAGACCAGAAATGGGTGAATTTGCTGGAAAGTACGTAAAGAACGAATATTACAATGAAGGTGAAGCACCAGAACGTTCGGTTGATGTAGAGTTAGCAATTAAGTTAAAAGAAGAAAACAAAGCCTTTAAGGTTGAAAAATACAAACACAGTTACCCAAATTGTTGGAGAACCGATAAGCCAATTCTCTATTATCCTTTAGATTCTTGGTTTATTAAAGTGACCGATATAAAGGATCGTATGTTTGAACTTAACGAAACCATTAACTGGAAGCCAAAAGCAACTGGTACGGGTCGTTTTGGTAACTGGTTGGCAAATGCCAACGATTGGAATTTATCGCGATCACGCTATTGGGGCATTCCATTGCCAATTTGGAGAACCGAAGATGGCAAGGAAGAAATCTGTATTGGATCGGTTGAAGAACTGAAAAATGAGATGGCCAAAGCTGTGTCGGCTGGTGTGCTTTCAAAAGCTATTTTTGAGGATTTCGAAATTGGTAACAATTCTGAAGAAAACTACGCAAAAATTGATTTACACAAAAACATTGTGGATGAGATTGTGTTAGTTTCAGCTTCAGGAAAACCAATGAAACGAGAGGCCGACTTAATTGACGTATGGTTCGATTCTGGTTCTATGCCTTATGCGCAATGGCATTATCCATTTGAAAATAAAGAAAAAATAGATAATAATGAGTCTTTCCCGGCCGATTTTATAGCCGAAGGTGTTGACCAAACTCGTGGTTGGTTCTATACACTTCATGCTATTGGTACTATGGTGTTTGATTCGGTGGCTTACAAAAACGTCGTGTCAAATGGTCTAGTTTTGGATAAAAACGGACAAAAAATGTCCAAACGTTTAGGTAACGCAACTGACCCGTTTGAAACCTTATCGACTTACGGTGCAGATGCCACTCGTTGGTATATGATCATGAATGCCAATCCTTGGGATAACCTAAAGTTTGACGTTGAAGGTATAGAAGAAGTTAAACGTAAGTTTTTTGGTACGCTATACAATACCTATTCATTCTTTACACTATATACCAATCTTGACAATTTTAAATATTCTGAAGTTGATTTGCCTTTAGAAAAAAGACCAGAAATTGATAGATGGATTCTTTCAGAGCTTCATACACTCATCCAAAAAGTTGATGAGTATTATGCAGAATATGAACCGACAAAGGCAGCTAGAGCTATTTCAGATTTCACACAAGATTATTTAAGTAACTGGTACGTGAGATTGAGCAGAAGACGTTTTTGGAAAGGGGACTATCAACAAGATAAAATTTCGGCTTACCAAACGCTATACACATGTTTGGTCACGGTTGCCAAGTTAGGAGCTCCAATTGCACCATTCTTCATGGATCGTTTATATTTAGATTTGAATGCAGTTACCAAAAAAGAAGGTTTTGACAGCGTACATTTAGCCGAGTTCCCTAAATATGATAGCGCGTATGTAGATAAAGTTCTTGAGCGCAAAATGGAAAGTGCTCAAACAATATCCTCTTTGGTATTGTCGTTAAGAGCTAAAGAAAAGATAAAAGTGCGTCAACCACTACAAAAAATCATGATTCCTGTTGATAGTAAGCAACAAAAGGAAGAGATTTTAGCCGTGGCCGATTTGATAAAACATGAGGTGAATGTAAAACATGTTGAGGTTAAGGAAGACGCTTCAGAAATCTTGGTAAAGCAAATAAAACCAAATTTTAAGGCCCTAGGTCCTAGATTTGGACAAGACATGAAAGCTATAGCCCAAACCATTACTAATTTTACAGCAGACGATATTAAAAAAATCGAACAAAATGGTGTTTTTGATGTTGAAATTAATGGAAAAAGTATTACTTTAGAACGCTCTGATGTAGAAATTACATCACAAGATATTGAAGGTTGGCTAGTTGCAAATGAAGGTGCATTAACGGTAGCTTTAGATGTGACTTTAACCGAAGATTTAAAGAAAGAGGGGATTGCAAGAGAACTGGTAAATAGAATCCAAAATTTGCGTAAGGATTCAGGCTTTGAATTAACCGATAGGATTGCAGTACAATTTCAAAAAGACGAACAAATTATTAACGCGATAAACAAAAATTTAGAGTATATTAAAACGGAAACGTTAACAGAAGATTTAGAGATTATAGAACATTTAACAAATGGTATAGAAATAGCTTTTGATGATGTAAATACCAAATTGTTTATTCAAAAAATATAAGATTATGGGAGTAGAGGCAAACATTAGATATTCTGATAAAGATTTAGCAGAATTTAAAGCACTTATACAGGAAAAAATAGAAAAGGCATATCATGATTTAGAGTTAATTAAGAGTGCATATATGAATGACCTTAACAATGGCACTGATGATACATCACCTACATTTAAAGCTTTTGAAGAAGGAAGTGAGACTATGAGTAAAGAAGCCAACTCACAGTTGGCCATTAGACAGGAAAAGTTTATAAGAGATTTGAAGAATGCCCTTATTAGAATCGAAAATAAAACCTATGGCGTTTGTCGCGTTACTGGAAAATTGATCAATAAAGATCGATTGAAATTAGTGCCACATGCAACACTTAGCATTGAAGCTAAAAACATGCAACAATAAACAGTCCCGTGTTGAGGGAAAATCTAAAATAATAATAGAACGTCTTGCTACGGCAGGACGTTTTCTTTTAAAAAAGTAAGCTCTTAAATGTCCTTAAAAAAAGCTTCATTTATAATTATCCTGATATTACTTATCGATCAATTAAGTAAAATTTACATCAAAACGCATTTTGCATTAGGTGACCGAACTATCGTTTTTAATTGGTTTCAAATTGCATTTGTAGAGAATGATGGCATGGCTTGGGGTACCAAATTGAGTGATTTTATTCCTTTTATTTCTGAAGAAACCGCGAAGCTTTGCTTAACCTTATTTAGAATTATTGCTGTTTTTGGTATTGGGTATTGGTTGCTGTCATCTATTAAAAAGCAGGCATCAAAAACCTTGATAATCGCTGTTTCATTGATTTTTGCTGGAGCCCTTGGTAATATTATTGATTCTGTTTTTTATGGGGTTTTATTTAATGACAGTTATAGTCAAGTAGCAACATTTTTACCAGCAGAAGGAGGCTACGGAAGTTTATTTCATGGTAAAGTTGTGGACATGTTGCATTTTCCCATTTGGAAAGGGGTAATGCCAGACTGGATTCCGTTCTTTGGAGGTAAGTTTTTTACGTTTTTCGAACCCGTATTTAATGTTGCAGATGTGGCCATAAGTACAGGCATTGGCATATTGGTGCTGTTTAATAAAAAAGCGTTTAATGAAAATGAACCTATAAAGGAACATAACGCCGCTAATTATGAAGCAAACGTGTAAATAGAATTTGGAGTAACACAATAGTCCAGTTTTACATCTGCTTCATGAACATCATCTATAGGTTTTTCAGGATAAAAAAATGATAGCCCGATTTTAAGGGTATCAGGTTTACACTGCGATAAAAATCTGTCATAATACCCTTTGCCATAACCTACACGATGGCCATTTTCGTCAAAAGCCAGAAGGGGCACAAACACAACATCAATAGTATTTGAAGCGATTTCAATGCCATCTATAGGTTGTGGAATATTGAGTTTGTTTTTTTTGATTGTTGTGTTATCGGTAAGTAGATAACTTTTCAAAGTATCGGTTTTTGGATCAATTTTAGGGACAACAATGTTCTTATCCTTTCCTGAAAGAATATTTAAAATATATTCTGTATTGATTTCTTTTTGTTCAATAATAGAGAGGAAAATATGGTAAAAATCACCTTCCCAAATTGTAAGACTCAATAATTGATTGGCGATTTTAAGACTTAAGTCTTCAGCATCTTTTTCGCTTAACGTGTTTCGTTTAGACTTATATAAATTTCGCAATTCTAATTTGGTCATTTCAATTTAGATGTAATATGAAACAGCGCATCACCCTGATAAACTATGGGAGATTCATTGACGTTAATAATATAGCCTCCCTGAAGCGCTTTTACCGGATGGTTAAATTTTCCATAAGGGTCGGTAATGGTTCCTAAAACTTCGCCTCTGATCACTTTTGTACCAATTTTAATTGAAGCTCTAAACATTCCTGAAAAATTAGCGCGTTGCCAACGACTTGTGTTAATAAAAACTGGCTTAGAGGCTGGTTTTGAAGCTTTAAATCTAGGATTGAGCATGCCTAAATTATGAAGAATTCGTTTCACGCCATTTAAGGCAATGGTGGTTACATGTTTGTCTATATGAAATGATTTTCCACCTTCAAATAATAAAATGGGCTTGCCAAGCTTGTTACAAGTACTTCTAAATGTCTTTTTGATGTCTTTTGAAAATAAAACGAAAGGAGCTCCAAAAACTGTCGCAAGATTTTCCAATTCTTTATTGTTTTCTGTAATTCGAATTTGAGGCGCATTAAATCGTCCAGCACCGCCGGTATGAAAATCGATTATAAAATCAACTTCCTTGACAACTTCGTTAACAAGTTTATAGGCGACTCTACTTGCCAAAGAACCTTTTTTGAGTCCAGGGAATACGCGATTTAAATCCCTTCCATCAGGGAATTCTCGTTTTAAGTTGATGAACCCAAAAATATTAATAACGGGAATACAAATTATGGTACCACACTTTGGTTTGTTCATACCCGAAGCAATAATTTGTCGAATAATTTCTACGCCATTAACCTCGTCTCCATGAATGCCTGCCGTAAGTAATACAATTGGGCCTGGTTTGATTGAGCGTTCAATTATTACAGGGACATCAACACTTGAAGATGTATGTAAATTAGCCACATCAAAACGAGCTTCATAACTTTCGCCTGTTTTAATAGCCTTACCAAGAATGGTTATAACTTTTTTGTGGACCTGATTCATTTATGATTTTTTTCAATATAGGTAATAATGGCTCTGGCAATATTTTTGCCTGTTGCGGTTTCTATCCCTTCAAGTCCAGGGGTAGAATTGACCTCTAATAACAATGGTCCTCTGGCAGATTGAAGCATATCCACACCACAAACAGGAAGTTTCAGCACTTTAGCCGCATTCATGGCCAATCTAATTTCTGCTTCGTTTAATTTAATGATATTGGCGCTTCCGCCTCTATGTAAATTCGATCGGAATTCTCCATCTTTACCTTGACGTTTCATAGCTCCTACCACTTGGCCATCTACCATAAGCACTCTAATATCGGCGCCTTTAGCTTCTTTTATAAATTCTTGAACAATTACTCGAGCTTCTAAACCATTAAAAGCCTCCAATACCGACTCCGCCGCATTTTTTGTTTCGGCTAAAACCACACCCAATCCTTGAGTGCCTTCTAAAAGTTTAATAATTACAGGGACGCCGCCTACATGTTCAATGACCTCTTCAACATCACGAGAATAATTAGTAAAAACGGTTTTAGGCATACCAATTCCAGCTTTACTTAAGCGTTGTAAACTTTTTAATTTATCTCTTGAGCGTAAAATAGCGTCTGATGTGGCAATACTAAACACATTCATCATTTCAAATTGGCGAACAACTGCACAACCATAAAACGTGATTGAGGCTCCAATCCTTGGAATAATGGCATCAACATAATCTAAATAGCGATCTTTATAATATATAGTAGGCTTTTCCTTTTCAATAATGATATCACATTTTAAGGGGTCTATGACTTCAATTTTGTGATTACGTTTTCGCCCTTCTTCAATGAGACGTTGGGTTGAATATAAACCAGAGTTTCTTGATAATATAACTATGTTCATGCTTGCTTGTAATTATAGGATTGATTTTCTAGATCGACATCGACCATAAACTTTTTACTCAAAAACTGTCGACCAATCAAGACTGGAAACTTCATATCATCCCTTGTGCTTAAAGTTAAGTTAATCCTATAGGTTTTACCAAAGAAAATGACTTCCGATTTTATTTTAAACCTATTTTCCTTAAATCCATTGCTGCTTTTCACATCGGTACGCGAATAATTTTCAAATATAATATTCTCGCTTTTAAAATTGGGATGACCTTTGCTACTAAAAGTGCATCTTAAGGTATTATTCTCTTCTATTATTTCAGAGCAGTGAATTGCAGAAGTATAAGCGCCAGTATCAATTTTAACATCAACATTAAAAAGGTTTAACTTTGGAAAATCTACTTTGTCAACCCTTCCAATTATTTTCTTTGTCATTTTTTTAATTTAAAAAGTTGTGCAAGGTACGGATAAAGTTAAGCCAAAAAATATGTTTTTTATTTAAATTTAATATTATAAAAATTGAATTGATACCTTTGAATCAATGCAAAATCCTACATTGGACATACAATTACAAACCCTTCCGCACCAGCCTGGAGTCTATCAATATTTTGATGTCGATGGTAAATTATTGTATGTTGGAAAGGCCAAAGACTTAAAAAAAAGAGTAAGTTCTTACTTTACCAAGCAACACGATTATGGAAAAACAAAAGTACTTGTAAAAAAAATACATACTATCAAGCATATTGTTGTTGACACCGAAACAGATGCGCTTTTGCTTGAGAATAATCTTATTAAAAAGTATCAACCCCGTTATAATGTATTGCTTAAAGATGACAAATCATATCCGTGGATTTGCATAAAAAACGAACGATTTCCAAGAGTGTTTTCAACCCGGCGTGTTTTTAAAGATGGATCTGAATATTTTGGGCCATACACTAGTATGAAAACGGTATCCACCCTATTAGATCTAATCAAAGGGTTGTTTCAACTGCGAACGTGTAATTATGATTTATCCAAAGAAAAAATTGATGCAGGGAAATATAAAGTGTGTTTGGAATATCATTTAGGGAATTGCCAAGGCCCTTGTGAAGGGCATCAAACTGAAATTAGTTACCATGATAATGTTAAAGCTATAAGGGAAATTCTAAAAGGAAATTTTAAAGATTCGCTGTCGCAGTTTAAAGTGCAAATGAAACAAATGGCGGTCGACATGCAGTTTGAGGAAGCCCAAAAAATAAAGGAGAAAATAGACATTTTAGAAAATTACCAGTCAAAATCTACAATTGTAAATCCAAAAATTAGTAATGTCGATGTATTTACCATTATTAGTGACGAAAGCTACGGGTATGTCAATTTTTTACAGTTGTCATTTGGTTCTATTATTAGATCACATACTTTAGAAATAAAGAAAAAGTTAGAAGAATCTGATAAGGAGTTATTGGAACTGGCTATAACCGAAATTAGACAACGATTTCATTCTAAATCAAAAGAAATTTATGTGCCTTTCAGGGTAAATCTCGGTGATGAGATTAAGATTACGATTCCAAAATTAGGAGATAAAAAACGTATTTTGGAACTTTCTGAACGTAATGCTAAATATTATCGAATGGAACGGTTTAAACAGGTGAAAATCATAGATCCTGACCGACACACCAATCGAATTATGGCTCAAATGAAGGCTGATTTGCGACTAAAAACCGAGCCTCGACATATTGAGTGTTTTGATAATTCTAACATACAGGGGACAAATCCGGTTGCAGCATGTGTGGTATTTAAAAACGGAAAACCCAGTAAAAAAGATTATCGCCATTTTAATATTAAAACCGTTGAAGGCCCTGACGATTTTGCTTCTATGGAAGAAGTAGTTCATAGACGTTATAGACGATTACTAGACGAAGGTCTCCCTTTACCACAACTCATTATCATAGACGGTGGTAAAGGTCAATTGTCTTCAGCATTGAAGAGTTTAGATGCACTAAATTTAAGAGGAAAAATAGCGATTATAGGAATTGCCAAACGTTTAGAAGAATTATTCTATCCAGATGATCCAATTCCATTATATTTAGATAAAAAAAGTGAAACTTTAAAAATTATTCAACAATTGCGAAATGAAGCGCATCGTTTCGGGATTGAACACCATCGAAATAGAAGGAGCAAAGGTGCTTTGACTACCGAATTGGAAACCATCTCTGGAGTTGGTGAACAAACAGTTGTGGCACTTATGAAAGAATTTAAATCGGTTAAACGTATTTCAAAGGCAACATTTGATGACCTTGAGGCTGTTATTGGTTCAGCAAAGGCAAAAAAAATTATAGAGTATTATCAAAATAAATGAAGCGACTATTCTTCATAATATTTATATATATTGGATTTGGATTCCAAACACATGCGCAATTAGACCAACCTAATGACTCATTAAAAGTTGGTTTAGTGCTAAGTGGTGGTGGTGCCAAAGGATTTGCGCATATTGGAGTTTTAAAAGTTATAGATAGTCTAGGCATTAAAGTAGATTATGTGGCAGGGACAAGCATGGGCGCCATTATTGGAGGCCTTTATGCTTCGGGATATTCGGGTAAACAATTGGATTCTATTTTTAGGTCCATAAATTTTGACGATGTCATTAGCGATAATTTACCACGAGAAGCCAAAACCTTTTATGAACGTGACAATTCAGAGCGCTATGCCATTACATTGCCATTCGACAAGTTTAAACTGAAATTGCCTTCAGCCTTGTCTGGCGGACAAAATGTGTATAATTTATTGACCAAACTCACTTTGCACGTTAGCGAGATCGATGATTTTAATAAGTTGCCCATACCCTTTTTCTGTATAGCAACAAATATAGAAACAGGAGAAGAGGTTTTTCTAGATAAAGGAAATTTGGCCCAAGCAATTACCGCCAGTGGGGCATTCCCATCACTTTTTAGGCCTGTAATTATTGGTGACAAAATACTCATAGATGGAGGCGTGACTAATAATTATCCTATAGATGAGCTTAAAGCTAAAGGCCTCCAAAAAATTATTGGGGTTGATGTACAGGATACTCTAGTGGGTAGAAAAGAATTGGCTTCTGCACCAGATATTTTACTTCAAATTAACAATTATCGTACAATTAACGATATGCGTAAAAAGGCTAAGCAAACAGATATTTATATTAAGCCGAATATTAAGGAGTTTTCTGTAATATCGTTTAGCGAAGGTCGAAAAATTGTTGAAAGCGGGGAAATTGCGGCATTGAGAAAAGTAGAGCAATTAAAGACCTTATCATTACCAAAACCAAGAAACTTTAATAATAAAGTTAAAATTGAGCCTCAAGATAGTATTATCATCAATAAAATTGTTCTTAATGGGAATAAACACTACACAAAAGCATACATATTAGGTAAACTAAAATTAAAAAATGCTGCTAAAGTGAGTTATGACGAGTTTAGTAAAGGCGTAAATAATTTAATTGCGACCAATAATTTTGACTCATTTCAATATGAGTTTAAAAAATCTAATGATAGTGTGGGGTATGATTTAATTGCCTATGTTGCTGAAAATGAAATCACAACATTTTTAAAACTTGGCTTGCATTACGATGAACTCTATAAGAGCGCAGCCCTTGTGAATTTTACAAAGAAACGTTTGTTTTTTGATAATGACCTAGCATCTTTAGATATAATTCTAGGAGACAATGTGCGCTATAATTTTGATTATTTTATTGATAAGGGATTTTATTGGAGTATAGGTGTAAGATCTAGATTTAATCAATTTCATAAAAATGTCACTGCAAGCCTGCTTTTAGATGAGGATGACCCTGCATTACCAGCCTTAAATAAAATTGATGTGGAATTGCAAGATCAAACCAACCAGTTTTATTTGCAAACCCTTTTTAGAAAGGACTTTGCCTTAAGTTTAGGGGTTGAACATAAACGATTAAATATAACTTCTGAAACCATTATAAACTCTGACCAAAGAGATGAAATAGTTTTTGAAAACACAGATTATATTAGTCTGTTCGGTACTTTAAAACTAGACACTTACAGTAGTAAAGCATTTCCTAAACGAGGTTTTTATTTTAATGGGGATTTCCATCTATATCTTCACGCCTCGAGCTTTAATAAAGGCTTTTCCCAATTCTCAATTGCAAAAGCCGATATTGGTTACGCTTTTAGTTTTTCAGACAAATTTTCTGTTAATATTCAGTCGCAGGGTGGTTTTAAAGTTGGCGATGATTCTACAAATTCGCTCAATTTTGCATTGGGCGGGTATGCGAATAATTTCATCAATAATTTTACGTCATTTTATGGTTATGATTACATTGCTCTTACCGGTAATAGTTTTGTAAAAGGGACTTTAAGTTTTGACTATGAACTTTTTAAAAAGCATCATATAACAGCCGCTGCTAATTACTCAAATGTAGAGGATAATATTTTTGAAACTGGCGAATGGATTACAGCCCCAGATTACAGTGGTTATGCATTGGGATATGCCATTGAAACATTTTTAGGCCCTGTTCAGGCTCAATATTCATGGTCTCCAGAAACTAAAAAGAGCATTTGGTTTTTCAATATTGGGTTTTGGTTTTAAAAAGTCCTAAAATTTTTACGATATTTGTACCATATGAAAGCGATTTGGAACGACTTACTTCTTCATCTCCAATTTCTTATCAAGAGAAATCCTGAATAAGCAGGCATATTTGTATCTTTATAAATAGTTATCAAATTTTCAATATATTTTGATACATGAGTTTAGTTGAATAAACTTTTAAATTCTAACTTTTTAATTACAGAAAATGCCTTTTTATCATACATTAGGAAAAATACCACCTAAACGTCATACACAGTTTAGAAAACCAGACGGTACTTTATATGCCGAACAATTATTTGGTACAATTGGTTTTGATGGGATGTCAACCAATTCCTATCACGAGCAACGACCTACACAGGTCAAACAAATTATTAAACAGTATAGTGTTGCTCCCAAGATTGCAAAATCAAATAATATACAATCATATAGGTTTAAGGGTTTTCAAGTCAAGCCAGAAAACGATTATTTGCAAAGTAGGTCAACGGTTTTAATAAATTCAGATTGTGCAATTCAATTAGCAGCACCAAAACAGTCAACTGCAAATTATTTTTATAAAAACACAGATGCCGATGAACTCATATTTGTACATAAAGGCTCTGGCAAATTGCGTACACATCTTGGAAACCTTGATTTTAAGTATGGCGATTATTTGTTGGTGCCTAGAGGCATTATTTACAAAATAGATTTTGATACGCAAGATAACAGGTTGTTTATAGTAGAGTCGCGTCGCCCAATTTATACGCCAAAGCGCTATCGCAACTGGTTTGGACAATTGTTGGAGCACTCTCCTTATTGCGAGCGTGATATTAGAAGGCCCCAAGAATTGGAAACTTATAATGAGTCTGGTGATTTTTTAATCAAGGTGAAAAAACAAGACGAAATCATTGAAATGGTATATGCTTCACATCCTTTTGATGTAATTGGATACGATGGTTATAATTACCCCTACGCATTTTCTATTCATGACTTTGAACCCATTACAGGTCGTATACATCAACCGCCACCAGTGCACCAAACTTTTGAAACCGATGCTTTTGTAGTATGTAGTTTTGTGCCTAGGTTATACGATTATCACCCTTTATCTATACCTGCGCCATATAATCACAGTAATATCGATAGCGATGAGGTTTTATATTATGTTGATGGTGATTTTATGAGTAGGAATGATGTAGCAGCGGGTCATATTTCACTGCATCCAGCAGGGATTCCTCATGGGCCACATCCTGGAGCAACTGAACGTAGTATTGGGAAAACCAAAACCGATGAGTTAGCGGTTATGGTCGATACATTTAAACCTTTAATGGTAACTGAAGATGCCATGAAAATAGCTGACGAAGATTATCACACATCTTGGTTGGAGTAATAGTGTAGATTTAAAACAAAGAAAAATTAAATAAACCTGAAGATAAAAATAGCAGAGTTTCAAAAAGGACGTTGAATTCTTAAATAATTAATTGGTCTTTTCTCTCTATTCTAACTTCTATATGCTTTTAAAACAATGAGTAAAGAAATAACATCAGTAAACTACGGTTTAGAAAAAATATTTGAAGGTGCAGAAGACTTTCTGCCACTTTTAGGAACAGATTATGTTGAATTTTATGTAGGAAACGCCAAACAGGCGGCACATTTCTATAAAACCGCTTTTGGATTTCAATCCTTCGCTTATAAAGGGCTAGAAACTGGCTCCAAAGAAGAAGTAAGTTATGTATTAAAACAAGACAAGATTCGGTTAGTACTAACTACACCATTAAATAGTAAATCGCCTATCAATGACCACATCGTTAAGCATGGAGATGGCGTAAAAGTTGTAGCGCTTTGGGTAGATGATGCTAGAAGTGCTTATGAAGAAACCACCAAGCGAGGAGCGAAATCATATATGGAGCCCAAAGTTGAAAAAGATGAGCATGGTGAAATTGTAAGAGCTGGTATTTACACCTATGGTGAAACGGTTCATATGTTTGTTGAGCGTAAAAATTACAATGGTAAATTTATGCCAGGTTTTGTGGAGTGGAAATCAGATTACAACCCAGAACCAGTAGGTTTGAAATTTATTGACCATATGGTAGGAAATGTAGGTTGGGGCGAAATGAATACTTGGGTAAAATGGTATGAAGACGTAATGGGGTTTGTTAACTTTTTGTCGTTTGACGATAAGCAAATTCATACTGAATACTCGGCGCTAATGAGTAAAGTGATGAGTAATGGTAATGGACGTATAAAATTTCCAATCAACGAACCTGCCGAAGGTAAAAAACGTTCTCAAATTGAGGAATATCTAGATTTTTATGAAGGACCAGGAGTTCAGCATATTGCCGTAGCTACAGACGATATTATAACAACGGTATCTCAATTAAGATCGAGGGGTGTAGAATTCTTATCAACGCCACCTGAAGAATACTATAGGGCAGTCCCAGGACGATTGGAAGAGTATAGTCACCAATTGAGGGAAGATATCGAAACCCTCAAAGGGCTAGGTATTATGATTGACGCTGATGAAGAAGGCTATCTCCTTCAAATATTCACAAAACCAGTGGAGGATAGACCAACGCTCTTTTTTGAAATTATACAAAGAATGGGTGCAAAAGGATTTGGAGCAGGCAACTTTAAAGCGCTTTTTGAATCCATAGAAAGAGAACAAGAGAAGCGAGGCACACTTTAATTTAAAGTCCGTTTTTATGATCAAAAAGACCTGTTAGATTCTAGAACTTAACAGGTCTTTTTGTTCTTAAATTCTAACATAACTATAACATCTTATCAAATACGGGTTGTTATAAATTTTATACTTTTGGAACAGTAATTGTAATTCAAGTAATTGAACAATAAAATGTCATTTAAAAAGTTACATTTGCAATTATATTAAACATGAAACGTCGATTAAAATATCTAATATTGAATCTAATGCCCCATAAGATGTTTAGTGTATTCTTTAAATTCAAGAATAACCTACACTTAAAAGCGCTAATGCTGCTATTGGCATTTTTCTTGATAACAAATTTAACTTTGGCCCAACAAAATCAAGCCTTTAAAGACGGTGAATGGTTTAAGTTTGAAATGAGTTATAGTGGTTTTCTAAAAGCAGGAAATGCAACTTTAGAAGTAAAGGAAACATTATATAAAGGAAAACCGGTTTACCATGTTGTTGGTAAAGGTTGGACAACAGGTGCCATAAAATGGTTCTTTAAGGTGAAAGACAGGTACGAAAGTTACTTTGATAAGTATACGGGGTTGCCATACAAATCTATAAGGCAAATTGATGAAGGTGGTCATACCAAAGATATAGAGATTGAATTTGACCATAATGATAAAAAGGCCTATGTCAATAATAAAAAACATAATACTCATGGGATATATGCCACCGAAAAAGATGTTCAAGATATGGTGTCGGCATTTTATTATTTACGAAATAATTATGATACACGTTCAATTAAAGAAGGCGATGTAGTTTCTTTAAACATGTTTTTTGACGAAGAAAATTTCAAATTCCGTCTTAAATTTTTGGGACGTGAAACTATAAAAACAGAGTTTGGAAAAGTAAATGCGTTGATGTTTCGACCTTACGTAATGGCTGGCCGCGTATTTAAAGAGCAAGAGAGTTTGACACTTTGGGTAAGCGCCGATGAGAATAAGATCCCTTTAAAAATTAAGGCTGACTTGGCTGTTGGCTCTTTAAGAGCTGATTTAGAAGCTTTTAAAGGATTAAAACATCCATTTCCAATTATATTTGACTAATATATTATGACCAACCCACAAGATTTTGACCCTATAATTAAAGCCCTTCAAGAAAAGTATGCTGCAATAGACCAAGACACAGATGATCATCTTCTAGGTTTGCTTTACAGTAAACCAATTACTTATTGGGATTATATTCAAACAGATGCGTTACTGAACTTACAGATACAACGTACTACTTTGCCTGATGAAATGGTGTTTATTGCTTATCATCAAATCAATGAGCTTATATTTAAAATGATTCTCTGGGAAATTAGGCAGGTTGCAGAAAAGACAATATTGAATGTTGAATTTTTTGAGTCTAAAATCATGCGTATCAGCAGGTATTTCGACATGTTAACGACCTCTTTCAATATCATGAGAGAAGGTATGGAGTCTGAACAATATATGAAGTTTAGGTACACCTTGACCCCGGCAAGCGGATTTCAAAGTGCACAATATCGACTCATTGAATTTGCTTCTACAGAATTAATTAATCTAATAGATTACAGATTTAGGCATAATATTGATAGAAATACACCATTTGAGCACGCATTTGAGCATTTATATTGGCAAGCGGCAGGAAAAGATTACAAAACGGGCAAAAAATCAACACTTTTGATTAATTTTGAAAATCGGTATAAGGATGAATTTATACGTTTTATGGAAACGTACAATACTAAAAACTTATGGACTCGTTTTAAGGAGTTGCCAGTAAATGATCAAAAAGACCCTGATTTAGTTAAGGCTATGAGGCATTATGACTATACAGTTAACGTGACTTGGGTAATGGCGCATTATAACACAGCCAAACATTATATTGAAAGCGGAATGGGAGATGGCGAAGCAACAGGAGGAAGTGATTGGAAAAAATATATGCATCCAAAATACCAGAGACGCATATTTTTCCCAGAGCTTTGGTCAGAAGAAGAATTGAACAATTGGGGAGAAAATATTTAAAATTGAAATAAGTTATAAATTAATGCAATCAAAAAAATTATTAATAGCACTATTTGTATGTATTAGTCTTTCATCATGTAAAGAAAAAACAGAAAGAGACGATTTAGAACCATTACAAACCTACGTTGAACCTAAAGATGTTTATGAATTTGGTTTTAAGCTCAATGATTACATCGTAAAGCGTGATACCATTAGAAAAGGGGATAGTTTTGGCGTAATTATGGAACGTAATAATGTTGGGTATCCCAAAATTTTTCATATTGCCGAAAAAGCTAAAGAAAGCTTCAATATTCGAAATCTGCAAGTAGGGAAACCATATACCTTATTGTGTGCTAAAGACTCTTTACAAACGCCAAAATGTTTCATTTATCAACCAAGCATGGAAGAGTACGTGGTACTCAATTTTCAAGACTCAATACATGCTTACACCAGTAAAAAGCCAATTACCTATGTAGAAAAGTCGGCTACAGGTGTTATTGATAGTAATATTTCAGAAACCTTAGAGCAACTTGGCTTAAGTCCAAGGTTGGCCTATAAAATGGCCGACGAAATTTATGCATGGACCATAGATTTTAGAAGGCTTCAAAAGGGCGATCGCTTTAAGGTGATTTATACAGATAAGTACATCGATGACACCATTTACACAGGTGTTCATAATATTAAAGCGGCATATTTTGAACATAAAAATGAACCCTTCTACGCTTTTCAATTTGAAACAGACTCAATTAAACATATAAGAGACTATTTTAATGAAGAAGCTAAAAATTTACGCCGAGCATTTTTGAAAATGCCGGTACAATTTAGCCGAATATCATCAAGATATAATTTAAATAGACGAATAGCTTATTATGGTTATAAAGTGAGACCCCATAAAGGGACAGATTTTGCCGCTCCCGTTAATACCCCTATTATGGCAACGGCTAACGGAACAGTAATTGAGTCTGCATATAAGGGAGGAAATGGTAATTATGTTAAAATTAGGCATAATGCCACATACTCTACCCAATATTTGCATATGAGCAAGCGAAAAGTTAAAGTTGGTGATTTTGTGAAGCAAGGCGATATTATAGGTTTAGTGGGGATGACCGGTAATACAGGTGGTCCACATGTGTGTTATAGATTTTGGAAAAATGGAGCTCAAGTTGATCCGTTTAGGGAAAAGTTACCTGAAGCAGAGCCCATTTCAGATGCATTAAAAGGGAAATACTTAAATTATATAGCTCCTATCAAGCTTCAACTTGACAACATCTTATTTGAGGATCAAACTATTGAAATAGCATCTAAAGCAGACTTAATATCAGCAGTAAAATAATGGCATTAAAATCAACCAATCCAACTAAAACAAAATCTTGGCAATTACTACAACATCATTTTGAAGCCATAAAAGATATTCATATTACTGAATATTTTAACCAAAACCCTAATAGGGCTAATGACTTAACACTTAAATGGGAAGATTTTTATGTAGATTTTTCAAAGCATAGAATTACTAAAGAAACTTTAGATTTATTGCTGCAATTAGCTAATGAAGTCGATTTAAAAGACGCTATCTCCAAATACTATAATGGAGATGTCATTAATGAAACCGAAGGACGTGCCGTGCTACACACGGCTTTGAGAGCTCCAGAATCGGCAAAAATTATGGTTGATGGTGTAAATGTAATTCCAGAAATTTATCAGGTTAAGAACAAAATAAAAGCATTTACTAACCAAGTAGTAAATGGACAATTAAAAGGATTTACAGGCAAACCGTTTACTGATGTTGTAAATATTGGAATTGGCGGATCAGATCTTGGTCCTGCAATGGTTGTTGAAGCACTTTCCTTTTATAAAAATCATCTAAAAACTCATTTTGTGAGTAATGTCGATGGTGACCATGTCAATGAAGTGATCAAGAATTTAAACCCTGAAACAACCCTGTTTGTTGTAGTCTCAAAAACCTTTACTACACAAGAAACACTTTCAAATGCGAATACAATTAGACAATGGTTTTTGAAATCAGGGAAGCAAAGTGATGTTGCCAAGCATTTTGTAGCTGTTTCTACTAATATAGAAAAAGTAAAAGAGTTTGGAATTGACGAAAGCAACATTTTCCCGATGTGGAATTGGGTTGGTGGACGCTTTTCGCTTTGGAGTGCCGTTGGTTTGACCATAAGTTTAGCTGTTGGTTACGATCATTTTGATGGGCTTCTTTCGGGCGCAAATAAAATGGATGAGCACTTTAAAACTCAAGCATTCGATAAAAATTTACCTGTAATTACGGCTTTGTTGAGTGTTTGGTATAACAATTTTTTCAATGCTGAAAGTGAAGCGGTAATAGCTTATTCACAATATCTCAACCAGTTTGCTACCTATTTACAACAAGGTATCATGGAAAGTAATGGTAAGAGTGTTGATCGCAGTGGAATCCCAATAAATTACCAAACAGGCACCATTATTTGGGGAGAACCAGGAACAAACTCTCAACATGCTTTTTTTCAATTAATACATCAAGGCACCAAATTAATTCCTGCAGAATTTATTGGATTTGCAAAATCTTTACATGGTAATAAGGATCATCAAGATAAGCTAATGTCAAACTTTTTGGCGCAGACTGAAGCATTGATGACAGGGAAATCAAAAAACGACGTAATAGATGAAGGGTCTTCCAAACATCTCGTGCCATTTAAAGTATTTGAAGGGAACAAACCTACCACTACCATATTAATTGATAAATTAACACCCGAAAGTTTAGGTAAATTGATTGCCCTTTATGAACATAAAATATTTGTTCAAGGTGTGATTTGGAATATTTTTAGCTATGATCAGTTTGGTGTGGAGCTTGGAAAACAGCTCGCAAACACAATTTTATCTGAAATTAATGACAGTTCTGTTGTTAATAATCATGATACATCTACCTCAAACCTATTAAAACACTACAAAAATTTAACATAAATATTGTTAAAAAGTTTTTTAAAACAACAAGGTCTTAACAATGTCTAAAAAGGCTTAAATGCCTAAATTATACTGTTAAAATTGTTAACATTAGCATAATGTAAAATGGTTTATAATGCTTATTTTTGCCAAAACTTTAAACTAATTCTTAATCAATAAATATGAAGAAAATTACTCAATTTTTACTTTTTACAATAGCATTTTTTGCTATAGGTTTAGCATTTGGGCAGGGTACAACTACTTCTGCTATAAATGGTAAAATCACAGATTCTGAAGGACAACCTTTGCCTGGAGCTAACATTGTTGTGGTTCATTTGCCAACCAATACCACCTATGGGGCAGCTAGTGATTTTGATGGATTTTACAGAATTTCTAATATGAGACCAGGAGGTCCATATAAAATTACGATAAGTTTTGTAGGCTATAAGGAATATACCGATGAAGGCTTTAGCTTAACTTTAGGACAAACAACTTCAATTAACAAGCAACTTGTAGAATCTGCGAGTGCTTTAGATGAAGTTGTTATTACTGCAACACGAAATAACGTGTTTGATTCTAATAGAACCGGTGCAGAGACAACCGTAAGTGAAAGGGATTTAACAACAATTCCTTCAGCGTCAAGGTCGATTGCAGATTTTTTAAGAGCAACACCACAAGCGCAATTGTCAGAAGGTAATGATGGTTTTTCAGTTTCTTTGGGAGGTCAAAACAATAGGTTCAACAGTATAAATGTGGATGGAGCGGTAAGTAATGATGTTTTTGGTCTTGCTGGTTCAGGGACTGATGGAGGACAAACAGGTGCCAACCCGTTTTCAATTGATGCTTTAGAACAAATTCAAATTCAGTTAGCACCTTTTGATGTTAAGATTTCTGGATTTACTGGTGGAGCAATTAACGCAATTACGCGTTCTGGATCTAACAATGTTGAAGGATCGGTATATAGCTATTTCAGAAATGAGAGTTTAGCAGGCAAAACACCTACCGCTTTAATAAATGATGGTGATTCAAGAGAAAAATTAAATGACTTTACGGCCCTTACCTATGGCGCCAGAGTTGGATTGCCAATTGTAAAAGACAAATTGTTTTTATTTGTCAACTATGAAAAACAGGACAATGAAACACCACAGCCTTTTAATTTAAGTAATTATGGAGGTGATTCATCAGCATCTGATATTGAAGCATTGAGACAGTTTTTGATTTCCAATTACGGGTATGACCCAGGTGTTTATGATAATAATGCATCTACTTTAGAAAACAATCTTGTTACCGCTAAATTGGATTGGAATATTAATCAAAATCACAGTTTGTCATTGACACATAGATTACAAGATATTAAAAACCTTGAAGCAAGAACGTCTAATTCGAGGTCTATTGAATTTCTAAATGGATCAGAGTACTTTGCGAATAAAACTAATGCGACAACTTTGCAATGGAACTCATCTTATGGTAATAAGTTTGCAAATAGTATGATCGTAAGTTATAAAATAGTAAGAGATGACAGAGACCCTAGTGGAGATCCGTTTCCAACTGTTGAATTACAGGATGGGGACGGACAGATTGTTTTTGGATCTGAACCTTTTTCTACAGCTAACTTATTAGATCAGGATGTTTTCACCTTTACCAATAATTTTGAAATTTATAAAGGAAGACATACAATAACATTAGGGACTCACAATGAGTATTCGAAAATTAAAAACTTATTTTTCGCTTTTAACTATGGTTTTTATGAGTTTAACAATAGTGGAGGTACAACTGGAGTGAATCGATTTTTGGCAGGCCAAACTTCTAGTTTTTATCAACATGGATATTCTTTAGTAGGAAATGGTACTGTTGGTGACGAATCTGCAGGTGCTTCAGAGTTTGATGTGCTTCAGGTTGGGTTCTATGCTCAAGATGAAGTAAATATGACAGACAATTTTAAATTAACCGCAGGAATTCGTTTTGATATTCCTTATTGGTCTGATGGCCCTGTTAATGATGATTTTAATAACAGAACCATTCCGTTATTGGAAGCAGCAGGAAAAGACCTTCAGGGAGCACGTGTTGGTAGAGGTGTTAGTCCATCCGTACATGTTTCTCCAAGAATAGGTTTCAATTGGGATGTTAATGGCGATAAAACTACACAAGTTAGAGGTGGTCTTGGAATTTTTACTTCTAGGTTGCCTTTGGTGTGGCCAGGAGCTATTTATAATAATAATGGTGTAACAGGTGGATTTACTCTTGGATTTGGAGGAACACCTTTTGAGGCTGATGTTAACAATCAGTTTGAGGACGTTACCCCAGGATCTGGCGGAACAGGAGGACAAGTTGATCTGTTTGCTTCCAACTTTAAGTTGCCACAACGATTCAAAGTGAACGTTGCTGTTGATCAAAAATTACCATTATGGGGCTTAATAGTTAGTGCCGATGTAATTTGGAACGATAACATTACCGACATTTATTATCAGAATCTAAACCTTAAAGGCCCTGTTGGTTTTTTAAATGGCGCAGATAATAGACCGTTCTATAATAGAGGAGATCGTATTGATCGTGCCTATCAAGGAATTTATTTAGCTACTAACACTGGTGGTGGAAATTCTTGGAATGGTGCCTTAACAATTAGAAAGCCTTATGAAAATGGTTTTGCTGGCCAGGTATCCTATTCTTATGGAGAGTCAAATGCCATATTTGACGGTACATCTTCTCAAAATAGTTCTCAATGGAGAAATCAACAGACTGTAAATGGTAAGAACTCTAATTTGCCAGTGTCAAGGTCTGATTTTTCTCAAGGACATAGAATATCGAGTAATATGTCCTATGAAATAAAATGGAACGATAATATTAAAAGCACCATTGGGTTATTTTATAACGGATCACAAGGACAACCATATTCTTATACTTACAGAGATGGCAGAGATTTATTAAATGATGATTCTAGAGATAATGCTTTAATATATGTTCCAGCGAGTGCTGGAGAGATTACTTTAAGAGATAGAACAGGCTCTGCTGCGGGTACAGCAGATGAATGGGCTATACTAAATGATTATATCAATAATGATGATTATTTAAAAACAAGAAGAGGTAAGTATGCAGAGAGAAATGGTTCTAGAGGGCCTTGGAGTCATATCGTAGATTTAAAATTCTTACAAGATATCTCGTTTAATGCTATTAAAAAGACCAATACTTTACAGCTTTCTGTAGATATTTTTAACTTCACTAATTTTTTAAATAAAGATTGGGGAAGACAAACATTTGCTTTTGGAAATACGCAAATCTTACAAACAGAAACAGCAGGTCCAAATCCTGTATTCAGTTTAAGAGAAAGCGCAATAGAGAATGGACCTACACAATATGATGATAGTGGGATTCAAAGTTCTAGATGGCAAATGCAAGTTGGTTTAAGATATACTTTTAACTAACTAAAGGAATCTAATACTAATCACAAGGATAAAAAAGCCTCTTCATTTGAAGAGGCTTTTTTTATTAAGAGCATTTCAATAAAATCAATTCTCTTTCCACTCTATAGTTTCCATAATATGCTTTATATCATTTTTTAAATATACCGCCGCTGGGTATAGTGAATCATAATTTGGCTTTGCATAAAAGTACAAGGACCCATTTAAAAAATGATTTATACTATCAGTAACATAAAATTGAGATTGAGAGGCAGCATTGCCACCAACTTCGTAAAACATCCCAAACACTTTGTGTTCGTTATTAATAAATTTTTGCTCGGCTATCTCATCTGCCTTTATAGTGTGTTTTTGAGTAAGATTTTGAGCATCTTTAATTAACGACAACAAATTGCCATCAACCTTTTTATAAGTTAGATAGATGGTTCCTTTAAGTGAGGGATAATTCACATCAAGTCCATAACTAGAGGAGTCTTTAGTCATTTTTATACTTGTGATGGGGTCAGCAATTACATTTTTATCAAAAGAAAACGGTAAGGGGGTGTTAGTCGTTTTATATTCTGGACTTGGATAATCTAAACGAAGTAAGGCATTGGGTTTAGGTACAGATTCATCACCACATGCTATGCAAATAAACGTTAATACAGATAAAGTTAGTTTTTTCATAAGCATTTTCCATTCATGAAAATGGAAGTGTTTTATTTTAAGATTGTGAATTTCACCTGCTTAATCCTTTTTTTGTCAAAAGCTTCTATGGTAAAAACGTAATTTTTGAAATTTATTTTACTATTTCTTCTTGGAAAAACTCCAGAAACTTCCAAAATAAATCCAGCTATAGTTTCAGCTTCGCCTTTAGCATCTTCAAAAACAGAATCATCTTCTACATTTATAATTTTGTAAAAGTCTTTTAATGGAATTTTACCTTCAAACACATAATTGTTCTCATCAATTTTAGTGTAAATTAAGTCGTCATCGTCAAATTCATCACTAATATCACCAACAATTTCTTCTATAACGTCTTCCAATGACACTATGCCCGAAGTGCCTCCATACTCGTCAACCACAACGGCTAAATGCACTTTTTTATCTTGAAACTCAACCATTAAATCGTCTAGTTTCTTGTTTTCTGGAACAAAAAAGGGCACTCTTAATAAAGTAGTCCAGTCAAATTGCTTTCGATCAATATAAGGTAATAGGTCTTTTACATATAGTACACCTATAACAGTATCGATATTATCTTTATAAACAGGGATTCTTGAATAACCGTTTTCTATAATCTCAGGAATGATTTCACTGTACTTTTGATCAGTACTTAAAGCAAAGATATCAATACGTGGGCGCATAACCTGTTTGGTGTCTGTGTTGCCAAATGAAACAATCCCTTTTAATATTTTGTGTTCTTCTTTGGTGGTGTCACTTTCTGAAGTTAATTCTAACGCTTGGGATAATTGATCAACACTAATATTCGATTTTTGTCTGCCAAGTTTATTATGAATATATAAAGTAAATTGGCGCATGGGTAGGCTCAAAGGTGAAAACAAAACATCAATAACTCGCAATGGGATTGCCATAAAAGCTGAAAACTTTACTCGGTTTCTACTTGCATAGATTTTAGGAATGATTTCACCCATTAAGAGGATAAGAAAAGTGATAAGTACAACCTCTACAATAAATCGTAACCAAAGTACAGTAATGTTGTAAAACATGAACTCACCTAAATAGGCGAATAGGATTACGATACCTATATTGATAAAATTGTTTGCTACTAAAATTGTAGCGAGAAGTTTTTTTGGTCGTTCTAAAAGCTTTGAAATAATTTGAAATGCTTTTGGGTTTTCCTCTAAGCCAGTATCAATATCACTTCTGGTTAATGAGAAAAATGCCACTTCAGCCCCTGAAATTAATGCAGAGCACATAAGAAGTAAAAGCAGTAAGATTATTCCTGAAACTAAAGCAGCGTTTGCTGATATAAAAAATAAAATTAAACTCGCGGGTTCAGGGTCCAAGATTATAAGGTTTGGTTAGACTTAAAATGGTAAATCATCATCATCTTCAACCGTTTCATTTGCCACTTGTGGCGTTGAAGCTTGGTTTTTTGCAGATTGTTGAGTGTTGAAATCGTTGCCTTGTGATTCACTCTTGGTAGTTAAAAAGGTGAAATCGGTACATTGTATTTCAGTAGAATAGCGATCTTGTCCGCTTTCATCTTGCCATTTGCGGGTTTTGATTCGACCTTCAATGTACACACGATCTCCTTTTGTTAAATATTTTTCACAAATTTCGGCGGCCTTATTTCTCACAACTATATTGTGCCATTCTGTATTAGTAACACGCTCATTAGTTTGCTTGTTGGTGTAAGTTTCATTAGTGGCTAATGGAAAACGTCCAATACATCCGCCACCTTCAAAATAGTGCATTTTTACTTCATCTCCTAAATGCCCTATAAGCATCACTTTATTTAAAGTTCCTGACATAATTAGTTTAAAATTTAAATGCAAAATTAACCTTTTGCATTGACATTTTTAAAAGTAATAAAAAAATACGAGTCTTTAAATAGGAAACTTGAATTCGTCAATAAAATTATTGATCAAAACTGGAGTAGGATAATTTTGTAAATCACGATATAAAATTCCCTTTTCGGGAAGTGAATTGACTTCTACAATCCAAAATTTAGTATGCAGATGTTGGTGTGATAATTTATGTACAATATCTGTAGTATTGTACAAACTAAATTCAAACGCGATTCCTTTTAAAATAGATGCAACCTTTGGACTATTTTTAAACTGTTCAGGAGTTAATTCACTTTTAGTTTCCACCAATGGGAATTGATAAAGATTCTTCCAGATGCCATTTCCTGTACGTTTTTGAAACAGGGTTCTCTTATCGGCCGATATAAAAACTAAAAAGTTAAAATATTTGGTGCTGACTTTTGTCTTTTTAAGTTTTAATGGTAAAGTTTCTATTTTACTGTGATGAAGTGCATAACAGCTACCCTTTAAAGGACAAACTGTGCAATCCGGATTTTTCGGTTTGCATTGTCTAGCACCAAACTCCATAATAGCTTGATTGTAATCTCCAGGATTTTTTTTGTCAATAAGCGAAGTAGCCAATGCTTTAAATTCCTTTATGCCACGTGTTGAATTTATAGGTGTATCTATTCCAAAAAACCGGGCTAACACTCTATAAACATTTCCATCAACTACTGCGGTTGGTTCATCATAACAAATAGAAGCTATAGCACTTGCAGTGTAATCACCTACACCTTTTAGTTGCAACAGCTCTTTATAAGTTTTTGGAAACTTCCCATCAAATTCATTAACAATAAAGTTTGCTGTGGTATGTAAATTTCTGGCCCTTGAGTAATATCCTAGACCTTGCCAAAGCTTTAAAACTTCGGTTTCATTTGCATTTGCCAGATCAAAAACAGTTGGATATTCATCGATAAATGCGAGGTAATAGGGGAGCCCTTGGTTTATTTGTGTTTGTTGAAGAATAATTTCTGACAGCCAGACATTATATGGGTTTTTGGTGTTCCGCCATGGGAGATCTCGCTTATATATTGAATACCAATTAGTTAAAGTTTTGCTGAAATTCATTATTTATTTTAATTCGTCACAAAAATAAATCTTTATCCCGTTAAATTTTAATTAATTAGGTTTGAAATATTGAAATTAAAATTCCTATATTTGCATCCCTTATAATTAATAGATAACCCTAAAATTATTACAATGACAAAAGCAGATTTAGTAGCAAAAATTTCTGATAAACTAGGAATTGAAAAAGGAGATGTTCAAGCAACAGTTGAAACTTTTATGGAAGAGGTAAAAACTTCTTTAGAGAGTGGAGATAATGTATATTTAAGAGGCTTTGGAAGCTTTATCGTAAAAACAAGAGCTGAAAAAACTGGAAGAAACATTTCTAAAAATACAACTATCAAAATTCCTGCTCACAACATACCTGCATTTAAACCTGCTAAAGTATTTGTTGAAGGAGTAAAAACAAATGTTGACGTTAACTAACTAAAACGTTAAAAAACAAATAATTAATTAAAAAGTTTATTTTATGCCAAGTGGTAAAAAAAGAAAAAGACACAAGGTAGCGACGCATAAGCGTAAAAAACGAAGACGCGCTAATCGTCACAAAAAAAAATAAATTGAAAAAGTAGTTTTTTAACTACTTTTTCAATTTTTAAAGTAACGTTCTTTGATATCTAATTCATTAAATTTTGCGTTTACCTTCGTAAAAAGATGAATTTAACGGATTTAACATCCTGTGTCAAAAAATAAAGTATAATCCATCTATCGCGCATTGGCGTGGTGGATATAAATTTACAATATGGATAAAGAATTGATTATTCGATCGAGTTCTGATGTTGTTGATTTTGCCTTATTAAAAGATGGAAAACTTATTGAATTGCATAAAGATGAAGACGATAACAACTTTGCGGTTGGCGATGTGTTTATAGCCAAAATACGTAAAGCGGTTCCGGGACTAAATGCTGCATTTGTTAATGTAGGTTATGAGAAAGATGCATTTTTGCATTATCATGATTTAGGGCCACAATTACCTTCACTTTTAAAATTCGTAAAACGTGTAAGCACAGGGAAACACACAGATTTTTTACTTAAAAATTTTCAGTTTGAAAAAGACATCGATAAAAATGGCAGCATATCAAATGCATTAAAAGCCAATCAATCGACACTAGTTCAAATTGTGAAAGAACCAATTTCAACAAAAGGCCCTCGTATTAGTAGCGAGTTGTCTATTGCCGGAAGGTATATTGTTTTAGTACCATTTTCAGATCGTATTTCAATTTCTCAAAAAATTGAATCGAAAGAAGAAAAAGATCGTTTAAAACGATTGGTGAAAAGCATTACACCTAAAGGATTTGGAGTAATAGTTCGTACCGTAGCCGAAGGCAAAAAAGTTGCCGAACTCGACAAAGATTTACAAAATTTGTTGGCGCGTTGGACGGCCATGTGTAAAAAATTGTACAAAGCACATCACCCTAGTAAGGTGCTTGGCGAAATGAATAAAGCCTCTTCAATTTTAAGAGATATTTTTAATGATTCATTTTCCAGTATTATTGTAGATGATGAAGCCTTGTATGTACAAATTAAAGATTACGTGCATGAGATTGCACCTAACAAAGAGTCCATTGTAAAGCTGTATAAAAATGGCGTTCCTATATTTGAAAAATACGGGATTGAGCGTCAAATAAAAACATCTTTCGGACGTACAGTCTCCATGGCAAAAGGTGCTTATTTGGTTATAGAACATACCGAGGCCCTCCATGTTGTAGACGTTAACAGTGGTAACCGATCTAACAAAGAGAAGAACCAAGAGGATACAGCTCTAGAAGTCAATATGATTTCTGCATCAGAGATTGCTCGACAATTGCGCTTGCGTGATATGGGTGGCATTATCGTGATCGATTTTATTGATATGAACAAAGCTGATAACCGTAAAAAACTGTACAATCATCTTCGTGACGAAATGCAAGATGATAAAGCAAAGCATAAAATATTACCTCCGAGCAAGTTTGGACTAGTACAAATTACTAGACAACGTGTTCGCCCGGAAAGGAATATTGAAACTAAAGAAGAGAATCCTAACGGTGTTGAAGGAAGTGAAATTGAAGCACCAATTAAAGTGATTCAAAAGATCACTCAAGACCTAGAGCGACTTTTCAAAAAAGACTATAAAAAGGTGATTTTAAACACACACCCATTTATAGCAGCCTTTTTAACCAAAGGCTTTCCGTCTGTGCGTTCTAAATGGTTTTTAGAACATAAAAAATGGGTAAAAGTAATGCCCAGAGATGCTTACACTTATCTTGAATATCATTTTTTTGACAAAAATGGTAAGGAAATCAAATAATATCAAAACCCCTTTTTACATAAGTAGAAAGGGGTTTTTGTTTTTTTATAATAAATTGAATTTACGTCGCAGGATTAGGTATCTCGGCATGCACTAAATCAATTGCTTTTAAAACCTCGTCGCTTAATGTGAGGTGAATACTGTCTATATTCTCTTTAAGTTGATCTAATCGCGTTGCACCAATAATATTACTAGTCACAAAAGGTTCCTGGGTAACAAAAGCTAATGACATTTGAGCTAAAGTCATATTATGGTCTTCAGCAATTTTTAAATAGCGTTTAGTGGCTTCGGTGCATTGAGCGCTACTATATCTTGAAAATCTTGGGAATAAATTTAAACGCGCCCTTTCTTCAGCTTTTCCTTTAATGTACTTACCAGATAATACTCCAAACGCCATTGGAGAATAGGCTAATAAACCAATTTGCTCTCGCATAGAAATTTCTGCCATATCACCTTCATAAACGCGGTTAAGGAGCGAATAAGCATTTTGAATGGTAATCATTCTAGGTAAACTATGACGTTTTGATTCCTCTAAATAACGCATGGTTCCCCAAGCTTTTTCGTTGGAGATGCCTACTTTTCTAATTTTTCCTTCACGAATTATACCATCAAAAGTGTGAAGAATTTCTTTAAAATTATCTTCCCAATCATCATTTGGATTATGCTTGTAGTCTCGGGCTCCAAAGGTATTAGTTTTGCGTTCAGGCCAATGCAGCTGATACAAGTCTATATAATCGGTTTTAAGACGTTTTAAGCTTTGCTCAACGGCATCTTTAATAGCTTCTGGGCTAAATCCGTTGGTTCTTATATGTGCAGTATAAGATCCTGTTCCGGCAATCTTGGATGCTAATACAATTTTATCTCGATTTCCAGTTTTTTGAAACCAGTTGCCAATAATACGTTCGGTTTCTGCATAAGTTTTTTGTTCTGCGGGTACTGGGTATAACTCTGCAGTATCAAAAAAGTTAACACCTTGGTCTAGTGCATAATCCATTTGATCAAAACCTTCATTTTGAGTGTTTTGATTGCCCCAGGTCATAGTACCCAAACAAATTTTACTTACTTTAATATTACTGTGTGGAAGCGTAGTGTATTTCATTGTATGGTCTCTTGTAGATTTAGCAAGGGGCAAAGATAAAAAAACCTTTCAGGGTTTAAAGACTGAAAGGTTTTAAAAAATTGTAATAAAAGTTATTTAAAGACTTAAGAAGGGATTAAATCTCATTTAATAATTTAGAAATTTCATCCAATTTAGGTGTTAAAATCACCTCAATTCGTCTGTTTTTAGCTCTTCCTTCTGCCGTAGTATTGGTGGCAATTGGCGCATATTCGCCACGACCAGCTGCAGTTAAATTTTCAGGATTAATAGATGCATTCTCTCTTAAAATATTGACAATCGCAGTTGCGCGTTTGGTAGATAGATCCCAATTCCCGCTTAATTGCCCGTTCCCTGCGTATGGTACATTATCAGTATGCCCTTCAATTAATATGGCTATTTCAGGATTGTCAGCTAAAACGGTTCCTAATTGTCTTACGGCTTCCTTTCCATTGGAACCAACGGCCCAACTTCCAGACTCAAATAACAATTTATTTTCCATTGAAACATACACTTTGCCGTCACGTTGCTCAACGGTTAATCCTTTGCCTTCAAAGTTGGTAAGTGCTTTAGAAATGGCATCTTTTAATCTACTCATCGCGGCATCTTTTGAAGCAATGACGTTTTCAAGTTCGGCAACACGTTGTGATCGACTTTCTAGTTCACGTTTTAAGTTTTCTAATCGGGCATTTTCAGCCGCTAAAGCCTGTTCTTTAGCTTCTAATTGTGCTAATAATTCTCTATTCTTTTTAGAATTTTCAGCAATTGCTGCAGAGCTGTTTTTCTCCAACGCATCATAAGACGCTTTTAAGTTGTCTAAATTTGATTTGGTGGCTTCGTAATCACTTTGTAAGCGATCGCGCTGCGCAACTGTTTCATCAAAAGATTTTTGGAGTTTGGCCAAATCATTTTGTGCTTTATTTAAAGCTGCAGTAAGATCACTATTTTCATCAGATAACTGACGATGCTCTTTTTTGAGATCAGCATACTTGTTTTCTAAATCGGTGTAGATCTTTTTAGAAACACAAGACGATGTTAGTATCAGTGTTAATGCTATTAACGACAATTTTTTAAACATAGGTTTAAGAGTTTTTAAAGTTGTTTTTTAAGATTCTAGTTCTAGTAATATCGGACAGTGGTCACTATGTACTGCATCCGACAGTATAACGCTTCGTTTTAGCTTTTCTTGTAGAGGAGAACTTGCCAAGGCATAATCCAATCTCCAGCCTTTATTGTTAGCTCTAGCATTGGCTCTGTAACTCCACCAGGTATAATGATTTGGTTCTTTGTTGAAATGTCTAAACGAATCAATAAATCCACTATTTAGAAAGTTTCCAATCCATTCGCGTTCGACAGGTAAGAATCCAGATACATTAGATAATCCTTTTGGATTATGAATATCTATTTCTTCATGACAGATGTTATAATCGCCACAAATAATAAGATTTGGAATCTCCTTTTTTAAATTGTCAATATAATCTTGAAACATGGCCATGTATTCTAATTTGTGATCTAAACGAGCGTCATTGGTTCCCGAAGGTAAATACAAACTCATCACCGAAAAGTTGTCGAAATCAGCTCTTATATTTCGGCCTTCAAAGTCCATTGATTCAATACCGGTGCCATATTCAACATGATTGGGCTTGATTTTACTCAAAATTGCAACGCCACTGTAGCCTTTTTTCTGTGCACTAAACCAATAATGATAATTATATCCAGCATTTTCAAAAATTGAAAGATCCAATTGCTCTTTCATAGCTTTTATTTCTTGAAGACAAATAACGTCTGGATTAGCGCTTTTAAGCCAATCCATAAAACCTTTATTGATGGCAGCTCTAATACCGTTGACGTTGTAGGAGATGATTTTCATGATTAATAATTAGAATTTCAGCTAAAATAAATAATACTGTACTTTTACACTATTATTTTATCGCAGTTTTAACCATAAAATAATTTTTGTTTTTAACAGTTTTAGTACTTAATGAAAATTGCTGTTGCTTGTCTTTGTTTTTTGATGGGTTGTTGTGCTATGGCACAAGAGCTCAGTTCTAATTATAGAACCAAGACAATAGCGGTAAGAGATACCATTAAAATTGATACTGTAAGTATTAACCCGAGTAAGTTTACGGTTAGGTTCAAAAACAATACACCGCTTGACAGTACATCATATCACATAGATTTTTCAAAAGCTATTCTAGTGTTAAAACAAACAGTTATGACCGATTCTATTGTGGTTGATTATTTAAGGTACCCAGATTTTATTACCAAGGAATACAAGCAATTAGATGAAAGTATAATCGTTGAAAACACCTCAAGTATTCAGCGATTTTATAAGCTTAACCAATCTACGCAAAATACTGTTTTCACACCTTTTGATGGTTTGAACACTTCGGGAAGTATTTCAAGAGGTGTTACTATTGGTAATAATCAAAATTCTGTTTTAAATAGTGAGCTTGATTTACAAATATCTGGAAAATTGAGTGATAAAGTGTCTTTAAGAGCGTCCATTCAAGATGCTAATATTCCTTTGCAGGAAAGTGGATATTCACAGCGATTGGATGAATTTGATCAAGTGTTTATTGAACTTTTTAGTGACGATTGGAATATTAGAGCAGGTGACATTGACTTACAAAACTCAAACTCCTATTTTGCAAATTTCACAAAACGCGTTCAAGGGCTTTCGGTTAATGTAAATTTGGATAAGGAGGAATCTAAAACTAATATGTTCGCTTCGGGCGCTTTAGTTAGAGGACAATTTACCACGAGTAGGTTTACGGCTCAAGAGGGTAATCAAGGCCCTTATAAATTACGTGGCCCAAATAACGAGTTGTTTGTGCTCATTGTTTCGGGGAGTGAAACGGTTTACGTCAACGGTTTGCCATTGGTTAGAGGAGAGGATAAGGATTACATTATTGATTATAATGCAGGCGAGATTATTTTCAATTCAACCTACCCTATCACTTCCGAAATGCGAATCACGGTGGATTATCAATATAGCGAGCGCAATTTTTCTCGATTTACAGTTTATGGCGGAAGTACTTATGAAACCGAAAAATTAAAATTAGGGGTATCGGTATATTCTGAAACAGATGCTAAAAATCAGCCCCTTCAGCAAAATTTATCTACAGAGCAAACCCAGATTTTGGCCAATGCCGGAGATGATAAAAGCTTGATGGTTGCGCCTTCTGCCGTTGCTGAAAGCTATTCTGAAAATAGAATTCTATATAAAAAAGAGTTAATTAATGGCGCTGAAGCTTTTGTGTTTTCAAATAATCCAGAAGACGTATTGTTCAGTGTAAAATTCAGTAGAGTTGGTGACAACCAAGGAGATTATGTAGTTTCCAACGCAAATGCGGTTACTACAATTTATGAATATGTATCGCCAATAAATGGTGTTCCACAAGGAAATTTTGCCCCGATCGTGCAACTAATTGCACCAACCCAATTGCAAGTTGCTGTTGTAAATGGATTGTACAAACCAACTCAAAAAACTGAAGTGTATTTTGAATTTGCTGGTAGCAAAAATGATCAAAATCTGTTTTCAAGTCTTGATGATTCTAATAACGATGGGTTTGCAGGGAAATTAAAAGTAGATCAATTTATTGTAAAATCAGATAGCCTATGGAATTTAAAAGCTTTTGTTGATGCTGATGTTATTCAGGAAAATTTTAGAACCATTCAGCGGTTGTATTACGCCGAATTTAATCGTGATTGGAATCTTGAAAATACTTTCGGCAATCAAAGTTTATTGAGTGCTGGATTGGAATTGGTACATCCAAAACACGGATTGGCAATATATAAATTTGAACATCTTAATTATTCTGAAAGCTTTAATGGTAATCGACATAATATGTTGGCCAATCTTCGATTGGGCAAGTTTCAGCTGTTTTCGAATTCAAGCTTATTAATAAGTGAAGGAAATGAGTTTACGTCACGATTTTTTAGAACCTTTAATCGGGCAACTTATGGTTTTAATAAACAATGGGTTGGTGCTAAATTGGCCGCCGAGGACAATAAACAACGAGATGTTATAACAGAAAATTTAAGCGAATTGAGCCAAAAATTTACGACTTATGAGCTGTTTTATGGCGTTGGTGACAGTACTAAAGTATTTGTTGAAGCGGGATATAAACATAGGGTTAATGATAGTTTGCGAGCCAGCGGTTTAGAACGTGTTAATAGCTCAAACACCTATTATTTAAAGTCTAGACTTATTCAAAATGCCAACACCAATTTAGGAGTTTATATAAATTACAGACGATTGAAGCACGAAGATGTCTCAAAGGACGATGAAGGCTCACTTAATTCGCGTATCAATTTTAATCAGATTTTGTTTAATCAAATTGTCCAGTGGAATACCATTTTTGAAACCAATTCTGGAACTCTACCACAACAGGACTTTACGTATGTTAAGGTTGATGCCGGTCAAGGGGCTTACACTTGGATCGATTATAACAACAACAACATCCAAGAGTTAAACGAGTTTGAGATTGCCCAATTTCAAGATCAGGGCGAGTATATTAGAGTATTGTTGCCCAATCAAGTTTTTGTAAAAACACATCAAAACAGATTAAGCCAAACACTTACCATTAATCCACAACAATGGTCAGTTTCAGAACGGAAGAGCAAAAAATTCTGGTCACATTTTTATAACCAAACCTCATATTTAATTGACCGAAAACAACGCAGGGAAGGAAACACATTTAATTTAAACCCATTCAACACCGATGAGGATAATCAATTAGCACTAAACCAAAGTGTGAGGAATGTTTTGTTTTTTAATAGAGGCAAGCAGCGTTATACAACGTCATATACCTTTTTGTCAAACACCAATCGAACTATTTTATCAATTGGATTTCAGGAGCATAAATTAAAAAGCCATCAATTGCAGTTTAATCATAAATTTGCAAAAAGTTGGCTCATTAATTTAAAGTCTAGTTTGGAAGTAAATGAAAGCCTAAGTGAAAATTTTGCAAGCAGAAATTACATTATTGATGAAGCGCGATGGCATCCAAAACTTTCTTATTTATTTAATGAAAATGCACAGTTTGATGTGTTTTACCAATTAACCACTAAAGACAATACTATAGGTAATATGGAAACCTTGACCCAAAATAATTATGGCGTTTCGTTTACCTATAACAATGTTCAAAAAATAGCTTTAACTGGAGAATTGAATTTTTTTCAAAATGAATTTCAAGGGAATCCAAATACGCCTGTATCCTATCAAATGTTAGAAGGGCTACAGCCAGGCAAAAATTTTACGTGGAGCCTTTTGGCACAAAAAAAATTGACCAAATTTTTAGATTTGAATTTAAATTATTTTGGACGTAAAACAGAAACTTCTAAAACTATTCATACCGGAACGGTACAGTTGAAGGCTTATTTTTAGAAAAACAAACCCAAACTTGTGGAGTTTGGGTTTTAAAATTTTGGTGTTTAAATTTTACATCTTCATCAGCCAATGCTTAACATCAACTTCTTGTTTGATGAGGTCTCGTAAATCGGATATCTTAACACGTTGTTGCTCCATGGTGTCGCGATGACGAATGGTAACCGTGTTGTCTTCCAAAGTATCGTGATCTACCGTGATACAAAAAGGTGTACCATTAGCATCTTGACGTCTGTAACGTCTTCCAACGGCGTCTTTTTCGTCGTAATCCACATTGAAATCCCATTTAAGGTCGTCAACAATTTGCTTGGCTATTTCTGGCAATCCATCTTTTTTTACTAAAGGTAAAATCGCAGCTTTAACAGGTGCTAATACCGCAGGTAATTTTAAAACGGTTCGGGTTGTATTGTTATCTAATTCTTCTTCAACTAAACTATTTGAAAATACGGCCAGAAACATACGGTCAAGACCAATAGAAGTTTCTAACACATACGGTGTATAACTTGCATTGTCTTCATGGTCAAAATATTGCAACTTCTTACCTGAATACTCTTCATGCTGTTTCAAATCGAAATCGGTACGCGAATGAATACCTTCCAATTCTTTAAACCCGAAAGGGAATTTGAATTCAATATCTGTGGCTGCATCGGCGTAATGTGCTAATTTTTCGTGGTCGTGAAAACGATAGTTATCTTCACCCATACCAAGTGACAAATGCCATTTCATACGGGTTTCTTTCCAATGCTCGAACCATTCTGCTTGAGTGCCAGGTTTAATAAAGAACTGCATTTCCATTTGTTCAAATTCGCGCATTCTAAAAATGAATTGTCTTGCCACAATTTCATTTCTAAACGCCTTACCAGTTTGTGCAATCCCAAATGGAATTTTCATTCGTCCTGATTTTTGAACATTGAGGAAATTCACAAAAATACCTTGGGCGGTTTCTGGGCGTAAATAGAGATCCATCGCGTTTTCGGCTGATGCACCTAATTTTGTTCCAAACATGAGATTGAACTGTTTTACATCAGTCCAGTTTCGGCTTCCTGTTAATGGATCGGCAATTTCTAATTCTTCAATAAGAGCTTTTACGTCTGCTAAATCTTCTTTTTCTAAAGATTTTGCCATTCTTGATAGGGTAGTATCTATTTTTTCTTGATATCCTAAAACGCGCTGATTAGTTGAAATAAATTCAGCTTTATTGAATGCATCACCAAAACGTTTAGCCGCTTTATCTACTTCCTTGTCTATTTTAGCCTCGAGCTTTGCGCAATAGTCTTCTATCAATACATCAGCTCTGTACCGTTTTTTGGAGTCTTTATTGTCAATCAATGGGTCATTAAAAGCATCAACGTGCCCAGAAGCTTTCCAGGTGGTTGGGTGCATGAAAATGGCGGCATCTATACCAACTATATTATCGTGCATTTGCACCATGGCTTTCCACCAATAGTCCCGTATATTTTTTTTGAGTTCTGCTCCATTTTGCGCGTAATCATATACCGCACTTAATCCGTCGTAAATTTCACTACTCTGGAAAACGTAACCATACTCCTTTGCGTGAGAGATTACTTTTTTAAATTGATCGTCTTGATTTGCCATGCTGCAAAAATAAAAAACCGCCCCAATTAATGGAACGGTTTTTAGAAAATAATATAATTGAGTTAGTTAAGTTGCAATTGTGTGCTACCTAGTCTGCGGTCTTTGTTAAAAACGTTGATGTAATAAGTGCCTTCAATTAGTGGTTGATCGTCTTCATCGGCATTGATATTAAGGCAGATATCAATAACCTGATTTTGGTAACTTACTACTTTTTTAAGACTGTAAATTAATGATGAATCATCAAAATTGATAGCGCCTTTATCAGCAAAAACGTTATTCAATGGATTTAAAACTTGAACGTAAATATCTTTCTCTCCTTTGGGAGCCAATGAATTTTCGGCAATGGTGAAGCATACCTCGATACTTTTGGCTTTAGAAGCTTTGTGTGTTATCACAGCTTGTTCAGAAATACCATTAAATGCTTTTGCACTAAATGCATTCGCTTTCAAAATAGAAGCTTCTTCAATAGATTTTAAAAGTGCCTTATGCTTTTCAGCTAAATATTTATTTTCAGAACGTTCTTTTTGAAGCTCATTAAAGGCTAAAAGTTTATCTTCTTGTAGTTGTAAAGTAACATCTTTGAGAGAATCTATGGTATGAAACAATCTATTGTTTTTAGATTGTAAAACAGAGACGCGTTGTTTTACTTTTGAGATTACAGCCACATCACTGCGTATCAGTCTAATAGAGTCTAAAGCATTTTTAGCATCTAATTTTGCAATTTCAAGTTGGGAGGCTATCAGACTATTTGTTGAGTAAACGTCATCATATCTCTGGATCATGTGAGATAATTCGTTTTCAACAAGTTTTTTTTCTTGTTCTAAAAATTGCTGATGCGCTTCAATGGATTGATTATTGGTGAAACTGTAAACAGTTACAGCGGCGATGACAACAATTAAAGAACCTGTAATTAATCTGTAGTTAAATAGTTGAGGGTTAACTATCATTATTAATTTTCTTAATTCAAGGAACGAATTTAGATATTACCTTTACGTTAACTTATTTTAATCGATGAAATGGTAATAAATTTGTTAAACTTGTTTTTTCCCAGAGTATGTTTGGGATGCAGCGCTCATTTAGGAGATAATGAAACTTACATTTGTGGGTTGTGCAGGCATAATTTACCGGTCACTAATTTTCATTTTGATGATTCTGAAACGGTTAGAAACACGCTTTATGGGCGCGTAAAACTCGAGCAAGCAACGGCGTTATTGCACTTTTCAAAAAAGGGAATTGTGCAGCAACTTATGCATAATTTAAAATATAGGGGTCATGAAGAGATTGGCGAATTTCTGGGTAAATGGCTTGGCGAAGAATTAAAATCGATAGCAGCGTATAACACTATTGATGTTGTTGTTCCTGTGCCTTTGCATAAATCTAAATTACGGCAACGAGGCTATAATCAAGTCACTAAATTTGGTCAGGAACTTGCTAAAGCATTAGAGGTAGATTTTAATTCATCAGTGTTGCAAAAAACTATAGCAACAAAAACTCAAGTGTTTAAGGACAGACTATTGCGTACCTCTAGTGATTCTGCCATATTTTCAATTTCTGAACATCACTCACTAAAAGGGAAGCATATTTTGTTGGTAGATGATATTATTACTACGGGAGCCACCATTGAGTCCTGCGCAAATGTGTTGTTGCAAATTGAAGGTGTTAAGATAAGTGTAGCTACTATGGCTATTACAGATTAATAGGTGTCAACCTAAATTTATAAATGTTTTTAGTTTGATTATTAATAGGCAATTTTAGTAAGTCGGGTTTCGTTTGTATCCGAAATATGTTGTTAATTTGCTTAAAATTTGGGCGATCTAATGTTTAAACCTTTTTTTCAGAAATTTTTATTGGTGTTTTTTGCGATAACTATTACGGCTTGTGCTAACAGAGGTACGCCGACTGGCGGCGAAAAGGATGTTGCTCCGCCCGTAATTATAAAAACAGAACCCGAAAATTTCTCAACTAACTTTAAGAGTAAAGAGATTAGAATCTATTTTGATGAATATGTAAAGTTGAAAAATTTACAAAAACAGCTCATCATTTCTCCTCCTATGGAGTATCAACCTGAAATCACACCTTTAGGTTTGGCAAGCAAATACATTAGAATTAAAATACTGGACACCTTGCAACCCAACACTACCTATGCATTTAATTTTGGACAAAGTATTGTAGATAATAATGAGGAAAACCCTTATCCGTATTACAGATACGTCTTTTCAACTGGAAGTTATATCGACTCTTTATCGGTGAGTGGTAAAATCTTGGATGCTAAATCAAAAACACCTGACAAGTTTGTTTCGGTAATGCTTTACGAGGTAGATTCAACATTTACAGATTCAACCATATACAAAAAGAAACCAAAGTACATTACCAATACGCTTGATAGTTTAACGACGTTTAAGATTGACAATATCAAAGCCGGACAGTATAAATTGATTGCTTTAAAGGAAGAGAATAGTAATTATACGTTTCAGCAAAAAACAGATAAAATTGGGTTTTATGAAGGGGTAGTCAATGTACCAACCGATTCATTGTATACTTTAAAACTATTTAAGGAAGTCACTAATTTTAAAGCATTTCGTCCAAAACAGGAAGCGGGACAAAAAATCGCCATTGGATTTGAAGGGGAATATAAGAGTGCTAATATTGAAATTCAGAAAGACATTATTCCTGAAGAATTCATTAAACGAGTCACTAAAGACATCAAAGCTGATACGCTATACTATTGGTATAGCCCAAAATTGGAGATTGATTCTACATATTTTGTGGTGACCAATAAAACCTATATCGATACGTTAAAGCACAGATTTAGGGATTTGCCAAAGGATTCATTACTTGTAAAATCCCTTCAAACCGGGGTTATTGAGTTTAGTCAGGATTTCGAAATTAATGGAAGTGTTCCTTTTGCGAGTATCGACGTAAAACAAATAAACATTGTAGATAAAGATTCAGTTGTGATACCGTTTTCAACAACTTTTAATGAGTGGAATAATACCTATGCCTTCAAATTCAATAAAACAGAATCAAACACTTATAAAGTGCGTGCATTACCTAGCGCCTTTAAGGATTTGTTTGGCAACACCAATGACACCTTAAACTATAGTCTAAGAACGAAGTCATATTCAGATTACTCCAATATAAGAGTAACCATCAATAATGCTGTTTATCCTTTAATTGTGCAATTAACAAATGATAAGGGAGATGTCAAATATGAACAATTTGCAAAAGCTCAAGGGCCAGTTGATTTTAGATATATAAATCCTGGGACTTATTATTTAAGGGTGGTTTTTGATACTAATGAAAACCAAGTTTGGGATACGGGCAGTTATCTCAAAAAGTTGCAACCAGAACGTATTAGTTATTTCCCAGAGGCTATTGATGCCCGAGCTAATTGGGATCCGGTTATTGAGTTTACTTTAGAGTAAAAGTATCTCTATCGGCTAAAAACTTTAGCTTATTCCTGTAAAAATTAATATGGTTACGCTCAAGAGTGACTATTTCAATATGTTCCTTGTTAGGTCGTATTGGTGAGATGTTGTTACCTAACACATCATAAATGGTGGTATGTCCACAATACTCATGATCCATAGCATCGATACCAACACGATTCACCCCTATGCAATAACACATGTTTTCAATAGCGCGAGCTTTTAATAGCGTATCCCAAGCCATAATACGAGGTTTAGGCCAGTTAGCCACGTAAATCAAAATGTCATAATCTTCAGTATTTCTAGCCCAAACAGGGAAACGTAAATCATAGCAAACTAAAGGACAAATCTTCCAACCTTTGTAGTCAATAATGACTTTTTTGGATCCACCTTCATAGACATTATGTTCGCCAGCGAGTGTAAAAGTATGCCGTTTATCATAGGTGTGAATGACACCGTCAGGTTGCACAAAACATAACCTATTATAATACTTGTTTTGTTCTTTTATAATCAAACTCCCTGCGATGACAGCATTTTTCTCTGATGCTAATTGTTGCATCCATAATACGGTTTTACCATCCATGGCTTCAGCATGTTCAGAAGCATTCATTGTAAACCCTGTAGTGAACATTTCTGGAAGTACTACAATATCAATTGAGCCTGCAATACTCTGTATTTTTTCTTTAAAATTTTTTCTATTCTGCTTGGGGTTTTCCCAAACAAGTTCAGATTGAATAATGGCTACCTTAAGTTGCTCATGCATACGGATTAACTTCGTTTAAGTTTCTTTTTTGCTTTTTCGGAAGATTGGGTTAGGTTGTCTAATTTTTCGAACCATTTAGCTTCTTCTTTAGGGCTTAATTTACCTTTGCGTTTTAATTTTTCAAATTTGTTTTGGGCTTGTTCCAATTTTTTTACGGCTTTGTCATAATTGTCTTGGGCCTTTTCCCTTTTACGCAGGGCTTTTTCTGCTTGTTTTTGCTTTTTTTCAGCTTTATTTTGAGCTTTTTCTGCTTTTCGAGCTTCTTTTTCTAATTTCTCCTTCAGTTTTAGGTCTTCTGAAACTCTTTCATATTGTATAAAAATGTTATTTCGTTCTTCTACACTTAATGAGGCAGTTACATCAGTTCCTTCATGAAAAATTTTACCTTTTTTTACTTCGTATCGCTTACCATCATTAATGACTTCCTGTGCATTCAAAACAGAATTGAAGCCAATAAGTGCTATAATTATCCAGAGTTTCATAACCTTTAAGTGTATAATTAATTAATGATTAAAAGTAATTATTTTTTTGTCTATTTTTGAGTTTTAAGCCCATGAATTTATCTGTAAAAAATTGTTCTTTAGAAGATTTAGAACTTTTGGTCAAAGTGTCCCTTTCCACATTTGTCTATGCTTTTGAAAGACTCAATAATCCTGATGATTTTAAATCACATATTGAAAAAGCCTTTAGTAAATCAAAAATCAAGGATGAACTTTTAAATCCTAATTCATTTTTTTACTTCGCCTATAGGGGTGATAAACTTGTCGGGTATTTTAAACTGAACCAAAAGGAAGCGCAAACTGAACCTTTTGGCGATAAAGCTCTAGAGTTAGAACGGATTTATGTTACAGATGAGTTTCAAAATCAGGGAATTGGTGCTTCAATTCTATTAGAAGTTATTGAAATGGCCAAACAAAAGCATATGAATTACTTGTGGTTAGGTGTATGGGAACATAATGCGTCAGCAATGCGATTTTATGAGCGTTATGGGTTTAAAAAATTTGGCTCACATTCATTTTACATAGGTACAGATGAGCAAACAGATTGGCTTATGAAGTTAGATTTGGTTTAAAATCTCTGCAGCTTTACTAAGTGTTTCTTCAGTTTTGGCGAAACAAAACCGGAGTACGTGATTGTCTAAACCATTTGTGTTGAACACCGACATTGGAATTGAGGCTAGTCCGTGTTCAGTGGTCAATCGTTTCGCAAAATCAACATCATGTTCGTTGGTGATTTCAGAATATTCCAACACTTGAAAATAAGTTCCTTTTGAAGGAGTGTATTTAAATCTAGAATTTTTTATAAGTTCTAAAAAGGTGTCACGTTTTTCTTGATAAAATTGGGATAACTCTAGATAATGATTGGGCTCTTTGAGATAATCGGCTAGGGCTTTTTGCATAGGATTATTAACGCAAAACACATTAAATTGGTGCACTTTCTTAAATTCATTCATCAATTCCTGCGGTGCACAGCAATATCCAATTTTCCATCCGGTATTATGAAAAGTTTTCCCGAAAGAGGCCACCACAAAGCTTCTTGATTTTAAGTCGGGGAACAAACAGGCGCTTTGATGTTTTTCATTATCAAAAATAATGTGCTCATAAACTTCATCACTTAACACAATAATGTTAGTGTTTTTGGTTAGCTCCTGTAGCTTAAGCATGTCAGCTTTTGAAAGCACAGTGCCACTTGGATTTTGAGGTGTATTGATGATAATCATCTTGGTGTTTCGGTTAATTTTATTCGAAACATCTTGCCAATTCACTTTATAATTTGGAGCTTTTAGTTGTATTGAAATAGGTCTTCCACCATTTAATGTTATAGCTGGTTCATAGCAATCATAAGCTGGACGGAAAATAAGAACTTCGTCATTAGGTTTGATAAAGGCCGAAATAATACAATAAATGGCTTGTGTAGCACCAGCTGTAACGGTAATTTCGGTTTCAGGATTATAGGAACTGTTATATAAAAGTTCCAATTTTTTTGAAATGGCACCCCGTAAATCTAATCGACCAGGCATTGGTGCATATTGGTTATGATCAGAGTTCATTGCGGTTGTAACCAAATCAATAAGCAGCTGGTCACTTTTAAAGTCCGGAAACCCTTGTGACAGGTTTATGGCCTTATGTTTTGTGGCCAAAGCGCTCATTACGGTGAAAATTGTAGTCCCAACATTGGGGAGTTTGGAAGTGTGGTGCATAAACTACTGGATGAATGATAAAGAAACAAAAAATCCCAAACATAGCTGCTTGGGATTTGGAATTAAATCGTTTGATGCTTCTAAATTTTAGTAGCGATAATATTCAGGTTTGAAAGGTCCTTCAACAGGAACCCCAATATAATCTGCTTGATCTTTACGCAATTCGGTGAGCTCTACACCAATTTTTTCTAAATGTAATTTGGCTACTTTTTCATCTAAATGTTTTGGTAGCATATACACTTTATTTTCGTAAGCATCTCTATTGGTCCATAGTTCAATTTGAGCCAAAGTTTGGTTAGTGAATGAGTTACTCATTACAAAACTAGGATGCCCGGTAGCACAGCCTAAATTTACCAATCGACCTTCAGCCAAAATAATAATGTCTTTACCGTTTACGGTATATTTATCAACTTGAGGTTTGATTTCAACCTTAGTGTGGCCATGATTCTTTTTTAACCAAGACATTTCAATTTCATTATCAAAGTGTCCAATGTTACAAACAATGGTCTTGTCTTTCATAGCCTCAAAGTGACGTCCTTGAACGATGTCTTTATTTCCTGTAGTTGTAATAACAATATCAGCATTGGCAACTACCGTTTCTAATTTTTTCACCTCAAAACCATCCATTGCCGCTTGAAGAGCACAAATAGGGTCGATTTCGGTTACAGTTACAATGCTTCCCGCACCTTTGAATGAAGCAGCTGTTCCTTTACCCACATCGCCATAGCCGCAAACAACAACACGTTTACCAGCCAACATTAAATCTGTTGCACGACGAATAGCATCAACAGCACTTTCACGACAGCCGTATTTATTATCGAATTTAGATTTTGTGACAGAATCATTCACATTAATTGCTGGCATAGACAAGGTGCCATTTTTCATACGTTCATATAAACGATGAACTCCGGTTGTGGTTTCTTCTGATAAACCGTTAATTCCTGCCATTAATTCTGGGTATTTATCAAAAACCATATTGGTTAAATCACCGCCATCATCCAAGATCATATTTAAAGGTTTTCTGTCTTCACCAAAGAACAAGGTTTGTTCAATACACCAATCAAATTCTTCTTCAGTCATACCTTTCCATGCGTATACTGGAATTCCAGCGTCAGCAATAGCCGCCGCAGCTTGATCTTGAGTTGAGAAAATATTGCAAGAACTCCAGGTAACTTCTGCACCAAGAGCTTTCAATGTTTCAATCAATACAGCAGTTTGGATAGTCATGTGCAAACATCCAGCAATTCGAGCGCCTTTTAAGGGTTGTGAGTCTCCATATTCTTCACGAAGGCTCATCAAACCAGGCATTTCAGCTTCGGCAAGTTCTATTTCTTTTCGACCCCAAGCCGCAAGTGACATGTCTTTAACTTTAAACGGTACGTAAGGAATTGTTTTTGTATTCATAGTCTTTTTTTTCTACTATTTTTAAAAGGTAACAACTTTGGCAATAGAACTTAAAATAGTTAAATTCGCTTGGCAAAATTGTTAGTTCAACTTTAGCAGTGCAAAGATAACTATTAACTTTCAGAAAAATAAATGCCTCTTTATAAAACTCTTGATCCTAATTCACAAACTCATGTTAAAATCTGGAAGATTACAGAGACGTATGAAGATTTGTTACAGCCATTAAGTTTAAAACCCGAGAGTTTGGAACGCGTGTCTGGTATGAAAAGTGAACTTCATCAACGAGGTTTTTTAAGTGTTAGACATTTATTAAGAGCCTTTGGCTACACCGACCTAGATTTGTATTATGACGAAATGGGGAAACCGCATTTAAAGGACGGAATGCACATTTCTATTACACATTCTTTTACATTTGCTGCAGTTGCCATAAGCGATGTTGAAGTGGGAATTGATATTGAAAAACAGCGAGATAAAATTGCAGTTATTGCTCATAAGTTTATTGATTATGAGTTTGACTACTTAAACAAATACGCAGATGATTACATCAGAAATCTGACGGTAATTTGGTGTGTTAAAGAGTCGCTTTACAAACTGTTTGCAACTCCGGGAATGTTGTTTAGAGAACATTTTTTTGTCATTCCATTTACGTTGGAGGATGAAGAAACGATTTCATGGATAGATTATAAGGGCCAAAAGTGTAGATTCAATGCTAGTTTTTTAGAGTTTGAAGGATTTACTTGTGCATTTACTTTACCTTCTTAAATGGGAATGTTTTATAATCACATACTACAATTGATTTCTGAAGGCAAAAAGTTATTAGCGGTTTTAATAGATCCCGATAAAGTTAGCCCTAATAATTTATCTGGTTTTATGCAGAAATTAAATCAGTCGATGGCAACTCATATTTTTGTTGGTGGAAGCACTGTTGATGACAATAGTACTGATGTGTTAGTATCTAGTATAAGAAAATATACACAGTTGCCAATTATAGTATTCCCAGGAGATGTCATACAAGTATCTGGTAATGCGGATGCATTATTGTTTTTATCTTTAATTTCCGGTAGAAATCCAGATTATTTAATTGAAAAGCAAATTGAAGCTGTTTCAAAATTACGTGGTACACAATTAGAGGTTGTTCCAACCGGGTATGTTCTTATAGAAAATGGGAAAGAAACTTCAGTTCAAAGGGTAACTCAAACAAAACCATTAAAAAGAGATAATATTCAATATATAGTAGATACGACTAAAGCTGGGGAATTACTGGGTATGAAATTAATGTATTTAGAAGCTGGTAGTGGAGCATTACATCCTGTACCTCCCAAAATTATAAAAGCCGTAAAACAAGAACTGACCATCCCACTCATTGTTGGCGGCGGAATTAGAAGTAAACAGCAGTTAAATTTAGCCTATAATTCAGGAGCAGATCTAGTAGTTATTGGGACTGCTTTTGAAGAAAATGAAGATTTTTTTGATGAAATAAAAAAACTATGAAAATATCAGTAGAACTTACACTAACACCTTTACATGACGACTATGAGCCAGTCATTATTCACTTTATAAAGAAATTGAGAGTTTCTGGCTTGAAAGTATTGGAAAATCCTTTGAGCACGCAAATTTATGGCGATTATGATAAAGTTATGCAAACACTTACTGTAGAGGTTAAAGAAGTCTTCGAATTAATTGAACGAGGATTGTTACACATAAAAATTGTAAAATCTGATAGACACGACTATGAACCACATTTTTGATTTCTTTCTAGAAGCATATCAAAACACGCCAACACTACAAATTGTGTTGGAAGCCATTGCGTTTGTGTTTGGCATCTTGAGTGTTTGGTATGCAAAAAAGGAAAACATTTTAGTGTATCCAACAGGAATAATATGTACTGTAATCACGGTTTATTTGCTTTATATCAATGAATATTTTGGAGATATGATGATGAATTTTTACTATTCCGTGATGAGTGTTTATGGATGGTGGAATTGGTCACGTAAAAAAGGAGATGATTATTTGGTGCCAATTTCAAGAACGAATACCAAAGAAAAATGGATTGGATTTACGCTGTTTCTGTTAACCATGTTAGTCACCTATTTGGTTTATAAAGCGTATAATTATGAGTTAGAAATAGCCAATTATATTGATATTTTTACTTCGGGTATTTTCTTTACGGCAATGTGGTATATGGCTAATAAGAAATTAGAAAACTGGACCTTATGGATATTTGCAGATTTAATAACAATACCTTTATATGCTTATAGAGGTTTAGGAATGTTATCCCTACAATATTTGATTTTCACCATATTAGCAATTCAAGGATATATTGAATGGAAGAAAAGTTTAAACAACAACCCGCAAACTGCATAAAAGTGGTTTTATTTGGGCCTGAAAGTACAGGTAAAACAACATTGTCAAGACAACTGGCAAGATATTACAATTCGGTTTGGGTGCCAGAATATGCCCGTGAGTATCTTCAAAATAAATGGAACAATGAACGGAAAACCTGTGAACCAAGTGATTTGCTGCCTATTGCTAAAGGTCAAATGAGTTTAGAAAACGAATTATCAAAAAAAACAGATTCCGTATTAATTTGTGATACCGATTTGCTGGAAACCAAAGTGTATTCAGAAGCCTATTATTTAGGATCTTGTGATCCAATACTCGAAAAATATGCCTTGCTAAACACTTATGATCTGTATTTTTTGACTTATATTGATACACCTTGGGAGCCCGATGATTTGAGAGACAAACCCAACGAAAGAGAGCGCATGTTTAAGGCTTTTGAACAAGAACTCATAAAGCAAAAGCGACCTTATGTAATTTTGAAAGGTGATAAAAAGGAACGATTACAAATGGCAGTAAAACACATTGATAAACTATTAAATAAGTAGTATTCATGTTTTCAGAAAAAGATATCAAACAAATAGAAAAAAAAGGGCTTACCGTTGAAAAGGTCAAGAGACAGATCGAGCTTTTTAAATCGGGAGTGCCTTTTGTAAGTCTAAAGGAAGCTGCCACAATTGGTAATGGAATCTTAAAACTTGATGAGTCTCAAAAACAGCATTTTATAAATCTTTTCGAACATAGGCGAAATAAAATTTCAATCACAAAATTTGTGCCTGCATCTGGTGCTGCAACGCGCATGTTTAAATTTTTATTCGATTTTTTAGAAAATTATAAGCTTTCTGAAGAAAGTATCAATGCATACATCAATAGACACAAAGCAAAAGAATTATCGGTTTTTTTGGTAGGTATAGAAAAATTGCCATTTTTTGAAGATGTAATTCATAAAACACATAAAATTGTTCCTAATTTCAACGATCTTGGTTATGATGAACAGCGTTTAGAATTTATAAAAACGATGCTAGATGCAGATAGGCTTAATTACAGCTTTTCGCCAAAAGGCTTGCTTCCTTTTCATAAATACAAAAAACACGTTTCAACAGCCTTTGAAGAGCATCTTTTTGAAGCCGCATTATATGCATCTTCCAACAAAAAGGCCGATTTGCATTTCACTATTTCTGAAAAATATAAGCACAAGTTTGATGAGGAATTCAAGTATATAGAAGAAGACGTTGAGCATAAAACAAAAACTTCTTTTAATATTTCCTTTTCCTATCAAAAACAAGCAACTGATACAATCGCCGTAACTCCAAACAACATTCCGTTTAGAGAACGTGGAAAATTGCTATTTAGACCATCTGGACATGGAGCTTTATTGGAAAATTTAAATGCTTTAGATGCCGATTTAATTTTCATAAAAAACATTGACAATGTTGTAGTTTTTAAATATGAAGAACAGGTAGGGAGTTATAAAAAGATGCTTGCCGGTATTTTGTTAGAGCTTCAAGAACAGGTGTTTCAATATATGAAACAATTGAAGAATGAAACTTTAAATGAAGATGAACTTACTGAAATAGCTCGGTTTTTAGCCAGTAAATTAAATGTTTCTATTAGTAATGAATTTGAAAAATATGCTTTTCAATATAAAGTTGAATATTTAATTCAAAAACTTAATCGGCCAATTCGTGTGTGTGGCATGGTTAAAAATGAGGGCGAACCTGGGGGAGGTCCATTTTGGGTAAAGGGCGAAAACGGGGTAGCTTCATTACAAATTGTAGAATCTGCTCAAATCGATAAAAACAATAAACACCAAAAGGAGATTCTAAAAAGCGCATCGCACTTTAATCCGGTTGACCTAGTTTGTGGGATAAAAGATTTTGAAGGCAATGTTTTTGATCTTTCCAATTTTGTTGATCATAAAGCAGCGTTTATCACTTCAAAATCAAAAGTAGGCAAAGACCTCAAAGCCCTAGAGTTGCCCGGACTTTGGAATGGAAGCATGGCCAATTGGAACACCGTTTTTGTTGAAGTCCCATTGATAACTTTTAATCCTGTTAAAACAGTAAATGACTTACTAAAGGCAGCTCACCAAGTCAAATAATATGTTAGATGAAAAGCTTTTAATATCCGAATTGAATTTTAAAGCTATTCGCAGTTCTGGTGCAGGTGGTCAACATGTTAATAAAACAGCTTCAAAAGTTGAGTTGACGTTCAGTTTAATGGATTCTTCCGTATTGAATGACGAACAAAAATCGATGTTGAAGAGGAGTTTGAGCAAGAGATTAACCAACGATAATGTCATAATTCTTCAATGTGATGAAAGTAGAAGCCAACATAAAAACAAAACATTAGTTATAGATCGTTTTTTGAAACTTATAAAAGATGGCATGGTTGTGCCTAAAAAACGTAAAAAAACAAAAGTCCCGAAAGCAGTTAAATTAAAACGATTAAAAAGCAAAAAGCAGACGGCAGAAAAAAAGGCAAAAAGAAAACCACCAGAAATCAACTAAATTTTCTTCCATTGAGTGTTGTTAATTATGTTTTGTTAAGTATTTTTGCATCGTTCTCAAAAAGGGGTGCCAATAAGTGGCTGAGATCATACCCAACGAACCTAGAACAGGTAATGCTGTTTAGGGATTTTAAAATGATGACATGTTAAATACAGTTTAATATGTTATCAAAACAATCAAGTATTAACAAAGAATAATTACCTCTTTTTATTCGATTATAGACATAATCGTAATGAAAAATTTATTCGCGTTTTTAGCACTTTTAGTGTTATCAACACTGGTTAACGCCCAGGACAAACCACAGGATTCAACATCGGTTGAAACTTTAGACGAGGTTCTCGTAAAAGCAGTACGCGTTGAAGCTACTTCACCAATTACACACTCAAATGTTACCAAAGCACAACTCCAAAAACGTAATTTGGGTCAAGACATTCCTGTACTTTTAAACTATCTACCCTCTGTTGTTACTACCACCGATGCTGGTGCTGGCGTTGGATATACAGGTATTCGCATAAGAGGTATCAATGCACAATCTACTAATATCACCATTAATGGGATACCCTATAACGACGCAGAATCATTGGGAACCTTCTGGGTAAATTTAGGAGATTTTGCCTCTTCGGTTGAAAGTCTTCAATTGCAACGTGGTGTAGGAACATCCACTAATGGCTCTGGAGCTTTTGGAGCAAGTATTAATGTGTTGACTGATGCGGTTTCCAATGAAGCTAATGCCGAAATATCAAATAGTTTCGGGAGTTATAATACTAGAAAACACACAGTAAAATTTAGTACTGGCCTATTGAATGATCATTTTGAAGTTGCTGGGCGTTTATCTCAAATTAAATCTGATGGTTATATAGATAGGGCTTCTTCCGATTTGAAATCTTACTTTTTGCAAGCGGCCTATGTCGATAATAACACCTTAATAAAGGCGCTTACTTTTGGAGGGAAAGAAGTCACTTACCAAGCATGGTATGGCCTAGAAGATTTAGATTTACTTGAAAATAATCGCACCTTTAATGTTGCTGGAATCTATACTGACGAACAAGGCAATACACGTTTTCATAATAATGAAGTAGATAATTACAATCAAGACCATTATCAGCTTCATTGGAACCAGCGTTTTAATTCAAATTGGTCTACTAATCTTGGTTTAAACTATACTTATGGGCGCGGTTATTTTGAACAGTATAAGGAAGATGAAGATTTTGCTGATTATAATTTAGAGGAAATTACTATAGGAGGAGAAACTATAGCTACCACCGATTTGATTAGACGCCGTTGGTTGGATAATGATTTTTACGTTGCCAATGCCAATGCCAATTATAAAGATGAAGGTTTAAGCCTAACCTTTGGAACAAGTTATAGTAGTTATGATGGTGATCACTTTGGCGAAATTATTTGGGCACGCTATGCAAGTGATAGTGAAATTGAAGATCATTATTATGATGGCAATGGAAAGAAAAAAGACTTCAGTTCTTTTATAAAAGCCACATATCGCTTAAATGATAAATTTAGCTTATATGGTGATTTACAATGGCGTTTGGTTGATTATAAAACTACTGGGTTAACTTCAGATCGCATTCCATTTAATGTTAATGAAAATTATAGCTTTTTCAACCCAAAGGCCGGAGTTACGTATAGATTAAATAAGACTAACCATTTGTATCTTTCATATGCGAGAGCCAATAGAGAACCTAACAGAGATGATTTTGAAAATAATGCCGTAGTAAAGCCAGAACAGCTAAATGATTTTGAGCTTGGTTGGAGGCATGACAACTCTAATTTTAGGTTGTATGCCAACCTTTACTACATGCACTACAATGAGCAGCTAGTACTAACCGGAAATATTGATAATGTTGGAAACCCGGTAAGAACCAATAGCGGTGAGAGTTATAGATTTGGACTTGAAGTTGAAGCCGCAATTAAGCTTACAGATGACTTTTCTATACAACCTAATTTTACGCTTAGTTCCAATAAAAACAAAGAAACTATTGCTTCAATTGATGGAGATTTAGTGAATCTTGGTAAAACCAATATTTCATTTTCACCAGATTTTGTTGGAGCCAATGCTTTGATTTTTCAACCTAATCAAAACTTGCAATTGTCTTTTTTAAGCAAATATGTTGGCGAGCAATATATGGGAAATACTGAAGCTAAAGCCTCTAAATTAAAAAGCTATTTTGTGAATGATTTTAATATCACATATCAAATATCATTTCAAGATAAAGAATCTCAACCCTTCTTTAAATCAATAGTGTTTTCGGGATTAGTTAATAATATGTTCAATGAAAAGTACATTTCAAACGGCTATTATTATACTTATGATGATACTTGGTCTGATCCAAATCAAATTACAACTATAGAAGGTGCAGGATATTATCCTCAAGCTACAACAAATTTCTTGATAGGTGCGACTTTAAAATTTTAATTGGTAATACTGTAGGAGTTATTTCCTAATGGAGTAACTCGATATTCTTTTAGGCCACATGGTAACGAGGATCCAACAGAACTACCAATAAATAAGCTGTATTCGTTTTCATCAGCACAACTACATTTAGCATTTGCTCCAACAATTTGCATAACGGAGCAAGTGCTAGGTGGATGGTTGGGATCTGAAGCATCCCAGGCTCTAAGATTTGAGCCTGCATTTATTACAATTATACCACCATTGCCTTGATTTGCTATGTAAACCGAATTCCCCGTAAACTGTAATTGGCTATACTGCGGAAGGTTCAAGTTGACGGTTACATTTACACCTAAATTTAGTAAATAATTGCAATTATTAATGGAGTCATTTTTGCTGCAAGCAACTAATAATAAAAGAGATAAGACGGCTAATACCTGCTTCATAAAGTTTAAAATATTAAGGGTCAATTTACAACAAATTATAAGTTGAACTAAAAAATTTGTATATTTGATTTATAAATCTCGTGTGAGCGGGATTTTTTTTATGCTGAACGCTTCGAGCTTAATTGACAAAGTGAAATTCAGCATTTCTATTATGAAGTAAAACGATGAAGTTATGAGTAAAGTATCTTATTACACTGCCGAAGGATTAAAAAAATTAAGAGAAGAATTAAATTATCTTAAAGATGTTGAGCGTCCAAATGCTTCAAGAGCAATTGCCGAAGCTAGGGATAAAGGTGATTTAAGCGAGAATGCCGAATATGATGCCGCTAAAGAAGCTCAAGGCATGTTGGAAATGAAAATTGCCAAACTTGAGGAAGCTTTGGCTGGTGCACGACTAATTGATGAGTCACAACTTGATAATTCAAAAGTATTGGTATTGTCTAAAGTTAAAATTAGAAACCAAACCAATGGTATGGAAGTGACCTACACTTTAGTGGCAGATGGAGAAGCTGATTTGGCTTCTGGTAAAATCTCTGTAAACTCGCCAATTGGGAAAGGACTTTTAGGTAAGTCTGTTGGAGAGGTTGCCGAAGTTCAGGTGCCAAATGGTATAATGAAATTTGATGTATTAGAAATTTCCAGATAATTATCTTAAAATAAATTCCAGATAATTATCTTAAAATAAAATTGAAAATAAACATTCCTGTTCAAATAAAACTGAACAGGAATTTTCTTTTTATATTTAGGGAACAATTAAATATTATATAGGTTATAAAATAGTTTAACAGTCTAAAAATCATAAAATGGCATCAATATTCACAAAAATCGTCAATGGCGAAATTCCATGTTATAAGGTCGCAGAAACCAAAGATTTTTTAGCCTTTTTAGACGTTAACCCAAATGCAAAAGGGCATACGCTGTGTATTCCAAAGGTTGAAGTTGATAAGCTTTTTGATTTAGATGAGGTTACTTATATCGGGCTTATGGAATTTTCTAGAAATGTTGCCATTGCTTTAGGAAAAGCGGTTCCTTGTAAACGGGTAGGGGTTTCGGTAATTGGGCTCGAAGTCCCTCATGTGCATGTACATCTCATTCCGCTAAATTCTATGGAAGATGCTCGGTTCATTTCAAAAGTTAAACTTAATAAAGAAGAATTTGAGGCCATAGCTTCAAGAATTAGTGCATTTATGGAATAAGGGAATTAGATGATTCCTGTTGAAAATAAAATAGTTCCTATTACAATCACTGCAACGAGACCTATTAGTAGCCAAGTCACTTTTTTAAATTTAATAGAATTTGGTTTTGGCTTTATTGCCCTATGGTGATATTTTACTACCTGCTCAATGTCATCAGTCCATCGCACTGGAAATATTGGACTCTCACAAATATTACAAATTAGAAGACAATTGGTATGAGAAGTAATGGCTTTATAAAGCTTGGTTTCAATAAATTTTTGTTTAAAAGTTAATTGTAAGCCTTCTCGAGAATAGCATTCGGGGCAATGATTATTGATATTTACTTCTTTTAATGTGAAAAATTGATTTTCCATGTTATAAAAGGATTTAAACTAATTTTAGAGCAACTTGCATGGTGGTGCCCTTGTCAATTTCTGAATGAAGGACTTTTATTTTTCCATTATGGTAATCTTCAATAATTCGCTTTGCTAAAGATAGCCCTAATCCCCAACCTCTTTTTTTGCTAGTATATCCTGGTTCAAAAATCTTTGAATACAATGGTTTAGCAATTCCTTTTCCAGAATCAGTAATGTTAATCCTTACCCATTTATCGTCCCAATCAATAGCAATCTTTAGATCTCCTTTGCCTTTCATGGCATCAATACCATTTTTTACCAAATTCTCGATGGTCCAGCTAAACAGTTGTCTATTAAGCATTACATAAAGATTTTGATTAGGAGCATGAATTTCGAAATTAATTAAATTGGAAGAACGATCCTTTAAATAATTAAACGATTCAAAAGTTTCTTCAACAATATCCACTTTTTCTAAAGTGGGAACCGAACCAATTTTGCTGAAACGTTCTGTTATAGTTTGAAGCCTTATTATATCCTTTTCAATTTCTCTCAAATATTCGGGATTTACGTGCTCTGAACGTAGGATTTCAGTCCAACCCACTAAAGATGATAAAGGTGTGCCAATTTGATGTGCAGTTTCTTTAGCCATCCCTGTCCAAAGTTTGTTTTGGGTAGCAATTTTAGAACTTCGATAAAAGAAAAATACAACCGCGCCGAATAAAAAAATAATTAAAAGCAGGGCTAATGGGTAGTACTTGAGTTTGTTTAAAAGTGGAGAATTTCCGTAGTACAAGGTCGAAAAAAGCTTGTCTTGATACTTTATTTCAATGGGTTGATTTTCACTCTTAAATTTTTCAATCAACCTATTGATATAAACCGAATCTTTTGCTTTTTCTTCGTCAACATTTTTAACATCAATACTGCCATCTGCGTTCACTTTTATCATTGGTGTTGTGACATTACTCTGAATAATTTCCAGAGGTAGTTCGCCTATATCACCACTTAAATTTGAAGTTTTGGTAATTTCCTTTTGCGCAAAAGACCAATTTTGCATTTTTGTGCGTTCTTCAGCCTTAAAATTTTGAAAGAAAATATAAGTATTCCATAAAATAAGTGAAATTATAATAAACGATGCAACAATAATAATCCACCGAATCATATTTCGGTTCATGGCTAAGGTCATTGATTTAATTTTTCAATTTTAAATATAATGTAATTCTGTTAATAATATTGTATGCCTTTATATCAAATCGTTTTTATAACAATATGAATATAGTTACATTTGTGGCTTAACACATGACGCATATCAGTGTTGTGGAAATTGCACCTTGAAGATGATTTCTTTGAATCCAACCGACCTTTCAACCGGGAAATTACATAGCTATTTATTGAGCGCCGTTGCACCACGGCCTATAGCATTGGCAAGTACCATTGATAAGGATGGACGTCCAAATTTATCACCTTTCAGTTTTTTTAATGTGTTTAGTGCTAATCCTCCTATATTGATTTTTTCACCATCAAGACGTGTGAGAGATAACACAGTAAAGCATACGTTAACGAATGTGAAAGCTGTAAATGAAGTGGTTATTAATGTAGTAAGCTACGATATGGTACAGCAGGTTTCATTGAGTAGTACAGAGTATGCTGAAGGTATCAATGAGTTTGATAAATCAGGGTTAACTATGTTAAAATCTGAATTGGTTAAACCCTTTAGAGTTGCAGAATCTCCCGTGCAATTTGAATGTAAAGTTAATGATGTAATTGCTTTAGGAGCAGAAGGTGGAGCCGGTAATTTGGTAATTTGTGAAGTCGTAAAACTACACATATCTAAAGATGTATTAGATGGAGATGATCAAATTGTTCAAGAAAAGTTGGATTTGGTGGCAAGAGCAGGAGGGAATTATTACAACCGAGCAAAAAAAGGATTTTTTGAAGTGCCAAAACCAAATCAAAAAATAGGTATTGGGGTCGATAATATGCCACATGAAGTAAAAAATAGTATGGTGTTAACAGGTAATGATTTAGGCATGTTGGGTAATATTGAAGCCCTGCCAACTAAAGAAGCTGTTACTGATTTTATTAAAACGGTTAGCGAGCGCTATCCAAATATAGCAACCATGTCGCTTCGTCAAAAGCATAAAATCGCCAGAAATTATTTAAGCTATGGTGATATTAATAGCGCTTGGAAATTATTGTTATCATAACAACGCAATAACCTACTTAAGAACATACAAAGCAATAAAGAATAATAAGTAATACAAATATGGAAGTACAAGGAAAAATTAAAATGATTGGAGAAACCCAAACTTTTGGGAGTAATGGATTTAGAAAAAGAGAATTAGTTGTTACAACTGAAGAGCAGTATCCTCAACATATTTTAGTGGAATTTGTTCAAGATAAAACAGATTTGCTAGATAATTATCAAGTGGGTCAAGCTGTAAAAGTTAGCATCAATTTAAGAGGTAGAGAATGGGTTAACCCGCAAGGAGAAACCAAATATTTCAATTCTATACAAGGTTGGAGAATAGAAAATTTGCAAGCAAATGCTCCTAGCGATATGCCTCCAATGCCACCTGCTGATGCTTTTGAGCCAGCAGGAGATTTAAATGAGGACGATCACGATGATCTGCCTTTTTAGTTAACAAAAGAGCACTGCCTAAAAACGAAAAAGCTTAATCCCTAAATATTTTGGGATTAAGCTTTAAACTGTGTTTTAGGTTTGGCCTTTTAACTTATTCAAAAAAATCTTAACAAAACTTAACCTTTCAAAGACCAATTCAAAATTGGTTAAAAACCATTGGTTTTCAAAGTTTAAAGGTTTTTTTTATGTCATTTTATTACCGAAAACGTTATCGGAGTGGTAAAATTTCTCAATCATAAAATAGAATTCCCTGCCATTTCTCATGCTTCAAGTGATGGATTACTAGCTGTTGGAGGGGATTTATCGACTGAACGATTATTGCTGGCTTATAAAAGCGGAATCTTTCCTTGGTACTCTGATGGCGACCCCATTTTGTGGTGGTCACCAGACCCAAGATTTGTCCTCTTTCCTGATCAATTAAAGATATCAAAAAGCATGAAACAAGTTCTTAAAAATAAGTGCTTTCTGGTCACTATTAATAAAGATTTTGAAGCCGTTATAATCGAATGTTCAAAAGCAAAGAGAGAAGGGCAATCAGGAACTTGGATTACCAAATCTATGATTGATGCCTATATAAAATTACATCATCTTGGTTATGCAACTTCTGTAGAAGTATGGCAAGACAGTGAATTGGTAGGAGGGTTTTATGGTATAGATTTAGGGAATGATGTGTTTTGTGGAGAAAGCATGTTTGCTAAAGTGAGTAATGCCAGTAAAGCGGGGTTTATTAGTTTTATTCAAAACACCAATTATAAGCTAATAGACTGTCAGGTTCATACACATCACCTTCAAAGTTTAGGTGCCGTTGAAATACCTAGAACAAAATTTTTAAGTTTTTTATGAAGTAAGAATTGTGAAACTGATGCCTTCTTTTAAATTTCATTATATCTAAAACATTTAACTTCATGATCGTTTACCATGCCAGTTGCTTGCATGTGGGCATAAATAACGGTAGATCCTACAAACTTAAACCCTCGTTTTTTGAGATCTTTACTAATTACATCGCTTAATGTGGTTGTAGCGGGAGCATCTTTTGAGGACTTAAGGGAATTCTTTATAGGTGATCCATTAACAAATCCCCAAATGTATTTGGAAAAAGATCCAAATTCTTCTTGAATGGCCATAAATGCTTTGGCGTTATTTACGGTAGCATTTATTTTAAGTTTATTGCGAATAATTCCTACGTCTTGAAGGAGTTGGTCTATTTTCGTTTGTTTGTAATTGACTATCTTTTTATAGTCAAAATCATCAAAAGCAATTCTAAAATTTTCACGCTTTCTTAAAATTGTTATCCAGCTTAAACCTGCCTGAAACGTTTCCAATATTAAAAATTCAAAAAGTGTATGGTCATCATAAACTGGAACACCCCACTCTTGATCATGATAGGCTTCATATAAAGGATCGCCGACGCACCAGTGACATCTATGTTTTTTCATATTAATTGGTTTGAATAGTAAAAACGAAAATCATCTCAAATTTAAGATTTATTTGTCTTACTAGTTATTACAAAGAAAAACTAATACTTTCCTTTAAAATGAAAAGTAATAGATCCCAACTGTGAAGCTGCTGTGCCACTATCAAATTGCACCGATTTAGCATAATCCAAAGCATGCTCGGTCAAACATTCATTGTTGGATGTAGAAGAATTATTAATATAGGCATCTGTAACGTTGCCCTGAGCATTTACAGTAATGTTGACTACAATTTTACCACTACTTTCACAGAGGTAACGCGGAGTGTCAAAATCAAGAAGCGTACGGCCTTTTAAGGAATAGGTAAGTGTACTAACCGCATTTGGTTTCGTGTTCTCTTCACGTTTTTCTGGCGAACGCATGGCCAAAATATCTTTTGCCTTTTTAAACTTATTTAGTTCTTCTTGATTAACAGAATAACCGCTAGACGTATTGTATGAAGATTCAGATGTCAAAACGTCGTTTTTTTCTTGAGATGCTTCCTCCTGAAGTTCTTTTGTTGTGTTTTCGAAATCATTAGAACTCATTGATTTGAAATTCTTCATCATCTCTTTAAATTCTTCATCTTCATTCGCCGCCATATTAGTGGTTTTAAGCGCTTTTTCAAGCGCTTCAAGTTCCTTTAACTTTTCTATTTCTTCAGGAGTTGGAGGTTCAACTTCATAATAACTTTCTGCAATAAGTTCATTTTGCTTAGTTATATGAAAACTAAACATACTAAACACCAAAATGCCTGTAATGAGGAATGTGATTAATGCGGCCTTATGTTTTTCTATAAAGTCCAAAATAGGTCTAATGTCTAATTTAGGGTTATATATGTACTGATATATACGGTAAAGTAAGTAAAAAAGATTAAAACTACACAATAGCGTAGCCTATTTCCCACTTAACTGCTCAATGAAGTTGTCTAAAGAAATAGCATTTGAAACCTCAAATTCTCCAATTTTTGTACGTCTTAAAACCGAAAGGTGAGCGCCAGAATTTAAGGCTTTACCAAAATCATATGCCAATGATCGTATATACGTCCCTTTACTACAAACCACCCTAAAATCTACGGTGTTATCTTCAATTTTTATGATTTCAAATTCTGAAATATGAACAGTTCTAGACTTGATCTCAACACTTTCACCCGCCCGTGCAAATTCGTACAAGCGTTTCCCGTCTTTTTTTATGGCAGAAAACACTGGAGGGAATTGCTCAATAGCTCCTAAAAACTGTTTTGAAGTTTCTTGAATAAGTGTTTGTGTTATGTGTTCCGTTGGGAAAGTGGCATCAATCTCGGTCTCTAAATCATACGAAGGTGTTGTGCTCCCTATTACAAAAGTACCTGTGTATTCCTTAATCTGACCTTGAAATGTGTCAATTTGTTTGGTCATTTTGCCTGTACAGAGCACCAATAATCCGGTCGCCAATGGGTCTAAAGTACCAGCATGGCCAACCTTTATTTTCTTTAAGTTGAAAGCACGTTTAAGTTCCCATCGCAATTTATTTACGACTTGAAAGGAGGTCCAATGCAAGGGTTTATCAATCAATAAAACCTGTCCAGAAATATAATCTTCAGCAGTCATGAAGTTAGTTAGTTCAATAATGAAAATATAATGGCAATCAAACCAATTATAGTACAGTACACCGCAAAATAAGATAATTTGCTTTTTCTCACCAAGGCTATCATCCAAGTACATGCAAATAGACCTGCAATAAATGCAGCCAAAAATCCTGCGCTTAAAGGAATTATATTTGCGCTATCAAAAGTTAATTCACCACCCAAAATATCTTTAGCTACTTTTCCAAAAATGAGTGGAACCACCATTAAAAATGAAAATCGGGCGGCTTTGGTTTTATCATTTCCTAATAATACCGATGTAGAAATAGTGGCTCCTGATCTTGAAATTCCGGGTAACATAGCAATAGCTTGCGAAATTCCTATAATAAAAGCATTGCTAAAGCTTACTTTTTTTTGAGTGTCCTTTGCCTTGTCGGCTAAAAATAAAAGTCCGGCAGTGATGATGAGCATACAGCCCACCAATAAAATATTACCACCAAATAATTGTTCAAGCTGCTCTTCAAAGAATAAGCCCACAACAGCGGCAGGAATCATAGACAGCACAATTTTTGTAACAAATTGTAGGTCTTCATTCCATTCAAACTTTAAAATGCCTTTTATAATAGCCAATATATCTTTTCTGAAAACCACAATGGTGCTTAATGCGGTTGCAAAATGAAGGACAACCGTAAACAATAAGCTTTCTTTTGGGATAGAATGGTCACCCAAAATGGCTTTTCCAATTTCTAAATGACCACTAGATGATACGGGTAAAAATTCGGTTAGGCCTTGAATAATACCGAGTATAATTGAGTCTGAAATCTCCATTACTCCTTATCGGGATTCAATAAAATAGCATAGATTTCAATAGCAAAACCCGCTAAAACCAATGTTGGTGCTAAACGAATACGTCTCCAGTTAAAAATTTCAGGATTAAACACATTGGGATCATCGCTTCCGCCTCCTGCCATTAAAATAAAACCAAGTGCTATACAGCCCAAACCAATAAGCATGAATTTATAGTTTTTCTTACCAAAAATGAATTCTGGTTTAGCTTGTTCTTTGCGTTTTTGTTCACCCATAATTAATCAAATTCTGTAAAAATAATAGTGCCATCTACCGTTAATTGAGCAATATGCTCTGATGTGCCAAATAACAGTCTAGGTAAGTGCAAAGTAACAGTTTTATTTAAAACTTTTGCGTTAAGGGAATCTAAATTTAACCCTAGTTCTAAACCTCTATTAATGTAGTAACGGTCTCCACCTTCTGATTTAAACACAATGTCATAGGTTGAACCTTCAACGATTTTAACTATTTTCTCAATACGAATGTCGCATTCTTCAGGTTTTGGATTGTAGATAACACAGGATACCGAAACCAAAGTCAGGATAATTAGAATAATTTTTGAAGTCGCTTTCAAAACGTTTTTAAAGATGGTTTTAATATAAACGATGTTGGAATAATCTTTAGTATTTTTTACAAGACCTAATAATAGAGTTGATCTGTTTTTAAATTCAAAAACCGTTGTGTTGCTATAAATGTACTAATCCAAGTGATTAAAACCCCTAATGCAAATACACCAATGAACAACATGGAGATAATGACAGGTTTTTGTAACAATTCTAGTTCTGGAAATGTGCTATTGAGATAATATAAAACAATAGCCATCCCTATCAAAGCAACAACGGCACCAATAATACCCAGTTGTACGCTTTTTAAAATAAATGGTCGTCTAATGAACGATTTGGTTGCTCCAACCATTTGCATGGTTTTTATAATAAAGCGTTTAGAATATACAGCTAGTCTTATCGAACTATTGATTAAAAGCACTGCAATGAGCGTGAACAATGCACTAATAACCAAGACCCAAAAGGTGATTTTTTTGACATTGTTATTCATGAGTTCTACAAGGTCGTTGTCATAACGAACCTCCTGAATGAAATCTTTTTGTGATAAATCTTCAACGATGTCTGCCAAAATCTCACTGGTCACAAAACTTGCTTTTAAGTGCACGTCAATAGAATTCTGCAGAGGATTTTGGCCTACGTTATCCAAAAAATCTTCACCATATTCAGCTTTCATCATTTCAGCAGCTTCTTCTTTTGAAATATAAATTGACGACTTGGTGTATTCAGCCATTGCCAAACTTTTTTCTAGTTGTTTAACTTCGACTTCTTTGGCAGAATCATTCAAATAAATAGTGACAACCACTTGTTCTTTGAAATTATCTGAAATTGTTTTGGCATTCAACACCAATAAACCAAGGCAGCCCAACAAAAAAAGTACTAGAGCTATACTAACAACAACTGAAAAATAAGAGGAAATTAATTTGCGTTTTTGGTACTGGTCAAAAGAGGCACTCATATATGTAATGGATTATGATGTAAAAATAAAAAAGTAAATTTGATTAACATTTATAATAACTAAAACATATGAACATTGTTGTATATGGTGCTGGTGGTGTGGGTGGCTATTTTGGTGGCTTGCTTGCAAAAGCTAGTTTTGAAGTCACTTTTATCGCCCGTGGAAAAACCTTGGAAGCAATCAAAACCAACGGCCTTCAAGTAAAAAGTATTAAAGGAGATTTTATTGTGAAGCCAAAAGTTACAAATGATATTTCCGAAGTTAAAGATCCTGATGTAATTATTTTAGGTGTCAAATCATGGCAAATTGAAGAAGTCGCAAAACAGATAAAACCCGTTTTAACGAAAAACACTTTGGTGTTACCATTGCAAAATGGTGCCGACAATGCCGATCGCCTTCGGGAGATCTTGAATCCTAAAAACGTCTTAGCTGGTTTGTGTAAAATAGTGAGCAAAATTGAAGCGCCCGGAGTCATCAACCATTTTGCTTTCGAACCCGAAATTGTTTTCGGCGAATATGATAACCAAAAGTCCGATCGGGTGAAAGATTTAAAATCGGTGTTTGATAAGGCTGGATTTAAAAATGTTATTTCAGATGACATTCATTTAGATATTTGGAAAAAATTCTTATTCATTGCAACCATAAGTGGCATGGGAGCTCTCACTAGAAGTAAGTTTGGGGTAATGCGAAGTGATGAGCATATAAGAAGTATGATTTATCAAACCGCTCATGAAATTGTAACCATCGCTAATGCCAAAGGAATTGGTTTAACGAATGAAGATGTTGACATGGTTTTAGCTGTAATTGATCAACTAAACCCAGAAACAACTGCTTCTATGCAGCGCGATATTATGGAAGGTCGTCCCAGTGAGCTCGATAATTTCAATGGTTATATAGTTAAAACAGGTAAGCAGCTACATATTTCAACACCTATAAATAGCTTTACCTATCATTGTTTATTGCCCCAAGAGAAGAAAGCAAGAAAGCTACTCTAAAGGTTTTTAATTCATGCAATAAACCTTAAATTTGCGCCTTTATAAGCAGGAATTTTTACAATGAAATATCATTTCAACGAGATTGAGAAAAAATGGCGGGACTATTGGGCCAAAAATCAAACGTTCAAGGCCGAAAATAACAGCTCAAAGCCAAAGTATTATGTGTTGGACATGTTTCCTTATCCAAGTGGTGCAGGGTTACATGTAGGGCATCCACTGGGATATATTGCCAGTGATATCTATGCACGTTACAAACGTCATAAAGGCTTTAATGTGTTGCACCCTCAAGGTTATGATAGTTTTGGGTTGCCTGCCGAGCAATATGCCATACAAACCGGGCAACATCCTGCAATTACCACTGCCGAAAATATTAAAACCTATCGCCGACAATTAGACCAAATTGGTTTTTCATTTGATTGGAGCAGAGAGGTGAGAACATCAGATCCCAACTATTATAAATGGACGCAATGGGTGTTTATCCAGTTATTTGAATCTTGGTATAATAACGAAACTAACAAGGCTGAAGCTATTTCAGACCTTGTAAAGATTTTTGAAGCCAAAGGAAATGTCACTGTAAATGCAGCCTGTGATGACGATACAGAAGTGTTTTCAGCACAAGAATGGAATAGTTTTTCTTCCGAAAAACAACAGGAATTCCTCCTTAAATATCGCTTAACTTATCTAGCAGAATCAGAGGTAAACTGGTGTCCTGCTTTGGGAACCGTTTTAGCTAATGACGAAATTGTCAACGGTGTTTCAGAGCGTGGTGGCCATCCTGTAATTCGAAAAAAAATGACCCAATGGAGTATGCGTATTTCGGCCTATGCCGAACGTTTGCTTAAAGGATTGGATACCATAGATTGGCCTGAACCTCTAAAGGAAAGCCAGCGTTATTGGATAGGGAAATCTGTAGGCGCATCGGTGCGATTTAAAATTAAGGATCACAGTGAAGTAATTGAGGTCTTTACCACACGTCCTGATACTATTTTTGGAGCAAGTTTTATGACACTGGCACCAGAACATGATTTGGTGCCACTTATTACTACCGCAGAACAAAAAACGGCGGTTGAAGCTTATATTGAAGCTACGGCAAAACGCAGTGAACGCGATCGTATGGCCGATGTAAAGACGATTACCGGAGTTTTCACAGGTGCTTATGCCGAACATCCTTTTACCAAAAAAGCTATCCCAATTTGGATTGGCGACTATGTATTGGCAGGCTATGGAACAGGTGCCGTGATGTCTGTGCCATGCGGGGACCAACGCGATTATGATTTTGCAAAGCACTTCGATATTCCTATTCCAAATATTTTTGAAGGTATTGATATTTCAGAAGTACCTTTTGAAGACAAAGCAACAACAGTCATAGCCAATAGTGATTTTATAAACGGTTTGGGCTACAAAGAAGCTACAAAAAAGGTCATTGAAGCATTGGAAAAACTAGGGCAAGGCAAGGGTAAAATCAATTACCGTTTGCGTGATGCCGTGTTTTCTCGTCAACGCTATTGGGGAGAACCATTTCCGGTGTATTATGTCAACGGATTACCACAAATGATTACTCCAGAGCATTTGCCTATTGAACTACCAGAAGTTGAAAAATATTTACCCACCGAAACTGGCGAGCCACCATTGGGCAACGCAACGGTTTGGGCTTGGGATACCACAAAAAATGAAGTTGTTTCTAATGCCCTCATAGATAATAAAACCATTTTTCCTCTAGAACTCAATACGATGCCTGGTTGGGCAGGAAGCTCGCAATACTTTAATCGTTATATGGATCCTCATAATGACGAGGAGATTTTTTCACAAGAAGCGATTAACTATTGGAAAGAGGTGGATTTGTATATAGGTGGAAGCGAGCATGCCACAGGCCACTTGTTGTACTCCCGTTTTTGGCAAAAATTTATGTTTGACAAAGGTTTGGTGCCTGTTGATGAGTTTGCTAAAAAATTGATTAACCAAGGGATGATTTTAGGGACGAGTGCATTTATTTATAGAGTAAATCAAAAACCAGATTATTTTGTATCTGCAGATGTCTACAATAATTTTATTGACAAAGCGACTAGGGATGAAACTTTAAAATTGATTCAAAGTTTTACTGGTGAAAAATTGGAGTCAATTCAACTTGATGAAATACATGTTGATGTACGTTATGTGAATTCTTCTAATGAAATTTCTGTTCCCGAGTTTAGAGATTGGATGAAAGAATATAATTATGATCATTTAAAATTTATTACTACCCATAATGAGACAAAAGAAGATGTTGTTACTGTAAATCGAGAAGTCGAAAAAATGTCCAAATCTAAATACAACGTAGTCAATCCAGACCAGATTTGTGAGGAGTATGGTGCTGATAGTTTGCGTTTGTATGAAATGTTCTTGGGGCCATTAGAGCAGGCGAAACCATGGAATACCGCGGGAATCACCGGAGTTCATGGCTTCCTAAAAAAACTATGGAAGCTCTACTTTGATGATAATGGGTTAAAAGTAACAGGCGATGAGCCTACAAAGGATAGTCTTAAAACACTTCATAAAACTATTAAGAAAGTAGAAGAGGATATTGAGAATTTTTCCTTTAATACATCAGTGTCTACATTTATGATTGCCGTTAATGAATTGACAGCGCAGCAATGTTCAAGTCGCGCCATTTTAGAGCCGCTGGTCATTCTTGTATCCCCATATGCGCCGCACATTGCTGAAGAGTTGTGGCAGCAGTTGGGAAACAACGAGTCGATTGCTACTGCACCGTTTCCAAAATTTGAAGCCAGTTATTTAGTAGAGAGCAGTAAAAATTACCCGATTTCGTTTAATGGTAAAATGCGCTTTACGTTAGAACTGCCATTGGATTTATCAAAAGATGAGATTGAAACTGTTGTTATGGCGCATGAAAAGACCAAAGCACAATTGGATGGCAGAACACCTAAAAAAGTAATTATTGTTCCAGGTAAAATTGTAAATATTGTTGGATAATACTGCTAACATAGAAATTCTAGGTTTTATAGCTGCGGTACTCACCACAGCTGCGTTTTTACCTCAGGTTTATAAAACCTGGCGAACCAAAGATGTTTCGGGTCTATCATTGCCTATGTTTTTAATGTTTTTTACAGGAATCACACTTTGGTTTATTTATGGATTTCTAATCAACAGTCCATCCTTAATTTTCGCCAATGGTATCACAATGGTGTCTACTTTTTTATTGCTATTTTTCATCGTTAAATACAGAAAGAAATAACCAAAAACCTGACAAAATTTCTTAACGAATATTTGGCTTATTTTTTGCTAGATATATCTTAAATTTACATTTACAAAAACTTTAAAAAAATGATTGGATATTATATATTAATTGGAGCGATTGCTCTAGTAAGTTGGTTAGTGAGTAATCAATTAAAACGAAAATTTAAGCATTATTCACAAGTACAATTGCGCAATGGCATGAGCGGTAAAGAAATCGCTGAAAAAATGTTGGCCGATAATGGTATTTATGATGTTGAGGTGATTTCGGTAGCAGGTCAATTAACCGATCATTATAACCCGAAAAATAAAACTGTGAACTTGAGTGAGGCCGTATATAATCAGCGTAATGCTGCTGCTGCTGCTGTTGCAGCTCACGAATGCGGACATGCAGTTCAACACGCCCAAGCTTACAGTTGGTTAACAATGCGTTCACAACTGGTACCAGTAGTAAGTGTGACTTCAGGGATGTCACAGTGGTTGGTCATTGGTGGTTTGATTCTTGGAGCTGCGGCTGGTGTTGGTATGGGATATTGGGTTGCTGTAGCTGGTTTGCTATTTATGGGTATGGCTACATTGTTCAGTTTTATTACGTTACCGGTTGAGTATGATGCCAGTAATAGAGCATTGGCTTGGTTAAAAGCTAAAAATATGGTAACTCCTGAAGAATATAAAGGCTCTGAAGATGCGCTTAAGTGGGCCGCCAGAACATATTTAGTAGCAGCAATAGGTGCTTTAGCTTCACTTTTGTATTGGGCACTTCAGGTGTTTGGGAGTAGAGATTAATCTTACCACGGTATAACATTAAAAAGGCTTCAATTTGAAGCCTTTTTTGTTAAATCTTTATTTGCCTATCAATTTGTTGCTGCAAGGACACAAAGGTTTCAGTTCTCGATACCCCAGAAATAGATTGAATTTCTTTATTCAATAAGTGCATTAAATGTTCATTGTCTTTGCACAAAATTTTAATGAAAATGCTCCAGTTTCCCGTAGTATAATGACATTCTAACACTTCAGGTATTTTTTGAAGTTGTTTTACAGCTTCTGGGTTACTCATGGCTTTGTCTAAATAAATACCCACAAAAGCCATGGTAGTATAGCCTAGTGCTTTAGGGTTAATAATGAATTTAGAACCAGAAATTAATTCCGATTTTTCAAGTTTACGAAGTCGCTGATGGATAGCTGCCCCAGAAATACCAACATTACGGGCAATTTCCAAAATGGGTGTTCTGGCATCCTCCATTAAGGCACGTAGAATCTCCTTATCGATACCATCAATCTGTAAGTTTTGATTTGTAACCTTCATTTTACTATAGTATTTTAAAATAAAACACTAAAATATCAAAAACATTATAAATTGTAAGTTTTTAAATATTTAAAGGATTGTATCCTAAATAAGGCACTTCTTTCTCCTTAAACACAATTCCATAAGATTCGAGCGCTTTCAATGTAGGTTCGTAAACCTCTTTTTTAAGTGGAATCTGAACTCCTGGCGTTGTAATTTCTTCATTTAAAATAGCAAGTGTCACAATGGCTAGAGGTAAGCCCACGGTTTTGGACATAGCTGTATAGGTTTCGTCTTCTCCAATAACAACCATTGTAGAATCGATTTGTTTTTTCTCACCGTTAAGCTCGTAGCCAAATTTATGGTACATCACAATCATATCTTTATCATCACTATTGAGCGTCCATTTATCCATCAATATTTTTTGCAATATTTCTGCAGGAGTTGCTTTTATGAGTCCAACTTTTTTAATGGGATTGAAAATATCGAGCTCTTCTAATTTATCCCAGATAATATCGTCTTGGTCAATTTTTAGGGCATGCCTAAATTTAAGCTCAACCGAATCTGTTGGGCTATACGGTAAAAAAGCATTGACAAAATCGCGATAGCTCATGTTTTCACTATCATCCATGGTGTATTCGTCATCGGTCATACCCAATTGCACGAACATATTCCAAGCGCGACTGAAGCCTACGCGTCTCATTGTGCCGCGGTATAATGTTTTAGCATCATTTAGACCATATGCACTTTGATACTTGAGTGAATCTCTATTGGCATATACTTCAAAACGACCATAATCATCGACTTCCAAAAATTCAGTACGTCTAAAAACCCTGTTGTAAGGAATATATTTATAAGTGCCTTCCTGTAAAAATTTAGCGGCACCACCTTGTCCGGCTAAAACAATATTTCTTGGGTTCCAAGTGAATTTGTAATTCCATAAATTATTGTCACTTTCAGGTGCGATTAATCCGCCAGTAAATGATTCAAATAAAAGAATTTTACCACCTTGTTCACGAATTCTATCAATAACTTTTATAGCACTCATGTGATCTATACCAGGATCAACACCAATTTCGTTCATAAAGACTAATCCTTTTGTACGAACCGATTTATCCAAATCTTCCATCTCTTTACTAATGTATGATGCGGTGGTCATATTTTTGTTATACGTAATACAATCCTTGGCAATTTCGATATGGTATTTTGGTGGAAGCATTGACACAACAATATCTGCATTTTTTATAGCTTGCGCACGTGAACTTTTGTCGGAGATGTCCAACATAATAGCTTGGCCATTTTCATGATCGCCTACTAATTTTCGTGCATGACTAATGCTTCTGTCTCCTACAATAATATGAAGATCTTCTTCTTCAGATTTATCTAATAGATACTTTATGAGGTAAGACGTTGATTTTCCTGCGCCAATGATTAAAATCTTTCGCATAATGGGATTAGTTGAGTAATTTTGTTGACACGAATTTACTAAATACAAAGGGTTATAAAAACCCATAATACATTTTTATATGAACAAATTACTTTTGGTGAGTGCTGCAATATTGGGAATGACTGCAGTATTACTTGGAGCTTTTGCGGCTCATGGATTAAAAGAACTAATTACTTTGGAGTCATTACAGGTTTTTGAAACAGGAGTGAGGTATCAAATGTACCATGCTTTAGTGTTATTGTTTGCAGGTACGACGCTTTTGTTTTCTGCTAAAACAAAACAGTATTTGTTTTATTTAGTTGTACTTGGAATAGTGTGTTTTTCAGGGTCTATTTATGCTTTGGCAACTAATGAATTGTCAGCATTTAATTTTAAATCTATAGGGTTTATAACGCCAATTGGGGGATTATTTTTAATAACGGCATGGGGTTTAATGTTAGTAAATTTTTTAAAATTGAAAAGGGATAATTAGACTTTTTAATGGTCACTTTAAAATATTGTTATAATTTTGCAGTCTAACTCATAGTATAAAATCATGGTATCAAATACCCAAACTACGAAAACGATTTCGTTAGACAATTATGGCATTAAAAATGCTAAAGTTCAATACCAATTATCTCCAGAACAACTTCATGAAATTACAATAGCAAAAGGACAAGGCGAAGAAGCTTCATCTGGTGCTTTGGCAATTAATACAGGAGAGTTTACAGGGCGATCACCTAAAGACCGGTTTATTGTAAAGGATGATATAACTAATGATCGTGTATGGTGGGGAAATATTAATATTCCTTTTGATTCTGATCAATTTGAAAAGCTTTACCAAAAAGTAACTTCATACTTGTCTGGTAAGGAAGTTTTTGTACGCGATTCATATGCCTGTGCAGATGCAAATTACAAGTTAAATATTCGTGTAATTAACGAATATCCTTGGAGTAACATGTTTGCTTATAATATGTTCTTACGACCTTCTGAAGAAGAATTAAAAACTTTTACTCCTGAATGGACTGTAATTAATGCACCAGGGTTTATGGCCGATCCAGAAGTTGATGGTACACGACAACACAATTTTGCCATTTTAGATTTTACACGAAAGATTGCCTTAATTGGCGGTACAGGGTATACCGGTGAGATTAAGAAAGGTATATTTTCTGCATTAAATTTTATATTGCCAGTATTTAAAAACACCCTTCCCATGCATTGCAGCTCTAATGTAGGCGAAGAAGGAGATACCGCCATATTTTTCGGGCTTTCTGGCACTGGAAAAACAACACTTTCTGCAGATCCTAATAGACGTTTAATAGGTGATGATGAGCATGGATGGACCAATGAAAATACCGTTTTTAATTTTGAAGGGGGTTGTTATGCAAAGGTGATTAACCTTTCAGAAGAAAATGAACCAGATATCTTTCGAGCTATAAAAAAGGGAGCAATTCTTGAAAATGTAGTATTAGATTCTAATAATAACGTTGACTTTGAAGACGTTTCTATTACTCAAAACACAAGGGTTAGTTATCCTATCTATCATATTGATAACATTCAAGAGCCTTCAATTGGGAAAAACCCAAAAAATATTTTCTTTTTAACTGCCGATGCTTTTGGAGTTCTACCTCCAATATCTAAACTAACACCTTCTCAAGCTGCCTATCATTTTATTTCAGGATATACAGCTAAAGTTGCTGGAACCGAAGCTGGAGTAGTTGAGCCTACACCAAATTTTTCGGCATGCTTTGGAGCGCCATTTATGCCATTGCATCCTACAAAATATGCCGAAATGTTAAGCCGAAAAATGAAAGAATCTGGAGTAAATGTTTGGCTTGTTAATACAGGTTGGACTGGCGGTCCTTATGGTATAGGTACACGAATGAAATTAAAATATACACGTGCCATGATCAATGCTGTGCTTAATGGAGATTTGGGCTTATACAATTATGACGATTACCATATTCATTCAGTATTTGGAGTCGCTCAACCAAGAACCTGCCCAGGAGTTCCAACCGAAGTATTGAGTCCTAGAGCTACATGGAACGATGATCAAGCTTATTATACCATGGCTTTTAAACTCTCAAATGCCTTTAGAGAAAATTTTAAAAAATTTGAAAGTTATGCCAGTGAAGAAATTAGACGAGGTGGCCCACAACGTTATGCATTTTAAAAGCAAAAAAGCGATTGTCTATGACAATCGCTTTTTTTATTTCAACAGCTTAAATATTATTTAGCCTTATTAACTTTTTCAATATATTTTTCCAAAGCCATAGTCATTGACGGCGTTTCGGGTGTTGGAGCAGCAATGTCTACTCGCAATCCATGCGCTTCAACCGCTTTAATAGTGGTATTTCCAAATACAGCAATTCTTGTGTTATTTTGTTTAAAATCCGGAAAATTGTGAAACAAAGATTCTATTCCAGAAGGACTAAAAAACACCAGTACATCGTAATACACATCTGCAAGATCAGAAAGATCACTAATTACGGTTTTGTAAAATATAGCTTCTTTCCATTTTACATTTAAAGCGTTTAAAGTTGTTGGAACTTCAGGCTTTAATTTATCTGTAGTTGGTAATAAGAAATTTTCGTCTTTATATTTTTTAATCAACGGCGATAAATCTTCGAAGGAACGCTTTCCAACATAGATTTTGCGTTTTCTGTAAACCACATATTTTTGAAGATAGAATGCCACGGCTTCAGATTGACAAAAATACTTCATCGAATCTGGCACTTTGAAACGCATTTCATTAGCCACTCTGAAAAAATGATCTACAGAGTTTCTACTTGTTAATATGATAGCGGTATAATTGCTTAAATCTACTTTTTGTTGTCTGACATCTTTTGCAGATACGCCCTCTACATGAATGAAGGGTCTGAAATCTATTTTTACCTTTTGCTTTTCCTGTAGATCAAAGTAAGGCGAATTTTCTATTTTAGGTTCAGGTTGAGACACTAAAATTGTTTTCACTTTCATAGGCTTTTTATAGTTTTAAGCGGTATAATCTAAAAATAGTTTATATAAAATTAGATATGGTCCAATTTCAAGTGCGCAAAGATACAAAATAAAATAGAAAAAATTATTTAATAGTGTTTTTTGATGATTCTTGAAAGACGTGATAAATCCAATTAAATTTATAAGCACAATTAATCCAAAAACAGCATATATAATGCCTTTTGAAGGGGTTAGCGCATATACAAGTAAAATATTTATGGGTAAAAGTACAAAGCCAGTATAATTTTTATACGTGGTTTTTTGAAATAGGTAGGAATCAATTAATGTATCAATTTCAAATAAACTTCCTATCAAACGCTCTAGCAGAACTTTAATTAAAACAATAGCGCCAATACCAAAAAGAAGTTTGAAAAATTGTGATAGATCAAACTCTGCTGCACTTACAAATTGTGAATAGACCAAGAATGAAAAAATGGAAACTGAAATGATAAGGTTGAAAAACATGAACATATCAAAGCCGTCAATGAATTTTTGATCTCTAGCATAAATTTTTAAATACCGCGAGTTTCCAACTACAGCCAGGAAATCATCAAAACGTCTGGCAAATAAAAATTTAGACAGTGTGATTAATACTAATCCTACTAGTATAAATATTGTAAACCATTCGTTAGAAACAATTTCTCTTAACATAGCGCTAAATTATAAAGAAATTTTCACCTGTAGTAGTTAATAGCTTTCGATTTGTTTTGAATTTTTATTGAATTAGTCACGAATAAAATTAACACTGTTTAAAACCGTTTCTCTAAAATTAATCTTTTAAAAAACTTACTTTTGCTAAAATTTAATTCTATGACAAAAACAATTGTCATTATACCAACCTATAATGAAATTGAAAATATAGAAGCGATAATCAAAGCTGTTTTCGCACAGCCAGAAGCTTTTCATATTTTGGTGGTTGATGATAATTCTCCAGATCTCACAGGATTAAAGGTCAAGGAGATGCAAGTTGAATTTAAGGATCGGTTATTTTTATTACAACGTCATCAAAAAACTGGTTTAGGGACTGCCTATATTGAAGGTTTTAATTGGTGTCTCAACCAAGGCTATGATTATATTTTTGAAATGGATGCCGATTTTTCTCATAACCCAAGCGATTTAGGTAAACTTTACCGAGCTTGCCATATAGATGGCGCCGATGTGTCTATAGGGTCGCGTTATATTGATGGGGTAAATGTTGTTAATTGGCCAATTGGAAGGATTTTGCTCTCCTACGGTGCTTCAAAATACGTAAGGTTTATTACCCGTATGAAAATTAATGATACCACAGCGGGATTTGTATGTTATAAACGAGAAGTGCTCGAATCTATAGATTTAGATACAATTAAATTTGTGGGTTATGCGTTTCAAATTGAAATGAAATTTAAAGCATATTTAAAAGGATTTAAGATTGTTGAAATCCCGGTAATATTTACAGATAGAACAAAAGGAAAATCAAAAATGAGCGGCAGTATTATTTCTGAAGCTATTTTTGGAGTATTGAATATGAAGTTTAAAAGCCTATTAGGAAAATAATATGAATACAAACACGGTACTTATTAAAAATGCCAAAATTGTAAATGAAGGCGAAATATTTGAAGGCGATATTTTTATTGAAGGTGAATACATAAAGGAAATTTCTAATTCCATAAGTATAAAATCGGCCGATCAATTTGTGATTGATGTTGAAGGAAGTTTTGTTTTACCAGGAATTATTGATGATCAGGTTCATTTTAGAGAACCTGGATTGACTCATAAGGCCACAATTGCTACTGAATCTAAAGCAGCTGTGGCTGGAGGGATTACGTCCTTTATAGAGATGCCCAATACCAACCCCCAAACAACTACGGTAGAAAAGCTTGAAGAAAAATTTGAAATAGCAGCCAATACATCATATGCTAACTATTCGTTTATGTTTGGTGGTACAAACGATAACCTAGATGAAATTTTAAAAGTAGATCCTAAATCTGTTGCTGGGTTAAAGCTGTTTTTAGGGTCATCAACGGGTAATATGTTAGTTGATGATCCAGAAGTACTAGAAAAGATTTTTAAAAGTACCAACATGGTTATTTCGGTACATTGTGAAGATGAAGCTACTATAAAGGCAAATTTAGAAAAACACTTAAATGAGTTTGGTGACGATATTCCTATAAAATATCATCCCATAATTAGAAGCGAAGAGGCTTGCTATATTTCGTCTTCAAAAGCTATTGAACTAGCCAAAAAAACAGGGGCAAGATTGCACGTTTTTCATTTATCAACAGCTAAGGAAACCAAATTGTTTTCGAATAAACTACCTTTAAAGGATAAAAAAATTACGTCTGAAGTTTGTATACACCACTTATGGTTTAGTGATGAAGATTACGATACTAAAGGGACCCTAATTAAATGGAATCCAGCAGTTAAAACGGCGAAAGATAGAGATGGATTGTGGAAGGCACTGCTGGATGATCGAATTGACGTAATTGCTACAGACCACGCACCACACACGCTTGAAGAGAAAAAAAATGTATATACTAAAGCACCTTCAGGCGGACCATTGGTACAGCACGCGCTTGTGGCTATGATGGAAGGATTTCATAAGGATAAAATTTCAATGGAAAAGTTGGTTGAAAAAATGTGTCATAATCCAGCCATTTTATTTCAGGTCGAAAAAAGAGGATTTATAAGAAAAGGGTATTATGCCGATTTAGTTATAGTAAACCCCAATAATCCTTGGTCAGTAAACAAAGACAATATTTTGTATAAATGTGGTTGGTCTCCATTTGAAGGGACAACATTTAAGTCAAGAATAACCCATACTTTTGTAAACGGAGCTTTGGTGTACAACAATTTTAAAATAAAAGAGATCAAGGCCGCAAAACGATTAACATTCGATAGATGAAATATGTAATTTGCTTTCTTGTTTGTCTTTTTTTGGCTTGTAAAGGTGTTGAAAGGCCTAAGAAGCCAGATAATTTGATTGCAAAAGAAAAAATGGCGGACATTTTATTTGATGTCTTTATACTCAATTCGGCGAAGGGAATTAATAAAAGAGTCCTTGAAACTAATGGAATAATGCCCGAGAAATTCATTTTTGAAAAGTATAACATTGATAGTGCGCAGTTTGCAAATAGTAATGATTTCTATGCATACGATGTTAAAACCTATGAGGCAATTATCAATTCTGTATTAGAGCGCATAGAACGAGAAAAGAAGATCTATGAGCAGCTTGACAAAGAAGAGGCTAAAGAACGACAACGAAAGGCAGACTCAATTAGAGAGGCACGTAAAGAAAACGATTCTTTATTTAAAATTGATAAAAGCAAGCGGCCACAACTAATTGAGAATCAATAAATTATTTAACATCATTTAGATAATAATCACAGACTTTGGTTATGGACTCATCAATTGGAGTGAATTCAAAGTTTAATGCTGATTTAATTTTAGAGTTATCAAAAAATCGTTTTGAGTTAACTGTGTTGGCAAGTTGTTTGGAAAATTTTCTGCGTTTCCCGCGTAATTTATGGTTGAGCCAGTCTAATCGCCAACCAATTTGTAAAATTAATTTGGTGGCTTCTTTTTTGGCAGGTTCGACGTTTAGAGCTTGTGCTACTTTTGCTTGAAAATCTCGGAATGATAAATTTTCAGATACTAAAATAAACCGTTCGTTTATAATGTCGCTGTCCATAAGACGTGTCATAAGCTTCACAACATCCCAAATATCAACATAGCCTGCTACGCCTTTAGTATAGTAGGGCATTCCTTTGTAAATCTGCGTAATTAAACTTCCGCTTCCACCAGATCGCCAATACCCAGGTCCTAAAATAATACCAGGATTTACAATTACGGCATCAACACCTTCTTGCGTTCCACGCCAAACTTCAATTTCTGCACCATATTTAGTAATGGCATAAACGCTATGGTCTTCTTCTTTATTCCATGGCGTTTCTTCAGTTATTAAATGCTCAGGTTGTTGACTGTGACCAACAGCCGCCACAGAACTCACATAACATAATTTTTTGATGTTGTGAGCAACACAGAGATTAACAATATTGGCAGTGCCTTCAATATTAATTTTACGTAGTTGGTAATATTTGTCAGGTTCAAACGAAACGAACGCAGCGGCATGATAAACATTAGTGACATTGTCAAAAGCTTTTTCTAATGCTGGAATATCATTTAAATCACCCTCAACCCATTCAATTGAATTAAATAAGGCTTCATGATTTTCACTATAATAGGAAAAAACATGTTTGACCAAATCAATCTTATGCTTTCTTCTGTAAAGGGCTCGTACGTTTTTATTTTGACTAATCAAATTATAAAGTAAGTGTGAACCAACCAATCCTGTGCCACCTGTAACTAATATCATAGAACTAAAGTAAAGAATTATCTATTATACTTAAGTAATTCTACATTGATTTTTATCTTTGCCAAAAAATTTAGAACATTATGGCTAACGCTTTTGTTGATGAATTACGTTGGAGAGGTATGCTCCACGATATAATGCCTGGCACCGAAGAGCAACTGAATAAGGAAATGACTACTGCCTATATAGGTTTTGATCCAACGTCAGACTCACTTCACATTGGAAGTTTGGTACAAATCATTTTATTAGTGCATTTTCAAAACGCTGGTCATAAACCAATTGCTTTGGTTGGTGGCGCCACAGGTATGATAGGTGATCCTTCAGGAAAAAGTGATGAACGTAATTTATTAGACGAAGCCACATTAAACCATAATGTCAAAGGGATCAAAAGTGTGTTTTCAAGATTTTTGGATTTCAACTCTAAAGAAGCGAATGCACCAGTTTTAGTGAACAATTACGACTGGATGAAAGATTTCACATTCATTGATTTTGCTCGTGATGTTGGTAAACGAATTACGGTAAACTATATGATGGCCAAAGATTCAGTAAAAAAACGACTATTTGGTGATGAAGGCAATGTTGGGATGTCATTTACAGAATTTACCTATCAACTCATTCAAGGTTACGACTTTTATTATTTACACAAAACCTATAATTGTATGTTGCAAATGGGTGGAAGTGATCAATGGGGCAATATTACAACTGGAACCGAATTGGTGAGACGTATGAATGTAGGTGAAGAGGCTAAAGCGTTTGCGCTTACTTGTCCATTAATCACAAAGGCCGATGGTTCTAAATTTGGTAAAAGTGAAGGTGGAAATGTCTGGTTAGATGCCGATAAAACATCTGTGTATAAATTTTATCAGTTTTGGCTTAATGCCACTGATGAAGATGCCGAAAAATACATCAAGATTTTTACGTTTTTAGACAAAGCAACCATCGATGATTTAATCGAAAAACATAAAGAGGCACCTCATTTGAGACTGTTGCAAAAACGTTTGGCCGAAGAGGTTACCACATTTGTACATACGAAGGAAGAATTTGAAAATGCAGAAAAAGCTTCAAATATATTGTTCAGCAAATCATTTAAAGCAGATATAAAAACCTTGAATGAAAAAACTTTTTTAGATGTTTTTGAAGGTGTTCCGCAGGCAGAAATCTCTAGAGTCGAATTTAATGAAGGATTGGATATGATTGCCGCACTATCTGCTAAAACCAATTTTTTGGCTTCAAATGGAGAAGCACGTCGCGCGTTGAAAGAGAATTCGGTGTCTGTAAATAAGGAAAAAGTTGGTGAAGAATATCAACTTGCTTCTGAAGACCTCATTAATGATGCTTACATAATCATCAACAAAGGGAAAAAGAATACTTATATCATAAAAGTTGTTTAAATAAAAAACGCCTGATTGAAAGCTCAATTCAGACGTTTTTCGGTAACCAACCAACTAAAAACTCTTTCTTTTTCAAAAAACTATTTGTGCTTTACAGCCTCCCAATATTGGTCGGCTTTCTGCTGTAATCCTTTCACATTATTTTTTAGCCAAAGTTTTAAGGTATTTGTACCCCAGGCGTTATAGAATAAATAAAGTTTACCATTACGAATTTCAAATGTTTTGGGATTAACACCAACTTTTTTTCCATTTTGAGCCATTGCATAAGCGCAGTAACCACCGTATTGAGGGATATACTTAATGGGATTGGAATTAAAAGTGTCCAGATTTTGTTGCGATACAAATTTGTAATTCACACCATCATAGCTACTTGAGTAGAGCTTATTACCCTCAATAGCATTATTATCATAATAAGCCACGACATCGTAACCTTCAGCAGCAAATCCGTTTTTGGTATTATAATCTACAGATTGGGTAAATGCTGATTGATATAAAAAGAACAATAAAAAAAGTGTGATTTGCTTCATGTAATCTAGGTCGTAAAAGCTGGTAGCTAATTACAATACCATTAGATTACAACCTCTAACATCAGAATGGTCAAACCTGCCAATTATTTCAAAAGTGCCGTCATTATTAGTTTTTCCCAAATCTTGGGTAGCAATAAAAGCACAGGAATTGATATTGGCCAAATCAATAATATTTAGGCCGCCTGTTGAATTATGGTTTAATACAGTTAAAGCATCTTCGGGATCTCGTGTAAAGATTTTCATCCAATTAGGGCATTGAAAAACACCATTTCCTTTAGAGTAGGCCTGACTTAACAATTCGGTCATACCGTATTCACTATGGATATGTTCTACACCAAAACCCTGTTCCAAAATAGAGTGAAGCTCTGAACGAATAAGCTCTTTTCGTTTACCTTTCATCCCTCCAGTTTCCATTACAATGGTGTGCTTTAATTTAAATGGATTCAGTTCAACAAGATCTAACAAAGCATATGAAACGCCTATCAAAAGCGTTTGCTTTCCTTGGGATTCTAAGTTTTCAAGAACCTGGCTTAATTCAGTTAAATTATTTAAATAGAAGCCGCTTTCTCTATGTTTAGATTGTTTAATTAAGCAATCAACCATGAAAACTAATGAAGAGCCTTTGCGTTCGAGATAGGAAGGCAGTAGGCCTAAAATCACGTAATCTTCAATGGCTCCATAAAATTGATTAAATCCTTTTTGAAAACTTTCTTCATAAATACTAATATCCGTAATATGGTGTTTACTGGTTATGCTACCAGTTGTGCCCGAACTAGAAAAGGTTTTTTCGACAGGCTTTGTTCCTGTAAGTACATTATGTGATTTAAAAAATTGAATTGGCAAAAAAGGAATTTCCTTTATGGAGTTAATATCACTTGGGTGTTTATAAAGTAAGTCACAAAATGATCGATATACAGTGTTATGTTCAAATTGATATTCAAAAACCTTAAGGGCGAGTTTATTAAACTCTTCTTCAGATGAGATATTAAATATATCGGTAGGTTTTATCATGATGACAAAAGTAGCTAAAAATATAATGTTTGGTTTTCATTACATTTTAATAAATTCTGCAATTGTCAATTATTTAATAACAAGTTTCCGAGTAGCCGAAATGTTGTTTTGAGTAATTTTTAAAATGTAAACGCCACTAGTAATTTGCGACACATCAATTGCTTGGCCACTGAGTCTTGTTGTAAATATTTTTTTGCCTAACACATCAAAGATTTCAATGGTTTTTACTAAATTTTCATGGGTTGTGATAAAAAGTTTGCCATTGGTGACAGGATTGGGGTATACATTTAAGTCAACAATCTCATTTTCAGCATTAAGTATTACCGCGTTGTTTTGGGCATAACTTTCAAATGTCAAAGTCAATCCAATAAATAGAATGATAAATTGTAAGTAATTTTTCAGCATAACCAAAACTTTTAATAAATTTATTAGGTTATCTCAAAAGGTGTACCAAAAATAATGTTAAACCTTTAGAAATTTAAAGATTAGTAAATTTTATGTGACCGAAAGGTTATGTTAATGTTATTAAAAACATTGATCCTATAAATTTTTGTTATTAATAGTATCTTTACACTTGATTTTTTCAATCATAATTATGAAATGAGAAAGGACAAGAGCTTGATACCAACCCATATGATTATTGGCGAATTGCATCTGACCGATAAAAACAAGTAAAATTTAAACAGATGAAAAAAAGAGATATTAAAATTCTTTTGGTTGATGATGAGCCAGACATTTTAGAAATAGTTGGTTATAATTTATCGGCCGAGGGCTATCATATAATCACAGCAACTAATGGGCATGAAGCAGTAAAAAAAGCCAAAAAAGAACGTCCGCATTTGATAATTTTAGATGTAATGATGCCTGAAATGGACGGTATTGAAGCTTGTGAACAGATAAGGAAAAACCCCGATCTTAATGACACCATTATAACTTTTTTGACTGCCCGAGGTGAGGACTATTCACAGGTTGCAGGATTTGATGCAGGCGCTGACGATTATATTACTAAACCTATAAAACCAAAAGTATTAGTAAGCAAAGTTAATGCACTTTTAAGACGTCTTAAAGAAGATACAGATACCGATACGATTTTAAAAATAGGTGGTTTAATAATCAATAGAGAAGAGTATAAAATTTCGCATAAAGGAGAAGAAATCATTTTACCAAGGAAAGAATTTGAATTGCTATCTTTGCTGGCAACAAAACCTGGTAAGGTATTTAAGCGAGAAGAGATTCTGGATAAAGTTTGGGGCAATGAAGTTGTAGTTGGCGGACGTACCATAGATGTTCATATTAGAAAACTTAGAGAGAAAATTGGTGATAAAAGCTTTAAAACTGTAAAAGGAGTTGGGTATAAGTTTGTGGACTAATGCAAAGTCAATTAAAGAAATCTTATAAGTTTGCGATTAAAACATCGCTATATATTACATTTTTTTTAACGCTCTTTACGAGTGTTTTTTTGTTCTATTTAAACAGTTTAAACATTCTTGCAATTATATTATTTGCAATAATATGTTATACCTTTTCCTTTTTTGTAATTCAATATAGGGTTGAACGCTTTATTTACAGACGAATTAAAAAAATCTATGATGATCTTACGCTTTTAGAATCCACAACATTGCGGAAACAACCCATTACCACTGACATGGCTACGCTCACAAAGCAAATAGATCAGTATGCAAAAGACAAGAAGCTAGAAATAGAATCATTAAAAGTAAGAGAAGAATATCGTAAAGAATTCATTGGTAATGTATCTCATGAACTCAAAACACCTTTGTTTACTGTACAAGGATATATTTCAACACTTATAGATGGAGGAATAAATGATAAAAAGATCAGAGAAAAATACCTTGAACGAGCTGAAAAGGGTGTTGAACGCCTAATTTATATCGTTAAGGATTTAGATATGATAACCAAACTAGAAGTTGGTGATTTAAGTTTAAATGTAGACGTCTTTGATATTGTAAATCTGATAGAAGGTGTTTTTGATCTATTGGAAATGAAAGCCGCCAAAAAGAAAATCACGTTAATGTTTGACATGGACTATAAGGAACCTATTTTAGTTTATGCAGATCGGGAACGAATACAGCAAGTTTTGAGCAATTTAATAGTTAATTCTATTAAATATGGTCGTGAAAAAGGTACCACTGAAGTTAGTATTGAAAATCTAATAAAGAATAAAGTCATTGTGCGGGTTACCGATAATGGTGAAGGGATAGCTAAAAGCAACATACCAAGACTTTTTGAGCGCTTTTATAGAGTTGACAAAAGCGGTTCTCGTAAAGAAGGTGGTTCTGGGTTAGGACTTTCCATAGTAAAGCATATAATTGAAGCTCACGATGAAAAAATTTATGTAGAAAGTGAAATTGGAGTAGGTAGTGAATTTTCGTTTACTTTAGAAAAGGCTAAATAATTCCTGGTAATTGACCTCAAATTCAATATTAGTAAGCCCAGAATAGCTTTCAATGTCATTTAATCTTTCTATATAAAATTCATTTTGATGACAACTAGCAACCAGACCTTGGTCTTTTAATCGCTTAGCAAGATATACTTGCTCAAACTGACCAGGAGTCGGAATAAAAAAGGCTCGTTTATTAAGCTTCGCCAAATCCATAATTGTAGTATAACCTGATCGAGATACCACAAGTTTACTTTGGTTTAATGTGTTTTCTAATTGTTCAGATGACATATAATTATAAATAGTAATATGGTCTTCTTCAAATACTACTTGTTTGTTTTCAATTATACCTTTCACAAAGAGAGCTTTACCTTTATAGTTTTTAAATTCTGTAAGTAATTTTTTTTCTAGCAGAGTGCGTTGTGGTTCTGGACCAGATAATACAACCATAACATCGTAGGTCGCTTCTTGTTTAGTCATATTGAATCTACTCAAAGGGCCAATATATGTAGTTGGAATAACGTATGTGTTGGGATGACCTAATTTCCCACTTAAATTGGGATGGTCATGAACATCTGGAACCCAACAAACATTAAAGTTTTTAATGGCCTTTTGGTGCATCATCGTACTTAACCAAGTAGTCATACCGCTTAAAACTTGCAATTGATGCGTAATGTATACTGAAGGCACTTGTTTACTATGCATTCCAAGTCTGTTATCTGAAATTACCCCGTCTATTTCGTGAGTTTCAATGAGTGTTTCTAAGTATTTATTTTCGGTTTTTATAGCGCGACGAATTTTATACGCACCTCTCAAAATCGAGAATTTAAATTGATAACCTTTTTTAGGATAGCTAATGTGATATGAAGGTAATTCGATTGACTTTAAATGGGGAAATTCTTTTTTCAAGAGTAGTAATGCAGCCCCATCACTGGCAATAATTGGTTCAAAGTTGTTACTAATTAAAGCGTTAATAATGGGAATACACCTGGTGGCATGGCCCAGCCCCCAATTTAATGGTGCAACTAAAATTGTTTTCTTCAAAGTCATTAAAAACCAAAGATAAGCATATAATTACTCTTATATAATTCCTTAATTTTACCAAAATTTTGAAAAACTTGTGGGAAGTAAAAATAAATTAAAGCGATTTAAAGAAAACGAATCTTTTTCTAACGTGTTTCAGCCAACACGAGACGAATTGGTGGGCGAAAATTTTGAGTTAAAAGGACAATGGAGAACTTCAGTTTTTAAAAATGATAATCCTTTAGTTCTAGAATTAGGTTGTGGTAAAGGAGAGTATAGTGTGGGGTTAGCAAAAAAATATCCTAACAAAAATTTTATTGGAATAGATATCAAAGGTGCCAGATTTTGGAGAGGTGCCAAAACCGCAATTGAAGAAGAGGTTACCAACGTGGCATTTTTACGAACTCAAATTGAGCTTATTGAATACGCTTTTGCTAAAAATGAAGTTGATGAAATTTGGATTACTTTCCCTGATCCTCAAATAAAATATAAACGTACCAAGCACCGTATGACTAATGCCGCGTTTTTAAAGCGGTACAAAAACATATTAAAACAAGATGGGGTTGTCAACTTAAAAACAGATAGTGAATTTATGCATGGCTATACACTTGGGTTGTTACATGGGGCAGGACATGAAGTACTTTACGCTAACCACAATGTATATAAGCAAGAAGGAAGCCCTGAAGAAGTAACTGCCATACAAACGTTTTATGAAAGCCAATATCTAGAACAGAACAAACCAATTACGTATATTAGATTCAAAATAAAATAGAATTTGAACATTACAATTGTATTTTTTCTTGGGCTTATCATTGCTCTAATTGGTGTGATACCACCTGGGTTATTGAATATGACTGCCGCAAAAATCAGCCTTAAAGAAGGCCATATTAGAGGTATTATGTTTTCAATAGGTGTTTGTGTTATTGTAATAGTTCAAACTTACATTGCAGCAATTTTTGCACGCTATTTGAGCAATCATCCTGATGTTGTTGATATTTTACAACGTGTTGCCTTTGTGATTTTTGTCCTTATTACCATTTATTTTCTGGCCGTAGCTAAAAAGCAGCCTAAACTTCAAGTGGATACTGATATTAAAAGTAAACATAGTCGATTTTTTCAGGGGATGTTGTTATCTGGAATTAATATGTTTCCTATTCCTTATCAAGCCTATATGACTACCACTTTGGCTACTATTGGTTGGTTGAGTTTTGATCAAACTATAATTATAAGTTACGTGGCAGGAGCAGCAATGGGAACTTTTGTGATGTTGTATGTGTATATTTTCTTTTTTGATAAGATTAAAGGAAGACACTTTACTTCTCAAAAAAACATGAACTATATTATTGGAGGAATTACCGGAATAATTGCTGTAGTTACGCTGATAAATATTATAAAAGAGATGTAATGAAACCTGAAACATTAAGCTTTTTTGATAAGGTTTATCAAGTTGCCACCCAAATTCCTTTTGGAAGAGTAACAAGTTACGGGGCTATTGCTAGCTATTTAGGCGCTGCAAGAAGTGCACGAATGGTGGGATATGCTATGAATGCCTCACATGGGAAAGAAGTTCCTGCCCATAGAGTAGTGAACAGAAAAGGCTTACTAACTGGGAAACATCATTTTGATGGAACAAACTTAATGCAGCAATTGCTTGAGAGTGAAGGCATTAAAGTGATTGACAGTCAAATTCAAGACTTAAAGTCTGTGTTTTGGGATCCTTCAAAAGAATTGTAGAACTGTGTATAATTTAGGTTCATTCATAAATCTCATCCTACTATAAATCCTTTCAATTAAACGGCTTTATATTGTAAACATTTCGCTGTATATTTGCACTTTAGAATGATTCTTAATAAATAGAATTACATCAGTTTGAATAGTACTATGAAGTTGAACAAAAAAGATATATTAAATGCACTTGAAACCATTTCTGCTCCTGGTGAAGGACAAAATATGGTTGAAAGTGGTGCAGTGACCAACGTGATCACCTTTGGTGATGAGGTGATTGTAGATATTACCATTAAAAATCCAAGTTTACAGGCCAAGAAAAAAACCGAAGTTGAAATTTTAAAAACCATTCATGATAAGGTTTATGAAAAGGCCAAAATAACGGTTAACGTAAAAGTAGATGCGCCAGCTAAACCCGCGACAAATGTTATCAAAGGCAAACCTATTCCTGGTATTCAAAATATAGTTGCTGTGGCATCAGGAAAGGGAGGCGTTGGTAAGTCTACGGTTACAGCGAATTTGGCCGTAACATTAGCCAAAATGGGCTTTAAAGTAGGTGTGCTTGATGCCGATATTTATGGACCATCTATTCCAATTATGTTTGATGTTGAAAGTGAACGCCCATTAGCCGTCAATGTTGAAGGTAAATCTAAAATGAAACCTGTAGAGAATTATGGCGTGAAAGTTTTATCTATTGGGTTTTTTACGCAACCTAACCAAGCCGTGGTATGGCGAGGCCCTATGGCCGCAAAAGCATTAAATCAAATGATTTTTGATGCCCATTGGGGAGAATTAGATTTCATGCTCATTGACTTACCTCCTGGAACAGGAGATATCCACTTAAGTATCATGCAGTCGCTTCCAATAACAGGAGCTGTTGTGGTAAGCACACCTCAAAATGTGGCTTTAGCTGATGCCAAAAAAGGAGTAGCGATGTTTCAACAGGAAAGTATCAATGTCCCTGTTTTAGGAATAATAGAAAATATGGCCTATTTTACCCCGGAAGAATTGCCAGAGAATAAATATTATATCTTTGGAAAAGAAGGGGCAAAGCACCTAGCTGAAGATTTAGGTGTGCCATTTATAGGTGAAATTCCATTAGTTCAAAGTATAAGAGAAGCAGGTGATGTGGGTCGTCCAGCTGCATTACAAACCGCAACGCCTTTAGAGCAAGCTTTTGAAGTCTTAACTCAAAATGTGGTTCAGGAATTAGTGAGACGAAACGACGATTTACCACCAACAGAAGCAATTAAAATTACAACCATGGCTGGATGTGCAGCAGTTAAAAAGTAAGGTATGACGACAGAAGAACTTAAAATTAATGTTGAAAAAGCTTTAGATGAGATTCGTCCGTTTTTACAAAGTGATGGGGGTAATATTTCACTGTTGTCTATTGAAAATGATAAATTAGTGCGCGTGCAATTAGAAGGCGCTTGCGTGGGTTGTAGCGTCAACCAAATGACCTTGAAATCTGGAGTTGAAATGACCATTAAAAAATACGCACCACAAATAGAACAAGTGATTAATGTAGAACATTAAGAAGGTTAGGTTATAATAAGAGTTATTTCTAGTAAATACTTGTTCTTGAAATTGAGATATTCATGATTAAAACAGATATACTTATCATTGGTGCGGGACCAACAGGCTTATTTACAGTTTTTGAAGCTGGATTATTAAAACTTAAATGCCATCTTATTGATGCTTTACCACAGCCTGGAGGTCAATGTTCCGAAATATATCCCAAAAAGCCAATTTATGATATTCCTGCCTATCCCGAAATTTTAGCTGGTGATTTAACCGAGCGTCTTTTAGAGCAATGCAAACAGTTTGAACCAGGATTTACTTTAGGCGAGCGCGCTGAAACCATAGACAAGCAGGAGGATGGAAGTTTTATTGTCACTACTAATAAAGGAACAAAGCATCATGCCCCAATTGTGGCTATTGCTGGTGGTTTAGGTAGTTTCGAACCTCGAAAACCCTTGATTCATAACATTCATTTATTCGAAGATAAAGGGGTTGAGTACTTCATAAAAGATCCCGAAATGTATCGCAACAAGCGTGTAGTTATTTCTGGAGGAGGAGATTCTGCTTTAGACTGGAGTATTTTCCTTTCAGATGTGGCAAGTGAAGTTACTTTGATTCATAGACGAAATGAATTCCGTGGTGCCTTAGATTCAGTTGATAAAGTTCAGGAATTAAAAAACAAAGGAAAAATCCAGCTTATCACGCCCGCTGAAGTGATAGGTATTGTTGGTGATTATGAGGTAAGTGCTGTGGTGGTTAAACAATCTGATAATATCCATATTGATAAGGAATTCGAAATTGAATGTGACCATTTTATACCTTTATTTGGGTTGTCGCCAAAACTTGGCCCTATTGCCAATTGGGGACTCGAAATTGAAAAGAATGCCATCAAGGTTAACAATGCATTAGATTATCAAACCAATATTCCTGGAATTTTTGCAATAGGGGATGTTAATACCTATCCGGGAAAATTAAAACTCATTCTCTGTGGTTTTCATGAAGCCACATTAATGTGTCAAGCGGCGTATCAAATTATAAATCCAGGCAAAAAATATGTGTTGAAGTATACCACAGTAAGTGGTATAGATGGCTTTGATGGAACACGAAAAGAAGCACCGAAGGCCACGGTGAAATCAATTAATTAATCTTTATTTCCTGACTCCTAATCACTAAATTTTATGGAACAAGACATTACAATAAAAATCATCGATAGAGAAGGCGTAGCACATGAAGTGTTAGCACCCACCGATATGGCAATGAATCTCATGGAAGTTGTGCGCAGTTATGAACTAGCCCCAGAAGGAACCATTGGAGTTTGTGGCGGTATGGCGATGTGTGCTTCATGTCAATGTTATGTATTATCAGAACATACACTTCCTGAAATGCAAGATGATGAAGAAGCTATGTTAAGTGAAGCATTTTATGTAAAAGATAATAGCAGATTGGGCTGCCAAATTCAAATGACGCCTGAAATGAATGGATTAGAGGTTGAACTTGCCCCTGAAAGTTAGACTTCGGTTTTGTAATCTATTAATTTTTGAGGACCTTCAAGAAGTATTCTAACAATTTGAAGTGTTCCGTCTTCTTTGGTGGCAATTTGCCATTTAATTAATGAAATTTCACCATTTTCAATTTCAATGCCTGTAATGCTTCTAGGGTGAACACAACTTCCGTCATTAAAAAATGCAATATCACCAGGTTCTGGAAATCTTGGACGATGTGTATGGCCAACTATAGTAATACGGTTTTGGTTGTCGGCTATCCATTTTTTGGTGCGTCGTTCTATCTTAATTAATTCCTTGTAATTTTTAGCGGGACTTGTAGGGTCTGCAATACCCATGACGTTTAAAGGTTTCCAAAGAACTCTGACTAAAAACCTGCTCCACTTCCAAAAGGTATAGTTCCACCAATCGGCCTGGTGGCCATGAGCTAAAAAAAGCTCTTGTTGGGTTTCGGTATGTTTTAAAACAATACCTTCATGATATTTAATTCCGCAAAACAAATCGACATGTTCACCTAGTTTTTTATCAAAATAGGTTGAAAGCTGTTTTGTTACATAGTTTGGATTACGATAGACCATATCATGGTTTCCCCAGATGAGATGCAATCTGTTTTGCTCATGAAAAAGTTTCATGAGTAAATAAACGTTTTGATGTGCTTCAAAAATGGGTTCGAATGAAAGATTTTCCCATAATTCATCACCGTCACCAAGTTCACAATATTGAAATCCTTCGGCGTAATAATGTTTTAAAGCGTGAAAATAAATATTGCGATTATTGGCGAAATCATCAGCAAAACTATTGTCTCCGCGATGACAATCACTAAACAGAATAAATTTATCAGTGTTTGAAAACGGAATAACTTTAGCGTTTTGATAAGCGCGATTAAATCGAGTTGCAGATGACATGTTGTAAATATCCATAAAAAAAGCGAGTTATTACACCCGCTTTTTGAAATACACTTTATATCTATTTAAATGCATTTAGCCCTGTTATATCCAATCCGGTAATAAGTAAATGGATATCATGTGTGCCTTCATAAGTGATAACGCTTTCTAAGTTCATGGAATGGCGCATGATACTATACTCGCCTGTAATGCCCATGCCGCCAAGAATTTGACGTGCTTCACGAGCTATATTTATGGCCATATCCACGTTATTGCGTTTTGCCATAGATATTTGAGCCGAAGTTGCTTTCCCCTCATTTCGTAAAACACCAAGTCGCCAAGTTAGCAACTGTGCTTTTGTGATTTCAGTAATCATTTCGGCAAGCTTTTTTTGTTGTAATTGAAATTGACCAATAGGTTTTCCAAACTGCATACGTTCTTTACTATATCGTAAGGCTGTATCGTAGCAATCCATTGCGGCTCCAATAGCCCCCCAAGCGATACCGTAGCGTGCAGAATCCAAACAACCTAAAGGCGCACCCAACCCTGATTTGTTAGGAAGTAAATTTTCTTTTGGAACTTTAACATTATCAAAAATTAATTCTCCAGTTGCCGAAGCTCTTAAGGACCATTTATTATGGGTTTCTGGGGTTGAAAATCCTTCCATTCCTCGTTCAACAATTAAACCATGAACGCGCCCAGACTCATCTTTAGCCCAAACTACAGCAACTTGTGCAAACGGTGCGTTTGAGATCCACATTTTAGCTCCATTCAAAAGATAATGGTCGCCCATATCCTTAAAGTTAGTCACCATTCCGCCAGGGTTGCTTCCATGGTCTGGTTCAGTCAAGCCAAAACATCCCATCCATTCTCCACTAGCTAATTTTGGCAGGTATTTTTGGCGTTGGGCTTCGTTACCATATTTCCAAATAGGATACATTACTAATGAAGATTGTACTGATGCTGTACTTCTAACTCCAGAGTCGCCACGCTCAATTTCTTGCATAATTAAACCATAACTGATTTGATCTAATCCTGCACCACCATACTCTAAAGGAATGTAAGGTCCAAATGCCCCAATTTCTGCTAAACCACTAATAATTTGTGTGGGAAATTCAGCTTTTTGGGCATAATCTTCAATGATTGGCGAAACTTCACGTTTTACCCAGTCTCTGGCGGCATCGCGCACTAATTTGTGTTCTTCAGTTAAAAGTTCATCAAGATTATAATAATCTGGAGCTTGAAAAAGGTCTGGTTTCATTTGATTTTTTTAAGTCATTCGGATTAAATATTCCCGAAAATTTAACGACTCCAAAGTTAGGTATTACTTCTCAAATCGATAAAAAAATATTGAGAAATAATTAAAAAAGAGGTAATAATTTTATGAATATGATAAAGTTGTTTTGTATTTAGAGGTACTATTCAGATGAATTTGCAAAGCTTTAATTATTGTATATTTAACAATCAACACATTAATCAACCAACCATGAATTCAAAACCGCAAAAAATCGGATTGATAACTGCAACCTCATTGGTTGTAGGTAATATGATAGGCGTAGGAATTTTTGTGCTCCCTTCTTCTTTGGCAAGATATGGAAGTATTAGTCTTTTAGGATGGGTATTTACCTCAATAGGAGCTCTAATTTTAGCAACACTATTTAGTAGATTAAGTAAAATTGTTAAAAAAAGCGGAGGGCCGTATGCTTATCCTAAAGCAGCATTTGGGGATTTTATAGGATTTTTAATGGCTTGGGGTTATTGGGTCTCATGTTGGATAGGTAACGCCGCACTTGCTATTGGGATAGTTGGAGGTTTAAGTTTCTTTTTTCCTGTTCTTGAGAGTAATACGTTCTATCCGGTCGTTATTGGGTTGGGATTACTATGGTTATTTACTTGGATTAATACTAGAGGTATTAAGGAGTCAGGACGCGTTCAAGTCATTACAACAATTTTGAAGCTTTCGCCCCTTGCGTTTGTTATTATTGTTGGATTATTCTTCTTTAAGTTTGAAAACTTTCCAGCATTTAACCTAACAACTGAAAGCAATATTACTACTTTACCAGCAGTAGCGGCACTCACATTATATGCATTTCTTGGTTTAGAGTGTGCAACCGTCCCTGCCGCCAACATAAAAAATCCAGAGAAAAATATACCTAAAGCCACAATGATTGGCACATTGTTGGTGGCTCTGGTCTATATTGCTGGAACAGTTGTGTTATTTGGAATATTACCATTAGACAAATTACAAGGTTCTGCCGCACCTTTTGCTGAAGCGGCAAAACTAATAGCAGGAGATCTTGGTGGTTATTTTGTGGCTTTTGGTGTGGTCGTTTCAGGAATTGGCGTGTTAAATGGTTGGGTGCTAGTAACAGGCCAAGTTCCTATGGCTACTGCAAATGATGGTCTATTTCCAAAAATATTTAAGAAGCAAAACGAAAACGGTGCTCCTGTTTTGGGTCTAATTATTGGTAGTGTATTAACCACAGGGGTGCTTTTAATGAATTTGGAAGAGGGCTTGGTTGATCAGTTTACATTTATTGTTGACATGGTTGTGTTTGTTGCTGTAGTTCCTTATTTATTCACTGCTGCGGCCTATGTATTACTTATTATTGAAAAGAAAACTCAAATCAATAGTATGGTCAAAACATTTGTGTTAGGTGGTTTAGGGTTTTTATACGCCTTATGGTCAATTTTTGGTTCTGGACCTACTATTGTTTATTATGGCTTTATCTTATTAATAGCAGGTATTCCATTTTACGTACTAATGAAATACAATAAAAAGCGAAAAGAATAAATGAATTCTACGTATCATTCTGAATATTTACAATTGCAATCAGTTTTTATCAACCCAGTTGAGAATGCATTTGTTTCAGATTTAAAATTGCAGGAAGAATGGGAAGGTCTGAACTATTTGAGCCAACCTAACTACAACAAAGCCATTAAGGAATATAAAGCTTTCGAAGCACTTTTATTGAAATCTAAACTTAAAGTCAATCATTTTCCAATTAATGAGGCTGTTAAAATCGATGCAATCTATTGCCGAGATGCTTCAATAGCAACTAATTTAGGAATGATTCTTTGTAATATGGGTAAGGGAGGAAGAATTAACGAACCCGTTTTGCATCGTCAAGAATATCTTAAAAGCAATATTCCTATTCTAGGTGAGATTAGATATCCTGGAACTCTTGAAGGTGGCGATGTTGCATGGTTAGACGAAACAACGTTGGCTGTAGGCCATTCTTACAGAACCAATGAAGAAGGCATTCTCCAATTAAAATCCTTATTAGAACCAAAAGGGATTACTATTATTGTCGCAGAATTGCCTCATTATAAAGGTAAAGCCGATGTGTTTCATTTGATGTCTATTTTAAGCCCAGTAGACAAAGACCTTGCAGTAGTTTATTCTCCCTTAATGCCTATTAAATTTAGAAATGAGCTTATTCGCCGAGGTTTTCAATTTGTTGAAGTACCTGAAAACGAATTTGAATCTATGGGTTGTAATGTTTTGGCTTTGGCACCAAGACAATGTATTATGGTAGAAGGTAATCCAGTGACACAAGCTGGTTTAGAAGCTATGGGTTGTGCCGTAACCACTTATAAGGGCGAAGAAATTAGTTTAAAAGGCGGTGGAGGCCCGACGTGTTTGACCAGACCTCTTTTAAGAAGCTATTGACTACAGTTTTAAATAAAAATCTTTAGTGAGATTGATGTAATCTTCGGTGTATTGATGCCTTGAGGTTTCAATAATAAGATGATCAACTTTTGGATTTGTTTTACTAAATGAAAATTCAATAAGACTTCGTTTAATTTCTGAAGAAGGGTTGCCCTTAACCCTTAAAATAGTATTTGGAAATAAGTGAAAAGTTGAAGCCAAATCAATAAATCTATTTTCCTCTTTAAAAGGAATTACTACTGAAAAGACACCTTTTTCGGATAATAATTTTGATACACTTTCTAATAAATGTTCAAATGGCATTGCGTCCTGAAAGCGAGCCATATCTCTTAATACGTTATCCGATTTAAAATCTTCAGCATAAAACGGGGGATTAGCAACAATTAAATCGTATTTCTCTTCAATTTCTTCAGCGAACTCTTCTAATGACGCATGATAGCAAAATAGGCGATCTCCCCAATGAGATTGCTCAAAATTGTCGACACATTGTTCATAGGCATCCTCATCTATTTCAATGGCATCAATAAGTTCGGCGCTACTGCGTTGCGCTAGCATTAAAGCAATGACGCCTGTTCCTGCGCCAATATCCAATATGGTATTTGGAATGGTTTTTAAAGAAGTCCAAGCGCCCAATAACACAGCATCAGTGCCAATTTTCATGGCGCATTGGTCTTGATTAACCGTAAATTGTTTGAATTTGAAGGGTTTCATGAAAAGCACCAATTTTTAAATTCCAAATGCCAATCTTTAAGATTTATTATTGCAGATATAATTCTATTAAACCAGGAGGAGTGTCAACAACAATAATTTTATTTTTTTTATCAACCTTTGTAATAAAAGCATCATTCATAGGGATCAATATTTCAACCCCATCTCTATCGATTTCAAATAAGGTTTGTGCAGTAGAATCGTTTATGGCTTTAACAATACCAACTGTGCCATAATTAACATCTTCAACTTTAAACCCAATAATCTCGTGAAAATAAAATTTATCATCTTCAAGTTTTGGCAAGAACTCCAATGGGAGATACACGTCACATTTAAGTAAGCTGTCGGCATCCTGCTCGGTGTCCACATCTTCAAATTTCACACGCAATAATTCTGATTTATGAAATTGTGAAGCTTCAATAAAAAAGGGCACCAAGTTATTACGCAAGTCAATAAATATGGCATCTAAATCGGCATAGAGCTCGGGTTCATCAGTGTCTAATTTTATTAATAATTCACCTTTAAAGCTGTATTTTTTTACAATTTTACCGAGATAAAAGCAGTCACTCTTTTGCATTTTAATTTTAGGTTTTGGATCTATGACTATTAAGACTGATAGTCTAATTTAAACAAAAAACCCAGACGGATAAGGTCTGGGCTAAAAGTATAAAAAAATAGTTTTTACTCTTCTTCTTTAGTTGCTTTTACTTCTTCAGCTTCTGGAGCCGCTTCTTCAGCAACCACTTCTTCGGTGGCTTCTTCAGTTGCAGTTTCTACTTCAGAAGTTTCTTCAGCTACTACTTCTTCAGCAACGGCTTCAGTTGGTTCTTCAACCACTTCTTCAACAGCAATTCTAGCTTCATTTACTGCTCTTTCTGCTTCCAAAGCTTTAGCTTTAGCTTCAGCTTGTGCTTTGGCTAATCCATCTTTTTTAGCATCTACTTTACCTGCTTTTTCTTCTAACCAAGCGTTGAATTTTGCTTCGGCTTGCTCTTCAGTTAAAGCGCCTTTTCTAACACCACCTACTAAATGGTTTTTTAATAATGCTCCTTTATAAGATAATATGGCTCTTGCCGTATCTGTAGGTTGAGCACCATTTTGTAACCAAGTTACTGCACCATCAACATTAAGGTCGATTGTTGCTGGGTTGGTGTTAGGATTGTAAGCTCCTAATTTTTCTAGGTACTTACCATCTCTTTTTGATCTTGCATCGGCTGCAACAATCCAGTAATAAGGTTTTCCTTTTTTACCGTGTCTTTGTAATCTAATTTTTACTGGCATATAAATTAATTTGTGAGGTTCACGACCCCTGTTATTAATGAGAGCGCAAAGATACTACAAATATTTAATTTTAAGAGATTTATTTTTAAATAAGATTAATTTTCAAATTTATTATAATTTTAAACTAGTTTTTTAGTTATTTGTATTTAGGATTCACCAAACGAACCTCTGATTGCTTATGAAACGTGTATTTAAAATATGTCTGTTAGCTTTCCTGACACTTTTCAATTGTTCAGATGATATCCAGTTTAATATGCCTGCCATACAAGGCAATAAGGATGGTGAACTTTGGAGGGCGGTATATCAGGCGGCTGATATTGATTTTGGAGGTTTGGTTATTGAGGGTGGAAATAATATAGAAACCCTACTGTTTGTAACAGTTAATGACAATAGAGGGACTTATGTCTTTGGTCCAGGTACTGGTAATGAAGCGCGATTTACAGATGCTAATGGCGTAGTATATTCAACAAAAAATGAACCAGACCCAAGTTTTTCAATCTATCCGTCAGATGGTCAAATCGTAATTCAGAGTTTTGATAATAATGCAACTCCTAAAACCTTAAACGGAACTTTTTGGTTTAATGCCTATACAGCCGATGGTTTAAAGCGCATTAATTTTAACGAAGGGCAACTCTATAAGGTGCCATTAGTTGGTGGTTTAGATGCCAATAATTAAGCTCGTTAAATATTTAAAATAGGCATCCAGTTTGGGTGCCTTTTTTGTTTACAACTGTTTATAACTTTCACTTTTAAAAGTAATTTAATTATGTAATTTTATAGACTTCGTTAGTGAATTCTAAACGACTAAACATCATACAAATATACTTTCTGAATGTACTTAATTTTTGATACAGAGACCACAGGTTTGCCAAAACGTTGGGATGCGCCTATTACAGATACTGATAACTGGCCACGTTGTGTACAAATAGCTTGGCAATTGCATGATGAACTTGGGAATTGTATCGATCATCAAGATTATTTGATTAAACCAGAAGGATTCAATATTCCTTTTGATGCTGAAAAAATACATGGAATTTCAACCGAACTCGCCGAAGAGCAAGGTGTCTCTTTAGTTGAGATGCTTCAAAAATTTAATGAAGTCCTTAATAAAACAAAATTCGTAGTAGGGCAAAATGTTGGTTTCGACCTCAATATTATGGGTGCCGAGTTTGTTCGTGCCGATATTGCTAATAAACTTCAAGAATTACCTGTTTTAGATACCTGTACCGAGCACACAGCAGAACTTTGTCAATTGCCAGGAGGACGCTATGGTAAGTTTAAGTTACCAACATTAACCGAGTTACATGAATATCTGTTTAATGAGCCTTTTGATGAAGCACATAATGCAACGGCCGATGTAGAGGCTACTACGCGATGTTTTTTGGAATTGGTAAGACGAGAAGAGTTTACAAAGGAGCAATTAGATGTTCAGCCTGATTATTTTCAAAAATTTTCCAAAGCCAACCCAGACGAAATTCAACTCATTGGCCTAAAACACATCAACCTTAAAAAGGCAAGTGCCAAGATAAACAAACGCCTTCAAGAAGCACAGACTGATGATATTTCAGAAGCCGAGCTACGTGAAAATATTTCAGAACTTGCCGATGTTGAGGTGGTGCACCTGCACAATCATTCGCAATTTTCAATATTGCAATCTACCATAAGTATTAAAGACTTGGTTAACGCGGCGGCTGAACAAAAAATGCCAGCTGTTGCCTTAACTGACCATGCCAATATGATGGGGGCTTTCCATTTTGTTAAAGAGGTTACTAATTATAATAAAACTGTAAAAGCCAAAAATGAAGAAGCATTGGCTAGAGGTGAACAGCCTGTAGTGAAAGAAATAAAGCCTATTATTGGCTGTGAATTTTTTGTGTGTGAGAACCATTTGGATAAGTCAAGAAAGGATAACGGTTATCAAATAGTGCTGATTGCCAAGAATAAAAAGGGTTATCATAATTTGGCCAAATTATCGTCTATTGCGTATACAAATGGCTTTTATTATGTGCCTAGGATTGACAAAAATCTGATTTCGCAATACAAAGACAACCTTATTGCCCTCACTGGAAATTTATATGGCGAAGTTCCTAGCAAAGTCTTGAATATTGGAGAAAATCAAGCCGAAGAGGCCTTGCTTTGGTGGAAAGCAGAGTTTGGCGAGGATCTTTATGTTGAATTGATGCGCCATAATCAGGAAGATGAAAACAGAGTAAATCCTACTTTGGTTAAATTGGCAAATCAACACCAAGTAAAACTTGTAGCGACTAACAATACCTATTATTGCAAAAAGGAAGATGCTAATGCACATGATATTTTGCTTTGTGTTAAAGATGGTGAAAAGCAAGCAACTCCAATAGGTCGCGGTCGCGGATACCGCTACGGATTACCTAATCAGGAATATTACTTTAAGTCGTCTAAAGAGATGAAGGCACTATTTAGTGATATTCCGGAGGCTATTAGTAATATTCAGGAGGTCGTTGATAAAGTTGAAGCTTACCAATTGGCCCGAGAAGTCCTTCTTCCAAAATTTGATATACCTGATAGCTTTGAAAATGAAGATGATTATTTACGTCATTTAACCTATGAAGGTGCTAAAAAGCGCTATGGTGAGTTGACTGATGAAATAATTGAACGTTTAGATTTTGAACTTGATGTTATAAAAAACACCGGTTATCCAGGGTATTTTTTAATTGTTGAAGATTTTATTCGCGAAGCTCGAAAAATGGATGTCTCTGTTGGTCCCGGTCGTGGTTCGGCAGCTGGTTCTGTAGTCGCCTATTGTTTGTGGATTACCAATATTGATCCTTTAAAATACGATTTACTTTTTGAGCGGTTTTTAAATCCAGATCGTGTGAGTATGCCCGATATTGATATTGATTTTGATGACGAAGGTCGAGGCAGGGTTATGGATTACGTGATTAAAAAATATGGAAGTAATCAGGTAGCACAAATTATCACCTATGGAACCATGGCAGCAAAATCATCCATTAGGGATACAGCACGTGTATTGGATCTTCCTTTATTTGATGCCGATAGAATTGCAAAATTAATTCCAACCATGTCAAAACTTGGTAAGATTTTTGGCTATGATGAAAAGGAATTAAACAAAGCCTTTAGGTCTGAAGATTTAGAAAAAGTCAATCAGTTATTAAATATTTCAGATGGTGATGATCTCGAAGCTCAAACAGTTAATTTAGCAAGAACCCTCGAAGGTTCTGTTAGAAATACAGGAATCCATGCCTGCGGTGTGATTATTACCCCAGACGATATTACCAATTTCGTGCCTGTAGCAACTGCAAAAGATTCTGATTTATATGTCACCCAGTTTGACAACTCTGTTGTTGAAGATGCAGGGCTATTGAAGATGGATTTTTTAGGACTAAAAACCTTAACCCTAATAAAAGATACCGTAAAAATTGTTAAAGCGAAACATGGTATAACTTTAGATCCTGATACATTTCCTTTAGATGATGAAAAAACCTATGAATTGTTCCAACGAGGAGAGACAGTAGGTATATTTCAATATGAATCTGCAGGAATGCAAAAACATCTTAAGGATCTTAAACCAACGGTTTTTGATGATCTCATTGCTATGAACGCTTTGTATCGTCCAGGCCCAATGGAATACATTCCAAGTTTTATTGCCAGAAAACACGGTAGGGAAGAGATTGTTTATGATCTCCCTGACATGGAAGACAACCTCAAGGAAACCTACGGTATAACAGTGTATCAGGAGCAGGTGATGTTACTTTCACAACGTTTGGCAAGTTTCACCAAAGGTGAAGCGGATGTCTTGCGGAAAGCCATGGGAAAAAAGATCTTTGCACTTCTCGAGAAACTGAAACCAAAATTTTTAGATGGAGGAGAAGCTAACGGACATCCTCGTGATGTTTTAGAAAAAATTTGGAAAGACTGGGAAGCTTTTGCGAGTTATGCATTTAACAAATCGCATTCTACTTGTTATGCCTGGATTGCCTACCAAACGGCTTATTTAAAGGCGCATTACCCAGCCGAATATATGGCGGCCGTGCTTTCCAATAATATGAATGACATCAAACAGGTGACCTTTTTTATGGAAGAGTGTAAGCGTATGCGTTTAGATGTTCTTGGACCCGATGTTAATGAGAGTTATTATAAATTTTCGGTGAATAAGGATAATGCAGTGCGTTTTGGAATGGGTGCTATTAAAGGCGTAGGTCATGGTGCTGTTATAACAATTGTGGAAAATCGAAAAAAAGATGGTCATTATAAATCAATTTTTGATTTGGCTAAACGTATTGATTTGCGTGCAGCCAATAAAAAAGCTTTTGAAAATTTGGCTTTAGCTGGAGGTTTCGATTGTTTTAAAAATACACATCGCGCTCAATATTTTTCGGATGAAGGCGATGGAATTACTTTTTTAGAAAAGGCTATTCGCTATGGAAGTAAGCATCAAGAAAATGAAAATTCGGCTCAAGTAAGCTTGTTTGGTGATGCTAGTGATGTACAGATTGCAGAGCCTCAAGTACCGCCTTGCGAAGAATGGGGAACCATGGAAAAATTAGCCCGAGAAAAAGAAGTCGTGGGTATTTATATTTCTGGACATCCTTTAGACGATTTTAAAATTGAAATGAATACATTTTGTAATGCAACTTTGGCATTATTCAATAATCTTGAACCTTATGTGAATAGAGAGTTGACCTTTGGTGGCGTGGTGACTACAATTCAGCATCGTGTTAGTAAACAAGGAAAGGGTTGGGCGGCGTTTACGGTTGAGGATTATACCGACAGTTTTGAATTTCGAATTTTTGGTGAAGAATATTTAAAATTTAGACACTTTTTGGTTAAAAATTCATTCGTTTATGTCAAGGCTTTTATACGTGAAGGTTGGACCAATAAGGATACTGGTAAAAAGAGCGAGCCCAGAATTCAGTTTAATAATTTTCAGTTGCTACATGATGTGATGGATACCTACGCCAAAAAACTTTCAATTCAGTTGAATATTAGTGATTTACAAGAGCATAGAATCAATGTATTAAAAGACCTCATTAAAACACATAAAGGGGATCATGCGCTCAACTTTGTGGTTTATGACAATGACGAGCAATTAAAATTGAGTATGCCTAGCCGCAAACAAAAGGTTAAGATATCTCAAGAACTTTTAGATGAACTCGAAAACAATGATGTGTTTTATAAGTTGAATTAATTATATGAATTCTTAATTGCACAAGGGATTGAGCTATTGTTGGAGCTCCTTGAAAAGAGCGACTTGCGAAAGCCCGGTTATTTGTAAAATAATGTGCCCTGATAGGCTTTATAACAGCATTCAATTAGCATATAGCCAAAACAAATACCACCAATGTAAGGATTAGGGATTTTTTTGACTAATTTTGCACTGTAAGTTAAAATAAACGTAATTAAAGAATACTATTATGGCATTAGAGATAACAGATGCGACGTTTGAAGAAACGGTATTAAAAAGTGATAAACCAGTAATGGTTGATTTTTGGGCTGCATGGTGTGGACCTTGTAGAATGGTTGGTCCAATCATTGATCAAATTAGTCAAGAATACGAAGGAAAAGCAGTTGTTGGTAAGGTTGATGTCGATGCTAATCAAGAATTTGCGGCTAAATACGGTGTAAGAAATATTCCTACAGTTTTGGTGTTTCAAAACGGTGAAGTCGTTGGCAGACAAGTAGGTGTTGCTCCAAAAAATGCTTATACTGAAGCTATCGATTCACTTTTATAATATAAGTCTAAAAGAAATGATAAAAGGTTTGCCATAATGGTGAACCTTTTTTTATTTTAGAAGAAAATTAAACAGCATGAGCAATAAATCAAAAATACAAGATGCTATAGATAGCAAATTAATTGAAGAGCGTAAAGTTTTCCTTTGGGGACAGGTCGATGACAAATCTGCAAAGCATGTGATAGATCGATTAATGTACCTAGATAGTTTAGAAACCAAAGACATTCACCTATATATTAATAGTCCAGGAGGTTATGTGACTTCAGGATTTGCTATTTACGATTGTATGAAATCCTTAAAAAGCGATGTCTCTACAATTTGTACAGGCTTTGCGGCTTCAATGGGATCAATAATACTATCTGCAGGAGAAAAAGGAAAACGGTTTATTCAACCACATGCAAGGGTGATGATCCATCAGCCTAGCGGTGGAGCTCGTGGTCCAGCCAGTGATATCGAAATTACGGCTCAAGAAATTTTAAAAACCAAAGAATTAAGTGCTCAAATTTTAGCCGATAATTGTGGTCAGAAGCTTGACAAGATCATGAAGGATTTTAATCGAGATCATTGGATGGGTGCTGAAGAATCTGTGGCTTACGGAATTGTAGATAAGGTTTTATAGATACATGGAAATTCAACAAGAACTCAATAAAACGGGAGGCTTTAAAAACCTTGAATTACTCGCTAAACAAGTAGTTGAAGGTTTTATTGCAGGAATGCATAAAAGTCCGTTTCATGGGTTTTCTGCCGAATTTGCCGAACATAAAATTTATAATCAAGGCGAAAGCACCAAGCATATCGATTGGAAGCTTTATGCCAAAACCGACAAGCTCTTTACTAAGCGCTATGATGAAGAAACCAATTTGCGCTGTCATATCATAATCGATAATAGCAGCTCTATGCATTATCCACAATTAAAGGAGTTTGGGATTAATAGTTTGAACAAAATCGCATTTTCAGCATTGGCTTCGGCATCTTTGATGCATATTTTAAAAAAGCAGCGCGATGCCATTGGATTGAGTATTTATAGTGATGCTTATGATTATTATGCGCCCGAAAAAGGAAGCGAAAGGCACCATCAAATGTTACTGGGGCAATTGAGTTCTATGGTGTTATTTAAACCTGTAAATAAACAGACTGAAACTTACACCTATTTACATCAGATCGCCGAAAAAATCCATAGACGCTCGTTGATTTTCTTTTTTACTGATATGTTTCAAACCGCAACAAACGATGCTAAATTATTTGAGGCTTTGCGGCATTTAAAGCATAACAAACACGAGGTCATTTTATTTCATGTGTTTGATAAGGATAAGGAATTTAAATTCGATTTTGATAATAGTCCAAAACGATTTGTAGATGTTGAAACGGGAGATTACATAAATCTTTATCCGGAAACGATAAAGGATTCCTATCAAGAGGCTGTAGGCGATTATTTTAATGCTATACGCTTAAAATGCGGCCAATATCAGATAAAATATGTTGAAGCAGATATTAATAAAGATTTTGACAAAATCTTGATGACCTATATGGTAGAGCGTCATAAATTTGGGTAAAGCAAATAAATTAAAAAAACGCTAAAAAATGTTTGGGATATAAAAAAACGAGCGTATATTTGCAACCGCAATAATGCAACGGTTTGGTAGTTCAGTTGGTTAGAATACCTGCCTGTCACGCAGGGGGTCGCGGGTTCGAGTCCCGTCCAGACCGCAAGATTGTAAAAAGCTTCAATGAGAGTTGAGGCTTTTTTTGGCAATCAAAAGAAGTTGTGTTGTTAGTAAACACCTAGTGTTTGCTAAAGGTTTAAGTAGTTAAACCAATGGAAAGCTTTCCTTTTTTCTAAATAGAAGATTGGGATGCTTTTTTGTTTTTAGGTGTTGTTGTCACTAAAAATATCTTCTAAAAAGGCATACAATAAGGTATATATAAGACCACTTTAGTGAGATTTTAAAGATAAGGATCAGTTTTGAGTTACAAGGACTAAAGCGAATATAGATTAAAGCAAAACATTCTTTTTATAAAAAAATCAATTAATTAAAATATATTTGAAACTAAATTTTGATTAAACCAAAAGATGAAAAATTTAATTATTATAAGTACACTTCAACTATTTGTGTTTGCAGTTACGGCTCAAGATTTTTTAGATCCAATAAAAAAAGCATCTTTTGGTTTGAATCATCATACAAACAGGGATATTTCATATTTTGCTATCCCTGATGAATTTGGAAATATTTATAACATAGGTACAACAGAGAGGGACTCTACCTATACAGATATTATTATAACTAAACTTGGTGTTGATTTTAGTTTAAGATGGCAAAAACGATATTCAGTAGATACGGATTTATCTTATGATATTCCGCTTTCCTCATATTTAGACTCTAATAATAATTTAATTATAATTGGAAGAAGTTCTTTTAAGGCATCAAACAGCAACGGTTTGATTTTTATTTTAAAATATGACTCAAATGGTAACAAAATTTGGACAAAAACAATAGGTAATCTTAATGGTGCTGATTATTTTGACTATGGTTATTTTAACTCGTTTTTTGAAGATGATATTTTGAGAGTTATTTATAACCCTATTAATCTGAATGATTCTGAAGGGAATGGCAATTCAGCAATTAATTATTTAACAATTGATGGATCAGGAGCAATTATAGAAGAAGTAAATACTGTTCTTTCAAATAATGGGATAAATAGTATTTACAGTAATGGAATCTATTATACTTTAGTTAGAAAGGACAATGATGCTGGTTATTATGATTTTTTTTTGAGAAGAATAGGGATTGGAGTAGATGAAATTTACCTTCTTAACGATCAGCCAAATTATGTTGATGAAAATTTCACACAAGTTGTTGATCAAATTCAATTAAAGGTTGATAGCAATGAGAATTTATATTTAATCAACCCCAACTTAGTAGGTGATGGTAAAGGTTTTGCTTATACAAAGATCAATAAAGAAGGAGAGATTCAATATTCATTTGGCACATCAATAAATTATAATTTATTAGGAAGTTATATTGATATAGATAATAAAATTTGTGTTATTTATGAAGATAATTCAATTGGTAAGATAATCAATAAAAGATTAGATGATTTTGGGGCTGAGATTGAATCGTTTAGCACTAATTTCACTAATCTTATCGGAAGTAGGCTTAATGATGATAATACTCTTTTTGTTCTGAACAATAATAATGTAATTTCGTTATTGAATAAGGATTTGTCTTTAGTTGATGATTTTAATTTTTCTTCTTCTTTCGATATATCTGATATTACAAAAACTAACAGTTCAAATGTTATTGTTTCTGGAACCACATATGAGAAAATGTATCCAGAATCTGATTTCTTTACACAAAACAATATTGTTTTAGAAAAGATTTCCCCAGACCAATTATTAAATTCTTATACATTTTCAGGTGAAGGAACTTCTAAAGCTTTTAGACAAAGGCTAATTATTGATCACAATGATAATTATTTGGTGATTTCTGAAGAGAAATTGGGCCCAGATAATTTATTTATTGGTGGGTCAAGAGCAGAATTAAATAAAAGTGTTACAAAATATGATTCTAATCTTAATGTGCTATGGAGAATAGAATCTCCTAATTTTTTAATTGGATACTCTACGTCTATGGAGGATAATGTAGTATTGGATTCTGAAAACAATCTATATATTAATTCAAAAATAAATGCCGAAAATTTTGAACTGATTAAGGTATCTGAATCCGGCGATATTGTTTTTACTGTTCCTAGTTTTCAGAATAGATATGTTTATGTCGACCAAAACAACAATATAAATATAGCCACACCTCCAATATATAATCAAAATTCACTTGATCGTGATACAGTGATTTACACATTTGATTCCAATAATGGAAATCTTTTAACTACTACATTGCTTGAAGGACTCGAGTTTTTAAAACCTTATAGTTCTTCAAATGGGGACTCCTTTATTTACATGTATACTGGAAGTAATACTTCTGGTGATACATCACCAAAAATGAATGTTTATAAAAATTTATCTTTAGAGTTTTCAATTAATTTGGCAATTAATGGTACCTATGGGGGTATTGGAGCTGTTGATATTGCAGAAAACGGAGATTTGTTTTTTGGATCTTCATGGGGTCAAATAAATGAAAAACTACACAGAATTTCACTTTCCAATACTTATAAGTATATTAATATTAATAATAGAATAAGTAGAATAAAAGCACTGAAAAATGGAAGGGTTTTTACCATTGCTGACCTAATTTCAAACAACGAAGGCACTATTAATATTTATGATGCAGATTTGTCATTGGTATCTTATAATTCAGATATATTTTATAATTATTCTCAATTATTTGAAATGCAAGAGTTTATTTTTGTGAATTCTTATTATGATAATTTGGTTAAGGTACTTAATCAAAGCGGAGAATTGGTTGAAGAATTTAAATTGCCAAATGCTTTAGACTTTGCCTATTCAGGACTGGACTCTAATGACCATTTAATTCTAACAGGCAGATTTGGAAATCAAATATACACCTTCCAAGAATATAGCTGGTATAGAGGGTTTATCCATAAATATAAATATAATGGTCCTGTTGATAATGATAGTGATGGGGTAAGTGATTTTTTAGATTTATGCCCTGACTCTCCATTCGGGGAATCTGTAAATGAGGAAGGTTGTTCTGAAAGTCAATTGGATGATGACAACGATGGTGTTTCTAATAATTTGGATTTATGTCCAAATACACCTAATGGAGAATTTGTTGATGACGATGGCTGTTCTGAAAGTCAAAAAGATGATGATTTAGATGGTGTAATGAATAATCTGGATTTATGCCCAAATACATCACAAGGTAGTACTGTAAACTCATCAGGATGTTTTATTCTGCCATCTAACAATTTTACTATAGAAACTATTGGTGAGACTTGTAAAAATAAGAATAATGCTAAAATTATTATTTCTGCAGTAGAATTACATAATTATAATGTTACTGTTAATGGTGTTCTTTATGAATTCAATAATAATCTTACAATTGAAAATCTGGCGCCTGGAGTTTATGATTTTTGTATTTCTGTCACCTCCGAAGGTTATGAACAATGCTTTAATCTTGTTTTAGATGAAGGAGCCATCATATCAGGAAGATCTTCTATAAATTCAGGAAGAATTTCAATCACGTTAAATGAAGGGACACCTCCATTCAAAGTTTTGGTGAACAATGAAATCGTCCTTCATACATTTTCACCTTCATTTTCTGTGGATGTTAAGCAAGGAGATTCCCTAGAGGTTAAAACAGAAGTAGCTTGTGAAGGAACATTTTCTGAATTAATTTCATTGAATGAAGAAATAATTGCTTTTCCTAACCCTACAACTGGAGATTTTGAAATTACCTTACCTATTATTTCTGACAATGTAGAAATAGAGTTATATAATATACATGGACAATTAATTTTAAATACAAGTTATCCTGTAATTGATGGTAAGGTGCAATTAAGTTTGAAGGGGTATTCCAATGGTTTTTACTTCATAAAAATAAATTTGGAAAGGCCAGTTACATTAAAATTAATCAAGCATTAATCATGAAGAAGTTTTTATTCGTAAATATTTTTGTTATATTCATTTATTCCTGTAGTGGTGGCTCTGGGGAGGATATAACACCACCAGACGAGGTAAATGTAGCTCCTTCAACACCAACTTTGGTGTATCCTACCAACAACCTGCTATGTTTAGATAGTACTTTGGATTTCCTGTGGAATGCATCAATTGATGTTAATAATGACCCTATAACCTATACTATTCAAGTATCAAAGGATAACCTTTTTGGACAAATAAATTATTCGGCTAACAGTGCATCTTTGAATCAAACATTTACATTGGAAAAAGGAATTGCTTATTATTGGAGAGTGAAGGCTTCAGACAATAGAAATGCATCCAGTGAATATTCATCAACATTTAATTTCTATACAGAAGGGGATGGTATTTCAAATCATCTTCCATTTTCACCTGAATTGGTTAGACCATTATTAAATAATACGATACAGGAAGGTACAACTACTTTGGAATGGACAGCGAGTGATACAGATGGTGACCCATTGATTTTTGATGTTTATTTTGGAACAAATAATCCTCCGGTTACATTAGTCTCTGAAAATCAGAATGCAACTTTTTTGAACGTAACTACGGTATCAGCAACAAATTATTATTGGAAAATTGTTGTTAAAGATGATGCAGGTGGTAATGTTATTGGTCAAGTTTGGAGTTTTAGCACAGACTAAATATTATAATTTGTTCGAGTCCCGTCCAGACCGCAAAATTGTAAAAAGCTTCAATGAGAGTTGAGGCTTTTTTTGGCAATCAAATGAAGTTGTGTTGTTAGTAAACACCTAGTGTTTGCTAAAGGTTTAAGTAGTTAAACCAATGGAAAGCTTTCCTTTTTTCTGAATAGAAGATTGGGATGCTTTTTTGTTTTTAGCCAACATTTCAATAAAAACTTTCCTTGGTTCTTCTTCAATAATCAAATTATATGTTCCTTGGCTTAACTACACTTTTACAATTACCTCACAAATCCTATTTTAAAATAATCCTCCCTTCCCATGTATGGTCGGTACCTGTACCCTCACGTCTTACCATACCATAACCAATAAATTCGCCAGAAGCGTTTTCAAATTTTCCAGTGCCGCCAGTAATGTGCCAGAGATTTTCAAACTTAAATCGATAGGTGTCATCTTGAATGGGTATTAGGCTTGATTCTTCCCTGACTTCAGCAAATAACCTATCGCCATTGGCAGCTTCTATAACAGGAGGAGAGCCTCCCGCTCTATCAAATTCCCCAAATCCACCTTCAAAATCAGGGAACCCTTGTTCATCTAATACAATGTGAAAGCAAAATTTAAAATCAACAGTAAATTTGCCCAAATGGGTGCCCGTACCTTCACCTATCTGATGTTCAAGGCCCCAAAAATCGGTAGGAGAATTGAATGAACAAACTTCGGTCAAGGCGTCTTCTGCTTGCCTTGTAAACAATTTTGCCTTAAAAGGAACAGCTGTAAGCTCGTTTGAATTGGTCGTCACCTTAAGGTCGGCTTGGGTAATTACATCGCTGAAGTTGAGATCTTGAGGGGCATCACAAGCAGTGAGCATATGTGTCACACCGCCTAAAACGAATAAAAGTTTGAAGAGTTTCATTTTTATTTTAGATTAATTAAACAATTTATTTATTGACTATAATGAATAGTTATGTTGAAGTTAATCTTTAATAATTCAAACTAGATTTCAATATGTTGCATGTATTGAAAGTTATGTTGCAATAGCTTAAAAATATGTTGAAATTGACTGCAACATCTTGAAAATGCCATAGTTAGTTCTAAATATTTTTGTAGGTATTGTTAATATTGCGTAAATTATAGGTCACAATTTTTGTATAACGTTATTAGTCATGGATGCTCAATTGACATCACCTCAACCGTTTCTTGATAGATTAAATAATGTTTTGGAAAACAACTATCATGATGAAAGCTTTGGTGTAAGTGAACTCGCGAAACAAGTTGCTATTAGCAGATCGCAACTGCATCGGAAATTGAAAGCTCAAAAAGGAATTACTGCCAGTCAATTTATCATGGTGTTTCGATTGCATAAAGCCTATGAATTATTGATTAGTAGTGAAAGCACCGTTTCAGAAGTTGCTTACGCTGTGGGATTTGGTAGCCCTTCATATTTTACTAGGTGTTTTCAGCAACATTATAATTTTTCTCCAATTGAGTTAAAACAAAAGTCCAAGAAAGAAATTCATAATACCTTTGAGCAGCCAATAAACAGAGACCGCTGGTCTAAATGGAATTGGTTTCAGAATAACCAGATTATAAGTAATTATCTACATCTAGGGCAGTATAGGGTACGCAACTTTAGTATTTTAATCTTGATTTTATTAGCAATGATTGTAGGCGTAGCTTATAATTTTTATGGGAATTCCACAGAGCAGAGAATGAGTTCTATAGCTATTCTGCCTATTGAAGTAGAATCAACAACGTTGGATGAAGCTATATTGTCACAAGGTATTCAACAAGGGCTCTCGAGCTCACTAGGAAGAATCAATGGGCTCAACGTGCTTGCAGGATTAACAACATCTAAATATAAAGACAGTAAAAAAACCAAAGACAAAATTCTACAAGAATTGAAAGTAGATTTTTTGGTATCTGGAAGGGTCAAATATTCTGATAAGGATAGTATAATAATGAATTTAACCTTATATAAATTGGGCGCTTCTGATTATGGAGTTCAAACGTTGAATTACAGCACATCCATTGAAAATATTTTGAATATTCAAAATGAAGCGGCGAATGGAATTGGATTGTCAACAGGTTTGCTTAAGAGTTCTGAACATTCTCAATTGCTTGCCAATGGAAGAAAGGTTAATAAAGATGCTTACAAAAATTATATTCGCGGTATGTACTATCTTCATAAATCCTCTCAAAAGGATTTTGACAAGGGTATTCAGTTTTTGTATAAAGCATTGGATGATGATCCAGCAGAACCTTTGATATACGCTGGGTTGGCATACGGTCATGTTATTTTAGGGCACAGTGCTGCAGAAAACTCAAATGTATTTGGCATTGCAAAAATGGCTGCTAAACAGGCCATCCAACTGGACCCTAGTTTGTTGGAAGCTTATGCGAGTTTAGCGAGCATTGCTATTTATCATGATAGAAATTGGAAGGAGGCAGAAGAATTATTTAAGTATGTACTTTCAAAAAACCCAAGCATGGCCAATGTGCATTATGATTATGCATGGTATCTGTTTTTAATTGGTGAAAAAGAAGAAGCGCTATACCATCAAGAAATGGCAGAGAGGTTAGACCCATTAAATACAAAATACATGGGTTGGACTGGCTGGATGAATGCCTATTACGGCAATTATGATCAGGCGATGGATAAAGTGGAGACAATATGGCGTATAGTTCCAGAACATAGCTTGGCTCTTTTAACCAAAGGATTAACATTTAAGTTGCAAAATAATTTGGAAAATGCCTTGGATTCCTACAAAAGACTATATGAAAAGAGTCCTAAACACGCAGCTTCTTTTGGAGGTCTTTGCGCTGAAATGGGTGAATTTGAAAAGGCAAATGAAATAATTGAGGAAGTGAAAAACTGGCCAAAATCACCTTGGAAGAATTGGACTTTAGCCTATTTATATGCGAGCTTAAACAATGTAGATGAGGCGATCATGATGTTAAATACAGAGCCAAAGCATGCTTATGTAGCATGGGTTAATGTTATGCCTGGCTTTGATCGCATCAAGCATCACGAAAAATTTAAATCCTTTGTTTCGAGTCTGAATATTCCTAATAGCAAAACTAATTTTTAAGAGTATTGTTTTCCACATTGATAAATTTGTAACGTTTGAACTCTAATTTATTCAGATATTTTATTGCAATTAAAAGAAGTTATGGTCCCAAAGGAAGATTTGGGATGTAGTTGTAAGATACCCAATCAAGCTGGGTACTTGCCGATGGGAAGCTTTCCTTTTTTCTGAATAGAAGATTGGGATGCTTTTTTGTTTTATGATGATTTATAATTGTAGGTAGATATTATTGTAGGTACTTTCACTAATTTAGAGTTGAAAAAAAGAATAGATTAAAGAAATTAATCTGAAGATTAACAGTTAAAACAAAAGGCGAGTATTTTCTACTCGCCTTTTCTTTTTTCTTTTTTAAAAACAGTGACCTAATTAATCATCAATTAAATCAATATATTCTTTTATTTTATGTCTAATAGCTTCTGCTAAATCATTATTTCCATCAGTGTCTTCTGGGCTAATTTCAATAATTCCATTATTGTTTCCATCAGAGGCTAAAGTTAGATCAACACCATTAACACTGTTTAATATTTGACCTAAATCAAAACTTATAACAATGCCTTGTGTGTTTTGAGAGATAGTAATATCAAATTGTGGATCCTCAAAATCAACTTCAACTTCATCCTCAAAATTGTGCCAGAATACAAATGGAGTACTATCAATTGTGCCCTCAATGAGCACAGACTTACCAAATAAATCACTAGATGCATCAGTGCTAGCATCAAATTTAAATTCTAATTCTTCATAAACGCCCATGGGAACATTGACATTTGAGAAATTGATTTGACCAGAAATTAAATCGAGTTCGAAAGGTCCTTCAAGTTCAATTTCATCCTGATAGTCAAAATAACCATCATCATCCCATTGCTCATCTTGATCGTCTTGGTGATCATCATCCTCTATGTCTAATTCTAGTTCAAATTCGCGTAAGTTCAATTTAAAGACTTCAATGGCAATATTGCCATTCATAACTCTAGAACTTGAGGAATTAGTGGTCAGATTCGTAAACTTGGCGTTGGCACTCATGCTTAATTTTCCAACACTAGAATCATTATCATTAGTAGAACAACTAAAGCTCAATACTAAAGCTAAAGTTAAAATAAATGAAATGTTGTTTTTTAAATTTAAAATGTTTTTCATAACTGATTTGGGTTTAAAATTAATTATATGTTTATATAACAATTGAAACTATAAATTTTACACCTTAATTAACAAGTTGCTTTACATTTTATTGTTTGATAATTGTAAGTTGATACTAATAATTAAGTTGTGAAGTACTAGAATAATTGTTTGTTCTATTTGTTTAAATAATAGAACCTAAAGGGGAGTAGTTTTTTGTTTCAATACTTTTAAAAGAGTAGCGTTTGATGCTTCTGTGCTTAATATCAGGCTATAACGATTATATAATTTGCTTTTTTTTTCTTAAATTGTAAATCTCACAACTTTAAACACATAAAATAAAAGCAATTACTATGGCAAAATTTGAAATTTACAAAGACAAAAGAGGAGAATTTAGGTTTAGATTAAAAGCTAGAAATGGTCAAACTATTTTAACGGGAGAAGGTTATTCATCTAAAGCGGGATGCACTAATGGGATTGAATCGATTAGAAAAAATGCAACAGATGATTCTCGATTTGAACGCCTGCAAGCAAAAAATGGTAGTCCTTATTTTAATTTAAAAGCAGGTAATAGTCAAGTTATAGGTAATAGTGAAATGTATTCGTCTAATAGTGCCATGGAAAACGGAATAAACTCTGTAAAGAAAAACGCGCCAATCGCCACAATTGATGATCAAACTTAAAATTTAATATTTAATAAAACTCTTAAAAAAAGAGTTGCTCCAATAAGCAACTCTTTTTTTTTTGATGTATTAAATTCAAATTCGTATTTGTTGTAAACTTTAGCCTATAACTAGAAAGTCAAAGAAAAAACATCCCATCCTGAATAAAATATGTCATTTAATTTATTGATAGTTAATTGATTAATTTTAATTTTGTGACCGATTTTAATCTACTTAATTTTCTTCTGCTTTGTAAGTATTTAAGTTGGTAACCATCAACATATTTAAAATAAAGTTGTATATTTTGAGAAATTGAAACGTATTTATGCTATAAATAAGTAAAATTAACATTTGCCACATTAAATATATTTATCCCTCTAAATTTAATCAGCTAATGACAAGCCCTAAAGATAAAAACTTCCACAATAAGAGGTCAACGACCTATGTATATGAAGACAAATATTTTGTCAAGCTTTTCCATAATGCCCTATTCCCCAAATTAAATGTAAACTTGTTTTACTGTACGCTAGTTGATGATAATAAAGCAAACGATAGCTTTAGAAACTATATAAACACTGTTATAATAAAAATAAATTACAATTTTCATTAAATTAGAAATGGACTTGTTTTACAGTAATATATTAATGCTTTTGTTCCAATGTACGACCATTGCCATATTGATATTAGTATTATTCAGACTGCGATTTATTTTTGGTACAGGTTTATTGTGGATTACCCTAGGAGTTTTTCAATTTTTGCAAGTGTTTATGTCTGGAGCGCTAATTATAGAAGTAGCCCCAGAAATCACCATCTCTTCTGGCTCCATGGTATTATTTACTGGAAGTTTATTTGCGATCATCCTCGTATACATTTGTGACGGTATCATTGAAGCTAAAAATCTTATTTATGCTATTCTAGGAGCGAATTTAGTTTTAACCTTCTTATTATTATTGTGTTGGTTGTCGTTTGGGGGCGTAGGCTCAAATAATGTTTATAATTTGCCTTCTCATTTTTATATTCAAAACATTGGTTTTCTTTTATATGGAACTTTAGTTTTAGTTGTAGACTTTTTCATCTTGATCTTCATTTTTGAATTCATATCAAAATATATCAACTCCATTTATTTTAGAGTATTGCTTACCATGACAATTGTGCTTTGTTTGGACGCTATTTTGTTTACACTAGGGTTTTTTGCAGGAGACCACAATTTTCAGACGATTTTAATTTCAGGAATCGTATTTAAAACACTCTCGGTAATAGTTTATTCTAGTTTATTCACCATGTATTTGACGTACATTGAGCCAAATTTCAAAAAGGGCAATGATTCGGGCCTTTCTATTTTAAAAATTTTCAAATCTTTAACCTATTTAAAAAGATATGAAGATGTGGTTGTGGAGTTGCAATCTGAAAGGGACCATACTTTCAAGTTAGAGCATACAATTAATAACATTTCTGATGGTTTTGTGTCTTTAGATACAAATTGGTGTTATACTTATGCGAATGAAAAAACAGGAGAAATAACCGGTAAAAAACCAGGGAGTTTAATAGGCAAGCATATTTGGACTGAGTTTCCTGATACAGTAAATCTTCCTTTTTATAAAGCCTACCATGAAGCTGTAGAGACACAACAAAATATTACAATTCAAGATTTTTACGAACCAACACAAAGGTGGGTAGAACATAAGCTTTATCCGTCTCCTGAAGGTTTAGCTGTCTATTTTTCAGACATCACAGAACTTAAGAATGCTCAAGATAATGTGAGTAAGGCAAAGGAATTTTCTGAAGCGCTTATAGCCTCGTTGAGATCTGGGTTAGTAGTGATGAACATAGATGGCGAAATCATTGACGCTAATCCATCATTCTGCAAAATCACAAAATTCACAAAAGAGGAATTATTAGGCAGAAAAGCACCATTTCCGTTTTGGCCTCCTGAATCATATGAAGCAATACAAGAGTGCTTGAAAAAAACGCTGCAAGGTGAAGTAGGGAATTTTGAATTTTTGTTTTTACGCAAAGATGGAGAACGTTTTCCAGCTGCTCTTGCGACCTCATCAATTAGGGATAGCCGTGGTAATCTTACCGCTTTTTTTGTTACTATAGATGATATTACTGATCGTAAAAAAGCAGAAGAACAATTAATATTAAGTGAAAATTTATTTAGACGATTAACTTCTAATGCCCCCGTGGCCATATTTCAAATCGATAAAAAAGGGGCTTGTAATTATGTGAACGAGGAATGGGTAAAATATGCAGGCAGATCGTTTAATGAAGCTATGGGTTTTGGGTGGGCAAACGCAATTCATTCTGAAGATAGAGAAAGAGTTTTACAAGAATGGGAAGAATCTATGCGTACTGGAGAAAATTTCAATTCAGAATTCAGATTTCAGCACACAAATAACCAAATCACTTGGCTTTCTGCCAAAGCGGTTGGCCTACATGATTCAAAAAATAACTTGTACGGTTATATTGGAATGGCCTTGGATATCACAGAACGGAAAAATGCTGAAAAGCTTTTAATTGAGAGTAAAGAATACCTCGATAATATTATTAACAATATTGGAGATCCTGTATTTGTAAAAGATGATAAAAGTCGTTTTCTTATAGCTAATAATGCGTTTTATAAATTATTTAATCGTACAAAAGAAGAAATAATTGGTAATAGGTTTGCCGACGATGTCCCTAAAGAAAAAAGAGAACACTATTTAAAGGTTGATCGTAAAGTAATATCTAAAGGGATTGAGTATGTTAATGAAGATTCTATGATTAATGCCAAAGGTGAAGTGCAATTTATCTCTAGCAAAAAAACCAGATTTATTGACGAAAATGGCCATAAATTCCTAATTGGAGTAATTAGAGATATTACCGACCTTAAAAAAGTTGAAATCGAACTTGAAAAACATCAAAAAAACTTAGAAGAATTAATTGAAATTAGAACTTTTGAACTAGAAGAAGAAAAGAAAAAAGCACAATCTGCCGATGTAATGAAGTCTGCTTTTTTAGCAACTATGTCTCATGAATTAAGAACACCTATGAACTCCATAATTGGATTTACGGGTATTCTTTTAAAAGAGTTTGCTGGACCTTTAAATGAAGAACAAAAAAAGCAGCTTACAATGGTCAAAAATAGCGGACAGCATTTGTTAAATTTAATTAATGACATTCTGGACATCTCTAAAATTGAAGCAGGTAAATTAAAAGTCTCTAAACACACATTTAATTATATATTAACATTAGAAAGTACAATAGCGTTTATATTGCCTCAAGCACATAAAAAAGGCCTTCAGATCAGCACAGAATGTTCTGAAACTAAAATCATCGTTAATAGTGATGAAAGGCGTGTTGAGCAAGTATTATTGAATTTAATTTCTAATGCTATTAAATTTTCAGATCAAGGCAGCATAAAAGTTAACGTAAAAGTTGAAGATAAGTTTATACTAACCCAGGTCATAGATCAAGGAATTGGTATTAGCCAAGAAGAACAAGCTAAATTATTTTTGCCTTTTATTCAATTAAACCATGGCCTAGCCAGAAGACATGAAGGTACTGGTCTTGGTCTCTCAATTTGCAAAAATATAATAGAGAAATTAGGAGGAACTATTGAAGTGAAAAGTAAAAAAGGCATAGGCAGTAATTTTACATTTAAATTGCCCATATAACAAGATGTCCAAAATAAATATGTAACAATATTAACTAATCTTATCAAAAAATTTAAAACCTAAAACACAATTTTAGAGATATGAAACCTAGCGTTTTAATAATTGAGGATAATGAACAAAACATGTATATGTTGTCGTATTTGCTTGAGCAAAGTAATTATAATATAATTCAAGCGTATAATGGAGAAGATGGAATACGACTGGCTTGCGACAAGCAACCAGAAGTTATTTTGTTAGATATCCAACTACCAGACATGGACGGCTATGAAATTTGTAATAAATTAAGTTTTGATGGCTTATCCAAAAAAACCATAATTATTGCAGTGACGTCGTATGCCATGGGTGGTGATAAAGAAAGAGCATTTGAAGCTGGGGCAGATGGATACATTGAAAAGCCAATTAATCCTGAAACTTTTGTATCTCAAATGGAGCAGATCATTAATAACAAGCGAAAATGACCAAAAGAACAATTCTAATAGTAGATGATACTTACGAAAATTTATACCTGCTTAGAGTTATTCTGGAGGAAGCTGGCTATACGGTGATTGAAGCCAACAATGGAAGCGAAGGCTTAAATAAACTTTACAAAAACAATAATGTAGATCTGATTATTTCAGACATATTAATGCCTGTAATGGATGGTTTCATGTTCTGTCAGGCATGTAAAAACGAAAAATTATTTAAAAACATCCCATTTGTTTTTTACACTTCTACCTATACAGAGAAATTAGATGAAGATTTTGCTCTAAAGCTTGGTGCAAATCAATTTTTAAGAAAACCAATTAATCACGAAGAGGTCATACTAACAGTTAAAACTATTTTTAATGTTGGAAATAAACCAATAATAAAGTCTAATAAAGAAGCGCTTAAAACAGAAGATGTATTTAAGTTATACAACGAACGCCTCATTAATAAATTAGAACAAAAAAGTATTGATCTAGAAAAAGAGATATTTATACGTTTAAGGTCTGAAGAGCGCTTATTGGCTAGTGAGCGTTACCTAGAAAATATTATTAACAATATTGGTGATCCTTTTTTTGTAAAAGATGACCATAGTCGTTTACTATTGGTAAATGATGCCTTTTGTGCCCTTTTTGGACGTTCAAAAGATGATGTTATTGGTAAAACCCTCGCTGAAGATGTAGCTCCAGAAGAACAGGAGAGCTTTTTAAAAATTGATAAAGAAGTAATTGCAACGGGAGTAGAAAACATCAATGAAGAAACATTAACCGTAAGAGGTGGAGAAACACGAATTGTTTCTACAAAAAAAACCAGATTTGTAGACAATGAGGGCAATAGATTCCTGATAGGCCTCATTAGGGATATTACCGAGAGGAAAAAGGCTGAAGAAAAAATTCGTGAAAGTGAATTTAATTTAAGACAATCTCAAATTGTTGCCAATATTGGCTCTTATACCTTTGATTTTAAAACAATGACCTGGACAAGCTCTGATGTTTTAGATAAAATATTAGGTATTGATGACACAGTTGATAGAACTATTGAAGGTTGGATGAACCTAGTTCACCCCAATGATCGAGAGTTTATTCTAAATTATTTTGAAAATAACGTTATAAAAAACCGCGAAAAATTTGATAAAGAGTATCGCATAGTAAGACCATCAGATCATAAAACATATTGGATGCATGGTTTAGGAGAATTGGTATTTGACGATTCGGGTGCTCTATTAAAAATGATAGGGACAACTCAAGATATTACCGAGCGTAAAAAAGCCCATGATAAACTACTTGAAAGTGAATATAATTTAAGGCAATCTCAAATTGTTGCCAACATTGGATCGTATGTGCTAGATTTAAATCTCATGACTTGGACGAGTTCTGAAGTCTTGGATAGCATTTTTGGAATTGATGAGTCCTTTGAGAGAACTATTGAGGGTTGGGTGAGTCTTATTCATCCAGAAGACCGAGAAATAATGTTAGACCATTTTCAAAATAACGTTCTAAAAAATCATGAAAAATTTAATAAAGAGTATCGCATTTTAAGACCAAGTGATAATAAAACACTTTGGTTACATGGTTTAGGAGAGTTGGTGTTTGATGACGCTAAAAACCCAATAAAAATGATTGGGACTATTCAAGATATTACGGAACGTAAAAAATCTGAAATTGAATTAAAACTAGCAAAAGCCTTTACAGACAAACTCATTATGTCTATGCAAGAAGGTTTAATTATTGTTGACCTTAAAGGTAAAATAATAATGGTTAATGATTCAACTTGTAAAATGTTAGAGTACTCAAAAGAAGAACTCATTGGGCTCGAATTACCTTACCCATTCGCTAAAATGGAAGATTTGGAAAAAATTTCCAAGACTAAACAAGAAATCTCAATAGGAGAGACGCCAACTGCTCAATTTGAATTCATCAGAAAAAGCGGGAAGAAATTTCAGGCTTCGTTTTTAACAGGGAATATTAAAAACGATCAAGGCGAAGTTATTGCACTGTTTGCCACTATGAAAGATGTTTCAGAAGAATTAAAGGTTAAACATGCTTTAGAAGAAATTGCTGAAAAATCAACTCTAAAAAAGAATGCCATTATGCAATTGTCTGGCCTTGTAGGTACAGATTATAAAAACGCATTAAAACAAATTACATCCGTATCTGCTAAAACCTTAAATGTAGCCCGAGTTAGTGTTTGGAAATTTAGTGAAGATAGATCAGAGATTATATGCGAACAATTATATAATTTAAAAACAGGCGAATTTGAAAGTGGATTAATGATTAGTAATAAAGATAATATTAAATATTTTGAAGCGCTAGCTAAAACAAAAACAATAAGTGTTGATGATGCAGTAAAGAATGATATCACTAAAGGTTTTGCTAAAGATTATTTAATCCCCTACGGCATTACGTCAATGCTAGATGTCTTTATACAAGGAGAGAAAAATAGCTATGGGATTATTTGTTTTGAACATATTGGTCCAATACGAAAATGGGCTTCTGACGAGGAACAATTTGCATCTTCAATTGCAAATGTTGTTTCCTTAATGGTTGAAAGTTTAGTACGAAAATCAGCCGAGCAGAAATTAATTAGTACCAATAAAGAATTAGTCACGGCTAATGAAGAACTCGAAAAATTGAGAAATCAATTAGAAGATGAAAATGTGTATTTGAGAAATGAAATCGATTTGGTGTTTAATTATGAAGAAATGGTTTACGGCAGTGAGGTATTTAGCCATATCTTGACAGATGCCGAAAAAGTAGCGGTTACCAGTGCCACAGTTTTGTTGTTGGGAGAGTCTGGTACAGGAAAGGAATTACTCGCTAGAGCCATACATAATATTAGTGACCGAAAACATAAACCCTTAATCAAGGTCAACTGTGCTGCCATTCCCCGTGAACTTATAGAAAGTGAATTATTTGGCCATGTCAAAGGCGCATTTACAGGTGCCACCAATGATAAAATAGGTAAAGCTGAACTGGCTGATGGAGGCACCTTGTTTTTAGACGAAATAGGAGAGCTACCTTTGGATATGCAACCAAAATTGTTGCGATTTCTTCAGGAAGGGGAAATTGAAAAGGTAGGAAGTTCTAAGTCGCTAAAAGTTGATGTGAGAATTATTGCAGCAACCAATAAGGAACTTAAAACAGAAGTCAAAGAAAAGCGTTTTAGGGAAGATTTATTTTTTAGATTAAACGTATTTCCAATAAGTGTTCCTCCATTACGCCAACGAAGGGAAGATATTCCATTGTTGGTAGAACATTTTGCAAATAAGTTTAGTAAGGCTTATGGTAAGGACGTAACTCATATCTCTGATAAGGCCATGCAAGAAATGCTTCGTTATGATTGGCCTGGAAATATTCGCGAACTAGAAAACTTAATTGAGCGGGCTGTGATACTATCTAATAATAAGTTTTTGGTTTTGCCTGATTTTGATTCCTCCATTAACGAGAAAGAACGACTTATTTCTTCAACCAATATTACTTTAAATGATGTTCAGCGTGCCCATATCATCAAAGTACTGCGAAAATGCAATTGGAAAATAGATGGAGCGACAGGAGCCGCTGTTTTATTAGATATGAAACCTAGTACCTTGCGCGACCGTATGAAAAAGTTGGGTGTGCAAAAGCCTAATTAAAAGTCACGGTATATCGTGAAAAATTAAAATACTACAATTTGTTTTACGGATTACCGTGGATAAACATTCTTACACTATCCTGTTCGTAAGTTTATAAACATATTGACAATCAATCAGTTATTGTCATGTATGTATTCAAAAATCTTTTTTGGCATAGCTATTGGCTATTTAAATTGCAACCAAATTTCATATTGTTGGAAATTCAAGTAAAAGAGATTTTAAAAATAGATACGGCCCAATTATGGGTTAATCAAGGCGTTTTGTTTTTCAAATTTGATTACACCAATCAATTTGGAAAGTTAGATATAGGGACAGTCAAAAAATTTGAAACTGCTGTCATTTCATTAACTCAAGGTGTTCCAATGCCTTTTTTAATTGATACAAGAAATACGCGTGGATCTTTTACCTCCAGAGCAGCAAAACTCTTCGCACATAGCAGCTACTTTAAAAAAGTACGAATATGTGAAGCTTTTGTCGTGAACTCGATCAATACTGAACTCTTAATAAACTCCTATAAAAGAATATACGAACCCGTCACACCATTTTTGATTTTTGATGATATTGAAAATGCAATAGACTATTGTGTAGAAGCTAAAAAAAGATATGATGCAGACAATTAATCCTAACATACTAGCTACAACTGAAGCATTTGATGTCCTCAAAATGATCAAAAGCAATGTGATTTTGCTTTCTACCGATCCCATGGGACGCATTGTTTATGCTAACCAAAAATATTGCGACTTGATGGAAACTACTGAAGTGCGACTTATTGGAGAATCTGCGACCTTGTTTGAATCAGAACTTCATACAGATCCTCTTTACAAAGACCTTTGGCAAACTATTAAGAGTGGGAATGTTTGGAAAGGCGTGCTGTGCACAAATTCGTTGAAAGGTAATACGCACTGGTTAGATACTACTATAATGCCAACAATGGATAGTCATGGAGCAATTGAGAAATACGTTTCAATGTTTGTTGATATTACCGAATGTTATGAGAAAAACAAAAAAATAGCCGACCAAGAAAGCAAACTTAGAACCTTTGCTGAAAGCATTCCAAATATTATTTTATCTATTGATAGGTTTGGAAGGATCCTAAACGTCAATTTAGGAATTGGCAATCTGGAAATTGAAGAAGTGATAGGCACCTATTTGTATGATTATATCAATCCTAGCGATCACAGAATGGTTAAACGAGTCATCAAGTCTGTATTTAGGGAGGGAATTATAGGTCAATATGAAACCTCAGATATAGACTCGCAGGGGAACAAAATGTATTATATCTCTCAAATTGGTCCAGTTTTCAATGAATTCGAAAAAGTAGCGTCGGCTACCATTTCTACCCAAAATGTCACAAAACTAAACAAAGTTAAGGCAGAGTTACGTGAAAATGAAGCCAAGTTTAGTGCTATTTTTAAATCGATGAATTTTGGAATCATAATCGTAACTGATGAAAAGGGTGTGATTATAGAGTGGAATAAGGGTGCAACAAAAGCATTTGGATATACTGAACTTGAAATGTTAGGTAGCCCGTTGGCCAAAATCATATCAAAAAAATATATAAAGTCCAGTATCAAAGGTCTTGTTAATGCCGTGAAAGCACTTAATAAATCGAATTCTGGAGATCTATTGGAAATGAAAGGCCTTAAAAAAAATGGCGTTGAATTTCCGATTGAATTAACCATAAGTAAGTGGGATAGCGGTAATAATAGATATTATTGTGCGATGATGCTCGATGTGTCTAAGAATAAAATTTTAGAAAGTAAGTTAGAACAAAAAAAGAAGGAATTAGAGTTGTTTTTATACCGTTCTGCACACGATCTTAAGGCTCCGTTTTCTTCAGCCGAAGGCCTAATCAATTTAATAAAACAGCACACTACTAATAATGCGGTTGAGCAATTAGTTGAGATGCTTGAAACCACTCTAGAACGTGGAAAACTAATGGCTGATAATTTAGTGTTGGCTTCGGTAATGTCATCAAAAGAAAAAACGATTGAGCCAATTGATTTTACGGCCATAATAAATGACACACTTAAAAGTCTGAAGGGAACTATAAATTTTGATAAAGTAGAGTTTGATGCCAATATTAAGGTGACCGATACATTTTGTTCAGATATTGAATTGATGAATTCTTTATTTCAAAATTTAATCCAAAACGCTATTAAATATAGTTCTGTAGCTAAAGGGAAACAATCGTTTGTTAAAGTTGAAATTGCAACCGTACCCAAAGGCGTTGAAATTCGCATTAGTGATAATGGCCAAGGTATAGCCCCAAACAATATCGATAAAATCTTTAATATGTATTACAGAGCAAATTCTTCAGGATTACCTGGCTCGGGATTAGGATTATACATCGTAAAAAATATTGTGCAAGATTTAGAAGGGCAAATTTCAGTAGAAAGTAAACTAAACAAGGGAACGTGTTTTGAAATAATGTTGCCAACGCAAAAAGAAAGTAAATTATGAAAAAGACAAAAAAAATTATTCTTATTGATGATAACAAAATCGACCTTTTTGTTAATCAAAAAATCATTGAAATATTTGACCCTTCGATTCAACTTAAAACATTCACCAAAGCCTCTGCGGCAATTTGTTACTTAAAGATATTGGAATTTAATAAAGACTTTAAGTCACTATTTATACCTGACATTATTTTTCTAGACATTAATATGCCCGAAATGGACGGATTCCAATTTTTAGCAGAACTAAAGCAGCTTGAGATCATCAAAAAGCATCAAATAGATATATTTATGCTATCTTCCTCTTCTTCATTAGAGGATATTAATAAAGCCAAAAGTCATCAATTCTGTAAAAATTATTACAATAAACCATTGACGAATAAAACACTTCAAGAAATATTTCAACCAGAAAGAGGCTATGCAATTAGTTTATATTAGTTGTTACTTTTTAGCTTGACTACTCTACGAATTTCTTTTAATAGTAATTCAAACGCGGGTTTTGCCATTCCACCATGGTTAAAACCATCCAGCTCGTAAAGCGTAGTTTCTTTATGTCCAGCAACTTTCATCATACGCCATAAATAAGCATTTTCTTCATATCGCCCCAACAATTCTAAATCCCTACCACCTGTAATTAGTAGAAGTGGAGGAGCATCTGGTCTTACATGGAATAATGGAGCAAGATTGTCTATAATGGGTTGCGTCCCACTAATGCCTCGTTCTTCTCGAACAGTGAAATGGGTTATAGTATGACCGCTAAAAGGAATCAATCCAGCAATTTGATCAGCATCTATATTGTATTTATTAAGCCAGATTTTGTCTAATCCTATCATACTTGCCAAATAACCTCCAGCTGAATGACCGGAAACAAAAATAAGGGATGCATCACCACCGTAATCTTCAATGGTTTTGAATGCCCAACTTACAGCTGCTGCAGCGTCTTCAATATAAACAGGCGACTTAACCTTGGGATACAGCCTATAATTTACTGCTATAACAGCAATATTTTTTTCTTTAAGCGCTTGGGGTATTTCTTTATTTCCTCCCGTTAATCCACCACCGTGAAACCAAACCACAGTCGAGAATCCTTTAACATGTTTAGGGTAGTAAATATCTAGTACACAACGTTCGTTAATGTATTGATCAGACTTGTTAATATCCTCATTGTAGTAATGAATATTCTCTTTGGTTTCATAAGAAACATCTTGAGCACAAATGCTAAAGGAACTAATTTGAGCGAGAAAAAGTATTAGGAAGTATTTGTACATAATTACTTGAATAAAGTGGTTTACTCAAAGGTACGAACTCTCAAATACTTATGCTTTCTTTTTTATTAATTGGAAATTGTCATATTTAAACAAAACATTTTGTTTTTTTAAAGGATGAAGCTTCGTTTTATCACCATAATTTGTAATCTGAAGAATGGCAAATCAAAGCGTGTTTAAAAAACGAATAATAACTTATTTTTAATAAATTTGAAGAGATTCACAAAACATATATCATGAAAAATAGTATACTCTGCTTTTTGTTAATTACCCTTTTTAGCTGCAAAGCCCAAACAGAAGTCAAGAATGAAAAGCCTAACATTTTATTAATTGTTGTTGATGATCAAGGCTATGCTGATTTTTCTCCTTTTGAAAAATATGATACTAGTGTAGAAACTCCTAATATTTCACGATTAGGAAAATCAGGAACCATATTTACCCAAGCCTATGTTACTGCACCTGTTTGTAGTCCTTCGCGAGCTGGAATTTTGACAGGTAAAAATCAATTTCGTTGGGATAAACCAGCCAGTTGGGGCCCAGGTTTGCCAGACGACGTCAAAACTATTGCAGAGTATTTAAAGGAGGTGGGTTATGAAACAGCCAGAATTGGCAAAAATGATTTAGGTCGCAATTTTCATAAGAATAATGTGCGAGAGTATCCTCTAAATCACGGTTATGATGAGTTTTTGGGCTTTAGTGCTCATGCTCATGATTATTGGTTGCATTCAGATAAAATAAAAGAGCGAACTCCAGATCCTTATGGAACTAGTGCACTTTTAGGTCCTTTAATGCATAACATGGGTGAGAAGAGTTATGATGAAGGTTATTTGACAGATATTTTGACCGATGAATCTATTGCATATATTAAAAGAAAAAGAGAAAAGCCATTTTTTCTAACCCTTTCGTACAGTGCAGTACACCATTTAATTCATGAAGTCCCTAAAAAGTATTTAGATAAGTATGGTGCTAAGGAAATTCCGAATTATGACCCAGACAGTTTGGTTGAATTTGGAAAGCATAAGCCAGGATCCTATTCGGCCTATTACGATAAATACTCCCGAGTTGGCGCTATAAAAGCTGATGAATTGCGTAGCTATTATTTAGCAAATCTTAATTGTTTAGATGATAATATAGGAAGAGTTTTGGATGCTTTGAAAGAACAAGATCTAGAGAAAAATACGCTCATAGTTTTTATTTCAGACAATGGAGGTTCGCCGCTTACAGGGGCCAATAATGCGCCTTTAACTGGAGGTAAGTATTCACTTTGGGAAGGTGGTATTCGAGTTCCATTGGCAATTAGTTGGTCAGGAAACATTGAAGCAGATAAAGTAGTAACAAATTATGTGTCTGCCACCGATATTTTACCTACGCTTTTAAATGCTGCTGGATCACAAACAGAAGATCAAACACTAGATGGAATAAGTCTATTAAATCCCGATCCAAATCGTCTTTTAGTATGGAAATGGCAAAAAACTTGGGCCGTTAGACAGGGTAATTGGAAATTAACAAATGCCAATGAGAACCATTGGAAAAGCGATCCTTCGGCACAATATATCGCGCCAATAGTGGATAATTTAGAATTAAAGCTTTTTAATGTAGAAGAAGATCCAGGGGAACGCAATGATTTGGCTTCTCAATATCCTGAAAAAGTTAAGGAGCTTCAAGAAGCCTTTCATAATTGGTGCGAGGCCAATATTGAAAACTAAATTTTTCGAATTAAATTTATTCGAAATGTTTTAGCGGTACTACATTTTTGTTTTGTCAATTGGTAAAACTATATTTATAAGTTTTATAAATTCATTTAAGTAAATGAAATTCTTTCAATTCATTTTCTCAATACTATTCTGTCTAACTTGCTTTAGTCAGGAGTTACCTCCAATTGAAAAATTTACTACTGAAAATTACCTAGGAGATAATCAAAATTGGATGATTTCTCAAGCGCCAACAAAGTTTATTTATGTGGCTAATAACAGAGGTTTGTTAGAATATAACGGAGCTGAATGGGTGACTTACCCTTCTCCAAATAACACCATAATTAGAGCAGTTAATGTTATTGGTAATAAAGTATATACGGGTTGTTACGCGGAGTTTGGATATTGGTTAAAAAATGAATTGGGTATTTTAGAGTACGTGTCCTTACGTTCTAAACTCGACAAGAAAATGCTTGAAGACGAGCAGATCTGGAATATTATTGAGTATAATGAATGGGTCATATTTCAATCAAGCAACAACATCTATTTTTACAATACAGAAACAGATGGGTTTAAGGTTATTTCAGAAAATAACATTATCTATAAAATTTTTAAAATAAACAATCGCATTTATTATCATGTCGCTAATGAAGGTGTTTATATTGTTGAAAATGGGCAGCCAAAATTAATTATTGATAATCACATAGTTGAGCAGGGAAGAGTGATAAATATTTTTGAAGATGATGATCATTTAATGTTACTCACAAGAGATTCTGGTTTTTATCTTTTTGAATTTGAGAATAGTACTTTTTTGCCATGGAGAACTTCATCTAACGATATTTTAAATAAAGTTAGCGTATTTAGTAGTATACAACTTAAAGACGGAAGTATCGTTATTGGCACCATCTCAGATGGCATCATGCATTTTACAAAAGAAGGAAATCTCGATTACCAAATTACTCAAAAGAAAGGATTGAGCAACAACACCGTTTTATCATTATTTGAAGATGAGTCGAATAATGTTTGGGCTGGTTTAGATAACGGTATTAATTGCATCAATGTGAAATCTCCAGTAAAAACATTTTTTGATTACGAAGGTGTTTTAGGAACGGTTTATACTACTCAAGTATTTAAAGACACCTTATATATTGGTTCAAATCAAGGTTTGTTTTACCGTGAGTTAAATGATCCAAATGAATCGTATACATTTATTGAGGGTACCGCTGGGCAGGTTTGGGAGTTGTTTAATTATAATGATGAATATTTGTTTTGCGGTCATCATTTAGGTACTTTTTTAATTGATAAAGGAAATGTTTCTAGAATTAGCAACACTTTAGGCGCATGGACATTTAAACGCATCCCTGGTCATTCAAATTTATTGCTTCAAGGGAACTACAATGGGTTATTTATTCTTGAAGAATCCGATGGTAAATGGCAAGTGAGAAATAAGGTTGAAGGTTTTAAAAATTCATCGAGATATCTAGAAATCAATAATGATAATCAAGTTTGGGTGAGTCACGAATACAAAGGTGTATTTAAATTGAAACTAAATGACAGCTTCACAAAGGTCATAAAAGTTGAAATGGAAAATAGCTTGCCTTTAGGTAAAAACACAAGTCTTGTGAAGTACAAGGACCACATTTATTACGCTTCTGAAGTTGGGTTTTTTAAGTATGATAGTGTAGATCAAACATTTAAAAAGGATTCTATTTTTAGTACTATTATTAACGAAGGAGATTATATTTCAGGAAAATTAGTTGTTGATAAGAATGAACGGCTTTGGGCATTTTCAAAGGACAATATTAGTTTTATAGAAAATGATGATGTCACAAACAATCCGGTTATTAATAATATTCCAATTCCTTCTAAATTAAGAAAAGGTGTTTTGGGCTATGAAAACATTTCGCTTATTCATCAAAATACTTACGTACTAGGAACTGCAAATGGGTATATTACTTTAGACCTTTCTAAAGTAAATAAAGCATCAGAATATAGAATTCATTTAAATTCGGTTAGTCTAAGGAATATTGACGAAAAAACAAAGGAATACCCAATTGATAAGGATGGAGAGTTTAATTATAAGGATGGCATTTTATTATTTAAATATTCAGTGCCAGAATATGATAAATATTTAGATGTTAAATATCAATATAAATTAGAGGGACATTCAAATAAATGGAGCCAATGGTCCGAAAGTCCTCAAGTAACATTTGAAAATCTTTCTTTTGGAAATTATACATTAAATGTAAGAGCTAAAGTTGGTAATGACCTATCCAAGAATAACATCAGCTATACTTTTATTGTACGCAGACCTTGGTACCTTTCTGATACCGCCTTAATAGTTTACTCCATACTATTTTTATTAATTATTCTAATCACTCATAAAACCTATAAGCGTTATTATAATAATAAATTTAAGCATGAAAAGATGGAGAGCGAACAAGCGATCATGCAAATAAAAAATGAAAAGTTAAATCAGGATATTGATAGTAAAAACAGAGAATTAGCAATTTCTACTATGAGTATTATTAAAAAGAATGAAGTGCTAAATAGTATCAAGAAGGAATTAAAAAAGACCAAACTATCTGATAATAAAAGTGCAATTAAATTGATAGATGATAACTTAAATGATGCCAAAGACTGGTCGTTTTTTGAACAAGCATTCAATAATGCCGATAAGGACTTTTTAGATAAAATAAAGATTGCCCATCCCGACTTGACACCTAACGATTTGCGCTTTTGCGCGTATTTAAGATTGAATTTATCTTCTAAAGAAATGGCACCCTTGCTTAATATTTCTGTTAAAAGTGTCGAAACCAAGCGTTATAGGTTGCGAAAAAAACTGGGTTTAGAGCATGATAGCAGCCTCATCGACTACATCCTAAAATTTTAGCACCACTACGTAGGCAAAAAATACCACGACATTACCACGACAAGCTTTAAGTATAAGTAGTTTTTTTAATTCTTGTACTTGAATATAGAATAGCCTGAGTTTGGCTTGTATTGAGGGTTTCAAGAGTATATAATGCAAAAATTAGGTGCTTTTATTAGCATGTTCGTTTTTTATCGAGGTAAAAAATAAGGAATTGTCAATTTTGGGTTTTAAGTTTACATAACTTGATTTTGAGATAAGTCAGATAAGTTCATTCTAACTATATTTTTGAAACTAAAATTAAAAAACTACACACTCATGAAATTAAAACTAGGTTATCAAAAAATGAAGGTTGTGATATTTTTACTATTTCTATTAATATCAATTGCAGTATCAGCACAATCACAAAGAACAATTACAGGTATAGTAGTTTCGGCTGTGGATAATATGCCCTTACCTGGAGCCACAGTTATTGTTAAAGGGACCACCAATGGAGCTTCAACAGATTTTGACGGAGGATTTACACTAACTGTACAAGGCAACGCATCAACATTAACGGTGTCGTATTTAGGATATCAAACTAAAGAGGTACCAATAGTAGATGGTAATATGGTAATTCAATTAAACGAAGAAGCCAGTGCATTGGATGAAGTTGTAATAGTAGGATATGGAACAGTAAAGAAGAGTGACGTAGTCGGTTCGGTTGCTAGTGTTAATGTAGAAGAAGCAACAACACAACCAACTACTAATGTTTCCGAAATGCTTAGAGGTCGAGCCGCAGGGGTACAGGTTAATCTAGCAGATGCTAGGCCTGGAGGGAATTCAAATATTGTTATTAGAGGAAAAGTGTCAATAGATGGTGGAAATGATCCATTAATCATTGTTGATGGTATCCCATATGATAATATTAATGATGTCGCTCCAGAAGATATTTCATCAATTGAAGTATTAAAAGATGCGTCATCTCAAGCCATATATGGAGCAAGAGCAGCAAACGGTGTTATTCTTATAACAACCAAAAGAGGTAAAGAGGGCAAGTTCAAGGTCAATTATCATGGATATGCCACATTACAATCTTTAACTAAAAATTTTGATTTGTATACAGCTGAAGAATTTGCACAATTAAGACGTGAAGCAGAAAAGGCCGATAATAATGAAATGTATCGCCCTGATGTTGATATTTTTAATGATTTTGAGTACGCCTCTCTGCAAAATAAGCGTTATGTGGATTGGGAAGATTTGGTTTTAAGAGATGCGTTCATTAGTAGCCACTCTTTAAATTTTTCTGGAGGTGGAGAATTTACTAAAGTGTTTTCAAGTATTAACTATTTTCATCAAGATGGTTTAATCCCAACTTCTGGCTTTGAGAGAGGAAATATTAAAGTTAATGTGGATCAAAAAATAAATGATAAGTTAAGTATTCAAGCAAACATTAATTTTCAAACTAGTAAACAAGATTTAGAAAGTAATTCACTCAATTTTATAAGTATATCTCCATTAGCAATGCCTTATGATAGTGAAGGTAACCTAGTTAAATTTCCATTGGGAACAGGTACTACGAGAGTTAACCCGCTATGGAATATTAGAGAATCTACAAACGAAGTTTTTACCAAGTTAACAGATGTAAATCTTGTTCTAAATTACGATTTCACATCATCGTTTTCGTATAGATTAAACACATTTTTAAGAAACAGAAATTCAGAACAGGGTATTTATCGATCAAGTAAACATACTTCTGGAGATAGTGGAGTTAACGGACGTGCTACAATAGGTAATAATACTTACAAAGATTTTTTAATCGAGAATATTATCGACTATACACCCAAAATTAATGATAATCATGTATTAGATTTTACATTTGTGCATGCCGTAAATGAACGAAAAACGACTGAAACGTCCATTACTAAAACGGGTTTCCCAAATGACTTTTTAGGATATAATGGAAATGCCACTGAAATTGCAGGAGTTTCCAGAGATGTGAGTGAGCGTAAATTGGTATCGTTTTTAGGGCGAGCAAGGTATAATCTATTTAATAAATATTTATTTACGTTTACGGCAAGGGCAGATGCATCTTCCGTATTTGCCGAGGACAATAAATGGGGATATTTTCCGGCCGCAGCTTTTGCGTGGAAGATGCACGAAGAAGCTTTTTTAAAGGAATCTAAAGTATTTAACCAAATGAAATTTAGAGTTAGTTACGGACAGACTGGTAATGAAGGGATTGACCCAAGTCAATCCCTTGGTGTGGCCGACTACTTACCGTATGTTTTTGGCGGGGTAACAACTGGAGGGAATGCATCTTTAAGTAGATTGCCTAATCCAAATTTAAAATGGGAAACTACAACATCTTTAAATGTTGGTTTAGATTTTGGACTTTTCAAGAATACCGTTACTGGAACAGTTGAATACTACAAGGCAAATACAAAGGACCTTTTATTGGATAGAACTTTATCTGGGGTATCAGGTTATTCTGTAACACGATTTAATATAGGTGAAGTAGAAAACAGAGGGGTAGAGGTGTCATTAAATACCAATATCATAAGAAAGCCAGATTTTAAATGGTCTTTAGGAGCTACATGGTCAACAAATGACAATGAAGTTCTTGCTCTGGATGGTACTTTAGATGAAAATGGTGTACCATTAGATTTTGTGTCACAGGGGATATTTATTGGGCAACCAATCGATAATATTCGTAACTATTTATTTGATGGTATTTGGCAGGAAGGTGATGATATTGCCAATTCGGCTCAACCAACAGCTTTGCCCGGAGATATAAGGGTGAAAGATATAAATGAAGATGGTATTATTGGTCAAGAAGATTTAATTATCTTTAGAGAAACGCCAGATTGGTATGGTTCAATAAACATGAGCCTTGAATTTAAAGGACTTGAATTATTTGCAGATTTTTATATCGTAGAGGGTGCTACAAGACTAAATAATTATTTGTCTGATTATGACAATGGAGCGACCTTGCAAGGAATATTAAACGGGATTAAAGTAGATTATTATTTACCTGAAAGCCCATCTAACGAATTTCCTAGACCAAGAACTACTGCTCCTGCGTTTATATCATCTTCTGCAATTAAGGATGCATCGTATAGTAGATTAAGAACATTGTCTTTAGGGTATAATATTCCAAACAAATTTCTTCAGAAAGCAGGGTTTGAATCCGCTAAAGTATATTTAACTGGTACAAATCTTTTAACGTTTACTGATTATAAATCATATAGTCCAGAAAACAATGCTGGAGCATTTCCTGATGCAAAAGGAATAACCATGGGAGTTAAATTAGGTCTTTAAAAAATATATAATTATGAAAAATTTAGAAAAATATTTAAGATTGAATATAAAAGTAGCTCTAGTATGCTTGCTTTTATCAATATTTTCTTGCGAGAATTATTTGCAAGATGAACTACTTTCAGAAACCTCTGTTGATTTTATTTATAATACCCCAGAAGGGTTGGAATTAGCAACTGTAGGTTTGTATGATTTGAATAGAAGACTTTATCAAAGCAATGCACTTTCAAATAGCGGCTTGCCTTTGGTTCCACAAGCAAAAACAGATTTAGTATTACCAAGAGCAGGTGAGATCGCTTTTATGGCTCGTCAAGTAACCTGGGGTATAGATCAAACAAGGCATGGGACGAAACAATTAGCCGAATTTTGGAAACATTATTATAGGTTAATTGACAGGTCTAATGCTGTTATTAAGTATGCTCAAGATGTGAATTTTGACGATGAGAACTTAAAAAGGAGACTTATAGCCGAAGCCAAATGTTTCAGAGCAAATTCTTACTTCACTTTGTATAGACAGTTTAATAATATTTTTATAACTACAGAGCCTACGACACCAGAAAATGCTTTTGAACGACCTCAAGATAAATCTTCAGTTGAAGAAATATTCGCACTACTAAATAGTGATTTAAATGACGCTATTAATGATCTAGATTGGACAACTTCAGAGATTGGAAGATGGACGCAAGCATCGGCACGTCATTTGAAAGCTAAAGTTGCAATTTGGCAAAAGGACTATACCGAAGCAGCCGCTCAAGCCGATGCGGTTATCAACAATGGTAATTATAGTTTACTGCCAAAAACTAGTGACGTATTCTTGAATGACATGAATCATTCAGAAAATTTATTCTCCATTCAATACAAAGATAACGCCATAGGAGGTGGTGGAACCAATCAAATGAATTTTCAGTTAATACCTCAATATGATGTTGTTCCAGGAGCAAAATTTTCGATTGAAAATGGCGGAAATGGATTAGGAGGTTTATTAATGAATGACTACTTGGTGAATTTATTAGCTGAAGACCCTAATGATGACAGAGATGATGGCAGCTATTATATAACTTTATATAGATACAATGACGCCGAAAACTTACCTCCAGGAAAACAAATAGGAGATCCTATAACGTTATATAATCGAAATTCAACAAATAGAAATGAAAGACTAAATTTCTACAGAATTTTGAACCCAGGTTGCGTTAAATTTAGACAGGAAACTGCAGATCCTTCAGAAGCAAATCATATTTCTACAATCATGATTTACAGATTGGCAGAAACCTATTTAATTGGAGCTGAAGCACATATGATGTTAAACAATACTTCAAAGGCACTTCAATATATTAATGCGGTAAGAAATAGAGCCAAAGCAGCTAGTATTACAGCTATAGATATGAAGGCAATTTCCGATGAAAGAGCACGTGAATTGGCTTTTGAAGGACAACGTTTTTACTTTTTAAAGCGAACGGGCACCTTCTTGTCTCAATTACAGCAATACGCTGGAGACAATAAAGGAGATTTTGACCATGCTAGAACTGCAGTTCAAGATTACTATGTAAATTGGCCAATACCAATTGCAGAGTTAAATCTTTTAGGACCTAATTACCCACAAAATGACGGCTATCCAGAATAGGTCTTAAAATTATTTGTACTTAATTTAGTATAATTATTTACGATTACAACTTAAGGATAACACTTATCCTTAAGTTGTAATTAACTTAATCGAACAAAACACCTATACCTTTGACCATAAGCACCTGAATTATGAAAATTGGCATAAGCTATTTCTTTTTACTTTACACATTTATAAGTTTTAATGCTTGCAATTTAAAATCGAATTCCAATTTTGTATTTGCAAACAATCCCGTTATTGCCCACCGCGGTGCTTGGAAAACCAACAATCTTCCACATAATTCAATTGCCTCTTTAAAACAAGCTATAGCTTTAAATTGTACAGGGTCAGAATTTGATGTTAGAATCACGGCTGATGATGTGCTCATTGTTACGCATGATCCCGATTATAACAATCTCATAGTTGAAGAATCTACATACGCTGAATTGTCAAAATTTAAACTTTCAAATGGCGAAACCTTACCCAGATTAAAGGAATATTTAATTGCCGGGATGAAAAACAATGATTCTACAGGGTTGGTTATTGAAATAAAGCCAGCTAAAATAGAAGGCAGAAATCAAATTATAGCTGAAAATGTCATGAAATTGGTAAAGGAGCTTAAAGCCGAACCTTATATTTTGACTTATATCAGTTTTAGTTATGAAATCCTCAATAGAATTAAAGAATTAGATCCTAACGCTAAAACCCAATATTTGGATGGATCAAAAGCACCAGAGCGTTTAAAAGAAGACGGCATTACTGGGCTAGACTATTTAGTGTACACCTACAAAAAGCATCCTCAATGGATGACCTCTGCAAAGGAACTTGATTTAGTTCTAAATGCTTGGACGGTTAATAAAACCGAAGATATCGATTGGTTTTTGGCTAATGATTTTGATTATATCACCACTGATCAACCAGAGTTAGTATTTGAACGTATCCAAGCTAGCCCAGTGAATAATGGGTATGAATTGGTTTGGAGCGATGAGTTTAATTATAATGGCAAACCAGATCCAAATAATTGGGTTTATGATTATGGGTTTATTGCCAATCAAGAAAAACAATATTATACAGATAGCCTGAAAAATGCTAGAGTAGAAAATGGCCAATTGATTATTGAAGCTCACAAAGAAAAAATTGCGAATAAGGATTTTAAAAACCCAGAAATTAAAGATTGGGCGAAATATAAAAGAGAAATTGATTCTGCACTATATACTTCTGCTAGGATAAAAACAGAAGGACTTGCAGCCTGGCAATATGGTTATATAGAAGTGAGAGCAAAATTGCCAAAGGGACGTGGTATGTGGCCTGCCATTTGGATGTTAAGCGAAAACAGAAGAACCATAGGCTGGCCAGAAAGCGGTGAAATAGATATTATGGAGCATGTAGGGTATGATAACGATTCTGTTCATGGGACCATTCATACCAAGGCATACAATCATATGAAAGGAACTCAAAAAGGTAAAGCAATTTTTATAGATAATCCTAATGACGAGTTTCATGTATTTGCATTAGAATGGACACCCGAAAAAATGGATTTTATATTAGATGGAGTAGTTTATAATCATATAAAAAATGAGCATAAAACCACTGCCGAATGGCCTTTCGATCAAAAATTTTACCTTATTCTAAATGTTGCTGTTGGTGGCATGTGGGGAGGTCAAAAAGGTATTGACGATTCCATTTTTCCACAAAAAATGGTGGTTGACTATGTGAGGGTTTTTCAAAAAAAGAAGTAATAGATGAAATATTATTTAGCACAAATTATAATTATGATCCTGTGTTTTACAAGCTGTAAAAGTCTGCACCAAACTCATGACGAAAATCAAGATTTTAGTGTGATGACCTATAATATTCGACTAGATGTCGCTTCAGATGGTGAAAATGCGTGGCCTAACAGAAAGAATTTTTTAATTTCCCAACTACGCTATTTTAGCCCCGATATTCTCGGTGTTCAAGAAGCACGGCCTAACCAAATGAGTGATTTGTCATCTGCTCTAACAGATTATAAGTCAATAGGAATAGGAAGAGACGGTGATGGTCAAGGTGAATTTTCAGCGATATTTTATAATTCAAATACAGTTAAAGTTGAAAATGAAAGCACTTTTTGGCTTTCAGAAACACCTTATAAAGTGTCTCAAGGTTGGGATGCGGCTTATCCAAGAATTTGTACCTACGGTTTATTTACGTACATAAAAAGCAACAAAAAAGTATGGGTGTTTAATACACATTTAGATCATGTGGGATCTGAAGCCCAGTTACAAGGGATGCAACTCATTCTAAAAAAAATAAATGAAGTAAATACTAAAAACTATCCCGTAATATTAACTGGGGATTTTAATGTAGAACCAAACAGTTTACTTATCAACAATCTTAAAGAGAAAATGAAGGATTCAAAAGATTTGGCAAAAGTCACTTTTGGCTCCAATGGGACATTTAATGGTTTCAAATTCCATGAACCAGTCACTAGAAGAATTGACTACATCATGGTATCTAATTCAGATCATATAGAAGTCCAGAAGTATGCTGTTTTATCAAGTTCTGTTGATTTAAAATATCCTTCAGATCATTTTCCGGTACTCGTAAATTTTAAATTAAAATAGTCTTATGAAGAAGCAGATTATAGTTTTTCTATTGACATACGGTTTGATTTTAATTTTTCTTTTCAGTTTTTCTAGCTTTAAAAATGAAAAAAGTTATAATGGAAATTCAGATATACCAAATACTATAGAATCAAAAGTAGATTCCATTTTAAGTTTAATGTATTTAAATGAAAAAATAGGTCAGCTAGTGCAATACAGCGGCGGTTGGGATGCAACAGGGCCGTCATCATCAAAAGGAGATCAACATAAATTAGATAAGTTAAAAAAGGGAGAAGTGGGTTCTATGTTAAACGTGTCTTCTGTATCCGCTATTAGAGAAACACAAAAGTTAGTCATGGAGCATTCAAGACTAAAAATCCCTTTAATTTTTGGCTACGATGTTATTCATGGTTATAAAACTATTTTTCCTATCCCACTGGGTGAAACCGCAAGCTGGGATTTGGACATCATAGAGCAATCGGCTTCTATAGCGGCAAAAGAAACAGCGGCTTCTGGAATAAACTGGACTTTTGCCCCTATGATTGATGTGTCTAGAGATGCACGATGGGGAAGAATTATGGAAGGTGCAGGTGAAGATCCTTATTTAAACAGTGTTGTTGGCGTAGCGCGCATTAATGGGTTTCAGGGAAATGATTTATCTGATATACATACAATTGCGGCCTGTGCAAAACATTTTGCAGGTTATGGTTTTTCTGAAGCTGGCCGTGATTATAATACGGTAAGTATTGGAGAATATGAGTTGCATAATACTATTTTGCCTCCATTTAAGGCGGCAGCAGAAGCAGGTGTGGCAACGTTTATGAATTCGTTCAATGATATTGATGGCATTCCGGCAACAGGACATAAACTACTTCAACGAGATATATTGAAAAACGAATGGGATTGGGATGGTTTTGTGGTGTCTGATTGGGGCTCAATTGGTGAAATGATTGCTCATGGTTACGCTGAAGACAAAAAACATGCATCTGAAATCGCTATGAATGCTGGAAGTGACATGGACATGGAGTCGTATGCTTATGAAGCTCATTTAGAAAGTTTACTTAAAGAAGACAAAATATCTATAGCGCAAATTGATGAAGCCGTAAAACGTATTTTACGTATTAAATTTGAGTTAGGTTTATTTGATGATCCCTATAAGTATTGTAATGAAGATAGAGAAGCATCAGAAGTTTACACTAAAGAACATTTGGCTATTGCTCGTGACGTGGCAAAAAAATCAATTGTTTTATTAAAAAATGAAAATAAAATATTACCACTTTCAAAAAAACTAAAAAGTATTGCAGTTATTGGACCTTTGGCAAACGACAAAAATTCGCCTCTGGGGAATTGGAGAGCGAAAGCCACCTATAATTCGGCGGTATCAGTGTTTGAAGGTATTAAGAATGCTATTGACAACAATACCGTGGTGCATTACGCCAAGGGGATTAATTTAACAATACCAACGGTAGAAGAGGGTTCGAACCAATTTCTACATCCCTTAAAATTTAACACCACTGATAGAACTGGAATTGACGAGGCCGTTGAAATAGCTAAAAAATCAGAAATGGTGGTATTAGCAATTGGCGAAGATGCCTATCAAACAGGTGAAGGTAGAAGTCAAACCAACATTGGCTTTTTTGGTTTACAAAATGAATTGTTAGAAGCTGTTTATAAAGTGAACAAAAATATAGTCATTGTATTAATGAACGGAAGGCCGATGGATTTAAGTAGAGTATCAGAAATTGCACCAGCAATTTTAGAATGCTGGCATTTAGGATCAGAATCTGGAAACGCTATTGCCGATGTTCTCTTTGGTGATTATAATCCTTCAGGTAAACTTCCGGTGTCATTCCCTCATCATGTTGGTCAAGAACCTCTTTATTATAATCAAAAGAATACAGGACGCCCATATAGCGCTACCCATGTCACCTTTTCTGGTTATCGAGATGCTCCAAAATCGGCTTTATACCCATTCGGTTTTGGCTTGAGTTATACCACCTTTGACTATAATAAGTTAGAATTAAGTAAAAATGACATCTCAAAAGATGGAGAACTTAAAGTGTCGGTAAATGTTACCAATACTGGTGATAGAGATGGTGAAGAAGTGGTGCAATTGTATATTCGCGATCTCGTTGGAAGTTTAGTGAGACCAATAAAAGAATTAAAAGGATTTAAAAAGTTAATGCTGAAAGCAGGTGAAACTAAAACCGTGACTTTTGTAATAAATTCAAAAACATTAGAATTTTATACTGCAAATAAAAAATGGGAAGTAGAACCAGGTGAGTTTAATGTCTGGGTTGGTGGTGATTCAAATGCAACTTTAAAAGGGTCGTTTAAAGTATCATCTAATTAATTTACATATACCCGCCTTCCTGAATAATAAATTAATATTTTTAATAACAACGCATAATATAAACCAAAATTTGTTCAATAGAGAAACTTTAATTCAAGAATTAAATGCCCAATCTCATTGGGACCTAATTGTAATTGGTGGAGGAGCCACAGGTTTAGGGATTGCATTAGATAGTGCATCACGAGGCTACAAAACCCTTCTTTTAGAGCAGGTTGATTTCGCCAAAGGGACCTCAAGTCGAAGTACTAAATTAGTTCATGGTGGGGTGAGGTATTTGGCACAAGGTAACATAGACTTGGTAAGGGAAGCTTTATATGAACGAGGCTTACTTTTAAAAAATGCTTCACACTTGGTAAATAAACAATCCTTCATAATTCCAAATTATAAAAGGTGGGATGGCCTTTTTTATACCATAGGACTTAAAATTTATGATTTCCTGGCTGGTAAATTAAGCTTTGGAAAGTCTGTTAGGATATCCAAAAAGAAAACAATATCTCGATTAAAAACCATAAAATCAAAACGCCTTAAAGGTGGTGTTGTCTATTTCGATGGTCAGTTTGACGATGCAAGGTTAGCAGTAAATATTGCGCAAACCTGTTTAGAACATGGGGCAACCGTATTAAACCATTGCAAAGTAGAATACTTGTTGAAAAGTGATAATGGGTTGGTCAATGGTGTTGTTGCTAAAGATTTGGAGACAGGTTCAATATATAACCTGTATGCTAAAGTGGTTGTAAATGCAACAGGAGTATTTACTGATGATATACTTAAAATGGATAATGAAACAGCTAATAATTTGGTGCGTCCAAGCCAAGGCATCCATTTGGTTTTGGATCGCTCATTTTTACCCGGCGATGACGCCATTATGATTCCTAAAACTGACGATGGACGTGTGCTTTTTTTAGTGCCTTGGCATAATAGAGTTGTTGTAGGTACTACCGATACGCTGTTAGATAGTCATAGTTTGGAGCCGAAAGCATTAGACAATGAAATAGATTTTATTCTTCAAACTTTAAATCGATATTTAAACAAAAACGTTTCAAAAAAAGATGTTTTATCGGTTTTTGCTGGGTTGCGCCCTTTGGCGGCACCAAAAGATGATTCCGAAACCACAAAAGAAATATCCAGAAGTCACAAAATTATGGTTTCAGAATCTGAATTAATTACTATAACAGGCGGCAAGTGGACCTCCTATCGTCGTATGGCCCAAGACACCTTGAACAAAATTATCGAGCTAAAAAAACTTCCTAGAAAAGCCTGTGTTTCCAATAATTTATTAATTCACGGTGCAAATGGACCTGTTGATCGTTCTAGTCATTTGTATGTATATGGAACCGACCGTATAGCTATAGATAATCTTATAAAAGAATCTCCAGAATTAGGTGAAAAATTACACCCAAAGCTTGAGTTTTTAAAAGCCGAAGTAGTCTGGGCTGCCAGAAATGAAATGGCTAGAACAGTTGAAGATGTGTTGGCGCGACGCGTTAGAATCCTGTTTTTAGATGCTAAAGTAGCATTGGCTGTGGCACCTAAAGTAGCAGAAATATTGGCTTCAGAATTAAATAGATCTGAAGAATGGAAATTAAACCAAATCATGGACTTTAATAGAATAGCAAAGAAGTACATTCTATAAATGAAAAAGAATTATTAATTTTAATGAATTCCCTTTAGGGTCTTTATGTAAACGATTTTAAATATGAATACATACATCCTTGCTTTAGACCAAGGCACAACAAGTTCAAGAGCTATAGTTTTTGATAGGGAAGGGAACGCTATTTCGGTTGCTCAAAAAGAATTTACTCAATATTTTCCTAGTCCAGGATGGGTTGAACATGACCCTCAAGAAATTTGGTCAACACAAGCTGGTGTGGCTGCTGAAGCTATAGCTAAAAAAGGCCTAAATGTAGAAAACATAGCCGCAATAGGAATTACCAATCAGCGCGAAACAGTAGTAGTTTGGGATAAGAATACAGGTAAGCCTGTTTATAATGCCATAGTTTGGCAGGACAAGAGAACATCAAGTTATTGTGACGAGTTAAAAAAACTTGGTAAAGAAGCTCTTATTAGGCAAAAAACAGGACTGGTTATCGATTCCTATTTTTCAGGAACCAAAGTAAAATGGATTTTGGACAATGTAGAAGGTGCTAGACAAAAAGCTGAATCGGGTGATCTTATTTTAGGTACAATTGATACTTGGTTAATCTGGAATTTCACTAAAGGAGAACAGCATATTACCGATGTTTCCAATGCATCCAGAACCCTGTTGTTTAACATAAATACAATGGATTGGGATGATGAATTGCTTGATTTGCTTACAATTCCAAAAAGTATGTTGCCTAAAGTAAAACAATCAAGTGAAGTTTATGGTCATACTAAATCCACATTTTACGACAGCAAAATTCCTATTTCAGGTATTGCAGGAGATCAACAAGCGGCCTTATTTGGACAAATGTGTACAAAGCCAGGTATGGTAAAAAACACCTATGGAACAGGCTGTTTTATGTTGATGAACATTGGAGACCAACCAAAAGTATCGAAGAATAATTTATTGACAACCGTTGCTTGGAAAATAAATGGTAAAACAAGCTATGCCTTAGAAGGGAGTATTTTTATTGCTGGCGCAGTTGTACAGTGGTTGAGAGATGGCTTAAAAATTATAAGAAACTCTTCAGAAGTTGAATCTTTGGCAAATTCGGTAGAGCATTCTGATGGGGTCTACTTTGTTCCAGCTTTTGCGGGTCTTGGTGCACCACATTGGAATCAGCAAGCACAAGGAACTCTATTTGGATTGACAAGAGGAAGCACTGACGCCCATATTGCAAGAGCAGCTTTAGAATCAATTGCCTATCAAACCATGGATATTTTGAAGGCTATGGAAGCCGATTCAGGAATATCAATTAAGGAATTACGAGTAGATGGTGGTGCTACGGTTAATAATATGCTTATGCAGTTCCAAGCAGATGTATTAAATACAATGACAGTAAGACCTAAAGTAGTAGAAACTACGGCCATGGGTGCTGCATTTTTGGCTGGATTAGCAGTAGGATTTTGGAAATCACCTGAGGACATCCAAAACATCTGGCAGATTGATAAAGAATTCCACCCCACAACAGCTCGTCAACAAATAAACGAAGGTGTTAAAGGCTGGTATAAAGCTATTGAAGCACTGGAGTTTTGGGCTAAAGACAAAAACTAATTACTAACTACTAACTACTAACTACTAATATTCAAACTTATGACACCATTTATTTCTGAAATTATAGGAACAGCTATGCTCATTTTATTGGGTGGAGGCGTAGTGGCCAATGTAGTACTTAATAAAACCACCGGTCATGGCAGTGGTTGGATTGTGATTACAACAGGATGGGCTTTAGCGGTATATGTAGCCGTTGTGATTGCAGGTCCTTACAGTGGTGCTCATATCAATCCAGCAGTAAGTATAGGTTTAGCTGTAGCTGGGAAATTCCCATGGGTAGATGTGCCTATGTATGTCCTTGCTCAAATGATAGGTGCCATGATAGGATCTTTGCTGGTTTGGATATTGTATAAAAATCATTTTGAAGCTACTGATGATGGTGAAACAAAAAGAGCCGTGTTTTGTACCTCACCTTCAATTCGAAATACAGTGATGAATTGTATTAGTGAGGCCATAGGAACTTTTGTACTTATATTTACCATATTATATTTTACTGATGCATCCATTAATGATACCGAAACTGTTGTTGGACTAGGTTCGTTAGGGGCTTTACCTGTTGCTTTTTTAGTTTGGGCTATTGGTTTGTCTTTGGGAGGTACAACGGGTTATGCTATAAATCCTGCTAGGGATTTAGGTCCTAGGATTATGCATTCTATTTTGCCTATAAAAGATAAGGCTTCAAATGATTGGAGTTATTCATGGATTCCTGTTTTAGGACCGATTGCAGGTGCATCATTAGCTGCGCTTCTTATGTTGGGTTTATCCTAAAATAAACAGGATAGAGGATTAAAAATCTTCAATTAAAATATTAAAAGAGATCGTTTAAAATCTCGTCATCAATTAAGTTAGGTAATGTGACTTTTAGATTGGGTGTACGTTCCATTTCACGCTTAATGGCAAATAGTGCTTCTTCATTTCTAGCCCAACTTCTGCGAGCTATACCATTATTAACGTCATAAAATAGCATCGCACGTAATCGGTTTTCAGCTTCCTTGGAACCGTCAAGTAACATTCCAAATCCTCCGTTAATCACTTCGCCCCAACCAACACCACCGCCGTTGTGAATGGATACCCATGTTGCTCCTCTAAAACTGTCGCCAATAACATTGTGAATGGCCATATCGGCGGTAAACTTACTGCCATCATAGATATTGGAAGTTTCTCTAAATGGAGAATCTGTTCCGCTTACATCATGATGGTCTCGTCCTAATACCACAGGGCCAATCTTACCATTAGCTATAGCATTGTTAAAGGCTGTAGCAATTTTAATTCGTCCTTCAGCGTCGGCATATAAAATTCGAGCTTGAGATCCAACCACCATATTATTTTGTTTGGCATCCTTAATCCAAGTGATATTGTCTTGCATTTGTAGTTGAATCTCTTCAGGAGAATTTTCTTTGATTTCTCGAAGTATTTCCATCGCAATTTTGTCAGTTGTGTCCAGGTCCTCTGACTTTCCGGAAGTACATACCCATCTAAATGGACCAAAACCATAATCAAAGCACATTGGGCCTAAAATATCCTGTACGTAGGACGGGAATTTGAAATCGATGTTGTTATTGGCCATGACATCGGCTCCTGCCCGAGATGCTTCTAGTAAAAATGCATTCCCATAGTCAAAAAAATAGGTGCCTTTAGCTGCGTGTTTGTTTATTGACGCGGCTTGCCTACGTAAGGATTCCTGGACTTTTTTCTTAAATAATTCAGGGTTATCCTTTATTAAGTTATTTGATTCTTCATATGAAAGCCCCACAGGATAGTACCCACCAGTCCAAGGGATATGCAGCGACGTTTGATCGGAGCCTAAATGAATAAAAATATTTTCAGCGTCAAAACGCTCCCAGACGTCAACAATATTTCCTATGTATGCGATTGAAACAACTTCGTTATGTTCTTGTGCTTTTTTCACTCGAATAATGAGCTCATCCATTGTGTTAATCAATACATCAACCCATCCTTGTTCGTAACGTTTGGTTGCGGCTTTTGGATTTACTTCAGCACAAACAGTGATACAGCCTGCAATGTTTCCTGCTTTTGGTTGCGCTCCACTCATACCTCCAAGACCGGCAGTTAAAAATAGTTTTCCAGCTGGTGTTTCTCCTTTTGAAAGTACTTTTCTAAAGGCGTTCATTACTGTAATTGTTGTACCATGAACAATGCCTTGTGGACCTATATACATAAAAGAACCTGCTGTCATTTGACCATACTGTGTAACCCCAAGTGCGTTGAATTTTTCCCAGTCATCAGGTTTGGAATAGTTAGGGATCATCATGCCATTAGTGACCACAACCCTTGGTGCGTTTTTTGAAGATGGGAAAAGCCCCATGGGATGTCCAGAATAGATATGTAAGGTTTGTTCATCGGTCATGGTGGCAAGATATTGCATCACCAAAAGATATTGTGCCCAATTTTGAAAAACAGCACCATTGCCTCCATAGGTTATCAACTCTTCAGGATGTTGTGCAACTTCTGGATTCAAATTATTTTGAATCATCAACATAATTGCTGCAGCCTGCAAGGATTTTGCAGGATATTCTGTAATAGGCCGAGCATAGAATTCATAATCAGGTTTGAATTGATACATATAAATACGGCCGTAGGTTTTTAGTTCGTCGGCAAACTCAGGAGCAAGGGTAGCGTGCCATTGATTTGGAAAGTATCTTAACGCATTTTTTATGGCAAGCCTTTTTTCTTCTACAGAAAGAATGTCTTTTCGTTTAGGCGCCCTATTAGCCTCACTTGAGTAGACTTTTTTTACCGGTAATTCTTTAGGTATGCCTTGTAATAGTTGCTCTTGAAAGGTCATAGTATTTACAGTTTATCCAACGTTGAATGATTGATTTTTAACCAAAGCGATTAGCGTGTTGATATCGTCTTTTAAAAGACGATCTTCTTCTAACTTATCAACATGCTTTCTAATGATTTTGAAGTTGTCTTCAATTAGAACAGAAAATGTATTTGGCCTTCTAAATTCTAAAGCCTGTGCTGCGTACATCAATTCAATAGCCAGTATTTTTTCAATATTTTCTAGAATTTGATTGAACTTTCGTCCTGAAATACTTCCCATTGAGACATGGTCTTCTTGGCCCAAAGAAGTAGGAATACTATCAGCTGAAGGAGGAAAACATAGCGATTTATTTTCGGTAACTAATGCTGCTGTTGTGTATTGTGGGATCATAAACCCAGAATTTAATCCACCAGCTTCGGTTAATAACCGAGGCAATCCAAATTTACCTTCGATTAAAAGATAACATCTGCGATCAGCGATATTACCTAATTCAGAAGCTGCAATTGAGGCATAATCTAAAGCCATAGCTAAAGGTTGCCCATGGAAGTTACCGCCTGAAATTGCCTCGGTTTCACTTAAAATGATTGGATTGTCGGTGACAGAATTTAATTCAATTTCTGTGAGTTCTTCCAAATGGTAAAATGCATTTCTTGAAGCACCGTGAACCTGTGGGATACATCGCATTGAATATGGATCTTGAACACGGGCACAGGTTTCATGCGAGGTTATGTTTTCTGAATCTTTAAAAAGCATTCGCATGCGTTTAGCCACCTTTAAATTGCCTTTGAATGGTCTAATTTGGTGCAAGGCATCCTTGAATGGTGAAGCACTGCCTTGATAGCCTTCGATACTCATAGCGCCCGCAACATCGGCTAAATCCAATAGATAAGCCATTTTGTTTAATCCGAGAATCGCATGCGCTAGAATAAATTGGGTGCCGTTTATTAGAGCAAGACCTTCTTTGGCTTGTAATTGAATTGGTTCAAGCCTGTGTTTGTTTAAAATATCTATTGCAGGAACTATATTGCCATCAGCCCAAAACTCACCTTCACCTAATAGAGGTAAAAACAAATGTGAGAGCGGTGCCAAATCACCTGATGCCCCAACTGAACCTTGTTCTGGAACTACAGGCAATAGGTCATTTTCTATGAAATAAATAATGCGTTCGATGACACTTAATCTAATTCCTGAAAATCCCTGACATAAGGCATGGACTTTGCAAATCATCATAAGCTTTGAAAGCTCTTTTTCAATAGGTTTTCCAACGCCTACGGCGTGCGTTAACAGTAAGTTTTCTTGAAGTTTACTAGTTTCTTTCGGGGTAATCTGTACATCACATAGTGGGCCAAATCCAGTATTGACCCCATATACAGCCTTGTTATTATTGGCAATAGTTTCTACTCGAGATCTACTCTCATTAACTTTTTTAATAGCTTCAGAAGATAAAATTGCCTTTATTGAACCTCTGGAAATGGCTATAACTTTTTCTATGGTTAGATGATCTGTTCCGTAATTAAACATCATATTTAGATTAATTGGTATTGAATTACACAAAGTTATCATTATTTTTAATGCCTATTAATACTAAATAAGTAACAAATAATAACCATGAGTTATCAAATAGAATTGCGTCATATGATCTATTTTTTGGCTGTGGCCGAAGATTTGCATTTTAGAAAGGCCGCAGATCGATTATATATCTCACAACCTGGATTAAGTAGACAAATAAAACAAATGGAGGATCATTTGGGTGTTTCGTTGTTTGATAGGCATAACAGAAAAGTAGAGTTAACCAAGTCAGGCGAATTTCTCCAGAAAGAGATTACATCAATTCTAAAACGGTTAGACACTGCTATTGATCATGCAAAACTAGTGGGTCAAGGACTAGCAGGAGATTTAAAGTTAGGGTATGTGGGTTCAGCTATGCAAAATATAATTCCTGATATGCTACTAAAGTTTAGAAAAGCACATCCAAATGTGTTATTAAGCTTAAAAGAAATGGATAATAACAAACAAATTGAGCAATTACTAACGCATAATCTCGATTTAGGCTTTGTGCGTTCAGAACGTGTACCTCGAGGTTTAGGAATAAAGGCTATTTTAGAAGAAACGTTTTCACTAGTATTACCTATAGATCATCATCTCACTGAAGCCAATTTTGAAAATCTTTCTCAACTTAAAAATGAGCCGTTTATTTTGTTTGATCCCAATTATAGTGCTTCCTATTATGAAACGGTGATGCAAATTTTTGATGATTGTAAATTTGCTCCGCTCATCACACATAATACCATTCATCCAAATTCTATTTACAAGTTAGTTGAAAACAAATTTGGAGTGTCTATTGTTCCAAAATCTCTTGAAATCACAGAAAATCATGCTGTAAGGTTTATTGAGCTTTCAAAAATCCCTCAAAGAACTGTATTGTCAATGGTTTGGAATAAGGAAAGTTCTAACCCTATACTACAAGGGTTTTTAAATAGTGTGTTTTCATGAATTTAAAAAAGAGAAGAATATAATCATCTAAAATTTTGTAAGAACTAGATGTCATAATCTATTCAATTTAACGAAATGATATAACATGTTGTATTATAGTTTTTTAGTGCGTCCAATTTTGTATAATTAAAATATAGATATGTATTTTGTCGAATAAAAATGCATTTAATCGATGAAATTGATTTTTTTTATATATGTTTGCTTCCTATTAACCGCAATTTGTTGTTGAATGATAACCGCTCCATTCTTTAACTTACACCTATTTAGGATAAGTATATTTTGTCTTTTATTTAGTATAGCCGCCAATTCTCAAGGTGATATTCAAGTAGAAATTATTGGTGGTTCTATTGTATATGAATATGACATCATTAATATTACAGCTGGAAATGCAATCTCATTTAGGGTTACAAATAAGGGTTCAAACTCTAATTGTGGTAATCTAAAGATTGAAGATATTTCTTTAGACCCAGCCACAGGATTTACATTAGAGCATGAATCCTTACCTAAGAATATCAAACCAGAAGCGTGTAAAAATGGTAATAAATATGTAGATTTTGTTATTACTAATGTAAGTGGTAATTGCAATGCTTATACAGAAGTTACAATTTTAATGAATGGGAGTAATGGGGACTTTAAATTTATATTTACTTTATCAGGCGAACCAGAAATTAATGTTTTGGGAGGGAATCCTTTTTCTGATATTGTACATGGTTCAACAACAACTTCTGCAACCAATGGCACTTATTATGGTGTAGTAGATGAGGGAGCATCAGTATCTCGTAATTTTATTATTACTAGCACGGGAAGTTGCCCTTTAGATATCACTTCAATAAGTAGCTCATTAGCCGATTTTACTGTAGCTCCTTATATTGTTTTGCCTGATAATACAGTGGCTAATTTACCCCAAAGTATAGACCCTGGTTCCTATATAATATTTATAGTTTCTTTTCTGGCACCTACACCAGCAACACCTGGAACTTACACGTCTACGATTAGTATTGCCAATAGTGATAATACCACCTTTACTTTTGATGTCAGCGCTGAAATATTTGACTTTAATATACCAGGGCCTGGAGGGATAACTGCCGATTTTAGGTTGTGGTTAAAATCAACCAGAGGGGTAATAAAAGATGGGAGTTCAAAAGTGTCACAGTGGAAAGATATAGGGACTAATGGCAAGCATGCCGAGCAACCGGTTTCGGTCAATCAACCTACTTATATTGATAATGCGGCATCAAATATCAACTTTAATCCGGTAATAAAGTTTGAAAATGATGGGAGTAGTTTGGAGCAATTCCTCTACAATGATGATAATGGTTTTTACAGTCAAGATATGTTTATAGTTATGATTCCAGATGCGACCATGACTAGCTCGTCCTCTAGAAACACCATCTTTGCAGGTGTGTCATCGAGTAGCGTTGGTGATTTAACAGGCGTAGGTTTTGGAGATTACTCAACCCGATTTACAAATGAAACTTTGTCCTATAACCAAAATACAACAGGCTCGTTTAATGGTGCAGCAGAAACCAACACATCATATTCCAATGCAGGAATAATAAATGTTAGAAACAATTCTGTTAGCTCTCCAACAGGACAAGATATTTTATTTAACGCTAGCGTATTAAGTACTTCGAGTATTAATGATGTTTCTTTCGCTAATGTTGGTTTTACAGATACAGAGGCACCATATACTGTTTTTGGAACCGAGTATTGGATTGGTAAAAACTTCGATATTCAGGGGAGTTTAAATGGTCGTGTTGCGGAGGTTTTCACTTTTGCCGAGCGTGTTCCAGATGCTGGCAGGCAAAAAATCGAGTCGTATTTAGCTATTAAATATGGGATTACACTGGGTGCTTCAACCGAGGCCCAAAAGGATTATGTCAATTCATTTGGCTCTAAAGTATGGGATATTGCAGCCAATTCTGGGTATAATTACCATGTAGCAGGAATAGGAAGAGATTCTATATCGGATTTAAACCAAAAACAATCAAAAACGCTAAACTTAACCAATGAAGTCACCATTGGTTTGGATGGGATATTTACAACTAACAATGCCAATATCAATGAGTTTAAAGAGGATGGGGATTTTCTGGTCTGGGGGTCCAATAATGGGTCATTTTCAGGAACGAGTTCAAATACGGTAACTATAGCTTCTGGGATTACTACTTCTTTAACACGAATTGATAGAAAATGGAAGATTGTAGAATCTGTTGAAGCTGTAAATGGTGATGTAGAAAATGTTTATGTTTCTATTCCTACTGCGGCCTTTAGTAGTTTTTCTAAATTAGCTACTGAAGAATATGTTCTTATCGTTGCTGATAATGCAAATTTTGGCAATGGCGATATTATAGATGTGATTCCTTTAAAATCAGATGGTGGTTCAAACCTTCAAACCTGGTACGATTTTGATGGCACTAAATTTTTCACTTTTGGGAAAGCACCAAAACTTACTGAGGACCATTCTATAAGTATAGCTTCTGGAGATTATTTGGTTGGAGAATATAGTTTAAACCTTAATGTTGTGGCCTTTACGATTTCGGCTTGGGTAAAAAGTGCCCCTACAGCAAGTACTCGCACTATTATGGCCAAAGGCAGTAAGCTGCAATTACGCTTAAATCCTTCAAGCCAAGTTGAGGTTATTATTGACAACGTAGTGACCCCAAGGTTTACCTCAACCATGGTACTTAACGATAACAAATGGCATCAGGTTTCATTGGTTTATAATAACGGGACCTTATTTTTATATGTCGATGGTGTATTGGATAAATCGGAACAGAATGTGGTAGCGCCTTCCCCTAATTATAATCATTTTTCAGTTGGAGCTGTTTACATAGACAAGAATAATATCATTAATCCATTTTTGGGAGACATTGATGAGGTTTATGTATGGGATCAGGCGCTTACAACAAATCAGGTCCGCTATCTTATGAACCAAGAGGTAGAAAAGATTTCTGAAATGATTAACGGTAGGGTTGTTCCTGCCGGAGCTTCAAGCAATGAAGCTGCATCAATACCTTATGATAAGCTTAAAGCGTATTATGATTTTAATACGTTTTATGGATCTACGGTAGAGAGTTTGGTTGATGACAGAAATTTTATACGCTTAAAATATTTGGACAAGAGTAAGTCATTGGTAGGATCACAAACCATTCCAATGCCCTATGTTTCTGTTGCAAATGGCGAATGGGATAGTGCTGGTACTTGGGAGAATAGTGCCTATAATATGTTGCCCAATGCTTTGAGTTTAGATGGCGTGACTTATATCGATTGGAATATTGTCGAAACATCACATGACATTACTTCAGGAGACCGTAACATCACGGTTTTAGGGTTGAAGAATAATTCAGGAACAATTACAATTGCAGACCCTAATGAGGCTCAAGACGAGACCAATTCGGGCCAAGGACTTACTGTAACGCATTATCTGGAATTAGATGGGGTTATTGATTTAGTTGGGGAATCTCAATTAATTCAAAGTGAGGGTAGTATTGTAGATGCAGATAGTGGCGGATATATTGAACGGGATCAACAAGGAACGGCAAATAGCTTTAACTATAATTATTGGTCGTCATCGGTTGCTCCAATAGCAGGCAATACAGCCACTAGAGGAACAGGAATAGCCGCAACAAACACAAGCCACACACTTGAAGACGTGTTGTTTGATGGCACCATATCATCAACATATCAGCCCATAACCTTTAATTCTTCAGTCACGGCGGCTGATTCAAGTACACCAACAACCCCAAGAACCATTAGTTCGAATTGGTTATATAAATTTTATGGTGTGGCAGATGATTATAATGCTTGGATAAAAATCAATCAATTGTCATCATTAATGCCAGGAGAAGGATTTACAATGAAAGGCACATCGGGTGCGGCAGATATTTTAACAAGTTCACAAAATTATGTATTTAAAGGACTTCCCAATAATGGAACGATTACACTAGCGTTGGATAAATCCTCTGGTGAAGTTGAAAGACTTATAGGAAATCCATACCCTTCAGCTATCGATGCAACGGCTTTCATTATTGATAACTTAAGCCTTGCCGATGGGGGAACAAACACCAATGGAACGGTTTTCAATGGAGCGCTTTATTTCTGGGATCATTTTGGAGAGGAGAATTCACACCAATTGGGAGCCTATGTAGGAGGCTATGCAACAAGAAACTTAACCGGTGGCGTTGCAGCTATTTCAAATGATAGTAGAATAAACACGACCTCAAATGCAGGTGGTCCGGCTGTTGGAACTAAAATTCCAGGAGAATTCATACCTGTAAACCAAGGGTTTTTTGTGTCCACAGCATTGGATGGATTTAATAATGATAATGGCGTACCTATAACCACTGTAGATGGTGGCACGATTGTATTTAAAAACAGTCAACGCGCATTTGTTACAGAAGCCATCAGCACAGAATCTAGTTTTTTAAGAACCAGCTCAAAAAGTAGTTCAAAAAGTAAAAAGGCAAATCCAATAATACGATTGACCTATGATTCCCCACTGGGATACCATAGACAAATTGCCATTGGCACACATGAAAAGGCGACAGATGGGTTTGATTTAGGATTTGACGCTTTCATTGCCGATATCAATGAAGAAGACATGTACTGGACTTTCAGCAAGCGAAAGTTTGTAATTCAAGGGGTGAATAGCTTTAATGCAGAACAAGAATTTCCTTTAGAGTTGATCGTGAAAAAGACAGGGACAGCCAAAATTAGACTGGACAGTATGGAGAACTTAAGTTCGAAAACCTCACTTTATATTAAGGATAAAGTGACAGGTGAAATAACTCAAATTAATGAGAAGCCATTCAAAGTTGAATTAGAACCGGGGACTTATAAGAATAGATTTAGTTTGGTGTTTCAGTCGTCTCAAAGCAGACTTTTAGAATCAAATGAGATGGCTATTGATCAAGATTTTTCAGTAGCTTATACTTCAGAAGCCTCCTTATTACAAATTCAATTACCAAAAGACAGGAAGGCCAATAGCGTTGAAATATATGATTTTATGGGTAAAGAACTTAAGTCTTTAAAGCCAAGCGAGGTTAACCAAATAAAGCCAATTCGCATTGAAAAAGGGATTTACATTTTGAAGATAACTACAGATCAAGGTGTAATGAGTAAAAAAGTCATTCTAAAATAAACTATAAATCAAACACTTACGAATGAAAATACTTAAAATGTAATAGTGTAAAAATAAGTTTGCACATAAAAAAGCTAATACCTAAATTTGAAAGAAATAGTTTAACCACAACAAAAACCTTATAACATTATGGAAGGATATTGCGTAAAATGTAAATCTAAAAAAGAAATTAGCGGTGCTGCCGAAGTTACTATGAAAAACGGTAGAAAAGCTATGAAAGGAAAATGCCCATCTTGCGGGACAGGCATGTTTAGAATTTTAGGTAAGGCATAATTTAAGTTTTAGATTACATTATGTATCTAAAAAAGTCTAGAATTAGATACGTCATTTAAGCGTTAATATTCAGACATTAATACTTTACAAGTTAAAAAAGCACCATTATTTTAATGGTGCTTTTTTATTTATACTTTAATACATGGAAACCTATGATTCATTCTTTTAGTCTTTAATAGCATAAATGATTAATTGGAAATTAAAAAATCAGTAATAAGCTTAATTAGCTCATCGCGATATTCAGATTTAAATAAATGTTGCGCATGGAATGACCCCTTAAAGGTTTTTAATTGCTTTGGAGGATTACTTTCATTAAAAATTTGGTTTACTTTCTTAAACAAACCCTCGCCTTCTGATACTACGATTAATTTTTCGATGGTTTCACTTGAAATTGCTTTTCCTCCCGCTGGAGCAAGTAAAATCACTTTCTTTAAGCTGATATCCATTTCAAGTTCAAGAGCATTTAAAATAGCTGCACCGCCCATACTGCCTCCAACAAGAGCTATGCTATCATAACCTTCTTTTTTTAGATAATCTACAGCGCTTAAAATATCAAAAGCCCTGTTTGTTGTATTTCCTTTTTTGCTGTTTCCGTAACCCCTGAAATCTATACAGAGCGAAGCTATTCCTTTAGACTGTAAATGATCAGCCATAAAATACCAGCTTTCTTTATTAAAAACAGCGCCGTGTGCAAATACCACTGCAAGATCTTTGTTGCCCTCAAAAAATGAAGCTTCAATTATTCCGTCGTCTTGAGTTGAGAAACTTACCAATTTAAAGTCAAGTGTTTCCTCTGTATTAACTTGAAAATTAATTGACATAACATTTAGTGAAACTATAAGTATAAAAACTCTACAGAACATAGTTTGAATTTTAGTATCCTTTTTAAAGATAAAACAAATTTAATTTAGAATTAATCAGTTTCAATTATAACTATTTGCATCATAGTGTTCTATAAATCGGAAAAAAGATTTATTTTAGTAGGCGGTGCGAAAAATCGTGCATTATATTATCATAATAATCTGCCCAGATTTACTGTTATTCACCTATCTGTTATTAAATAGTAACCAACCAATATTTTAATAATGAAAAATGTAAATCTTTTAAAAGTCGTTTTAATATCAATCTGTTTCCTTTTCAGTTTTAATTATGTTTTAGCTCAAGAGCCTGACAAGAAAGACAGAAATATGTTTGGGCACTATATTCCAAGAGGGCTCACAAAAACTTCAGATAATTTAGCAGATGGCTATGTGATGTTTGTCCCCACTAATTCAGCTTCAGTTTATCTAATTAACCGAAAAGGAGAAGTGGTTCATGAATGGAAAGGAATTTACAGTACGCATAGTCCCTATTTAAATGATGATGGCTCTATTACGCTTTTAGCTGAAGATCCTGATTTTCCTGTTTTTGCAGGTGGAGGAGAAGCCGGTCGACTTCAAAAAATAAGTTGGGAAAGTAAAGTGTTATGGGATTTTGAGTATGCTGATGAGCAACAGCACGCCCATCATGACATAGCGGTTATGCCCAATGGTAATGTTTTGGCCATAGCTTGGGAAGCAAGAAGCGCAGAAGAAGTTATAGAAGCTGGAAGAAAACCGGATATGACACCCAAAGCTGGACTGTGGACTTCTAAAATTGTAGAAATCCAACCTCTGGATAAAATTCATGGCAAGGTGGTTTGGGAATGGAAAATTTGGGATCACTTAATTCAAGATTTTGATAAAGAGAAAAAAAATTATGGAGATGTTGCTGCACATCCCGAGTTGTTAGACTTTAATGCGGGTGAAGAATTGCCAAAACCCATTACACAAGATAGTCTTGATGTTTTGCGCAAAATGAACAGGGTTAGAAGAAATACAACAATTGATAACAGAGGATCGGATGTATACCATCTCAATGCCATTAATTATAATGCCGAGTTAGATCAAATTGCTTTTAGTTCGCCAAGTTTAAATGAGGTATTTATTATTGATCATAGCACAACTACAGAAGAAGCCGCTGGCCATACTGGTGGTAGATGGGGTAAAGGAGGTGATTTTTTATACCGTTGGGGAAACCCGCAAAATTACCGCCAAGGTGACTCCACCCATCAACAATCCTTTGGGCAACATGATATACGTTGGATTGAAAAAGGACATCCAGGTGAGGGGAGTTTGACGTTTTTTAACAATCACATTCAAGGAAGAAAAGATAGTTTAGAATATTCTGCAGTCTATCAAATTAAACCATTAACCGATTCTAAAGGTAATTATGTACTTATGGAAAACAAACGATTTGCACCTGCCGAACCTGAATGGAAATATATAGCCAAAGATACGCTGTCGTTTTTTGGAAGTTTTGTCTCTGGAGCGCAACGAATGAAAAATGGAAATACATTTATTAATGAAGGCCCAAAAGGACGATTTTTTGAAGTGACGCCAGAAGGAGATATTGTTTGGGAATACTTAAATCAACATCGTGGAAACATACATCACCCCAATGGAGACCCTGTTTCGATAAAGCCGTTTACTTATTTTATGTTTAGGTCTAACTTTATTCCTGCAGATCACCCAGGTTTAAAAGGTAAGGAACTAACCCCATTAGATCCACAACCTGTTCCGTTCAAATTGCCTCCAAAAGAAGAAAAGAAAGAAGCGGACAAATAAATAAGTAGCGTATTACCTATAAATGTTTAATGAATAAAGAAAATTTGCATACACATACATTAGAGAAATTATTTGGATCAATAAAACTGAACATTTTAAAGCAGAATGAAACCATTAGAATAGTTCAATTAGAAGATGAAACAAGTCAAGTGAGAACTTTGGCAATAGTGAGATTTTTTAACGTGAAGGGACAAAATCTCAAAGAAGCATATGAAAAAATTTTAAATGGAAGCCTGTTAGGTAAAACCTTGTGTGAATTTAATATTGATTTTAATAAGGAGCCTATTGGGTCAATCCAGGTTAAAATTCCAATATGGTTACAAAAAGGTTTCAAAAGTACCAAAGATTCAAGCCTAGGATTTGTCTCCCAAATTTGGGTAAATGACAGCGCTGTTAGCAATTCCTTTTTATTTTCAGAGATTATTGAAATTATTCCAGCAGAATTAAAGAACAATTATAAACACAAAGTAAAGCCAATACCTAAAGTGGAAGACTCAATAATGTCTTTACTTAATGAGGCTAAAATAGAACTCATAAAACCAGACCACGAATTATGATAAGTTGTATAGTCATTGGGGCAGGACCAGGAGGCATTGTGGCCACCAAAGAGCTTATTGAAAAGGGATTCACTGATGTGCTTTGTTTAGAACAGTCCACCGAACTTGGTGGTGTTTTTACCAAAAGCTATGATAATTTGCTTTTAACGTCTTCGGTAACCTTTAGTATGTTTTCTGATTTTTGGGTTGGAGAAGGTAAAAGCCATCATTTTTGGACTAAAGAAGAAGCAGTAGAATACTGGAAAGGTTACGCCCAACATTATAATGTTGTAGAGCATATTCGTTTTAATTCAAAAGTTAAATCCGTAGTAAGTAATAACAATCATTCATGGCAGATTACAATTGCTACGGGAGAATCCTTCACTTGTAAAAACCTCATTTTGGCCACAGGGAATAATAATATACCGAGGTTTCCAGAATGGCATAACAAGTTAACTGATGTGTTTTATAGTCATTCTAAAGATTATAAAAATGCAGATCGTTTTAAGGGTAAACGTGTTTTGGTTGTTGGCGGAGGAGAATCTGGTTCGGATGTTGCTTATGAAATTTCTCAAGTGGCTGAACAGTGTTGGGTAAGTTTAAGAGAATCAACAGGTTGGATTGTACCTCGCAAACGTGGTGAACACGCAGCAGATGTTTCAACTCATCGCGGTATTTGGGATTTACCTCGTGACTATGGCAAGCAATTAAGCCCATTTGTTTTAAAGCTTGAGCGCAGCAGGAAGGATCCTGTCTTTGATGCTTTGGCAGATCTTAATGATAAAGTAAAAGCCAGTAAAGGTATTTGGGGTATATATGGTACTAAAACTTTGGCATTGCCAAAAGCCATAGCGCATCATGGTTGTAAGGTTGTTGATGATATTGTAAAGGTCGAAAACGGAGGTAAATTATTAACCTCTAAAAGTGGGGATATTTTAAATGATGTAGATGCCATTGTGTTTTCTACAGGTTATCACAACCAAAACGATTTTATGCCAGAAGGCCTAAAAATTTGCGATCCAAGACAACTATATAAGCATATGTTCCATCTTGATTATGGTGACCGACTGGCTTGGATAGGCTGGGCAAGACCTGGATTTGGTAGTCAATTTCCTATCATGGAAATGCAGTCTCGTTATTGTGCACTTATATTTTCTAAAGAAATGAAACTTCCAAATTTAGAAAGCATGAAAACCAATATTGAAGCCTTCATGGTCAATTATAAAGATCAATTTGAAGGCAATTGTGATCGAATAAGAAGTTTAGTGGATTACCATCATTATATGAACGATATGTCAAAAATTATAGGATGTAGGCCCCCTATCGTAAAGTATTTCTTTACTAATCCAAAGCTTTGGTTGCATCTTATGTATGGCCCAACACAGGCTACACAATTTAGATTGAAGGGGCCAGGAAAGAAAGTTAAATTGGCCAAAGAAATCATTTATAAGTTACCCATTAGCACCTATAATCATATTGTCAAGGCAGGATTAAAAGGACGATTGCAGTATTTTGTAAAAGCAATTTTCCCAAATGTGATTTACCAATCTGTTTATAGAATAGGTAGATAAATGGCTAGAAAAAAGATTTTTATAGTTAGTGAAAAAAGGTTAAATTCGGTGGATTGTTTTTTATTTCAATAAGTTATGAAATGAAATAAATAGAGTTTGCCTTCCCCAATTTTAATTGATTAAACCTAAATTATTAATGTTCTAAAACCAACCTTTATGAAAATTCGCTTTATTTTTTTATTGACCTTACTAGTCTGTTTTACATGGTCATGTAAAACAGATACCTCTAAACAAGAGGTTACTGAAGTCGTCGAAGTTAAACAGTGGAAACCAGAAGATACCAGAGCTCTAGCTGGGGTTACCGAAAAAAGAGGCTTGATATTAAAGACTGATATGGCCACACCGGGGTATGTTATGTTTTCACCTTCATTCGGTACAGATACTTATTTAATGGATTTGGACGGAACTATTGTTCACAAATGGCCAGGTGAAGTGAGTACAATGTTGAGCAGTTATCTTTTTGATAGTGGGCACCTATTTAGGATTGAAAGAGATGAAAATTTTCCTGTCTTCGCTTTTGGAGGGCAAGCAGGAATCATACGTGAATATGATTGGGATGGTAATTTGATTTGGGATTATAAATTGGCAAATGGAAAAGAACTCCTTCACCACGATATTGAAGTTATGCCCAATGGGAATGTACTTGCAATTTGCTATAAAGCTAGAACCCCTGAAGAATCCATCGCAGCTGGGCGCGATCCACAACGCGTTTTAAAAGGAGGACTTTGGATAGATAAGATTATTGAAATTAAGCCCATTAGACCAAGTGGTGGAGAAATAGTATGGGAATGGGATATGTGGGACCATCTTGTTCAAGATTTTGATTCTACCAAGGCAAACTATGGCGTTATAAAAGACCATCCGCGAAAAATTAATATCAATACCCATAGTGCAGAAGCTGAAGCAGGACCACTTATGGATGAAGCACAAATTGAACAAATGAAAGCCATGGCAATCATGACTTCCAATGCTACGGTGGATAATCAGCGTTCAGATATCACACATGTAAATGCAGTAGCATATAATGCAGAGTTGGATCAAATTGCTTTTAGCTGTCCAGGGTTTAATGAAATTTATATTATAGACCATAGTATTTCAACTGAAGAGGCTAAAGGTAGTGCAGGTGATTTACTTTATAGGTGGGGTAATCCTCAAAATTATGGTGGGGGAACCGAAAAAGATCAAAAACTTTTTGTTCAGCACGATGTTAAATGGATTCCAAAAGGTTACCCTGGTGAAGGGCATTTAATGGCTTTTAACAATAACATTCATAATCCAGACAATAAATTGCCTTCATTGGGTGCAGCTTTAGGAAAGGCACAATCACCTGACCCGCACGTTGCGGTAGGCGACTTTGGGAATTATAGTTCTGTGGTTGAGTGGGTCTTGCCTGAAATGCAGGATGGGACTTATAAGATTTCAAACGAGGGTGCTTTTGGCCCCTCTGAACCTTATTGGGAATATATTGCACCAGACAAATATTCGTTTTACTCTCCCTTTGTTTCGGGTGCGCAACGCTTAAAAAATGGGAATACCCTTATAACTGAAGGAGTGAGAGGTCGTTTTTTTGAAGTGAACCCGGAAAAGAAAATAGTATGGGAATATTGGAATCCCTATAACAACGGCTATACCTTGCCTGATGGTTCGGTTCCTCAACCCGTTGGGCCTTTTATATATGCCCAATTTAGAAGCACGCATTTCATGCCTGATTTCCCGGCATTTGCGGGTAAAGATTTAAAACCAATTTCACCGCAGCCTGAGCCATTTATATTTAAAATGCCGCCGCCGCCGCCAACAAAATCATCAGATAGCATTAAATAATTAAAACCATCAAAATATAAAATTATGTCATTAAAAATTATAGGTGCAGGATTACCACGAACAGGAACCAATACATTGAAAGTATCTCTTGTCACATTAGGTTATTGTAAACATGTATACCACATGAAAGAATTGTTAGTGAATCCAGAGCGTCTTCACTATTGGAAAACACTAGATGAAACGGGAGATACTGACTGGGACGCTCTTTATGATGGATACGATGGAACTGTTGATTTTCCAGGGTACCCATGGTATAAAGAACACATGAAAAAGTATCCTGACGCCAAAGTAATATTAACCGTTAGAGATTTTGAAAGTTGGTATAAAAGTGTGGATAGTACAGTTTTTAGAGCGGGACCTCAAACACCAGCTGAAAAAATTAAGATGTTAAGTAAATTACTCTTAAGTGCAAGAGCTAGAAACGTAGTAAAAGTTATAAAATGGTTTAAGAAAGTGTTTTTTGCCGATAGACTTGAAGGGAAATTTGGTGATAAAGAATTTGCCAAACAATTTTGGGAAAATCATATTGCTGATGTGAAAGCTTCTGTTCCTGCTGATAAATTGTTAGTGTATGAAGTGAAGGATGGATGGGCACCCTTATGTAAGTTTCTAGGTGTGGATGAGCCAGCCGAACCCTTACCACATTTAAATAAAAAGGAAAACTTCAAAGCCATGCTTCCTAAACTCATGAAAGGTGAAATGGTTTAGAAATGTAGAAAACGTTTCCCTAAACTAGATGCATTTCTAAAAAAACATACACCTTATGAATCCAGAAAGTTGGCGTGTAAAAACCGCTATTTTATTGGTAAGTAGCCTTACCATTATGTCTATGATTACCATATCGGCCTCACTGCCAGATATGACTAAAACCTTTTCACAGCATTCCAACGCTGCAGGATTGGTTAAGTTGGTATTGTCTTTTCCCGCATTATTTATAGCCTTGAGTGCCATTATCGCAGGGCTCATTATAGATAAATTTGGCAGGCTTAAGCTCTTAGGTTTAGCTTTGGTTTTGTATGCTGTAGCTGGGAGTTCTGGGTATTGGTTAGATAATCTCTATCTTATATTGGTTGGAAGGGCTTTGCTTGGTGTTTGCGTTGGAATTTCGATGACCATTGTAACTACCCTGGTGGCAGATTATTACCAAGGTCAGGCAAGGCAGAAATTTGCTGGTATTCAAATTGCTATAATGTCAATAGGTGGAATTATTTTTATTACGTTAGGAGGATTTTTGGCAGACATTCATTGGAGAGTTCCGTTTTTGCTTTACTTTTTTTCCATCTTAATCTTACCATTTACTTACTTGTATTTGAAGGAACCAAAGGTGCAATCTGAAACCAAGACCGTGAAAAAAGGGATAAGTTCCCCAAAGGTTATATGGTTTGTTTTTATTAACGTCATGCTAATGTGGATTATATTTTTCATCATTCCAGTACAAATCCCGTTTTATTTAAAGTCAGCAATAGGTATTGAAAAAAATGCGTTGATTGGTATTGCTATTGCATCAAGTACTTTTTTTTCAGCCGTCTCTGCATTTTCATATTCTAAAATAAAAGATAAACTTAACTATCAACAAGTGTTTTGCCTTGGTTATTTTTTAATGGCATTGGCCTATGTATGTATTGCCTTGTCCAATTCATATGCCATGGTAATGCTTGGAATGTTATTGGTTGGCCTTGGCATGGGTGTATTGATACCTAATGCCAATATTTGGGTCATGCAATTAGCTCCTATAGAAATTCGTGGAAGGGAAATAGGTCGGTTAACTACATTTTGGTTTATGGGTCAGTTTTTATCTCCAATTATATTGTTGCCATTACTAGAGTTTATTTCTCAAGCACAACTGTTTTATACTATTGCTGTAGTTTTAATAGTGTTGAGTCTGTCTTTCTTTATTTGGCAGTTGAAACAAAGAAAGTAAATTTTAAAAACGCCATAAATAATAATTAAAATAACGACGCCATATAAATTTATATGGCGTCGTTATTAGAAAAACAAATTATTTTTAAACTTACTCAAGGTTCAAAATATTGTTTGATTTAAAAATTCATTTTAGAAAGCTACTCTACTTTCATTGCTAAATATTAATTACAAGACTAAAATAAACTTAAACTGTTTTGGTTGAGTACAACAAGAGGTTAAGAAGATTAATAAAAGGTTAATTGAATTAATAAATGTTTAATATCAATTTAGAAAGTGTTTTTTTAGTAATATAGTACTCTGTTTTGAATAAAAGAAGATTATATATAGCCATTTTTATAGTTGCCATATTGGGGTTGTTTGTAGTGCAATACCAATACCTCAAAATTGGGCTTAATTTGGCTACGGTTCAGTTCAACAAAAATATTGGATTAGCAAGTCAGGATATTAAACAAGACTTGATTACTGAAAATCAATTGTCGTTTTTGGTTGGTCAAGCAATTACTGAAAACGATTCTTATTTTGATTTGAGTTTGGACAGTATTCAAGATGCTTCTAAACATTTTCTAAACGATTTTATTACGCATAGATTATCTGTTCATGGAATAGATAAAGACTTTTCGTATCGATTGTTTACTAGAGATAGTAGTTATTATCTTAAATCTAATCGAGAACTAAAGTCTAAAAAAGATCTGGTAACAGTATCGGTTGAATTAGAAGGTTATTTACCTAGTTTGGTTAATAAAAACATAATTTTAGAACTACAATTCGAAAATTTAAATGTTTATTTTTTATCGCAACTAAATGGACTAACAATTCCTAGCTTATTATTAATTATAGTTATAATTGTCATTTTCATTTGGGTGTTGCGATCAGTATATTGGCAAAATAAGGTGATTACTACAACCAATGCTTTTATCAATAACCTCACTCATGAACTTAAAACGCCAGTATTCTCCATTGGACTTGCGACTAAAATTTTAGAGGAAGGTATTAAACCAGAAAAGAAGCCTATAATTGAATTGATTAGGCAACAGGTTGAACGTTTAAATATGCATATTGATAAAGTGTTAGAGCTTGGAAAATTGGAATTTCAAAAATCCTTGTTTAATTTAAAACAATTAGATTTTAAAGTAAATTTATTAAGCTTATGCAAAAATTTTGAAGCTTTAGCATCGCTTGAAAATATTCAATTTGCATACGAATTAAAAGATGATAACTATGCTATAAAGGCTGAAGCAAGTCATTTAGAAAATGCAATCAGTAATATTTTGGACAATGCTAAAAAGTATTCTGAAGAACCCAAAATTCAATTAAAGGCGCATAAGTATAATAAGCATTTAATTATTTCTGTTACTGATAACGGTATTGGGATACAAAAAAGTGATAAAGACCTTATCTTTAAGAAATATTATAGAGTAGAAAGAGGAAATCTGCACAAAACCAAAGGTTATGGTTTAGGATTGAGTTATGTTAAAGAAGTAATTAAAAAACATAAAGGAAAAGTGACTATTGAGAGTAAACCTAATTATGGCACAACAGTTACAATAAGCCTTCCACTATATTATGGCAATACATAAAAAGAAAATAATTCTCATAGAAGATGATCCAACTTTGGGCTATTTGCTTTCAGAATATCTAAAGATGAATAATTTTGAACTGTATTGGGCCAAAAATGGTGTAGATTGTTTAAAATTGTTAGAGCAGAACACCTATGATTTAGCTATTTTAGATGTTATGCTGCCCGATATAGATGGTTTTAGTTTGGCTCAATCCATAACCAATTTGCATCCCAAATTACCTTTTATATTCTTAACAGCCCGATCTCTTAAAGTTGATGTTTTAAAAGGTTTTTCTGTTGGTGCAGTAGACTATTTGAAAAAGCCCATTGATGAAGAAGAATTGGTGGTGAGAATAAAGTCCTTGTTGTCAAGGTTGGAGCCCTCTGACATCACTGATGATAAAGTAAAGAACATCCATACTATTGGGGATTATGAATTTAATATGCTCAATCAAACACTTAGTATTAAGGAGAAAGTTATAAGTTTAACCAATAGAGAAAGTCAGATTTTGCTGTATTTGGTAACTCATAAAAACTCTTTATGTACGCATAAAGATATATTGACGCACATTTGGGGAAAGAATGACTATTTCAATAAAAAAAGTCTCAATGTGTTTATTACGCATTTGCGAAAGTATTTAAATGAAGACGCATCAATTAAAATTGAGAACGTCCATAATAGAGGTTTTATATTTAAAATAGATTAAATATTACACTTAATCGATAAAAAATAGCTTTTAATCGATATATTTTCTTTATTTGAGTTTTTTTCACATATATTAGCAGTCCTTCATAAGCCCCTAAAATCACTTATCAAGGTAATTTTTAATCCATTCCCTCACAGTATTTACAATATTGAGCAGTTTTGTGCTCTATAATTAATAATCCATTCTTCCCTCGATTGGCATTTTTTAATGCCCAACAATTATTAATTAACTAAACTAAATATAGTTTAACTATTGTATAATCCTAAATTGAGAATAGCATGAAAACTCTAAAAATTACATTTTTATTATTGGCAATATTATTATTGACCGTGTCTGGACAGAGCAGTGATACCTTGAAGAATGACCAAGCAGATACTTACAAAAAAAGTGAAACCACTTATTATTTATTAGCTCACAATAAAGATAAAATTGCATTACCTTCAGGAGAAGAGTAAAATATAAACTTTAAGATTTAAATTAACCTCTTGTTAAATAATGAGAGGTTTTCGCATATCAACTATTTGCTCTTTTTAAAGCAAATAGTTTTTTATTTTAATACATTTGAATCAGCTATTCAATTCAAATGTAATTAATGCGCCTAGTATTTTTTTTCTTTCTATTCATCTTTCATAATGTTGCGACAACTCAATCAAAGAGCTTTTCAAAATTAGACAGCTCCCTTTATTACAGGCAATTATCCAAAAACAGGAGTTTGAGTTTTGAAGAACGATTTAAACTTGCTAAAAAAGCAAGTGATCTGTCGGCTGATTTGAACATAGACACAACTACTGTCCTAAATAATAGAAATCTTTCATTTTTATATTTAATGTTGGGAGATTTTGAGCCTTACAGAGAAATTAATTGGAAAAATTTAAAGCTCGCAACGAAATTAAATGATACGTTGTCATTAGCAATGTCTAATGATAATTTAGCTTATTATTATTATCATTATAAGCAAAATGATAGTGCTTATTATTACTATAATAGAGCCCTCAATTGGTATGAAGCATTAAATAGTTTAAAAAATCAAGCAAGTATTTTAGGAAATATTGCTAGTATTCAGAGAATTGAAAAAGACTATGTTGGAAGTGAGGAAAACATTATTGGAGCATTAAAACTACTTCAAAAACTACCGGCCACAGAGTCTAATTTGGACAACCAATGGATTATGTATAATAGGTTGGGAATTATTTCACTTGATTTAAAGCAATATGAAAAATCTTTGGAATACCATAATAAAGCTTTAGAAGTTAGCTATAAAATGAATGATGGCTATTATAACGAAAAAACTTCAATCCACAATAAAGCTTCAGTATATAGAAAAACAGGTGATTTTGACGATGCTATAGCATTGTATCAAAGTCTTTTAATAGAAGAAAGATTATTTGAGATAGATCCTCCATTCTATCCTCTTATTTTGGACAATTTAGCATTTACAAAGTTTGAAGCTGGTCATAAAGATTACGATTATATAGAGCAAACACTCAAAAAAGCTTATAGATTAAGTGATAGTCTTGAAGATCCAATTGCAAAACTAGGAGTGACTATTGATTTGGCTAAATTTTTTAAGGGCTTAAGAAAAGCAGATAGTGCGGTTCATTATGCTAAAAAATCCTATAAACTTTCAAAAAGCGTATCAGATAACGATATTCTTTTGGAGTCTATGTTATTACTTGCTGAACTCAATGAAGGAGATGAAGCCAAAAAATACTTTAATGAACATATAAAATTAAGTGATAGTTTGTTATTTAAAGAACGATCTGCTAGAAACAAGTTTGCTAGAATTGCTTTTGAAACAGACGAGATTGAACGTGAGAACGAGCGAATAACAAGAGAACGCTTATGGCTATTAATGCTTTCGGTTGGTTTACTACTTACATTAGTTCTACTCTATATCATTATTTCGCAGCGATCAAGAAATAAGGAATTGAAGTTTAAACAAGATCAACAACAAGCCAACGAAGAAATTTATAACCTCATGCTTTCTCAACAAGATAAAGTTGATGAAGCACGGACCAATGAAAAAAGAAGAATCTCTCAAGAGCTGCATGACGGTATTTTAGGCCGTTTATTTGGCACGCGATTGAGTTTAGATAGTTTTAATTTTAGCGAGGGTCCTGAAGCCATTAAAACAAGGTCAAACTATATTTCAGAATTAAAAATAATTGAGGAAGATATACGAAAAATATCACATGATTTAAATACCGATTTTGTTTCAGGTTCTGGTTTTATGGATATTATTGAAGAACTTGTTCAAAAGCAAACCCAAGCGTATCAATTAAAATACACCTTTGATTCAGATGATGGAATTGTTTGGGAAAGTTTGACCAATAAAACAAAAATTAATGTTTATAGAATAGTACAAGAGGCGCTTCAAAATATTTATAAGCATGCAGAAGCCCAATTTGTAAGTATTAGTTTTAAACTAAAAAAAGATGTAATTTGCTTGAGCATTGAAGATGACGGTAAAGGCTTCGATCCTAATAGAAGTAAGAAAGGAATAGGCCTTAAAAACATCAATTCAAGAGTAAAAGAGTTTGATGGGAACGTCAATTTTGAGTCTCAAATTAACAATGGAACAAAAATAAGTATAGAAATTCCTTACCAACCAAATTAAGCAGTATGCAACACATCAATATTTTAATGGTCGACGATCACCCAATCATAATCGAAGGCTATCAAAACACCTTGATGGCCACCAAAAAAGATGACCAAACCTTATTAATTGATACAGCAAATTCATGTGATGCCGCTAACCAATTAATGCAACGTGCATCCAAGGAAAAACCTTATGACATCTGTTTTTTTGATATTAGTTTGCCAAGTTCAGCCGATGGGAGTATTAATTCTGGAGAAGATTTAGCGAAAATTGCCAGAAGTATTTTGCCAAACGCCAAAGTGATAATTCTCACTATGTTCAACGAATCTTACCGCATTCACAATATTATCAAAGAAATTAGTCCAGACGGCTTTTTAATTAAAAGTGACTTGACCTCAAGTGAACTTGCCGAAGCTTTTCAACACATTATTACATCCCCTCCATATTATAGTAGTACTGTAAGTAATTATTTAAAAAAATCAATTACCAGTGACATTTATGTGGATGATATTAATCGTAAAATATTGCACTTATTATCCCAAGGAATTAAAACACGAAGTTTGACTGAACACATTGATTTGTCAATGAGCGCTATTGAAAAGCGTAAAAAGCAAATGAAATTATTATTCTCTGTCGAAGACGGAAAGGACGAAACACTACTTGAAGAAGCCAGACAAAAAGGGTTCCTATAAAAAAAACCATTAAAATTGCGTTTTTTTTCATTTTTAAAACCTCTCTAAGCTCTTGTCATTGCTCAATAGTACGGTTTTTCCGCATCAAGTTTGCGGTTTTTCCGTAATATTAATTCTATAACTAAAACTATATTTGAACGTCAACAAAAATTAATTAATCCCTCTAAGTAATTTGTTGGAATAATAGCAAAGAATGAAACCTGATAGTCACTCGATTGTCAGGTTTCTTATTTTATTAGAAAAGTAGTTCGGTATTATTCACAACTTTCATTATAAACAATCCAAAATATATTACGGCAACTACAAATTTTATGAATGTTGACGCCAAAAAACCCAAAAAGGACCCAAAAGCGGCCTTTAAGGCCTTGTTGAATTCACTTTTATTCATTAATTCTCCTAAAAGAGCGCCTAAGAAAGGCCCTATAATTATACCACCAGGAATTGGAGATAGCAGACCAACAATTAAGCCAATAGAGGTGCCAATAATTCCTGCTCTACTACCTCCATATCGTTTTGTTCCCATTGCAGGGATGATATAATCTAAAATCCAAATACCAATTGCAAGTATAAGGGTTATGATTAAAAATGTCCAATTAAATGGTATAGCTTCTGTTAAATGAAGTATAAACAATCCAACCCAGCTAGTAAGTGGTCCTGGTAATACAGGTAAAAAACTACCGATTAGTCCTAAAACCATAAAAAGTAAGGCCAAAATGACCAAAAAAACATCCATTTATTGCGATTAAGAAATTCAATGTGTATGACGAAATCTAACCCATATCGTTACATTAATTTTTAAGTAATATGAATTATAAAAGAAGTCCTAAAGATAAATTCCAAAAAAATTGTACTTTTCGGCTACAGTTGTACTACCATGAAACAAGCTTTACTTGTCATTTGTTGTTTAGTTTTGTTGTCTTGTAATTACTTTGAGAAGAAAAAAGTCTATACTAAAGATATTCTTGAAGAGGAATTACAAACATTTAATTGGAATGAAGTTGATGAGTATCCAACATTTGCATCTTGTGACTCTGTTATGAGTAAGAATCACAAACGGCAATGTTTTGAACAAACTTTATTGCAAATACTTAATAATAATCTTGCACAACAAAATATTGTGGTTACCGAAGATGTATTAGATACTATCGATTTAAAAATTACCATTTCAAAGGATGGTCAGTTTAACATAGATTCGATTGCTAGTAGTGCTGAAATTAAGAGACAAATTCCGAGAATTGATAGCTTATTGATTAGGTGTCTAGATTCACTTCCTAAAATTTATCCTGCGATTAAACGGAGCCAACAAGTTACTACACAATTCACGTTGCCAGTGGTTGTGAAAATCAATTAAGCATTTTTAAGTCTAAAGAGTGAACTTATAACCAACAGCAATATTTGTTGAGAAATTGCCATTATTTTCAAGTAATGCGGCAAAAAGCTCATTGTAGCTAATTGTAAAAAAACTGTGCTCTGAAACACCTATTTCTGCACCAACACCAAAGGTAAATGGTATGTCAAATACTGTTTCGGATACCGTGGTTGTGCCACCTTCACCATCTGCTACTGTATTTTTTATAAAATTGAGTGTTGCAAATTTAGACTGTGCATATAAATTAAAGTTGGTGGCGTTGATTACTCTAAAACGGTAACCCAAGGCGAGTTCTGTTGTTGAAAATTTAAAAGTATCTGTTTTGAACACATGTCGTAACTGCATAAAAAGGGCATGTGGTTTTATTCGCTTGCCATCCAAAAGCTCTAATTCTACTCCAAATTGCGGTAATATAGCATTGCTGGTATTTCTAACAAAAGGTGTATTGGTAATGCCACCAAAAGTTCCTAATAAAAGCTGCGGTGTAGCTTTATATATTGAGGTTTTATAATCTGGGTCTTGTGAAAGATTGTAATCATCAATATAGGCTTTTAAATCGTAAAGTGTAAAATTTAAATCATTGGTTGGAGTACCAGTAATATTTTGCAACGTAGTTTTATATTCCCATTGATAAATTCGGGCTTCATTTCTGCTGTTTAAAAGCTCAAGGATGGTTTGGTCACTCTTACGTGCAAAATAGCGATAACGACCATCTATGATATTCCAAAGTAGGTCCAATTCACCATCAACTTCCAATATAAGTTCAAGATTTTCATCACCAACGGTATAGGTGTTTTGGGAAAAAAGTGAACTCGAGCTAATTAATAAAAATAAGAAGATGGCTATGTTTTTCATTGGGATTCAGGATTATAGATGAGTAAATCTAACAAAAATAAATGAAAACCACACTATTTTTGATAGGCTCTGCCTTTCCAAGAATAACCAGTAAAAACTGATGAAAATGCCACAAATACATTAAAAAAAGGATAAAGTAAAGCTGAAAGAAAATAAGAGAGTAATATTTGGTTTTGATCGAAAAAACGGGAAGCTTTAAATAAAAGTAGAAAATCAATTCCAAACTTTATTAAAAATACATAAACAAGCGTTTTAATTGGTATAATTCCAACTATAAAAAACATTAGTAAGCAAATAATGAGGGCGTTCATACACACTACAATAAGCCCAGTTAATTTGCCAAATAAATTACCGTAACTAGACGTTTTAGCAGCCCATCTTAAACGTTGTGACAGTAAACTATTCAGGTCTGTTTGTACTGCAGTAGCCACAGCTGCATTAGGACTTTTTAAATAATGTACTAATTTGGGATTTTGTTTTACTGCTTTTTCAAGCAAAAAAACATCATCACCACTTGCAATATTAGTGTTGCCTTCATACCCATTTAATGTTTTAAAAAACTCTACTGTAAAGCCCAAATTGGCACCATTGCACAAAAAAGGTTTATTAATGCCAAAACCACCAATAGTAGCGCCTTGCAAACTTAAAAAGTCAAGTATTTGGAAACGTTTGATAAAGGAATCTTTAGTTGCATACATCACAGGTGCAGCTATAAATTGCGTCTTTTGTTTCTGTATAAAACAATCAAAAGTATCCATCCAATATCTAGGTAAAATACAATCGGCATCGGTGGTCACAATCCATTGGTATTTTGCCTTTAATATGGCTGTTGTAATGGCATCTTTTTTAGGAGACTTGGTGCTTCTCTGATTTGGTAGTACTGTTACGTCTATTTCATATTTTTCAACGAAGGAGTTAATGATTTGAACGGAGTCATCAGTGGAGTCATCATCAACAAAAATAACTTCAAAATGAGTTGCTGGATAGTTGAGTTCAGCGATAGACTTTAACAAACTTGGCAGATTTTTGCCTTCGTTTCTAAACGGAATAACAATAGTAAATTTTGTCGAAATAGGTATGTCTTCCAGTTTAAAATCTTCAACTTTGTCAAAACCAAAGACAAAAGCGCCAATTAATAAGACATATAATAACGTTACCAATAATGCAATAAGTGTCATGCTTGTTGTTGTATGGGGTTTAATTTAAAAACTAAAATATAGTAACTGCCAATTAAACTAGGTACTGCAAAATTCAAAAACCACATCAATGAAACTGTACTCAATATGGCAAGTGAACTAATACCTAAATACGAGAATAAATAAACGGCAATACTACCTTTAATAACAACATCAAAAATAAGTATTGATGGTACAAATGATGACATTAAATACATTAAAGTTATAAAGGTCATAGCGTCAAAATAGCTTATCCTGATTCCGAAAAGATAAAGAATGACATAAAATTGAAATGAAAAAATAAGATATCGCAATATCGAATACATCAAACTACTAATGAGGGCTCTGTTAGGTAATTCTGCTGTATGTTTTTTAAAAACAATCCTCTTTTTAAATAGAATGAACATTAGAATAAAACAGAGACCTAGTAGAATTGAAACAAGTGTTAAATTGCTGTGATTGACCGTGAAATTGCCATATTTTGCGAATGCAATTAACCCAATGCTTCCAAAAATCATGGTGGATATCATTTGAGTTAGATTTCCCATTAAATTGAGATATAGAATTTGAGCTCTCAATGACTTTTCAAAGTAAATAGCCTTTGCACCGTATTCGCCCAAACGATTAGGTGTGAATATTGAAACCGCAAAAGAGCCTAAACTTTGTTCCAAGGCCTTCGAGAATGAAATATTTTGAACAACCGAGACCAATTTTTGCCATTTTAAAATTTCAAAAAACCAATTAAAACTTGATAGAATGAGTAAAAAACCAAGGTTTTTGATTAAAAAAGCATCATTTTCGTTCAAAAACTGAATAAAAGCTTCAAAATCTAATTCATTGTTTTTTGATAGTTTTTTGTAGATAGCATAAAAGGCACCAAATACAAGACTTAATTTAATAAGTACAAAAAAGAATTGTTTAGTTTTGTAAGGCAACCCAATATTCATGATACAAATTAAACCAATTCATTGCATATGAGCCGCATCAAAGTAAAATATCTATGTATAGTTTTGGCCTTGAGTTTTAGTCTTTGGGCTTTTGGTCAGCGTGAAACCAATAAATGGAAAGCCCAAATTGCTTTAGGGGTTAATAGCCCTTCACAATCTGGGTTTGTTGAAGATTTTCAAGGAAAATCACTAAATTTTCCAACGGTTAATATGGGTGTGCAACATATGTTTGGTCCACAAATAGGTGCCAAATTAGATTTTGGCTATAATCGCATCTCTAGTGATGATACGTCGCCTGAATTTAAATTGAATTATTCAAGAATCAATCCCCAATTGGTGTTTGATCCAACACAAGGCTTATATTTTTTACCAGAGCGTATGGGACTCGTGCTTCATGCAGGTCCGGGATTAAGCTTTGTAAAGCCATTAGGGAATTATATTGATAATAATCTTTCGTTTTTTAATGTCATGGGAGGTTTAGAGCTGCATTTAGGTATTGCTGAACGGGCTTCGGTTTATATAGACACTTCTTATATAATGGGTTTTGGAAAAGATTTTGATCCGGTAACCGAAGGTTATGGATCATTTAATGGTAATCTGCTAACTATAACTTTTGGAATTACCTTTTCGTTAAGCGGTTGCCAATATTGCGATAATGAGTAAAGAAAAAATCATTTTAGGGATTGACCCTGGTACAACCATCATGGGATTTGGGCTTATAAAAGTTATTGGTAAAACCATGCAGTTTATGCAACTAAATGAATTGGATTTAAAAAAATATGACGACCATTATCTCAAACTAAAACTTATTTTTGAACGTACAATCGAATTAATTGATACACATCATCCCGATGAAATAGCTATAGAAGCCCCTTTTTTTGGTAAAAATGTGCAAAGTATGCTCAAATTGGGTAGAGCACAAGGTGTGGCTATGGCGGCTGGTTTAAGTAGAGAAATCCCAATTACAGAATATTCCCCTAAAAAAATTAAAATGGCTATTACTGGAAACGGTAATGCTAGTAAAGAGCAAGTTGCTAAAATGTTACAAAGTTTGTTGAATCTAAAAAGCCTTCCTAAAAACCTAGATGCTACAGACGGTTTGGCTGCTGCAGTTTGCCATTTTTATAATGAAGGTAAAGTCGAAGTTGGAAAAAATTATACAGGCTGGAGTGCTTTTGTGAAGCAGAATGAAGGACGAATAAAGAAGTGATTAGTTTTCATCATAATTTTTATAACCACTAACCTCTAACCACTAACTACATATATGAGCGGCATTTACATTCACATTCCTTTTTGCAAACAAGCCTGCCATTATTGTGATTTTCATTTTTCGACATCAATAAAGAAGAAAGGCGAACTTGTAAATGCATTGGTTTTGGAGTTGGCATTACGCAAGGACGAGTTTAAAAACCAAGTTGTAGAAACCATCTATTTTGGTGGAGGAACGCCAAGCTTATTAACAAACGAGGAATTACAATTACTAATCTCTAAAGTGTACAGCAATTATAAAGTTGCTGACAATCCTGAAATTACGTTAGAAGCTAATCCAGACGATTTAACAAATCAACGACTTAACGACTTAACAACTTCACCCATAAACCGCTTAAGTATTGGGGTTCAATCCTTTTTTGAGTCGGATTTGAAGCTTATGAATCGCGCCCATAATGCTGAAGAGGCAAAAAAATGCCTTGATGAAGCCACTAAACATTTTGATAATATTTCTGTGGATTTAATTTATGGTATTCCTGGTTTGAGTAATGAGAATTGGTTAAAGAACATTGAAACTGCCTTGTCATATAATATTCCACACATATCTAGTTATGCGTTAACGGTTGAACCTAAAACGGCTTTGGAAACCTTTATTAAAAAAGGAATTGTTGATGACGTTGATGATGAATTGGCCCAAACACAATTTTATTTGCTTGTAGAACAGCTTGAAGCTTCAGGTTTTGTGCACTATGAATTATCAAACTTCGGGAAGCCGGGATTTTTCAGCAGGAATAATTCGGCCTATTGGCAAGGCAAACCATATCTGGGAATAGGTCCTTCGGCGCATTCCTTTAACGGGAACCAACGTAGTTGGAATGTAAGTAACAATTCAAAATACATTAAAAGTATTGATAGAAGTATTCTGCCCAGTGAGACAGAAACTTTAACTCAAACCGATAAGTATAATGAATATGTCATGACAGGTTTGCGCACCATTTGGGGAGTTTCCATCCAAAAAGTGAACAATGATTTTGGTAAGGACTACAGCGACCATCTTTTACATCAAGCACAGGTATTTATAAATCAACAATTGTTGTATATTGATAATGAAATATTGAAAGTATCCCAGAAAGGTAAATTTTTGAGTGATGGGATTGCTTCAGAACTCTTTAAAGTTAATTAACTGTGATTGCAACAATTCAACATAATTCAAGTCATTTTAATGTAGATTTATCGAAACCTTTAGATATCTCAATTCCGCTTAAGGCTTCAAAAACAAATGTGAATGCCTGGTATTTAGGGCCGCCAAACATAGAGCCTGTAAAAAATGAGGATTGGATTGGTTCGGTGAAACAAGGTGCTGCTGTTAATTTCAATACCATACAATTTAATCCACATTCGCATGGCACGCATACAGAATGTGTTGGTCATATTACTGAAGAATTCCACTCCATAAACAAAAACTTAAAACAGTTTTTTTTTAAAGCCGAAGTAATATCAGTTGCTCCTGAAAAATACTTGAAGGATACTATTATATCAAAACATCAAATCGAATTTGCGCTCCAAAACAAAACTTGTGAAGCCGTAATTATTAGAACACTTCCAAACACCAAAGAGAAAAAGTCAAGGCAATACTCCAACACTAACTGGACCTATTTAATGGAAGATGCGATGACCTATTTAGTTGAAAAAGGAATTCAACATGTATTAATTGATCTTCCAAGTGTTGATCGCGAAAAAGATGGGGGGCAGTTAAAATCACATAAAGCCTTTTGGAATTTTAATGGAAACATTCGCAAAAATTGTACAATTACCGAGTTAGTCTATGTGCCAAACAAAGTGAAAGATGGTGCCTATTTATTGAATCTACAAATCGCTCCATTTGAAAATGATGCTACACCTAGTAAACCAGTGTTATTTGAAATTATTTCCTGATGAATATTGAACAACTTCGAAATTATTGTCTGTTAAAAAAGGGAGTAACTGAACATTTCCCATTTGACGCAGATACTTTGGTGTTTAAAGTATTGGGGAAAATGTTCGCCTTATTTCCTTTAGAAGATTGGGAAGCTGGCAAAGGCTGGGTCAATTTAAAGGCTGATCCCGACTATACTGCAGAACTTCGTGCTGAGTACCAAAGCATACAGCCGGGATGGCATATGAGTAAGGTACATTGGAATTCGGTGTACATCCATCAAGGAGAATTGCCCCCTCAACTCATTCTTCAATTAATTGATCATTCTTATGATATGGTAGTGAAAAGTTTGCCCAAAAAATTGAGAGATACGCTTTAATAAAAACCTTAAGTTTGCATCTCTAAAGTTTCATAAATTCTTCATTACTATAAATCATATTAGATACCATGAGTGTTTTAAATACCCTTCAAGAACGAAGCAATTCAAGATGCGAATTATGCGCAACAACCGAGCAACTTCAACAATACACCCTTCCTCCAGCCCTAAGTGAGAATGTTGCCAATGATATCTTGGTTTGTAACACTTGTTTAAATCAAATTGTAGGGGAAGAGGAAATGGATCCTAATCATTGGCGTTGTTTAAATGAAAGTATGTGGAGTGAGCATGTAGCAGTACAAATTATGGCTTGGCGACTGTTTCAAAGATTGCGACATGAAGGTTGGCCAAAAGATCTGCTAGATATGATGTATTTGGATGATGAAAATTTGGCTTTTGCTAGATTAACTGGAGAGCATGAAGATGAGGCTAATAAAATTATTCATCGCGATGTTAATGGGGTTATTTTACAAGCAGGTGATTCGGTGGTTTTAGTAAAAGACTTAAAAGTGAAAGGGTCAAGTATGGTAGCAAAGCAGGGTACTGCAGTTAGAAATATTCGATTAGATCATGAAAACGCCGAGTATATTGAAGGCAAAGTTGATGGGCAACAGATTGTGATTATTACAAAATATGTTAAACGACTTAATTAGTCGTTGTCATTAGTTTTGTTCTTTTTAAACCATCCCATTCCAAACGGAAATAAAATCAACAGAAAAAAGAATTGTCCAGTAACAAGTCCATAAATGGTAACAACCAAAGCAATGGCTAAAAGAATATAAACATACTTTTCTTTCATATCATGATTTTAGTTTTCTAAACTGATTTGGAGTTAGGCATTTTATGTATTTGAATTGCCTGTTAAAATTAGAAATATTGTTAAATCCACACTGCTCTGCAATATCTCCTATTGATAAATCTTTTTCAGAAACTAACAATTTACAGGCATTTTCAATACGCAGCTCGTTCAAAAACGTAAAATAAGTTTTATTGGTTCGCTTTTTAAAGTATTTACAAAAGGCATTTTTGGTCATTGAAGCCACGTTTGAAACTGATTCAAGAGAAACGTCTTCATTAAAATGGCTCATTGTAAACTCAAAAACTTCACGCATGCGTTTTCCTTCTATATCGGTATATTTTTTATCATAAATAAATGAAGAAAGACTTTTGTATGATGCTGAAGAGGCTAATTTAAGCAGATCCAATAAAATAATAAACCGACTTAATTTTGTGGCATTTTGAAGCTGAAAAAAGAGTTCATGTAGGCGTTTTCTATGTGAGGTTACCTTAAAGCCATTCGTAGCCCTTCTAAAAAATGGTTGTAATTCATGCAGTTCTTCAAGTTCAAAAAAATGCTTACCAAATGAGTTTTTTGTAAAAAATAAGGTCAGCATATGAGAGTGTACATTAGCCTTTAAGTCACTTTTAAATACATGTGGTAAATTGCTGCCAATTACCAATATGTCTCCTTTAGAATAGTCATTTATAGTGTCGCCAACAATTAAGGTGCCTTCGCCTTCAACAATTAGACTTAATTGAATTTCTTCATGTTGATGTAATTGATCATAAAACACCATGTCATAATCAACCTGAAAAACCAGTGCATCCAGTTCCGGTTTTGGTATTTTAAATGGAAGGACTCTCATTAATTTAATAATTACTATTCAAAAATAGTATTAATATTTTATAAATGGATAATATAGTATCAATATTGGATAAACACTAATTATTCTGTTCGCTTGTTTAGAACTAATTTTACCCTATTAAAAAATTTAAATTATGAGCATACTTTGGGAAGGTGTAATGCCTGCAGTAACTACAAAATTTACAGAGACTGATGAATTAGATTTAAAAACTTTTAAACTCAATATCAATGCACAGTTGGAAGCAGGTGTTCATGGGATTGTTTTAGGTGGAACCTTGGGAGAAGCTAGTACATTAACTGATGAAGAAAAGCGTATTTTAACAAGAACTACCGTTGAGTTTGTAAATGGCAGAGTCCCTGTTTTGATTAATATTGCAGAGCAGAGTACAAAAGGAGCCATCGAGGCAGCCAGAAAAGCGAAAGAAGATGGCGCAAGCGGACTCATGGTGTTGCCTCCAATGCGCTATAAATCTGGAGACCGGGAAACGATTGAATATTTTAAAGCGGTGGCTAATAGCACAACACTGCCAATAATGGTATATAATAATCCGGTAGATTATAAAATTGAAGTGACTTTAGATATGTTTGAAACGTTGTTAAATGCATGTCCAAACATTCAGGCCGTTAAAGAATCAACCCGAGATATATCTAACGTGACTAGAATTAAGAACCGTTTTGGTGATCGCCTGAAAATTTTAACAGGAGTAGATACTTTGGCCTTGGAAAGTCTTTTAATGGGTGCCGATGGCTGGGTTGCCGGTTTGGTTTGTGCATTCCCTGCTGAAACGGTCGCCATTTATGAACTTCAAAAAGCGGGTAGAATTAAAGAAGCTATCGAAATTTATCGTTGGTTTTTACCCTTGTTGGAGTTGGATATAAACCCTAAATTAGTACAGAATATAAAATTGGCAGAAGTGTACACAGGTTTAGGGACCGAAAATGTTCGACCACCAAGATTACCGTTGCATGGCAAGGAACGCGAAGAGGTTATACGTATTATCGAAGAAGGAATAAAAAACAGACCAATTTTACCAAACTACAAAGAACTGGCTACGGTATAAGAAATTAAATATCAAGGGTTAAAAAAACGAGAAAAATGATTACGGGAAACAATTATATTGGTAATAAACAATCAGCAATAGGAGAAAAGACCTATAAAACTTTTAATCCGCAATTAAATTTAGAAAACAAACCCATTTTTACTGAAGCTTCAAAAGAAGAAATTGATGAAGCTGTTGCTTTAGCTACAAATGCGTTTAAAATCTTCAGAACTGTTTCCGGAGAAAAAAAAGCTTCGTTTTTGAATGCCATTGCCGATGAGATTTTGGCTTTAGATGACGAACTTATCCAAACCTATTGTTCCGAATCTGGGCTTCCTGAGGGGAGGGCGAAAGGTGAACGTGGCAGAACCGTTGGTCAATTGCGTATGTTTGCTGATTTAGTATTAGAAGGATCATGGGTAGAAGCCACAATTGATACGGCCCAACCTGAACGAGAACCGCTTCCAAAATCAGATATTCGAAAAATGTTGGTGCCTTTGGGTCCTGTGGTTGTATTTGGAGCAAGTAATTTTCCATTGGCCTATTCAACTGCCGGAGGTGATACTGCAGCTGCATTGGCCGCTGGTTGTCCTGTAATTGTAAAATCGCACCCTATGCACTCCGGCACTGGAGAATTGGTTGCTTCAGCCATCATTAAAGCGGCGCAAAAAACAGGAATGCCCAATGGTGTGTTTTCAAATTTAAATAGTCGTGGGATAGAAGTGGGTTCGCAATTGGCAAAACATCCTGGTGTTAAAGCTATAGGTTTTACGGGAAGTATCAAAGGCGGACGAGCTTTGTATGATTTAGCTGCCCAACGTGAAGAGCCTATTCCCGTGTTTGCTGAAATGGGGAGTGTTAATCCGGTAGTTATTTTACCTAGTGCTTTGAAAAATAGAAATGCTGTTTTGGCAAAAACCTATGCGAGTTCCATTACTTTGGGAACAGGACAATTTTGCACCAATCCAGGATTGATTTTAGGAATAAAAAGTGATGACCTTTCAAGTTTTATTAAAAATTTATCTGATGAAATTATAAAGATTGAGCCCTCTTGTATGTTGCACCCTAATATTATTGGGGCTTATGAAAAAAATAAGCAAAATGCCATATCACAGGCAGAATTGCAGGTGGTTGCTGATTATGATTTGGATGTACCAACCAATTACGCAAGACAAACCGTAACTACCGTCAAAGGGAAAACGTTTTTAGAAAATCCAACTTTACATCAAGAAGTTTTTGGTCCTTATTCAATTGTTGTTCAGTGTGAAAATGAAGCACAATTAACTAGCATTATTTCAAAATTAGAGGGTCAATTGACGGGAACATTAATCGCCGATGGAAATGAAGCTTCCCAATACCCAGAGCTTATTTCGGCGTTGCGAAATCGCGTGGGACGATTGATTTATAATGGTGTTCCAACTGGTGTTGAAGTATGCGCGTCAATGACGCATGGTGGACCATATCCCGCTTCAACTGATAGTCGTTTTACGGCTGTAGGTATTCATTCTATAAAACGATGGGTGAGACCATTTAGCTATCAAGATTGGCCAAATAACTTGCTTCCCAATGAATTAAAAAACGAAAATCCTTTAGGTATTTTACGAAACTTAAACGGTAAGCTCACCAACCAGAGTATTTAATTTTAAATAGTTGTTTTATGAAAAGTTTCAAATTCTTATTAATCATTCTTTGTTTTGGATTTTTGTCTTTCCAAAATCCTTCAAATTCCGATAAATTAAGCGCCATTATTGCAACATACGAAACAGAGCGTGACTATGATTTTGAATGGAGCGAATCTGTTGAAAATACGGCTAAATATTATCAAGCTGAAGCTGATTTTTCAAAGAAGTTAAAAGAAGAATTAGAGCAAGTTTCAGAAGAAGGTTTATCTGAAACCGAAAAAATATCAAGAGCACTCTTACTGTTTGTTTTACAAGATAAGATTGATGAAAACACCTATAAAACCTACTTAAATACAATTACAAACGAATCTGCTTTTCATTTAAATTTAAGCAGAATAGGTAATAGGACACTCAATAACAAAGAGCAAGTTATCGACTACTTAAAGCAGCTTGACAAATTACCTAAAAGAATTGATTATAACCTAGATTTGTTGAGAGCATCTATAAAGGAAGGAATGGCGCAGCCGAGAGTTGTGTTTAATAATTATGATGACAGCTATAACAAGCACATCGTGTCTGATGTTACTAAAAGTGAATTTTACAAACCATTTTTAAATTTACCTGATTCGTTTTCAGCATCATTGAAGGACTCAATAATTCAGGTAGCTAAAGAAAGTGTTCAGAAAAATGCTGTAGATCAATATAAAAAAATAAAGCGCTTCTTTATCGACGACTATTTTCCTAATACCAGAAAAGGGTTAGGGGTTTCAACTATTCCAAATGGTAAAGCATTTTATCAAAATAGAATCAATTACTTTACAACTAGTAATCAGTATACAGCCGATGATATTCATCAAATTGGATTAAGAGAAGTGGCGCGCATCAAGGCCGAAATGCAAAGTATTATTGATGATTTAGGGTTTAAAGGCAGTTTTGCAGAATTTTTAGAATTCTTGAGAACAGACGAGCAATTCTATCCTAAAACCGCTAAAGAACTACTTATGTTTGCGCGTGATATCGCCAAACGTATCGATGCCGAATTGCCTAAATTTTTTAAGACTTTACCTCGAAAACCTTATGGCGTTGTTCCAGTTCCAGAAGATTTGGCTCCTAACTATACAGGTGGTCGATATTCAGGCTCTTACAGTGAAACCACGGCAGGATTTTACTGGGTAAACACCTACAACCTACCAAGCAGAACCTTGTATACTATTCCTGCGTTAACAGCTCATGAGGCTGTTCCAGGGCATCATTTACAAATTTCATTAAACAACGAACTTCCTGAATCTATACCCAATTTCAGAAGACGATTATATTTATCGGCCTATGGTGAAGGTTGGGGTTTATATTCTGAATATTTAGCAGATGAAATGAATATCTATACAACACCTTATGAAAAGTTTGGTCAGTTAACTTACGAAATGTGGAGAGCCTGCAGGTTAGTAGTTGATACTGGAGTACATGCGAAAGGCTGGACTAGACAGCAAATGCTTGATTATATGGCAAAAAATACCGCCTTGTCTATTCACGAAGTAACAACGGAAACTGATCGTTATATTTCGTGGCCAGGCCAGGCATTATCTTATAAAATTGGCGAGATAAAAATTAGGGAATTACGTAAAAGAGCAGAGGAAGCTTTGGGTGATAAGTTTGACATCCGTGAATTTCATGAAGTTATTCTCGAAGAAGGTACGGTTACACTTTCAATTATGGAGGAGCGCATAAATAATTATATCGAGAAAGTTAAAAATAATGAAAAGTAATTCCCTCCTTGAGGAGGGTTAGGGAGGTGTTGAAATGCCAAATAAAATTATTCCATATAAACCAGAATTGCGTGCTTATGCAAGGAATTTGAGAAAAAGCGCAACCTTATCTGAAAAACTATTGTGGAAAAAGATAAGGAATAGGGCATTTGAAGTTCAGTTTCATAGGCAGGTGCCGATGCTAGATTATATTGTAGATTTCTATTGTCATGAAATAGGATTAGCTATCGAAATAGATGGAAATAGTCATGATCACAAATATTTTTACGATGCTAAAAGACAAGGGAGGTTAGAAGCTGAAGGCGTTAAATTTATTCGTTTTTCAGATGCTGAAATAAGGCAGCATATGCATAACGCATTAGTCACATTGAAATCTAAAATTGAAGAATTGTTAAATGAATGACACCCACCTAAATCCTCCCTCAAGGGAGGACTTTACAAAAGCTCAACAAAAGAGTGTAGCATGTAATTCCCTCTTTGAGGAGGATTAGCAAGATTAAAATAATGTTATGAAAAACACTTTTGTATGTATCGATGCTCATACCTGCGGAAATCCAGTTAGAGTCATCAAGGAAGGCGGGCCTAAACTTATTGGTAACACAATGAGTGAAAAACGCCAACACTTTTTAAAAGAATATGATTGGATTCGCAAAGGATTGATGTTTGAACCTCGCGGTCATGATATGATGAGCGGTAGTATTTTGTATCCCCCACACAATCCAGAACATGATTTTGCCATTTTGTTTATTGAAACTTCAGGTTGTTTGCCAATGTGCGGTCATGGCACTATTGGCACGATAACCATAGCCATCGAAGAAGGTTTGATAAAACCAAAAACTCCTGGCAAGATCAGGATGGAAGCACCTGCAGGTTTGGTTGAAATAGACTATCAGCAAACTGGAAATAAAGTAGATTGGGTAAAACTTACTAATGTAAAAAGCTATTTGGCTGCTGAAGGGTTGTCAGTAGATTGTCCAGAATTAGGTGAGTTAACATTTGATGTAGCTTATGGGGGTAATTTTTATGCTATTGTTGATCCACAGAAGAATTTTTCTGGAGTGCACGATTTTTCAGCTTCTAAAATTATTCAATATTCTCAAGTACTGAGACAGAGAATTAACGAGTTATATCCAAATCATTTCATTCATCCAGAAAACGAAACCATAAAGGATGTGAGCCATTTATTATGGACTGGTAATACTATTGATCCAAATTCGTCAGGTAGAAACGCGGTGTTTTATGGAGATAAGGCTATTGATAGAAGTCCATGTGGTACAGGAACATCGGCACGATTGGCACAATTATATGCTAAAGGAAAATTAAAACTTGGAGAGGATTACATCCACGAAAGTTTTATAGGCAGTAAGTTTGTTGGACGCGTTGAAAAAGAAACTACCTTAGGAGATCAACTAGCTATCATTCCTAGTATAAAAGGTTGGGCTAAAATTTATGGTCATAATATAATAACGATAGATTCTGAAGATGATCCGTATGCACACGGGTTTCAGGTGATTTAATATGAGTAAGAATGTTATAGTAATTGGTGGTGGAATTATTGGACTGTGTTCTGCCTATTACCTTCAAAAGGAGGGATGCCAAGTTACAGTAGTAGATCAATCTAATATGGATTCTGGGGCTTCCTATGTTAACGCAGGCTATTTGTCACCGAGTCATATTATCCCGCTCTCTGCTCCTGGTGTGATGAAAAAAGGCATTAAATGGATGTTTAATTCATCAAGTCCGTTATATATTAAACCCCGTTTAGATACTGATTTTTTGAGATGGACATTGGCATTTAATAAGTCCTGTAATGCAGGGCATGTTAAAAAAGCGATTCCAATTATTAAAGAAATTTCGGTATTAAGTCAAGACTTATACGATGACATTAAGACAGCTGAAAACTTTACATTCCATTATGAAAAGAAAGGTCTATTGATGTTATGTCAAACTGAAAAAATGCTTGAGGAGGAGATTAAAACTGTGCATTTAGCTCAACAAGAAGGATTAGAAGCTGAAGAAATTACTCTTAAAGAGCTTCATAAATTAGAACCTAATGTCACTTTAAATGTTAAAGGAGCAATCTACTATAAATGCGACTCACATTCGACTCCTAATGAGTTTATGAACGAATTAAAGGCTTATTTAAAAAACACAGGAGTTCAGTTTTTTGCGAATGAAAAAGTAGAAGATATAGAAACTAATAAAGATAAAATTACATCTGTAATTACCAATAAGCAGAAGTTAAGCGGTGACGAGTTTGTTTTGGCAGCCGGTTCATGGAGTGCCCTTATTAGTAAAAAATTAGACTTAAAATTATTGTTGCAAGCAGGAAAAGGCTATAGAATTAATACCCAACAACCAACCGGAATTAGAATTCCATCTATTTTGGCAGAAGCAAAAGTTGCTGTAACTCCTATGAATGGTTTTACACGGTTCGCAGGCACTATGGAAATTGCTGGCATCAACCAAAACATCAATAAAGTTAGAGTAGAGGCTATTGCTAACGCTGCGCATCGTTATTATCCCGAAATTGAATTAACAGAACAAGAAAAAGATAATGCAGCCTGTGGGTTACGCCCAGTATCTCCAGATGGAATGCCCTATATTGGTAAATCTTCCAAGTGTGAAAATTTGACCATTGCTACTGGACATGCCATGATGGGTTGGAGTATGGGTACTGCCACTGGAAAATTGGTTGCCGAAACAATTATTGGTAAGAAACCATCTTTGGATATGACCATGTTTAATCCAGACAGAAAGTTTTAGACCTTTTTAACGTGGTTAGTAATATAATCAAGTCAAGTAATACTTGCGTTTATATTATTGGATTGTAATCAATCTCTTCACTGCTAATTTTATATAGATTTATAAAACGTAATTTCAAATAACTATATAAAATTACCATTCAACTACAGTAACCTAGGCTTATATCGATAATTGCCCTTGCTTTTTTATAAAGTCGATTAGATTTACATCATAATTAAATAAGCCAATTTCAGATGCTGTCTGAATTAAAATTAAAAAACCCTCAAAATTAAAAAGTTATGTCACAATTGATTCTTTTGTTTTTACTTGTCTTGATAAGTTGTTTGTTTTTCTTTGTAGAAAATAAATCCTTTGGATCTGGTTTTTCCATGGCCGGTGGGACTGACATGGATATGTCTAATCAAAAAGTTTTTAGTGACTTGAATAAACAAGTGCAGGATGAAACATTACCTTCCAGGAACAACGAGTTTGTGAATAATAAACATTTAAACAATGTATCTAACACTATTATACCCTCTAATAAAGCCATTCATTGTAACTCATTAAAAATTACAAATGCCAATAAAGATTTAAAAAATAACCTTAAGCTCCTAGAATATATCATGACTATCGAATCACATTTAGCAAACCAAGCTTTAAAGAATTGTTACTCTACTGACAAGCTTGAAGAGTATTTAATAGTAAAAAAGGAAATTCAATATAAAATTCTTGAATTATCAAAATTTATTTCTCAATCTCAATCAAATCAAAATTACTTAAGTTAAGATAATTCTCTTACTCTTCATTCCGTTTTTTAGTTAAGTATTCATTACTTCTCCATTCGTCGACACTTAATCTTCATTCGTCGACACTTGTTTATGTTTTAATCGAAGCGATTAAGATTTACAGAACCTTTTTAAGGATATTTACCCTGTTACACCAAAATTTGATTAAATGTCTGAAAAAAAGCTCTCTATTTTATTTATCGAGGATGATTTAGTAGAAACGATGAAAATAAATAGAACTCTAAAAAAGTTAGGGGTAAATCATGAAATCCAGGAAGCTAAAAATGGAGAGGAAGCCTTAATTCTTTTAAAGTCGAATGATAATCTTCCTGATATTATTCTACTTGATTTAAATATGCCTAAAGTTAATGGGTTAGAGTTTTTAAAAATTCTAAAACAAGACGAAAAGTTAAAATACTTGCCAACAATTGTATTAACCACCTCAAACAATCATAAAGACATTTTAGAGTGTTATAAAATAGGAATAGCGGGATATATTTTAAAACCATTAAGTTTTGATGCTTATATAAACAAATTAGATAAATTATTAGCCTATTGGAGTTTAAATGAACTTATTAAGGTGTAATCTCACTGAAAACCATTTTTAAAGTTAAATTTTATTATATTGCTCATCTAGAATAAGATAGAATCTCTGGCTCGTCTTAAAACGCTATGACTATATAATTGCTTTGTTAAATAAATGACAGATACTAAAGTGAAAATATTAGAACGAACACTACAGCGCGAACGAGTTGCTAGAAAACATGCAGAAACAATTTTAGAAAACAAATCTTTAGAATTGTACGAGCTTACAGAGAAGCTAAAAAACAACAACTCTTTATTAGAAAATTTATTAAATCAAAAAAATCTAGAATTACAAGGCGTTTTCAAAAATATAGTAGATGCTTACTGTATCATGGATATGTATGGAAGTGTTTTAGAGCTAAATGAAGCTACGTTAAAACTTCTAGGTCTTAAGTCTAGACCAAAAAATTTAAACTTGCTAGATTTTTTACATATTGATGATGTCGTTGTGGCTTTTGATGCATTTAATGAACTAAAGTGGTCAGGGGAGTTTAAAGATTTAAGAGTTAGGATTGTTAGTCGAGACAAAAAAATAAAGCAGATTCACATCAATGCCAGTTTAATTTGCGATAGCCAAGGAAGGCCTGTTGCAGTCCAAGGAATAGCAAGAGATATCACCCAAGAATTTCAGGTAAAGCAAAATCTTATAGAGTCTGAAAGTAGACTTAAAACACTTATACTTAATTTAGATAGTGCCATTCTTCTGGAGGATGAGAGTGGTAAAGTTGTTTTTGTAAACACTATGTTTTGCAACCTCTTTGCAGAAGGTAAAAATCCTAATTCATTAATAAGTAAACCCGCAAGTACTTTATTAGAAATGTCAAAAGTTCATTTTGAAGACCAAGAAAAGCATGTTACTAGAATACATGAAATTAAAGATCAACAAAAGGAGAGTTTAGGAGAAGAATTGTATTTGGTTAATGGCAAAATTTTAGAGCGTGATTTCATTCCCATAAAAGATGGTGGCGAAAATAAAGGGAACTTATGGAGTTTTAGGGATATAACTCTCGAACGGAATTATTTTAAAACATTAGAAGCTGAAAAACATAAATATAGCAGTATTATTGCCAATATGCATCTTGGTTTAATAGAGGCTAATGTCCAAAACAAAATTATTCTAGTTAATCAGAGCTTTGAAAAATTGTCAGGATACTCTAAAAAAGAATTGATAGGCAAAGACGCCATTAAACTGTTAGTCCCAAATGAGGATAAGGCTTTAGCTCAAAAAATTGTGGCAAAAACCAAAGCTGGCCTCATTGGTTCGCAAGAAGTTTCTATAAAAACAAAAACAGGTGAGTGTAAATCTGTTTTAGTGAGTTCTGCACCTAATTATGATATTACTGGACAACAGGCTGGTTCTATAGGTGTAGTATTAGATATTACAGTTTTGAAAGAATTAGAAAGTCAAAAAGAAGATTTACTTAAAACTTTAGAAAAAAGTAATAATGAATTACAAGAATATGCCCATGTGGTATCACATGACTTAAAATCACCCTTAAGAAATATATTTGCATTAGTAGCCTGGATAAAGGAAGATTCTATCAATAGTTTAAGCCATGAAAGTTTGGCCAATTTAGCTATGATAGAATCTACTTTAGAGCATATGGAACGACTAATTTCTGATATTCTAGATTACTCTAGTATTAAAATAGATAAAAATAGGATAGAGCCAGTAGATATAAATGAAATTGTTGATGAAGTTAAAGAAATATTAATTATTCCAAAACATATTTCAGTAAACACCCTTAATAAACTTCCAGTAATCAATGGTGATAAAGTAAGATTTCAACAATTGTTTCAAAATTTAATTGAAAATGCTGTGAAATATATTGATAAACCTAAAGGCCTCGTGCGTATTGCTTTTGAAGAACAGCCCTCTCATTATCAATTTTCAATTTCTGACAATGGCATTGGAATTCAAGAAAAATATTTTGACAAAATTTTCGAAATTTTTAATTCACTGTCTAATGTTAAAAATTCTAGTGGGGTAGGGCTAAACATTGTAAAAAAAATAGTTCAAATGTATAATGGTAACATTTGGCTAGAAAGTGAGACTAGTAAAGGGTCAACATTTTATTTCACAATAGCAAAATCAATTAAAATCAATTAAAATATGAAAGGAATAGTATTTACAGAGTTTTTGACATTAGTAGAAAACAAATTTGGTTTAGATGTGGCTGATCAAATTATTGAAGAATCAAATCTAGAATCAAATGGGGCTTATACTTCTGTAGGTACTTATGATTTTTCTGAAATGTTAAGTTTGTTGTCAAACCTTAGTGCTTTAAGTAAAATTAGTGTAGATGATTTGTTGCAAATCTATGCAGAGCATTTTTTTGATGTACTATTAAAAAGTTACCCTCATTTTTTTAAGACCCATAACGACCCTATAGAATTTTTGTCGGTTGTAGAAAGTCATATTCATGTAGAAGTTTTAAAAATATATCCAGATGCAGAGTTGCCAAGTTTTAAAGTGTTAGAGAAAACTAAAGATAAGTTAATTATGGTTTATACCTCCTCTAGAGCAATGTATACCTTTGGTTTAGGTTTAATGCATAAAACGTTCAAACATTATAATTGTAAGGCTAATATATTAGTTGAAAAGATTAAGGAAGATGGCACCCAAGTTAAATTTAGTATTAATAAAATATAATGGAAATGTTGTCAAACAAGGTTCTAGAAAGGTCATTGCTTAGAGAGCGAATGGGGAGAAAGCATGCCGAAAATTTGCTTGAAGACAAAACCCTTGAATTATTTTTATTGACACAAAGATTTCAAAACATAACTGAAAAATTGCAAGATAGTTTAAAGGATAAAAACCTTAAACTTGAAGCGGTGTTCTCAAACAGTAACGATGCTTATATACTTATCGACGAACATGGTAATATTAAAAACATAAATCAACATTCGGTCGATTTGTTTAATATGGGTGTTGATTTGAAACAGCTTAACGTATTAGATACTATTTATAGAGAAGATTTAGATAAATATGCAAAAGGTCTAGAAAGACTTTATAAAAAAGGCGAGTTGAAAAACTTTTTTATAAGGATCTGGGACAAAGATGAAGTTATTAGAACTGTTCAAATTAATGCAAGCGCTATTTATGATGAGCAAAAGAGGCCAATTGGTGCTCATGGTATTGTAAGAGACGTTTCAGAGAGTGAAGCCGATAAGCAAAAAATAAAAGTACAAAAGGATGAGTTAAATATAATCATTGAAAATTCACCAATTGGGGTGTGTTTGTATAAAGGGGATACGTTAAGTAGTGTCCTTAAGGTCAATAATGCCTTATGTGAAATGACCGGATATTCTGAACAAGAATTTCTAAATTTTAATGGTAAAGATCTTACCTACCACGGAGACAAACTCGCCACCCAACGATTAAGAAAAAAATTGAACGAAGGTGAGATTAAATCGTTTCAACTAGAGAAACGTTTCGTCAGAAAGGATGGGTCTTTGCTGTGGGCTAAAACTTATGTAAAATCAATTTTAAATGGTAACGGGGAGATTGCATATAATATTGCCTTAATTGAAGATATTACTCAAGAACGTGAACAAAGTATTGTGTTAAATACAATTAATTATATTACAAGAGATATATTAGGAAATGTTGAAGTGCAATCAATTGCAAGTGTAGTGGTTAAACATGTATGTAATTATTTGCAGGCCGATCATTGTGAATTTATTATTGTTGACCAAGTTAAGAAGAATTATAAACCAATTGCCTATTCAAATTTTAGTGGTAAAGGTGATTGTGGTAAAGGAGAAATAATAAAGGCCGTAAGCAGAAGTGCTATTGAGGACGTCATTAACAGTAAAAAACCCGAATTAATTCACAAAGCTATTACGAGTAATCATCAAATAAATGGCGTGCAAAAAAACGCTTCTCAAATTATTGTTCCTGTGGTAATTGATAACCAAGTGTTGGCTGTTATTCACTCCTTTCATGATAGCGAATATCGTTTTAATGATATAAATTTAAATACCCTTACTAATATTGCTAATATTGTGTCTATTCAGCTTAGAAATGCGATTAATTTAAAGAAGCTGAAAAAAGCAGAACAAAAAAATAAACTGTTATTGAAACAATTAAAGCTTAAAAATGAAGACTTAAGTGAATACGCACATGCCGTGACACATGATCTAAAATCTCCAATGAGAAGTATTTCTAGTTTATTGAGTTGGACTAAAGAAGATTATGGCGCCAATTTAGACGATGGTGCATTGGCTAATTTTGATATTATTCAATCTAAACTTCAGTTAGTGCACAATTTAATAGATGGAATACTTGAATATTCTCAATCAGATGTAGAAAGCTCTGTTGAAGGTGATATTAATGTGAATGTAGTCATCCAAGACATTCTAAATATTATACACATCCCAAATAACTTTACAATTAATATTCAAGATCAATTACCAAGTATAATTGGTCATAGATCTAAAGTGCAACAACTATTTCAAAATTTGATTTGTAATTCAATAAAGTATAACGATAAGCCTAAAGGAATAATTGATGTTGGATATTTTGAAAAAGGCAATAATTATGTGTATTTTGTTAAAGATAACGGCATTGGCATTGATCATAAGTACTTTAAGAAAGTGTTTAAGATATTTAACAAATTAGATAGTAATGATAATTCAACAGGGATTGGTTTAGCAATTGTAAAAAAAATAGTGGAATTTTATGATGGGAAGATTTGGTTAGAAAGCACCCCTGAACAAGGAACAACATTCTTTATTAAACTAAAAAAATCAGCATGAGAGAAACGCCTAAATTAACATATATAAAAGAGTTGTCAGGAGGAGATTTAGAGTTTGAAAATCGTTTGTTGTCGGTAATTGATAAAGAGTTCCCATTTGAGAAAGAGACTTACTATAAAAACTTGAAAGATAAAAATTACCAAAAAGTGGCCGAAAATGTACATAAGCTTAAGCACAAAATTAATATTTTAGGTCTTGAGAAAAGCTATGCCATTGCAGTGGCGTACGAAAACGATCTAAAAGAAAATAATGATGAACTTAAAAATGAGTTTGAGGACATACTTAAAACTATAACAACATATTTAAATCAACTTTAATCAAATTTTTATGACTTGTATATTTATAGATGATGAAGAGGCTGCTAGGACAATTCTGCACCAGTTGAGTTCAAATATTAAAAATTTGGATGTTATTGAAGAATTTTCAAATGCCATTGACGCAATGAAATTTTTAAATAAAAATGAAGTTGATCTTATATTACTAGATATTCACATGCCTGATTTTACAGGATTCGATTTTATACAAACTTTAAAAAATCCACCTAGAATAATCCTCACAACTTCAGATAAAAACTTTGCAATTGAAGCTTTTGAATACGATTGTATTGTTGACTATTTAGTAAAACCTTTAAGTCAATCTAGGTTTACTAAAGCCATACAAAAAGCAGAAACATTTAATTTAGAATCTGAAAACTCTATAAGTACGTCGTCATCAAATACTGGTTCAACAGACAAAGAATTGTTTGTTAATATTGATAGGCGTTTAATTAAAATTGATATCCCTACCATCAAATTAGTTGAAGCTAAAGGCGATTATATTTTGCTAAAAACAGAAACCAAGAATTACACTGTACACTCCACCCTTAAGAAAATTGTTGAAAAACTACCAGATGATCAATTTTTAAAAGTACACCGATCCTATGTTATAAATACAAGTAAAATTATTGACATTGAAGACAATAGTGTACTAATAGATAGAGATGTAATTCCTGTTAGTCGATCAAATAGACCTGAACTCATGAGAAGACTTAATTTGCTTTGATGTTAAACTATTTTAATAAAATAAAATTTATTAATTAGCTCAAAAATCAACTGCTCGTCTAACTATAACCGTACTCTAACGAATAACTACAACATAATATGTTTTGCTGGTTAATTTTGATATTTAATCAAAAAAAACCTACTTATGAAATGTATTATTATTGATGATGAGGCTACAGCCATAGAAATTCTATATAACCATTGCACAAAAATTAATGGTCTAGAGGTTCTAAAAACTTTTGATAATGCTGGAGATGCCCTTAACTTTTTGGACTTGCATGAAATAGATTTAATTTTTTTAGACATCCACATGCCTGTTCTCTCCGGATACGAATTCTTGGATGCTCTATCTAAACGCCCAAAAATTGTACTTACCACTTCTGATCACAACCTTGCTATTAAAGCTTATGAATATAAGTGTATAGTTGATTTTTTAGGAAAACCTTATTCTTTTCCAAGATTTATAAATTCTATTAACAAAGTTAATAGGTCATTTAAAATTGAAAAATGTAAAGAGCTTTCCCCCATAAAAACAGAAAAAATTAATGATTTATATATAAATATTGATAAAAAGCTAGTTAGGATTAAAGTAAATGATATAGATTATATAAAAACTTTAAATAAGAAAGTACAAATCTGTACGAATAATCAGAACTACCTAATTAAATCTTCATTAAGTAAAATATTAGTAAAACTGCCAAAATTTAAATTTTTAAAAGTTCACCAATCTTATATTATAAATATTACTAAAATCATTGATATTAAAAATAATAACATATTAATCAATAATGATTCTATCCCTGTTAGCAGGCTTAATAAGGCCGAACTTTTAAGACGAATTAACCTGATCTAAACTTTGAAAAGGAATAAGTGTTTATTCACCTACACTTAACGCTTATTCGTCGAAATTACAAAGGTGAGAGTTAAGCCTTAACCTACATTTGCTCTATATTAATATTAACAATTTAAACATTTAATTATGAAAAAAATTAACCTACTTTTTATGACATTTTTAGCATTAACTGCTCAAAATGTAATGGCCCAAGACAACGATGACACCAACGTAGATCAACATGAATTACAAGTGTTAGTTCAAGAAGTTGCACTTTTAGACATCTGGGATGCGAGCTTAGCTACACCTGCTGATGTTGGAGTGATTGCTTTTGATATGGGAGATGCTACAACTATCAACACCAATGCCGAAGCTGGTCTTTATGATTTTACGGCTTTAAGTTATACTGACTTGTGGCTAAATTATACTAGTGTTGTTTCTGCTGCTGAACCAACCCGAAATATCTCTGTGCGCTTTAGTGGAGGATCGTTTCCTGGCGGTGTACAACTTGTAATTACACCAGAAGAATCTAATGTGGAGAATGCTGATAATGGTACTCCAGGAACAATAGATACTGCTAACCCTATAAAATTAGGTGCAAATGATATTGTAACCGGAGCGGCTCAAAGTATTGTAACACAAATAGAAAGTGTTTATACAGGAGATGAAGCTTTTGGTGTAAAACTTAAGTATACAATTGAACAGTTTGGAAGTTTTAGCAATTATATTGCTGGGTCTTATTCAACTCAAGTTGTTTATACGCTTTCTGATATTTAATCCCTATTCTCTTTTTTCCCCAATATAAGCCCATTTTAATGGGCTTTTATTTTTTTAGTACCTCAAAGTATAATATTTATGTGTCAGGTATCTAACTGTATATTTTTAATCATTTATCTACTATATACTTCTTCTAGATATACTAGAAACACTTAATGTAAATAAAATACTACTGAACGACACTTAAACGCAAGTGAACGAAATAGAATTAATTCTTCACTATTTCAATATTTCTTTGTTAAACAATTAAGTAAAATATTATAACCAAATATCCAAATATGAAATCATTAGCAATATCTATTATCAGTTTTATAACATGCATTAATTTTTTACATGCCAATGTTGTTGTTTTAAATGGTTTAACTCATTCGTATTCTGGAAGTGCAGGCCAAACGTTTGAAGGTTATATATTATTAGCTAACACTTCAAATGAACAACAACGTGTCACTTTTAGTTTGAGTGAAGCAATTTACAGCTGTGAACAAGAACGTGTAATCGGAAATGACATTGATCATAAAAACTCTTCATCTAGTTGGTTCGAAAGTTCTGTTACTGATGTTACACTATCTCCCAAACAAAAGTATTCATTTAAATACAGCATTACTGTTCCTAACGATGAAACCTTAAATGGATCGTATTGGACAACTTTAATTGTTGACTTGGAAAAACCAATAAGAGAAGAGAAAGTAAATAATATTGCACTAGGAACAAAAATAAGATATGCAATTAGACTACTCACTGATGTAAATAATAAAAACGAGGTTGCTATAGATTTTAAAAGCATTAACCTAAAACTTAATCCAGTTAATCAAAAAAAGCAATTAGATGTGAAAATATTGAATGAGAGCCCATTTATTGAAAATGTTAAGCTTTCATTAGAGGTTTATGATGCTTATGGAAATAAAGTATTAGGAACTAAAACAAAAAGGGCCATTGTGTTTCCAGAGGTATGTAGAGATTTTTCAATTGACGTATCTGGACTTCCCGTTGGCGAATACCAATGTATTGTTTTAGCCGATTCAGATGAGGAGTACATTGGGACCAACATTAGTTTAACAATAAAGTAATCTTTAATACTAGCCCTAATAAAATATCTACTCCTCTAATTTTTTAGAATAACTATGAGCAAACATCTACTATATTTATCTTTCATCGTCTTGTTATCTATGGCATGTGCCAAAGATAACCATGAGAATATTTTATTAAGTGATGATGCGTTTGGTGCTCAAGTTATACCTTCTAAAAGTATTGACTCCAATTTGGTTATTGGCGATGGCGCTAAGATTCAGCTAGGTGTTAAGAATACTTTAAACATAAAAGGGAAAGACTCTTCTTCTCAAAAAAAGCACCGTCCATATAACGTTGATAAATTGGAACAACCTAAATTAGATACTTCAACTAATGAGCAAATATTAATGGCTTCTATATTAACCAATAGTGGTTTAAGAGCTATTAAGGAATCCAAGAATACATATACAGTACATACAATAGTCAATTCTCCATTTAGTATAGTTGACAGCTTAAAAATTAAGGGTGTTCTAGAACAAATGACCTCCACAGCTAATTCTAGAGTCAATTTAGTGCAAAATTATATTAAATCTAAAGAAACAGATACGATCACTTTCTTGCAAACAAAGCCTATAAAAAGGAATGAGCAATCTATTGAAGCGCCGATTAAGTATTATCAAGAAAGAAGTATTCCTCAAAAAACAGTGTTTAATTCTAATGTAGAACAATTAAAGTTAATTCAAGCTCAAGATAAAGTTGAAAATAATAGGTTGAGTTCTCTGAAAAATTATAAGACTTATAATACGGCTATAGACCAATTAGGTGTAAGTAAAGATAGTGTTGATAACAACAAAAAGACTTTTGTAATAGCGACACCCCGAATACAAGCAGGAATTGACACCGTTAATGTTGGTAAAGAGAAGCAGGTAGCTCAAGTGGCCTCGTTTGAGCCCAGAATTGTACCACTTTTTAGTGATCCTAGTGCGCATAGTAAGCGTTATACAAAACGTTTAAACCCTAGCATCAAAACAAGTTCTATTAAGAACAGTAAAAATATGAGTGGACAATTAAAAAACAGCACAATACCACAGCAAAATATAGTTAATTTACCATTAACTAAAACGCAGAAGGTTGCAGTAACTGATGCTAAAAAAACAATCAAAGATCGAAGCGAAAATGTAGCTAAACCTTCAAATCAATTAAAGTTAAATGGTGTTAAAAATAATACGCAGCAAATACAGGAGGTAGATGAAGAAATTATAAACTATTCTATGAAAACTATAGCTTTAAAGGCTAGAGTGCTCAAGCAGGAATCTAGTTATAAAACTAATAATAGTTATACCCTTTTAGTTGAAGTCAAAAATGAAGGCGATTCAATAAATCCAATTAGCTTGGACGTAAACATGCCGGAAGATTGGGATGTTATTTCAATAAGCAAGTTAGATAAGTTGGCAAAAGCAGAACGAAAAATAGTTATGGTTAGTTTTTTTATACCTAACCGTAGTAGTTCTGGAGTATCAATGTCATCGATATTAATAAAAAGTAATGCTAAGGTTTTAAAAACTTTAGATTTTAAATTAAATATTGCTAACAATTATGATTTAGAGGTCTTTAATATTGTTGTACCGCAACAAGTTCAAGCTGGAGAAGTAATTGAAACAAGTTTTGGGATTAGGAATAAAGGAAATGTAGCTCAAGAAGTATTTCTAAATTCTAGAAATACAATTGAAGGGGATTCTAAAATAATTATACCTAAAGACTCAATGGTGGTTGTCAATATATCACAAAAAACGAATCCTAACTTAGGAGCTTATCGAAAAATAAGTACAAATTTAGATGTTCAAAATATAGCTTCAGGAAGAACTTATTACAATTCAAAGAGTGTAGAAGTAATTCCTACTAAAATTAAACAGAAAGATCCTTATTTTAGATATCCGTTGAGCGCAAGTGTTTTATATAGCAGTCATAATAGACCAAATAACCACTATTCAACTATGTCTGCTGAATTAAGAGGAAACGGATATTTGGACACCGAGAGATTACATCACCTAAACTTTACGCTTAGGGTGCCTAAGAAAGAAAATATTCGTCGTTTTAGTGTGGTGGATCAATATAGTTTGATTTATAGCCGTAAAAATAAAACTACAGTTTATCTAGGAGACCATTCATATATTATCAATAGGTTAGGATTTGGTTCTCGTTATGGAATGGGTTTTAAATTAGATCACAATATTAATAATTGGACCCTGTCTGCATTTTATAGTCGTCCCAGATTATTTAATTTTAATAAAAATCCTTGGTACGGTGTAAGAGCTCAATATCGATATTCAGATTCTTTACAGGTAGGAATAACATTTGAGCGTTCTCATGGTAATACATACAATTACACCAATTTTTTCAATAGAGATGGTAGAGGACAAATGCTAACCGTAGACTATGATTACCTTAATAAAAACACACGAGTAGAAGCAGAACTGTCTGCCAGTTACAGTAATAGTGTACTAGATTTTGCCACAGATATTAATTTTATTCAAAGTTTTAAAAATATATCTTTCTCTAGTGCATTGATATGGGCAGGAAAAAATTATTTAGGAATAATATCCAATAGCTTGCAATTAACTAATAATCTCAACTATTACAAGGATGGATTAAACATAGGTTTAGGACATGCTACTTCAAGAGTACATAGAAGGCTTGATCCCTTACTATATGATGCTGAACCCTATTATGAAGCCTATTTTGCAACGCTTGGGTATAGATTTAGTAATAAGCATTATGTGAATTTTAGATTTGATAAGCGTATAAGAGAAGATCAGCTCGAACCTAGTAATTATCATTATAATGAGTATGGTGTGAATTATAGATTTAACTACAACGATAAAAAGTTTACAGGTAGCTTTGGAGGTCGTTTTGCAAAAACACAGAACCTATTAATTGAAAATTCTAATTATAGAAACACCTATTCTCACCATTTAAATGTCTCTTATAGTTTAATCAATAATTTAAATATTAGAGGAGGGTTAAATCATATTTATACTAATCGATACGGATTGTCAGAATTGAGCCAAAACTTTTTTAGATATAATATTGGTCTAAACTATAATGCTATGCGTCGATTAAGTATTAACTTAAATTACAATAGTGGATTTAGTCCTGAAGACAGTTATATACAACGAGAGTACATTAATTTTAATTTAAGGTCTCAAATCAATAAGAATCATCGATTAGAAATTAGAGCTAATTATTTTGAAAACCCTTTAATTTTTGACAAAAAAGAATTGTTTGCATATGCTAAATACACTTATACTTTTGGAGTTGGAGTGAAACGATTGTTCGATCAAGGAGGAATATCAGGCCAAGTATTTACTCGTACAAAAGGTGTAGATGTTAAAGGAGTTAAGTTTTATACTGCAGGTAAAACTATAGTCACAGATGAATATGGAAGATTTGAAATGAACAATTTAGAGCTTGGAATTAACTATATATACCTAGATGAAAGCACCTTGCCTCTTGATGTAATGTGTACTCAAAAAAACCCTATCGAAGTTAAAGTAGAGAAAAATCAAAAAACCGAAATAGACATACAGCTTGTGAAGTCTGGTAATTTGTTTGGTACTTTAGTTCTTCAGAATAAAGATAAAGCCATTGAGACTAATTTAGGAGCCTACTTGAAGTTGAGTAATGAACAGTTTACTTACTACGTTGAATCTAATAATGAAGGCGTGTTTAAATATAAAAATATAGTACCAGGTAACTATACTTTAACAATATTAAGATTTAAAAATAATTCTGAACTTCTTAATGCTGTTAAACAAACTAAAATAGAGATTAAAGAAGCTGTTAAAACCAGTATGAGAATTACAGTAAAAGGAAAAGAACGAATAATTAAGTTCAAAAATAATAATTTAAAAGTCGGCTATAATGAGTAAATGTATGCACCCTATTTTTTTAGTATTATTTATTGTAGCTACAGCACTCACGAGTGCTCAAGAAACAGTAAATGGTTCAGATGTAAATAGTTTTATAATTGGTGGAGGGCAAGAAACCTCTGATGTGACCTTATATGTAAATGCAGTATCACTTGTTGATGTCTCCCCAGAGGGTCAAGCTGTAATAGCTGATGGAGGTGATACTTTATTAGAAGCGGGGCTTCCAATTTTAGCAAGTGGCACCTCAAACTTTATACCTGATATTTGGCTAAACTATACTTATAGGCCAATTAACCCCTCAGATCAATCCGAAATTTATGTTAGATTAAGTGAACCCTTGCCAACCGGAATTACTTTAAGTATAAAAGTAGTTGAGGTGGGTGTTGGTGGTAATTTTATTGATAGAGGCGTTAATAATAACTTTGAAATCACTTCCGTAAACAAACGAATTGTTAAAAGTTTTGGTGCTGGATATACTGATGATGGAGTTACTAATGGTTATAGAATAGAATACAACTATACTAATAATGGTTCGGAAGAATTGCCCCCTGGACTAAATATTATTTATGAAATACTGAAAATTTGACATTATGAAAAATATATATTTTATCATTTTAGTAATAACATGTGCAACATTTGCTCATTCACAGGTACAAGATGGCACCTTGACTTTAAATGGAGCTCCTAATTTCTCACAGATTGTTGCAGTAATGGAAGCAGGATTAGATGATGCCGAAATCATTCCAAGTGATACTGAACCACTGTTAAGTTTTATATTAAATTCTACAATAGACCCAATAACCGGATTGTCTACTTCTGCTGAAGAAAATTGTGAAACGGTATATTTATACAAAGTGTTTTTACATACAGTTAATGCACCAACAGGAGCTGTGATTAAGGCTAAAACTTATGATAATAGTGGAGACCGATTTCCTCTTGTTAGTAATTACGATACATTACCTCCGGCTAGTCAGTATTTTGGACAAAGAGATTTGACTGCAGAAACTGCAGGTGCTGATATTGATGGATTTATTACGATTCCAAATGATGCTACTCAAGCAATTAAAGTTTTTCAATTTAAAGGATGTAGAGAAAATATCCCCATTGAGTTCAGGGCTACACCTAACGTGTTCACACCTTCGGGATCTAATTTGTTTCAAGTAGTATATACCATAACAGCAGAGCCTTTTAGTTAGTAAGGGCAAGCTCGTTTAATTCAGCTTATCTTAACAATTTGTACATCCATCTATATAAAGGCTTATCTTAACTAAAAAGCCAATTGATATCAAAGTTATGGAGGTATATTTGATATATAATTAACAGCACGTAAATACTTTTTTTGTCCCTATAAAAAATAATACCTACTTGACCTAATGTTATGAAGGTTTAAGCCCGTCTTTTTAAAAAAAGGATGGGCTTTCTCTTTATATGTTGTTTGACATATTATTTCTTTTACTTTAAAATGATGGTATTTTATATTGGATTGGTTTTACAAGCGTTGTAACTGGGATGTGTTGAAATCTGTCATAATAAGCAGCTAAATGGCATTAGCTTAGATAATCATATCTATTGGGTAAAACTGGCCCTTAACGAGCTTAAACTAATCAAGAAGATGTTTAATAGTGTGTTAGTGAATCCATAATAGCTAGAGCAATTATCCTTCTTTAAAATTCTAGACAATTAAGCTTAACTATAATTTATAATGAACCGAAGGATATTACAAACTTAAAAAAAACCAAGATATTGTTTTATGAATTTGACGTATAAATACATATGAAGATGTGAGTTAATGACTGCTAAGTTGTTTAATTATAAAACTAACCATAATAGCATAAAAAAATGGACTTTAAAATAAAAGTCCATTTTTCTGGAGATATTTAAATATAAGGGATTGTAACTAATAAATTTTGTTATTAATTAGCTTTTATAAATATGTTTGTAAAATACCATTTGCCTTCACTGTCTTTATTTGCAGAAACATTAAAATGTGAGTGATCATCTTCAATATTCGATTTATGAGAAGGGCTATTAAGCCAAGCTCTAACAACACTTTGCGCGTTGGTATACCCAGCAGCAACGTTTTCAGATACTTGTATAGCCTCCGCATACGTTTCAAGAAATTCTTTTCTTTGGAAAAAATAGTCATGAGATGCACTTTGTTGTTTAATCATATAATTTGTATGATTATTTGTCTGTGTTCTGATAAGTTCATCTACTTGAAGAGCTTCAAGATTTTTTGTAATTCTATGTGAATTAATTAATTCAAGTATTTCTATTTCTATAGATTTAATATCATCAAGAAGTAGAACACTATTAACTTCCTTGTCTATCGATGGGGTGGAATCTTTTGAACAGGATTGTGATAAGAATCCAATTAAAAAAATGGCAGTAATAAAGGCTTTAGTTTTCATAACATAGTAGGTATTTATTTTACTAAAATATGCTTAAACTTCACTGAAATTATCAATATTCGATGAGGAGACCTTTACTGTAGGTGGTTGGAAATATTTAATGTATTTATTGATAATAGGTGGAAATTGAAAACGAGTACCCTTTAAATCTTAAGCGAAATAGTTTCCAATTAGGTAGGCTACAATTTATCTCAATATAAGGTTGGTTCGTCTACACTTATGCGGCATTGGTCTAAATAATATTTAATGAGGCTAGTATGTCAACTATATTTACATCATAAATAAAGCATTAAGGTTCAAATTAAAGAATAAGCGGTTAAGATTTAGTGGACCATGCAATTTATAAAACTCATCTTATTCCCTCATTAAGGTGAGTTTTTTCTGTTTATAATTCTTCCCTACTATTTGATAAGCTATGTTTCAAGGAATGATTTCAGGTTTGTAATGAAATGAAAACATGATGGTTGAAAAACTTTAAAAACCGTTCGTCTATAGATATGTGTTTCTGGTCTTTACAAAGTAGAACAATATCTAATTTAAATTATAGAAAGAACTTTATGCTTTAATATTGTGGTATAGTAATAGCGAAAATTATTTATTATATCTTAAAAATGAGTGTATCTGTAAATGTCGAAGCTTGAAGAAGTTAAAAATTAACAACACTCCGCAAATCATTACAGAATAGATATAATTAAATTGAAATGATAAAATTTTTTTTGAGTTAGTTAGTTAGTGATTTTATCAGTGTTAAAAGAGTTCGAAGTTCCAATCTTTGAGCTCTTTTTTTTATAGCGCATTTTTTTGATGCTTAAAAAAGGCATCGGCCTGTAGCTGCATGAGCTCACGAGCTTTTTTGCGCTTATAGGTGTATAACTCATCTTCTTCAGCAATGTCATTGTAGATTTTGTTATTGAGTGCCATATCGGTTTTCAATAAAATATTGCGTTCATTGACCTTTTGCTCGACCCAAGTTTTAACAGCCGTTTCGGCATCTTCAAGTTTATGATCATATTCACCTTTAGGAGAGAGCAGTTTTGCGAAAATTGGGGACGTTTCAATGGCCAAAAACAACAAGAATATAAAAAAGGAGGGTAGCCAAGGTAATTCACCCAAGGCGTTTACACGAGCCATTAGTCCGTCAAATCCATCAATAATGGGTTGGGTCGATGCAACTTTAGAATCGTAATCCGTTTTTAATTGGGCAATCTGCGCTTCATTAGCTTCTATCTTGACTTTGTTATCTATTTTTAATTGCTGTAATTCGGCAAGAGCAGCATCATGTTTTTCGCGTTTTTCTTGGTAAACTGGACCTTTTCCTAATAACTTGGTGCCTGCTGTCCCTTCAGCTTCAGAAATGTAGGTGTCATATAGCGCATTAACTTCAGCTTCTTTGGTTGAGATTTCATTTTGTAAAAAAGTGATGTCATTTTCTAATGCAGTAACGGAAGGATTAAATTGTTCAGCAATTTGGTTTTGATTAGCCAGTGTTAGCTCATTTTTTTGTTCGAGTAATACTTGATTGATTTCCTTTTCAAAGATTTTTAACTCTAATGGTTTTGAGATTACGATAGCAATTATGATGGCAAGAAGTATCCTTGGAGATGCTTGAATCAATTCATCCATGACATTATTGCGTTTTTTTATGGTTGATACAATAAACCTATCTAGATTAAAAATGAGTAATCCCCAAATAAACCCAAAGGCTATAGCCGTAATGTAATTATCAAATACAGTATAAAGTGCATAACTTGCAGCGATAAAGGCCATTACAGCAGTAAAAAACACCGTAGCACCAATACCGGCATATTTGTTTTGTTCTCCTATAGAGCAATTATCTAAAAGATCGGTATCAGAACCGGAACAAATGATGAAGAATTGTTTTAACATAACGCATTCGATTTTTTGGTTGATAAAGTATTAGAACGTAAAAGTTATTTAATTGTTACATAAAAGCCCCGAAAATCGGGGCTTTATTTGAATTATATAAAATGTTCTTAATCTTTTATCTCAATGGATTGTGCTGAAATAAATACTTTGGGCTTCACCGAATGAGGGCGTTTTGTTTCAATATTAAGATTGTCATTGTTGCTTATTAAGTTTATAGCTTCGTCAGCAGTAATCGATTTTCCTTTAAAATAAAACAAGGCATCCTTTTTAGACATGGCCTTCACGTGCTCCAATGCCGATATTGGTGGTGGTGGCGGTGGTGGTGTTGTGTTATTGAAGTGATCAACTGTACGTTGCATTTTTTCTTTGTCTGCGGAGCTTGCATCATCAGGAATAGGTGGTGGTGGTGGCGTTTTTTCACCTTTAAAAACTTTTCCTGACTCCGTGGCTTTTGGAGCAGGCGGTGGCGGCGGTGGTATTTTAATACTAGGAAATGGCTCGGCAGTTGCTTTTTGTTCTTTGCTCATAATGCCATATAAATATTCTATTCTTTCGACATCTTTTTTCTTAATCTGCATACGGTCTTTAGGCATATTGTTATAATGCCTTGCTAGTGTATTGTATTCTTCAACTTCTTTTGGACTTGCTTTTAGGTCTTGGGAGAGCATATTTAATTCTAATGAAGTGTTTAAGTCTTCTATAACAGTAGCTATAGAAACAGAGGGCTCCATATTAGGAGATTTCGAAAGATCATTCTTTGTAATTTCTTTGTGATTACTAAAGCTGACTAAAGTAATGGCTAATAATGGTAATAGTAGGACTCCTTTGGAATACATACGTTGTTTTGTGGTTTTTGTTTTCATGACTGTGAATCGTTTTTTGATTGATGAATAATTAATGGCATGTGCCATATGAGGTGTTTGGACGTTTGATGAGAACGTTAATAATAATTGTTGATAACTAGATGGGCTTGCGCCTTTTTTAAGTACGGCCTGGTCGGCTAAAAATTCATGATTGAGTTTAATCTGTTTTTTTAACAGGTACACTAAAGGATTAAACCAAAATAGCACGCATGCTATTTCAATAAATAAAATATCTAGGCTATGCTTTTGATTGGCATGAGCTTGCTCATGAATTAACACTTCGTTTGGAATTTGCTTCGTGTCGTGAAGGTGTTTGTTTAAAAAGATATAATTGAAAAAGGTATGTGGGGTTTTTAAGTGTTCTAATAATACATTAATAAATGGATGTGATTTGTATTTCGGATTTTGCTGTATGGTTTTAGCAATTGTAAACAGGTTGTATATAAATTTTATACTAAAAAGGACTGCTCCCATACTATAGATTGTCCAAAGTAAAATAGGCCAATTAATGATGGTTTGAGCGTTGCTATTTTCATTCAAAGAAGAAATAGTATTGTTGTAATTAAGATTTGCAGAAGTTGAAGCGGGTACCTCATAATAAATTGTTATTGACGGAATACTTAGTGCCAATACAAGTGCAGCCAATAAATAAAAGCGCTTAAAACGGTGTATGCTTTCGTTTTCTAAAAACAAAGTATAAAATAGCATAAAAATGGCTAGACAGGCACTGGATTTAAGGAGATAAATAACCATAACTATTTATTTTTAATTTCATTATCAATAATGGCTTTTAAAGCTTCTAATTCCTCCTTTGTCAAATCTGTTTCTTTTGTAAAGAAAGAAGCAAATTGTGATGCACTGTCATTAAAAAAGTTTTTAATCAGACCGTTGACATGTTTAGAAAAGTAATCTTTCTTTTTTACTAAAGGAAAATATTCTCGAGCATTGCCATAAAGGTTATAGGCTATAAAACCTTTATCTGTCATCCGTTTCAATAAGGTTGCAAGAGTGGTGGTGGCCGGTTTTGGTTCGGGATAAGCGTCTAACAAATCTTTCATGAAGGCCTTTTCAAGCTTCCAGAGATGGTTCATAACCTCTTCTTCGGTTTTTGTAAGCTGCATTGTTCTACAATATTAGAGTTAACTCTACAAATGTAGAATAAATATTTTAATTCTACAACTGTAGAGCATAAAAATGTTTTATAAGGAAGTTAAATTCTTCTTTTTCTCGAACGAATACTCTCAATAACAACCGTACACAAAATGAGGCTTCCACCTAAAAACGTATTGGCAGATGGAATTTCATTTAAGAAAATATAGGCAATAATAATTCCATAAATAGGTTGCATACTCCCTATGATACTCGCTGTGCTTACTTCAAAGTATTTTAGGCTTTTAATAAACAACGAATGGCCTATAGCTGTGGTTAATAGAGCTAGTAGAAGAATATATGGATACTGTGTTTCTATATTTGAAGTCTCCATGAAAAACATAACTGGAACTAAAACAATACTCAATATAAATACTTGATAAAACATCAAGGTCGTACCGTTATAATTAGCGACATGCAGTTTTAAAATGAGTGTTCTAATGGAATAAAATATAGCCGAAAGTAATCCTAATAAAATACCAATAAAGTGGTTGTTTTCTAAATCAAATTCGGGAGCTAAAATATAAACGCCTAACAGTACCATCATTCCCAAAACGATATGAACAGGGTCGAATTTAATTTTTACAAAAAATGGCTCTAATAATGCCGTAATAATAGGAAAGGTGAAAAGGGATAGCATCCCTAATGCTACATTCGATAATTTTAATGCGTAAAAATAGGTGACCCAATGAGCTCCCAAAAATAAAGAGCTAATAATAAAGGTGATGGTATCCTTTCTGGATTTGATTTTTAAACTAATGCGTTGGTATTTACAAAAGGCAAATAAAAATAAAACGGCCAAAGCTGAACGCCACCAAATAATAACTGGAGTGGGCATGTCAATAAACTTACCTAAAGCCCCAGAGGTGCTAATGAAAAGTGTGGCTAAATTAAGCGCGAATAGTTGTTTTAGGTGTTCGTTTTTCATGTATGTCCAGAATAAGGCGATTAGTTTGTTGTATTCAAACTAGGTAGTTAGCGGCTTAATTCTGTAAAATATTTATAAAATAATGGGATCGTCTCAATGCCTTTTAAATAATTCCAAATTCCGAAATGTTCATTAGGCGAATGTATAGCATCACTATTTAATCCAAAGCCCATTAAAATAGTCTTGCTTTTTAATTCTTCTTCAAAAAGCGAAACTATTGGTATACTGCCTCCGCTGCGTTGCGGAATAGGAGTTGTTCCAAAGGAATCCTCATAAGCTTTAGAAGCCGCTTGATATCCGATACTATCGATTGGAGTGACGTAACCCTGCCCACCATGATGAGGCTTGACCTTAACTTTAACGCCTTTAGGTGCTATACTTTCAAAATGAACTTTAAATAATTGAGTGATCTCTTCCCAATCCTGATGTGGCACTAAACGCATAGATATTTTAGCAAAAGCTTTACTAGCAATTACGGTTTTGGCACCTTCGCCGGTATAACCACCCCAAATGCCATTAACATCTAAGGTAGGTCGTATAGAGTTTCTCTCGTTAGTAGAATAACCTTTTTCTCCGTGAACATCATTAATAGCTATTGAGGCTTTATAATTTTCCAATGAAAATGGAGCCTTTGCCATTTGCTTACGTTCTTCATCCGAAAGTTGTTCAACTTTGTCATAAAAGCCAGGGATGGTAATGTGGTTGTTCTTATCGTGAAGCGAGGCAATCATTTTGGCCAATATATTTATAGGATTAGCAACAGCGCCGCCGTAAAGTCCTGAATGCAAATCTCTATTAGGTCCAGTCACTTCTACTTCAACATAACTTAAACCGCGAAGTCCGGTGGTAATAGAGGGTGTGTCTTTTGAAATCATTCCAGTATCAGAAATGAGTATAACATCATTCTTTAACTTTTCTTGATTTGCCTTAACAAATTTGGAAAGGTTAACACTGCCCACTTCTTCTTCCCCTTCAATCATAAACTTCACATTGCAAGGCAATTGGTTAGTTGAGGTCATGAATTCTAAAGCTTTAACATGCATATACATTTGACCTTTATCGTCACAGGCCCCTCGTGCAAATATTGCTCCCTCTGGATGAATTTCAGTAGATTTTATAACAGGCTCAAATGGTGGTGATGTCCACAAATCTAAAGGGTCTGGTGGCTGTACATCATAATGGCCATAAACTAAAACTGTAGGTAAACTAGCATCTATCAATTTTTCGCCATAAACAATGGGATGCCCATCGGTTTTACAAATTTCAACCATATCACAGCCTGCTTTTTCTAATCTCATTTTTACCTGATCAGCAGTTTTTATAACATCATTTTTAAATGCCGAATCAGCGCTAATCGAAGGAATTTTTAATAACTCAACGAGTTCATTTAAAAAACGCTCCTTATGAGTTTGAATGTAAGACTGTATGTTTTGCATAATTTTATTTTGAATTTCAGCCAAAAGTACAAAATTGGATACAACTTTTTTATTTAGTGATGCGTTTGTATATTGAAACAAATTTTTATATTTGCAGTCCTTTTGCAGGCGTGGTGGAATTGGTAGACACGCTAGACTTAGGATCTAGTGCCGCGAGGTGTGGGAGTTCGAGTCTCCCCGCCTGTACATAACGAAAAGCCTTTCATTTCTGAAAGGCTTTTTCTATTTAAACATTACTTCTTTTAAATAGTCATTAAAACTCGAAGTTTTTGTAAATTTTTTAAAAAACCTACCAGTACCTACCAGTTTTTATATATATTTGTCGTATGAGTTTGATATCAGTTAAAAAGGAGTTGGGTATTCCTAAGTATAAACAAATCGTCTCGTCTATTGAAGATGCCTTAGTTTCGGGTGAGTTGAAAAAGGGCGACCTGTTACCAAGCTTGAATGCTATAAAGTCTAAATTTTCTTTATCTAGAGACACTGTTATCATGGCTTTTAATGAGTTGAAAGCTCGAGGAATTGTAGAATCTGTTGTAGGTAAAGGCTATTATATTAAAAGCGACGATGTTAAAATTCATCAAAACATATTTTTACTTTTTGATGAATTAAATGCCTTTAAAGAAGATTTATTTAATTCATTCTTAAATAGTTTGGACGACCAATTTCAGGTTGATATTTATTTCCATCACTTTAATTACGATATGTTTTCCAAACTTATCAATGATAATGCGGGTGCATATAATTACTATGTAATTATGCCGGCCAATCTAAAAAACACTGCTCAAATCATTGAAAAGTTGCCAAGGGATAAAGTGTATATTCTAGATCAAACCAATGATGAACTAAATCAATATCCTGCTATTTATCAAAATTTTGAAGATGACATTTACAGCAGCCTCAAAAAGGCAACAGTTCTTCTTAATAAATACCAAAAAGTAGTATTGTTATTTCCAGAAAAAAAACAACCAATAGGTATGTTGAATGGCTTTCAAAAATTTAGAAAAAATACTGATTTTCAACATGAAATAATCAGCTCTTTAGAAAATAGAACTTTAAATAGGGGTGAAATGTATTTGGTGCTCGATGATCAAAATTTGATTACACTGATTAAGATGATTAAGGATAAAAACTTTCAACTAGGAAAAGATATAGGCATCATTTCCTATAATGAGACCTTGTTAAAAGAGATTGTTGAAGGTGGCATCACTACTATTTCAACCGATTTTAAACAAATGGGGAAACGATTGGCTGAAATGATTCGTAATAGAGAATATCTTCAAATTGAAAACCCAAACAGTTTAATTATTAGAAACTCATTGTAAATGTTTACTATCAATAAAAAGAGGAATAAAGATCAAAACACACAATTTATTGAGTTGTTTAATTCCAGCAATTCCTGTTTTGCCAAAATTGATCTACAATTGGGAGGCAGCTTGCAAGAATTGAGACTGGATAAAAAATCTCTTATTTCGAGCAATCATGTGCTGCCCTATCCAGAGTCGTATGCTTCAGCTGTTTTATTTCCTTTTGTTAACAGAATAGAACAAGGACGTTACAGTTTTGACAGTAACAATTATGAGTTGGATATCAATGAAAAAGTCTTAAATAATGCCTTACATGGTTTGGTTTATAATAAAACTTTTGAATTAGTCAGCAAGGATAGTACATCAACTTCGGCATCGGTTAGTATTTCTTATATTGAAATAAACAGAAACAAGGGTTTCCCCTTTACCTTCGAGATATCTTTAACTTATAGACTAACCAATTCAACACTTGAGCTTCAAGTAGATATTCTAAATACAGATGAAAATGTATTTCCATTCAGTTTAGGTTGGCATCCTTACTTTAATACAAGTAATATATTCAATAGCTACTTGTCTTTTTTAAGCCATAAAAAACTAGTTGTTAATGAAAATATGATTCCGATTTCTGAAGAGAACATTGCTATTCAACACCCAATCCAAATAAAAGATAAATGTTTTGATGACTGCTTTGTTTTGAATTCTAATAAAGTAAAATTGGAAACGCCAGATTATACAATGGAATTAAGCAGTACTTCTGAAGAGAATTACCTTCAGCTTTATACGCCAAATAACAGAAAATCAATTGCCATTGAGCCCCAAACAGCACCTGCCAATAGCTTTAATTCTAAAATAGGATTACTGCAATTGCAGCCAAATGAAACCTTTAGCCTTAACTGGAAAATTAAGATAGATTAGTTATAATGAACTTTGAACTCATTCAAAATATAAAAGCTGCTTTTCAATTAAATTTTAATGAACAGCCTATTGTAGTATTTGCTCCTGGCCGGATCAACATTATTGGAGAACATACCGATTATAATGAGGGCTTTGTATTGCCAGCTGCCATTGATAAAGGCATTGTCGCAGCCATAAGTAAAAGTGATACTCAAACCTGTACCATTTTAGCTTTAGATCTTAATGAATCTTACCAGTTTCATATAGATAAAGTTAGTGCTATCCCAAATGGCAATTGGCGAAATTATATTATAGGGGTAGTAGGCGAAATTAAAAAAAGAGGACTAGAGATAGCTCCTTTTAATCTCGTTTTTGGAGGTGATATACCAAATGGTGCAGGGCTGTCGTCTTCTGCCGCTCTTGAGAACAGTGTTGTTTTTGGCTTTAATGAATTATTTGATTTAGGATTGACGAAAACCGAAATGACCTTGATTTCTCAGCAAGCCGAGCATAATTATGTTGGGGTACGTTGTGGTATTATGGACCAATATACCAGCATGTTTGGTGTAGAAAATCATGCCTTGCTTTTAGACTGTAGAACCCAAGAGGCAACTCCAGTGCATATCGATTTTAAATCGTATGAACTGCTTTTAATCAACACCAATGTAAGTCATAGCCTTGTAGATGCTGCATATAATGAACGAAGACAAGTTTGTGAAAAAGTAGCGTCGTTATTACAGGTCCAAGCATTACGTGATGCTACTGAAGCCGACCTACACAAAATAAAAGAGAATTTAAGTGAAGCCGACTATCAAAAGGCCTTATATATAATTCAAGAGAATAATCGTGTTCAAAAAGCCGCACAATTGATACGAGAAAATAATCTGGAAGAATTAGGAGAATTACTATTTGCAGCGCATAGTGGTGCACAGCATCAATTTAAAATTAGTTGTGACGAACTTGATTTTTTAGTGAATAAAGCAAAAGAAAATCCACAAATTATTGGAGCCAGAATGATGGGTGGTGGATTTGGGGGCTGTACCATCAATTTAATTAAAAAGGACGCTTTAGAACAATTTACTCGAGATATTTCAAGAGCTTATTTAGAAGCCTTTAACCATCATTGTTCATTTTATTTTGTAAAGCTATCACAAGGAACGCATTTAATTTAGATTAATATGACTGCCAATATTCAAAATTATTCACATAAACGTTATAACAGCCTTACAGGAGAATGGGTGTTGGTGTCACCACATCGTGCCAAACGTCCGTGGCAAGGCCAAGAAGAAGAACAGGCTCAAGACGAGCGTCCAGCACACGATCCTAAATGTTATTTGTGCTCTGGAAATGTAAGGGCCAATGGTGAAGTGAACCCAGATTATAAAGATGTCTTTGTTTTTGCAAATGATTTTTCTGCGCTTCAGGACGGATTTGAATCGTTTAGTATTGATAATGGATTAATAAAGGCAGAAAGTGAACAAGGTCTTTGTAAAGTGATTTGTTTTAGTCCAGACCATTCTAAAAGTTTGGCACAGATGACATCAAAAGACATTCAAAAAGTTGTTCATGCTTGGCAGCGAGAATTTGTGTCATTGGGGAGATTGAATCATATTAATTATGTTCAAATTTTTGAGAACAAAGGGAGCATCATGGGTTGTAGTAATCCACATCCACATGGTCAAATTTGGAGTCAATCTTCACTTCCAAATGAAGTCGATAAAAAAGACAAACAGCAATTAGCCTATTTTAAAAAGCATCAAACTACTTTATTAAAAGATTATATAGCCCAAGAGTTAAAACTCAATGAGCGTATTATTTTTGAGAATAGATCCTTTGTGGTCTTAACACCGTTTTGGGCGATTTGGCCCTTCGAAGCAATGATAGTTCCTAAAACACCGCAAAAGGACATTTCAATTATTCCTAATGAAGATACCGTTTTATTTGCTGAAGCTATTTCTGTGTTGACCAAAGTGTATGACAAATTGTTTAACACCTCATTTCCGTATTCAAGTGGAATTCATCAAGCACCTACTAACGGACAAACAAATGAACATTGGCATTGGCACATGAGTTTTTATCCGCCGTTATTACGAAGTGCTACAGTTAAGAAGTTCATGGTGGGCTATGAACTATTTGCGAGTCCGCAACGAGATATAACACCAGAAAGTGCGGCAAAAACTTTAAGAAACTTGTCTAATTCAATTTAAAAACTAAAGGTAAAATGAATTATTTACTAAAAAATGTGTGTTTACCCATAATGATCTGCTTTGGCAGTTTAACACTTTACGCTCAAAAATCCAAAGGAGATGTTATTGTTGATAAAAATGGCGTTATGTTATGGAAAAACACAAAAGAAGAAGTTAAAGGATTTGGAGTAAATTATTCCGTACCCTTTGCACATGCTTATCGTTCAGCCGAGCAATTAGGAATTGATGTTAAACAAGCTATCGACAATGATATTTACCACTTCACTAGGCTTGGCTTTGATCTGTATCGCTTGCATGTTTGGGATACCGAAATTAGTGACACCTTAGGGAATTTACTAGAAAACAAACATCTAGACGCTTTCGATTACCTTCTTCATAAACTGAAAAAGCATCATATAAATTATGTTATCACACCTATAGCTTTTTGGGGTAACGGTTGGCCAGAGCCTGATACCGATAGTCCTGGTTTTTCGCATAAATATGGTAAAAATGAGTGTTTGACTAATCCTGAAGCTATTAAAGCGCAACACAATTATCTCGAACAATTTTTAAATCATGTGAATCCTTATACAGGGATTGCTTATAAAGATGAACCAAATATTATTGCTTTTGAGGTGAGTAACGAGCCACATCACAGAGGCGATGGCAAAACGGTCACCAAATTTGTTAAAGGCATGGTTGATGCGATGCGAAAGTCAGGAACCAAAAAACCTGTTTTTTATAATATGAGTCATGCGGTGCAGTTTATGGAGGATTATTTTAAAGGCAATGTTCAAGGAGGAACATTCCAGTGGTATCCAACAGGATTGGGTTATGGCAAGGAATTGTCTGGAAATCTGCTGCCAAATGTAAATGATTACAATATGCCTTTTGAATCGGTATTTAAAAAGTATAAGGGCGCAAAGCTTGTTTATGAATTTGATGCAGCCGATGTAGGTCGTTCTTATATCTACCCAGCTATGGCGCGAAGCTTTAGAACTGCTGGAATTCAAATTGGGACACATTTTGCATACGATCCAACTTTTATTGCACCTTTTAACACCGAGTATAATACACATTATATGAACTTGAATTACACGCCACAAAAGGCATTGAGCCTAAAAATTTGTACTGAAGTATTTCATGAAATCCCCATGAATTCCAAATTTGGCACCTACCCTCAAAATACCAGTTTTGGTGATTTCACTGTTGACTACAAATCTGATTTGGCAGAATTTAATTCTGAAGAAAAATTCTTTTATACCAACAGCACAAGTTCAGCACCTAAAAATGTATCAGACCTAAAAGAAATAGCTGGATTTGGAAATTCTTCTGTGGTACGTTACGATGGTTTGGGAGCCTATTTTTTAGACAAAATTGAAGAAGGTGTTTGGCGTTTGGAGGTTATGCCAGATGCCGTTTGGGTTGATAACCCTTTTGGTCGAAACAGCCTCAATAAAACAGTTGGCGTAATTAAGTGGGAAACGCATCAAATGAGTATTGATCTCAACAACTTGGGTGCTAATTTTAGCATTGAAGCCATCAATCAAGGCAATTCTTTTTCACCAAAAGTAACCGATAAATCATTCGAAATACGACCAGGAACCTATGTCATTAGTAAACAAGGAACTTCTAAAAATTGGTCATCAACTGATGCTTTCAAAACCAATATCTTAAGTGATTTTTATGCACCAGAATCAACTGTTAATCAACCTTGGTTTCAACATGAAGCTGCTAATACTGCTAATACAGATTCCGAATTAAAACTAAATGTTCAATTTATAGGGCCAGAGCAACCAAAGGAAATTACGGTCACAGGCTACAACAGTGACCGGAAATATTTCAACTTAAGTTTTGAGCCCGTTGGTAGTTACAATTATGAGGCTACCATCCCCGCTGAATATGCAATTGAAGGATTCATTAATTATAACATTTTGGTCAAATTACCAGATGATAGTGAAATGACTTTTCCGTCAGGTAAAAAAGGGAATCTATATGATTGGGATTTTTATGACCGTACACCTTACACAGTTGCAGTAATTCCCAAAGAGAACCCAATACTGTTGTTTAATGCTATGCAAGATTCAGAACATTTGATAAGAGAATGGCGACCTACATTCAAGTTAATTCCAACTAAAAAAAGCAATGAAGCAGAATATCAAATGCATTTAGATAAATTGTTTTACCCTGATAACGAGAATTTAAATGCCGAGCCAATTTATGATTATAGCTTTAAGCATTTTGTAATTGATGAGATAAAGGAGAGAAGAGAGAGTTTAAACTCAAAACAACAATTGGTTTTTAAAGGAAGGTCCTTAACCAATAAACCTTGTAAACTTCAAATTGCTTTTGTTTTAGAAGATGGTTCTTCTTTTGGCAGCGTCATTGAAATTGGCTCAGAGTTGAAGGATTATAGCCTTAGGATTAGTGATTTAAAACTAGTTAAAACAGTAACGTTACCAAGACCGTACCCTAGCTTTTTGCCCTATTTTTTCGAACACAATAACACTTCTACTTTTGATATTCATAAGGTTGAAAGCCTTCAGATTTCAATTGGGTCAGAATTGACTGAACAAGAAACTAATCAATCTCATGGTATAGGAATAGTGAATGTAAGGCTCAAATAAAATAGTATTATGAAAAAATTAATTTTAAGTACCGTTATTGTTATCCTTTGTTTTGGTTGTAAAACTTCTGAAAAGGAAGCAAAAATGGATGCAGATTCTGAAGAGTGGATATCCCTGTTCAATGGCAAAGATTTAAACGATTGGGATATTAAAATCGCTGGTCATGAAGTTGGTGAGAACTATAAAAACACTTTTCAGGTTAAGGATAGCATGATAAGGGTTAATTATGATGCTTATGAAACTTTCGAAAATGCTTTCGGGCACTTATATTATAAAAAGCCGTTTACGTATTATAAAGTTCGTTTTGATTATCGATTTACAGGAAATCAAGTTGAAGGTGGAGCCGGTTGGGCCAATAAGAATAGTGGTATTATGTTGCACTCTCAATCTGCCCAAAGCAATAGTTTGGGGCAATTTTTTCCTGTTTCAATTGAATTTCAATTACTGGGCGGACTGGAAGAAGGCATTGAACGACCAACAGGAAATTTATGTACTCCTGGAACAACCGCTGAAATGAATGGTGAAATTATTGCAGATCATTGCACAAACTCGAATTCTAAAACCTTTTATGATGAGCAGTGGGTACATGTTGAAGCAGTTGTACTTGGAAATGAAATGATAGTTCAAATCGTTAATAAAGATACAGTAATGGTGTATCAAAACCCTAAAATTGGTGGAGGACTAATCAATGGTGCTGAAGGCGAATGGGAGAATAACGGAATTACTAATAAAGAGTTTTGGTTAGCTAAAGATGGTGAGCCTCTAACCGAAGGTTATTTGGCATTGCAGGCAGAAAGTCATCCTATAGATTTTAAAACTATTGAATTGCTCAATTTGTGCGGATGCATGGACAAGACGGCTAAAAATTATAAATCGTATTACGTTAAGGCCGATAACTCAAAATGTATTTATTAAACAAAAACGCCTCAATTCAATGAGGCGTTTTTGTTTCATCAGTAAAGTAGTTTAAAAACTAATATTTAATGAGTTTAGAGATTGAGCTTTGGCCATTATTGTTTTCAATTTTTGCTAGATAAAGCCCTTGATTTAATTCTGAAATATCAAAGTCATTTTGTTTTGAAAAATTCCCTTCGAATGTTTTTACCAACTTCCCTGTAATATCATATAGTTTTATAGTGTTAACTGGAGCATTGATTTTAAATGATGATTTTACGGGGTTAGGATAAATTGTAAATAAATTTGTTTGTGCCTCTGTCACGGCAAGAGTTGATGATTGATTGCCATACATTTTAAATCCACCGGCAGGAATATTAATTGGTGTTGTTGTATTAGTTACGTTAAGTGTAGTATTTCCCGTTTCATCCATTAAATCATACCAGGTTCCGGTATAAGGGAAATCGGGAGTAACATTAGCAGCGCTTAAACCAAAATTGGCTAAAATCACTACATTTTTCAATTGACTTGATGACAAACTATTGTCAAACACATAAATTCGAGGGGTTAAACCGCCTGAATTAATGTTATAATCACCTTCAAATACGGGTTCATTTATTTTTAAATTAATTAGTCGTGCCCAATCACTTCGCACTTGACTTCTGTTAGCATCCCCTAACCAATTTTCAACCCATTGTGGTTGAGGTTTTGTGTCTAATTTACAGTCGCCATCTCCATTGCCGTCATAATCACTATTTACGACTCCATTTTCACAAGTCCAAATTGAATCGTCCATACCCAAATCGGCAAAATGCCATATCATTTTAGGGCCTGGGATGGGGATGGATACGGCACCTAATGTAGACATTCTAGCTAATGCAGTATTTAAATCCCTGACATCATATCCAGCGCCACTATTTCCAAACTGTACCATTTCATACATTATTCGGTCTTTGTCATGGCTTTCAGGATAACCTAATGTGCGTTTACCTGTAAATCCATGAGCCGTATGTCCCATGCGGCTAAAACCGCTAGCATTACCTTGTGCTAAATTTTTATAATCATTCCACATTTCACTCCACATCATAATACCTTTGCCTTCACCAAGTCTATAATTGGCCCATTCTTGCTCTTCAGTGTCTCCACCTAAGTGTTCAAATATCACATAGTGATCAGGGTCTATGGTCCATGAGTAATCGGCATATTCTTTTAAAACAGCAACACGATCGGCTTGATACGAATTTGTGCAGCCATCATCCCCAGCCGTACAATTTTGTGTAAAACCTTTTGTTAAATCCCAACGAAATCCATCAATTTTAAATTCTTGAATCCAATGTTTTATGACACGCTTCACATATTCTTTAGTTCTTGCACTTTGATGGTTAAAGTCTTCACCAACACTGTAACTATGCTTTGCCGAAGTGTTAAAGTAAGGATTGTCTGTACTAGGCGGTCCATAGCCATCACCATCGGGATCATTTGACCACATTCTCACCAATGAATTTCTACCAAAAGCATGATTTAAAGCAAGATCTAGAATGACAGCTATTCCATTTTGATGACATAGATCAATGAGTTCTTTTAGCTTATCTTTTGTGCCATAATATTTATCTAATGCCATATGGTGGGCTGTATTATAGCCCCAACTTTTATTGCCTTCAAACTCCATTATTGGCATTAGTTCAATAGCATTGATATTTAGGTTTTTAAAATAATCAATGCGGTCAATTAAATTTTGATAGTTTCTATCGGCATCAAAATCGCGAACCAAGACTTCATAAATAATTAGATCTTCCTTTTTTGGTTTGTTGAAATTGGTTACTTGCCAATTGTACGATGTTTGATTAGTTTGAAGTACGGTCACTTCAAAATTTCCCCCTCCGGTAGGATATGCTGGTACATTTGGATAAGATCCAGACGATGCAATTTCTGGGTCATCAAAAGGGTTTAAGATTAAGGTTGAAAAAGGATCGGCTACTTTCACTAATTTTTGAGAATTGGCTACAGGAGTTTTGTCAACTGCCCAATATTGAAAGGTTTCAATTTGTCCAGGTGTTAATCCTGTAAGGGTAAGCCAATATCTTCCGTTTCTTGAAAAATCCCGCTTCATGGCGTAGGCTGAAGTAGGTTGCCAATTATTAAAACTTCCCGCTACATACACGAAATCCTTTCCGTTGGCATATAAAAGTAAGGTGGCTTTAGTTGGATCACTGGGATCATAATTTATCCCATCTTCAAAGGTGCCAGACAAGGTTGCCGAAATTGTACCTGGATCAATCAACACTGAAAAGGATTTTGTTATGGTTGTAGAGGCTTGTGTAACTTCTAGTTCATAAAATTGATTACTAGTTATAGTATTATGGGTGAACGCATAAGATGAGATGTTTGATTGCGAATTTATTATACTACCATTTGCTTTTAGTACATAATTTGCGTTACCTCCCGTATTAGATGCTGAAATACTCAAATTTCCACCAGAGGAAAGTATAGTTGCTGAATTTTGTGTAGGACTAGTTAGTGATACTTGAAAGGCACCAACATCGACTAAAATATCTTGCGATTTTTTATCTCCTGTTCCATCTTTTGCCTTTATTAAAAAGCCAATCCTACCTATACCAGTTCTACTATAAAAAGTTGTTGGCACAAATGATATGGTATATGTATCATTACCAGCATTATAAGTTAGTTTATTCGCTTCGTTTGAATTCGCCCAAGTTCCATTTGTAGGACAATCTTGTAAATTAGAAAGATTAAGGTCGTAGGACCAAGACCATAAATAAAGTGCATTTCCTGAAACTCCCCAAGTGGATTCGTTAATGCTGCTCCCATTAAAGGTAAGAGTTATGTTATCGGTTTCTTCAAAAACAGAGGGGCTAACACTATAGGTTACTGTCTGCTGTTGAGCATAAGCAAAGGAGGTGAATAAAACTAAAATTAAGAGTAGAGTTCTGTTCATAAAAGGATTAATTTAAGTTAAAAAGGGCTGATTGAAAGTCAGCCCTTTTTAACTAGTTTAATATTATTATTGAATTTTATTCAAAGCATAACTTCCATCAGTTAAGTCTAAACGAATTCTGTATTTTCCGGCTGTTACAACTATGTCGTCACCACCAGCTTCTAGAGTTCCGTTGGCACCTGTATCACCATAATTGGTATCCCAGGCATTATTAACTCTAAACTTCATCGCACCACCTATAAGGGTAACAATGTCACCTACATAAATATCAGGGTTTACTTGTGTTAAGCTGAAATCTGGTCCAGCATTACCCCAGTCGTTGTAAGCAGAACCTACAACCCCTAATACTTCAGCAGCTTCCAGAGTATATTCACCGTTTTTCAAATCTAATGTAATATTATAGTGTCCAGCTGTGACTATGATATCATCACCACCTTCGTCTAAAGTTCCATCTGCTCCTGTATCACCATAATTAGTGCCCCAGTCATTATTAAATCTAAATTTCATCGCACCATTTAATAAACGTACACCTGCTTTAAATGTATCGGTTGTATGGTCATAGTAAAATTTAGCATCAGGACCACCATTACCCCAATCATTATAGGCACTTCCAACTACACCCCATGAATAAGGTTCCATGGTATAAGTACTTGCATTTGTGTTGACTGTAATTTTGTAAGTCCCTGCAGTTACTGTGATGTCTGCTCCTCCTGCTTCTAATGTGCCATCAGCTCCATTGTCTCCATAATTAGTATCCCAGCTATTGTCTAATCTAAATTTCATGGCACCACCTAATAAGGTTACATAGGATACTATAATGTCAGGGTCGCCAGTAGTATAAAATGCACCATCTGCACCAGCATTACCCCAGTCGTTGTAAGCAGAGCCAACTACGCCCCAATTAGATAAGGCAAAACCGCTTCCACCATTGTCTACAATTTCAGGTAAAAATACATTAAGGGTTTGTACGCTCGATAGGCTTTCTATGGCGTCATTGCCTGCATAGGCCCTAACTCTAAAATGCAATTGACCCATATTTGGATTTTCGGTGTTGGGGTCATTGTCTAAACCGGCTGTTGTTGCCATAGACAATAACTTGCCAATAGTTACAGCAATATTATTATTTGAAGTGCTTCCTATAATGGTCATATCAGAAAAATCGCCTGAAATAGAACCTTGTAAGTCATAAGAAACAGCCGTAGGTGCATCAAAACTTACACTTTCCCAAGTAAAACGCTCTCCAATATTGGCTGAAGTGGCACTTGTTAATATATATTGATCTAAAAACGTGTTAGTAAACGTAAATTCACCTTGCTCTTGTGCTGTAAAAACTAATTCGTCTTTTTCACAGGAATTAAAGCCTGTTAAGGCTAAAATCATTACTATTAAAATTTTAATTCTTTTCATTATATCGTATGTTTTAATTAATAACCAGGGTTTTGTGTTAAGTTAGGATTAGCGCTTAAATCTGAAGTTGGAATTGGAAAGATATCTCTAAACGCTTCTGTCGTGGTTCCGTTTTGAACGTTCCCTTTCCAGGACCAAATGCCACTTGACGAAAATTTACCGAAACGGATTAAATCTGTACGTCTATGACATTCCCAATAGAGCTCACGCGCTCTTTCGTCTAAAATAAAATCTAATGATAAATCTGAAGTTGAGATATTTCCAGAAGTATCTCCATAAGCTCTTACCCTTAATGTGTTAATAAGTCCAACTGCAGTATTAGCATCGCCACCACCACCACGTAGGTGTGCTTCGGCATAGATTAAATAAGCATCGGCCAATCTGAACAATGGAAAATCGGTATCAGGAAAATTGCCAGAAGTATCTGATCCTGGATTACCATTTCGATCTACATTTTTATATTTCGCAATAGCATAACCATCAGTAAATTTAGAAATATTAGGAATTTCTAATGACTGTCCATTAGTATAGAACAATTCTCTGCCATCAGGCGAATTTTCCATGCCAGGGAATTTTTCAACAAAGTTTTTAGTTGTTCTTACTCCGGCCCAACCACTACTCACTCCAAACTCTGAAAGTGGCATACTGCCTCCAACTGGTGCATGTACTAAAAAGGTCATACCACCGTAGGCTTGTGTACGTAAACCATCAAAAGCAATTGGGAATATAATTTCATTAGATAGATGATTGTCGGCTAAAAATAAGTGTCTGTAATCACCATCTAAACTATATTGGTTAGAGTTAATCACTTTTTCTGCTTGAATTCTAGCATCGGCATATCTTGGTGTCCCTGTATATACTTCAGCATTTAAATAAAGTTTCGCTAAAAGCATCCAAACAGCTGCTTTGTCTGCACGTGCGTATTGATTTTGACCAGGGCCAGGTAATACACTTTCAATGGCGGTTAATTCTGCCTCTAAATAGGCAAATAAATCAGTGCCATTGGTTTGTTTAGGTAAAAACGCACCAACGATATCTTCATCTGTTACAAAAGGTACGTTTCTAAAAAAGTCTAAAGCATGTGAATAGCTTAAGGCTCTCATAAATCGAGCTTCGGCTCTATAAATTTGAATTTCAGCTTTTAAACTAGCATCAACACCTCGAGAGTTTAGTTTCTCATCAGTAGTTTGTCTTATAAATTCATTGGCTAAACTTACCTGATAAATTATTCTGTCATACATAGTTCTAATGAACTCGTTGCCGGCAGTCCAGTTTTGATAATGCAAGTCTTTTATAGTACCGTCATTCCAACCAATTAATGCTTCATCAGTAGTAAGCTGCTGTAGTTTCCAATATAGTCTTAAGTAATTCGAAAACCCTTCATCTAAACCAGCAAGATCGGGATTACCCGCAGGACCTTGTTGACCACTTACGGCAATTCCTGCATAAATTTTGGCAAGAAACGCTTTATAAGAGGCCGGATCGTCAAAAACTGTTGCAGATGTTTCTTGATTTATTGGCCTTAAGTCATCGATTTCACTTGTACAGGAAATGACGATAGACACACAACAAAACAAAAACAGTGCTTTTTTAAAATTGTTCAACATAATTTTGTTCTTTTTATAGTTCATTTTTATTTTAGAAATTAAAGTTTAGCCCTAATACAAAGGTTCTTGGTTTAGGATAAACATTGTTGTCAACACCGTCTGCAATTTCAGGGTCTAATCCTGAATAATTAGTTACTGTAAACACATTTTGAGCAGTTAATGAAGCACGTAGATTTATGTGTTCAAATGGGATGTTATATCCCACTGAAACGTTGTCTAGTTTCATGAAAGAGGCATTTTCAACGTAAAGATCAGAAAACTGTTGGTTGGTTTGAAAGCCTGTTTCTAAGGCATGTGTACTACCATTACCATAATGTAAATTACCTACTTGTACTAGCATGGCATCGGCATACCCATTTGCAGACCTAAAGTTGTTATACATATAGTTCCCCAAACTTCCTCTAAAGGTAAAGCTAAAGTCTAAATTTTTATAGTTCATCATAGAGGTAAATCCAAAAAATGCCGCAGGTGTAGGTGACTGGAATCGGTATTTATCGTTATCATTGATGGTATTGTCTCCATTTAAATCTACATAAACACCTTCCAATAGTCTGCCATTTACATCTACAACTTGTTTAAATACATAAAAGCTATTAGGCTCTGCTCCTAGCGAGTGGATTTGTATTAAATTTCCAACACCTCCAGATAAAGTTGGGCCAGTTGGTGTGCCAGGATAATTTGGATCATCAGACAAGGTTAGTTTGGTAACTTCTACATCACTTAGAGTAAAGTTGGCACTAACATCCCAAGAAAAATTATCATTTCTAAAAGGTGTAGCATTAATACCAATTTCAATACCTTTACTCACCGTTTCACCAACGTTTTGGTCTAAAAAGTTTTCTAGATTACTACCTGCAGGAACTTGAGTATATTGCAATAAGTCTTTGTTTTTACGGTAATATAAATCTAATGTTCCTGTGATTTTGTTTTTGAATAAGCCATAATCTAAACCAACATTATACATACTAGCTTCTTCCCATTTAAGTCCTTCGTTATAACCTTCAGGTCGAATAGTATTTACGTATTCATTTCCAAATTGGTATTGTGATTTGTCATCACCTTTAGAGTAAAGACCTAAATACGGGAAGGCCCCACCAACATCTTGTTGTCCTGTGATACCCCAGCTTAATCGTAATTTTAAATTCGAAACAACTTGAGAGTTTTTAAGAAAATCTTCTTCAGAGATTAGCCATGAAAAGGCTGCAGAAGGGAAATCAGCATTTCGATTGGCTTTTGAAAACCGTGACGAAATATCACGTCTATACGTAGCGGTAAAAATGTACTTACGATCGAGTGTAAAATTCGCTCTTGCAAAATAAGACTCTAAAATTAACTGAAAAGGAATAGGAATGTTATCAATAAAATCTCCTGTTGAGGTGTCTAAATCTGTATTTCTCTCGATATTGTAAAATCGTTGGTAGGTATGTCCTGCCGTAATATCGATTCCTGTTATTAAAGATTCAAATTCCTTTTTGTAGTTTAAATAAAAGTCAAGCAGTCTGTTTTTATTAACGCCATCATAGGTGCCTTGTCCAGGGCGTTGACCTAGGCTTAAGTTATTAAATCCGGCCGCTGCATTTGAAAAATAACGTCCTTCATATTCTTCATAATCAAAACCAGCATTTACATTTAAACGTAATTCAGGAAGAAAATGAAATTTATAATCAAATTGTATATTAGAGATGTTTCGTCTTGCACGCTGTCTATTATCGTTTAGTAATAACAATGACAATGGATTTCTAGGTGCTAAATCTCTTACAGTACCGTCAGCGTCTTCAAATTCAAAATAACCTCCCCATGACCCTTCAACAGGTTGTGTTGGATCAAAAAACACTGCACTGCCTATAGCACCTTCATTGGCAAATCGATTATCAACTAAACTTCCTTTGGAAGTAAGATTGACTTTTAAGTGGTCATCCAAGAAGCGATGCTCAAAATTTACGTTGATAGCATTTCTTCTATATTGCGAAGTTTTTAAAATTCCGTTTTGGTTAGATAAGTTGTAATTAGCTCTTAAAGACCCATTTTCAAAGCCTTTACTAATAGTCAAATCATGGATGCCACCTTCGGCATTTTCGTAAATTTGATCTTGCCAATCGGTATTAGCTGCACCCAATAAATTTTCGTCACCACCATTGTCGATGATGTATTGTCTAAATTGTGATGCGCTTAATACGTCTACCTTATCAGTTAAATGACCTACCGAAGCCTGTAAATTATACTCAACACTTAATGGTGCTTTTGTTTTACCTTTTTTGGTTGTAATAATTACAACCCCAGCTGTTGCTCTAGATCCATAAATGGCTGTTGCCGAGGCATCTTTTAATACGGTGTAGCTTTCAATTTCATTAGGGTTGATAGCATTTAAGCTTCCACCGCTTAACGGGATTCCATCTACCACAATTAAAGGGCTGTTATTAGCACTTAAAGACCCTCCATTTCTAATTCTAATTTCTGCTCCAGATCCAGGAGATCCTGAAGACGAGGTAATTCGAACACCAGCAGATTTACCTGCTAGTAAATTTTCAGGAGACACTATTGCACCTTTATTGAACTCTTCAGAGTCAATTCGGTCTAGAGATCCAGTGGCATCTTTTACGGTGGTAGAACCGTATCCAATGATAACAACCTCATCTAATTGTGCTGTATCCTGACGGAGAATGACATTTAAACTTGTTTGGCCATTGTAAGTGATCTCTTGTGCTATAAAACCTAGATAGGAATACACAATAATGTCACCTGTGTTGGCTCTGATGGTGTAATTTCCATCAAAATCGGTTGAAGCTCCTGTAGTAGTACCCTTAATTATGACGTTGACTCCAGGAAGCGGAATGTTAGCCTCATCTGTTACGGTCCCAGTTACAGTAGTTTGTGCAAACAGTGTAGCAGGGATTAAAAATACCAGTAGCAGAAAGCTATTTAAAAATGTTTTCATAGACTATTTCTAAAGTTAATTGCTTGAGTTAATTAGTTATATATTTTCACTTCTGTTGTTAAATCTATATAAATTTTGGCTATATTAAGCATGATACATTTTTTAGACCCCAGCGAAAACGTTTGCGTGTTGAAAACTTTTTTTAGATTGGTAGGAATTCTGCTGTTAAACTAAAAAAACACGAATTTGACAATAAAACTATATTACTACCTTTATGATGTTATTTTTGTAATATAAATGGTTAGATTTTAAAACGTCAATAGACCTTCATAGTTTTAATTAATAGCAATAAATGAAACGAAAAATCACTTTAAAACAGATTGCCAGAGAGCTCGATGTTTCTATATCTACAGTTTCTAAAGCCTTAAAAAATAGTCATGAAATAAGCCAAGACACACGAGATAAAGTACAAGCTTTTGCGAAACTTTACAACTATAGACCCAATAACATTGCCTTAAGCTTAAAGAATAGAAAGACAAAAACTATTGGTATTATGATTCCTGAAATCGTACATCATTTCTTTTCGAAGGTGATTAAAGGTATAGAGTTGGTGGCAAATAAAAGAGGGTATAATGTTATTGTGGGTTTGTCTAACGAATCCTTTGACAAAGAAGTCATAAACATGGAAATGCTGGCTAACGGTAGTATAGACGGGTTTATTCTCTCTATTTCTAAAGAAACACTATTACAACAAGATTATCACCACTTTAATGAAACTATTAATCAAGGAATGCCAATTGTAATGTTTGATCGGGTTGTTGATGAAATTCAATGCGATAAAGTCATTGTAGATGATTTGAATGGCGCAAAAAAAGCCGTTTTGAAATTGTTGAACAAAGGCTGTAAACATATTGCGATCATTACTACCAACGATTATTTAAGTATAGGTAAGTTAAGAACAGAAGGTTACATTCAAGCGCTTGAAGAATTTAATATTCAATCTAATCCCTCATTAATTTTAAAGATTGAAGATAAGTTGTTGAGTGATGAAAACGTTGATGAGCTTGAAAAGCAATTGATAAAATTATTTAGCTCCAATAGTATAGATGGCATTTTTGCAGTCAATGAATTATATGCAGTGACCGCGATGAAAGTTGCTCGTAGTCTGGGTCTTTCAGTTCCTAAAGATGTGCAGGTTATCAGTTTTAGTGATGGTGTACTTTCAAAACATTCAACGCCAAGTTTAACTACAGTAAGTCAACATGGACAAGAAATGGGGGAGAAGGCCGCCGAATTGTTAATTAATAGGTTAGAAAATGAAGATGAAGGGGACGAAGAACATTATGAAACTATAGTTATAGAAACTGAACTAATAGAGCGAGACTCAACTAAATAGTTAAAACTAAAATTATTAAAATAAAAAACTTTGGTTATATTTACGGCTGATTCAAAACTTATATTTTCACTTCTACAATAAGTTTTGATAAGAAATAGCTTATCAAAATAGTATCAATATAATTACATACTATAATGAAAAAGCGTACGCTAGGTTTTTGGGAAATTTGGAACATGAGTTTCGGGTTTCTTGGAATTCAAATGGGTTTTGCCCTTCAGAATGCTAATGTCAGTCGAATTTTTCAAACTTTGGGTGCAGAGATTGAAGATATTCCCATTTTATGGGTTGCAGCCCCTTTAACAGGCTTAATCGTTCAACCAATAGTTGGTTACTTTAGTGACCGTACTTGGCATCCAAAATTAGGTCGTCGACGTCCTTATTTTTTGGTTGGTGCTATTCTGGCTTCTCTAGCCTTGTTTATCATGCCTAATTCGCCAATGTTATGGATGGCTGCTGGAATGTTATGGATAATGGATGCTTCCATTAATGTATCCATGGAACCCTTTAGGGCATTTGTAGGAGATAATCTTCCAGAGCACCAGCGTACAAAAGGCTTTGCCATGCAAAGTTTTTTTATAGGTATTGGTGCTTACGTTGCTTCCAAATTGCCTTTGTTGTTAACTTATATGGGTGTAGCTAATACCGCTCCTGAAGGGATTATACCAGACTCTGTAAAATACTCTTTCTATATAGGTGGTGGAGCATTTTTCCTAGCAGTATTATGGACAGTCATCAAATCTAGAGAATATACACCAGAGGAAATTAAAGCCTTTGAAAATCAAGAAACACATAGTGTTGAAACAGAGAATAAACCAGAATCATGGTACCAAACAAATGGAAGCTTACATTTAAAAAGAGGAATTATAGTTTTAATTGTTGGCCTTTTATCGACCTATGCAGTTTATTATTTTGAACTAAAAAAAGATTTATTTGTACTTACATTAGGGTTGATTTCATTAAGTGGACTAATCTTAATTGTCTCTGGACTTCTTCAAAAAGGTAAAAATTACCAACATGGTTTTGTGACCATAGTTAACGATTTTCAGTTTATGCCGAAGGTAATGAAGCAATTGGCTTGGGTGCAGTTTTTTTCTTGGTTTTCACTATTCTCAATGTGGATTTATACTACCGGAGCTGTTACAGAGCACATTTACAAAACTAAAGATACCACTTCAGAAGCTTATAATATTGGTGCCAACCAAGTAGGTGAAATGTTTGCCAATTACAATATTATTGCAGCTGCTGTTGCATTTTTATTACCTCTGTTAGCGAAAAAGACCAGTCGAAAATTTACACATTTTTTAGCTTTAGTAGCTGGAGGGTTAGGGCTAATGTCATTATATTTTATAACTAACCCTACTAGATTTGCCATAGAATGGTTGCCAATGATTGGTGTTGGAATAGCTTGGGCTAGTATATTATCAGTGCCTTACGCCATGCTTTCAGGATCTTTGCCCGCTTCAAAAATGGGCTATTATATGGGTGTGTTCAACTTTTTTATTGTGATTCCGCAATTAGTGGCAGCTTCCATATTAGGTTTTCTAGTATCAACATTTTTTAATAATCAACCTATTTATGCTTTACTTGTTGGAGGTGTTTCCATGATATTAGCAGGAATCTTATCGTTAACAGTAAATGATAAAGCAATAATTCAAAGCAATGACTAAAAAAGGATTCATATTCGACCTCGATGGGGTTATAGTAGATACCGCCAAATATCATTTTTTGGCTTGGAAAAAATTAGCCAACAGTGTTGGTGTAGATTTTACAGAAGCCCAAAATGAACAATTGAAAGGTGTAAGTAGAAAGAAATCGTTAGAACAAATTTTAGAATGGGGAGACAAATCACTTTCTGAAGAAGAGTTTATAGAACTCATGGTGTTGAAAAATGATGATTATTTAAGTTACGTGGATAAAATGGATGAAAATGAAATTTTACCCGATGTCCCCAAAATTTTAAATTTTCTTATTGAAGAAGGTCACCCAATAGCTTTAGGGTCGGCTAGCAAAAATGCCCGTAATATTTTGGAAAAGGTAAACCTCCTTTCTTACTTTAATACTATCGTTGATGGGAATAGTGTGACCAAAGGCAAGCCAAATCCAGAAGTGTTTTTTAAAGCAGCAAAAGCGCTAAAGGTTCCTCCAAAGGATTGTATCGTTTTTGAAGATGCCCGTGCGGGGATTAAAGCAGCAAATCTTGCTGGAATGATTTCTATTGGAATTGGTCAAAAAGATGTGCTTCATGAAGCCAACTATGTCTTTAATGACTTCACCGAAATCTCAATAGATTTTATAAAATCACTAATAAACAATTAAATAATTTTTTTCTGCACAACAGAAGCAATACCAACTAGAAATGAATTTAGATTATATTAAGCCAGATAACTGGTCAATTATTGAGGAAGGGTTTGATCCTAATACTGTGAAATCATCAGAAAGTTTATTCAGTATTGGAAATGGAGCCATGGGGCAACGTGCTAATTTTGAAGAACACTATTCTGGTAAAACCTTCCAAGGAAGTTATATTGCAGGCGTATATTATCCAGATAAAACACGAGTGGGATGGTGGAAAAATGGTTATCCAGAGTATTTCGCAAAAGTACTAAATGCACCAAACTGGATTGGTATAAATGTCACCATCAATGGTGAACAATTAGATTTGGCAACCTGTAAAAAGGTTAAAGATTTTAGAAGGGAACTCAACATGAAAGAAGGTTGGTTGTCTAGAAGTTTTGTAGCCACCTTGAAGAATGATATTGAAATTGAGGTAAAGGCCAAGCGTTTTTTGAGTTTGGATTTAGATGAAGTTGGTGCGATTTCTTATACAGTTTTACCATTAAATGCAGCTGCCGAAATTAGTTTTGAACCGTATTTGGATAGTGGTATAACCAACGAGGACACCAATTGGGACGATCAATTTTGGGACACCTATAGTGTTTCACAGGAAGATCATCAAGCATTCATCCAGGCAAAGACCATGAAAACAGCGTTTCATACCTGTACGTTTATGGAGTCGCGGATTTTTATTAATGGCAATCCTTTATCAATAGACTCAAATGGTCAGTCTGATAGCACATTGGTTTCATTCACATATAGACATCTTGTAAAGCAAGGAGAATCGTTTACCATCCATAAGTTTGCAGGTTACACGGTAGATAGGAAACATGATAAATCACAATTGGTGGATGCGGCTAAAACGGCATTATCCAAAGCTATTGCCTTGGGATTTGATGGTTTATTGGATAAACAAAAACAAGCTTGGGCCAACATTTGGGAAATGGCAGACATTACCATTAAAGGTGATGTGAAAGCACAACAAGGAATTCGATTTAATATCTTTCATTTAAATCAGACTTATTTAGGAACAGATTCAAGCTTAAATATCGGACCAAAAGGATTTACCGGTGAAAAGTATGGAGGTAGTACCTACTGGGATACAGAGGCGTATTGCATTCCGTTTTATATGGCAACCAAAGATCAAAAGGTAGCTAGAAATTTACTTGCATATCGTTATAATCATCTTGGAAAAGCTATTGAAAATGCTGAAAAACTTGGATTTAAAAATGGTGCAGCATTATACCCGATGGTAACCATGAACGGTGAAGAATGCCATAACGAATGGGAGATTACCTTTGAAGAAATACATCGTAATGGAGCTATTGCATTTGCCATTTATAACTATCACAGGTTCACGGGTGATTATAGCTATATCCCGGAAAAAGGTTTGGAAGTATTAATAGGTATTGCACGTTTTTGGCACCAACGCGCCACATTTTCTGAAGCGAAAAACAAATATGTTATTCTAGGTGTAACAGGACCAAATGAATACGAAAATAATGTGAATAACAATTGGTATACTAACTATATGGCTAAATGGTGTATTGAATATGCTTTAGAAAATATTAAGTTAATAGAGACAGATTATAGTTCAGATTATACCCGAATTATGAATAAGGTCAAGTTGTCTCAAGTTGAAATGGAGAGTTGGGAAACCGTGGCTAACCAGATGTATTTTCCGTTTGATAAGGAACGCAACATCTATCTTCAGCAAGATGGATTTATGGATAAAGAATTGGTTACTGTTGCCGATTTGGATAAAACCCAAAGACCCATTAATCAAAAATGGTCTTGGGACCGAATTTTACGTTCACCATATATAAAACAAGCCGATACGCTTCAAGGATTTTATTTTTTTGAAGATCATTTTACAACAGAAGAACTCGAACGCCATTTCGATTTTTATGAGCCTTTTACAGTTCATGAAAGTTCACTTTCTCCTTGCGTTCACAGTATTCAAGCGGCAAAACTTGATCGTATGGAACAGGCCTACACCTTTTATTTAAGAACGTCTAGATTAGATTTAGATGATTACAATAAAGAAGTTCATGAAGGTTTGCATATTACGTCAATGGCAGGAACTTGGATGAGTATTGTTGAAGGTTTTGGTGGTATGCGTGTGAAAGATAATACCTTGAATTTTACACCAAAAATCCCGAAACAATGGGAAGGCTATTCATTTAAAATCAATTTTAGAAACCAAATTGTAAAAGTAAATGTTAGCCATGGTAAAACCAGTTTTGAACTGGAAGGTAATTCAGACCTTGAAATCGTGGTTAATGGAAAAGCCTTTACAGTGTCTCCAAATCAATTAACTAGTGTGTAAACAGGGATTAGATTTCAGAAACTAATTAATTATGAAACAAAGAATTCACATATTTTTAATCTGTATGGCACTGTTTGCTTTGTCATGCAAGAACAATACTTCAACGCAGTCAAATCAGGATTCAGATTCAAAAAATATTGAAGTTTATAATGATATTGACAGAATTGAACCACCAAATTGGTGGGTTGGTTTGAAAGAAACTAAATTGCAATTGTTGGTACATCATACCGATATTTCAAATGCAGATCCTGAAATTTCATATCAAGGGGTTTCAATTTTAGAAGTTCATAAAGCAGATAGCCCCAACTATGTGTTTATTGATCTAAATATTTCTGCTGAAGCCATGGCGGGACAATTTAATGTAGCTTTCAAATTTAAGGATGGAAAAACCCTGAATCAAACGTATGAATTAAAACAAAGGGAAAAACCAGCTGAAGATTATATTGGGTTTGATAGCTCTGATGTCATTTACCTAATCACTCCAGATCGTTTTGCAAACGGAAATCCACAGAATGATGCGTTTCAAGATTTAAAGGAAAAGACCATTGATCGAGAGAATGATTATGGACGTCACGGAGGTGATATTGCTGGAATCACAAATCATTTAGATTATATTTCTGATATGGGTTTTACTGCAATTTGGCCAACGCCTATGCTTATCAATGATATGCCAACAGCTTCCTATCACGGCTATGCCATGACTGATCTTTATAAAGTTGACCCTCGATTTGGGACTTTAGAGGAATACAAAAAATTATCCAAGACAATGAGCGATAAAGGGATGAAGCTTATCATGGATATGGTAGCAAACCATTGTGGAAGCCATCATTGGTGGATGAGCGATTTGCCCTTTAAGGATTGGGTAAACCAACAAGAAGCCTTTGAAAATCAAACCGAATTAAAAAACTCTAATCATAGGCGCACAGTTAATCAAGATGTTTATGCTTCTAAAAAGGATCGGGATGAGATGAATCAAGGTTGGTTTGTCCCAACCATGCCTGATCTAAATCAGAAAAACACTTTTATGGCTAAGTACATTATTCAAAATAATATTTGGTGGATAGAAACTTTGCAGTTGGGAGGGATAAGACAAGACACCTATCCATATCCTGACAAGGATTTTATGAGTAATTGGGCAGGAGCAATAATGACTGAATATCCAAATTTTAATATTGTTGGAGAAGAATGGAGCACAAATCCTTTACTCATTGCCTATTGGCAAGATGGTCATATCAATAAAGACGGTTATGATTCCAATTTAAAATCTACAATGGATTTTGCAATGCAATCTACCATTGTACAGGGATTAAAAGAGTCGGAATCATGGGGTACAGGACTCGTAAAATTATATGATGGATTGGCTAACGATTTCGCCTATACTTCACCAAAGGATATCATGATTTTTCCTGATAACCATGACATGAGTAGAATTTTTACTCAAATGGATGGAAATCTCATTAACACTAAAATGGCATTGGCCTTAATTGTGACTTTGCCTAGAATTCCTCAAATTTATTATGGTACTGAAATTTTGATGCATGACTTTGAAAACCCTGGAGATCATGGTTTATTACGAGGAGATTTTCCCGGCGGATGGGAAGGGGATTTGGTCAATGCATTTTCAGGGGAAGGTTTAACTGAAGATCAAAAGGATATGCAATCCTTCCTTAAAAAAATATTGAATTATAGAAAAAACAGCAACGCCATTCATGAAGGAAAAACACTGCACTTTGCACCTGAAAATGGCGTATATGTATTGTTAAGAATGATTGAAGGCGAAACGGTTGTTCTAATTTTAAATAAAAATGAAGGGCCAACCTCGTTAGATCTAAAGCGTTTTGAAGAAACAGGTTTGGCTGGAAAGACTTTAAGGAATATTGTTTCAGGAGAGGAACTAGTTTGGGGTAATACTTTAGAGTTAAAACAAAAAGGCAGTATAATTTTAACTACTAAAACAAAATAGAATGAGGATTGTTATAATAGTACTATGGATGCTAACATCGCTTTCCTTTCAAACAGACAAGGAAAAGATTGTAATTAAAAAAATTGAAGATGCCGTATTGTTTGAAGGCAACTTATTCAGAATTGATAGTTTTCCAACACAATTTATTAAAACACGTCCTGTAGATATATGGTTGCCAAAGAACTATTCTAAAGACAAAAAGTATGCTGTGCTTTACATGCACGATGGGCAGAATCTATTTGACAGTACAACAACTTGGAACAAACAAGAGTGGAAAGTCGATGAATGGGCTTCAAAACTAATGAACAGTGGGTCGGTGAAAGATTTTATAGTGGTAGGGATTCATAATATTTCAGAAATTAGATGGTTAGATTTATTCCCACAAAAAGCCATGGATTATTTAGATCCAAAGGAAAAGGAGCGTTTGATTGAAGAAGCAAAAACAAAAAATATTAGCACCGATTTTAAAGGAGATAATTATTTGAAGTTTTTGGTAAAAGAGCTCAAACCTTTTATAGATTCAACATATTCTACATTGCCGGATCAAAAAAACACGTTTGTAGCAGGATCTAGTATGGGAGGTTTAATGTCGGTGTATGCCCTGTCTGAATATCCTAATGTTTTTGGAGGCGCGGCATGTTTGTCAACACATTGGGTTGGCGCTATGCCTAGACCAGACAACCCATTTCCTGATGCCATTTTTGACTATTTGGAAGCTAATTTGCCGGATTCAAAATCGCATAAGCTCTATTTTGACTACGGCAACAAAACTCTGGACGAGAACTATCCGCAATATGCGCCCAGAGTAGACGAAATTCTATTGGCAAAAGGATATTCAAATGAAAATTCTAAAAATTTAATGTTTGAAGGTACTGACCATTCTGAAAATTCATGGAACAAGCGGTTGGATATTCCATTGACGTTTTTATTGGGAATCAAAAATTAAAATCTAAAAACAACAACTGGAATGAGACCTTATTATTTATTCATTTTAATTGTTGTTGGCCTTTTTAGTAATGGTTGTAAAAAAGAAGTGAAAGCTATTGAAACATCTGTAATGGTAAAAAGAGAGACAAGAAAAAAGGAAGTTGTTTATCAGGTATTTACGCGTTTGTTTGGAAACACCAATACAAACAATAAACCATGGGGGACCATTGAAGAAAATGGCGTTGGTAAGTTTGCCGATTTTACTGACAAAGCCTTAAATGAAATCAAGGATTTGGGTGTAAGCTATATTTGGTATACAGGAGTGCCACACCACGGCGTTATAACAGATTATACTGCATATGGTATTTCAAATGATGACCCAGATGTTGTTAAAGGTCGTGCTGGATCACCTTATGCTGTAAAGGATTATTATAATGTAAATCCTGATTTAGCGCTAGATCCTAATAATAGGCTACAAGAATTTAAAGAACTTGTTGATCGTACCCATAAAGCGGGCTTAAAGGTGATTATAGATATAGTACCTAATCATGTTGCCCGAAATTATAAAAGTCTTACAAATCCCGAAGGCAATGAAAGTTTTGGACATAGTGACGATACCTCTTTGAGCTATCACGTCAACAATAATTTTTATTACAATCCGAGAGAGGCCTTTCAAGTGCCTAATTGGAGAAATGGGTACTTGCCATTGGGAGGAGATACTCATACATTGTCAGACCATAAGTTTAAGGAAATCCCTGCAAAATGGACTGGCAATGGCTCTCGAGTTTCGCAACCTGATATGAATGATTGGTATGAAACCGTGAAAATAAACTACGGAGTAAGTCCAGAGGGACGAAAAGATTTTAGTGAATTACCCAATGGATTTGAAAATGAAGACTATCAATCTCATTTCGAGTTTTGGAAAGACAAAGAAATTCCAAATTCATGGAAAAAATTCAGGGATATCGCTTTGTATTGGATGGATTTTGGAGTTGATGGTTTTAGGTTTGACATGGCAGAAATGGTGCCTGTTGAATTTTGGAGCTATCTAAATTCATCCATTAAAATGAAAAATAGGGAGGCCTTTTTGCTAGCTGAAGTGTATAATCCTAGTCTTTATAGAGATTATATTAAAAAAGGAAAAATGGATTATCTCTATGACAAAGTGCAATTATATGATTCCATTAAACATATTATGCAGGGCTTTGGTAGCACGGATAATATTCCTTCAATTCAACAGGATTTAGCAGATATTGAGCATCACATGCTTCATTTTTTGGAGAATCACGATGAGCAACGAATTGCAAGTCCAGAATTCGCCGGAAATGCCTTTAAAGGAAAACCTGCTATGGTGGTTTCGGCTACAATAAGTACTTCGCCAACCATGATTTATTTTGGGCAAGAAGTTGGTGAGCCCGGCGCTGAACATGCTGGGTTTGGGTCGCCGTCACGAACATCAATTTTCGATTATATCGGTGTGCCACATCATCAGCGATGGATGAACAATAAGCAATTTGATGGCGGAGAGTCAACCGAGGAAGAAAAAAATCTTCGGGATTTTTATAAACGCCTTTTGAACTTTACGATTAATAGTTCTGCATTAATGGGTAATTATGCAGATATTCATCACTACAACCGAAAGTATACCGAATGGTACAATGACAAAGTGTTATCCTTTGTGAGGTGGAGTGATAAGGAGCAACTACTTATCATTTCAAATTTTAGTAATTCAGACAGGTTTGGATTCGATTTACAACTGCCAGAAAATCTTGTAAAAACATTGAACATTTCCGATGGCGATTACAACATCCAAGACCAATTATATAAAACGTATTCATCTACATTAAAAGTTGAAAACGGTAAAGCATCAATCCGAATTGATATTGATCCTTTAGAATCATTCATTTTAAAACTAAACTAAATCATGAAAAAATTAATAGCCTTAAGCATTATTGCTTTTATCTCCCTGTACGCCTGTAAAAAGGAAACAAAAACCGAACCTCAAAATGTAGAGGTACAACCAGATATTCCTCCAGTATCTCCTGAAATGATGGAAAATGCTGTGATTTACGAAGCCAATATCCGTCAATATTCGCCCGAAGGAACATTTGATGCGTTCACCAAGGATATTCCGGTACTAAAAGAATTAGGTGTTAAAATTATTTGGTTAATGCCTATAAACCCTATTTCTGAAATCAAAAGAAAAGCTACAGATGGTTCTTTTACTAGCGAGATTGAAGATGAAGCCGAACGCAAAAAATATTTGGGTAGTTATTACTCTGTATCCGATTATAAAGCCATCAATCCGGAATTTGGTACTAAAGAAGATTTTGACGAGTTGGTTTCAGAAGCCCACAAAAACGGGATCTACGTTATTGTAGATTGGGTGCCAAACCATACCGGTTGGGATCATCCATGGATTACAGAGCACCCAGATTATTACACCCAAAATGAAAAGGGAGAAATTATCGATCCTATAAACCCAGACACAGGTGAATCTTGGGGTTGGACAGATACGGCCGATTTAAATTATGATAATATGGAAATGCGCAAAGAGATGATTGCTGACCTTAAATATTGGGTGGAAAACCATAATATTGATGGCTTCAGAATGGATGTAGCCCATAAAGTACCAGTCGATTTTTTTGAAACTGTTACTACCGAACTAAAAAAAATAAAACCTGTTTTTATGCTGGCAGAGGCCGAACAGCCTGATTTGTTAATTAATGCCTTTGATATGCAATATGGTTGGCACGTACATCATATATTCAATGAAATTGCTAAAGGAAAAGCTACGGTTAAAACATTTGATGAGTATATGGTACAAAATGAAAACACCTTACAGGATGATGATATTAATATGAATTTTGTAACCAATCATGATGAAAACTCATGGAATGGGACTCTAAAAGAGCGTATGCCGAACAACAAAGAGATTTTTACTGCCTTAACCTATACTATGCCTGGAATGCCTTTGATTTATAGTGGACAGGAATATGATCTAGATCACAGATTAAAGTTTTTTGAAAAGGATTCCATTCCAAAAACGAGAGGCGCCTATTTTGAGTTGTTGAAAAAACTTGGAGCACTTAAAAACTCAAACCCTGCTCTTAATGGAGGAAAGAATAAAGCAAGCTATAAACGATTAGACTCTAGTGAGAATGTCTTACTTTTTGAGAGAGAAAAAGATGGGTCGTCCTTGGTGTTTGTTGGGAATTTCTCGAACCAACCAGAACAGGTTCATGTGTCGGTAACTGGGGAATATACAGACTATCTAAATGAAACTAAAACGAAATTTCCCGATACTGCTATCACACTTCAGCCATGGGAATTTAGAATATACACGAAATAAGACGACCTGAAAAAAGTTTTAAAAGTAGTAGCCCTCAAGGTGTGTAAAAGCATTGAGGGCTATTTTAATTTTTTAAGATCATTAACCAGATTTATTTGGATTTACCGTACACCATACCAGCTAATGCGCCCATAATTATATAATATACAATATAAATTAAAGCATTAATGATAAAACCAGAAAAGGTTAATAGGTTTGATGTTGAGAAGTCAATCATACCACTTCCAAACCCCATTAATATACCAATCAGTATCCCAAATGAAGCACCATTGGAAATACTATGTTTACCTTGTGACCATTTTGAATAAATAGCAGTAAACGTAACTGCTAATATGATACAACCAAGTGCAAGATGAAAATGGTCTGGCATGTCTCTCATCACTCCAGAGGCTGAACCGAAATGATCATTTAAAAGCGTTTCGCCAAGAATACCCCACAATAAAAAGCCGCCAAAATAGGCCCAAATTGAAGTGAGCAAGTAAGCCAATAATTTAGTTTTAGATAGCATAAGTTTAAAATTTAATAAGTTACTTATTTATAAAGATAATCTAAACTTGCGAGTTGAATTGCTTAAGGTTAAAAAAATGAATTAATAGCGCTTTGTTAGAATGCAATTCCCTTTTCGACTAAAGCTTTTATTCGTAGCTTTGTAAGGATGGTAAATCACATAGAAAATATTAACGATACTATTGAATCTCCTTTTAAACTTGAGATCAGTTTCAATAAGCTTTTGCAGTATTACGAAAAACTGGCCAAAAGTGAAGATGAATTTTTAGCGGCCAAGGCTAAACGGGTATTAAAAGCGCAACGTCCCTATCCAATCTTAAGAGATGGATTTGTGGATACTTCAATTCTTTCTAAGTATAAAAAGGAAGTAGATATTATCTTGCAAGATTCTTTTAGTCAGGTGCTTACTAAAAATGAGATTAAAACAGCATCTATGCCATTTCATGATTTTGCATTTAATGCCTCTTACCGTTTTGGTAAAATTTTAGAAGCAGCAGGTAAAGATTTTACTTTAGAAATTAAAAATATTTCAGATTATGATCTTTATAGATCTGCATGTGTAGTGATTCTTAATTTTTATTACGGTTACGAAGTTAATTTTAAGCGCCCTTTTTTTTATGAAATACCTGACGCTAATGGGGTGATGCGTTATTACAAAATTCTCTATAATGCAGATTTTATAGAAATCCTGCCTACTGAAAAAACTCCAAAAATTACCCAACAAGATTTTGAAGACTTGCTTGATAATTTTGATGATATGGATTTGTGGAAGAAAAAATTCCCCCCTAAAAGTTACCGTTTTAAAGGATTTGTAATCTCCAATATCTTTGATGTAACTGATGATCAGTCTATTTCTAATATTAAATCAACTTTAATTGTAGAAAATAGTGACAAAAAAGAAATGGCTATACATGAATTTAATAAGGTTTTCAGATCATTATTAAATGTTAAGGATATTAAAGTTGGATTTTCAGCCTATAATGAGGAAGATGACGAATTTGAGCACGTTTTTGGCAAGGGTGTTGAAAGTTTTCTACTAAAATCGTCAGAGCCCCAACCTTGTCGTAATGTATTATGTGGACATTCTTATGAATTCTTATTAAAGGATAAAAAGCTATTGAGTATTTCGGATGTGGATAAGTATTTTGAGACCTCAAAAGGTAAAATGCCGCATATTAAATTACTTAAAGAGCAAGGCATAAAGAGTGCGATTTTAGCCCCAATAGCAGATAATAATAAGCTTCTTGGTATATTAGAACTTGTTTCCAATAAACCAAAGGCACTTAATAGTATTAATGCCAATAGACTTCTGGACGTGATGCCATTCATAGTGTCTTCGGTTATTCGTTCTAAAAAAGAGGAGAGAAATCTTATAGAAGCTGTCATCCAACAAGAGTGTACCTCAATTCATCCTAGTGTTTCATGGAAATTTAACATTGCGGCAAGAAAGTTTATTCGAGATAAGCAAATTCATGGAAATAATGCAGTGTTTAGTAAGATTAAATTTGATAATGTTTATCCATTATTTGGACAGATTGATGTTAAAGGATCTTCAGATGCTAGAAATTTTGCTACTCAAAAGGATCTCGCACTTCAACTTAATTTAGTTGAAAAAATTATTGATGAATTGATAGAGTTGGAGCAACTGCCAATATATCAAAAGCTAAAATTTCAATTAGAAAATTATTTAAGTGAGTTAAAAAATAATTTTAAAGTAGATAGCGAACAGCACATTGCTAATTTTCTTAAGCAAGATATTGAACCCTTGTTTAAATTTCAAGTTGAAAAACATCCAAGTTTAAAAGATGCTATAGAGGATTACTTTAGTAAAATAGATGATAATTTAGATGTGATTTATTATTACAGAAAAAATTACGACGATACTATCGTGTTAATTAATGAAAATATGTCATCAATTTTGGATGCAAAACAAAAGGAAGCTCAAAGCATGTATCCGCATTATTTTGAACGTTTTAAAACGGATGGCGTTGAACATAATATGTATATTGGTGAATCTATTACCAAAAAGGATAGTTTTAATACCATCTACCTTTATAATTTGCGGTTGTGGCAATTACAGGTCATGTGTGAAATGGAAAATGACCTTTATCGAAACCAACACGAATATCCTATTGCTTTAGATGTGGCTTCAATGATTTTAGTGTTTAATCAACCACTCTCCATAAGGTTTAGAATGGATGAAAAACAATTTGATGTAGACGGCACTTACAATGCCAGATATGAAGTTGTTAAAAAACGCGTGGATAAAGCATTTATTAAAGGAACCGAAGACCGCATCACAACTAAGGGAAAAATGGTGATTGTGTACTCCCAAAAAGAAGATGAAGCCGAGTATTTACAATATATTAAGTTTTTGCAATCTAAAAATCGACTTAATGATGATGTAGAAATTGTTGAGTTGGAAGACCTTCAAGGTGTAACAGGTTTAAAAGCTATTCGTGTAGGCTTGTTATATAGTACAGATCCAGAACGTAAGGACTATTATACTTATGAAGATCTCATCAACGAAATTGAAACTTAAATATAAAAGCTGTCGTCAAAATTAGGTTTTGATAGCGCTGTTTCAGTAGGTAGAACATCTTTTATTTCTGCTTTTGGATGCATTTTAAATGAGATGGCAAATGAAAGTACTGAAACTATCATGCCTATCATAAAAATGGTATAGGTTATTCGCAAAATTCTATACTTCCTATCCAATACCTTTCCAAGAAAATAAAGGTCTTTTGTTAACGAACTATACACATATTCTTTGTCTTTTAAAAGTTCAGTTATTGCCCATTGGTATTCTTGGAGTTCCATTTTATGAAAGTTTCCAAAGAAAGTAAGGTTCACACGTTTATTCTCAACATCTTCTTTTGTAAACTCCCCACTAGTAATATTTGGCCGGGTTGCGATAATAGAAAGAATCATTGAAATTACACTAGAAAGTGTAAAAATAACGGTAGGAATAATAAGGTATGCGTTAGATGGATTATCCAATTTTGAAATCAATGTCGAAAGCACCAACGAAATGATAATTGCATTAACAGATAATAAAATATTGGCTTTAGTATCTGCAATGTCACTTAATTTAATATGATTTCTTAAGGCAACGCGATAAAATGTTTGAATACCGCGTTCGGGGCTTTCGTTTTTATATTGAGCTTTATACTTGGCCTTAAGCTGTTCAGTCTTTAGTTTTTTATTTTGTTTCTTTTTGGTTTTAATGAGTTTGCCTAAATTTTTTTCCTTTCGTGATTGCCAATTTTTCAGGGCATAATCTGTATAAAATTCATGCTTTTTAGAGAGAGTAACAATGTTTTCATCTAACCATTCTCGAGGAGAGTAAGTTGCAACGCCTTGGAGTTCTAGTTCTTTACGTAAAAATTCACTAGCTTCCATAAAGTACTTTTTCCCAAAGTGAGATGAATCAGCATCTCTAATAATTTTACCTAAAGTCGTGGTTGGGGTATCTTTAAATTTCGTAGCTAAAATGCAATCACTTACAGCCTTAATTAGTGATTCATCGGCCTTTTGGTCTTTCAAAAAGGCAGTTGCTATTTTCACACTTTCCTCTTCATGGCCATCTCTGATTTTAATATATCCGGTGTCATGAAACCAAGCGGCTAATTGGAGAATTTCGGCATCAGATTTTGAAACATCACTGTTCTCAATAATTTCATTCAAACTTCTTAAAACACGTTCGGTATGAGTAAAATTATGATATAAAAAACTCGAGTCTAATTCGTTTTTAAATAAATCGAACACAAAATTTTTGGTATTTTCAACTAGCTTTGACATAAATATCATATAAATTTATAGAATTACAAAGTACTAAAAAATTAGCTAAACCATCGTACTTTGTGTGATCGTTTATGGATGTAAGTGAATCATTTTATATGCGACCAAAAACTAATTGAAAAAATAAACACTAATATTTAAAAACAGAAAGGACTTTTTACATGCTTACATGGAAAGATGTGATTGCTTTTGCAGTCAATGGCAATCCAAAACCCGATAAACGGATCGAAAAACCTGAATCGCAATGGAGAGAACAATTGACTTCAGAGCAGTTTAGGATTACAAGAAAAAAAGGAACCGAAGCTCCACATAGCGGAGCGCTTTGTACCAGTTATGATGAAGGTCAATACAATTGTGTGTGTTGTAATACACCCTTGTTTGATTCTACAATAAAATTCAGTTCAGGTACTGGTTGGCCAAGCTTTACGCAGCCAATCAAGGAAAACGCGATTAAGTATGAAAAGGATTCGTCTTTTGGAATGGTTAGAGTAGAAGTCATGTGTAATACTTGTGATGCCCATTTGGGACATGTTTTTCCCGATGGCCCCGAGCCAAGTGGATTACGCTATTGTATTAATTCTGAATCAATGATTTTAGAAACCCAAAATAGTACTAAACTATGAATAAGGTAATATTAGAATTAATGACTGTTGGTGGTGGATGCTTTTGGTGCGTTGAGGCTGTATTTGATGAAATAAAGGGAGTTGTAAAAGTAGTATCTGGATATTCAGGAGGGAATGCTCCTGGAAGACCAACCTACAGGGAAGTGTGCTCTGGATTAACAGGACATGCCGAAGTTGTGCAGGTTACCTATGATCCTAATGTGGTTTCGTTCGAAGATTTACTGGTCGTTTTTATGACGAGTCATGACCCAACAACATTGAACCGTCAAGGTGCCGATACCGGAACACAATACCGCTCTGTAATATATTATCATACTGACGTTCAAAAGGAAATAGCCGAGGTTGTGGTTAAAGAACTAGCATCGTATTATGAACGACCAATTGTAACCGAAATAAGCCCTTTGGAACAATTTTATGAGGCCGAAGCATATCATCAAAATTATTATGCCAATAATCAAAATGCAGGATATTGTAGTGCTGTCATTACACCAAAATTGGTGAAATTGCGAAAACTGCATGCTGATAAATTAAAAAACTAAATCAATTTTAAAAGACGTCCCAGGATTTAAAAAGCGACTTTGATTAGAATTAAAAGGTAAAAATGAATCTTCAAATAAAAAATAAGTTTACTACTGAATTACCTGCAGACCCGATTCTGGAAAATACTAGACGACAGGTTTACAACTCTTGTTATTCGTATGTGAAACCAAAATCAACCTCAAATCCTGAATTACTACATGTTTCTCCTGAGATGCTTGAAAATTTAGGAATGAAGGAAGAAGACAGCAAGTCTAAATTATTTTTGAAGTTTGTTACTGGAAACCATGTTGTAAAAGGAACTAAACCCTATGCTATGAATTATGCTGGCCATCAATTTGGAAATTGGGCTGGTCAATTGGGAGATGGTCGCGCCATTAATTTGGGTGAAGTTGAGCATAATAGCATGCAATGGACGCTTCAACTCAAAGGCGCCGGTGAAACCCCTTATTCGCGTACGGCTGATGGATTGGCAGTATTGCGATCATCTATTCGTGAATATTTATGCAGTGAGGCTATGCACCATTTAGGAGTACCTACTACGAGGGCTTTAGCTTTGGCCTTAACCGGAGATCAGGTTATACGAGACGTTATGTATAATGGTAATTCGGCTTACGAAAAAGGGGCGATCGTTACCCGTGTGTCACCAAGTTTTCTGCGTTTTGGCAATTATGAGCTCTTTGCTGCTAGACAGGATATCAATACCTTAAAAACATTGGTTGATTTTACCTTAAAACATCACTTTTCACATTTAGGAAAACCTTCAAAGGATACCTATATCCAATTTTTTGCAGAAGTGTCACAGCGCACTTTAGACATGATTATTCATTGGCAACGAGTTGGTTTTGTTCATGGGGTAATGAATACCGATAATATGTCAATACTTGGGCTCACGATTGATTATGGGCCTTATGGTTGGTTAGAAGGTTTTGATTTTGGTTGGACACCTAATACAACCGATAGCCAATATAAAAGATACCGCTTTGCAAATCAGCCAAATATTGGGCTTTGGAATTTGTATCAATTGGCAAATGCTTTATACCCTTTAATAGAAGAGGCTGAACCAATTGAAACTATTTTGAATCAGTACAAAACTGATTTCGATGCAAAATCGCTTCAAATGATGCGAACAAAACTAGGATTACAAACCGTGAATGAATCTGATAAAAGTCTAATTCAGGACTTGGAAGACTACCTGCAACTCACTGAAACCGATATGACTATATTCTTTAGAAATTTAGCCAATTTTCATAAAACAGAACCTTCAAAAGGATTAAAAATTATTAATGAAGCTTTTTATAATTCTGTCGAAGTTTCTGATTCAATTTCTGAAAAATGGGATTACTGGTTTAATCAATATGCAAAACGCCTTCAGGATGAGTCAGTGACAGATGAGCAACGTAAAACCAGCATGAATAAGGTGAATCCTAAATATGTGTTACGCAATTATATGGCTCAATTGGCTATTGATGCGGCCAATATAGGGGATTATAATGTTATTGATGAATTGTTTCAGCTTTTAAAACAACCTTATGAAGAACAACCAGAATTTGAAAAATGGTATGCCAAACGCCCAGAATGGGCACGTCATAAGGTGGGCTGTTCTATGTTGTCGTGTAGTTCGTAATGGTAAATATGCATCTTTTTAACCCCTTATTAAATTTGTATCTTTAAGCAAAATCAGATTAATTCAGCATGAATTTTAAGTGTCGTTTAGTAGTTTTAGGTGTATTAAGTATATTGACACATTCATGTGCAACATATAAAGCTCAGTATAAAAATGAAGAAGTAAAAGGTGTTCAGTTTCCAGAGAAGTCCATTGAAAAAACATTTTATCTATTAGGAGATGGTGGTTTATTGCATAGGGGACAAGCTTCAGAAGGCTTAAGAGGATTTCAATCTTATCTAGAAAACAAGGACACCAAAGGGGATTACGCTCTTTTTTTAGGAGATAATATTTATCCGTCTGGGTTGCCTTCTAAAAATCATAAGGGAAGAAAAAATGCTGAAAGCAGCATAAATGTTCAAATTAATTCAGTTAAAAATTTCAATGGAAAAACTGTTTTTATACCAGGAAACCACGATTGGTATGCTAAAGGCTTAAGTGGTTTAAAACGACAGGAAGAATGGGTAGAAAAGGCCCTTGGCAAAAACACATTTTTACCTGAAGATGGGTGCCCTTTAAAAAGTGTGGATGTTAGTAAATCGGTTCAATTAATAATTATTGATACGCAATGGTATTTAGAAAACTGGAATCTCAACCCCACAATAAACGATGAATGTGAGATTAAAACTAGAGAACGCTTATTTGAAGAGATTGAAGGTGAATTAAAAAAAGCGCAGAATAAAACCATTGTCTTTGCAATGCATCATCCCATGTATACTAATGGGGTTCATGGTGGCGAATATTCTGCTTCTAAACACTTATATCCTTTCCAAGGCAAGATTCCGTTACCTGGCATTGCCTCTTTTATTACACAAGTTAGAACCCAAGGGGGAGTGTCTATCCAAGATCGATACAATGAGCGTTATCATAAGCTAATGAGCAGACTTGAAACTATGACGCTTGATGCAAAAAATGTGGTATTTGTATCTGGGCATGAACATACGTTGCAGTACATTGAAAACGAATCGATAAAACAAATTGTTTCAGGGTCTGGTTCAAAGGCGTCAGCTGCAACTTTAGGCCAAAAAGGATTGTTTTCTTATGGCAAACAAGGCTTTGCAGAATTAGTCATATTTAAAGATGGCAGTAGTTGGGTGAAATTTCATGCCATTGAAAATGGGAAACCTGAAGTTGTATTTCAAAAGGAAGTTATTGCACCCCGAAAAGAATATGATGCTTCAAGCTTCCCAAATACATTTCCAAATGAGGTTGAAGTGTCAATTTATTCTAAAGAAGAAACTGATAAGTCGAGTTTTTTTGAGTCGATATGGGGAGACCATTATAGGGATGTTTACAGTACAAAAATCAAGGCTAAAGTCGTAACTCTTGACACACTTTACGGTGGGTTGGAAATTCTTAGAAAAGGGGGAGGACATCAAACAAAATCCTTACGACTGCGCACTAAAGATGGGCGCGAATTAAATATGCGAGCGCTTAGGAAAAGTGCAACCCAGTATTTGCAAACGGTACTATTTAAAGACACCTATATTGAAGATGAATTCGAAAAAACAGCTATTGAAGGCTTGATTCTTGATTTTTATACCGCAGCGCATCCCTATGCGTTTGCCGTAATTCCTGACCTATCTCATGCCGCGAAAATTTATCATACCAACCCAAGACTTTACTACATTCCAAAGCATAAACATTTAGGGCAGTATAATGAAGAGTATGGCGATGAGCTTTATATGATTGAAGAACGTCCTGAAGAAAACTATACCGATGAACGTAATTTTGGCTATGCTGATGATATTGAAAGTACTCATGACATTATTGAAAAAGTCAGAGAAGATGAAAAATATAAAATAGATGAAGAAGATTTTGTAAGAGCCCGACTATTTGATATGCTTGTCGGTGATTGGGATAGACACCAAGACCAATGGCGCTGGGCTCAATTTGATGCTCCAAATGGCGATAAAATATTCAGGCCAATCCCACGAGATAGAGATCAGGTGTTCTCCAATTTTGATGGTGCTTTGTTAGATATTATGAAGGTGATTTCAGGGTCGACAAAACAGCTTCAGGTTTATGACGAAGAACTTAAGGATATTGAATGGATGAATAGCGCGGGTATTAAACTAGACAGGGTATTGATTCAAAAAGCAGATAAAGAAATATGGTTAAACGAGGCCAAATTTTTGCAAGAACAAATAACCGATGAAATTATTGATCGCGCATTTTCAAAAGTGCCAATAGAGGTTCAGGATGAAACCCTAGACGACATCAAGAAAAAATTAAAAGGTCGCCGATCCAATATGATTGATATTGCTACTAGATATTATAATTATTTAAATGAATTGGTTATTCTTACGGGTACCGATAAAGACGATTACATTGAAGTGACGCGTACTGGTAACAAGGAAACTCATGTTAAAATTTCTAGAATCATTGATGGTAAAAAAGGCGAAGTTATTGTAGATAAAACCTTTAACAGAGATGTGACCAAAGATATTTGGATTTACGGATTAGATGATAAAGATATATTCGAAGTTTCAGGCAGAGCCAATAATTTAATTTATGTAAGGCTCATTGGAGGCCAAGAAAACGACACGTATATTATTCATGAAGGTAGAAGAATAAAAATATACGATCATAAATCAAAAAAGAACACCATAGAAAAAAACGTTAGAGGCCAAGTCAAATTTACCGATGTCTATAATCTTAACCTTTTCGACTATAAAAAGAATATTGTAAAAACCTCTACTATAACGCCTAATGTTGGGTTTAACCCTGACGACGGTTTTCAAGTTGGAGCTTCATTTGTGAAAACCGTGAAAGGATTTCAACGCAATCCATTTTCACAGCAGCACCGCTTTAAAGGTGGCTATTTTTTTGCGACTAATGGCTTTGCTCTAAATTATGATGGCGAATTTGCCAATATTTTCCAGGATTGGAATCTTCATATTGGCGGTCAATATACCACCGAAAATTTTACAAATAATTTCTTTGGCTATGGGAACGAAACCATCAATCAGGATGATGAATTGGGTCTAGATTATAACCGGGTTAAAACCAGTATTTACAAAGCTAAATTTGGTATTCTGAAAAAAGGAGACTTTGGTAGCGATTATGGATTTAGAACTATTTTTGAAGGCATTGAAATTGATGACACCGAAAACCGATATATAACTGATGCAATGCCTATTTCAAGTTCCAATTATTTTAACCGACTTTATTTTTGGGCGCTTGAAGCTGAATATAAATATAGAAGCTTTGATAATGCGATTAACCCTAGTAAAGGCATGACCTTTTTGATTAATGCTGGTGGAAAAACTGAATTAGAAAACACTAAAAACACTTATGGATATTTGAATACTGAGCTCGGGTTTTATAATTCAATTTCTAAAGATCGTAAGTTGGTATTAAAAACAGATGTAAGAGCACAATTTAGATTTGGTGATGATTTGGTGTTTTATCAAGCCGCGAATATTGGAGGGGCTAATGGGTTAAGAGGTTATAGAACCGAACGATTTACAGGTAAAAACGCATTTACGGGTAGTGCAGATATACGTTACAGCTTTCCATCATTTAAGACTAAGATATTGCCCTTGCAAATTGGAATTTTTGGAGGAACCGATGTTGGTCGTGTGTGGTTGGAAAATGATAATTCTAAAAAATGGCACAGTGATTACGGAGGTGGTTTTTGGGTTACTGCAGCCGAAAGTTTATCAGGTACATTTAACTTTTTCAATAGTCCGGAAGGCTGGCGATTCTCGTTCGGATTTGGTCTTAATTTTTAATGTTTCAAAGTTTAAAACTATAAATGTTATTTCCAGCGGCACCATTGCTTTCGTCGGCGATGTAAACTATTTCATTGGTTTTAAAGCAAACACCTTCTTTTTGTGAGTTGTGGTCAAATTTAAGTTCTTCAATAGTTCCTTTAAAAAAGGCATCCGAACTAAAATTGCTAATCTTCCAAAGCTTATCATGGTTGAGAAGCACAACGGTTTTTCCATCATCACTAATATCAGCAGCTGTAATTTTGTGATGTTTTCCATCTAAATTAAAATCGGTAATATGCTCTGCCACATGTTCTCCAACTTGGTTGGGGACTTTTATAAGAAAACTACTTTTATTCTCTTTGCTGAAAATGTAGAAGTAGTTGTTGAGAAGAAAAAAAGCCTCAAAATCTTTGGATTTTAAATTTTTTGGAAGCCTGAAATTGATAACATCTGCTCGGGTGTTAGAATTTAATTGTTCGGGATTTTCAACCTTATAAATCGTGAATAAGTCTCGTTTTTGATTATTATTTCCAAAGTCACCAATGTACAAATTGCCATTGGAGTCGGAGGTTAAATCTTCCCAATCCTCGTTATTGGCATTGCTAATATCAATATCCTTAATGATTTCGCCATTTTCATTTAGGCCGTATAGATTATTTTTGTTTCCAGAGTCTTCAATCACCCAAATCAGCTTTGAATTTGAAGTGATTTCAGTACCCGAAACTTCTTTTAGTCCACTAGATATATCTGCGACAAAGGTCAATTTTCCGGTATCGCACGACATAAATAAAACTAATACAACTAAAAATTGATACACCATAATACGATTCGTTTTCAACAAAATAAAGTAATTTAAAAGGAAACAAAAATTATTAATCTTAAACTATTTATAAAATAGCTAGCAGACCATAGTTGAATTTAATAGTTTTGATGACTTAAGTTCGAAATATATTGAAATGAAATCAGTAGATGATTTATTACAGCTATTAAGATTAGAAAAGGTCAATGACCAGCAGTTTAAAGGATTTAGCAAAACCGTAGGAAGTCCTAACGTTTTTGGCGGACAAGTGCTAGCACAGGCCATTCATGCTGCAAGTAGAACCATACATAATCAAAGAGTGTTACACTCTATGCATTCCTATTTTTTAGAGCCTGGAAATCTAGAAGTACCAATTATTTATAATGTGAGTATTGTGAGAGATGGTGGTAGTTTCTCAGTACGTCGTGTAACGGCTGAACAAAACGGAACCACGATATTTATTTTATCGGCATCATTCCATAGAAAAGAAGAAGGTTATAACCATCAAATTGAAATTAAAAAGGACATCAAACAACCAGAAGACTTATTAAGTTGGACAGATATGTTAGAACAATTTGGTGATGCCATTCCGCCCAGGACTAAAGGGTTTATGTTAATTGATCGACCTGTTGAGTTTAAGCCGGTTGAGGTAGTAAACCCGTTTAATAAAGTAGATTTACCTCCTGCCACCAATGTTTGGTTCAAATTAAAAGGAAATGTGTCTGGTTTAGATCTGGTTTCTAAACAACAATTACTCACTTATATTTCTGACTATAACATTTTGGCAGCCGCTATGAATCGACATGCCAGCAAAGCCCATTGGGGCAATACCCAAACGGCGAGTTTGGACCATTCCATGTGGTATTTCAGAGATTTTGATTTTGATGATTGGTTGTTATATTCTATTGAGTCTCCAAATACTTCCAATGCACGAGGTTTTGCCAAAGGAAATATTTTTACCCGAGACGGTAAGTTAATTGCTTCGGTAGCTCAAGAAGGACTAATGCGACCTCTAAAATGAAGTTCTACGATGTTATAGTCGTTGGAGGAGGAGCAGCTGGTTTTTTTGCAGCTATAAATATTGCAGAATTCAATCCAAAATTGAAGATTGCTATTTTAGAGCGTGGTAAAGAAGGCTTGCAAAAGGTTAAGGTGTCTGGTGGTGGCCGATGTAATGTCACACATGCCGAATTTGTGCCATCAGAATTGGTGTTGAATTATCCCCGTGGTGAAAAAGAATTGTTGGGACCATTCCATCAATTTATGACTGGAGATACCATTGAATGGTTCGAAAAACGAGGTGTGAATTTGAAAATTGAAGAGGATGGTCGAATGTTTCCAATTAGCGATTCTTCCCAAACCATTATTGATTGTTTTTTGAAAGAAGCCCAAAAGCATAAGGTTGAAATTCTTTATGGTCATACATTAAAAAGCATCAAGAAAAACAACATTTGGAATTTAGAAACTTCACATGGTGAGATATCAACAGAAAAACTGCTTTTGGCGACAGGTAGTAACACCAAAATTTGGAAAATTTTAGAAACTTTAGGGCACACTATTTCTGCACCAGTTCCGTCGTTGTTCACATTTAATATTAAAGATGAGCGCATTACATCTATTCCGGGCGTTGTAGCTTCAAATGTTGAGGTTAAAGTTTTAAGTACTGATTTATGGAGTGAAGGTCCATTGCTAATTACGCATTGGGGAATGAGTGCTCCAGCTATTTTGAAACTCTCGGCTTTTGGTGCCATTACGTTGGCAAAATTAGATTACAAATTTCAAATTGAAATTAATTTTATCAGGCAATCTTTTGATGATTGTATGGAGAACTTAAAAGAGTTAAAGCATGAATTGGCAAAGAAAACCGTGTTTAAATCAACACAATTTGAACTACCCAAGCGCCTATGGCAACAATTAGTATTAGCATCTGGTATGAATGACAAAACCCGTTGGGCAGATTTAAACAAACAACAATTGGAAGCTTTGGCGCAGCAATTAACACAAGCGGTGTTTAATGTGGATGGTAAGAGCACATTCAAGGAAGAGTTTGTAACCGCTGGAGGTATAGATTTAAAGGAGGTTAATTTTAAAACTTTTGAAAGTCGTCTACACAAAAACTTGTATTTAGCTGGAGAAATTTTAAATATTGATGCCATTACAGGTGGATTTAATTTCCAGAATGCTTGGACGGGCGCATACATTGCAGCAAAAGCCATTTCAATGTAGTTGTCCCCTCTAGAAAGAGGGGAAGATTTTCTTTCAAAATCCCGAAAGAAAATCAGGGGAGTGTTTTTTAAATAGTTGTAAAATGAAAATCTATTATAACCCAAAATTAAAGGAACTAGCTAGGCAACTTCGTAATAATTCTACCAAATCTGAAATAAGGCTTTGGACTTATTTGAAACGTAATCAAATGTATGGCTATGATTTTCATAGACAAAAACCAATTGATGAATTCATCGTTGATTTTTTTTGCAATAAATTACAATTAGCTATTGAATGTGATGGTTATTCGCATGAGCTTTTAGAAGTTTATGAAAAGGATTTAAATAAGACTATGAAACTAAATAAGTTGGGTGTTTCAGTATTGAGATTTTCAGACTATCAAATTATGAATGATATTGAAAATGTTTTAAGAGCAATTGAAGATTATATTTTTAAATTTGAAGAGAACAATTTTACACCTCCCTTATTCCCTCCTTGTTAGGAGGGAGTTCATTATGAAAATATACATCGCTTTGCTTCGAGGAATAAATGTTAGTGGACAAAAAAAAGTTCCAATGGCAGAATTACGCCAACTTTTAACTGCTAAAGGACTAAATGCGGTGCAAACCTATATTCAAAGCGGTAATGTGATTTTTAAATCTTCTGAAGAAAATTATCAAAAACTGGAGTTTACAATACACGAAGTAATTAAAGATGATTTTGGTTTTGAGGTACCAATACTTATTAAAACACCAGAAGATTTACAGAAAATCCTTGATGATTGTCCTTTTTATAATTCAAAAAAACAAGAGAGTTATTTTATGCTATTGTACAGTTCTGCAAGTGAGAACTTGGTTAAAGAAATTTCAAAATTGTCATATTCTGAAGAAGAATTTACCATTACTGATGATTGCATTTATTTTCATTCTGCAAAAGGTTATGGTAAGTCTAAATTTAACAACAATTTTTTTGAACGAAAATTTAAAGTTACAGCTACAGCAAGAAACTATAAAACTATGCTAAAGTTGTTATCTTTGTCAGCAGATTAATCAGCTCATGACCGAAGAACATTTCAGCGCTAAACCCATTTCAAAAACCATTCAACATGGAAAAGTGACTTGGGAATCACCAAGCAATATTGCGCTTATAAAATACTGGGGAAAAAAGGCCAATCAAATTCCCGAAAACCCTTCAATTAGTTTTACACTTAATAATTGTAAAACTATTACTACGGTAACTTATAGCTTAAAGGACTCAGGAACTGATTTTGATTTTGATGTATTTTTGGATGGCGATAAAAAAGATGACTTCAAGCCAAAAATTGCCACCTTTTTTAAACGTGTTGAAGGTTATTTTTCGTTTTTAAAAGATTTTCATTTTAAGATTGAAACCTCTAATACCTTTCCGCATAGCTCTGGGATCGCTTCATCAGCTAGTGGTATGAGTGCACTCGCTCTTTGCTTATTGAGTATAGAGCAGTCATTAACAAAATCAGAAATGTTAGATGAATACTTTAAGAAGAAGGCGTCGTTTATTGCGCGATTGGGTTCAGGAAGTGCATGTAGAAGCATTGAAGGCGATTTAATTGTTTGGGGCAATAACGATATTGTAAACGGAAGTAGTGACCTTTATGGTGTTAAATATCCATTCGAGGTTCATGAGAATTTCAAGGATTATCAAGATACTATTTTGTTGGTCGATAAAGGTGAAAAACAGGTAAGTAGCACTGTTGGGCACAATTTAATGCACAATCATCCTTATGCACATAGCAGATTTCAACAGGCGCATGATAATCTTCAAAAACTCAAGCCTATTTTAGAATCTGGTGATTTAATAGCTTTTATTGATTTAATAGAAAGCGAAGCGTTGACATTACACGCTATGATGATGACAAGTATGCCTTATTTTATTCTTATGAAGCCAAATACTTTAGAGATTATTAATAAAATATGGACTTTTAGGAAAGTTTCGGGATTGCCAGTAGGATTTACTTTAGATGCTGGCGCTAATGTACACGTGCTTTATCCCAAAAAAGATGCTAATGCGATTTTGGAATTTATTAAGCATGAGTTAGTTGCATATTGTGAAAACCGACAGTATATTTGTGACCAAATTGGTTTTGGTGCACAACAAATTGACAATGGATAAATGAGAATGAAGAAGGACAATGTTATAAAGAACAAAAGTTTTCAATTTTCCATTAAAGTTGTTGAGCTATACAAAGTATTAACTGTTAGCGAAAAGGAATTTGTACTATCTAGACAGCTTCTCCGTTCAGGAACCTCAATCGGAGCTAATATTCGTGAGTCTGAACATGCTGAAAGTAAGGCAGATTTTATTCATAAACTTTCAATAGCCTTGAAGGAAGCCAGTGAAACTGAATATTGGTTGGATTTATTGAATGAAACGCATTATTTAAAAAAATCTACTTATATTGAACTCAAGGTTGATATAAATGAGATTTTAAAACTGTTGATTAGTATTATTAAAAGTTCTAAAACTAATAATTGTTAATTTTGCATTGTCAATTTTAAATTGAAGTATGAAAGGACCACTATTTTATTCAAAAATCTTACTCTTTGGTGAGTATGGTATCATCAAAGATTCTAAAGGTTTATCTATTCCTTACAACTTTTACAACGGTGCTTTAAAAGCAAGTCAAAACCCAACTGAAGCGGCAATAAAATCGAATTTAAATTTGAAACGCTTTGTTTCGTATTTAGAAACCGTTGATCCAAATCTAGTTAGTTTTGATCTTGATACATTAAAGCGAGATGTGGAAGACGGAATGTATTTTGATTCTTCAATTCCTCAGGGATATGGTGTAGGAAGCAGTGGTGCACTAGTGGCAGCAATTTATGATAAGTATGCCTTCAATAAAATAACGGTTTTAGAAAATTTAACAAGAGAGAAGCTACTAAAGCTTAAGGCAATATTTTCTGAAATGGAAGCATTTTTTCATGGCAAATCTTCTGGATTAGATCCATTGAATAGCTACTTGAGCATTCCAATTCTTATCAATTCAAAAGATAATATTGAAGCTACAGGTATACCATCACAAAAATTGGATGGTAAAGGTGCTGTATTTTTATTAGATAGCGGAATTATTGGAGAAACGGCTCCAATGGTAGGTATCTTTATGGAAAACATGAAACAAGAAGGCTTTAGGAACATGCTCAAGGACCAGTTTATAAAACATACAGATGCCTGCGTTGAAGACTTTTTAAAGGGAGACATTAAGTCCTTATTTCATAATACCAAGAAATTGTCTAAAGTGGTTTTAAACCATTTTAAGCCAATGATCCCGCAGCAATTTCATGAACTATGGAAAAAGGGAATTGAGACTAATGATTACTATTTAAAATTATGTGGCTCTGGAGGAGGAGGATATATCCTTGGTTTTACTGAAGATATTGAAAAGGCAAAATCTACTCTAAAGGATTATAAACTAGAGGTGGTATATAATTTCTAGTTCCTACCTAACCCGGTTAGTATAGCCGTTACTAATAATACCCTAATGCTTACCAGAAAACAAAAACACGTCTTGCTTAAGTTTTTTAGCATGTTTTCAGTAGTTAGAGGCTACAATATTCTGGTTGTTGTCATCGCTCAATATTTAACCTCTATCTATATATTGGCGCATGACAAGCCCTTGCGGTCAGTGGTATTTGATCTTAACTTATTAACGTTGGTTTTAGCCTCTTCAGCTGCAATTGCGGCTGGTTATATTATCAATAATTTCTACGATTCTGAAAAAGATTTAATCAATCGACCGCAAAAATCAATGTTAGATAGATTAGTTGGTCAAAACACAAAATTGTCTTTCTATTTTGTGCTTAACTTTTTAACAGTTGTTTTAGCTAGTTATGTTTCATTTAGGGCTGTAATATTTTTTTCAATTTACATTTTTGCAATATGGTTCTATTCACATAAATTAAAAAAGTTGCCTTTTATAGGAAACCTTACCTCTGCCACCCTAACCATAATTCCTTTTTTCGTCATTTTCATTTATTACAAAAATTTTGAGCATGTTATTTTTGTGCATGCCATGTTTTTATTTTTGATTATTTCAATGCGCGAACTCACCAAGGATTTGGAAAATATTAAAGGCGATTTGGTGCAAAACTATAAAACCATTCCTATAGTATATGGAGAAAATGCATCTAAAGTAATGTTAACAATTTTAGTGTTATTAACTCTTGTGCCTACTTATTTATTACTGTTTTATTTTGAGATCGGTAACATGACCTATTTTTTCTATTTATGTATCCTACTATTGCTTGCTTTTGTGATTTTACTTTGGAAATCGAACAGTAAGCCTCAATACTTATTACTTCACAATATATTGAAGTTTATTATAGTTGCTGGTGTTTTTAGTATCTTGTTGATTGATGTTAATGTCGTTTTAAACCGAATAATATAATGGATACAACATTAAAAGTAGCCTTGGCGCAAATTTCACCCGTTTGGTTGAACAAAGTTGAAACACTTAAGAAAGTTGAAAATTCTATAAAAGAAGCGGCAAAGGAGCAATGTGAACTTGTGGTTTTTGGTGAGGGTTTAGTTCCAGGTTATCCGTTTTGGCTGGCCTTGACCGGGGGTGCTGAATGGAATACAACTGTAAATAAGGAATTACATGCGCACTATGTTAGAAATGCCGTTCAAATTGAAGCCGGCGATTTAGACTCAATCTGCGGTTTAGCAAAAGAACACCACATAGCGATTTATTTAGGAATTATAGAACGTGCTAAAAACAGAGGCAATCACAGTATTTATGCGTCGCTAGTTTATATTGACCAAAAAGGAACTATCAAATCTGTCCATAGAAAACTTCAGCCAACTTATGATGAACGCTTAACTTGGTCACCAGGTGACGGACATGGTTTACAAGTTCATGGTTTAAAAGAATTTACGGTTGGAGGATTGAATTGTTGGGAAAATTGGATGCCTTTAGCAAGGACTGCCTTATATGGTTTAGGTGAAAATTTACACATTGCCGTATGGCCAGGAAGTGATCATAACACCAAAGATATTACACGCTTCATTGCGCGTGAGTCGCGGTCGTTTGTGTTATCAGTTTCTAGTTTAATGTCGAAAAGTGATTTTCCTCAAGACACACCACATTTAAATAAAATTTTGAAAAATGCACCCGAAATATTAGCCAATGGTGGTAGTTGTATAGCAGGACCAGATGGCGAATGGATAGTTGAACCTGTTTTACATCAAGAAGGCCTGATCATTCAAACTATTGATGTAAATAGAGTGTTGGAAGAACGCCAAAATTTTGATCCAGTTGGGCATTATTCACGTCCTGATGTGACCAAATTAATGGTGAATAGAGAACGGCAAAGCACAGTTGAGTTTTTGGATCCAGAACACTAACATAAATTAATATCAATAGTAATTACGATTTATAAAGTTAAGTCTTGAAAGCCATAACGCTTTCATTATCTTTGAAAAAAATTAAACCATGAGTAGACATCAAGGAAGTGATAGAGGAGGAAAAGCTTCGGCTAGGAGTCAAAAGAACGGGAATGGAAAAGCTTCAGGACGGGGTAGAGATAATACCAAAAGCAAGAGTTTTGCCAGAGGTAATGCTCCTATTCGTAAAAAAACACAAGCGCCTAAAACAGGTTCAAACCCAGACGAGATTCGCTTGAATAAATATATAGCGAATTCAGGAGTTTGTTCTCGACGAGAAGCAGATACAAACATTGCTACGGGTCTGGTTACAGTAAATGGCAAAGTAATAACCGAAATGGGTTATAAAGTGAAGCTAGACGATGAAGTGCGTTTTGATGGAGCACGGATTAACCCAGAAAAGAAAGCCTACGTGCTGTTGAACAAGCCTAAAGGTTTTGCCACAACTACGAGTGAAAGCAAAGGGAAAACGGTAATGGATTTGGTTTCTAACGCAACGAGCTCTCGAATAAAACCAATTGGCAGGTTGGGAAGAAATTCTACAGGGCTATTGTTGTTTACCAATGATGAAACCGTTGTGAAAAAATTCACAAATTCAAAAAATGGCGTAGTGCGCCTATTTCACATTGAACTAGACAAGAATCTTAAATTTGAAGACCTTAAAAAGATACAAGAAGGACTTAAAATTGAAGGCGAACAAATTTCTATTGAAGAGATTAGTTATATTGACGGTGCATCAAAAAAGGAAGTTGGCTTAAAGCTCAAGCATACAGGAAATAATGTGATTCGCACCATTTTTAGCTATTTAAAATATGAAATTATAAAGGTGGATTGTGTAGCTATTGGTCATCTCACCAAAAAGGATATCCCGCGTGGTCATTGGAAGCATTTGACTCAACAGGAAATCAATACCCTTAAAATGTTATAACAGAAAAAAAATATAAAATTCGCTTTAAATTAATTTTTTTATATTTCATTTGTATAAGCAACAGCTAAACATAATGGTACATGTTTTTAAGTTTAAACTTTTAAAGCTTAAAACGTCGATATCCAAAGCGATTTATCGAATAAGAGTTAAAAGTTTACAACGATCTTCTAATTGGTCTATTACTTCAAGTCAGCACAGTAATAATGGTTTTGTGCCTACAACCCATACACAAATACGAATTTGATTTGGCGGTTATTTGCATCAAAATAAAGACCTTTTTTATAAACTGTAAACATTAAGAATGAACACTAAATACATTGATTTAATAAATCAAACTTTCTATTTCCCTCAAGAAGAATTTAAGCTTGAGGATAAACATTTGCAATTTCATGATGTAGATTTGATGCAGTTAGTTGAAGATTATGGTTCTCCATTAAAATTCACCTACTTGCCACAAATATCTAATAATATTAACCGAGCTAAAGATTGGTTTGCAAAAGCGATTAAAAAGAACAAATACAAAGGTAAATACAACTATTGCTACTGTACTAAAAGTTCACATTTTAAGCACGTATTAAATGAAGCACTTAAAAATGATATTCATATTGAAACGTCTTCAGCATTTGATATTGATATAGTAGAGCGCTTAAAAACTGAAGGTAAAATAACTGATGATACTTATGTCATAAGTAATGGCTTTAAGCGTGCACAGTATGTTACCAACATCGCACGTCTCGTTAATAGTGGACATAAAAATTGTATCCCGATTATTGATAACTATGAAGAGATAGAGTTATTATCTCAAGAGATAAAAGGTAAATTTAATATTGGGATTAGAATTGCTTCTGAAGAAGAACCTAAATTTGAATTTTACACTTCCAGACTTGGTATTGGTTATAAAAATATTGTGCCTTTTTACAATAGACAAATCAAAGACAATAAAAAGGTAAAGCTTAAAATGCTTCACTTCTTTATCAATACTGGAATACGAGATAATGCGTACTATTGGAATGAACTTTCAAAGTGTTTAAAGGTATATACAAGTCTCAAACATATTTGTCCTTCTTTAGATAGTTTAAATATTGGAGGCGGATTCCCAATTAAAAACTCATTGGCGTTTGACTTTGATTATGAGTATATGGTTGATGAGATTGTTAATCAAATAAAATTAGCTTGTGATGAAGAAGAAGTGCCAGTTCCTAATATTTTTACCGAATTTGGAAGCTTTACAGTTGGTGAAAGTGGTGGTGCCATTTATGAGGTGCTATATCAAAAGCAGCAAAACGACAGGGAAAAATGGAATATGATTAATTCATCATTCATTACCACGCTTCCTGATACTTGGGCTATAAATAAACGCTTTATTATGCTTCCTATTAATAGGTGGTATGATAGTTACGAGCGTGTATTGTTGGGTGGTTTAACCTGTGATAGTGACGATTATTACAATAGTGAACAGCATATGAACGCAATTTATTTGCCCAAATACAATAAAGAAAAACCTTTGTATCTTGGATTTTTTAATACAGGAGCTTATCAAGAGACAATAGGCGGATTTGGAGGATTACAACATTGTTTAATACCTTCACCAAAACATATTTTGATTGATAAAGATCAAGATGGTAATATAACAACAGAATTATTTAGTGAACAACAAACAAGTGAAGACTTACTTAAAATTTTAGGTTACAATGGACAATAAGACGTATGCCGGCATTCCTGAAGAATTTGCAAAATTAGAAACGGCAAAAATTGTATTAATTCCGGTTCCTTATGATGGAACTAGCACGTGGCAGAAAGGTGCTGATAAAGGTCCTGAAGCATTTTTAAATGCTTCTGAAAATATGGAGCTTTATGATATTGAAACTGATACTGAAGTGTATCAACAAGGCGTGTATTTGGCTGACCCGGTTACAGAGTCGAGTTCACCAGAGGCTATGGTAGAAGCAGTACATAAAGTTACCAAGCAGTATATAAAAAGAAACAAATTTGTCACCATTTTTGGAGGAGAACATTCTATTTCAATTGGAACTATAAGAGCGTTTAATGAATGCTTCGACAATCTTACTGTGTTGCATATTGACGCTCATGCCGATTTACGTAAGGAGTATGAAGGTTCCAAATGTAATCACGCCTGTGCTGTTTATGAAGCCAGTCAAAACACTAATCTCATTCAAGTAGGTATACGCTCTATGGATGTCATGGAAAAAACTGTTATGGATGAGGAAAAAGTGTATTTTGCTCATGAAATGGCTGTTGACGACGCTTGGATGGATAGCGCCATTGATCAAATGAGCGATAATGTTTTTATAACTTTTGATTTAGATGCATTAGATCCCTCAATTATGCCTTCAACAGGAACTCCAGAACCAGGAGGTTTATTTTGGTATGAAACACTCGATTTTCTGAAACAAGTTTTTGCTGAGAAAAACGTAGTTGGTTTTGATATCGTAGAACTTTGCCCAAACAAAATAGATAAATCGTCTGATTTTTTAGCGGCTAAATTATACTATAAAATGTTGAGCTATAAGTTCGCTGAAGATGATATTAATGATGGCTATGAAAGTAATTTGAATGAATATGGTTCGTCTAGTATAAATAAATTTTCTAAATTTAACGATGACGATGAAGACTAAAGGTCACATATCCAATTTTATAGAGAAGTATTATTTGCATTTCAATGCGGCTGCATTAGTTGACGCTGCTAAAGCATATGAAGCACAATTAGAACAAGGTTCTAAAATGTTAGTCTCTCTAGCAGGGGCTATGAGTACAGCCGAACTTGGTAAGATTTTCGCAGAAATTATTCGTCAAGATAAGGTGCAAATTATTTCCTGTACGGGAGCAAATTTGGAAGAGGACATTATGAATTTGGTAGCTCATTCGCATTATAAACGCGTTCCAAATTACAGAGATTTAACACCACAGGAGGAATGGGATCTTTTAGAACAAGGATTAAATCGCGTTACAGATACCTGTATTCCAGAAGAAGAAGCCTTTAGACGATTGCAGAAGCATATTTATAACATTTGGAAGGAGGCTGAAGATAAAGGTGAACGCTATTTTCCTCATGAGTTTATGTATAAAATGTTGTTGAGCGGTGTACTTGAAGAATATTATGAAATTGATATAAAAGATTCTTGGATGTATGCCGCAGCAGAGAAAAATTTACCTATAATTGTACCAGGATGGGAAGATAGTACCATGGGTAACATCTTCGCAAGCTACGTTCTTAAAGGTGAATTGAAGGCAAGCACCATGAAATCGGGTATTGAGTACATGACTTTTTTAGCCGATTGGTACACCGACAATTCAAAAAATGGCATTGGATTTTTTCAAATTGGTGGAGGTATTGCTGGAGATTTTCCTATTTGCGTTGTCCCAATGTTATACCAAGACATGGAGCGTACCGACACGCCGTTTTGGAGTTATTTCTGCCAAATAAGTGATTCGACCACGAGTTATGGATCGTATTCTGGAGCTGTTCCAAACGAAAAAATAACCTGGGGTAAATTAGATATAGATACACCAAAATTTATAATAGAAAGTGATGCTACTATTGTAGCGCCTCTTATATTTGCCTACCTATTAGACATGTAATTATGAATAGTAAAAGAGACAACCTTAAACGAGTTATAGTCGATTTTAAAAAATTGACCCCAGAAATTTTAGCGTTACTGGTCGAAAAATACCCAGACGGTTATGATGACGATAACATTATTACCTTTAGAAATGCTAATAACGAAATTGTAGAAGCAGTTGAAGTGACTACTGAAGACACCAAATACTTGGTTAAAGTGAGCACAAAGCTGCAAGTCACAATGGAAAATTATGATGAAGACGATTATGAAGATTTTGATGATGATGATCCAGAAGCTGTTCAGGATCCAGAGTTAACGCCTGAAGATGATTTAGGTGAAGACGATGATGATGATATGTAATATTTTATTGCATTTGTAAAAAAAATCTGGATGTACTTTTACTAGCATATTTGAAAAATACCTAACTTTATGTAAATTATTTGCTTATGGCAGCGCAATTCCATCTAGCCTTGCCTTGTTTGAGTATAAGTAAGACAAGGGCCTTTTATAGTGATTTACTCGGAGCTCAAATTGGACGCTCTTCAGTAAAATGGATTGATGTAAATTTCTATAACCATCAAATTACATTTACTGAAAGTGGGCCATTTAATTTCGACTCCAAAAGTTATTCGTTTAATGGACACATTTTACCTTCGTTCCATTTTGGTATTATCTTAAACCGTCAAGAATGGACAAAGGTGTTTAAACTCTTAAATTCAAAAAAGATCAATAGTGTTGCCGAAGTCAAATTTTTGAACGGTAAAACCGGTGAGCACGACTCTTTTTTTGTAATAGATCCTAATGGTTACACTGTAGAATTTAAATGTTTTACAAAATCTGATGAAGTTTTTGAGCCTTAAAAGCCTATAGACCTTACTACCTCTTTTTTATACCACGCGTTAGTTTCATAAATTGAAATTACTAAAAGCTCAACGGACTTGTAGTGGCAAACTTCCGTAATCAAGGAATACTTAATTTTATTTTATAAAAATGATACAAAAATCAATATTGATACTTATAGTTTTAAGTTTATCACTTACTTCGTTTGCATTTTCAAATGCTAATGAAGCAAATCAAGACACCACCACAATTATCGGTGAATATGAAGGCCATGAGGATTATGGCTATAATTTTATTACAACCCGTGCCGATGATGATTCAGAATATACCATTACATTTCAAAAAGTAAATGATGATGTACTTGCGCAATTCAATTTAAAATCTGATGAATTAATAGGCACGAAATTCAGAATCACCTATAAGGTTAAATTGGTGGTGACAAAAGACGAGAATGGCTTTGATGATGAATATGAAATTTACACCATCACGGCACTGGAAAAACTGTAAACATTATAAGGCTACTCTACTCGAGTGGCCTTTTTTAATGACAACTTCCCATATAAAAACGCTAAAAACAATAAGGTACTCCAAACCAATGATCCACAGGTTTTCTTTGTTTTCGTCATTGGCATAAGCTAGGTAGCTCAAAATAATCGCACAGCTCCATACCAATGGGAATTTATATCTTGTGAACACTGAAAGGAGTAAAAGCGTTGCAATATACCATGGATGTACTGTTGTTGCTGTAAAATAATAGAATGATAAAACAAATAACATCCCAGTGATTAATTGAATACTTGTTTTATTCTTTCTCAAAAATGATATTAAAAAAACAAACGTAACAACAAGGATGATAATGTATTTGCCTATAATGGCAATTTCGTTATAACCTCTAAACGAATATCCAATTTCTCTTGCGATGTAATATAAACTGGCATTAAATTCAAACCTTTGAAACCATAAAGCAACAGTGTTGGTATAATTCAGAATAAATTGTGATGAATAAAATGGAAGAAAAAGGAGCAAGGTTACCAGTCCAACTATGGTATAAAAACCCAATAGATTTTTCAATCGTTTAAATAACGAAAACGATTGGTTTTTTAAAAAATATTGAAAAAATAAGGGCAGAAAAATAAGCGGAATCAACTTCACCGAAACAGAACAGGCAAAAACTATTGCTGCCATTTTCCATTTGCCACAATGTAGCAAGTACAAACTACAAACCAGAAAAAATAGCATTAATCCTTCAAAATGAAGATTGCCCGTAAGTTCAATGATGATGAATGGATTTAAAATATACCAGAATATATTGTGAACTGGAATATGAAGTCGCTCAAGTAATTTCTTGCCAAAATAGAGCGTACCAATATCAGCAAGTATAATTATAGACCTCATGATTACAACAGAGCCTAAAATGCTTTTACCAGCAAAGAGTCCAGCAATGGCAAAACAGAGCTGATTTAAAGGAGGGTAATTTGTATAATGACTACCATTGAGTACACCCATTCCTTTATATAATTCCGAAGCTTGATAGACAGGAAACTCACCATTTAAAATAAATGACTCCGGTGTATATAGATAAGGATTAAGCCCTTCCAAAATTATACGTCCGTCCCATATAAATCGATAAAAATCTTGAGAGAGATTGGGAATGGCAAACAGAAAAACGAGTCTAAAACCAATAGCTAAAAGAAGCAAAAAATTAAAACTATGCTTTTGTAGTTGCATAAGTTTTAAAAACAGAAAAAACAATCCCAAGTAAAGGGTGATTAATTTTATATAATCTGTTCTAGAAAGGTCGTAAGCAAATGAAACATAAAACACAACACTTAATAAAGCCAATAAAATTGGAGTTTTATTTAGCTTTAAAAATGTTAGGTTAAACATGTTTAAACTTTCGAAGCTATGGATTTAAAAAAGACGTAACCAAACCCAATAAAGAGCATTAGATGGAAAGGGAACAATCCAAAATCACCACCTTGATCACCTACAACAAATGCACTATACAGTCCAAATGCGAAATACAACATAAGAAGGCCCTCTAGAATCACATTTGGAGATAGATTTTTACGCAAGTATTTATTGCCCTTCCATGAGTCTTTTAAAGAACTAATATTGAATTTTGGAGTTCTAACAAATTCGCTGCGCTTACCTAAATGGCCTTCAATTACGGCAATTGAGTTGTGTAAGGAGAATCCCATGGCAATGGAGAAAAATGTAAAGAACATTCCTATGTAACTAAAGAATTTTTTATAGCCACTACCATAAATCTGTTTGTACATAAACCAGTAGCAAATAAAAAATATGATCGTACTCACCACAAAAAAGCTCATAAAGTAAAAGTAAAACCTTAAATGTGCGTATTCGTTTTTAATATAAAGCATTGGAATGCTTAAAATGGCAACTATAAAAATATTCAAGAACATAGTACTGTTTAGCAAATGCAACAATCCATGGACTTTGGTTTTTGTAGAGATATTATCAGATTTTAAAACCCTCCACAGCATTTTTCTAAAGTTTTCGGCACCACCTTTATTCCATCTAAATTGTTGTGAGCGGGCAGCACTAATTACAACTGGAAGTTCGGCTGGAGTTTCAACATCTTCGAGATATTTGAATTTCCAATTTTTTAGTTGTGCGCGGTAACTTAAATCTAAATCTTCGGTTAAAGTGTCTCCTTCCCAATTACCGGCATCAATGATGCAGGTTTTTCGCCAAATGCCTGCAGTACCATTAAAATTAATGAAATGGCCTTTACTATTTCTTCCAACCTGTTCTAATGTAAAATGAGCGTCGAGGGCAAATGCTTGAATTTTTGTCAATAAGGAATAATTCCGATTGATATGTCCCCAACGTGTTTGTACCACACCAATATTGTCATCAGTGAAATAAGGAATAGTACATTTTAACCAATTTTTTTTAGGAAGAAAATCGGCGTCAAATATGGCAATAAACTCACCTTTAGCAATTTTCAACCCTTCTTTTAGTGCTCCAGCTTTAAACCCGCTACGATCTACTCTTGTAATGTGCTGAATATCTAAACCAGTTTGTTTTAATTTTTCTATGTGTTCAAAAGTAGATTTTACAGTTTCGTCAGTTGAGTCATCCAACACTTGAATTTCTAACTTGTCCTTTGGATAATCCATTTTGGCAATATTATCCAACAAACGCTCCATAACGTACATCTCGTTAAATACAGGAAGTTGTATGGTAACATATGGAACTTTATCGGGATTAGAAAAATCTAGAGGTTCTAAATTATTGGTATCCTTCTTTTTAGCCGAAAGGTAATTGTAAAGTAAATTAAGTTGAGCCAGTGCATACATGAAAATAAGTAGTAATGCAATGGTATAAATAACAATAATTATCGATTCGAGAATCATTTTTTAAAACTATATTTAAAGATCCAACTTAATATCTTAAAGCCTGCAAAGATAGTACCTTTTATGGTTCCTGATACTTTAGATATGCCAATTCTTTTTTTATATTTTACGGGCACTTCAATATACGTTAATTTTTTCTTTATCGACTTAAGTTGCATCTCTACAGTCCAACCATAAGTTTTATCCTCCATATTTAACTCAAGGAGCTTATTATATTTAATGGCTCTAAATGGTCCAAGATCGGTAAACCTTCCTTTAAAAAAAAGTTTCATTAATGTGGTTGCCAGCCAATTACCAAATATTTGCTGCGGCGTCATTGAATTAGGTTCGCGTAAATGTCTTACACGTGCCCCAAGTACAAAATCTATATCATTTTCAATAATAGGTATAACTAGTTTAGTGAGTTCTTCAGGGTAATCACTGTAATCACCATCTAAAAATACCACAATGTCTGGTTGTCTATCAAGATTTAAACTAGCAATATAATCCATGCCTTTTAGACATGCAAATCCATAACCTTTTTGAGGCTCCCAAAGTACAGTAGCTCCAGCATTTTTTGCGTTCTCTTGGGTGTTATCTGTAGAGCCGTTGTTGACTACAATAACTTCGTCAACACTTTTTGGAATATCTTTTATTACTTTAATTATGGAATTGGCTTCATTATAAGCAGGAATAATGACCTTAATAATTGGCATGTTTTTTAGTGTTTTCGATTACAAAAATACGACAACTTATTTTTGGTTTACCAAATCCATAAGATTGACATCATTTCCGAGTAAAATTTCATTGGGATTGATACGGCCTTTCATGCTGTCGTTTTCTAATTTTAAAACACCTCTTGGGCAAACAGCACTACAAATACCGCAGCCAACACAGCTGCTTCTAACAATATTTTCACCTTTTTGGGCATAAGCACGAACATCAATACCCATTTCGCAATAGGTGGAACAATTTCCGCATGAGATACATTGTCCGCCGTTAGTTGTTATTCTGAATTTTGATAACAATCGTTGTTGAAGGCCTAAAATCGCTGCCATTGGACAACCAAATCTGCACCAAACGCGATTTCCAAAAATAGGATAGAAGCCAGTTCCAATGACGCCTGAAAAAATAGACCCAATATAAAGTCCATAAACTGAACGTAAACTACTTGATTTAATATAGAATATTTGATCAGTAGTTCCAGTAAAGTGCATAATAAGAACCAACGAAATAACAAGAGCATAACCTATTGATGCATATTTGGCATCTTTACCAAATTCCTTTCTTTTAAATAACATGAACAAAAGAAAAATCAAGCTTAAAAAACCGATAGATAATTTAATAAACAAACTTCTTGTTAACCAATATGAATCTGGATTGTTACCAAGAAAAGAGTAAATCATAGCAATGGTCATCACTACTGAAAAAACCAATACAGCATGGATTAACCATCGCTCTAGTTTCCAGCTCGATAATTTTTTAGATGACAGTTGCCTAAACGAATCTCCAGCAGTTTCAGCCAATCCACCACAGCCGCAAACCCAAGAACAATACCAGCGTTTACCAAATTTATAAGTAAGAATTGGAGTAATAATGAAAATGGTAACAACCCCGAAAATGAGCAGTATTAATCCAATTGTACCTGCGCTCAAAAAGCTCTTTATTGACCAAGCGTCAAATAAGTAATAGTTTAGTGGCCAAATACTTTTTAAATCGTAATAAGGCAAGTCACTATTCATTACATACATAAACTCTGGAATCAAAAAGGCAAAGGCCAATTGAAAAAACATCACTGAAACCGTACGAATTTGTTCATAGCGATTATGACGATATTTTAAAATGAACTTATAGCCAAACACCAAAATTGCTAGTGTATAAAGAGAGCCATAAACAAACCATTGGCTGGCAGGTCGTCCACTTAATAATTGACTTAAGGGGTCAAATAATGCGACTAAACCAGTATTTGCAGCGCCATCTTTTCCTAACCCTAAAAAATGAGGGTAGAAGTATAACACGATATAAAATAAAGTGAGTACAATTCCGGTAGCCCAACCTATCATCCCTCTTGAGGAGATAGATTTAAACCAAATTCCATCATTTTTTATGCCTTTAGAAGTGTTGAGGTATAAACTATTTGAAAACACTATGGTTCCAAGTGCTATTAACCCTAAAGCTATGGTCAAAACCCAACCTGAAGTATTAAGTTCTACATTGAATAACGCCAAAATCAAAATAAACAAGCCAATAATTCCAATACCTACTGCAATTTTTTGCTTTGATGAAAAACCTTTAACATCTGGTTTTGCCAGAGACATACTGTAATGTAATTTGTTGCTCATTATTATGCTGTTTGCAGTTGATTATTAAATGTTGTTAGAATATCTTGTTCAAAATGTTGGTAAAATTCTGGATCAAAATTGGCCTCCTTTAAATTGGAGATAACATAATCAACAGTTTGCTTTTCAGTCAGCCAACGATCAAAAACTTCATGTCGCATTCTAATACCAAACGTATTAATTCCGATAAATTGATTTGTAGATGCATTGTATTCTATGGTGATACACTTGGTGTCATCATCATGTTTCCAATGAAAATGTAAGTGGCCGTCTTTGGGTTTTGCAAACACCCATCCATAGGTTTGATATTCGATATCAAAAAATTTAGCAGAATTAAACCAATGCCCAGGATTGTAGGTCATTTTATTACCACAAATAGTTTGTGCAATGACTTCACCCATCATTCGACCTGTATACCAAACGGCTTCAACAGGTCGTCTATTTCCAATAGGGTCGCGTTGTTCAGCACAATCACCAATGGCATATACGTCTTTAATATTAGTCTCAAGGTATCTATTCACCAGAACACCTTTTTGAGTTTCAATGCCTGAACTTTTAAGGAATTCTATATTTGGTGAAACACCGGCAGTTAATCCTACAAAGTCACACGATATTGTTTCACCTGATTCTTCAATTATTACTGCGTTCGCTCTTCCATTTCCATCAGAAACGATTTCTTTTAAATTAGATGATAATCGTAAATCGATATGGTGATTTATGATATGTCTATTTATCATAGCGCTTTCGCCTTCTGGAAGTACGCCATTCCAAAAGCTAGATTCACGAACTAAAAAAGTAACTGGAATATCTCGGCTATTTAGCATTTCGGCAAGTTCAATGCCTATAAGTCCACCGCCAACAATAACCGCACGTTTGCAAAGGTTTTTATTTGGAGCAAATACTTCAAGAGCATCCAAATCCTGCTTACTATATAATCCTTGAACACCCTTTAAATCCTGTCCTGGCCAACCAAACTTATTAGATTTGCTTCCAGTAGCAATGATTAGTTTATCATATGCCAGTGTATCACCATCAGCAAAATGGAGTGTTTTTGATTCGGTTTTAATGGTTTCTACGAACCCATTTTTAAGTTCAATTCTGTTTTTTTTCCAAAACCAATCTTCATAGGGTTTTGTGTGCTCAAATTTCATATGCCCCATATACACATACATCAAGGCCGTACGGGAGAAAAAGTAATCGGTTTCGGCAGAAACTAGAGTGATTCTTTTATCTGACAATTTTCTGATGTGCCTAGCAGCTGTAACGCCCGAAATGCCGTTTCCAATGATAACAATATGCTCCACTTTTTTTGGTTTAGTTATTTGTTAAGGTTTTTTGTCGTAACTAAAGATAAGAACTTAATCCCTTTCTTCTTATTTATAGTTGTTTTAAATTATTAAGTGTCTGTAAGGAATCTTAATAAATTTAGACGTCATTTTATTTTACTTTTTATGTAAGTAATGTTAATGCTTGGTAGACTTAATACTTATAATTTTAAGTTTAGTTCTACAGAATTTATGAAAAACACAGTTCTACTATCGATATTGACAATGTTTTCGACTTCACTTTTTGGACAAGATATCGATACTTATTTTGGTAAAGCAAACACTTTTTTTGCCACTTATGTTTCCAATGGGAAAGTGGATTATAAGCGTATCAACTCCAGTCCAGAAAGTTTACATGAATTAATGGACATGGCCGAAGGTATTAAGGTTTCAAAGGGAGATGAGGATATTTATAAAGCCTTTTGGATCAACGCTTATAACATTGCTGTAATTAAAAGAGTTATCAATAATTATCCCACAAAGTCACCTTTGGACATTTCCGGTTTTTTTGAAAAAACCACTTATAAAATTGCTGGAAAATCTATTACGCTCAATGATATCGAAAACAAGATACTAAGGGCGCAATTTAATGATGCACGTTTTCATTTTGTTCTGGTTTGTGGAGCCATAGGTTGCCCGCCCTTAATTAATAAGGCCTATTTGCCACAAAGCTTGGACGATCAGCTCAATACCCAAACACGTCTAGCTTTAAATGGGGATTACTTTATAAAAATCAACCATAAAAAGAAACGTATAGAGGGTTCTGAAATATTGAAATGGTATAAAGAAGATTTCATTGGGGAAGATAAAAACGAAATCGACTTTATTAACCAGTATAGGACTGATAAAATTCCAAGAGACTATAAGTTGGGTTATTTTCCTTACAACTGGAGTTTAAACCAACTATAACATGATTTTTTAATAACAAAAAATGAACATAATGAAGAAAACTTTAATCATAATACTAGTATTGGCGTTTAATCTTAATGGGTTTTCCCAGGATGATGCTGATGTGAAGAAAAGCAATATACAAGAATATACACCTTCAAAATTGCTTAAAAAAGGGCAATGGGATATAAAATTCTTTAACAGCCTTTATACGCAAACTGAAAGTACCGATTCGGGTAGTCGATCGGTGAAGATAGCCAGACAAAATTTTTTCACAAATACAACCGAAATCTATACTGGCATAAGTGCCAATTCTAGGGTAAACATTGGTTTAATATTTCAGGTTAGGGCCAATACCTTTGGAGGCAAAGGGGCATTTGAGGTGTTTAATTTTGAAAACAACAACACCGATGCCAGAAGTGGCTTGACCACACTTGCGCCATCCATAAGGTTTCAACCCTTTTCGAGTGTACCTTATTTTTCGGTCACAACATCGGTTTACTTTCCAATATTTAAGGATACACCAAATGCGCCATATTTAGATAAACGCTCTGTGTTTTGGGAAACAAAATTCTTTTATGACAAAACCTTTGGAGGTGATAAATGGCAAATCTTCACCGAAGTTGACCTAGGATTTAATTTTGGGGAAAAGAGTCAAGATGCCAACCCAGAGAACGCCAATATTGGAGAGCGCTTTGCAAACAATAGTTTGTTTCTCCCATTTAGTGCTTTTTTGAGTTACTTTCCTTCAGATAAATCTACGGTATTTATTAACGGACAACAGACCTTTTTAATTGACTTGGGCAATGATTTTGCTCAAAATTATACGCAATTGGGTTTTGGAGGAAAATACCAACTCTCACAAGTTTTAAACATTGAGACCTCGATTGGAAAAATTGTTGCTGGAAATAACTTTCAAGGATTGGGACAAACATTTAGTTTGGGTTTAAGGGCAATATTTTAAGTATTAGCAGTAAATTAGAAGTTTAATTTTAAGTTTATGAAACTATTTAAATTTCTTGGTTGTATATACTTTTTTGTTGCAAGTGCTTGTGTTGGACAGCAAAAGCAAGACAAAATTGATGGAATAAGTTTTGTGGCTTCCAGAGACGCCATTAATCAATTGCATGTAGCACCTGTTGTAAACATTAATGCCAATTATGCAGCGATAATGCCCTTTGGGTTTATACGGGAATTGGAGCATCCCGAAATTATTTTTAATACAGAAAGGCAATGGTTTGGAGAAACAAGAAAAGGTGCAAAACAATATGTTGAAGAACTTCGGAAAGGCAACATAAAGATTATGGTAAAACCCCAAATTTGGGTTTCGCGTGGAGAGTTTACGGGGTTTATTAAAATGAATAGTGAAGATAATTGGAAGGCTTTGGAGGATTCATATTCTAAATTTATTTTAGAGTACGCAAGTTTGTCCCAAGAGATTAATGCCGAAATTTTTTGTATTGGAACTGAACTTGAAAACTTTATAGCAAGTAGGCCGCAGTTTTGGGAAACATTGATAATAGAGGTCAAAAAAGTGTATAAAGGCAAACTAACCTATGCTGCCAATTGGAATGAGTACACAAAAACGCCATTTTGGGAGCAATTGGATTATATAGGTATAGACGCTTATTTTCCTGTTAGTGAGTTAAAAACTCCTACAATAGAAGATTGTAAGGCAGGCTGGGAAAGTCACAAATCAGAAATTAAAACCTATTCCAAAACTTTCAATAAGCCCATTTTGTTTACTGAATTTGGATATAGAAGTGTTGACTTTTCAGGAAAAGCACCATGGAGATCTGACAGGGAGATGGGTGATGTCAATATGGAAGCACAGTTAAATACTACCCAAGCTTTATTTGAAATGTTTTGGCATGAAGACTGGTTTGCAGGCGGATTCATTTGGAAATGGTTCCATGATCATGAACGGGTAGGGGGGAAAGATAATTCGCAATTTACACCACAAAATAAACCCGTTGAAGCTATTGTAAAAACATATTATTCAAAATGAAATAATGAAATCGCTACTGCTCCTCGTATTTATCATTACTCTATCTTGTTCGTCTAACCCAAATGAACTTATAGATGATGGTAGGCTATCAAACTATCTCAACAGTAATAATAGTGTTGAGAATGGTGCCGTTATTTCTTGTGCGGCAAGTGATGCATTTTCTGATGAGGTATTCGTGTTTTATTACCCAGAACCGGGAGCTTCCAATATTCGCCTTTATGAGACCATAAATACCGAAGTTAATAGGGATGATTTTGAAACTTACACAAGAGTAGTTACGCCCAGCGAGGCTGTTTTTAATGGATATTTAGAACGTTTTGCTCGAACATATACCCAAGAAAAATGGGTAATCGTTACTTTTGAACTCAATGGAGATGTCAAGGTTTCCAATCCAATTAGGGTGAAGCAAATCAGTAAACCCACTGTTTGGTCCAACAATGTGGATATTGACCAACAACAAACTAAAATGCCAATTTTTACATGGGAAAACAATGCTTTTGGTGATAATGCGATCTATTTTCAGGTCGTTACGGATGATCAGGATAATTTACTTTCTGGAACTTATACTTTCGAAAGTCATTTTCAATATTACAACACTTCTAATGTGGTCTTAAATATTACTATTGAAATGCCTCCAGCACTTATAATTGGAAACAATTATAACTTCACGTTAATGGATGTCAGTGAAGATAATTGGGTCAATACCGTAATACAACAACAATTTGAAGTACAATGAAAAGTTGTGTGCTATTTGTAATAAGTTTATTGTGCACGGCATCGATGCTTTTTGCCCAAGACCCTGTTGTTGCCGACCTAAAAGTACAGGGCAATAAAAAATTAAAGACTGGTTTTATCAAAAAGATTGCAAAAATCCAATCTGGGGTGCCACTGGACTCTACCATTATAGAGGAAGATATTAAACGTCTTAAGCGTTTGCCTGCTGTCGCCCATGCTTATTTTCAGGTATTTCCGGCAAATGAAACCAATACTTATAATGTGTTTTATAACATTGAAGAGAACTTTTCAATTATCCCGTCGGTTAACATTTATACAACCAATGAGGAAGAATTTGCCTATCGCATCGGGCTTTACGAATTTAATCTTTTGGGACAAAATATAATATTTGGAGGGTTTTATCAAAAAGACACATACAACTCCTATGGAGTCAACTTTAGATCGCCCAACCTATTTAGCAGAAACTTTGGTCTAGCATTAAATTTTCAAGATTTAACCACCGAAGAACCTGTTTTTTTTGACAATACGTCTGCAAATTATAAGTATAATAACCTTTCGTATGAGGTATTAGGACTTTATCAATTTAATTTTAAAAACACGATAGAACTAGGGGTTAATTTTTTCACCGAAGATTATGAGTATAAATCTGGAGCAACAAGTCCAGATGTACCTCAAGACCTGAATGTGAAAAAAATACTTTATAAAGCAATATATGAGTTCAATAATTTGGATTATGACTATCAGTATGTTAGTGGTTTTATGAATACCTTTAACTTCCAATACGTAACCTCCGATGATATTAATTTGCCAGAATTTTTGGTAGCCCGAAACGATTTTTCATATTTTGCCCGCATTGGTGAAACCGGAAACTGGGCCAGTAGATTGCGTTTAGGGATGGCAACCAATGACGATACACCTTTTGCGCCTTTTGCTGTTGATAACAACTTAAATATTAGAGGTGTTGGAAATACAATAGATAGAGGTACCGCAGCTATAGTATTAAATACAGAATATAGGCAGAACTTATATGAAAAGGGATGGTTTGCGTTGCAAGGTAATGCCTTTATCGATGCTGGATCTTGGCGAAATCCAGGAGGCGGTTTAGGGGATTTCGCAAAATCCCAAAACATAAGGGTTTATCCAGGATTGGGGTTACGCTTTATCCACAAAAAAATATTTAATGCTATTTTTAGAATTGATTATGGTTATGGGGTGACCAAAGATGCCAGTAGGGGATTTGTGTTTGGAATTGGTCAGTATTTTTAGAGCTTAACCTTTTTTTGTGTCAGGTCAACTATTTATTTTTCAAAATATTATAGTCTAATTTTTAATGTGTTTTGCATAATATTTATACAATTCTTCGGCATTAGCTCCAAGCCAACGCTTTACGTAAATAGCCCAAAAATGGTATTGCAGTTTCCAGACACCATGTTTTTGATAACAACGAGCAGAGCTGTACAGCTTTTTATTGATGACCACAAATTGCTTTCTTCTATAAAGCTCATTAATCAAAATATTATCTTCATAAATGATATAATTTTCATCGTAGCCGCCAATAGCTTCAAAAAGTTTTCTCGTGATAAACTGACTTTGATCACCACCACGACAGGCGCGCCAAGAAAATTGGGTCAACCAACTTGCAAGGCGTAACCACCAATGGGAGCTATCAAACTGCATTCTAAAACAACCAGCTTGGTTACCTTGAGCTATTTCATTTAAGATAAATTGATCAAAATGTTTAGGAGGGAATGAATCGGCATGAAGAAAATAAAGTATGCTTCCTGAAGCATGTTTGGCACCAAAGTTTAGTTGTTTGGCCCTTCCTTTTTCTGAAGTCAAAAGGGTTACATGTCTAAATTGGGCAATAATGATTTGTGAATTGTCGGTACTTCCACCGTCAACAACTATAATTTCAGAAATGTTTTGAGGAGTCGAGTTCTCAATCAAATATTGCAAGAGCTGCGCAATTGTTTTTGATTCATTCAATACGGGAATTACAATGCTAATCATATCTCATCTATACGACAAAGATGAGCATTTAGTTTTGTTCATTCAAATTCCAGTCGTATTCTAAATAATCTACTTTCGCATCGGGATTAATTTTAATCGAACTATATTGATTCACATAGTCAATTAAGCTACCATTATCTTTAAAATCGCCTTTATACCATTGAAATATTTTAGAAAGCTCTATACGGTTTTTAGAAATTTTATTATTGTTAGAGTTTTGAATAAAAGCTTTAGTTGCTTCTTCCATCAAGGATTCTACATTGCTTGCTGTAAATGCCGTATTGAGTAATTTAGGACATGATACTGATGCGCAATTTATAGCAAAATGGATTCGAGGTTCGTTCATTTTGCGCAGAATACCATTTTCAATTCCAGAAAGCGAAAAGTCCTTATCTCCAATTTTAATTCGATTTTTTAGCCAAGGATTTTTAATGTTCTTTATGCTTTTTGTGGGGTAATGATCTATAATTAACTTGATAGTGTTGGCATTATAAACATTTATAAAATAAGCTAACTGTTCTTGTTTGTTCCAACTCTCAGTTGGTACTTGAGTGGCCAAATAATTTATATAGGTGTTAAGTGCAACAGCATCATTTTTAAAACCCTTGTAGTTTACATCACCATTGTCAGCAACATATTTTTTCAATAACTTATCCCAAGCGTTATGGTCAACACTAGTTTTTTGGTTTTGCTCTTGATCTTGATATTCAGTTTGTTTTATAGGAAGGCCTTTGGCACAAAAACAACTTGAAAACATCATTAGGATAACCAAAATACCGACTGAATTTTTCATTTTTTTTTATCGTTTAGGTTTAATGGATATAGTTCTTGGGCCAAAAATTGTTTGGGAAAATTTTCATCGCCCTCAAATCCAAGTGTAATATCCTTTCCGCTATGCGGAATATAGTCGGTCTTAAAAATATAATCCCAAATACTCAAGGTTAGTCCAAAATTAACGCCATACCTAACATGTTTTGGTAGTGCTTTGGCGTGGTGCCAAATATGCATTTTCGGATTATTGAAAACATACTTTAAAATACCATAATCCCACCCTAAATTTGCATGATTAAGATGTCCAATGGTAATATTAAAAAAATGAACAATAGCCACATCTTGGGCATCAAATCCGCCAATGATGGCAATTGGAATGTAAAGTAAAGATTTATAAACCACGGGTTCCATCCAATGGTAACGCAAATGGGCAGCAAATCCCATTTCTTTTACCGAATGATGGACTTTGTGAAAATTCCAAAGAAAAGGAACACGATGCAATAATCTATGTGTATTCCATTGTACAAAATCAGAAACTATAAAGAAAACGAACAATCCTAATACTTTAGGTAAATCATCAACATCAAACAATTGAAAACTAGAAATCGATAAGCCAATTTTCGCCAAAATATCATTAAAAAAAGCGGCAACGGTATTTGAAAGGGCTATTAAAATAATTAGATTTAACAGAAAAAAATTGAAGAACATATAAAATGTATCTAACCAAAAATCTTTTCTGAAAATGGCCTGATCTTTACGCCAAGGAAAAATAATTTCTAGAACCCAAACCAGTACAGAAATTATGATTAAGCCATAAAAATAGTTATCCCAATGGTTAACTGAAATGATCTCGTGTTTGAGATACCTCCAGTACCCAGAGTAGGAGTTTTTTATGATGTCAATGTACTTTTCGATGGTATGAATGTTATTATAGGATAGTTTCTAATAATTTAAAAAGGAGTCCGCTGATTATAGCTGCTATAGGCAATGTCAATACCCAAGATACTAATATTTTGCCAATCATTTTATAATCTGCTTTATTTGTTGCTGTCCCAATTCCAAAAATAGATCCAACCGAGACATGGGTTGTAGAAACGGGCAAACCATGAACACTAGCGGTGGTTACCAAAAGGCCAGTGACCAAGTTGGCGGTAAAACCTTGACCTGAATTCATGGGGGTAATTTTTTTACTTATGGTTACACCAACTTTTTTGGCATTCAAAAGTCCGCCTACAGCCATAATCACAGCTATGATAATCATACTCCATTTAATATCAACAACATTTATAATCAATAATAAACCAACTATTTTGGGTGTATCATTTAAACCTCTGGCAAAACTAACAACACCGGCACTTAAATAATGAAGACTATCCAATAATCGTTGCGCTGAAATACCTAATAATTTACCATTGTAGGTTTCAATACATTTGTTTTTACAGGTTGTTATTTCCAATAATGAGGACATCTCCAACGTAACAGAAGCAGTCTTGATTTGTGGATCCGCTTGTTTTTGATTGATACAAATACAACTGGATTTTTTGACACCCGATCTTTTCCTTAAAAACCTGAATGCTAAATATAAAATTAAACTTAATACGGCAGCCATTAAAGGACTTACAATTAATGGCATTAAAAATGTGTTTCCTAATTTATCAAAATTGAACTGTAAACCTACGGCCATGACCCCAGCACCAAATAAAGCACCAACTAGGCTATGGGTGGTAGAGATAGGCATTCCTACTTTTGTGGCAATAAATACGGTTAAGGCAGCTCCGCAGGCAATTGAAATGGCAAATATAGGCATCGCTATGAGCTCATCGGGAACTAATCCTTTCCCCGAAAAATTCTTAACAAGTTGATTGGCTAAAAATATGGCGGCAACAGATCCTGAAAAGGTGGTTATAGTGGCCCAATTAATAGCTTTTTTGTAATTGGTGGTTCCGCTCCCAAAAAGGGTGGCAACACCTTTAAAATTATCATTGGCACCATTGCTAAACGCTAAAAAACAAGCAGAAATGAATAAGAGTACTAAAATCATAATGGGTAGTTTACTTTACTTTGACGCATACGCTCCTTATAACTTACGAGTTTGTTATGTCTAGGGTTTTCAAAAAAAAAGATGCCTGTACTTCAGGCATCTTTTCAATACATATGATGTGTTATTAACAGCATCCTCCACCATCATAGTGGTAAGTAGATTCACTGATAAAAATATCCCCCCTTTTTAAGGAAACTAAAGTTTCAGCGGTTTTATTGCAAATTGCCAAAGGCTGATTTTTTAATAATAGATGTCCTTTTTTGTCATCAATAAAATCATCATCGCCAAAATAAATGGCAGCTTTTCCGGTAAAAATACAAGGACCATCTTCTGGCATTGGGTCTTTAATTGCTGCAACCTCGATTGATTCAATATAAATCAATTCATCAGTAGCGTAATGTTTTGGATCTAAAACTCTATAGGGTTTTCGTGCACGAATTTCGATAGTTCCAAAACCAGCATCGGTAAGCATTTTTACATACTCGGCAATTGGTAAACTTCCGCTTAAACACAGAGCACGCAACCTATCATCATTTCTTAAAGCATCATTCATGGGTTGTTCACAAGTTGGATCACTCATAACCAAGCGGCCATGTGGTTTTAGTACACGGTACATTTCGGCAATCGCTTTCTTTAAATCGTCTGCCTTAAAAATGTTGAACAAACAGTTTTGGGCTGCCACATCAATGCTGTTGTCATCAACAGGAAGATTCATGGCATCTCCTTTTTTAAGTTCAACAAACTCACTTTTAAACCAAGGGTTTTGTTTTTCGGCTTCGATAAAATTTTTACGTGACGCTTCAAGCATTTCGTCAACGACATCTACACCAATTACACCACCTTTTTGGCGATTGAAATACGAGAATTGCAATAACTCCATACCGCCGCCAACACCAACGTATAGCATTTTTGGGTTGTTGGTCAAATCGCGGGCATGTACGGTACTACCACAGCCGTAATTCATTTCTTGCATGATTCGCGGAATTTTTAATCCCGGTAATTCCCAAATTGGGTTAGTGGTACAACAAAGCCCAACATCTGGTGTTAAGGCTGCTTCTTTATAAACGTTGTGTGTGGTTTCTAGGTAATTGCTCATATTTTTTAATTTATTGGGCTCTGTCTGGTCGAGCGTAGTCGAGACCTTGTTATGGCTTCTTGACTACGCCAGAAGTGACAGATTAATTTGTTTATAATAATTTTATTAATTCTTTAAACAGTGTAATCATATTCGGTTCCGCTTTTTCGGCCATTTCAATTATTTCTGAAATGTTTACTGGCAATAAGTTATCTGGGTCGCATTCATCGGTTAAAACTGACACTGCGGCCACTTTTAATTTTAAATGGTTGGCCACAATTACTTCTGGAACTGTACTCATCCCAACGGCATCTGCCCCAAGAATCTTCAACATTCGATATTCCGCCCGGGTTTCTAATTGCGGGCCAACTACGCTAGCATAAACACCTTGATGTAGAGTAATATTATTGCCCTTAGCAATCGCCTTAAATTGATCATTGATGGTCTTATCATAGGGTTGGCTCATATCAGTAAATCGCGTTCCTAAATGTTCAACACCTTTAAATGCCAATGGTGAACTTCCCTGTAAATTAATGTGATCTTCAATTAGCATTAATTCACCCTTTTTAAAATTAAGGTTGACAGCTCCCGAAGCATTAGATACCAAAAGTGTGTGAATTCCTAATTTTTCCATTACTCTAACGGGATAGGTGACATCTTGCAACGAATAGCCTTCATAAACATGAAAACGACCCTGCATGACAATAACTTTTTTGCCTTCTAAAAGGCCGAATATAAGTTTGCCCTTATGAAACTCTACAGTTGCTGTTGGGAAGTTAGGTATATGATTATAGCTTACTTGATGTAAGATTTCAATTTCATCAATTAATTGACCAAGTCCCGTGCCAAGAATAATACCTATTTCAGGGTTTTCAAATCCTTTTGATTGCAAATATTCTACGGTTTCTTCTATTAGTTTAATCATGGTTAGCTAAAATATTTTTGAAGTTCTGAATTGTCTTTTATATCTTCAAAGGTATCGATATCGTTTAATTCTTCAATTAATTTAACGTCAAAATTATTGAGGTCATTTAAGGTGTCGTTTAATACAGAAGCAGTTCCCCAATTTTTATTTTTAAAAATAGATTCATGAAGTTTTTTCATTGCAAGCAGATAGTAACCACCATCTTTTGCAGGACCAATAACCAAATCGTGATTATGAAGGTGTTTAAATGCATTTTCAATATGTGAAACACTTAACTCCAATAAATCACTACCTATTATCATGACATGCTCATAGCCTAGTTCAAATAATTCAGAAAAGGCATTTTGCATTCGACTGCCTAAATCTTCCCCAGATTGCAATTTTTTTCTAAAAATAGATGAATCCCAAAGGTCATCAGGGCTTATAGTTTCAGAATAAAAAACAAATTTGACTGCAGTTACTGGTTTTGTAATAGTGCAAGTATGTTTCAATAAGTGGATATAAATTTCTAATGCGGCTTTATTACCAATGGTTTTTGCTAGACGCGTTTTACATTTGCCTAATTCAGGATTTCTGGTAAAAACAATTAGGGCCCTTTTGGGTGTTTGGAATATAAAATCTGAAGTGTTTACTGATTTTTCTGAATGACGATTACTTAGCTGACCCATTTAGAATTTTATTACCATTAGTTAACCATTGCCCCCAATATTTAGAATAGACATGAATGTTATCTGTTTCGTTATTTTCAGAATCAAAAACCTTAAAGTTATTATTTTTCCATTCAAAAATACCGCCATACAAATTGTAAACCTTGGTATAGCCAGCTTTTTTTAGTTGAGCAGCAATAGTTTCAGATCTTATTCCTAAAGAGCAATAAACAACAATCGGAAATTGCTTATTAGCGACATAATTGGTGATTGAATCAACGCTAAAATTGTTATATCCCACAAGTATGGCATTTTTTAAGTGACTTACAGCAAATTCATCAGCTTCTCTAGTATCCAATATAACCACTTTGGTTTTAGGCATAGCTAATTCTTGAGCAGATATATAAGGTATGCCTTTATGGTTTGTTTGCCTTAATAGATCATCTATAGATTTTTGTGCAAAAAGAGAGGAGGAAATTAATACAAATAAAGAGATATATAGGAATTTCATTTTAAGGGGATTTCAAGAGTTTTACGCTACGCTACCTTGGCAGCTACTTCCAGCACCTGCTGTACACCCATAGCAATGTTGTGAAATCACAATGTTTCGGCCTTCAAGTAATTGTTCATTATATTCGGAAATGTGTTTGACTTTGCTGTTCACAGGTAATTCTAACATTTGGTTAAAATCACAGTCATATAAATAGCCATCCCAACTTACTGAAAGTGTGTTGGTACACATCACATTTGCAACTGCGGCTGGATTATAAGCTTCAACCAAAGCGTACATGTAATCTTCATAATTTTCTGAAGCAATTAAATAATCTAAAAAACGGCTGATAGGTAAATTGGTTATGGCGAATAGATTATGAAACTGAATATCAAAATCATCGAGAAGTGCTTTTTTAAAATCTTTTTCAAGCGCAGCTTGATTGCCAGGTAAAAATGCACCAGAAGGATTGTAAACTAAATCTAATCGCAAATTACTGTCTGGCATACCATAGCCAATGGCGTTTAAATCTTGCAGGGCTTTTATAGATTTATCAAAAACACCGTTACCTCGTTGTTTGTCTGTTTTTCCGCGAGTCCAATGCGGCATTGAGCTAACCACATGAACATTATGTTTTTTAAAAAACTCTGGAAGGTCATAGTACTTTTTGTTAGCCCGAATGATTGTTAAATTAGAACGCACAATAAAATCTTTAATACCTACTTTGGAGGCTTCTTCAACAAACCATCTGAAATTAGGATTCATTTCTGGTGCACCTCCGGTTAAATCAAGAGTGTGCGCACCCGTTTTATCAATAACATCGAGACATTGTTGCATGGTTTCGCGGGTCATAATTTCCATGCGATCTGGACCAGCATCAACATGACAATGTTCACAAACTTGGTTGCACATGTAGCCTACATTAATCTGTAATATTTCAAGTTTTTTAGCCTTTAATGGAAATTGATTGGATTCGGCAATCTTGTTTTTAAAGGTAGGTAAGTCACCATTTTGAAATATACCGTTGGATAATATTTCCAATTGTCGGTTGCTATTAGCCAATTCGCTATGACGTTTATGTAAAGACTTTTGGGTCATTAAGTTTTGTGTTATTTTTTGAAAACAATATGTTTTCTATTTACATTTCTAATTTATTTACTTTGTTCATCATTTGAACACCATGAACTAGGGAAGCTCCACCACGAATTGCACCTGCAACATGCAATGCTTCCATCATTTCTTCTTTTGTGATACCGCGTTGCAGTCCATCACCTGTATACGCATCAATACAGTACGGGCATTGAATGGTATGTGCCACCGCCAAGGCTATCAAGGATTTTTCGCGTTCAGATAAGGCACCTTCTTTGAACACCGAATTGTAGTATTCAAAAAACTTGGTGCCTAGTTCTTCATTCCAGTCACTTATTTTTCCAAATTTTCTAAGATCGGCTGGGTCGTAATATGTTTTTTGCATGTATATCTTCTTTATTAATTGTACGAAAAATTTGAAGATACAGATTTTGTCGTTGTTAAGGAAAAATGATTACAGAATATTTCAAGGCATCTGAAGGAAATAAGATACCTAATTGAAAATAAGGGAATATTTAATTATTTTTTAATAGAGGCTTTTACTAAAACAGGTAAGTGATCTGAAGGGTATTTACAATCTTTTGAGTCACTTAAAACTGCGTAAGCATTGACTTCAATATTTGGGCTTGTGAAAATATAATCAATACGTCTTTGCACAGGTTGGTGAAAGTCAAAATTATTGAAGGTTCCAGATGGGCCAAATGGAGATTGCTTTGACAATTCTTTAGAATCCTGCAAAAATTGTTTGATAAATAAAATGCTTTTATGGTCTTCCTCCATGTTAAAATCACCCATGAGAATCACAGGAAAGTTTTCAGTATTTAAATGTTTTATTTCTTTGATAATAAGCTTAGCACTTTCTTCTCGAGCAGTTTTCCCAACATGATCAAAATGTGTATTGAATACCCAAAATTTCTGATTTGTTGTTTTGTTTTCCAAAAGCGCATAAGTGCAAACTCTGTTGCAAACAGCATCCCAGCCCATAGATACCTGATCAGGCGTTTCAGATAACCAAAACGTTGATGTTTCAATTAAATTTAAATATTCAGTTTTGTAAAATATTGCTGAGTATTCGCCTAGGTCTTTACCGTCATCCCTTCCAACACCTACAAAACTATAATCAGACAATGCTTCATCTATATCTTTCATTTGATTGGGCATAGCTTCCTGAACCCCAAAAACATCTGGCTGGTAAAAATGGATTTGACCTAAAAGCATTGGTTTGCGATTTTGCCAACTGTTTTCGCCTTCTTTGGGATAATCAAGCTTAATGTTATAGGTCATAAAGGAAAGCTCCTGTGCAGACAGATTCATAATTAAACAAAAATTGATAAAAAATAATAAGTGTTTCATAGTATATTTTTATTCTATAAATAAGATATCACTTTTTTCAGATATCCCGTTTTCATTGAATGCTTCAATACTGAAGTAATATGGCGTATCGCGATCTAAACAGCGCATTAAATGTTCATTAGTATCATAAACTAGCCAGGACTGGTAGAGTTTGTCTGGAGCAATTCCCCAGCGTATGTTATAACCTTGAGCTCCAGATACAGGATTCCATTTAAATATTGCATTCCTGCGGTCTGTTTGACGTTTTATATCGAATCCTGTGACTTTTTCTGGTACGTTTCCAAAACCTAACCCAAACACTCTAAACTCAGACATCGCGAAGTTTGCGCCAGGGACTTCAACATTGTTATAGCGTACATACTTTGCATTAATTGGCTTATCCAATACGACGTAAGCATTAGGAGCATCTTTATCACTATTACTCCTATCAACTACGGTTTGCCAGTTTTTACCATCTTCAGATGCCTCTATACTAAAACGGTGTCTCAATCCATCAACACGTGTGTAAATACCTGATTCGTGATCATGAAAATTTAGTTGAAAGGCATGAATTTTACCCGGATTTAACATTTCAATAGTTATCCATTGTTTGTCGTCATTCGCTTTAGCAACCCAAAATGTTTTTGGGTTTTCATCGGTCAAAATTTTCGAAATAATGTCGCCATTAGTATTTTTTTCAAGTGGTAATTCAGTGACTTTTACATCATCATCATTCGAAGTAAATTTCATGATTTGTGTTAAGGATGAGGACACTGTAACATTTCCTTTATACGAAAGCAACATCCAACCATTATGTTGACCAGCTTTTGTAGGATGGCTTGGGCCAAAACGCGGATAATCGCCATAGTCAGTAATGGAATACATCAAACCTTCATCATCAAAATAGGTGGGGAACATACACAAACGACGTTCCCACTGTGCATTGGAGGCCAAAGCCATGGTGGCAAAATGCCAATATTGCCCATTGGTTTGCTTAACCGTAATTCCGTGACCAGCACCGTTGGTAAAACCACCGGGCTTAAAACTCATGGGATTATTTTTCATGTATGTAAAAGGGCCAAGGGGTGTGTCGCCAATATAAACACCATCGGCATATACATTAAATTGAGTGCCTGGGGCAGCATACTGTAAATAGTATTTTCCGTTGTGCTTGGTCATGGAGGCGCCTTCCATATAACCTTCTTTTAAAGTAGGATGGAAATTGTTTTCACCAAAACGTTCCCAGCCGTGCTCTTCCTCAACGAGATTGATTAATTCCTCTCTAACGCCAGTTTCCAGGAAACGATCATCTTTATTCAACATTTTTACGCGAAGCGGATGTAGGTTAGATGAACCCCAATACAAATAGGTTTTGCCATCATCATCGATAAACAATTCTGAATCCTGAATGTTGTTGGAAATAGACGGCGTTGGCGTCCATTTTCCACTTTTTGGGTCATCAGTATAAAGAATGCTCCCATAACCTGCAGGATCACCGGCAAAATAAACTAGTGAATCTTTGTAATTGAATGCTGTAGGGGCATTACTGCCTTCGAAAAACCATTGTTGGGGCTTAATGAATTTCCAGTCTAACAAATCTTTAGAATGCCAATAACCAAAAGAACGTGTGACGAACATGTAATATTCACCACGAAATTCAATAACCGCAGGGTCTGCACCAGAACGATAAGAAATATTTCTACTTGAATTGTAAACCATGTAGGTATAATCAATATCTAATGGATTACAATATGTATCTCTTTTCTCTTGTTCAAGATTTTCAGAAAAAGTAGTGCTGTCCTCTTCGTTTTTAGTGTTCTCTTTGCATGAGATGAGAATCAAAAAGGCAATAAAATAAACAAGTCGGTTCATGATTAAAGTTTTTTGTCTTTTTCGGTCACAGGATCGTATGAAGTACCAGTTGTGCCTCTTAATTTTTCAAATTGTTTATAGGCATTTTCAACTCGTTTTTCTGGTGCACGCTCGTATTCTTTTTCTGTGACCATATATTCTTTTTGAAGTTCATCTAGCTTCTTAAATAACTCAGCTTTAATTGTTTCGTATTCTGGTTGATCTACAACGTTGTTGAGTTCTTGAGGATCAGTTTGCAAATCATACATTTCCCATTGATCTATATTATCGTAAACATGTATTAATTTATATCTATTGGTTCTCACACCGTACATTTTTTTGACCATATGAAAGGCAGGGAAATCGTAGTAATGGTAATAAATGGCATCTCTAAAATCATCATTATTATTGGTTTTATGAAGTAAAGGTCGTAATGATTTACCTTGCATGTCATCTGGGATATTTACTCCAGCAAAATCCAAAAATGTTTCGGCGAAATCGAGATTTTGGGTAAGAGCGGTAACTATAGTGCCTTTCTCTATTTCTTTTGGGTATTTCATAACCATTGGCATACCAAGCGATTCTTCATACATAAAACGTTTATCAAACCAGCCCTTTTCGCCTAAATAAAAACCTTGATCTGTAGTGTAAATTACTATGGTGTTTTCTGCCAAATTATTAGCCTCTAAAAAGTCCAACACTTTACCTACACCGTCGTCAACTGCAGCTATGGTTGCCAAATATTCCTGCAGGTAACGCTGACCCTTCCATTCGGCTAAAGCTTTTCCAGATAAATTGGCCTCATGAAAAGCATCATTTTTGGCTTGATACGCTTTGTTCCATGCGTCACGTTGTGATTTAGTCATACGGTTAAAATCAGATGTCCAAGGATTATGTGCCAATTCGCTACTACCTTTTGCTACCGTCATTTTAAGATCATGGCCTTCATACATGTCCTTATAAATTGTTTGCTGTTGTTCCTTTGAAGCGATTGAACCTTGATGATCTGTGAAATACGTGTCTGGCAAAGGGAATTGCACAGAATCATATTTGTTGGCATGACGTAGTGCTGGCATCCAATTTCGATGGGGAGCTTTATGGTGTAGCATCAACATAAATGGTTGTGCTTTATCTTTTACAGAATTGAGATAGCTAATGGCATCATTTGTTATAATATCTGTAGCGTAACCTTCAACTCTTGTGGTATCTGGTTGTTTAGTTTGGTTATTAATAGCTATAAAATCTGGATTGTAATAGTTGCCTTGATCGGTTAAAATTTTCCAATAATCAAATCCTTGAGGAAGTCCGTGCAAATGCCACTTCCCAACTATTGCGGTATTATAACCCGCCTTTTGCAATAGCTTTGGAAAGGTTTGTTGGTTACCATCAAATTGGTCGCCATTCATTCTAAAACCGTTAATATGGCTATGTTTACCAGTTAAAACCACTGCACGACTTGGTCCGCAAATTGAATTCGTACAAAAGTTATTCATGAAAATAGCACCCTCGTTTGCAATTCTATCAATGTTAGGTGTTGGCGCCAATTTACTTATCGGGTGACCATAAGCACTAATGGCTTGAGTGGCATGATCATCGGCCATGATATAAATGATGTTGGGACGTTTGAGTTCTTCATTATTTAGTTCTGGTTCTTTTTGTTTACAAGACTGAAGAATAATAAAAGGGAGAAAAAATAATACTACAGTTCTCATGGTTTCTTTTGTTTGATGATTTTTGTTTGAATCACCTCACTATTCAATACTGTTTTCGCGAAGAAATCAAAAATATTATCGAATTCATTAAATTGTATTGAAGACAACTCGTGCCTGCCACCTTTAACTTTATGAAAATAATAGGCAACCTCTAACTCGGATAGTTTTTCGGCAATTGTTGCTGAACCGTCTAAAATGAGATATCCAGCTTTTGAAGGGTCGCAATAATGATGGGGAGCAGTTGCAAACGGAACTAAATTATCATCAGTTCCGTGAAATAATACACTGGGCAGTGCATTTGATTTGGTAATGTAATCCACATTTACCAATGCTCCAGCTAACGACAGAACACCAGCAAAATTAATGTCATTGTATTGTTTTAAATCATCAATAAAATAGCTTCTCATAAACACTGCATTTAATATAGCTTCTGCTCCAGCACTGCTGCCTCCTGCAATGAGCTTTGAAGTGTCAATTTGCAGTGATTTAGCATTTTTTACAATATATTTTGCTGCATCAAAATAATCAATTACAGCTTGTTTAAAAGTATTTATCTTTTCTTGATTGTCACAGTCACAACCAAATCCAGTAGGTTGATTTTTACGCAACAATCGATACGAGATAGAAATACCAATATAGCCACGATTAGCGACGTATTCGCATAATTTTTGTTCTGCAGCATTATCACGAGTACCACCGGCGAAGCCTCCACCATGCATCCAAAGCAAAACGGGTAAACTATCATTTGGTCTTAAAATTTCTGGAGTATATACATCTAATTTAAGTGTATCTTTTCCCTTTACGGCATAGGTAAAGGTTCTTTTGGTTTGAGCCGAAATTTGTAAAACAAATAACAAAAGGAGCACTGGTAGGATACGTTTCATTTAATCTAGTTTTTCTATTAAAACTCCACTAATTACTGGAATTCCTTCAATAGGATTTAGTAAAATAGTTAAGCCATCTTTGTTTCTAACGCTTATGGTTGAAGTTAGAGTAATCCCGTACTTTTCGGAGTATTCATTAGCCATATTAAACTGCTTTTCAATCAAAATCGTATTCAAATATACATCGAATATGCGTTGTTTTATTTCAACAAGTTCTGGAGTTTGTTCTGCCAAGTTATAAATATTTTCTGTGGGTTTTATTTGAGGTTCTACAAAAAACAAATTCACTTTATAATTTCCGTCAGGGACATCAATTTTATAGTTGGTACAGCCTTCTAACATCGTTTGAAATAAGGGTTCTGAAGTAGTGTTTTTAATGTTATGAGGAATTCCTTGGTGCTTATCCTCACTTGCATTGTAAGGTTGGCCATCTAGATGACCAAACCAATCTTTTTTGTAGGATTGGTCAGGAACAAAGGTTATTTGATGGGCCTCATCGGTAAAATAAAAATGCGAGCCAATATTAATACCAAACCGCTGGAATGATTTAAAATCTAATTCATCGATTTTCAAGACTTCAATGCGTTGTTCGTCTGAAGCATCCCCAGAAACAACTTTAATCAGGTTTTTACCATTTTTAAGAGGAAGATCCACGGTAGCAGAACCATTTTCAAATGTAACATCCACAAGTTTTTCCTCATTTAGGAAAACAGAGGCGTTGTGCTGATTTGAAAATAAACTTATAGGAAAGCTAGTAGTATTTGTTAAAACCAGCCCTGATAAATAGTTGGCCGCAACATGAACAAAAGGTGCTGTTTGATCTAGAACCGCTTTGTACCAATAATAAATTTCCTTTGGAGTACGATCGAATTGAACCAAGCCTTTTTGGTTGACATGAGGAATGGCATCACCACGAAACTCTGATCCAAAATCGGCGAAGTTCCATGCAGTCATTCCTGTCATAAATGGCCTTTCAATGATTTGCTTATAGTAAGATTGGTGCAATTTTGCTTGATAGTCTGTTGAAAAATCAAACTTTTTTGGTGTTTTAGTATAAATTCTAACATCTGCTCCTGGACCATATTCTGAGAGTAATAACGAACGCTTTGGAAATCGTTTATGTTGATCATCAAGAAAAATTCCCAAATCAGGAATATCCTTATCATACCAGCCAAAATAAAGATTCCAACCCAATAGCATTGGAAGATCTGCTATTCCTGTTTCGTTGTAAACTTCATTTAAATGGCAAGCCATAACCGTAATATGGTTAGGCGCTAAAGACCGCGTTAAATCCTCTAATTGTTGCGCCAGTTTAAAAGATGAGGTCTTGAGATTGGCGGCTTCTGCTTCAGATATGTTTCTATCAAAAACCAACCGGATAAAAATCTCATTCATATAACCAAACATAGCCACCGAAGGGTAGTTGTAATATTGTTTTACATGTTCGTTTTGCATAGCTATGCAAACATCAAAAAATGCCTTTGAATCTGTGACTTTATTAACAATAGGAACTTCAGTCCAAACTAAAATTCCGAGTCTGTCGCATAGATCGTAAAGCTCCCTGCTATGCGGATAATGAGCAAACCTAATCACATTGGTGCCCATGTTTTTTATTAGTTCAATATCTTTTTTTTGAAGTTCTATAGGAACAGCATTTCCAAAACCCTTAAAATCCTGATGACGATTTACACCGATTAATTTTATAGGTTTTCCATTTAAAAAGAACCCTTTGTCGGCATCGACATTTACCCGTCTAAAGCCAACATTTGAAGATTTGGTCTGTAGCACATTTTCGTTTTCATTTGTCAGAACAAGATTTAGTTTATATAAATAAGGATTATCTGGAGACCATAAATTTGGCTTATAAACATCAGATAATTTTATTTTAAAAGTATTTGAAGTATTACCGTCTAGTTTTAAAATCTCTGTTCTAGACTTTATTTCAGCGCCTTGCGCGTCTAATAAAGTTATTTTTAATAGGGTTTTAGTAGATTTTGAATTTGTATTCCTTAAAAGTGTAGTGACTTCAATGCTTGCTTTTTCCTCACTAACATTTGGATAGTTGATATAAAATCCATCTGAAGCAAAATCATTTAATGAGAAATGTTGTTGAGGTAGAGATATTAATTCTACGTCGCGATAAATACCTCCATAAAAAGTAAAATCGGCGTCTAGAGGAGGAATATCGATATTATGCGAATTATCAACTTCAACTTCAATTAAATTGTAAGCATTGTAGTTTAGATAATTTGTGACTTCAAAATTGAACGCCGTATAGCCTCCTTTGTGATTTCCTATTTGGGTGCCGTTAACAAAAACAGTAGCTTCTTGATTTATGCCATTAAACTTTAAATACTGAATAGCTTCCTTTTCTTCTGCCGGAATAAAAACAAGCTTTTTATAAAACCCTTTTCCTCGTCTATATCCTGGGGCATCGTCGAAAGCATCATTTTTATTCCAAGTATGAGGAATATTAACGGTTTCCCAATTGGTTTTATCTTCAGAAAATTGCCATCCAGTGTTGATGATTTTATGTTGAGAAAACCCTAAATTGAAGATTAATATAAATACGATGCATGAAAATTTTCCATAGCCGAATACTGAAAATGCCTTTAATATTGCGCTTTGGAAACTAAATGTTTTCATTTGTTATTATGGAGTCAATTGGAAATTGGATTTTAATGTCGCATTTGAATCAGTGCCTACAAAAACTTCAAACGTTCCTGGTTCTGCAACAAAATTCAAATCGTAATTATAGAATTTTAAATCTTCAGTTGTAAGTTTAAAGGTCACGGTTTTGGTTTCACCCTTTTTGATTTCTATTTTTTGAAACCCTTTCAATTCTTTTACTGGTCTCGTTACGGAACCGACCAAGTCCCGCAAGTATAACTGAACAACTTCTTTGCCGTCATAATTTCCAGAATTGGTTACATCAACAGACACATCAAGACTTCCATTCATATTCATCTGATCTGAACTTAATTTTAAATTTGAATATTCAAATGTTGTATAGCTCAAACCATAACCAAAAGGATATAAGGGTTCATTGCGGACATCTAAATAATTACTTCTGAATTTCTCAAACTTACCTTCTTTGTTTCCTAGTGGCCTTCCCGTGTTTTTATGGTTGTAGAAAATTGGAACTTGTCCAACATTCATTGGAAAAGTCGCGCTTAATTTTCCTGAAGGATTTACATCGCCAAATAGTACATCTGAAATGGCTAATCCAGCTTCACTTCCAGGAAACCAGACATTCAAAATGGCAGGAACATTTTCATTTTCTTCCACAATGGCCAATGGCCTTCCCGTAAATAAAACCAAAACCACCGGCTTACCTGTTTTTAATAAAGCATTTAAAAGGTCTTTTTGTACTTGAGGAATTTGCAGATTAGTAACGCTACTACTTTCTCCACTTAACTCGGCAGTTTCACCTAAAGCGGCAACTATAACGTCGGATTTTGCTGCAATCGTAAGTGCTTCATCCAAAAGTTGCTTGTCTGTTCTGCCATCTCTTGGAATACTTTTTCCAAACATCGTAATTCGATTTTCAAAAGCTAAATCATAATCTACATTACTTCCTTTGGCGTAAAGAACAGTTGCCTTATCTCCAACAACGGTTTTTAAACCTTCTAACAACGGATTGGATTTTTCTTGTTTGGTAGCCACGCTCCATGTGCCTGCCATATTAACAGCAGAATTAGCTAAAGGCCCAATTAATGCAATGGTCCCCGACTTTTTTAACGGTAATAGATTGTTTTCATTTTTTAGAAGTACCATGGATTCTGCCGAAACTTTTCTAGCAAAAGTGCGATGTTCTTGAGTAAATACTTCAGTTTTTGCACGTTCAGGATTGCAATATTTATAAGGGTCGTCAAATAATCCTAGTTGATATTTTGCAGTAAGGATGCGCTTTACGGCAGTATCAATTTGGTCAATAGTTATTTTGCCTTCATCTAATGAAGCCTTAAGTGTGGTTAATAAACCTTCGCCTACCATATCCATATCTACCCCAGCCTTTAACGCTAGTGCCGAAACTTGCTGCAAATCACCCATACCGTGATCTACCATCTCATTAATACCTGTATAATCCGTTACTACAAATCCGTTAAAGCCCCAATCGTCACGGAGTAGATCAGTAAGTAGCCATTTGTTTCCAGTAGCAGGAATTCCATCTATTTCATTAAACGAAGCCATTACGGAGGCAACTCCAGCATTAATAGCCGCTTTATAAGGAGGAAGATATTCATTGTACATTCTAATCTTGCTCATGTCAACCGTATTGTAATCACGTCCAGCTTCTGGAGCACCATAAAGTGCAAAGTGCTTTACACAAGAAAGAATTGTGTTTTGTAGAGTTAAATCGTTCCCTTGATAGCCACTTACCATTGCTTTAGCAATTTCACTTCCTAAAAATGGGTCTTCACCAGAGCCTTCCGAAACCCTGCCCCATCGCGGATCTCTTGAAATGTCGACCATAGGGGAAAAGGTCCAATTTATACCATCAGCACTGGCCTCAATAGCAGCAACTCTTGCAGTTTTCTCAATTAATTCCATATCCCAAGAAGCAGATAATCCTAATGGAATTGGAAAGGTAGTTTCATAACCGTGAATGACATCCATACCAAAAAGTAGAGGGATTTTAAGTCGACTTTTTTCAACTGCGATTTTTTGAACATCTCTGATTTTTTGAGCGGTTTTTATATTAAATAGACCTCCAACTTTTCCTTCCTCTATTTTCTTAGCAATATCAGAGCTTTGTGCTTGCCCTGTTGTAATATCTCCTGATGAAGGCAAATTTAATTGGCCAAGTTTTTCTTCCAAAGTCATTAAACTCAAGATGGAATCAACATGTTTTTCAAAAGGATTAGCAGATGGATTTGTATTATTTTTTTGATCACTTGAATTGCACGAAGTAAGTTGAAATGCAATTAATAGAATGATGATTACTGATGATGTCTTCATTGTTAGTTATTTTGATTTAGAAAAAAGCCAAGGCAAAAGTTCGGGTTCAGCAAATGTTGAATCCCAGCTGTTGTGATTGTCATTGGCGTATAGTGAAAAATTTGGAGTACCTCCGGCTTGTAGAACACCGCTTACCATATCTATGGATAACTGTGGGTTGACTATGTCATCTTTAGCGCCGTGGAATACCCATAATTCTGTTTTTTTAGCGTAAGCTTCAGTAGCTACTGGATTTCCTGCGCCACAAATTGAAAACGCCGCAGCAAACATTTTTGGTTTTCTGTAGAGGAGTTCAAAGGTGCCCATTCCGCCCATAGAGAGACCACCTACATAGATTTGATCCTTCTTTACATAAGCATGGTTCAAATAAGATTCCATGAGTTCCATAACCAACTTCAGCGATTTAGTAGGCTCGCCACCTAATGGAAAATTTAAGGAAATAGGTTTGGTACTTCGATCTACTGATGCGTTGGCCCAAAAATCATCTTTTGGACACTGTGGAAAAATAACTATTGCAGGAAATTTTTTTCTGTTTTTACGCTTGGCAAATAATGAACTGCCATGAACTAATTGAATAGTATTGTCGTTACCACGTTCACCAGCACCGTGTAGAAATAATAGTACAGGATACTTTTTGGTGTTATCAAATTTTTTGGGTAACATGATGCGGTAGTTCAATGTGTCTTTACCATTAACAAACTGTTTATGCTCGTATAGTTTCTGGTCTTGTGCAAAAAGAGTGTTATAACTTAAGCTGTACACTAATACAAATGTGAAAAGCAGTTTAATTTTCATAAAAAATAGTATCAATTGTTATTAATAATTAAATCCAAGTGCATCTAAACCTCGTTTAACATCTTCATTTTGCATAAATAAGTTCCAAAGAAGTCCGGTTCTATGGTTTTCTATCATAATAATTTGAGGACCTTGATCAATGGCCAAATAAGCTTTGCCTACCCAATAATTATATTCAGGACTAAAAGCGTCATAAAAACCTGCAGGCCCCAAGAGCTTATCCTTGTTTTGATAGAAATAATGCATAGCTTTTAAAGATTCTGAAGGGGTATAGGGAATTGAGCTAATTGCGGCTGTAGGTGAGATAACCCCTTTATCATTTACTGGGCTATGAGCTGAATAGCCTAGTGACCCATCAGCATTTCTTGAATAACTTGCGGTTAGGCCCCAGCAATCTTCACCATAATCCTTATAATTTTTAGGGTTGGTTATACAGTATTGACGGTTTATTTTGGTATGATTTACGGCTAAACTCCAGTAATTGGCATATTGGTCAGACAAGTTTTTAGGGTTGAGTCCAAGAAATGAATAGTGACTAAAAAACAATGGGCCGCCGTATGATGGTGATCCTGCATGCTTCAAAATTAATGGAAACCCATATTGCACATTTGAAGAAACTATATTACCATTATCGGCCCAACCATTTTGATAAGCTGAAGGAGTAATGGGGTAATTTGGTGATGCAGCTGCTAGTATATAAGCAATCATGGTTTCATTGTAGCCTCTTAATCTCAAGTTGATTGCAAAACCATGGTTAGGGCTCCAATGCCAGTACAAGGCATCCTGGCCCTGGGTATACCAGTTCCATTCAATACCCTTCCAAAGCATATCTGCCTTATTTGCTAATGCCTGCTCTTCTGTGCTTCCATTTTTAAAATATTCTTTTAGACAGATAAGTCCTTGCGCTAAAAAGGCAGTTTCAACTAAATCGCCACCATTGTCTTGAGCACTAAAGGGAATGACATTACCCGAATTACCATCAATCCAATGTGACCAAGCTCCATGAAAACGATTTGCTGTTTCAAAAAAATTAAGAATGGTGGTCAACCTTTCAACGGCTTGGCTTCTGGTTACATAACCGCGTTCAATGCCTACTAAAATAGCCATCAACCCAAATCCTGTCCCACCACTAGTAACCACATTTTGATTTAAAGTAGGATTGTCTGGATGATAACGTTCTTTGGCTGCTCCAGAGATAGTATTGGCAAAGTCCCAAAAATATTTAAAAGTTGTTTCTTGAGTTAAATTCATCATTTCCTCATCTGACAGAGGGACTACGGGAGTTGGATCGACCTGATCGGGGATATAAGGTTCCTGATATCCAGGCCCATTATCTTTTGAACAGTTTATTAGAATTAAACAGATAAACAACTTAAAAAAAGTTTTCATGTGAAATTGTTATTTTTTATAAGTGAATCCTAATTTGTCTAAACCGGATCTAACATCTTCATTTTTCATAAACAAATTCCATAGTAATCCTGTTCGGTAATTTTCTATCATCACTGAGATAGGTCCTTGATCAATTGCTAAATATCTTGGTAAGTACCATTTGTCATGAAGACTAAAGGCGTCATAAGGGCCATATTTCCCTATTAAGCTATCCTGCTCTTTGTACAGATATTTTAACATTTGCATACTTTCTTTTGGAGTATAAGGAAATGAAGAAAGTGCCGCAGTAGGGGATATGACACCAAAATCATTACCTGGTCTATGTCCTTTATAACCGTTGATTGAATAACTTGAAGTTAAACCCCAAAGATGGTCTCCATAGCCTTTATAATTTTTTGGATTTTCTATGGCGTATTTATAATGAATTTTTGCCTGATTTTGGACTAATATCCAATAGTCTGCATACTGATCAGAAAGCCCGTTTGGATTTAATCCTAAATATGAATAGTGTGCCCAAAATAATGGGCCAATTGCTGCGTCATCATGCTCATAATAATTCAAAACAAGCGGCAATCCATAAAGAGAATCACTAGAAACTATTTTTCCATTTCTTGCCCAGCCTTTTTCATAAACTGATTTTTTTATGGAATGAGTAGGAGAGGCCGCAGCCAAAATGTACATGATTAGACATTCATTATAGCCGCCAACAGGAAAATTCATTTCCCAGGCATATTCTGGTGACCAATGCCAATAGAGCACATCTTCACCATTTTTTGTGTACCAATCCCATTCAACCGCTTTCCAAAGGTTTTCAATTTTAGTAACTAACTCCTGTTCTTTTTCGTTACCATTTTTAAAATATTCAGCTACGGTTAGTAATCCTTGAACTAAAAACGCAGTTTCAACTAAATCACCACCATTGTCTTTTTTACTAAAGGGTACCACTTTCCCTGTTTCACCATTAATCCAATGTGGCCAGGCACCATGAAATCGGTCAGCTGTATCTAGAAAGTCTACTATTTTATGATAACGTTTTAAGGCTTGTTCCCGTGTAATAAAGTTTCGTTCTACACCAACCAAGATTGCCATTAGTCCAAACCCACTGCCACCAGTTGTTACCGTGTTTTTTGGAGAGGTTGGATATATATCATCCATATGTAAACGTTCTCTTGCCATTCCCGAATTGGGTTCTGCACCTTCCCAAAAATAGTTGAAGGTTTGCTTTTGAATAGAATCCAATAAGTCATCGTCAGATAATTGTGCAATCGACTCTGATAGGGTTTTACTCTGTGCTATACTTTTTTTGTCTTGCTTACAACTATAACTAAAATATAGCAAGAATAATAACAACAAGAAGACTGTAGTGCTTTTGTTTTTCATTTTTAAAATGATTAGGAATATCAGCTGCACTGCTCTCCAGAAATGCAGCTGATACATAAAAATAAACTAACTCAAAAAGTAAAATAAGACTCTAGCCTTTGTATATCAATTGCTGGAGTCTATTATGAGGTTATTGTGCCATAACGGCTTGAATTTCAGTTTGAGATAAGGCTTTGTTGAAAATTTGTAATTCGTCCATATAGCTTAAATCAGATTTATGATTCCATCCTGTAAATCTAGGTGCTCCAGACATAATTGATAAAATATCACAACCTTCCCAGCTTACGCCCGAAAAAGCGCCTTGTTTGACAACTTGGCCATTGATGTATACAACACATTCAGTTCCTGAAATGGTGAATGCTAAATGCACCCAATCGTTAACAGCAGGGTCAACATCTGCAGCAGCGCCACCATCAAACCAATTGTCGCCTGTACCATTACCAACATTTAATTTGAAGCGTTGTTTGCCTCCTGCGTTTTCACGGAAAAATCTAAAACCATGTTTACGATTATTTTGTGAAGCTGGGTAATTGGCGTTCGCAGTGTCTTCTGGTCCAACAACTAAAACTCCTGCTCGGTCTGGCACAGCATTTAGCTTATACCACATTGAGGCGCTGAATTCAGAACCTAGTAATCCCGCTGTTGGAAAGGTTAAATATGAATCTGTTGCACCAGCATAGGCATTATTACCCATATAAGCTTCACCTGCAAATCCTGGCGATCCAACTTCAGCGGCATCAACTTTACTTATGGATTCTACATAGCTTCCATTAAACGACATGTTAAATGATTTGCTGCCTTGAGCAATCATGTTAACAACATCTGTCTGGGTGATAGCTTTATTGAAAAGTCGTAACTCATCCATGTTGCTTAAGTCAGATTTATGGTTCCAACCAGTAAATCGTGGTGCGCCAGACATAATTGAAAGAATATCACAACCTGTCCAATCAACGCCTGTAAAAGCACCTTGTTTAACTACTTGTCCATTAATATAAACTACACTTTCAGTATTAGAAATTGAGAACGCAATATGTACCCAATCATTTACAGCAGGATCAATGTCTGCTGCTGCGCCACCATCAAACCAGCTGTCTCCTGTACCGTTACCAACATTAAGTTTTATACGTTGCTTTCCACCAGCATTTTCACGGAATAATCTAAAACCACTTTTACGATTATTTTGTGAAGTAGGATAGTTAGCATTAGCTGTATCTTCAGGACCTATAACTAAAATTCCTGCACGATCAGGCGTAGCATTGACTTTATACCAAAATGATGCACTAAATTCACTTCCTAACATTCCTGCAGTTGGAAAGGTGAGATAGGAGTCTGTTGCACCTGCATAGGCGTCACTACCTACGCGACCTGAGCCAGTAAAGCCAGGCGACCCAACTTCTGTAGCATCTTTAATAGAAACCAAGTCTGTATAACTTCCATCAAAGCCCATATAGAACATCTCGCCACTAAACAATGGCGTGTAAGGTGGTTCTTTACTAAAATTAACAGCAGATATAGTAGTGTTGCCTGCGAGATCTGTTGCAGTAACCGTTAACACATGCTCACCAGTAGTTACATTGTCATAACTGAAAGCTCTTGTAACTATTCTATAATCAGTAAAGCTATCAAATGAAGCTATCTGATTTCCATCTAATGCAACAGTAACCATTGAAAGTTCTATGTCATCTTCAGCTTTAAACTCAATGTTTACAGAAGTAATTGGGTCTGGTACTTGAATTTCTAATCCTTCAGCTGGCTTCACGATAGTTACTAACGGAGCTCCAGCATCTGGGCCTGGATCGACTGCCGTAATAGGATCTATCCCATCATAGCACGAGGTCATAGCAATCGAAAGAAGGAGTGCTAATGCGTATTTTAATATATTTTTCATTGTTTTATTTTTTAGTTATTTCGTTGTGCTAAAATTGGAAATTGATCTACTTGACCTTGAGGATAGGGTAAGTATTTCTTATCCATAGAAAAAGTTCTACCATCATAATTTAATTCATTTGCTCTGCCAAGACGAATTAAATCGAAGTATCTTTTTCCCCATTCCATACTCAATTCAGCATATTTTTCATTCAATACTTGATCAAGTGTCACCCCAGAAATGGTGCCTAAACCAGCACGCTGTCTTACGAGATTAACAGCCTGATCGGCAGTCATTCCAGATCCATTTGCACCATGAGTAAGTGCTTCGGCATACATCAACAAGATTTCAGCATATCTCAAAATAGTGTAGTTTTTGTTACTACCATAAGCAGTTCTGCCAGGTATTAATTGATTTGATGGTAGGTAATGTTTACCGCTGGCAAACAAGGCTCTAGCATAGTCATTAATACGATCACCGTCTCTAGTTGTATTTGAAATCCATGAAGGTAATGAAGCATATTGTGGGTCTGCTTGTATTTCAGCAATTCCACGATTGGTGAACAACACACTGGTTTCTAATCGTACTGTTTCATTTCGATCCAGCATAAATTTGATAAATTTCATACTTGGTTCGTAAAAACCCCAGCCGCTACTAGCACCTGCTACGGCAGGAGTCCAGTTTTGAGGGCCATAAGGCGCATATAAATGCCCTTCACGATCACCTTGACCTTGTCCGAAGTCTGAGTATTGCATATCCAATAAAACTTCATTACTTAGCTTTCCCGGAGTTTTAAATAATTCATAAAAGTCTGGATAAAGGCTAAACTTTCCTGAACTTATAATCTGTCCAGCGGCATCTGCAACAGCTTGGTAATTTCCTAATTCTTGATTTGCAAGTGCTTTAATAGCTAAAGCGGTGTATTTTGTAACACCTCCTGGTAGATCAGTACGTTCATTAGGTCGCATGTCTGGTAAATTTGGTATTGCTTCATCCATTTGGTCTGAGAGATGTTGCATAACTTCAGCTTGGGTTGGCACTGAAGTCAAGGCCAGCAATTCTGAAGTATCTGACGATTCTGGGATAAATACATCACCCCATACTTGAGAGATATGAAAAAGCATAATCGCTCTTAAAACTTTAGCTTCTGCTATATATTGATTACCTAGAGCAACTCCTGCATTATTAGCAAAGTCTTGGTATCTTTTAATTTGATCCATTGCTGTATGAGCTGCTATAATGTCTACATATATGTTTTCCCATAAGGAGTTATACATCCAATAATCTTTATTGTAGTTAAATTTGTCAGTTTCAGCAAAATCTTGTTGATCTCCCAAACCACCAGCATTGACATCATCACCTCTAACACCGATAAGTAATGGTTGTTCCCATCCTCTTGACTGAAACGCGGCATAAACTCCAATAATTGAAAGTTTCATGTCCTCGGTTTTTGTAAAATCAGTACTCCCAGTAAAACTATTGTTCTCCTGTGGTTCGTCTAATTTGTCTGAACACCCTAAGGCGGCAACTAACACGAGTACCAATAGGGATTTAATTTTGATTGTGTTAAACATTGTTTTCATAACTTTTTTATATTTTTATATTTACCCCAACGGTATAAACAGCAGGGATTGGGTAAGTTTGATTATCTACACCATTAGAAACTTCAGGGTTAAAGCCATTATATTTAAATAGCGTTAATGGCTTTTCGGCAGTTAGGTAAATCCTAAACTTTGGAAGATCTTTCATGTTTCCATCTTTGTTTATGGTATATCCTAATGTTATATTTTGGATTCTCACATAATCACCATCTTCTGTATAATAATCATTTAAACGCTGATTCCAGCCCTTTCTAACTGCTGCTGCTGATGGATAGGAATTGGTAGTGCCTTCTCCGTGCCAACGGTTTATCGCAAAATCACGATCCCAATTTGTGTCGCTAGTGAAAATAACTTCCAATCGTTTACGATTTAATATTTTATTTCCACCAAGTCCTGACCCTGTAATTGCGAAATCAAAGTTTTTATAATTAAACCCTAGATTAAATCCAAATGTATATGTTGGTAAAAATGACCCTATCGTGGTTCTGTCGTCATCATTGATAGTGCCATCTCCGTTAATGTCTCTATATTTAAAATCACCTGGAACTAAATTGTTAGCTACTGCAATTGGATCGGCTTGTATTTCGGCATTATTTTGATATACACCAACGACTTCACGACCATAAAATGCAAACAAGGTTTCTCCAACTATAGAACGTTGTCTAAACTCTGCTGAACCAGAATCAAGAAATCCTGTTTCATTACTTAAGTCTAAAACTTCATTTTTAAGACTAGCAAAGTTGAATCCTAAGTTATAGCTAAAGTCATCTGAAACTTTTTTATTCCAAGATAATGCTACTTCAAGACCAGTGTTTCTAATCTCACCAACGTTTTTAAAAGTAACACCAGGAATTAATGGTCGTTCAACAGGAATAACAGCATCTTTCGTATCTCTAATAAAATAATCGGCTTCAATAGAAAGATTATTGTTAAATAATTGTGCAGAAAGACCAACATTGGTTTCTTCTGTAAGCTCCCATCTTAATGCTGAAAAATCACTACCAGTGGTTACGCCACTATATAATACATCTCCTAAAGCAGTTGTAACAACTGTATTAGTTAGGGCACCTGATTGTGATGGAACTTTGTCATTACCAAGCTTTCCCCAACTACCACGTAATTTAAGAAAATCGATAACGCTATTATCTTTCATAAAGGATTCTTCTGAAATGACCCATCCAGCCCCTATAACTGGGAAGTAACCCCATTTTTCAACATATTTTCTAACACCATCTGCTCTAAATGTTCCGTAAAGAAGATATCGATCGTCAAAGTTATAAGATACTCGTCCAAAATATGAAAGTCCATATTCGCGTACACCACCATCACCAACACTACCTTCAACAATAGTTTGTGCTTGATCTATATAATAAGATTCTTCTCCTGATAAAGGAAAGTTTAAGGCTGTTGCCCCCAACGATTGAAAAGCTTCATCTCTAAATGAGGTACCTGCCAACACTGTTAAATTATGTTTGCCAAAAGTATCTTTAAAAGTTAGGGTGTTATCCCAAATTTGATTGGAAGTATTGCCAAAAGCCTTTCTTAATGTGGCGTCGTCTCTTTTAAAGTTGTTGCCAATAAAATATGGTAAATCTACATTTCTAGATTCAAAACTTGAGAAATTATGGTTATAGGCAGTTTTAAAAATTAATTTTTCTGGTATTAAACTTACTTCTGCAAAGAAATTTGCAAGTACATTTCTTATTTTCGTTCTGTTCTCGCTAAGATCTAATAAAGGAAAGGGGTTTTGACCGCCTCTATATCCTAAATCTTGAGCATTCGCATAGTTTTTGGGAAATACATTAGGGTCATCTAATAAATTTGGGTCATAGACCGGCATTATTGGTACAGCAAAGTAAGCCGATCTCCAAGCTGAATTCTCACCGTCATAACGTGTAGCATTACTTAATACAGTATTAGCTCCAAGTTTTAACCACTCATTAGCCTTAAATTCAATTTTACTTCTTAAGTTAAATCTTTCGTATTCATTTTTCATGTTAAGAATACCTTCTTGTGCGAAATAGTTTGCACCAACAGAATATGAAACGTTATCAGCACCACCATTAACACTAATGCTATGATTTTGAATAAATCCATTTCTAATGATTTCATCATACCAATCTGTATTCACATCTGGCACATTAGGATTTACTCGGCTTCGCCCATAACGTTGCATAGCATTTAATATAAATTGAGCATCTGGAGCTGATCCAGATTCGAGTGCTAAAGTTGTAAACTGTTCTGCATTAGCAACTTTTAATACATTTTGTGCTACCTGATAGCCCGAGTATCCATCATAGGTGATTTCTGCTTTTTTATTGAATCGTCCAGATTTGGTTTCGATTAAAACAACACCATTCGCGGCTCTTACCCCATAAATCGCGGAGGCAGAAGCATCTTTAAGCACTGAAATTGAGGTGATATCGGCCGTATTCAGAAAATCGATATTGTCAAAGAACATACCATCAACAACATATAAAGGATTAGATGCGCCACCTAAATAGGATCCAATACCACGAACTCTTATTGTTGGACCTTGACCTGGAGAGCCATTGCTTACAACTTGCAATCCTGCAACTTTACCTTGCATTGCTTGCATGGCAGAACCAGAAGGTACAGTTGCTAATTCTTCTGCTTTGATTGTTGTAATTGATGAAGTAAGATCTTTAGATTTCATTTCACCATATCCAATAATTACAATTTCATCTAAACTTGCAATATCTGTTTCAAGTGCAATGTTGATTGTGGTTTGATTGTTAACGGTTACTGTTATTGTTCTAAACCCAAGTGAACTGAATTCTAAAACCTCCCCAACATTTGCAGAGATTGAGTAATTACCGTCAAAATCTGTGCTTGTTCCTTTGTTTGTACCTAGAATAATGACATTTGCACCTGGTAAGGGCAGGCCGTCATCGGCACTTGTTACTAGACCACTCACTGTTACAACTTGTGCATAGAAGGATGAAGTAACAAAAAGTAGTAATAGTAATAACTTAAGTCGTGTTTTCATATAATTTGAATTTGAATTGTTAGTCGATAGCAAGTTAAAATGTATTTTCAGGTATGCAGTAGAATGAAATACATTTTAGTTACGTCACAACTGTTAAATTTGCTGAAAACTAATATTGACGTAGCATTAATATATAAAATTATCAGTGTTTTCAGAAATTGTTTATTCAAGTGACGTAGTAATGACGTATAAAAAAATGAGGAAAAAGTATTCTTTTATCTACTTATCATTTAAATTTTCGCAAATAAGTGCCTATAGAAATGTCATTTTCTAAATTTAACTTGCGTTTTAATCGATATCTGTGAGTTTCAACCCCTCTTATTGAGATATTTAATAATGGCGCAATTTCCTTCGTAGATAAATTCATCTTAATATACGCGCAAATTTTTAAATCTTTGTGAGTAAGGTTCGGGAATTGCTTTTTTAGTTGGTTAAAGAATTCTTCATGGACTTGATTAAAATTGTATTCGAATACTTCCCATTCGTCTTTATGACCAATCGAATTGTCTATATTTTTTAAAAGTTTTTTATACGAATAATAATTGTCGAAACCACTTTTATGCTCCACTAATTCTTTCTTTAATTCCATTAATGTTTCGTTCTTTTTAACAAGGGCCATAGCTGTATTAGCAAGTTGTTTGCTTTTTAGTTTGACCTCGTTTTTTAAAGCTTCATTTTTTAATTCAACTATTTTTCGTTCATTCTCAAGTGTTTTTTCTTTAATTAATTCACGTTGCTCTTGTTCAAATTTTAGTTGAAGTAGCTTTTGTTCTTTGTCAACTTTTCGTTTATGTAGTGCATAGAATAAAACTATTGTTATAATAATTAAAAGCCCGTATAGTGCAAAACCAATGTTATTTTTATACCAAGGAGGTAAAACGCTAATATCTAGTGGTGTGGCATCTGATTTGCCTCCAAAATTATTGGCAGCCCTAAATAAAATAGTATAGGATCCGTTACTAAGGTTAGATAATTCTAACTTTTCTTTATCGAGTTTGTACCATTGTAAAGAGTCTAAATTAGAAATTGCATATTCAAAATAATGGTTATCAGACTTTGGAGATGATACAGATATGCTAATACTTTGATTAAACGAAAATTCAACGGGATTACTAGTATTAATATCTATCATTGCTTTATCAACTTCAATGCGCTCAATTATTGGTGCTTGAAGTATTAAATTTTCGGAATAATTTATTCCATCAATGAGCATAAAACCGTCATTAAGATTTAACGCATAAATAGAGTCATTGAGTTTTGATATCTTTTCGAAGCCAACGATTAATCGATTTTCAAAGAAATTACTTGTTAACGATAATTCAACCTTTTGATCATTTAGTGAAATAAAATTGATTAAATCTTTTTTGCTTTTTACTGCGATTTGATCTGTATTGTCGTCAGAAATAATATATGAGTCCTTTCCGAGATTTTCATTTAAAAATTTATAAGGAACAATACTGTCTAATAAAGGCTCATATTTTTGCCATCCTTCATTAGTTTTAAAGCAAATGTTATTTTTTATGTTGTAAACTCTGACATTGTAATTTGACAAAAGCCCTTTGTTGGCATAGCTCAAAGTTGAAATTATAGAGTCATAATTATCACTGAACTTAATTTTATAGAGACCATTATAAGCATGTGCCGCCCAAGCGGTATATTTATCTTCAAAAACTAAAAACCTTACTGGTATAGTTGTTTTGCCTAAATGCTTAACTGTCCATTTGCCAGAATCGTTTTTGAATTTAACTAAACCAGCATAAGTACCCTGGACATAAATATTGTTTTGTTCTGGCACTTTTTTAATTACCCAACCACCAGTAAATTCAGATATCAGTGAAATCCTATTAGACTCTACTATATAAGTACCGTTGTTATGACCGCAAAAAAGTTGATTATTTATAATTCTCAAATCCCAAACCTGGCCCTGTGAACCTTCAATAAATTGTAGTTCCCCATTATTGTCTAAATAAAATAAACCTGTATTACTACCAATGTAAATGGTGTTTTTATAACGAATGACATCATAAACAGCTCCTAATCTTCCAGAAATATCATTGTAAAAAGAATGATGACTGTTTAAATCAATTGAAGCAACACCGTTGTCTAGTCCTAGCCATAGTTTGTTTGAACTATCAACACATTGGCTTAATATCGTATTATTTGCTAAACCATTTTCTTTATTAACATGAAAAATTATGTCCCCTCTTGAATCTGTTCCATAAATACCATTTTTAATGGTGCCAAAAACCAAATTGCCAGTATTTAATTTTGAAAAGCTATTTAATTGATGCTGCTTTATCAAAGTGTTAATTTCTGAATTCCACGGAGCCAGTTTTTGATCTGGGCCATAGATAAAACAACCTTTAAGTGCGGTAGTAATAAAAAGGTTACTACCCATTTTTGAAATTGAAATGACCTTAACGTCTGAAAGTTCTTCATTTGTTATAACTTGAGTCAAATTAGTTCCGTCTAATCTAAAAATACCACCTCTTAAAGTGGATACATATAATTTGCCATCTACTTGATCACATGAAATAACAGTTGAAGCAGGTTTGATTTTATTAATTTTGCCATTTTCATAAATGTATATATTTGAAAATGATCTAAAAATGATTGCATTATTATAGGTGATAATTTGCCAAAACTCCTCACTTAAAGAAATTTCATCCTTAATAGATGCACTTAAAGAATGATAAATTAATTCACCCTTTTTATTTTTTTTCCAATATCCAAATTCTTCATAACTGCCTGTATAAATGAGGCTGTCATGAGCTAATACCGACCTAATTGTTGTTTTATTAGGCAGCTCATTAAAGGTCCACTTTAAGCCATCATATTCTAATAGACCATTATTATTGGCAACATAGAGCTTGCCATTGTCAGCTTTTGAAACATCCCAATTTTGATTGCCTGCATTATATTCGGAAAGTGAAAAATTTTGAAAATAAGGAGAGTATTGGGCCAATGACAAATGGCTAAAGGTTAAGCAAAAAACTAAAAATAAGCTTGTGATGAAATCCCTTAATTTCATTGTTGTTATATGATAAAAGTGTTTTTAGATAGATGTAATTCGAGGTGAATATAATGATATATTCGATTAAATATATTAATTGTACAAAACAATAACAAATAGAAAAACACTTGGAAATTGAAGAGAATTAAAACCAAAAAAGCCCTAAATCATTTATTTCTAAACGTTTAAGGCTTTTTAGTGGTGGTGCCTCCAGGAATCGAACCAGGGACACAAGGATTTTCAGTCCTTTGCTCTACCAACTGAGCTAAGGCACCAGTCGCTTAATTGCGGTTGCAAATATAGTGGCATTTTTTATTATTCACAAAAAGAAAATATAAAAAAATGCTTTTGTAAATTTACAGCTTTTAATTCTACAATGAACTTAATAATTGATATAGGTAACACATTAGTGAAATTGGCTGTTTTTCATCAAGATAATCTGCTTCATAAATTAGTATGTAAACCTGAAGATATCATTACCGAAGTTCAAAAATTAATTGATGAATTTCCAAAGTTAAAAAAAGGCATAATTTCTAAAGTAGGAAAGCTTAAATCCTCTGAATTAGAGAAAACAAAAAATCAGATTGAGCTACTAGAATTAAATTCTAAACTAAAATTACCGTTTAAAAACTTATACGCTACTCCAGATACACTTGGAGTAGACAGAATCGCTTTGGTAAGCGCGTCAGTTAAGCAATTTCCATTTAACAATGTTTTAATTATTGACACAGGTACTTGTATAACTTATGATTTCATAAGCTCAAAAAACGAATATTTTGGAGGGGCGATTTCACCCGGTATTAGATTGCGCTACTATGCGCTACATAATTTGACTGCCAATCTTCCGTTATTAGATACCGAGATGCCAAATAACCTAATTGGTGACACTACTTCTAGCTCCATTCATTCTGGGGTTGTGTTTGGGGTTGTAAAAGAAATTGATGGTGTTATTGAAGAATATCAAAAAAAATATTCAGATTTAACAGTTATTTTAACAGGAGGAGACGCCAATTTCTTGTCAAACCAATTAAAAAATAGCATATTTGCCAACTCAAATTTTCTTTTAGAAGGTTTAAACTTTATTTTAGAATTCAATTCAGACTAATGATAAAAAAACTTGTAATAGTTTTAACTGTCTTTTTTGCCTTTCAAATGAATGCGCAAGAAGGTACGTCCTCTCCTTATTCTTTTTACGGAATAGGAACTTTAAAATTTAAAGGCACAGTAGAAAATAAAAGTATGGGAGGCTTAAGTATTTTTACAGATAGTATCCACGTAAATTTAAGAAACCCTGCAAGTTACGCCGGACTCAATTTAAAGTCATTCAATGATGAAAGCCGTCCCGTTAAGTTTGCTGTTGCAGGAAGTCATAGTAGTTTAAATTTAAAGGCAAATTCTGGAAGCGATAAAACAAGCTCCACAACTTTTGATTATTTAGCACTATCATTCCCTTTAGGTAAGTTTGGAGTTGGATTTGGTTTGTTGCCATATACCTCGGTAGGTTACAAACTTGAATCTCGAGACAATGATATATTAACTAACCGATACCGCGGAGAAGGAGGGCTTAACAAAACTTATTTGGGGCTTGGTTATCAACTATCAAATAGTTTAAGTATAGGAATTGATGTAAGTTATAATTTTGGAAATGTTCAAAATACGGTCATTGAGTTTGTTTATGATTCTGATGGCAATCCTGCTCAATACCATTCTAGAGAGGATAACAGATCTGATTTAAGTGGATTAAATGTGAATTTTGGTCTTTCGTATAAAACCATGCTTAATGAAAAATTTGAACTCGTTACAGGCTTAACCTATACACCTAAAAGTACCCTTACTTCTAACAATGAACGCTCTTTTGCAACCATTGCGTTTAATTCTTCAGGACAAGAATTCGTAATTAACGCAATTGAAGCCGATTTAGAGAGTAGTAATTTAAAAACTACAGATTTAACTTTACCGTCGCGTTTCTCTATTGGAGCTGGTTTAGGGCAACCTAGAAAATGGTTTATTGGTACAGAATATACAACTCAAAAAACTAGTGAGTTTAAAAATCCAATTTTTTCAATAGATAATACTACCTTTGTAGATGGATCAACTTTTGCTCTGGGAGGTTTTTGGATTCCAGACTACAATTCTTTTGGAAGTTATTGGAAAAGAGCAACCTATAGAGCAGGATTGCATTTTGAAAATACAGGTTTAGAAATTAATGATGAGACTATTAATGAGTTTGGCATATCTTTTGGAGTAGGATTACCAATTGGAAATGTTTTCTCAAATGCTAACATAGGTTTTGAGATTGGAAAAAGGGGAACAACAAATAAGAACTTAATCCAAGAGAACTTTTTCAATATAAATATAGGGCTATCTTTAAATGATAGGTGGTTTCAAAAACGAAAATATAACTAACAGTAAATACAGAAATAATGAAAACGAGAATTACTTTAATTTTGATGACACTTTTTTTAAGTGTTAATGTAAGTTTCGCGCAGCAGGATGAAGAATGCATGAACAATCTTACAATATTTGTGGACTACTATAAAAGCAAACGATATGATGAAGCTTTTGAACCTTGGATGAAAGTTAGAAATAAATGTCCAAAGTTTAATAGAGCAATTTATTTATATGGGGAGAAAATCTTAAATCATAAAATTGAAAATTCTGCAGGTGCCGAAAAAGTGGGTTACATCAATGACCAAATGACGCTATGGGATAAGGCCCTTGAATATTACCCATCAAATTATAAATTGGGTGAAGTTTTGGCTGATAAGGTGCAATTAATGTACGATTATAAAAAAGAGCTTAATGCTTCTGATCAACAAATTTATGATGCAGCTGATAAGGCCTATAAACAAGATTTAGAAAATTTCACTAATCCTAAAGCATTGTATATTTACTTCTCATCAATTGTTGATTTGTTTAATGCTAAGAAAACACCAATTCAAAATGTGTTTAATAAATATGATGATGTATCTGAAAAGATAGAAAGTGAAATTCAAAATTATGCTGAGAATCTTAATAGATTAGTTCAAAAAGAAGAGTCTGGTCAAGCTTTAACAAAAAAAGAAGAGCAGTATAAAAAGCAGTATGAAAGCTATTTAGAAGCTTATGATAAAATTTCTGGAAGTATCGACAGTAAATTAGGTCAATTAGCTAACTGTGAGAATTTGATTCCATTATATAAGAAAGATTTTCAAGAATATAAAAGTGATGCTGTTTGGTTAAAACGTGCTGTTAGTAGAATGTATAACAAAGAATGTACAGATGATCCTTTATATATTGAGTTGGTAAAAGCGTATGATGCTACTGCACCATCTGCAGACACCAAGTATTTTACAGCTACAATTTTGTTGAAGCAAGGAAAAGAAAGAGAAGCTGAAACCTATATGAAACAGGCTTTTGATTTAGAAAGTGATCCATACAAAAAAGGAAAATTAGCTGAAAGAATCGCAAGTAGTTTAAAATCTAAAGGACAATATGGTCAAGCCAGAGGTTACTATAGAGAGTCTTTAAAATTAAACCCATCTAATGGTAGACCGCACTTGGCAATTGCAGCAATGTACGCGGCTAGTGCCAATAGTTGTGGAGATACAACCTTTAACAAAAGAGCTGTATTTTGGTTAGCGGCAGAAGAAGCTCGTAAAGCTGGAAGAGTTGATGGGAATTTAAGAGGCGCTGCAAATCAATCGGTAGCAAATTACGAAGCAAAAGCACCAACACGAAGCGAAATCTTCTCTGGTGATATGCAAGGAAAAGTTATTAGTATTGGTTGTTGGATTGGTGCAAGTGTTACTGTTCCTAATCTTTAATGAGATTCATAAAATCATATAAAATTTTAAGCATGGTTGTAGCGTTAGTTACAACCATGCTTTTTTCATGCAAAAACAACTTCAAAGAAGTTCAGCAAATTGGTGTTCTTCAAAACGAGCCTATTGGCGAGGCTAAAAATATCAACCTAAAATATACCGATTCTGGTAGGGTAAAAGCCAACTTGTTAAGCCCTAAAATGTTGGATTTTTCCAATAGAAGTTTTGCGTTTTCAGAATTTCCAGAAGGCATACACCTCAATCTTTTTGATGAAGAACAAAACAAAAGTGTTGTCGTTGCAGATTATGCCATTGTCTATGATGAAACAGATATCATTGATCTACAGGGTAATGTAGTATTAATAACGCACACTAACGATACCTTATACGCCCAACAAATGTATTATGATCAAAAGCGTGAGCAATTGTTTACCAATTCTCCAGTTCGATTTAGTTTTGCATCTGGTAGTCAAGGTAGAGGAAATATTTTTGATTCTGATATTAGATTTGACCACTATGAATTATTAGAAGGTAGCGGAAGTACAGAAATAGATCAATAATTGATTATCTTTGTGCATTTAAAATATAACACATGAAACTCCTTAAGATTTTTCAATACGCCTACATCATTTTTGCTGTTTTATTTTTATGGGATGCTTTAGCTAATTGGTCAAGTGACCGCAGCAGATCCTATATGTCTCTACTCTTTGTTGCTCTGGCAATATTTATGTTTTTCTTCAGAAAAAAATTTAGAAAGAAAATCGAAGATCGCAATAAAAACAACTAATGGATCTTACGATTGTTATCATAATTTTAACCTTAATTTTATCAGCCTTTTTTTCGGGGATGGAAATTGCTTACGTTTCCTCTAACAAAATCCATATCGAAATTGAGAAAAAGCAAAATGATTTTCTGGCTAGAATTCTAACTAAAATAACAGCAAGACCATCAAAGTTTATAGCTACAATGTTAATTGGTAATAACATTGCGCTAGTTGTTTACGGGTTTTTAATGGGCGATGTGCTTGTAGCTTGGTTTCAGTCCATGATGCCTACATCAAGCGGTGTTTTAAATTACTTGTTTACCGATTTAAGCTTATTTACGCAAACGGTAATATCTACGCTAATTATTTTATTTACTGCTGAATTTTTACCGAAAGTATTTTTTCAGATTTATGCCAATACTTTTTTAAAGCTCTTTGCCGTTCCTGCATACGTATTCTATCAGTTATTTTATTATTTCACTGATTTTGTGATATGGATTTCAGACACTGTGTTGAGACGATTTTTCAAAACAGCAGGAGATCATGTGCAATTAGCACTCACTAAAGTAGAGTTGGGTAATTACATTAGCGAGCAAATGGAATCTGTTGAAGAACATGATGAAGTAGATAGCGAAATTCAAATCTTTCAGAATGCATTGGAATTCTCCGAGGTGAAAGCCCGAGAAGTCATGATTCCTAGAACAGAAATTATTGCTGTAGACGTTAGTGATTCTATTAAAAATATAAATGCATTATTTACGTCGTCTGGACTTTCCAAAATTTTGGTTTATGATGACTCCATCGATGATATTTTGGGTTATATCCATTCATTCGATTTGTTCAAAAAGCCTAAAACTATTAAGGCCATTGCTATGCCTGTGGAGTTTGTGCCAGAAACTATGCTCATTAAGGACGTACTCAACATCTTAACCAAAAAACGAAAAAGTATTGCTGTGGTAATTGATGAATACGGCGGAACATCTGGAATTATTACCATTGAAGATATCGTAGAAGAACTCTTTGGGGAAATTGAAGATGAACATGATACTATTGCTTTAATTGAAGAAAGGATAGACGAATCTAATTATAAATTTTCTGCGCGTTTAGAGGTTGATTACATTAATGAAACCTATAAAATCGATCTTCCTGAAGGCGAAAATTATGAAACTTTAGGAGGATTAATAGTTGATGAAACCGAAGAAATACCAAAAGTCAATGACCAAATCACTATAGATAATTTTGTCTTTACCATTCTGGAGGTTTCTTCAACAAAAATTGATGTTGTTGCCCTCAAAATTCTAGATGAAGACTAATTTGCACTATTACAATAAAATCTAGGCTTCTACTTTTATTATTTAATAGAAAATGGTATTTTCGCGCACTTATATTTTATAAACGAATACAACAAAATGGCAGTTTTAAATAAAATCAGACAGCGTTCACTGTTCTTAATTCTTATAATAGCGTTAGCGTTATTTTCATTCGTATTAACTGACCTCTTTAAAAATAGTGATGCACTATTTGGTGGTCCACAAGATATTGTAGCTACTATTAATGGTAAAGACATAGGCCGCGAAGAGTTTATGAATAGAGTAGAAGTTATGCAGCGTCAATTAGGGCCAAGCTCAACATCTACACAAGCGATGAATAATGTCTATGACCAAGAGGTGAGACAGGCCATTATGGAAACGCAATTTGAAAAATTGGGCTTAAGTGTTGAACAAGATCAAATGAGAGATCTAATCAGAACTAGCTTTTCAAGTTTTCCAGAATTCAATAACGAGGATGGTATTTTTGATGAAGCCAAAATGAACGAATTCATTGCCAACTTAAAAGCTACTTCACCAGAGCGTTCTCAAATTGGAGGCTCATTGATTAATTATGCCGACTGGGTTAGTAATGAACAATCAATTGCTGCCAATGCCATGCAGCAAACCTATAACAATATGATTAAAGCTGGTTTAACAGCAACTGTTGTTGAAGGTGAGATGGATTATGTGATGGAAAACAAATTGGTTGACCTAAAATATGTTGTTGTTCCTTATACAAGTATTGCAGATAGTTTGATTGAAGTCAAAAAAAGTGATATTACCAAGTATATCAACGAAAACAAAAAGAAATATGAAGTAGAAGCTTCTAGAGATATCAATTTTGTGCAATTTAATGAAGTAGCTTCAGTAGAAGATGAAGAGGCTTTAAAAAGTAGTTTGGTAGCATTGTTGGACAACTCTGTAGTTTATAACACCGAAACTAAAAGAAACGATACCATTGTAGGCTTTAGAGCTACAAAAGACCCTGAGAACTTTGTTAATGCAAATTCAGACATCAAGTACAATGGAAACTATGTATTTAAAACGGGGCTTCCGGATGCAGTTGCCGATAGTATTTTTGCATTAAAAGTTGGAGAATTTTATGGTCCTTATAAAGAAGGTGAATACTATAAATTGACTAAAGTTGTTGCAGAAACCCAATTGCCAGATTCAGCTAAAGTTCGTCATATATTAATTCCATTTGTAGGTGCAACACGTGTTGATCCATCAATTACAACTACAGAGGTTCAGGCTAAAAAAACGGCTGATAGTATTTTGGCAGCCATAACGTCTAAACGTTCAAAATTTGTAGATTTATTGGATTTGTCTTCTGATAAAGTGAGTAATGAAAAGAATGGCGAAATCGAATTTGCTTATACAGATAGCTTCGCTCCAGAATTTAGAAACTTTTCATTTGAAAACAATAAAGGTGATATTGATGTTGTAAGAACGAGTTTTGGATATCATATTATTGAAATTTTAGATCAACAGAATAAATCAAGAGCCATAAAAATTGCAAGTCTTGCTCGTAAAATAGAGCCATCTGAAGAAACAGTTGATGATGTATTTAACGCCACTTCAAAGTTTGAGTTAGCAATACAGGATAAAGATTTTCAAGTGGTGGCTGAAGAAAATGGTTACACAGTTAGACCTGTAAATACCATTAAAGAACTTCAAGAAAATATTCCAGGATTGGGAAGTCAGCGTGCCATTGTTCGTTGGGCCTTTGAAGACGCAGCAAAAGTTGGAGATTACAAACGTTTTTCAATTCCAACAGGAGGTTATGTTGTAGTACAATTAGCTGCTATCAATAAAAAAGGATTGATGCGCCCTGAAAATGCTTCAGTAACCGCCATTCCTGCTATTCGTAAACAGAAGAAAGCAAAGCTTATCAGAGAAAAAATTTCTGCTACTACAGTAGATGATGTTGCTAAAAATCAAAATGTAAGTGTATCAACAGCAGCAGCTGTTAATATGAAGACACCAACGTTATCGGGAGCTGGTCAAGAGCCTAAAGTTGTTGGTGCCGCATTTGGATTAAAACAAGGCCAAACGTCAAAATTAATTGATGGAAATACAGGTGTATTTATGATTGAAGTAACTAAAGTAACTGAAGCACCTAAATTAGAAAATTATCAAGCCAATACAATGCGCTTAAGTACAGCTAGAATTAATAGTGCTCAAACTAAACTTTACAATGCACTAAAAGAAGCTGCTGAAATTAAAGATAATAGAGCTAAATTCTATTAATCCCTATTAAATAAAGTAACTTAAAAGCTCTGCATCGCAGGGCTTTTTTTATGGTAGAACCATATCTGAATATGAAATCACTATTGGATAACCTTTACCTTGAAAATAGGCAGACGGATTAGATTTTGAAGTCGCTAAAATAAAATCACCACCCCAAGCCCCAAGACTTTTTATTTGCCCTAAAGTATAATCTTCAAACAATAACTCCTGTACTGGCTTTTGCTTAATCAACTTTGAAATGATTTGTTCGTGTTGATAAATCAAGGACTCAAATTCAACAAGGTTTTGACACTTTAGAAGTTGTTTTGTAATTGAACTTATAGCTTCGACCGAAGTTTTGACTTGTGGATTTAGATTTCTATAATTAGAAATCCCTTCTCTGCTGTTTTGTTTTTTGTTTAAATATATAAAGTACAAATCATCTTTAAAGTTTGGATAGAAATCTGCTTTAGTAACAATCCGTTGGTTGCCGTGAAATTGATAAGTCAACGGTAATTCTGAAGACGCACAAGCTATATCATAGCCACTACCACCAAAGGTGCGTTCCAATAATTTATAAGGATCAACATTAGCCCAGGCGGCAACAGAATTAATCAATGTTGAAGACGTTCCCAATCCCCAATTTCTGGGAAAATTGAGTTTAGTTTCTGCATTAAATCCTAAAGGTGAAAACCTTGGATTAAGCTTTTTGGCTTCTGTTAGAATCTGGATGAGCCTTGTTGAAATATTGTTGTCGTTCCTTGAAATAAGCACTCCGTTTTCAAAAGAAAATTCATCTTCAAACCAAACCTTATTCAGTTCGTCTAAACTTTTCCAGTATAGTTTTTGCTTGTTGGAAGTAGGGGAAATACTTAAAGTTTGACCAAATTTGGCTGGAATTGCCAGAGACAAAGCCCCATCAAGAACAACATATTCTCCTGTGAGTAATAATTTACCATGACTTAGAAAGGCTTTTGTCTTCAATTTATGATCTTAACTTTTTGATGGCCTCAACAACCGCACTATGGGTAACTAAATTAGTTTTAAAATAGTCAATAAGAAGTAATTTTTCTTCATCTGTGGCTTCAAACTGATTTAAAATATTCATGAGGTGCATTTTCATATGACCCTGCTGAATTCCAGTTGTGGTGAGCGAACGCAAGGCCGCAAAGTTTTGAGCAAGTCCAGCAACCGCGACAATTTGCATTAACTCTTTTGCTGAAGGATGATGTAACAATTCCAAAGCTAATTTTACCAACGGGTGTAAGTTAGTCAATCCACCAACGGTGCCCAATGCTAAAGGTATTTCAATCCAAAAGGTAAATACGCCCTCATCAATTTTTGCATGGGTTAAACTACTGTATTTGCCATTTCTGGAAGCGTAAGCATGTACGCCAGCTTCAACAGCTCTAAAATCATTTCCCGTAGCAAGTACAACAGCATCTATACCATTCATAATACCTTTATTATGGGTTACGGCACGATAAGGTTCAACTTCAGCGATTTTCACCGCTTGGATAAATTTTGATGCAAATACTTGAGGAGAAATACCTTTATCCTCATTCAGTTCTTCTATTTTGCAACTAACTTCAGCTCTAACCAAACATTCGGGAACATAATTAGACAAAATACTCATAACAATCTCCAATTGTTTTTCAGTAGGTGTAAAGTCATTGTATTTTAAAGCTTCTGCTCTAAATGTTTTAGCAAATTGCTCCAAACACGAGTTGATGAAATTTGCACCCATCGCATCTAATGTTTCAAAAGTAGCGTGCAACTGGTAGTAACCTGAAATATCCTCGGTTTTATTACGTAATTCAATATCTAAAATCCCACCCCCACGAGCGTCCATATTTTTAGTAATGGGTTTGGCTTTAGCAATTAATTGCGGTTTTACAGTATTGAAAAACTGTTTGAGTTTAGTATAATCACCGGAATACATAAAATGGACCTGACCAATTTTGGTAGTCGAAATAACTTCTGCCTTAAAACCACCCCGCTCCGACCAAAATTTAGCTGCTTTACTGGCCGCTGCAACCACTGAACTTTCTTCAATGGCCATAGGAATTGTATAGGTTTTTCCGTTAATTAGAAAATTAGGAGCAACACCAAGTGGGAGATAATAATTGGTGATGGTGTTTTCTATAAATTCGTCATGTAATTGTTGAAGTTTGTCATTAGAATTCCAATACTGCTTTAAAACCGATTTAGCAGCTTCAGTATTAGTAAAATAGGTATTGACAATCCAATCAATCTTTTTGGACTTCGAGAGTTTAGAAAACCCCGTAATGGTTTTACTCATTAACTTTAGTTTAGACTTACAAAGATACTATTCTTACAGCAAAATTATCAGTGTTCATTAATATTGCATATTTAACTGTTAATAGTTGGGGTTTTTTGCATAATTTTTAGTAAACTTGGCAATATTTTATCAAAAATTTAGGAATGGATTTGAGCTAAAAATTAACCATGACCTAAAATTTATAACAAAACTAACTAGTATTAATTAATAAATATCTTATGGCAAATTCAGCAACACTAAAACAAAAGGAATTATTTGGGCATCCGGTAGGATTATATGTCTTGTTTTTTACCGAAATGTGGGAACGTTTTTCGTATTACGGAATGCGTGCAATTTTGGTGCTTTATTTAGTGGCTGAAACACAGTCTGAAAATGCTGGATTGGGATGGAGTAACGGAGAAGCCTTGGCTTTGTACGGCTGGTACACCATGTTGGTATATGTGGCATCTATACCAGGAGGTTGGATTGCCGATAAATTTTTAGGTCAAAAGAAGTCTGTTTTAGTAGGTGGTGTACTTTTAGTGCTTGGGCACGGTATATTGTCTGTTGAAGAAATGTGGGCCTTTTATTCTGGATTAGGATTGATTATTTCGGGTGTTGGTATGCTTAAGCCAAATATCTCAACTATGGTTGGGGGTTTATACAAACAAGGCGATATTAGAAGAGATAAAGGATTTACTATTTTTTATATAGGAATCAATTTAGGTGCATTTTTATCGAGTTTAATTGTTGGATATGTTGGTGAGGTTCACGGATGGCATTATGGTTTCGGTCTAGCAGCTATTGGTATGGCGTTAGGGTTAATTCAATATTTAGCAGGTCAAAAACATTTAAAGCACGTTGGAAACTTTTTAGGAGCTTCAGAAAATGAATTAGACAAAGAAGCTATGAAAAAGCCTTTGACAAAAGTTGAAAAGGATAGAGTAGTTGTGCTATTTGTATCGTTTTTATTGGTAATTGTTTTTTGGGGTGCTTTTGAGCAGGCAGGAGGACTAATGAATATTTATGCTTCAGAAAAAACGAATCGAATGTTGATGGGTTGGGAAGTTCCAGCGTCTTGGTTTCAATCCTTAAATGCAATGTTTATAATCTTTTTAGGAACTTCGGTAGCTTTGTATTGGGCCAATAGAAAGCTTAAAGGTAAAGTGTCTTCTTCATTGTTTAAAATGATTGTTGGACTAATAATTATGGGTACAGGATTCTTCTTCATGACGGCGGCTGCTGCTCAATACGAAAGCAATGGTGCATCTGCGATGTATTGGTTGGTATTAGCCTATTTATTCCATACTGTTGGTGAGCTATGTATTTCTCCAGTGGCCTTATCATACATTACAAAACTAGCTCCTTTAAAGTATGCTTCATTAATGATGGGTGTATATTTTGCCATGACAGGTTTTGGAAATAAATTGGCGGGTTTATTGGGTGAAGCTTCTGAAAGTTTGGGAGAATTCGCAATTTTTACTGGAATTGCTGTTTTTTGTGTTGTATTCGGGTTTTTAGTGATGATATTCAGAAAGAAATTAGAAAAGCTTACGCATGGTGCTGAAGATAATGAACGTATAATGCATGATGACGAAACTGAAGGCATTGATTTAGCTAATAATTAAAAAATCAAAACCCTCTTCTTGAGGGTTTCTTCTTAAAACTAAATTTCTTTTTATGAACACAGATATAGAAAATCTATTTAAGGATAAAGTATTAGGACACCCAGCGGGACTGTTTGTATTATTTTTTACCGAAATGTGGGAGCGTTTTTCGTTTTACGGAATGCGAATTTTATTAGTTTATTTTCTTACTGCTCCACTTATGGGAGACAACCCAGGTTTAGATTGGACTAACGAAAACGCTTTATCATTAATTGGTACCTATGCTTCGTTATTATATTTAACCCCTATTGTTGGTGGTTGGATAGCAGATAAGATTACTGGCTATAGAATTGCTGTTGTAATAGGTTGCGTTATTATGACTTTAGGGCATGCTTCAATGGCTTTAGAGACTCCCATTTCATTTTATACTGGGCTTGCATTGCTGATTGTTGGGACGGGTTTTTTTAAACCGAATATTACATCGATTATATCAGAAATGTATAAAGGCAAAGAGTCAAAAAAAGATGGAGCATATACCATTTTTTATATGGGCGTAAACGCTGGAGCCTTTTTTGGTATGCTACTTTGTGGCTATCTAGGGGAAACCTATGGTTGGTCATATGGCTTTGGGTTGGCTGGAGTATTTATGATGTTGGGGATGTTACAGTTTTGGTTGGCAAAAAGCCTTTTCGGAAGTATTGGTGCTAAACCTAGTAAAAAGTTTGAAGTTGAATTGCCTCAAAACATCGGAGAAGAGAGTCCAATTGAACAAGAAGATCCTAAAATTGATGAGAAATTAAACCCATTTACATTATTAGATAAAATATTGGTGGTTTTGTCTTCAATAGGAGGATTACTGTATCTTTTTAATGATCCTTTTGAGAAAATAGGTGATTTTAATTTATTACCCTTTAATGTTGGTAATTTGAGTGGGACCAATTTTGTTGTTTTGTTGTCTTTGGCCTTGTTTCTGTTATTACTCATTGTTCGAATTAGCAGATATCTACCAATTATTCGCGACAAAATAATTGCAGTTTCAATCTTCGGAATCTTCACTGTTTTTTTCTTTTCATTCTTTGAACAGTCGTTAGGAAGTATGGCGCTTTTTGCGAACGACTTCACAGATAGAACTCTAGAAGGTAGTGCAGGAACAATTTTTAGTGTTATAGATTTATTATTAACGACTATTCCTTTGGCTATTATTACATGGGTGTTGTATTTGTTGGCTAAAAAAACATTTAGCCGAATAAGTGTATCTAATTTAATTTTGGCATTAGCCTTTATTGGGCTTTGGGTACTAGTAATTTTTAGACTTTATGTTAAATTAAACGCAGAGGTCACAGAAGTTGAAGCTTCTTGGTTTGCTATTTTAAATTCCTTTTTTATTATTACCCTAGCTCCATTTTTCTCTAAGTGGTGGGAAAGCAAATACAACCCAAGTGCTGCTATGAAATATGGTATAGGAATGATTTTATTAGGCCTTGGCTTTGCTTTTTTATCGTATGGTTCTGGAGATATTCCGTCAGGAGCTCAAACCGCTTCTGTTAGTATGGTGTTTTTAATAATGGCGTATTTATTTCATACGATGGGAGAACTTTGTATTTCACCTGTAGGATTATCCTATTTAAGTAAATTAGTACCAGCACGTATGATTGGATTTATGTTTGGTGTTTGGTATTTGGCTATTGCTGTGGGGCAGAAGGCCGCTGGAACTATGGGAGGCATGATTGATAAAATATCAGAACAATATTCACTGGGTACTTTCTTTTTGATATTTACACTTATACCTATAGGTGTTGGTTTTGTTTCCATAATTTTAAATCCATTATTAAAAAAGCTAATGCATGGCGTACGTTAAACGAATAAATTGTTAAAATAAACGCAAAATGCCCTGTTTTATGGGCATTTTTTGTAAGTTCGGAATGACTATTGCAACAGATCGAATTATGAAAAAGTTTGGAATTATAATGTTATTGGCCATGTTAACTTCTGTTAGTGGCCTAGCTCAAGAGATTAAGTGGATGAGTTTGGAGGAGGCTTTAGTGCTTCAAAAAAAGAGTCCCAAGAAAATTTTAATGGATGTCTATACCAATTGGTGCGGGCCTTGTAAGATGTTGGATAAAAACACCTTTCAAAACCCAGATGTAGTGGATTATGTGAATAAATATTTTTATGCGGTTAAATTTAATGCCGAAGGCAATTCAAAAGTGACTTATGAAGGCAAAACTTATAGTAACCCAAGTTTTAAACCCGAAATGGTCAATAGACGAAATGGGGTGCATCAATTCACTTATTTTCTAAAAGTGAATGCCTATCCCACCATTGTGTATTTTGATGAGCAAGGTAAAGTGCTTTCACCTATAAAGGGTTATCAAAATCCGCAGCAAATAGAATTGTATTTAAAATTATTCAAAGAAGACAAACATAAAGAAATGAAAACCCAAGAGGACTTCAATAATTACTTTACTGCGTTTGTACCTCAATTCAAGAATTAGTAAATCGTTATCTTAAAATATATGCACCCTTTTCGCTGGTTTGGTGAAAAGGGTGTTTTAATTTATAGCAAGTGGCTTTCCATAGTTCCGCATACGATTTATAGTTGCTGCCATCAGCAATAATTAATTGTGGTTGAACAGAATCAATTAGTCGTTCTAAATTAATTTTGGGCGAGTTTCGTAAGATGACAATATCTGGTTTAAAGCTTTTTACATTGTATATGCCCATACTGTCAACAATCAAAAAGGTTTTATCTTTAAAAGTATAAACTGATTTCATTCGACTTTTGTTTGAGGATTTTATTGAATTACCAACAGAATAATTCTTAATCATAATGTCATCAAGAGTTAAACTGTCATTTGAAGTAAACAAAGTGAGATGGTTTCCTGTTTTTTCTCCAATTAGGGTTTGTCTGCTTTTATGGAAAACTATAAATTCATTTTTTGAAGATTCATATTTAATGAAGATAAAGGCACTTTGGATTACTAAAAGTGCCATAAAACTAAACCGCAAATATAAATACGACTTCGTCTTGTAAAATTGCACTATTAAGATGATAAATAAATAAATGGTCAGCATCTGAAGCATGCTAAAACTAACATCTTTAAATAAAAATTGTTCTTGTTTAGCTACCCAATCAACCAAATTGTTCATAGAGCTTATCATTGTACCATACAGCTGTGCAATAAATTCGGGGAGGCAATTGAATAATGCCAAAAAGATGACAATTATTCCAAGTCCTAAAATGAGGCCTAAAAATGGAATAATAGCCAAATTCGAAATAAAAAATAAACTAGGAAATTGATGGAAATAATAAAGGCTTATGGGTACAACACCTATTTGAGCGGCAATCGTAACTGTGAAGATTTGCCAAAAGTAATCGAGGATTTTAAATTTTGGTTTCCAAAGCTTGTAAATAAAAGGTTGTATTGATACAATGGCCAACACAGCTATATAACTCAATTGAAACCCGACATCAAACAAAAACATGGGCTTAAAAAGTAGGATAAGAAGAACCGAAATCCCCAATGTATTATAGATGTTTGTTGGGCGTTTCCAATGCATGGCAATCGCCACGATGCTAAACATAGCCACTGCTCGGGTTACTGACGCTGATAAACCTGCAATAATGGCAAAGCTCCAAAGTAGAATAAGTAATAGTAGGACTTTAATTAACTTTCCATGTTTGAAATATTCTATAGGACGTAGTACCCATGATAGTAGTAATAATATGATTCCAATATGCAATCCAGAAACGGCTAAAATATGAACGGCTCCGGCATTTATATAGTTATTGTAAAGTTCTTCACTAATATCTTTACGCTGACCAAGTAGTAAGGCGTTAATGACCGACAATTCTTCTGAAGTAAAGTCGTGTTCTTTAAGTTTAGAGTTGATGGTTCTTCTTAAGTTATGAGCATAACCAAACACTGTATGAGGTTTTGAGGCAACAGGTTTAAGGTTAATATTTTCAATAAAAATTTGATGGTACACATACTGTTTTTCCAAATAAGACTTATAGTTAAATTGATTTGGGTTTAGTGGTTGTGCAATATCCTGAAACGATGATTTTGTTATAAAAACGGCATCAATATTTAGTTTTGTAGAGCTTGAATCTTTGCTGATATTCAATAAAGATTTTCCAACAACAGATGTTTTGTCCATTGCAAGAATATCTACCATGTATTTATCATGAAAAAGACTTGGTTTTAGTTGTTCTCTAATTCTAAAGGTTATAAGTTTTTTGCTATCCTGATATTTTGTGATATGATGCGAATAGTGATTTTTAAAATTGGTTTGCTGATGAAAATTAAATACTAATACACCAAGATTAATAGTCGTTAGAAAAGCAATTATTCCGAACCAAACATTTTTATTGAATTGATATTTTGAAATTGTGAATGACAGTATCAAAAGAAATAATAACCCTAATGATGAAATAATAGAAAGATATAAAGAAATTGGTAAATGAAATGCGATGATAATTCCCACACAAAAGCACAGTGTGAGCTTAATGATGGTGAAGTTAAGTAACTTCATGGTTTGACGTTGTTAAATACGCTTTCATAATATGCGCCGTGCCTGAATAAAGGCAAAATACCAGTAACGTTCCGCCAAACTAGAAATAGTAACACCTAATCGCGTTGTGGCATGAATAAACTCCACATACCCTGGTCGAGATTCTGTGACTAAACCTACATGACTCACTTCTCTGCTATTTCGTCGTGTTGCAAAAAACAACAAATCACCTTTTTGTACTTCTTTTATATCAATCCATTCACCTTGAGTTGACATACCTTTTGAAGTTCTGGGTAGATCAATATTCTCATTTTGAAAGGCTGTAGATACTAGTCCGGAACAATCCATACCTTGTTTGGTGGTACCACCAAACTTGTATTTTACGCCATCAAATTGCTTGGCAAAATCAATAATCAAATCAGCTTTAGAATAACCTGACTCTCCACCGTCTACAGATTCAATTGCAACATTATTTTCTGTTTTTGTTTCCATTTCAGAATCTATTTCATTTGAATTGTCTTCATAAACTTTAACAGAGTCTGACTTTTTTGTAATAATGCCTTTTGAAGTATTACAACTAACTATTAAGCAGGTTACACATAAAGCTATAATGGTGATTTTCATATAATGAATTAAACTTTTAAGGATTTGAAAATGAGTTTTGCTGTTTTCTCGCTAGCGCCTTTGCCGCCAAGTTTTTTTTCTAATTCGTAATAGTTTAAAAAGAATTTTGTGCGTTCATAATCATCTAAAATCAACTCTAATTCTTGTTTGAGACGCTGTGGATTAAATTCACTTTGAATAAGCTCTGAAACTACTTCTTTATCCATAATGAGATTAACCAAGGATATAAATTTAATATGTTTTACTAATCGTTTACCTATTTGATAGGACAACCAACTGCCTTTATAACAAACAACTTCTGGTACTTTAAATAATGCAGTCTCCAAGGTTGCTGTGCCCGACGTTACCAAGGCCGCATAAGAAACACTTAATAAATCATGAGTTCTGTTGCTTATAAAAGCTACATTTTTGATTTTTATAAATGGCTCATAAAAACTTTTGTCCTGACTAGGAGCGCCTGCAATAACAAATTGGTATTTTGGAAACTCTTTTACCACTTCTAGCATAATTGAAAGCATTTTTTTTATTTCCTGCTTTCTGCTTCCTGGTAATAGGGCTATGATGGGTTTGTCGCTCAATTCATATTCGGCTCTAAACTCAAATTCATTAACTTGAGTTCGGTTGGCAATGGCGTCAATTAGTGGATGACCTACAAATTCGACTGGATAATTGTGTTTTTCTTCATAAAATTGCTTTTCAAAAGGTAAAATTACATACATCTTGTCTATGTCTCGCTTTATGGCGTTAATTCGACTTTCTTTCCAAGCCCAAATTTGCGGTGAGATATAGTAGTGTGTTTTAAAACCTTTTTGTTTGGCCCATTTAGCTATACGAAGGTTGAAGCCGGGATAATCTATAAAGATAATGACATCAGGATTGTAAGTCGTAATATCAGTTTTACAAAAGGAAAGATTTTTGGCTATGGTGCTAATATTCATTACGACCTCTAAAAATCCCATAAAAGCCAGATCTCGATAGTGTTTTACCAGTGTTTCACTAACATCTTGCATAAGGTCGCCTCCCCAAAATCTAAATTCGGCATTTACATCTTGCAACAGCAATGCTTTCATTAAGTTGGAGCCGTGTAAATCTCCTGATGCTTCCCCGGCAATTATATAATATTTCATCTACTCTACGCTTTAAGAAATATTAATAAAAAAGGTTGAAATAGCCACTATAACGGTAGCCAATAGAACACCTCTAGCTCTGTAATCTTGCTTCTTTTTAATAAAAATAAAGAAGGCCACTAAATTTAATACCGCCCCAATACTTACCAATTTAGTAAAAAAGCCTTCAATAATAGCTTGTTTTATCACCACACCAACAGCCGCGCCTTCAGTAAATATAAATATAGCTAATATTAAACCAATAAAATTAGCCAAAAGCCCAATTAAAAAACCAATTAAAACTTCGTTCTTAATCATGAAAGTTCCAAGTGTTTAAATTTTGAATACAATGATGTGCCGTTAAATCAAATTGAACAGGTACAACTGAAACGTAGCCATTCTCCAAGGCCCATTCATCAGTATCTTCTCCTTTGTCTAAATTTACAAATTTACCCGTTAACCAAAAATAGTCTCTACCTTGAGGGTTTTTTCTCTTGTCGAATTCTTCTTCCCAATTTGCTCTTGCCTGTCTACAAACTTTAATGCCTTTTATGTCTTTTTTAGGGAGATTTGGCAAATTAACATTTAAAACTACGCCATTTGGCAAACCTTCTTTTAGTACATTTTCGGCTATAGTTTTAACGTAAGGTTTTGTTGCACTAAAATCGGCGTTCCAGTTGTAATCGAGAAGTGAAAATCCTATGGCTGGGATACCTTCAATACCTGCTTCTATGGCAGCACTCATAGTTCCAGAATAGATAACATTTATTGAAGAATTAGACCCATGGTTAATTCCAGATACACATAAATCTGGACGCCTGCCTAAAATTTGTTTGACCGCTAATTTTACACAATCAGCAGGGGTGCCAGAACAGCTATATTCAACTTGTGGTCCCTGATCTAGTTTTACTTTTTCAACAAATAGGGTTGAATTTATGGTAATGGCATGACCCATACCACTTTGTGGACTGTCAGGTGCTACCACAACAACGTCACCAATAGTATTCATAACTTCAACTAAAGTTCTAATCCCGGGAGCGGTGATTCCATCGTCATTAATAACTAAAATAAGGGGTCTTTTAGACATAATTAGAGAAATTTTTTAGGGTACTAAAATACGTAAAATCGCTAATAAACGTTGATATTATTAGGTTTAACAAAAAATTAGTAGCTGTTGGCTTTAATGGCATGATTTTTTCTTTTACTTTAGTGAAAAAATAATATGAGAGATATTATGAAAAGGAATATTAAACTTTTATTGTTAGTATTATTACTGGCATTTGCGTCTTGCAGTTTTACAAGTAAGACTTTTAACGATCCTAGCAAGGATAAATTACTCATTCAATTAATAAGTTACGTTTTAGAGCAAGGACACTATAGTCCAAAGGATATTAACGACTCATTTTCCCAACAAGTATTTGACGATTATTTGGAACAACTTGATCCATTTAAACGGTATTTTTATGCTTCGGATATCAAGGAGTTTGAATCTTTTAAAAATGAGTTAGACGATCAAATTAAAGCATATGACATATCATTTTTTAATTTGACTCATGAGAGGTTAATTCAGCGAATTAAAGAATCTGAAGAAATTTATAAGGAAGTTTTACAACAACCGTTTGATTTTAATGAAAGAGAAGAGTTTTCTACAGATTACAAGAATTTACCCTATGTAAAATCCAAAAAGGAAATGAAAGAGCGTTGGAGGAAACAATTAAAGTTTTCTACGATTGCTAACTTTGATGATTTAGTAGTCCAGGAGGAAAGTGATACCAATACCAATGAAGTAAAAAGAAGTAGAGCTGAACTTGAAGCTGAAGCACGTAACGAGACTCTAAAATCTTTGAATGAACTTTACAGTTTCATTGATGAACGTGAACGTAAAGATTGGTTTGCCGTGTACGTGAATGCAATTGTAGAAGAATTTGATCCACACACATTTTATTTCGCCCCTGAAGATAAAGATCGATTTGATGTAGCAATGTCTGGTAATTTTGAAGGCATTGGAGCTCGACTTCAAAAAAAGATGGACGCTATTATTGTGAACGAAATTATTAGTGGAGGTCCAGCCTGGAGACAAAACGAACTCGAAGTAGGTGACCAAATTCTTAAAGTTAAACAAGAGGATGAAAAAAATCCTGTTAATATAGTTGGTATGCGTTTAGATGATGCTATTAAATTTATCAAAGGTCCAAAAGGAACAAAGGTGACATTAACCTTGAAAAAAGTAGATGGGACTATTGCAGATATTACCATTACCAGAGATATTGTAGAAATTGAGGAAACTTATGCAAAGTCATCTATAGTAGAGAAGGAGGGTAAAACTTTTGGAGTTATTAACCTTCCTAAATTTTATGTCGATTTTGAAGATTATAAAAAACGAAATGCCGCTTCTGATATCAAATTGGAAATTGAGCGATTAAAAGAGCAAGGCATGGAAGGGTTAGTTTTAGATTTAAGAAATAATGGAGGAGGTTCACTTCAAACTGTTGTTGACATGGGAGGTTTATTTATTAAAAATGGACCAATTGTTCAGGTAAAAACAGCTGGTGAACCGAAAGAAGTTCTTAATGATGATGACCGCTCTATTGTTTGGGATGGCCCATTGGTAATTTTAGTAAATGAGTTGTCAGCATCGGCATCAGAAATCCTAGCAGCAGCTATGCAAGACTACAAAAGAGCAATCGTTATTGGAAGTAAGCAAACCTATGGTAAAGGTACAGTTCAGAATGTGTTAGATCTTAATAGAATGGTTAGAAATAACTCTAATGGCGATATGGGAGCATTGAAATTTACCACCCAAAAATTTTATAGAATAAATGGAGGATCAACCCAATTAGAAGGTGTTAAAAGTGATGTTATTGTTCCAGACCGTTATAGTTATATTGATATCGGAGAAAAAGATCAAGAGAATCCTTTGGCTTGGGATAGAATAGATCCTGTTGATTATAAAACTTGGGAAAACTATTTTGATTACGATTTAACTATTGCAAAAAGCAAGGAACGTATGGCTAATAACGAGCAGTTAAAGCTTATTGATGAAAACGCAAAATGGGTAAGAAAGATTAGGGATAGAGAGAGTTATTCATTAAATTATGAGGACTATAAAGCGGCCTTAAAGCAAAATGAAGAGGAAGCAAAACGCTTTGATAAATTAGCTGAATATAAAACAAATTTAACGTTTAGATCTTTACCTTATGAATTGAAAATCATGGAGAAAGATACTGTTTTAAAGCAGAAGCGTGAGCGTTGGCACCAAAGTTTAACTCAAGATGTTTATATAGAGGAAGCTCTTAATGTTTTAAATGATTTAAAAATGACTTATGGCATTAAATCAAAAGTTGCCACAACCGTAAAAGAATAAGAATTAATGGGTAAGACCAATAATTCATTATCACAATTAGCGCTTCAAAAGTTTAAAAAAAACTTTTGGGGCGTTTTTAGTTTTTGCATCATTGTTTTCATTGGGTTAATTTCTGTATTTGCTTATGTCCTTGCACCAGATAATTCGCAAAATGCAAATCAAATGCATCTTTCAATTCATTCCAAAAAACCAGGTTTTAAAGTTAAGATGTTAACATTGCCTTTAAATATCCAATCAGATGAATCCATGATTGAAAAAGTGTTTTTTGGAAAACGAACTCAAGTAAGTGAAATTCCAATTTCATCTTATACCATTAAAGACAATCATCTTGTTTATACAGAATATGCCTCCGATGGACTTGAGGGATTGATAAAAGAAATCCCATTAGATACCTTTCCAAATCAAGATGCTGAAAGTTATATTGAAGAGCGAACATTTATTTTTGGTACAGATAAATACGGGCGAGACTATTTAAGTAGAATTATCATTGGTTCTAGAATTTCGTTTTTTATTGGATTTATTGCTGTATTCATTTCATTGGTAATAGGTGTAGCTATGGGTAGCCTATCTGGATATTATGGCGGAAAAGTAGATGCCGCGGTGATGTGGTTAATAAATGTTACCTGGTCAATTCCAACATTGCTCCTTGTAATTGCGATTACTTTAGCTTTAGGAAAAGGTTTTTGGCAAGTATTTATCGCCGTTGGTTTAACAATGTGGGTGGAGGTTGCCAGAGTTGTAAGAGGGCAAATTATTAGCGTAAAAGAAATGCAATATGTAACTGCGGCTCGGGCTTTAGGGTTTAACGATTTTAGAATTATAACACGTCATATTTTACCAAATATTATGGCGCCCATAATTGTTATTTCGGCGGCAAATTTCGCAGGAGCTATACTAATAGAAAGTGGATTAAGTTTCTTAGGTATTGGAGCACAACCTCCAATGGCGAGTTGGGGTGCAATGATTAAAGACCATTATAGTTATATTATACTTGGAAAGCCCTATTTAGCTATAATTCCAGGGCTATGTATTATGGTATTGGTAATGTCGTTTATGCTCATCGGTAATGCTTTACGAGACGCCTTGGATGTTAAAACGGCTTAAGATCGCAACGCGTTAATTTCGGAGTTGGTTGCATCTATAAAGTTTAAAACCTCATCCCTACCGATTGACTTTGATGATGAGGTCACAAAATAGTTAGGCAATTCTTCCCATGTTTTTAAAAGTTCTTTAGTATAGTCTTCAACATGTCTCTCAATCGCTTTTGGCTTTAATTTATCGGCTTTGGTGAAAATTATCGAAAAAGGAATTTGGCTCACACCTAAATATTCCATGAACTCTAAATCAATGTTTTGTGGTTCATGCCTAATATCAACCAATATAAAAGCGGAAATTAATTGCTGCCTTTTTTCAAAATAGTCGGTAATAAATTTTTGAAATTTCTTTTTAGCAGTTTTTGAAACTTTTGCATAACCATAACCAGGTAAATCAACCAAAAACCAATTTTTATTAATTAAAAAATGATTAATGAGTTGTGTTTTTCCTGGCCTTCCAGAGGTTTTTGCCAAATTTTTATGGTTGGTCAGCATGTTGATCAAGGAAGATTTACCAACATTACTTCGTCCAATAAAAGCATATTCGGGCAACAAATCTTTAGGGCATTTGCCCACTTCAGAATTGCTCATTACAAATTCAGCCGATTTAATAACCATTATATGTTTATTGGTAAATAGATTGTTACTTAAAAATTTCTATCGTTAAGCCACTTGTAAAGAATAGTATTGAATTCTTCAGGATGCTCCATCATAGCCGCATGGCCACATTTATCAATCCAAAACAAATCAGAGTCTGGTAAAAGCTCATTAAATTCTTCAGCAACTTCTGGTGGTGTAACCGTATCGTTTTTCCCCCAGATAATACAGGTTGGTGTTTGCATTTTAGGAAGATCTTTAGCCATATTATGACGTATGGCACTTTTAGCTATAGCGAGAGTTTTGATTAATTTATTTCTATCGTTTACTGTTTCATATACTTCATCAACAATCTCTTTGGTTGCAATAGCTGGGTCGTAAAAAACATCTTGTGCTTTCTTCTTAATAACCTCATAATCACTGCGTTTGGTATAGCCGCCACCCATTGCGCTTTCATATAATCCTGAACTGCCAGTAATTACAAGAGCTTTGATTTTTTCTGGGTATAACTTAGTGTGATATAAACCAATATGGCCGCCTAAAGAGTTTCCTAATAAGATAACATCTTCAAATTCTTTAAACTCTATAAAATCGTGTAAATACTTGGCAAAACTTTTAACATTGGTTTTAAGTAAAGACATTGTATAAATGGGAAGTTCAGGAATTATTACCTTATATCCTTTTGTACCAAAAAAATGAGTTACGGCGTCAAAATTACTCAATCCACCCATCAATCCATGTAAAATGATTATGGGCTTTCCCTCTCCAATTTCAATATAACTATAATCTTTTTCTTTTTTTAAAAGGTGTTTCATGTAGTGATTAGCGATAGTCGTTAAAAACAAATATAGGTATTTCATTTCTATTTTATTCCCATTTTTAGTCATGTTAGTAATAATAGTTTGTTAACAGTTTGTGCTTAACTAAAATTCCCGAATACCTTCAATTTTAAGGCCTTGATACTAAACAATTTGATCTCATCATCCATTTGCATTTCATCGAAAAAAGGTGCGTAAAAATAGAATTTATCAACAAATGTGGTATTTTGTGGTAAAATGTGGTAAAAATTTCAATATATTTGAATCTAAATCGTTAGAAGCATAAACCAATCAAATTGAACGCATTAATTGGAACATATGAGTGTAAAGTGGATGCCAAGGGTAGGTTGATGCTCCCTGCTGCCATAAAAAAGCAGTTATCTCCAGTTTTGCAAAACGGCTTTGTTCTAAAACGTGCAGTGTTTCAACCTTGCCTAGAGCTCTATCCCATGAATGAGTGGGAAGTGCTCATGAAGAAAATGAATGGGCTCAATCGTTTTAAAAAGAAGAACAATGACTTTATACGTCGTTTCACCGCTGGTGTAAAAATGATTGAAGTTGACGCAACAGGGCGCCTGTTAATCCCAAAAGATTTAATTGTATTCTCTGGAATCACTAAAGAAACAGTGGTGTCTTCGGCGATCAACATAATTGAGATTTGGGATAAAGAAAAGTACGAACAGGCTATAGATGATGCAACTGGCGATTTTGCAGATTTAGCTGAAGAAGTAATGGGACAAGATGATGACAATGGAATATCATAATCCAGTTTTACTAAGAGAAACAGTTGAAGGTCTAAATATTAAGCAAGATGGAATTTATGTGGATGTAACCTTTGGAGGTGGCGGACACAGCAAGGAGATTTTGAAACAGCTTGGTCCTAAAGGAAAATTGTACGCTTTTGATCAAGATCAGGATGCGCTTTTAAATACTATTGATGATTCACGATTTACACTAATAAACGAAAATTTTAAATTCTTGAAACGCTTTTTGAGATTTTATGGGGTTAAGGAAGTAGACGGCATACTTGCAGATTTTGGTGTGTCTTCGCATCAGTTTGATGTGGCTGAACGTGGTTTTTCAACACGATTTGAAGCCAATCTCGATATGCGAATGAATCAAAACAGTGCCCTCTCTGCATTTGAAGTTATTAATAACTATGAAGAAGAGCAGTTGCGACAAGTGTTTTGGCAGTATGGAGAACTACGCCAAGCACCAGCAATGGCTCGAGTGATAGTTGAAGAACGTTCCAAATCTAAAATTAAAACTAGTGAACAGCTTAAAACTGCACTGAAACGCTTTTTGCAGCATAAAAAAGAAAATAAAGTTCTGGCGCAAATTTATCAAGCCATACGTATTGAAGTCAATCAAGAAATTGAAGCCTTAAAGGAATTATTGCAACAAACTCCAGAAGTATTAAAAGTAGGCGGGCGATTAAGTTTTATTTCCTATCACTCCCTCGAAGATAGGCTCGTAAAACGATTTATTAGAAACGGCATGTTCGAAGGTGAGCCAGAACGGGACGTGTTTGGTAATTATAAGGTTCCTCTTAAAAAAATTGGAGGTTTGGTTATGCCAAGTCCGCAAGAGATAAAATTGAACAACAGAGCTCGAAGTGCCAAATTAAGAATAGCTGAAAAGTTATGAAGAAAAGTGTTTATGACATACTAAAAGGTAAATTTTTAATTAGTGATGACTCTTTTAAGAATTGGAGAGTCATTCTTTTTATATCTGCTTTAGCTGTTGTCATGATAGCCAGTTCGCACAGTGCCGATAAAAAAGTGCATCAAATAGCCCAAATGAATAATGAAGTAAAGGAATTACGCTCGGCATTTGTTGAAGGCAGATCGGCTTTAATGAGACTTAAAATGGAATCCTCCATTGTGAAGAAAGTGGCAGAAAAGGAAATAGTGCCTTCTGTAGTACCTCCAAAAAAAATTAGAGTTAAAACACAAAATAACTAGTGGCAGTAGCAGATAAAAACATATTGAATAGGTTGTATTTTATTGCGGGCTGCATGTTTGTGTTTGTCCTTGCTGTGGTGTTTAAATTATTCACCATCCAGTTTATACAAGGTGATGAATATCGAGATTTAGCAGAAAAGCGTACTATTAAAAATGTTGTCATTCCTGCTAATAGAGGCAATGTCTATGCATCAGATGGAAGTTTGTTAGCGACCTCAATCCCTAAATATGATATCAGGTTAGACGCCTTGACACCTTCAAACCATACTTTTGAAGCCTATTTAAAGCCATTGGCAGATTCGCTTTCAAAATATTCAGGAAAGCCTTCAAGCTATTATGAAAAAGAAATTCGTAAAGCACGTGCTAACAAAAACAGGTACTTTCTTTTAGCACGAAATATTGGTTATTCAGATTATATCCGTTTACGCAATTTCCCTATGCTCAAACTTGGAGCTTTTAAAGGAGGATTGATTGTTGAACAAAACACCAAGCGAGAGCACCCCATGGGTGAAATAGCGCAACGTTCCATTGGTTATGAGCGTTTTGATGACCAAGGTAATGTAACAAGAGCAGGAATTGATGGTGCTTTTGGCGTACAGTACTTACGAGGAACTGACGGTCATCGTTGGAAACAAAAAATTGGACAAGGTCAATGGAAACCAATTACTGATTATAACGAAGTTGAACCAAAAGATGGTTATGATGTTTATACAACTATAGATGTAAATATTCAAGATATTGCGCATCATGCTTTGTTGGAGCAGTTGGAAAAATATAAAGCCGATCACGGTTGTGTTGTCGTTATGGAGGTCAAAACTGGTGAGATTAAAGCCATTTCTAACCTTGGCCGTAATAGCAAAGGCTTTTATTATGAACGATTAAATTATGCGGTTGGCGAAAGTCATGAGCCTGGTTCAACATTTAAACTTATGGCGGTCACTGCAGCTCTTGAAGATAAGGTGTTGGATACAAGCGATGTTGTTGATACCAAAAATGGCATTTTGACTTTTTATGGTAAAAAAGTGAGGGATTCAAAAGCAGGGGGTTATGGAAAAATAACAATTTCAAAAGCTTTTGAAGTGTCTTCAAACACTGGTATAGTATCAGCGATTGATCAACACTACAGCAAAAATCCAAGAAAATTTGTTGATAGGTTATACGCCATGAACCTAAATCAAAAACTAAACCTTCCCATAATAGGTGAAGGAGAACCCATTATTCCAGACCCTAATATTAAAAATGGACGATGGAGTGGAATAGCATTGCAATGGATGGCTTATGGTTATGGTGTTTCATTCACTCCGCTACAAACCTTGGCCTTTTATAATGCTATTGCAAATGATGGTGAAATGGTGAAACCTCGCTTTTTAAAAGAGGTTAAGGAATTCGATAAAACCATAGTGCCGTTTGAAAAGAAAGTCATAAATCCTAAAATAGCATCAAAAGAAACTATTGCCAAAGTGCAGCAATTACTTAAAAATGTTGTTGAAAAAGATCATGGTACTGGTCACAGGTTGTATTCGCCTAACTTTTCAATGGCTGGTAAAACAGGAACCTGTCAAAAAGATTATCGCGATAAGGAAAAATTAAATTATATCTCCTCTTTTGCAGGGTATTTTCCTGCTGAAAACCCAAAGTATTCATGCATCGTAGTGATTCATGAACCTGATAAAAGTGTTGGGTATTATGGGGCAGATGTATCAGGTCCAGTCTTCAAAAAAATTGCCCAGAAAATATTTACAGATACCCCATTAATTGATGAAGTAGAATCACTCGAGTTTAAAAACTCCATTGTTGAAGAGGATTTTGAAACCTATTACAACATTGCTCAAACCTATAAAACAATTATGCCCAGTGTTGTTGGTATGCCAACTATGGATGCCGTTCCCTTGTTAGAAAACATGGGTTTGAAAGTTAAAATTGAAGGCTCAGGAATAGTGAAACAGCAATCCATAGAGCAGGGTACAAAAATTAAAAGAAATCAAACGGTCATATTAGAAAATTAATGCCTGAATTAAAAGACATATTATATAAAACAACCATCAACGCCGTCGTTGGAAGTACCGGTATTATGGTTAATAGTATAGTTTTTGATTCAAGGTTGGTGAAGACAAATGATGTTTTTGTTGCCATTAAAGGCTCTGCTGTTGATGGGCATGATTATATTGATATTGCAATTGAAAAAGGTGCTACTGCTGTTATCTGCGAAACCTTGCCGTTGAACTTCAACAATGATATCACTTATGTAGAAGTTGCAAATGCAAGTAGAGCATTAGCATTTATGGCTGCAAATTATTACGATAATCCTTCAGAAAATTTAAAACTTATTGGTGTCACTGGTACAAATGGAAAAACTACTGTAGCTTCCTTATTGTACCAACTGTTTAAAAAGGCTGGTTTTAAAGTAGGTCTTTTGTCGACGGTTAAGATCATGGTTGATAACAAAGAATATAAGGCTACACATACCACGCCAGATTCTTTAACCATAAATAGATATTTGGCTGAAATGAATCTTGAAGGGATTGAGTTTTGTTTTATGGAAGTGAGTTCGCATGGTATTCATCAAAATAGAACTGAAGGGCTTCATTTTGAAGGTGGAATATTCACAAACTTATCTCATGATCATTTAGACTATCATGAAACTTTTGCAGAATATAGAGATGTGAAAAAGTCGTTTTTCGATAAGCTCCCTAGACAAGCTTTCGCATTAGTTAATATAGATGATAAAAATGGTTTGGTTATGCTTCAAAATACGGCGGCCAGAAAATATACCTATGCTCTAAAATCTTATGCAGATTATAAGGCCCAAATTTTAGAAAATCAGTTTGGAGGCTTGTTGCTTAAAATTAATGAAAGTGAAGTTTGGACACGATTAATAGGAAGTTTTAATGCCTATAACGTATTGGCAATTTATGCAACAGCTGAACTTTTGGGACTAGAAAGAGTTGAAAACTTAAGACTCATTAGTGAATTAGAAAGCGTTGCTGGACGATTTCAGTATTTAATTTCAGATGAAAAAATCACCGCAATTGTAGACTATGCTCATACTCCTGACGCACTAAAAAATGTGCTAGAAACCATCAATAGCATTCGAACCAAAAATGAAGAGTTGATAACAGTAGTAGGTTGCGGTGGAGATCGAGATACTACCAAACGACCTAAAATGGGACATATTGCTTCTGCATTGAGCTCTAAAGTTATTCTAACCAGCGATAATCCTAGAAATGAAGTGCCCGAAGCTATTATTGAAGCCATGGAGAAAGGGGTGGAGCCTCAAAATTTCAAAAAAATAGTCTCAATAGTAGATAGAAAACAAGCCATTAAAACGGCATGTCAAATGGCACAACCAAATGACATCATACTTATTGCTGGTAAAGGCCATGAAAACTATCAAGAAATTAAAGGAGAACGCTTTGATTTTGATGATTTTAAAATTGTCAAGGAATTTTTAAAACAATTACAAAAATAGATGTTGTATTACCTGTTTGAATATTTAGAACGAGAATTTCAGTTTCCAGGAGCTTCACTCTTTGGTTTTATCACCTTTAGAGCTGCGGTTGCTATTATTCTGTCACTTTTAATTTCTACCATTTACGGTAAACGCATAATAAGGTTTCTTCAAAAGCAACAAGTAGGTGAAACTATAAGAGATTTAGGTCTCGAAGGTCAAGTTGAAAAAGCGGGTACACCAACTATGGGTGGAATTATTATTATCCTCGCTACTTTAATTCCGGTCATCCTACTAGCAAAACTTGAGAATATATACATCATATTATTAATTGTGACTACACTTTGGATGGGTACAATTGGGTTTATAGATGACTATATTAAAAAATTCAAAAAAGATAAAGAAGGTTTAAAAGGAAGATTTAAAGTACTTGGTCAAATAGGTTTAGGGATTATTGTTGGAACAACCCTTTACTTTCACCCAAATGTTACCATTAAGGAAAAGCTGCCTCTCGCAGATCAGCAGGAAATTTTAGCTGCTAATCCTAATGTATCGCCTTCAAAATTATTTATGGATGAAGAGCATTCTACCAAAACAACTATTCCATTCGTAAAAGGAAACGAATTTGACTATGCAGATTTGGTGACTTGGGTAAATCCAGAATGGACATCCTATGCTTGGTTACTGTTCATTCCTATAGTCATATTTATAATTACAGCAGTTTCAAATGGAGCCAATTTAACCGATGGAATTGATGGTTTGGCTGCAGGTACATCTGCCATTATTGTGCTCACATTGGGGATTTTTGCATGGGTGTCGGGTAATATCATCTTTTCAGATTACCTAAACATCATGTACATACCAAGAGTTGAAGAGATTACTATTTATATAGCAGCTTTTGTAGGTGCATTGATAGGATTTTTATGGTACAATACCTATCCAGCCCAAGTGTTTATGGGAGATACAGGAAGTTTAACCATCGGTGGAATCATTGCCGTAATCGCAATTGCAGTAAGAAAAGAATGGTTAATACCAGTTTTGTGTGGCATCTTCTTGGCAGAAAATTTATCAGTGGTATTACAAGTTAGCTATTTCAAATACACACGGAAGAAATATGGTGAAGGTCGCCGCATATTTAAAATGTCGCCCTTACACCATCATTATCAAAAATCGGGCTATCACGAAAGTAAAATTGTAACCCGCTTTTGGATTGTAGGAATTTTGCTGGCGATTGTGTCAATAGTGACCTTGAAAATTAGATAAATGAAAAGGCTAGTTGTTTTAGGTGGAGGAGAAAGTGGAATTGGAACAGCATTACTAGCCAAAGCAAAGGGATTTAAGGTTTTTGTTTCAGATAAGGGAAAAATCAAGGAAACCTATAAAAACGTTCTTATACATAATGAGATTGAATGGGAAGATCAACAGCATACAGAATCTAAAATTCTTAATGCAGATGTGGTAATGAAAAGTCCTGGGATTCCGGACAAGGTTGCGCTAGTGAAACAAATTAGAGAACTAGGAATTTCGATAGTTTCGGAAATTGAATTTGCTTCATCATTTACTAAAGCAACTATTGTAGGGATTACGGGTAGTAATGGAAAAACCACAACGGCATCACTAACTCATCATATTCTTAAACAAGAATTGGAAGTTGGACTGGCAGGAAATATTGGAGACAGTTTTGCTAAACAAGTTTTAGAGAACAATTACCCAAACTATGTTTTAGAGATAAGTAGTTTTCAATTAGATGACAGCTTTCATTTTAGACCAAAAATTGCCATAATCACTAACATTACTCCAGACCATCTGGATCGCTATGATTATAAGTTTGACAATTATATCGCTTCAAAATTTAGAATTGCCCAACGCCAAACCAAAGACGACTTTTTAATATATGATGCCGATGATGAAGTCATTACCAAGTGGTTACAAAAGCACCCAGTTCAATCAACATTATTGCCATTTTCATTGACTAAAACAATTGAGAATGGAGCGTATTTAGATGAAAATAATATAAAAATAACAATAGATAATAACCAAATAATTATGCCAACAGCAAATTTAGCTTTAGAAGGAAATCACAATATTAAAAACGCAATGGCCGCTTCAACAGTGGCACATTTATTAAAAATTAGAAAACAGACCATACGTGAAAGTTTAGAGAATTTTCAAGGGGTTGAGCACCGCTTGGAGCATGTTTTAAAGATTAACAAAGTACAATACATCAATGATTCTAAAGCAACTAATGTAAACGCAACTTACTATGCTCTTGAAAGTATGGATGCGCCAACAATTTGGATTGTTGGTGGACAGGATAAAGGCAATGATTATAGAGAGCTGTTTTCTTTTGTAAATGAAAAGGTAAAAGCAATAATCTGTTTGGGAGTTGACAACGAAAAACTAATGGACAACTTTGCAGGTATGGTCGATATCATTGTCGAAACACAGTTTATGAGCGAAGCTGTAAAAATAGCTTATAAAATAGCCGAGGCAGGAGATAATGTTCTGCTTTCACCAGCCTGTGCAAGCTTTGATTTATTCGAAAACTATGAAGACCGAGGCAGACAGTTTAAAGATGCAGTTAGAAACTTGTAATAAAAGATGTTTTAGTCATGCTGAGCATGTCGAAGCATCACATTTAAAATAGAAATTAAAAAGTGCAAACACTATTTAATAACATAAAAGGAGATCGATTAATATGGGCTATTGCGGCGTTGCTAGCCATATTTTCGTTTCTTCCAGTCTATAGTGCGGCTAGTAATCTAGCCTATATTGGAGGCATTGGGAGTACCTTTTCGTTTTTTGTGAAGCACTTTATGCACCTCTTTTTAGGTTTTGCAATTATGTACGGGGTGCATCGAATCCCTTACCGCTACTTTAGGGGATTGTCGATGGTTATGATGCCGATAGTGTTTATATTGTTGGTCGTGACCATACTACAAGGAACAACTGTTGAAGGAGCAAATGCAAGTAGGTGGATTCAAATTCCAATAGTCGGAATGTCATTTCAAACCTCTACGTTGGCCTCTGTTGTTTTAATGGTTTATGTGGCAAGGTATTTATCAAAAATTAAAGATAAGGCTGTCACTTTTAAAGAATCGATTTTACCACTTTGGATTCCAGTGTTTTTAATGTTGCTATTGATTCTTCCAGCCAACTTTTCAACTGCCGCTATAATGTTCGCAATGGTGATGATTTTGGTGTTTATTGGAGGCTATCCCATTAAATATTTGACCGTTATTGTAGGAGCAGGTATTTTGTCATTGGTGCTTTTTGTTTTGGTTGCAAAGGCATTTCCCGATGCCATGCCCAATAGAATTGATACTTGGATGAATAGGATTGAAAATTTTGCTAATGGTGAAGATACCGAGGCCGACTATCAAATTGAAAAAGCGAAAATCGCTATTGCGTCAGGAGGTATACATGGTGTTGGGCCTGGAAAAAGTATTCAAAAGAATTTTTTACCTCAATCATCATCCGATTTCATTTTTGCAATAATCATTGAAGAATATGGCTTAATCGGCGGATTGTTTTTATTAGTAATGTATTCTTGGTTGTTATTCAGAATTGTAATTGCCTCACAAAAATCAGATACTACTTTTGGAAAGTTGTTAGTCCTAGGTGTAGGATTGCCAATTGTTTTTCAAGCTTTAATAAATATGGCCGTTGCGGTTGAATTATTTCCTGTTACAGGACAAACATTGCCTTTAATTAGTAGCGGAGGAACGTCCATTTGGATGACCTGTCTGGCTATAGGAATCATTCTTAGTGTTAGTGCTAAACGTGAAGAATTAAAAGAACAAGAACATGTGGAAGAAAATCCACTTGAGATCTTAAGCGAAGCTTTAGAATGAGCGAATATAGAATCATATTATCTGGAGGTGGTACAGGAGGACACATTTTTCCTGCAATCGCTATTGCAAACGAGCTAAAATCTCGTTTCCCAGATGCACAGTTCTTATTTGTTGGTGCTTCTGACAAAATGGAAATGGAAAAAGTGCCAGAAGCAGGTTATAAAATTGAGGGCCTTTGGATTTCTGGTATTCAACGCAAGTTAACCTTGAAAAATTTGATATTTCCTTTAAAATTAATTTTAAGTTTATTACGAGCCCGTAAAATTATTAACGACTTTAAGCCTGATGTAGCTATTGGTACAGGAGGCTTTGCAAGTGGTCCTTTATTGCAGGTCGCAGCTACGAAAAGGATTCCAACTTTAATACAAGAACAGAATTCATATCCTGGAATCACCAATAAACTATTAAGTAAAAAGGTTGATAAAATCTGTGTGGCTTATGATGGTCTAGAACGATTTTTCCCGAAAAAGAAGATTATTAAAACTGGAAATCCAATTCGTCTCGATTTATTAGATATTGAGGATAAATCAATAATGGCAAAAGATGCCTTTAAATTAAAACACGGTAAACATACCCTTTTAGTTTTAGGAGGAAGTTTGGGAGCGCGAAGAATCAATCAACTTATTGAAAAGGAATTAGAGTTTTTTCAAACGCAAAACGTACAGGTGATTTGGCAATGCGGCAAGTTATATTATAATGAATACAAGCATTATAACAATTTTGATAGCGTTCAAGTACATGCGTTTTTAAATAACATGCATTTAGCTTATGCTGCTGCTGATGTTATTATTTCGAGAGCTGGTGCAAGTTCTGTGTCTGAATTATGTATTGTAGGTAAACCCGTAATTTTTATCCCTTCGCCAAATGTGGCCGAAGATCATCAAACCAAAAATGCTATGGCAATTGTAGATAAAGAAGCGGCCATTTTAATTAAGGAATCAGATTTGGAAGTTGATTTTGAAAACAAATTTTCACAACTCATAGCTTCAACCGAAAGACAAGAGCAATTGAGTGCAAGTATTAAAACATTGGCATTGGTTAATGCCACAAAGGATATAGTAAACGAAGTAGAAAAACTGCTTAAAAGTAAATGAGTTTAAAAACCGTAAATAGCGTTTATTTTGTGGGTATTGGAGGTATCGGTATGAGTGCCTTGGCGCGCTATTTTCATGCGAATAATAAGCAAGTTGCAGGATACGATAAAACACCCACAGAAATTACAGGTGACTTGCAAGCCATGGGAATTAAAATTCATTTTGAAGATAATGTTGAACAAATCGATGCTCAATTTCTGAATCCAGAACAAACTTTGGTGGTTTATACCCCTGCAATCCCTAAAACACATGCTGAACTTAATTATTTTAGATCAAATGGATTTGAAGTCTTAAAGCGATCTGCAGTGCTTGGTGAGATAACAAAGGATACTTATTGTTTTGCTATTGCTGGAACCCATGGTAAAACTACAACAACGAGTATTTTGGGGCATTTGTTGAACTCATGTAATGTAGAGGTTACTGCGTTTTTAGGAGGAATTAGCCAAAATTATAATTCAAATTTAATTCTCAATGGTACTAAGATAACGGTAGTTGAGGCGGATGAATTTGACCGTTCATTTTTAACCTTATCTCCTGATATGGCTGGGATAACTTCAATGGATGCCGACCATTTAGATATTTACGGAGATGCTGAATCACTTCAAGAATCTTTTGTTGAATTTTCAAAGAAAATAAAACCTAACGGTAAACTGTTTGTGAAAAATGGATTGCCTTTAACGGGAATAACTTACGGAATAGACGATGACGCCGATTATTCGGCTATCAACATAAAAATAATAGATGGTGCTTATGTGTTTGATGTAAAAACACCTAATACCACTCTTGAAAATTTCAAATTTAACCTACCTGGTAGACACAATCTGTCGAATGCATTAATAGCCTTGGCGATGACTGTAGAATATGGCATCCCTCACCAACAGCTCGCCGAGGCATTAGCATCTTATACTGGGGTTAAACGAAGATTTACCTATCAAATTAAAACAAGCAATTTGGTGTTTATTGATGACTATGCGCACCATCCGCAGGAGATTGATGCCGTACATCAAGCCGTTCGAGAAATGTATCCAGATAAGGAAGTTTTGATCGTATTTCAACCGCATTTATTTAGTCGCACAAGAGATTTTGTAGATGGATTTGCACAAAGTTTGTCCCAATTTGATAAGATCCTACTTTTGGATATTTATCCTGCGCGAGAATTACCAATAGAAGGGGTTACCTCACAATGGTTACTAGATAAAATTCAAAATAACAATAAAAAATTGGTTCAGAAATCAGAGCTAATTGCGGAATTAAAACAAACAAATGCTCAGGTTATTTTAACCGTTGGAGCCGGAGATATAGGAGAGGAAGTTAAACATATTAAAGAAGCCTTAAGCGTTGCGAGTTAATTATAATTACATAAAAGGGATTGCGCTATTGGTAACAGTAGTGTCATTGTATGCATTCTCTTCTGTGAGAAATTCTTCAAGGAAAGTAGGCACTCCATTAATACATTTTATTGGAGAAGATAATTTATTTGTCACGCATGAAACTGTTAGTAAATTGTTAATACAAAATCAACAAACCGTTACGGATAAGCCTAAAGAAATTATAGATTTGAACGGATTGGAAACTGCCCTAAATTCTAATCCAATGATTAAGCAAGCTCAAGTGTTTATCGATGTTGAAGGTAAAATTACAGCAGAGATTGAACAAAAAAAACCGTTGGCTAGAGTTAGTACAAACGCATCGTTTTATATTGATGATATGGGTAGTTATATGCCGTTATCAACAAATTATACTGCAAGAGTACCACTTGTTACTGGAGCTATTTATAAAAATGAACTTGGTAATGTTTACCACATTGCAAAAAAAGTTCAAGAAGATGATTTTTTAAAAAAACATGTCATCGAGATTCATCAAAATGAAGACAAATCGATAGACTTGAAATTTAGATTACATGATTTTACTATTCATTTAGGATCGTTAAAGTCATTAGATAAAAAAGTGAACAACCTCAAAGCGTTTTATCAAAAAGCAATGAGAGACCAAACACTCGATACGTACAGTGTGGTAAATTTAAAGTTTGACAACCAAGTAATATGCACCAAAAAGTAAGGCATGGAGAATAATAAAATTTCAGTAGGACTAGATATTGGAACCACAAAAATTGTGGCCATGATAGGTCGTAAGAATGAATACGGCAAAGCCGAAATTTTAGGAATAGGGAAATCTAAAAGTTTGGGCGTGCACAGAGGTGTGGTGAATAATATTACACAAACTATTCAATCTATTCAACAAGCCGTTCAAGAAGCAGAAGCAGAAGCCGGATTAAAAATTGAAGATGTAACCGTTGGTATTGCGGGTCAGCATATTAGAAGTTTACAACATAGTGATTATATCACAAGAGCAAATTCTGAATTAGTCATTGATGAAGAAGATATTGACCGCCTAATTAACCAAGTACATAAATTGGTCATGCTCCCAGGAGAGGAAATTATCCATGTGCTGCCACAGGAGTATAAAGTGGACGGACAGGGTGAAATAAAAGAACCGATTGGCATGTACGGTGGAAGACTTGAAGCTAACTTTCATGTGGTTGTTGGTCAGGTTTCATCTATAAGAAACATAGGTAGATGTGTAAAAAGTTCTGGATTGGAATTAGAGGGTATAACGCTGGAGCCATTGGCATCAGCTAATGCTGTTTTAAGCCAGGAAGAAAAAGAAGCAGGGGTTGCCTTAATTGATATTGGAGGTGGAACCACAGATTTAGCGGTTTTCAAGGACGGTATTATTCGTCATACGGCTGTTATTCCTTTTGGGGGTAATGTCATTACTGAAGACATCAAAGAAGGCTGTTCAATTATAGAGAAGCAGGCCGAATTGTTAAAAATAAAGTTTGGTTCGGCATGGCCCGGAGAAAATAAAGACAACGAGATTGTTTCAATTCCTGGTTTACGAGGAAGAGAACCTAAAGAGATTACGCTTAAAAATCTTTCCAAAATTATTCATGCACGTGTTGTGGAAATTGTAGAGCAAGTTTATGTTGAGATAAAAAACTATGGGCACGAAGAACAAAAGAAAAAACTCATTGCAGGAATTGTTTTAACTGGAGGCGGTAGTCAGCTTAAACATTTAAAACAGTTAGTAGAATATATCACTGGAATGGATACCAGAATTGGATACCCGAATGAACACCTTGCAGGAGATAGTGACGAAGATGTAGCTAGCCCTCTTTATGCTACAGCCGTAGGTTTAGTAATGGATGGTCTTAAAAGACAAGAGCGTAAACGTGTTGAAAAGGAAAGAGAAAATTTGGAACTTCAGGCAGAAGCTTCTGAAGAAGCCTCAAATGCAAACGATGTTGTAAATCCTCCAAAAAAGGAACGCCGGTCATTTTTAGATAAGCTAACCGAGCGTGTTAAAGATTTTTTAGATAATGCAGAATAAATTAATTATAAATCCAGTAAAGAACTAATTATATGAGCAACAACAACGAATTAGGAAACATTGCATTCGATTTACCAAAAAACCAATCCAACGTCATCAAGGTTATTGGTGTTGGCGGTGGCGGTAGCAATGCTATCAATCACATGTTTCAACAAGGAATTAAGGGTGTTGATTTTGTAATCTGTAACACAGATGCACAAGCACTTCAAAATAGTGGAGTGCCCAACAAAATTCAACTTGGTGTTAACTTAACCGAAGGTTTAGGAGCGGGCGCAAATCCTGATGTAGGAGAGCAGGCTGCTGTAGAAAGTTTAGAAGACATCCGTCGAATGTTAGATACCAATACAAAAATGGTATTTATTACTGCCGGAATGGGTGGTGGAACAGGTACTGGAGCTGCTCCAATCATTGCAAAAATGGCAAAAGAACTAGATATTCTCACGGTTGGAATCGTTACTATGCCTTTTCAATTTGAAGGAAAAACCAGAAATGAGCAAGCTCAAAAAGGGATAGAAAACCTACGTGGTCATGTTGATTCTTTAGTAGTGATCAACAATAATAAGCTTAGAGAGGTATATGGAAACCTAGGGTTTAAAGCTGGATTCTCAAAAGCTGACGAGGTGTTGTCAACCGCATCACGTGGTATCGCCGAAGTTATTACACATCACTACACTCAAAATATAGATTTAAGGGATGCTAAAACCGTATTGAGCAATAGTGGTACCGCTATTATGGGTTCTGCTGCAGCATCTGGAAAAACAAGAGCTCAAGAGGCCATTATGAAAGCTCTTGATTCTCCTTTATTAAATGACAATAAAATTACCGGAGCTAAAAACGTATTGTTGCTTATCGTTTCTGGTTCTCAAGAAATTACCATTGACGAAATTGGTGAAATCAACGATCATATTCAAAATGAAGCTGGTCACGGTGCTAATATCATTATGGGTGTTGGAGAAGACGAGTCCCTACAGGAGTCCATCTCTGTGACCATTATTGCTACTGGATTCAATATTGATCAACAACATGAAATTTCAAATACCGAAGTCAAAAAAGTGGTTCATGCATTAGAAGAAGATCATGATGATATTAATGTAAAAGAGCGAGAACCTGCCATTATAACTCCAGACATTATCCTTAAAAAAGAAGATGATAATGAATCTGAAGTTGTGAAGCATACTTTGATAATTGATGATAATGATGACGACGATATACACTCAAATTTAATTCCTACTACAGAGTTCATAAAAAATATGAACGTAGTTTACCAAGAAGTGTTAGATCATAAAGCAGAAGACGATTTTATCATTACACCAGTTCAAAAAGAAAAAGTAGAAGAAGTTAAAGAGGTTGAATTTGAAGAAGAAGAGCAAATAACTTTGACCTTTGATTTGCCTTTGTCAGATCAAAAAAAGGAAAAAGAGACTACCGAAAATAAGGTTTTATTTGATTTAGATGACGAGGTTAAAGATTATAAAGTAAAAGATTATGTAGAAATAATCCCAGTAACCGAAGCTAATGAAACCGGAGAAACACGCTATGCTTTAGATGATTTTATGAGTTTTGAATCGTCTATGAATAAAACAAAATCAAAAGAAATTGAAGTTGAAGAAGAGATTGTTTTTGAAAAGAAAGTAGTAGAGGAAAAAGTTCAGGCACCAATAGAAAAAGAAGACATTGATCCAATGAACAGTCCTATATCAGAGCTTTTAAAAGAAAGAGCCGATGAGAGACGTCGCAAAATGAAGGATTTCAATTATCGATTTAAAACTTCAAAAATTGACGAAATAGAACGCGAGCCAGCATACAAGCGTCAAGGCATAAATTTAGACGACACACCACATTCTTCTGAAACTAATAGCTCGAGAATGTCAGTAGGAACTGATGAAAATGATGATATTCAGTTACGAAGTAATAATTCTTTCTTACACGATAACGTTGATTAATAGCTGATTTAATTTAGCGTTTTCGCTATGTTGAACCCGAAAAGTTTAATTACTTTTCGGGTTTTTATTTAAACGAAATTTTAAGTTTCTAAACCAGAAAAGGAGTCTTTTATATCAATAGTTTTTACTTATCTTCGCATTTTAAAACAATAGATACAATCATGAGCTTACAAGATGATGTAATGACGGCTATGAAAGCTGCAATGAGAGATAAAAATCAAACTGCATTGGCCGCATTGAGAGCGATCAAGTCTGAAATTTTATTGGCCCAAACCGAAACGGGATCTAAAGAAGAACTTTCTAAAGACCAAGAGATTAAAATCTTATCAAAGCTTGTAAAACAACGTAAAGACAGTGCTAATATTTATACCGAACAAAATAGAGAAGATCTTGCTGAGCCCGAGTTAGCGCAGGCTGAAGTTATTAGCCAATTTTTACCAGCCCAATTAAGCGAAACAGAAATAGAAAAGTTCGTGGCAGAAACAATAACTAAAGTAGGCGCAGAGGGCATGAAAGACATGGGTAAAGTAATGGGAATAGTCAATCAACAATTGGCTGGTAAGGCCGATGGTAAAACCATTTCTACTATTGTAAGATCTAAATTAATATAAATCATGTTCCTGTTTTAATGGGAATTAGGGCTGCGTAGTTCAACTGGATAGAATATCAGATTTCGGCTCTGAGGGTTGGGGGTTCGAATCCCTCCGCGGTCACGAATAAGCTAAAGCACCAAAGGGTGAATCAAACTTGCTAAAATTTGATCCTTTGGTGTTTTTTGTTTTCAAAGTAGAACGTTCATAGGCAGTATTTTAATTTAAAATTTAACCTTGTAATCTTTCATAGTCTTTTTTTTGTACCTTTAATTTCTTTATTTATTATTAATTCCCTCACAATGTATTAGTGTAATCAACGTTATTTGTGAAGTGAAATTAATCGTTTTTATAGAGCAGCTTACTACTGGAGGTAAAATAGTCATCGGTATTTTCTTTGCTATTCTTTTAGCGATGTTGTTGAATTTTGCCTTAAGAATGGTGGAATTAAGTTATGTGATTCGAACAAAAAAACCATTTTTCGTCCACACCTCTTTTTTTCTAAAAAAATTAAGTAATTCTCAAAAAGTTATTTTACGTAAACAATTTAGATTCTATAATAAATTATCCCTAAAACAACAACGTGTTTTCGAACATCGTGTTGCTTCATTTATGGCTGATAAACATTTTATAGGTAGAGAAGGTGTTCAAGTTACAGAAGAAATGAGGGTGCTCATTTCTGCAACTGCAGTCATGCTAACGTTTGGATTTAGAGATTTTTATATTGGATTAATCAATAGAATATTTATTTATCCTAATGAATTTTTCTCCAGATCCAATAATGACTATCATAAAGGAGAATTTAATCCAAGGCTTAAAACTTTAGTGCTATCTTGGAAAGATTTTAAAAAAGGATTTGAGAATAATACTGATAAAATTAATCTTGGAATTCATGAATTTGCACATGCTATTCATCTGAATAGTATCAAAGAACGCGATGTGAGTTCTACCATATTTTCAGATTCATTTAAAGAGCTTACCGACTTATTGACCAACAAGGAGGACTTAAGAAAAGAACTGATTGCTTCAAAATACTTTAGGGATTACGCTTATACTAATCAATTTGAGTTTTTGGCCGTAGTCATTGAAACTTTCATTGAAACGCCATCAGAGTTTAGAGCACAATTTCCAGAAGTATATAATAAAACCAAGCAAATGCTCAATTTTAATTTTGCTGGATACTAATTAACTATTTACTATTGCTTTTAGGTCTTTAATAGTCTCAATTGGATTAGAACTTCCAAACACATAACTACCAGCAACTAAAACATCTGCACCAACATCAACTAATTGTTTAGCATTTTTATTGGTTACCCCTCCATCAATTTCAATTTTGGTTGCAGCATTTTTTCTGGTAATAAGTTCTTTTAATTGTTTTACCTTATTAAAAGTGTTCTCTATAAAACTTTGACCTCCAAAGCCGGGATTAACACTCATTAAGCACACCAAATCAATGTCATTAATAGTATCCTCAAGAACATTAATATTAGTGTGTGGATTAAGTGCCACACCAGCTTGCATGCCTTCCGCTTTAATAGCCTGCAGTGTTCTATGTAAATGCGTACAGGCTTCGTAATGTACCGTTAATACATTACTGCCTAAATCAGCAAACGTTTTTATATAGCGATCTGGATCTACTATCATTAAATGCACATCAATGGTTTTTTTGGCATGTTTGGATATCGCTTTTAAAACTGGCATTCCAAATGAGATGTTCGGCACAAATACACCATCCATTATATCTATATGAAACCAATCTGCTTCACTTTTATTTACCATTTCTATATCACGTTGAAGATTGGCAAAATCTGCTGCCAGGATTGAAGGTGCTATTAATTTAGAATTCATTGAAGTGTATTAGATTGTTTTTGCAAAAGTAGGTAAAAAAACGAACCCAGAGTAATCAGCTCTGGGTTCTTTCATCAATCAAAAAACGAACAGTTATGTGTAACTGTTTGTTGCGTTTATTTAGTCGTAACTATTTTACGAAACTAAAATATATTTTAAAAATACCTGTTCAAATTTGCTTGGCTCCAATATAAGAAATATATCTTAATTTTGGTAATAAACAAGTTCGAAACTATCCTAAATATGTTTTTAATATTTTACTTCTAGACGTATGTTTTAAGCGTCTAATAGCTTTTTCTTTAATTTGCCGAACACGTTCACGAGTTAAATCAAATGTTTCTCCAATTTCTTCCAAGGTCATAGGATGTTGATTTCCAAGCCCAAAGTACAAACGAATAACATCAGCTTCACGAGGTGTTAAAGTTTCTAAAGCACGCTCAATTTCAGTGCGAAGCGATTCATGCAATAAATCTTTATCTGGATTTGGAGATTCTCCACTTCGTAATACGTCATAAAGGTTTGAATCTTCTCCTTCTACTAATGGTGCATCCATTGATACATGACGGCCAGAGTTTTTCATAGACTCTTTAACGTCATTAATAGTCATGTCCAACTCTTTTGCAATTTCTTCAGCACTTGGAGGACGTTCGTGACTTTGCTCTAAAAAGGCAAATGTTTTATTGATTTTGTTAATTGAACCAATTTTATTTAATGGTAAACGTACAATTCGAGATTGTTCGGCTAATGCCTGAAGTATTGATTGACGAATCCACCAAACAGCATATGAAATAAACTTGAAACCACGTGTCTCATCAAAACGTTGCGCGGCTTTTATTAGTCCTAAATTACCTTCATTAATTAAATCTGGTAATGTTAACCCTTGATTTTGATATTGCTTTGCTACCGAAACAACAAAACGGAGATTAGCTTTAGTCAATTTTTCTAAAGCCACTTGATCACCAGCTTTAATACGTTGCGCTAATTCGACCTCTTCATCTGCGGTGATTAAGTCAACCTTTCCAATTTCTTGTAAATATTTGTCTAACGAAGCAGTTTCTCTATTGGTAACCTGCTTGGTAATTTTAAGTTGTCTCATTTAATTTGTCTAGTTTTTAATACGAATGATAATACTACCTTGTAGTTATACGTAATTAGTGCCAAAAATGTTACAAAAGATTAAATTAAATTTTAATTAATTTTTTATCGGTAAGGTTGATGTCATCCAACATTTCATTAGTGAACTTGTAATGACCACGTGTAGTTATTAACCTAAATCTATGGGACTTCATATTGCTTAAGGTATTTAAAAAAAGCCATTTTGATTTTAGTAAATTAGGCTTTTCAGACTTTAAGCTCAATTCGAAATAGTGCTTCTGGCCTTCTTTTTCTGCAACAATATCAGGTGTAATACTTATGTCGCTCCCAACTTTTGAATACGATTTAGGTGTTTCGTAACCTTTAGTGTCAGCTTTAATGTTTTCATATCCGCGTTGTTCGAGATAAGCGAGAGAATCATTTAATACCTCTAAATATTTGTCTTTGTCTGTGTAAATCATAACTAGTAATATAGTAAAATAATTTACAATAGCAAATTATTAACGGGCTTTAACGTTTTTTGGCTTTAATTGTAGTAGAGTAGCTTTTAGATGGTTTATAAAAAAGACATTTTATCATCCATATTTATACGCTCTTTTACTATGGATATTTTTTGGTGTATTGTTTTAAAGAAAATTGTTCTGTCTCGTTCTCCAGAAGTTGCCAAAAGTTTTGAAATTGACATTTGTTTTTCTAAAAACTCGTGCATCATATCACAGGTGTCTTTATGTTCAATCTTAAAATAGCTTAATACTGTAAATGGTGAGAAAAATACTTTTTGATGCGGTGTTACAATCATAGCAGTATTTGTAAGAGTATGTAAATCGCATTTAAATAGCCTGAAAAATTTTTCGTTTTGCAATTCATTAATACTTTGTCTGATGGTTTGGGCTTCTATGTGATTTATAACATCATGAATGTCATCACAGATTAGTAAAGCCATGTCTTTCGAAACCAAACCAGCTTCAAAATAGTAAAGCACCTGTTGCAATGTGCCATTTACCGTATTATCGTTCCATAATTCAGTTATATTTATATGGTTGTAAATGTCACTTAAATCAAAGGCACTTTGAAGTAATGAAGTTGGTATTGTTTTAACCCATTGATCAAAGGTAATTTTACTCTTTGCCATTTCAATATCTAAATCCTTAAGCCAAACGTACATTTTATAACGAGTTAAATGAGAGTCTGTTAAGGTTCTAAAAAGCGAAATGTCTTTACCTGACCATATAATTTCGGCATCCTTTATTTTGGTTAATGGGATAACATTTTGAAGCGATTGTTTAAACCATAGTTCAAGTCCTTTTTCGTTACTTGGCCTGGGAGAAAGTTGTGTTAAAATAGTATTGGGATCACCTACCTCAAAAAGATTATTAAGTGAGATTTTGTAATGTTTCGCAAGTTTTACACTTTCTTCTAATGACAAACTTGTTTTCAAATTAATACGTCTATAGGCGGCATCATAACCTATATCAAGTACAGAAGCAATTTCATCAACAAACGATGTATTATCTCGTGATTTGGCTTTCAAGTGTGAAATAAATACTTCTTGCATTTTTTGAGAGAAGGCAAGTAGGATTAGGAAGATTTTGTGAAAAATAAGAAAAATAAAGCGAATTATAAGCTCATTTTAATAATCATTTTTCAATTAATACAATTAATTTTGAGTAGATCATTAAAGTTTTTGCATTATGGAACAAAAATCTCATAAAAACTGGTCACTGTTGGAATTGGTTTTGGATAGGTATATATATTATGTTTTAATAAATAAGAATTGCAAACAATACTTTACAAAAAGTATAAAACGAGGGTTAAATACTAATTCTACAATAGCACAACTCTATCATTCTTGACATTTATTTTAGGTTTAAAACTTATACATTATTTCCTAATTTATAATATCTTATGTTCAAAAAGCTCGACTTCTCAACTTAAATACCTACAATTTCGTTATATTAGTTTTATAATCAATACGTTTCATTTAAACCAACCAACCTTGAAGCTTAAGTTTGTAATGGCTGATAAGGTGTGATGAATTTTGTTATGAACCTTGTTTCAGTTATTAATTTTCTACTTATTGCTGGTGTTATTCAAGGTTTTGGATTCAACTTGGTAACACTTTTAGTGAAAAAGAAGTTTGACAGGGTTATTGTCTATTTAAATTTAACCGTTCTTTTCATTTCATTGAATAATCTACAGCGTTGGTTGATCGATAATAATTTCACTTCTGATCTTTTTTTGATACAACAGTTTTTTGTCCCTTGGTATGTGCTTATTTTTCCAATGTTCTATGCATTTACAACCCATTTTTTACGTGTTGAAAAGCGGGTTAATGATTTTATAAAGCCAACATTAATTATTTTTATTTTCGAACTGGTAATACGGCTTTGCCTAATATCGTATGTTTATTATGAGGTTCCTGAACAGAATACCAGCCACATTGATCAATACACGGTTTTTGAGGAAACATTTAATTTAGTGTATTGTATTTTCTTGTTTATTAATGCGTGTCTTTTAGTTTTTAAACGCCATGATTTATTAGAATTTATTTTATCCTATGACGATTTAAATTGGATAAAATGGTTTATTAAACTAGGTAGCGTTGTTATTTTACTTTGGATTGTGGCTGTTGTTTTTAACAACATAAATGGGAGTGAAGTGGCTTATTATCCTTTGCGATTAGGGTCCTCGATTCTTTTATATTGGATTGGCTATCAAGGATTTTATAAATACAATATTGTGCAAGACCGAATTGTGTTGAGAAACCAGATTATAACTAATAAAGTTCTTATTTCTTCTGAAGGAGGTTTTAATGTCAATTCTAAAAATGAAGAAGACGATTTTTACAATGAAAAGCATCAAAATGATTTTAATAACATAAGGAATCATATCATTAAAAATAAACTGTATTTAGATCCATTACTTAGTATGGAAACATTAGCTACCGATTTGGGCATGAGTAAAAGCTATTTCTCAAAGCTTGTAAATTCATACAGTCAATTTAATTTTTCAGATTTTATTAATTCCCTTCGTGTTGAACAGGCCAAGAAGTTTTTATCCAATGATGAATTTAACCAATATACCATTGTTGCCATTGGTCTCGAATGTGGTTTTAATTCGAAATCTACTTTTTATTCAGCGTTTAAAAAATTCACTTCAGAAACACCTACAGCATTTAGAGAAAATAACTAAAACTGTCCAGAATTATCGTTGGACATCCTGATTTTTTCACCATAGACTATCTCGGATATTGATACCAATTCGTGACAATACTTTTATGATTATCAAAAACAATCTAAAAGCTAATTGTCATGGTACCAATATTAATTTTATACACGTTAAAGCGATTAAAGGTTATATCAATAACTGATAAAAACCTTTCTAGAATTAAGTCGTTACTTCAAAAAATATTCGCGTTAGTTCTACTATTAATACTTACATCTACCCATGCTTTGAATAATCCAATTAAAGAAAAACCAATGGTATTTCAAATCATGAAAAACCAAAAGGTAATTGGGACTATTAATATGATTAAAACAGTTTCTGGGGATTCTATAACCTATAATTCTGAAAGTAATATCAACGCAAAGTTTGTTTTAAGCTTTAAAATTATTGGAAAGGAAAAGTCGGTTTTCAGAAATGGAACTTTGGTTTATTCTTCGGTTTATAGAACACTTAATAGAAAGGTCAAAGCTAATCACAGTATTGTTCAAAAGAATAGAACCTACAACATTAAGGAAAATAATAAAACAGAAGTCCTGAATATCCCGAACATTCAACAAAACCTTATTACACTTTACTTTAATGAGCCTAACGGAATTGCTTCAGTTTTTTGTGATAATCAAAAAGAAATGATAGATGTGAGCTATCTCGGAGATGGAAAATATAAAGTCGAGATAGCTAATGGTAAGTATAACATATTTCATTATAAAAATGGAGCCTGTGTTAAAGTAGAGGCGGTAAGCCCAATGTTTGATGTTGTATTAATGCCTTTATAATTATGGAGAATTCAATTGTTATATGGGTGTTGATGACTACAAGTTTTATGACCTATTTTATTATAAGTATGGTGTATAAAAGACTTGGTATACGTAATCTTGAGTGCGCTTTATTGACTTCTAACGGACTGCGACTCTTAAATTTAAAACATGTTGTTGGAATTATACTTTTTGGCGTTGTTTTTTACGCCATAACTCCAGAGTTAAGATCGTTAATTAATACAATAGAAGTTCCCAGAATACCAGTCCTGTTGTCCTTTTTAACAATCTTCTTCTTGTCTGGCTATGTGTCGCATTTATCTGTTGGCAATAACACTTTTAAAAAGGATCACATTAGTCATTATAGGTTTTCAAAAGCTTGGGTGTACTTTCTTATTCGATTCACGTTTTTATTGTGTTATGAATTCTTTTTCAGAGGAATTTTATTGTACAAATTTTTAGAAATAGGTTCGGTCTATGCGTCAATTCTCTACTGTACAGTTTTATATGTTTTGATTCACTGTTTTGATTCTAGAAAAGAAATTTTGGGCGCTATTCCTTTTGGGGTAGTACTATGCGTTTTTACGTTTTTAACCAATAGTATTTGGTATGCCTTTTTTATACATATGGCACTTTCGGCTGTATATGAAATCTCAATGTTTTATTCACTCACCTTAAAAAAATCAACATTATGAAAGTATTTATAACAGGTGCCACAGGATATGTGGGACACCAATTAGCACTTAAATTGGCATCGCAACATTATTCGGTTCAAGCTCTGGTTAGAGATACGAGCTCGGCGAACCTGCCCAATCACATGAATATTACCGTTTTTGAAGGCGATATATGTGACTATAATTCTATACTCAAGGCCATGAAAGGTTGTGTTTATGTGTTTCATACGGCGGCCTATACTAATCTTAAATGTAAATCCATCGATAATTTTTATAACTGCAATGTGGTTGGTACCGAAAATATTTTGCAAGCGGCCTTGGAGCTTAAAGTTAAAAAAGTGATTTATACCAGTACGCTATCCGTTTTTGGCCCTTCATATAAAGAAGTACCTATTACTGAAGAACAGCCGAGATTAACATCTTATGCAAATGACTATGAACTTACTAAAGCTATGTCAGAGGAAGCTGTTTTAAACTACACAAAAAAAGGCTTGTCATGCGTTATTTTGAATCTCACAAGAGTTTATGGGCCTGGATTAAGCACCTTTTCTAATGGTGTTAATAAACTAATAACTATGATAGCCAAAAATGATGTTTTGGTGGTGCCATCAAGGTTTAATATCACGTCCAATTATGTTTTTATTGATGATGTTATTGATGCCCACTTATTAGCTATCCAAAGTGGTAAAAGTGGCGAAAAATACATTATCGGAGGCGAAAACTTGAATTATGACGAACTTTTTAAGAGGATAAAGAGTTTTACAAAAAGTAAGATCAAAATTTTAAAAGTGAATTATGATTTGGTTAAAAACAGTTTGTTTTTGAGCTCAAAAATATTTGGTTTATCTACTATAACTCCCAAAGTTTTGGATGCCATATTTACCAATAGAAGTGCCTCATCCCAAAAAGCGATCGCTCAATTAAGTTATAAAATTACACCCTTTAACAAAGGGCTTCATCAAACCATTAATTTTTTATCAAAATAGAACATCATGGAAACACATTATACTTTAATTACAGGGGCAAGTCAAGGTTTTGGAAAAGCTATGGCTTTAGAATTTGCAAAACGACAAATGAACCTTCTTTTGGTGGCATTGCCAAATTCGGGGCTCGCTCAATTGTCAGATTTTATTGAGAAAAACCTTAGCGTCACGGTGCATTATCTAGAATTGGATTTGAGCCAAACACAGAGTTGTCATATTATTGCAGAATATATTGAAAACCATGGACTTCGAATAAAATATTTAGTCAACAATGCAGGTGTTTTAAGCCGTGGTTTTTTTGAGGATTTAACAGAGGAATTTATTTTAAAACAGATTGAGGTTAATGTAACCACACCCACACTTTTAATAAGGCTTTTACTTCCAAATTTAAAAAAATATGCACCTGCTTCAATTTTAAATATTAGCAGTATGGCCAGTTTCTTTGCTCTACCAAAGAAACAAGTATATGGTGGAACAAAGGCTTACCTGACTTCTTTCTCAAAAAGTTTAGGTAAGGAGTTAAAAAAGGATAATATCTCTGTTACAACGATCTGCCCAGGAGGTTTAAATACAACAACAAGATTATGCTATCAAAACCGGATTTTAGGTTGGATTCCAAGAGAGTCTGTTCTAAATCCAGAAAAAGCTGCAAAAATAGCAGTGCATTCAATGTTAAGGAAGAAAAAAATAGTTGTTCCTGGGTTTATTAATCAGTGCTTAATGGTTTTGGATAAGTTTTTACCAGAATTTATCAAAGACAAATTGACAAATAAGGAAATCAACAAATTTCCGGCAGGGAATTTACAACCCAAGAACTTGTAATCAGTAAACAATAAAGTTATGAAAACACTACTAAAACTCATCATCGTCTTCGGGATTATTACCAATGGCTATTCTCAAATACAAATACAGAGCTCATTAAAATTTGATGTGAAATTATTTGAAAAACCAAGTTTTAAACTCAACCAAAAATTAAACCTTATAAATGGATTTGATTTTGAAACCGCTCCTCAATTTGGAGGGTTGTTTTCAAAAGGCTTTAAAAGTCTTTCTGGGCTAATCGATATAAATAATATCTATGATCATTATGATTTGGGATTAAATATTATCGCTAATTATAATTTGATAAAACATCTAAAAATGTCTGCACTTTACAGTTTAGGTATGTTAAAATTCAATCAAATGTTTACAGGAACTATACCGGCTCCAATAGCGAAATTGAGCATTAGATATCAACTTTAATTAAACAATCAACTTTTAAAATCATTAAAAATGAAAACAATTAAGAAACGACTAAAAACAATACTATTGTTAATAACGTTAATGATTAGCGCAACTTATCATGGACAAACAGAGACTAAAAATAAGCGTTCATTTGTTCGCGTGTATAATTTAGAAGGCAATAAAATAAATAAAGGAAATGTACTTGCAGTAAATGATACATTATTATTACTGCAAAAGGGGAAGAGATCTGTGAAAATTGCGGCTAGTGACATTGGCTTTATTAAGACTAAAAGATCTGCTGGACATAATGTCCTTATGGGTGCTGCTATTGGCGTGACAGCAGTTTCAATTATTTCTGTAGCCAGTATTAATCCCGATGATGGATTTATTTTTAATCCCACGCCCGATAATTTTGGCGAGGCAATGATTGCAGGAATTGTTGGAGGAGGAATTTTAGGAAGTACAGTCGGAGTGTTAACAATTCCATTTAAAAAAACAGAAACTATTGTCATTAATGGAGATGACCAACAATGGAAGGTGTTTCAAGAGATCATGAACAAAAATTAGCTATGATAAACCTAATTTTTATATAAAAAAGCCTCTCAATTTTTGAGAGGCTTTGTATTTGAAATAAGAAGGTTTTAGTCTTCCTTTTTGTCTTCTCTAGGTCTTCTATCGTCTCTGCGATTATCTCGACCGCGATTATCTCTACCACGATTGTCTCGAGAACCACGATTGTCTCTAGAATTATCTCTAGGAGGGCGCTCCTTAAAGCCTTCAGGTTTTGGCAAAATAGCCTTGCGCGATACTTTCTCTTTCTTGGTCCTTGGATCAACTCCAAAATACTTCACGTCAAAAACATCGCCCATATTAACAACATCCGAAACATTTTCGGTGCGTTCCCAGGCCAATTCACTTACGTGCAATAACACTTCATTACCAGGAGCATCTATGTATTCTACAACAGCACCAAAATCAAGCATCTTAATGACTTTAACTTCGTAAACACTTCCAACTTCAGGTTTAAACATTAAAGAATCAATTTTGGCCAAGACAGCATCAATGCCTTCTTGATTTGTGCCTAAAATTTCAACAATGCCTTCTTCTGTAATTGGGTCTTCATTAATAACGATCGTGGTTTTAGTAGCTTTTTGTAATTCTTGAATCACTTTACCACCTGGACCAATCAAGGCTCCAATAAATTCATTAGGGATTACGCGTGTAATCATTTTTGGTGCATGAGCTTTCACATCAGCATTAGGTTGTGCAATAGTCTCAACCAATTTATCAAGAATGTGTAAACGACCAGCGCGTGCTTGTTTTAAAGCATTCACCAAAATTTCATACGATAAACCTTTTACCTTAATGTCCATTTGGCACGCAGTTATACCATCTGCAGTTCCGGTAACTTTAAAATCCATATCACCTAAATGATCTTCATCACCTAAAATATCAGATAATACGGCATATTTATCACCTTCTGAAATAAGTCCCATTGCAATTCCAGAAACGGGTTTCTTCAATTGTACACCAGCATCCATGAGTGCCATAGTACCAGAACAAACTGTTGCCATTGAAGACGAACCATTACTTTCTAATACTTCAGATACTACTCGTACAGTATATGGACAATCTTCAGGAACCATTCCTTTTAAAGCACGTTGTGCTAAATTTCCATGTCCAACTTCACGTCTAGAAGTTCCTCTAATTGGTCTTGCTTCGCCAGTAGAAAATGGAGGGAAGTTATAGTGTAAATAGAAACGTTCTTCACCTTCAAATGATGGCATATCAATCTGATTAGCTTCTCTTGAAGTTCCAAGTGTAACCGTGGCTAAAGCTTGGGTTTCCCCTCTTGTGAAAATTGCTGAACCATGTGTAGATGGAAGGTAATCAACTTCACACCAAATAGGTCTGATTTCATCAGTTTTACGACCGTCTAAACGCAAGCCTTCGTTTAATGTTAAATCACGTATGGCAGCTTTTTCAGCTTTGTAGAAATATTTGGTTACTAATCCGCCAAAATCTTCTAATTCTTCTTCAGTGAAGGATGCTTTTACTTCTTCTTTTATAGTTTCAAATGCAGCGCTTCGTTCATGTTTTGATGAACCAGCTTTTGCAATTGCATAAACCTTGTCATAAGCCATGTCGTGAATTTTCTTTGCCAAATCTTCATCTTCACGTTCTGGCTGGTATTCACGAACTTCTTTTTTACCAAATGCTTCGGCTAATTTTACTTGCGCCGCACATTGTACTTTTATAGCTTCATGAGCAAACTTTATGGCTTCGGCCATTTCTTCTTCTGAAATTTCTTTCATTTCACCTTCAACCATCATTACTGAATCGGCTGAAGCACCAATCATCATATCGATATCCGATTCTAACAACTGTGCTCTTGTAGGATTAATGATAAATTCGCCATTTATGCGGCCAACTCTTGCTTCAGAGATTGGACACTCAAATGGAAAATCTGATAATTGAATTGCTGCAGATGCAGCTAATCCTGCCATAGCGTCTGGCATTACGTCGTCGTCATGAGACATTAACTGAATCATAACCTGTGTTTCGGCGTGGTAATCTTTTGGGAATAACGGACGTAAAACACGGTCAACAAGACGCATGGTTAATACTTCGCCATCACTTGGTCTGGCTTCTCTTTTAAAGAACCCTCCAGGATAGCGCCCAGAAGCAGCAAATTTTTCTCTGTAGTCTACTGTTAAAGGTAAAAAGTCAACATCACTTTGTTGATAGTTGGAAACAACAGTACATAATAACATACATTTCCCTGATTGCACAACAACAGAACCATGTGCCTGTTTTGCTAATTTTCCGGTTTCGATAGAAATTTCTCTACCGTCGCCGAGGTCAATGACCTCTCTAAAAACTTTTGGAATCATAAATTTTAATTCTAAATTCTGACCAATAATTTATATAGTCCGAATTTGGTTAAACAATGGTCGTTGTGTTGTTGTGTAGTTGTTGTGTGACCAATGAAAAACTGTAAATAGCTTCTTATTTGCGATGTTATACTCTTTAGCTTGAGTTAATTATATTAAAAAACCACGCTGTAAAGCGTGGTTTTTTTGTGATTATTTTCTTAATCCTAATTCTTTTACTATGGCACGGTATCTTAAAATATCCGTTTTTGTTAAGTAATCCAATAATGCTCTACGCTTACCTACCAATTTTACCAATGAACGCTCTGTATTAAAATCTTTACGATTGTTTTTTAAGTGTTCAGTCAAGTGATTAATTCTGTGTGTAAATAATGCAATTTGTCCTTCGGCTGAACCGGTATCCTTTGCATTTTTACCGTGTTTTTTAAAGATGTCCTCTTTTACTTCTTTTGATAAATACATTCCAATATTATTTAAATGATTTTTATGTACGTTGAAAGATTTTCTTTCAAGCGGCAAATATAGTAATAATTAATGATTTATAAGAAATTTTATTAAAAAAGGAAAAGCAGCCGTTTGGCTGCTTTATTTTATGCTCTTAAAGGTTGATTGGTGATTAAATCGATATAAAGATTGATTTTGTTTTTCAAATCCTTTCTATGTGAAATAAAGTCCAAAAAGCCGTGTTCTAGTAAAAACTCTGCTGTTTGAAAGCCTTCTGGCAATTCTTGCCCTGTTGTATCTCTTACAACCCTTGGCCCGGCAAATCCAATCAAGGCACCAGGTTCACTAATATTAATATCGCCTAGCATAGCGAATGAAGCTGTAGTTCCTCCAGTAGTTGGATCTGTACAAAGTGAGATGTAAGGAATTTGAGCGTCTGAAAGTTGTGCCAGTTTTACAGAAGTTTTGGCAAGTTGCATCAAAGATAAAGCTGCTTCCATCATTCGTGCGCCACCAGATTTTGAAATGATTACAAATGGAATTTTTTTCTTTAATGCATAATCTGCTGCACGGGCTATTTTTTCGCCTACAACACTTCCCATAGAACCACCAATAAAACTGAAATCCATACAGGCGATAACAATATCTTTGCCTTTAGATTTCCCAACCGCTGTTCTCACGGCATCTTTTAGCTTGGTTTTTTCTTGAGCAGATTTTAAACGATCTGGATATTTTTTAGTGTCTTCAAATTTAAGTGGATCTTTAGATTCTAATTTAGCATCTAACTCTTTAAACTTGTTATCATCAAAAAGGATTTCGAAATATTCTTTACTTCCAATTCTTACATGATAGCCATCTTCTGGGCTAACATAAAAGTTTTTTTCTAATTCTTCGGTATCTATAATTTTACCTGTTGGAGACTTATACCATAGCCCTTTAGGGGTGTCCTTTTTCTCCTCGGTGGTGGTAGTAATACCCTTTGTTTTTCTTTTAAACCAAGACATTAAAAACGATTTTAATTAATAGTTAGTTAGAATACAAAGTTATAAAGTATTTACATTATTAAGGTCTTCAAATGCTTTTTTTAATCGTTCGATGAAAGTTTCCTCACCTTTTCGAAGCCAAACTCTTGGGTCATAGTACTTTTTGTTTGGTACATCGTCACCATCTGGGTTTCCAATTTGTGAATTTAAATAATCGGCTTTATCAGTCATATAATTACGAATACCAGACATGAAAGCATATTGCATGTCGGTATCAATATTCATTTTAATCACACCGTAACCAATAGCTTCTCTAATTTCTTCTACAGTTGAACCTGATCCACCATGAAATACGAAATCGATATGGTTAGAACCTACACCGTATTTTTTAGAAATATAGTCTTGAGAATTTTTAAGGATTTTAGGGGTTAATTTCACGTTTCCAGGTTTGTAAACACCATGCACATTACCAAATGCAGCCGCAACGGTAAATTGGTCACTCACTTTGCTTAATTCTTCGTAAGCATAAGCTACTTCTTCAGGTTGAGTATATAGTTTAGAATCATCAACATCGGTATTATCGACACCATCTTCTTCACCTCCGGTAATTCCCAATTCGATTTCTAGAGTCATCCCCATTTTACTCATTCGGGCTAAATATTGTTTACAGATTTCTATATTTTCCTCGATTGGTTCTTCACTTAAATCAATCATGTGAGAACTGTAAAGTGGCTTGCCAGTTTCTTTAAAATGTTGTTCACTTGCATCAAGTAAACCATCGATCCATGGCAATAATTTTTTTGCGCAATGATCTGTATGTAGTATTACAGGAACACCATAAAGTTCAGCCATTTGGTGAACGTGCTTTGCACCAGCTATTGAACCTGCAATTGCTGCTTGTTGGTTTTCGTTGCTTAAGCCTTTACCAGCATTAAATTGAGCACCTCCATTTGAAAATTGAATGATTACAGGCGCATTTAAAGCGGCAGCCGTTTCTAACACACCATTAATAGTATTAGAACCTATTACGTTTACAGCTGGCAATGCAAACCCTTTTTGTTTAGCAAGTTTAAAAATCTCTTGAACTTCTTTTCCAGTTGCAACACCTGGTTTAATATTATGACTCATCTTTTATGATTTTTAATTGAAAATTAAGTCTTCAAAAGTAATCAATTTTAGGTAAGAATGGTGGATTTTTGAGACTATAAAGTCAAAAAAAATGCGAAATCGTTATCGTAAAATGCCTACTTTTTATCTTAAAATGGGTAGTTAATCCCTATGTTGTAAACAGCATTGGAGAAGTTGTAATTTTTAAACCAACGATCGCCTAATTCGTATGAAGGGTCATAGGTTTTAAAACCAACATCAGCTCTTAAAACAAAGAAACTAAAATCGTAGCGCAACCCAAACCCAGAGCCAATTGCAATATCTTTTAATGAACTAAAATCATTAAAGGTTGCTTTTTCATCTTCAACATTGTCTAATACATTCCAAATGTTACCAGCGTCTACAAAAACAGCACCGTTAAAACGGCCTAGTAAATTAAAGCGTTGCTCTATGCTGGCAGTAATTTTCATATTGGCTTCATTAAATTCATCTGAAGATTGCGTGCTTCCTGGTCCTAAGTTATAAGCTGCCCATGCTCTGTTGTCGTTAGGACCACCTCCAAAGAAACTTTTTGAGAACGGTATACTTTGTGAATTTCCATAAGGTATCGCAATACCGAAGTACGTGCGAATTGCTAAAATATTATTTCTTCCTAAATCCCAATGCTTAATGTAATCGAGTTCTGTTTTAATATATTGAGAATAAGGCACACCAAATACTTCATAATTTCCATCAGCATTTTTATCAAGATTTAAAAGTTTTGAAAAGTTGGACAGTAGATTACCCGCTGATTCGATACGCGCTCTAAAAATAGAAAAGTCTTTATCAAAAAGGTTGTCCTTTCTGTCCTTAACATAGTTAAAGTTAGATGCGAATATGAGGTTGTTTTCAGTAAGTCGTTGTTTGCGTTGCGCGATGTTGTTGACATTCACATAGTCATCTTCACCTGGGTTTAAAGAGGTGTTGTTATTAAGCACATCACTTATAAACGCATTGGTTTGGTCGGGAATAGTCAAGGACGCATCATTATTAATATAATTAATATCTCTTGCTATATCATTTAAGCGATTGTATGAATTTTGATAGACCCCAAAGTAGTTGGCAGTATTCAGGTTTTTAACAAATTGTACATTGAATAAATCGGTATCATTGGTCACCGTTCTAGAAGGTTTCCATCTATAATTAATAACACCTGAAAACGATTGTTTGTCTAAACCTATATTGCGTTGGCCCGAAGCACTTAAGCTAATACGGGTGCTTGGCGACATATATTTTGGGATTATTTTTTCGGTATTAATAGGAAAAAATAACCTTGGAATGGTTAAGCGTGCATTGGCGCCCACCTCGTTGATGTCAAAAAATTGGTCTTTGTTGTTCGATGCGTCTTTAGAAGCTCCAATAGCACCTAGTGCAGATACTTCCAAGGTTTCAGCGCCTCTAAAAATATTTCTGATTAATAATCCTGTCCTAAATGAAAACCCAATAGTTTGAATATTGCTTTGAGACACATCAAATGAAAATCCTAATTCATATTTCTTTTTAGGAGAAAGATAAATATTAGCAGTTAATGTGGTGTCATTTATATTCTCTATATATTCAATATTGGGGTACTTGAAGGCTTGAAGCTCACTCAAATAGCGATAGGTTCGAGTTCTATCAATATCCTTGAATACATCGCCTTTAGTAATAAAAATAGCGTCGGTAATGGCTTTAGGACGGTACTTGAGTTTATCATAACTATACAGGTTGAAATTGTTATATTCTAAAGTTTTCTCTAGTGTTTGATTTCGGTTCTCGTAGCTATAATCTGTAAAAATGTTTACTTCTTTTATTTTGTAAACTTTAAATGGAATTCTTAAGGTTGTATCCTGTTCTCTAATAGCTCTGTTCTTAATGATGATTTCGGTGTTCACCTTTTTTGCAGCACCAAGTGTATCAATATCAAACGAGATATAATCTTGTCCAAAATGGTATAAGCCCGAATTTCTTAAACCAGTGGTGAGACGCTCACGTTCATTTTCAAAGTTAACCTCATTGTATTGTTCTTTTACCTTCAATAGGGACCCTTTTTTTAAATTATTTCGATAAAGAGAGTCAACAATTGGGGATGCTATTTTTGTAGAAATAGAGTCCAAAATATAGGGTTTTCCGGTAGTTACATTATAGGTAACAGAAGCTCTTTGGTCTTCTCTTTTGTCAATATCATGACTGGTTTCAACATCAAACCATCCTTTACTAAAAAAATAGCGATTTAATTGTGTTGTCGTCTTATCAGCTTTTGTCTCATCAAGAATTACTGGAGGCTCCCCCGTTTTTTTTAACCAATTATTAAAGTTTTTCCTAGATTCTAAATCTTTGACCAACTGTTTTTTTGATAAGAGCCTAATTTTTCGGGCCAATTTATCTGGATTGTCATAAATTTTAGCTTGTAAAATGGAATCGATATTTGGGCGCGCAAGGTTGTAAATGTGTACTCTTAAAGGAATTCCAAGTAGAGGTAACTTGTTGTTTGGTTTTTGATAAATTAGATTATCAATCTCTTCGGTTTTGGTGTTTTTTTCGTTAACTAAAACTGTATTTTGTGTGAGTAAATAGTCATTATTATCTACACGCTTCATTACATTACACGATGTAAGCAACACTGCAGGTATTAAAAGTAATACTATGTTATATCGACTATTTTTCAATAATAAATGAATTACGACTATGACCTTTTCAAATTTACTGTTTTAATGTTGTAGCAGGATACAAAAATTAGTCCAAAAAAAACTTTACTTTGCATTGCCAACACAACGTAACAAAAGTAAATACATTTTAATGTTAACAAAGAGCCAAGTAAAATTAATTTCAAGTTTAAGCCAAAAAAAGTTTAGGAATCAACATGGTCTTTTTGTTGTTGAGGGTATAAAAGGAATACAAGAGTTTCTAAATTCAAACTTAAAGTTACATCAACTTTTTGCTACTGCTGCTGTGTTTAATTCTGAAACAACGCTTATTTCTGAAAACGAATTACAAAAAATTAGCAACTTAAAAACACCAAATGTTGGATTAGCGATATTTGAAATACCTAAACCTAGTCCAATTGATGATAGCCAACTATTAGTGGCATTAGACGATATACGAGATCCTGGAAATTTAGGAACAATAATTAGGTTGTGTGATTGGTTTGGGGTTGAGGATTTAGTTTGCAGCAGTGCTACAGTAGATTGTTACAATTCAAAGGTAATCCAGGCTACCATGGGCTCATTAGCTCGTGTGAATATAAGTTATGTAGATTTAAAACTCTTTTTAAAGTCTTCTGAAGCAGAAAAATTTGGAACGTTCATGAATGGTGATTCAGTATTTCATGAAAATTTACCCAATAAGGGTATTTTAATTTTAGGAAATGAAGCCAATGGGATTTCGGCAGAAATTGAAGCACTTGTTAATCGTCGAATTAGTATTCCACGTTTTGGACATCAACAAGCTACCGAAAGTTTAAATGTCGCCACTGCTACGGCAATCTTTTTGAGTGAATTTAAGCGGCCTTCTTCTACTGAAAAGTGAAATTAAGAAATACGCCTCTAGTCTTCATTGATGCAACATTACCTGTCCATGGACTATTAGGGTCGTTATCCCTAACCAGTTCATCATTTAAAGCAAAAACACCTCTAATAGATGGTGTAAACTTAAACCAATATAAATAAAGGTCGATCCCAAAGCCAAGCTCGTAAAAGGCCACACTGCGTTTGGTCCTAAATTGTCCAAAACTGTTGTCATCAGGATTTTCTTCATTACTAGAGAGGTTAATAGCTGTAGAAATTCCTCCAACAATAAATGGTTTAAAATTATTTATTCGTTTAGTTGAAATTTTCAAAAGTAGCGGGAAGTGAACGTAAGTAGACTTTACTTCTCTAAATAAATCAGCATTATTAGGAGAGCCACCAAAGTAACCTGGGTCATACTGTAAATTTCGTTGCGTAATATATAAGCCTGGTTCAAACCTTAAATCAAAATAATCATTAATTCTCAAGTTAGAAATAAGCCCTACATTAAAGCCTGTTGTAGTTTCGACCAGAATATCCTCAAGATCTTCTTCGTAGGTAAATTGAAAATCATAAGCATTCAATCCTAAATAAAATCCCCAAGACAAGCGGTCTTTGTCGAAATTTTCATTATTCTTTATTTTTTCTTTTGAAAAAAGTTGAGCAGTAACAGTTTGACTCAATAAAAGAATAGAAAGGATTAGAAGCGTTTTCTTCATATTATTGTTTAGATGCTGTGTAAATTGATGCCACACCAAAAGTTTGAGGCTTATTGTTGACATTTATAAACCCAATTTTACGCAAAATATTGTTCAATGCCTCACCATGAGGAAAAATTGATGCCGATTCACATAAATACGAGTATGCCGATTGGTCTTTTGAAAATAATTTTCCAATCGTTGGTAAGATGTATTTAGTGTAAAATTTATAACCTTGTTTATAAGGTGTTTTTTCCGGAACAGAGGTTTCTAAAATCACAAATATGCCATTCGGCTTTAAAACTCTCAATATCTCGGACAGCCCTTTTTCTAGATTTTCAAAATTTCTAACACCAAAAGCTACTGTAATCGCATCAAAAGTGTTGTCGCTAAAAGGTAAGTTTTCAGAATCTCCAACAATCATCTGTATGGTTTGGTCCAGTTGCTTGTTTGCTACTTTTTTACGCCCAACTTCCAGCATGCCTTCACTTATATCCAATCCTATAATCTCTTTAGCATTAGTTTTTGCCAAATTAATAGCGAGGTCTCCAGTTCCAGTTGCAATATCTAAAATGTTTTCGGGTTGTGTTTTGCCAACGATTGCAACCACTTTTTTGCGCCATTTCACATCGATCCCAAAAGAAATTACACGATTTAAACCATCGTATTCTTTTGAAATGGTATCGAACATTTTAGTGACCTGCTGCTTTTTGTTTAAATCGCTATCTTTATATGGCGTAACTTTTATAGACATTGTTTTTTTTTGCAAATATAGGATATTACAGGCGTTAAAGATAATTAGAGAAACGAATTATAATCAAATGTAAACTATAAATTTAAGCGTAAATTATAGTATATTTGCTTGTTTTTAAATAGAAGAATAGTCGTTTCGATGGACTAAATTTTATGACTTCTTATATACTACAACAAATTAACAGATGAAAATAATTATTGCTGGAGCTGGTGAAGTAGGATTTCATTTAGCAAAATTATTGTCTTACGAATCGCAAGAAATTACCTTAATAGACATCAATAAAGATAACTTGTCCTATGCCAATGATCATTTGGATATAAAAGTTATCAAAGGTGATGTCACTTCTATTGCCATTTTAAAAGAAGCCAGAATTAATGTGGCCGAATTGTTTATTGCGGTTACCTCTTCTGAAACAACCAATATCACAGCCTGCGTTTTGGCAAAACAACTTGGTGCTAAACGCACCATTGCCCGTATCTCCAATTCTGAATTTATCGATCAAAAGGATGAGGTTGGTTTTACGAAGTTTGGTATTGACGAATTAATTTCTCCAGAGTCTTTAGCTGCGGCCGAAATAGAATTGCTTTTAAATCAATATGGCTTTAATGATAGTTATGAGTTTGAAGATGGCGCTTTAACCATGTTGAGTTTAAGACTGTCCAGAACTGCAACATTTGTTGATAAAACCGTAAAAGAAGCAGCTCAAGTATTTCCTGAGTTGCATTTTGTACCCATCGCGATTCAACGATTCGGAACACAATACACTATTATTCCAAGAGGAGATACCCAATTTAAGGAAGGTGATAAAGTGGTGTTTATTACCTCAAAAGGAGGAGACGAAGAGTTGTTTGAATTGTCGGGAAAAGTGAAGACCGAATTAAAAAATATTATGATATTAGGTGGTAGTAAGATTGGTTATAAAACTACCAAAGACCTTTGTAATAGTAAATTCAACGTAAAACTAATTGAAAGCGATAGAGAAATTGCTTATGAATTGGCAGAAGAACTTCCCAATGCCTTAATTTTAAATGGTGACGGTAGAAATGTTGAACTTCTTGATGAAGAAAACATTAGCGAGATGGACGCTTTTATTTCGGTGACTGGAAATTCTGAAACCAATATCATGTCTTGCTTGGTTGCCAAATCAAGAGGCGTTAAAAAAACAATTGCACTGGTTGAAAACATGGATTATTATCAATTATCACAGTCTATTGGTATTGATACCTTGATCAATAAAAAGTTATTGGCCGCTAACAATATTTTCAGATATATTAGAAAAGGTGAAGTAGTGGCTATGACGAAGCTTAATAACATGAATGCCGAACTATTGGAATTCGTGGTGAACTCAAAATCCAAAATTACGCTTAAGCATATTAAAGATTTGCAATTTCCGCGTTCTGCAATTATTGGCGGTGTCATAAGAAATGGAAAGGGGATTATTCCTTTAGGTGATTTTAAAATTGAGATTGGTGATAGGGTAGTAGTCTGTTGTTTGCCACGCTCAATTACTGAAGTTGAGAAGTTTTTCTTTTAATCTTGAAAACGATTTAAGTACTGTGATCTATACTACATTCGCACATTTTCTGTTCAACATGACTAAAATTAATACGATCACTTTATGAAGCTCAATTTTAAAATAATTTTTCATTTTTTAGGACTGTTGCTTCTCTTCAATGGTGGTTTTATGCTGCTCTCTGCCCTAATTAGTCTTATTTATAAAGATGGTGTGACTTTAGAATTAGTGCTTTCTGGTGTTGCCGTACTTTTAATAGGTCTTTTTGTGATGGTCAGCACAAAAAATCACACTAAGGAAATGAATAAACGCGAAGGTTATATTGTGGTAGCCTTTGGATGGATCATTATGGCCTTGTCAGGTGCATTACCTTATCTGCTTACTGGGGTTATTCCCAACTTTACTAGTGCGTTTTTTGAAACCATGTCTGGTTATACTACCACTGGAGCAACTATTTTAAATGACATTGAAGCTGTGCCAAAAGGCGTGCTGTTCTGGAGAAGTATGACGCATTGGATTGGTGGTATGGGTATTATAGTTTTAGCGATTGCTATTTTGCCTTTACTTGGGATTGGTGGCATGCAGCTATTTGCTGCAGAAGCTCCGGGACCTAATGCCGATAAGTTACATCCTAGAATTACCGATACAGCAAAACGTTTATGGTTGATTTACTTTGGTTATACGGCTGCTGAAACCATACTGTTACAAGTTGCAGGGATGTCTTTTTTCGATGCGATTAACCATTCTATGAGCACGCTTTCTACCGGAGGATTCTCGACTAAAAATGCCAGTTTAGCACATTGGAATGGTCAACCTATTATCCAATACATTGTGATGCTGTTTATGTTTTTGGCAGGTACCAATTTTGTGTTGAGTTATTTTGCTTTTAAGGGTAGAATTCAAAAGATTATAAAAGACGAAGAGTTTAAACTCTATGTAAAATTCATTGCCATTTTTACCATAATTTGTGCTTTGATCATTTATTTTAGAGCTGATTTATCACTCTCGAGCATTGATCATCCTATGGTTTGGGGTCAGGCCGAAAGCGCTATTAGGCATGCGCTTTTTCAGGTGTTAACGGTGATTACTACAACGGGTTTTATAACTGCTGACTATACACTTTGGACACCTTTTTTAGTAGTGTTTTTCTTCGGACTGATGTTTCTTGGTGGTTCTGCAGGTAGCACCGCCGGTGGTGTGAAAGTAGTAAGGCATTTAATTTTAATTAAAAACGGATTTTTAGAGTTTAAAAGAGCGCTGCATCCCAATGCTATTTTACCGGTTCGTTATAATACCAAATCAGTTTCTGGGGATATCGTATTTAATATTCTTGCCTTCTTTATTTTATACATGCTTTCTTTTATTGTGGGCGCATTGGTGTTTTCCATGTTTCAAATAGATTTTCAGTCCGCAATTGGTTTGTCGGCCTCAAGTCTGGGTAACGTTGGTCCTGCCTTGGGAAGTTTTGGACCTGTTAACAATTATGCGGCTTTACCATTATTGGCGCAATGGTGGGCGTCGTTTTTAATGCTCATTGGTAGATTGGAATTGTTCACTGTATTGATTTTATTAACTCCTTTCTTCTGGAGAAATCGCTAGAGTATTGATATTTAAGGGTTAGTGTCTAGGCTCAAAAAGGTAGTTGTGTAACAAAACGATACAATTCTCGTCTTATTAGTACAATCAATCAAAATCAATCATTATGTCACTTGCAAAATCCAACCAATTAGATGTTGTACCTCAAAGCACTTTAGAAGTCGTACATCGTAAACCCATAGGTTTATTAAACTCCAATTATCAAAACGTAGTCAATACAACTTTAAAGAGCAGATCTTTAGATAGCTTATATGGTATCAGACAGCGTATTAAAGTAAATCAGTATATCACGCCATCCATGGCAGGCGCTGTTTTAAAATTGGCGCTATTCATGACTGCGCTTTGGTATATGTTTTCTTAAGGAAATAAAATAAAAAAGCCACTAAACTAGTGGCTTTTCATGTTATTTAATCTTTTAGTGCCTTAATTTAAAGCTTCCTTTATGCGTCTTAAAGCTTCAATAATTTGTTCCTGTGAAGCTGCATATGAGATTCTAATACAGTTATCATCACCAAAATCTTCTCCCGAAACGGTGGCTACATGGGCTTCTTCTAATAAGTATAATGAAAAGTCAGCTGCACTATTAATAGTTTTGCCTTTTAAGGTCTTTCCAAAATAGTAGGACACATCGGGGAATACATAAAACGCCCCTTCAGGAATATTGGTTTTAATACCTTGAATATCGTTTAACAAGCTTAAAATCAAATCTCTTCTGGTTTTAAACTGATCTACCATATACTGCACGCGTGATGGAGATTCTGTCAAGGCTGTGATTACTGCACGTTGTGCAATACTATTGGCACCAGAAGTAATTTGTCCTTGCATTTTCGTACAAGCCTTGGCAATCCATTCTGGAGCGCCAATATATCCAATTCGCCATCCCGTCATAGCGAATGCCTTGGCAACACCATTTACGGTTATGGTACGATCATACATGCTTGGAATGGCCGCAAAACTAAAGTTTTTGGTACCATAACTAATATGCTCATAAATTTCGTCAGAAAGCACAAAAATTTGTGGGTGCTTTTCTAATACTTCGGCTAATGCTCTATATTCAGATTCTGAATAGATACTTCCGCTAGGGTTATTTGGTGAATTAAAAAACACCATTTTTGTTTTAGGGGTAATAGCTGCCTCCAGCTGTTGCGGTGTGATCTTAAAATCGGTTTCTATAGTTGACGGAATTTCTTTAAAACTCGCTTCACATAGTATGGCCAATGCCGAATAGCTTACCCAGTACGGCGCTGGTAATAAAACTTCATCACCTGGATTCAATAACACTTGACACACATTGGCAATAGATTGTTTGGCACCTGTAGAAACCACAACCTGACTAGGTTTGTAATCTAATCCATTATCACGTTTAAATTTTAAGCAAATGGCATCTTTTAGTTCGCCATAACCGTCAACAGGGGTATATGAACTATAATTGTCATTTATAGCCTGAATCGCGGCTTCTTTGATGAAATCGGGTGTGTTAAAGTCGGGCTCGCCCAAACTTAATCCAATAATGTCTACGCCTTGCTGTCTAAGTTCTCTGGCTTTGGCTGCCATAGCCAATGTTGCAGAGGTTGGAAGGCTCTTAATTCTGTCAGAAAGATGGTGGTTCATTTAAAAATACAAATATTAGGCTTGTTGTAAGGCTGGTTTCATTCCCATTTCTTTTAAGTATCTAAAATGAGCAATAATCGCTTTACGGGTTGTTTTATATTCTTTATAAGGTAAGTTAAATTCTTTTGCAGTTTCTCTTACTATTTTTGAAATCTTGGTATAATGCACATGGCTTATATGTGGAAATATATGGTGCTCTACCTGATGGTTTAGTCCGCCAGTGAACCAATTGATAATTCTGTTTTTTGTTCCAAAATTAACTGTAGTTTGAAGTTGATGGATGGCCCATGTGTTTTTCATAGTGCCATTTTCTTCAGGAAGTGGCATATCGGCTTCATCCATGACGTGTGCCAATTGAAAAATTACACTTAAAATCAACCCTGCAACATAGTGCATAATAAAAAAGCCAATTAAAACTTTCCACCACGCAATATCAGTTAATACTAAAGGAAGTACAATCCAAATGGCAACATAAATAAGTTTTGAAATCACTAATTTACTCCATTCGGTCGCGGGGTTTGGAAATTTACCGTAGGATAATCTGCGTTTTAAATAACGACGCATTTGCTGAAAATCAGTAGTAATGGCCCAGTTGATTGTTAATAATCCATAAAGTAAAATGGAATAATAATGTTGAAATTTATGGTGTTTACGCCACTCGGCATGCTGTGAAAAACGTAAAATGCGGCCTGCCTCTAAATCTTCATCATGCCCATGAATATTAGTATACGTATGGTGCAACACATTGTGTTGAACTTTCCAGTTATATACATTTCCTGCTAAAATATAAATGCTGCTCCCCATTAATCGGTTAATCCATTCTTTGTTTGAAAATGAACCATGATTACCATCATGCATCACATTCATACCTACACCTGCCATTCCAATACCCATAACAACAGTTAAAAGTAACTGTGCCCATCCTGGAATATCCAAAGTTAGTAGTAAAAAGTATGGTGATAAGAACAAACTGAACATCACTATGGTCTTTACCCATATTTTCCAGTTGCCGGTACGCTTTATATTATTGTCTTTGAAATAATCATTAACGCGTTTGTTTAATGTACGAAAGAATTTCGCTGAATCTGCTCTGGAAAATGATAATGCTTGTTGTGTCATTGCTATTAATTTTTATCATAACGAATAAATTTAAGCATTATGATAATTAATGCGGCAAATATAATTAATAAAAGCTGGGCGAATGGTAATAATATGCTAAAAATATCCACATAAAAATGTCTATTTTTGTTGAAAATTTAGCATTCATGGAGCTGATACAGCGATATTTCCCCGAATTAACAGAGACACAAATAGCACAATTCAGTAAGTTAGAGACCCTTTATCAAGACTGGAATCTAAAAATAAATGTAGTCTCACGCAAAGATATTGACGAACTCTATTTAAGGCATGTACTGCATTCTTTAGGCATTGCTAAAGTGCAGTCGTTTTTGCCAGATTCAAAGTTATTAGATGTTGGAACAGGAGGCGGATTTCCCGGTATACCTTTAGCCATCATGTTTCCAGATAGTCAATTTCATTTGGTGGATAGTATTGCCAAAAAGATTAAGGTCGTTGATGAGGTTGTTACTGGATTAGGTCTTACTAATGTGAAAACTTCACATAGTAGGGTGGAGGACATCAATGGGCAATTCGATTTTATTGTGAGTCGTGCTGTGGCAGTCATGCCCACTTTTGTACATTGGGTGAAAGGAAAAATCGCCAAAACTCAACGTCATGAACTCAAAAATGGGATATTATACTTAAAAGGTGGCGATTTGACTGAAGAACTTCAAACTTATCAAACAGCCACGATTTACAACTTAAGCGACATCTATAAAGAAGACTTTTTTGAAACTAAAAAAGTGGTGCATCTACCTTTAAAATACAGGGGTTAATATATGTACTTTACATTAAAAAGCTTTCATAAAGCCAATAGCGTCTATCATTACAACTCCTTTTTTGGTTTTATCAAACACAAATTCCAATTGTTGAATGCTGGTAATATCAAAATCCGGCTGCAAGGATTTTAGTTCTTCTAATGGGAAATAAAAGGTTTGAAACACTTTTTCAGATTCTTTTTCATCGGTAAGAAATCCTGTTTTTTCTAATATTACTTCAATCTCGCGTTGCAAAGCTGAAAATTTACTTAAGGGAAATGAAACGGTTAATCCCGTTGAATCCTTCAGCTTAATAGTGAAATCGATAGGTGGTAAGGCCTCATCATCTTCATTTTCATCGTCGTCTTCGGTATCTTCTTCATCCTCCTCTTCTTCAACAGTGCTTTCGGATTCGTTATTTTGATTGGAAGAGTTCTCGTTATTAGTGTTGTTCACCCATTTTCCTTTGGTTTTAGGGTTGGAGGATTCTGTCGATTCCGCCATTGAAAACACAAGCACCGAAGTGGAATCAACTTTTGTAGCCCGAAAACGAATGCTATAACTAGCTACTAAAGAGTCTTCAATTGGTTCATCGAATTCTCCTTCATCATCATCTAGATCGTAGTCCCAGCCTACCACCACAGCTCTACTTCCTTTTTGCTGCCATTTAAGGTTAATCTCTTCCTCACGCCAAACCGTTAGATTGTTAGTGCTGATGCCTTTACTTTTGTCCGTAATGGTTGTGACATCAAAATCTTCATCATATCCTGCAAGCGCTTTAAAAGTCGAATCTTCAAATTGATTTAAATAAATGGTATTGGGTAGCCAATCCTTGCCTTTTCGTGCATCGACAAAAAGCGGCAGGTATTCTCGTTTGTTGTTCAAACTAATATCCAAAAACGAACTGATATATACTTTTGCAATGTGCTGTTGCTCTTCAGCCGTAAGCAATTGTTTGAGATTCAACTGACCGGTAAATGGATTGCTGGTATCATTATTTCCCCAGCTGGTATTAAACTGCCCGTGATTGGCACCATAAATGTATAAACCCGCCTTAAAATGGTAAAGGCTGTCCTTGAACGTAACGCGTTCAAATTGTTGTGAACCCATATACGAACTCACATCGGCGTCGTGCGCACCATGGATAACAAAATAATCGACATCCTCAAATTTGGTTCTAGAATCTCCAGGTTCATATTGCCCGTCTACAGGGGCTATAGCAATAACAGATTTGATATTGAAATTATAATCAAATTTAACTGAAGCATCGTCTGGATAATAAGGCAATTTATTGAACATGGCGGCATGCGCCACGGCTTCACCTCCTCTGGAATGCCCGATAATAGCCAATTTAGTAGTGTCCACTTTGTTGTTGAAGATATGACCTTTTGTTTTGTTCCATTGGTGCCATTGCTTAAAGTGCTCAAGCAATAACCAACCACGGGCATCATTTTCTTTTTCAAGACCGCCAAAAATATCGGTCCATGAGCCATTGATAAAATTTTGATCTACAGAAGCCAGAATAATGCCCCGAGAAGCCAATAATTCGCCCAAGTAATCATAACCAGGATCTGAATAGTCTTGCATACCATGGTTGCCATGCACTACTAATACTAAAGGAAACGGCCCATCACCATCAGGATACCACACTCGTGCATTGATAGGTAAAGATTTAGAATCGAAACCCCAGTAGTTTTCACGCCACCAACCACTAAAGCCTTCCCAATTATCCAGAAATGCCAAACCGTTTACAGAATCGGTTTTAAAGGTAACCGCTTCGCCATATTCTGGACGATGTTTATCCTTACCACTGCCGTAAGTCAAGGTTTTAACCTTATATGGACCTTGCTCTGCGGGAGACTCGGTTTTGAGATGTACAATTTTGGGGTTGTTGTATAAGGCCGCATTTTCTATTGGGTCGACTTCAAATCCGGAAGGAATATATAAAGCTATAATGGTGATAGTACCTCCTAAACCAATGATGAGACCTGCAAAAACCAGCACTTTTTTGATTGGGCTTAAGTTGTTTAACCCTGTTTTTTTTAATGAAAAAATTGTAGCACCAAGCAATGCCGTGATGACTGCAATACCTATGGCGAGTAGCCAGCCAAAACTTATCAAACACAATAAGGGCAAACAGATAAAGAGCGCTAATTTCAATACTCTTGGTAAGTTATTGATTTTGTTAAGCACTTTTACTGTCAATAGTGCTAATAGAATGGTAAGCAAGGCCATGACCAAGCCAAAGGCGAGTACCCAACCATCTTTAATATTGATGGTCATGAGCAAGGTAAAGGTTAACCATAAAATGGCTGTAACTATGAATAGGCCTATAGCTGCCCCTTTTATGGCATTTGCTCCAGGTGTAATACGATGTATTTGGCGTTTGAGCCAGTTAAGGAGTTGTTGGTATTTAGTTTTCATGTTTGGTTGGTTAAACTACGGTAACGACATACCAAGATACTAAAAATGTGCATGTATCCTATGGAATTTGTTAATCCTTGAATTTGAGCTTGTTAGCTTTGTTTGTTAAAACTTTTAGCCTCATAGCATAGGGTAACTAGCCTAAGCGTTGTCTTACTAACACCTATTAATTAATTAAACCGTTATGATTATGGAACTATTAGTACTCTGCCTGGTATTTTTCACCATAAATAGTATCACCCTTTTTGTTTTGCTTGAGAATCGTATTGTAGAATTGTTGCCAAAACAGGTATTGGGCATTTACAAACATGCCGCAGTAATGAAACCCGAAGACCATAATTTACTCCCCAACAACACCTTCAAGCTAGCGCAAGAACACACGGAACGAAAAAGAGAAGAAAAGCGTATCCTAAAAGCGAGGAATGAACAGGATTTGCATCTTGAAAAAGTAAAACTCAATAATCAATTAAAGATGCTCGAGTTTATGTCGGACTTTGAACTTTATCTTCATCAAAACAAAATAAGTGCTAGCCGGATGCCACATTGTATTGAATTTAATGACCTAAAGATAATAACTCAAGAAAATGTGTTGAAGTCTACACGAAAGATTTCTCAAATGGTTGGAAAGTGATGAACTATACGAAGTGTTATCCAACGTTTTTTTTGATTTCAATAACCAATTAGCAACATTAGTATACTCGGTTAACATGTTTGTGTAAGTATCTAATCAAGCAAATAAAACAGAATAAACACGAGGGTAGCGAACTGTGTGAAACAAAATCCGTGAGGATTTGCTAACCAGTCGAGCACCAAACAAATTTTTTTATATGGTGTTATCCATTTTTTTTATTTTCATTAATGTTTTTCCAGATTTCAATAAATCCATAAGTCCAATTTCCTTTTTGGCATCTTTAGCAAGTTTTATTTCTGCCATTTTAATAACTTCATTCGAAGCTTTCGAAATATTTCCTGAATTGTAAATGGGATTGGGATCATATTCAATTAAAAGTTGTATTGCTTTAGTTTCTGTTTCTCCAACAATTTCGTTTGATAAATAGAGTGCCATATCTATTCCTGCTGAAACTCCTGCCGCTGTTAAATACTTTCCTTGTTTTACTATTCGTTCCCTTTTTGGCGTTACTCCTAAATCCTTTAATAAGTTTATTGGTTTCCAATGCGAGGTTGCCTCTTTATCTTTCAGTAAACCTGATGCTGCCAAAATAAGTGAGCCAGAACAGACAGACGTTGTCCATTTTGTTGTTTTGTCTATTTTGTTAATCCAAGCTAGGACTTTTTTGTTCTTCATTTCTCTAACGAACGTTATTGCAGAACCTGGAATTACTAAAATATCGGCATTTTCGATTTCGTTAATGTCATATTTAGCGTTTAAATGAACAAAATTAGAGTCTGCTTTTATTTCTCCCTTTCTTTTTGCTACGAAATAAATTTCTGCACCTCTCATATGTCTTAAAACTTCATAAGGACCAATTGCATCAAGCATTGTTATGCCGTTGTAAATGTAGATTACTATTTTCATCAGTTCAATTAGTTTTTGGTTTTCTTCAATTGAGGGTAATGTGTTATATTCAACACTAATATACTCATAAGCCAAATGCGTTTAACAAATCACTATTAATTTCATGTTTTTAAAGTATGTTAAAACATGGCTTTCTTCGAGAAAATCCTTGCTTTACGAACAAAACCTAAAAAACGACCTTATTTAAGGTCGTTTTTTAATGTATATACTAATAGAGTTTAGGTTTTTAGTCCAAAGCTAAAATTGTAAAACCACTTCATGACGGTGACGTTTCTTTTTCTGTCCCGGAGCATAAGGCTTGGCCGATTTGCTACCGGTACGCTTTTTAATCTGCCCTGGTGCATGGTTCGATTTGTGATGGTGGTGATGCGACCTGTAAAAAATACGGGTACAACTAGTGCCAAAAGTGAATAATAAAAGTAAAATACCGAGTTTTAAAAATCTAAAATACATAACTTTTACATATTTTAACTGGTCAAAATTGGTCTTGACCATGGTTACGTTGTCTTTAACATATACGTTTTTGGTCTTTATTTTGGACTTTTTGGCTCTTCCAGCAGTGGCCAACAACAACAAAGCCATATCGGTTTGGATATGGCTTTTTTTAGTATCATAGTAACTTTTAGTTACCCTAAAAACGGATAGCGGTAATCTGTTGGTGTGACAAAGGTTTCCTTGATCATACGTGGCGATACCCAACGTAATAAATTTTGGGCGCTACCTGCTTTATCATTAGTTCCAGAAGCTCTGGCGCCACCAAAAGGTTGCTGACCAACAACGGCACCCGTAGGCTTGTCGTTGATGTAGAAGTTACCGGCACTGTTTTGTAAAGCTTTGGTAGCTTCGTCAATAGCATAGCGATCGGCTGAAAGTATAGCACCTGTTAAGGCATATTCACTGGTTTCATCAACCAATTTCAAGGTTTCAGAATATAGGTCTTCATCATAAACATAAACCGTCATCACAGGGCCAAACAATTCGGTACACATAGTAGTGTATTTTGGATTGCTAGTCACGATTACAGTAGGCTCAATGAAGTAACCTTTAGATTTGTCATAATTTCCGCCTACAATAATTTCGGCATCACTATCAGCTTTTGCGCCATCAATGTATTTGGCCAATTTATCAAAGGAGCCTTCATGAATCACAGCAGTAATAAAGTTACGCATATCTTCTGGTGAGCCCATTTTAAACGACTTCACATCTTCAATAACATAATTTTTTACCTCTTCCCAAATATTGGATGAGATATAAGCTCTAGATGCGGCACTACATTTTTGACCTTGGAACTCAAACGCACCACGCGAAATAGCAGTGGCCACTTGTTTGGCATTCGCCGATTTATGCGCGATGATAAAATCTTTTCCTCCAGTTTCACCAACAATGCGTGGATAGGTTTTATAATTATGAATGTTATTACCTATTTGCTTCCAAAGTTCTTTAAAAATAAAGGTAGAGCCTGTAAAGTGCAATCCTGAAAAATCAGGGCTGGCTAATACGGTATTGGTAATCATCACAGGATCACCAAACACAACGTTGATGACTCCCGGTGGTACACCAGCTTCTTTAAACACATCCATAATGACTTTAGCCGAATAGATTTGGCTATCACTTGGTTTCCAAACGACCACGTTGCCCATCAAAGCCATACATGCGGGTAAATTTCCTGCAATAGCGGTAAAGTTAAACGGTGTTACGGCATAAGTAAAGCCTTCTAAAGGACGGTATTCAATACGGTTCCATGCTTCGGTGGTGCTTTCAGGTTGCTCGGCATAAATGTCGGTCATAAATTGTACGTTGAAGCGTAAAAAGTCGATCAACTCACAGGCTGCATCAATTTCGGCCTGATGGATAGTTTTTGACTGTGCGATCATGGTAGCTGCGTTGATTTTAGCGCGGTAAGGACCGGCAATCAATTCGGCAGCTTTTAAAAAGATACCTGCACGATGTTCCCATGGTAACTGCGCCCAAGTTGTTCTGGCTTCCAGAGCCGTTGCAATAGCTTCTTCAACATGAGATTGACTTGCTAAATGGTAAGTCCCTACCACATGCTTGTGATCGTGCGGTGGCGACATGGTTCTTGTAGTTCCGGTAGTTACATCATTTCCGTTGATATAAAGCGGAACCTCTACTTGGCTATTATATAGTTCCTTGTAAGCCTTTAAAACGGCTTCCCGCTCTGGACTTCCAGGAGCGTACGATTTAACAGGTTCGTTTAAGGCAATTGGTACATTGAAGAATCCTTTTCCCATGAGAATTTTTGGTTTTATAATTTGATTTAAAATGAAGCGCAAAGGTACAATATTTTAACAACTTTTGATTTGAAAGGCTATTAAAACGACGTTAAAACTCTGACTTATTTTTTGTAAGTTGCCGCCTTTAAACACGACAATTTTGCCTTTAACTTTTTAATGGACGCTAACGCAATTATATTAACACTGGCTTACCCCGAAACCATTGTCTCCCATGCCGAGGAATGGTATTCTAGGTTTCTTCCGTATCTAGGAATCGGTGGAAAACGGCATGTTAGGGCAGGTCATGCAGCACTGGTGCTGATTCATAAGTCTACTGGTTTTTTGGAATACCACGATTTTGGACGCTACATCACACCACGACCTAATGGTCGGGTAAGAGGGAAAGATACCGATCATGAATTGGATTTTCCTTTAAAAGCAAAACTGAAAGACGGTGTAATTACCAATCTGGAAGACCTTTTAAAGTTTTTGGCAACACATCCCAAACTTACCCATGGTGATGGGACGCTTTACGCATCTGTTTGTGATGAGGTGAATTATGAAGTAGCAAGAGCTCATATTGATTCTATGCAAGCGAAACATTTTATTAGGTATGCTGCCTTTGTGAAGGATGCTTGTAATTGTGCCCGTTTTGTTACGGATGCACTTATTGCTGGAGTTACGAATCTTAAGATTAAAAAGAAGCTAATACATTCTAAATGGTTCACGCCAAGTACAATTGGCAATGTGGTCCTAGCCGATACCCGAAATAAGGTGTATTTAGTGTCGGATAGTGGTGAGATACGGTTGTTTAGTTCGTCGGTTCAAAAGGAAAACAGACGTTTGTTTTTAGACCGACTTAAAGGCTATCAGCCTAGTATAGTAGGTACGTTAGAGCCCAAGCATCATGACTCAAAACAAGCACATGCGCAGTGGCTTCCGGGTATTGCGGCTGGGGCTTGGTTTGAACTGCATGATTTGCAGGATAAGCAAGATTACCGATTTAGGCGTATTTCACCGCATGGTCATATAGATGTGGATGGGGTATATCGAATTGAAAATAGTGGTTTTAAAATAGAACAGCAGTACCAATTTGTACAGTATTCCAACTGTAAATTCTTTCATATTGAACAAAATGGAATGCGCTACCGATTTGACTTCTTAAAGCCGTATACTACTGCTAATTTATAGCGAAAGGAGCACTCAATTTGAAGGTTGGAATGATAACCTTGAACTTTTTAGAGTTGGTAAAATTCACCATATTGTAATAGCCTTCCATGGCACCAAAAGGTGAGGTTAATAAACAGCCCGACGTATAAGTGTGCGACTCGCCTGGTTTTAGTACAGGTTTCTGGCCAATTACGCCTTCGCCTTCAACAATTTCTGTGTTGTTTAATGCGTCTAAAATTTTCCAGTATCTGGAGTTAAGCTGAACCGAGTCTTTACTTTGGTTCTCAATGGTTACCTTATAGCCAAAGGCGAAGTGCACTTTATAATTCTTATAAAATGTGCCTTCAAACGTCGTTTCTACCGAAATTTTAATGCCACTTGTGACTTGTTGTACCATATTGAAATTCAATTTAGTATGGCTAAAATACTATATTTTTCAATTAGTTGAACTACTTTTTAGGCATTTCAACTAAATTTTAACCTTTTAAAATAGGGTTTTCGGCCGTATTGACTTCTAATGTATTTGCAACAAAGGATTCAATAGTTTTAAATACATTCATGAGATCATCTTCTTTAATTAACGTGTTAATTGTGACTAATCGTATAAATTCGTCATTTCTAAACGTTCCAAAGCCTACCATGAGTTCGGCATGTTTATAAAGTTCGGTGCATAAAAGTTTAGCTGGGATATGTTTATAGTTAAAGCACACCGAAAGAGACTCCTTATCGCTGTAAAGCGTATAATCAGGATGTTGCTTAATATAAGCCCTAGCGACTTCTGCCATCTTAAATTGATGGTCAACAATGGCCTCTAATCCGAGGGTTCCAACCGATTTCCAAAGTGTCCATAACTTCAGCGCATCGTTGCGGCGCCCACACTGGATGGAGGTTTTTCCGAGATTGAAATCGTCACCATCGGTTTGATATAGGTATTCAGCGTCGTTGGAAAAGGATTCATAAAGGTGTTTTTTGTCCTGAACTACGATTATGGAACAGCTTAATGGGGTTCCTAGCATTTTATGAGCATTCACACTAAACGAGTCTGTGAACTCGATGCCTTTGACCAAATGACGATAGCGTCTACTAAAAATCACACCACCACAGTAGGCACCATCCAAATGTAACCATAAGTCATGTTCTTTACACACGCGAGAAATATACTCAACATCATCAAAAGCGCCAAGTACTGTGGTCCCAGCCGTGGCATTTACAAAAAAAGGAAGGTAGCCTCGGTCTATATCTTTTTGGATTTGAATTTCTAGATCGCTGGCCAACATTTCTCCGGCATCATTGGTTTTTATCAAACGCACATAATCTTTACCAATCCCCATAAGGGCAGCATTTTTTAGAATGGAATAATGGGACTCTTCTGAAGTGTAAACCGTCATGGGCACTAAAACTCCTTCATTTCTTGAATTAGGTGCACGACGATCGCGTGCCATAACCATAGCCATAAAATTACTCATAGAGCCTCCAGGTGCGAAGGTGCCATCACTATGTTTAGCATAGCCAATACGATCACAAATGTTATGCAAAATAGTTTTTTCAATACCTACTTGCGGCCCTGCAACTTTATAGGTGTACATGCTGTTATTTAGCATTACGGCCAAAAGGTCGCCTAACATGGCTCGCGAAATCCTACCGCCAAAAAGTTGATTAAAGAAAGACCTTGAAGCGGTTTTTGGGGTGCTTTTTATGATGCTTTGCAATGCTGCTGTAAACTCTGAATCCAAAGCGGGATAATCACCTAGCGACAGGTCTAATGTACTGTAAAGTTCATCAGTGTCAATTGGCTTTGCTACCGGTTGCTGGGTTTCTTCGGTTAAAAGAAGTTCAACCAGATCATTAAAAAGTTTGAGATCGTCTCGCATTATATAAATTTTGGGGTAAGTCGTAAAATCTTTTAAAACATTAATTTTAATTTGAAATATTTACCGAAGACGCTTCTCCTAAACCTATAAGTTTATCATATCGGGCGCCAAGATCTCGGTAATAGACCAGTACTTTGTAATTATTTTCGGTCTGGTAAAAGTTGCCGCTAATAGCGCCTTCATTTAGTTGGCCATTGGCATCTGTGATCACATATTTATAATTGTAAAACCCTTGTTTAAGTTTAATAGCAGCTTCATAGTATCCGCTTTCAGAATTGAAGGCGAGTTTATTGCTGTCTTCTAATGCGTAATTATTATAGTTGCCATACACGTAGATGGTTTCGCCACCAGTTAGTTTTGGATATTGCAAAGCAAAGTGCATCATGGTATAATCGGCTTCAATAGAGACATCATCGGCGTCTAAAGCCGTAATTAAAAAATTACCATTAATATCGGGATTATAAGTGTAGGGTTGGTTAGCTCTAGATCTATTGGCAAAGAGATAATTATGGTAAATGTCGAAAAGGTCTATGTATTGTACTCCAACATTTGCCGCTCTCACATCCTTGTTCTCAAAGAAAAAATATTCGTTGCCTGCCCAAAAGCTAGATTCGGTAGTGTATTTGTAAATGAGTTCATTTCCTAAAGTATATTGTGGCTTTAAATTAGAAATGGCAGTATTGAGATTGTTGTTTTGTACTACTAACGTTTTAATGGTTTCAGAAGGGTTATTGAAATTGATGCGGTTAGTGCCAATTACAAAATCTACCGACTGTTTTTCATTAATATATTTGACGTCTCTCGAGCGTTTTATTGATACACCAACATTCACCAATTCTTCATATATCATAAATTTTCTGGAAAAGACCAATTCATTATAATCATCAAAAATGGAAATAAGGTAATTACCACTTTTTGTTAAACCTCTGGTTTGTTCATTAGGTATGGTGAGGTTGTAATGCGAATAAATTTGATACGTATTAAAAGAGTTTTGGTAATCCCGAATACGTTGATTGTCAAAACCTTGTAGATATTCTGATTTTACCAATTGCGAAGGCGTCCAGTCAAAATTATAATGCTCGATAACATAGTAGAAATCGTCCTCATTTCCGTTTAGTGCATCGAACTCCAATACAAGCGGTTCTCCAAGTCTTAAAATAGGTAACTGGCTCTCGGGTGTATTACCTTTAAATGTGATGGTTTTTATGTAATCTGGCGGATTTGTTTCGGATACTTGTCCAAAAAAAGTAATGGAATCACCAAAAACAGTACCGTTTGTTTAAGCTTTTTACTCATTTATAAACAGTTTGTGGGGTAAAGATAAACAAAATTTGTGCCTAATAATTTCACCTAAGGTTTGGCTGCAAATTTATCGTGGAAATATTGTAAAACTGTGTTATTAATTTGTAAATTTGCAGCGATTTTTAATCCAGTTTATATTAAAAATCCTATATCACATTACTATTAACAAATAGAGATAAATAACATGTCAAACGACATTAAGATTAAAAAAGGTCTCGACATAAAACTTAAAGGTGAAGCCGAAAAGGCAATAGAAAATGCTATCATTAGCAATTTTTACACTTTGAGACCTGAAGACTTCCACGGTGTTACTCCCAAATTAATTGCAAAAGTTGGTTCTAAAGTTAAGGCTGGAGAGCCTGTTTTTTACGATAAAAACAACGAAGCAGTAAAGTTTGTTTCACCTGTTTCTGGTGAAATCGTTGAGATTCCTCGTGGTGAAAAACGACGCATTCTAGCACTTAAAATTCAAGCAGACAAAGAACAGACCTATGTAGATCATGGCAAGTTCGATTTGGAGCCTGCACGTGGTGAAGACGTAAAAAAGCATTTACTTGCAACAGGATGTTGGCCTTTTATTAAACAACGTCCTTACGATGTGATTGCCAATCCTGAAAAATCACCAAAAGCTATTTTTATTTCGGCTTATGCATCGGCACCTTTAGCAGCAGATTTAGAGTTTGCACTTCAAAGTAAAGAGGCAGAGATTCAGGTAGCGCTTACGGCTTTAGGAAAATTAACCACTGGAAAGGTGCATGTAAGTGTAAGCAAAAAAGGAGATTCTCTTTTTGCCGGAATGAAAGGGATAAGCTTGCACAAAGTTTCTGGTCCACATCCATCAGGCAATGTAGGTACACAAATTAATAAAATAGACCCTGTCAATAAAGGTGAAGTGGTTTGGACTGTTAACGCTCAAGATTTAGTAAATATTGGCGCCTTGTTGTTGACCGGTAAATTTAGTGCCGAACGCGTTGTGGCTTTGGCAGGTTCAGCAGTTAAAAAACCACGTTATTTTAGAACCAAACTAGGTTGCGAAGTCGCTTCAATGATCTATGATAATGGCGTTGACAAAAATGAAAATATCAGAATTATTTCTGGAAATGTGTTAACCGGTAAGCAAGTTCAACCTGACGGCTATTTAGATTATTACAGTAACGTAATTACAGTAATTCCTGAAGGGAACGATTACGAATTGTTTGGCTGGAATAAGCCTATATTTAATAAGGTATCAACATCTAGAGCCTTGACTTTTTCTTGGTTAACACCAAATAAAAAGTACGATTTAAACACCAACACCAATGGTGAGCACCGTGCTTTTGTAACGACGGGTACTTATGAAGAGGTTTTCCCGTTGGACATTTTCCCAATGCAAATCCTTAAGGCTTGTATGTACAAGGATTTAGATGAAATGGAAGCTTTGGGAATGTATGAAGTGGCTCCAGAAGATTTCGCACTTACAGAGTTTGTGTGTGTTTCTAAACAACCACATCAAAAAATAATTAGAGAAGGTTTAGACTTAATGCTTAAAGAGATAGGATAATGGGTTTAAAGAGTACATTACATAATTTAAAGGAAAAGTATAAAGGAACCAAAATGGCTCCGGCATTTAATGCTATACATACGTTTTTATATCTGCCAAACGAAACCACTCATGGTGGAACCCATATAAAAGCTGCCGACGATCTTAAGCGTACAATGAATACAGTAATCATGGCTTTGATTCCCTGTTTGTTGTTTGGGATGTTCAATGCGGGTTACCAGCATTATTTAGCTTTAGGAGAGATCAATCCTGCAGATGGGTTTCTTGGATCTTCGTTTTGGACTTTAGATAATTTCATTATCGGTCTTTGGAAAGTTTTACCATTAGTTATTGTTTCTTATGGTGTTGGTTTAGCGATTGAGTTTTTATTCGCAGTCATCAAAAAACATGAGGTTGAAGAAGGTTATTTAGTAACAGGTATGTTAGTACCTCTAATCGTTCCTGTGGATACGCCACTTTGGATGTTAGCTGTTGCTGTTGCCTTTGGTGTTGTTATAGGAAAAGAAGTATTTGGTGGTACAGGAATGAATATTCTAAACCCAGCATTAACGATACGAGCCTTTTTATTCTTCGCTTATCCAACTTGGATGTCGGGAGATAAGGTGTGGGTTCATGGTGCTGTTGAACGTGCCAATGAAATCGCCGCAGGCGCAAATGTGGATGCTATTTCTGGAGAAACCATTTTAGGAGGATTAGCTCAAAATAAAGATTTAGGCTATACGGTTTGGGATATGTTCTATGGATTAATACCAGGATCGGTTGGAGAAACTTCAACGTTATTAATTTTATTAGGTGGACTATTTTTAATTTTTACTAAAATAGGAAGCTGGAGAATCATGTTGTCATCGGTTCTTGGAGCTATTGCTATGGGATTGATCTTTAATATGGTTGTTGATCAGCAATGGATTAGTGAAACAAGTAAGTTTTATGGCTTAATGAATACTCCATATTGGCAACACTTATTAATAGGAGGATTTGCATTTGGTACTGTATTTATGGCGACCGATCCGGTAACGGCTTCGCAAACCACGAAAGGAAAGTGGATTTATGGATTCTTGGTAGGATTTATCTCTATTATGATACGTGTATTTAATCCGGCGTACCCAGAAGGTGTTATGCTAGCCATTTTATTAATGAATGTCTTTGCACCAACTATTGATCATTATGTAGTTAGAGGAAACGTGAAGAAAAGATTAAAACGTTTAAAAGTTAAAACAACGTAAGATTATGAGTAATAAAACAGATTCTAACGTATATACCATTCTATTTGCTATAGGGATGGTAATTATAGTTGGCTCATTATTGGCATTCGCTGCTTCGTCATTAGAGCCAAACATTTCAGAAAATAAACGTTTAGAGAAACAGCAGAATATCCTTTACGCAATGGGTGTAAATGATAATGAAGAAGGAAGTGCGGTGTTTATTTCAACAGATAAAGCTCCCCAAGCTTTTGCAGAATATATTACCAAGCAGATTGTTATTCAAAACGGACAAGTAAAAGAAGACGACCAAGCTTATCTTATAGATATTAAAAAGGAAAAGTCGTCGTCTAAAGGTGACGCTTCCAAACGTCGTTTACCATTGTTTATTGGCGAGAAAGATGGTCAAACCTATTATGTAGCACCTATTTATGGTAAAGGCCTTTGGGATGCCATTTGGGGTTATGTGTCTTTGGATGAGAATATGGTAATACAAGGTGCTTATTTTGATCATAAAGGAGAAACACCAGGTTTAGGAGCCAATATTAAGCAACGCTTTTTTATGGATGATTTTATTGGAGAACATCTTCTTGACGAAAATGGAAATTTTAAAGGTGTTACAGTGGCAAAAGGAAATGCTGACCCTGTGAACAACAATAAAACAGACAATGAAGTTGATGCCATTGCAGGAGCAACGATTACTGGAGATGGTGTAACAGCTATGATTAAAAGTGATTTAAAGCTGTACGTACCTTATTTTAAAAATTTAAAAAACAACTAATCTATGGGACTTTTATCTAAAAAAGACACCAAGTTAATTACAGATCCATTAGCAGACAATAACCCAATTACGATTCAAGTATTAGGGATATGTTCGGCATTGGCAATTACAGCTGAATTAGAAGCATCTATTGTGATGTCGGTTTCTGTACTTTTTGTACTAGGCGTGGGTAACGTAGTCATTTCTTTAATGCGAAATATTATTCCTAGCAAAATTAGAATTATCGTTCAGCTTGTGGTGGTAGCCGCCCTAGTAATTATTGTGGATTTAGTATTGAAAGCTTTTGCATACGAATTAAGTAAAACACTTTCGGTATTCGTGGGATTAATCATTACCAACTGTATCATCATGGGTCGCTTTGAAGCCTTCGCTTTAGGTAATGGACCATGGAGATCCTTTTTGGATGGTATTGGTAATGCGGCTGGTTACGGTGTGATCTTAATCATAGTAGGATTTTTTAGAGAATTATTAGGTTCAGGTACCTTATTAGGAATGAAGGTCCTTGGAGATCCTATCGAGAAAACAGGACTTTATGCTATGGGTTATGAGAATAATGGATTTATGTTATTGTCGCCAATGGCATTGATTGTTGTGGGTATCATAATTTGGGTACAACGTAGTAAGAATAAAGCATTAATAGAAGACTAATCAGTAAACAGTTTACAGTCGTAGTTAACAGAAGAATCTGTTTGGTGGGATTGAAACTGAAAACTAAAAGAATATGGAACATATAGAGTTATTTTTCAAATCAATTTTTATAGATAACATGGTATTTGCCACGTTCCTTGGGATGTGTTCTTACCTAGCCGTTTCTAAAAAAGTGTCTACAGCTGTTGGTTTAGGAGCCGCCGTAATTTTTGTACTGGCCATTACAGTACCCTTAAACTGGTTGTTAGACCAATATATTTTGCAACCAGGTGCTTTAGCATGGTTAGGAGAAGAATTTGTCGCATATGACTTAAGTTTCTTATCCTTTATCATGTTTATCGCTACTATCGCAACAATGGTGCAATTGGTTGAGATTGTGGTCGAGAAATTTTCACCAGCCTTATATAACTCTTTAGGGATATTTTTACCTTTAATCGCCGTTAACTGTGCTATTCTAGGAGGTTCTTTATTTATGCAATCTCGAGAAATACCAACGCTAGGATTGGCATTTAATTATGGAATTTCATCGGGAATAGGTTGGTTTTTAGCCATTTTAGCTATTGCAGCAATTCGTGAAAAAATTAGATATTCAAACGTGCCTCCAGCATTAAGAGGATTAGGGATTACATTTATCATTACAGGACTTATGGCAATTGGTTTTATGAGCTTTGGTGGTATGTTGACAGGTGGTGATGACGAAGAGAAAGCTGAAACTACTAGCGAAGTGGTTGAAGCACCTTTAGATAATAATACTTTAGATACCAAAGAAGTCGCAGAGAAAGAGTTAGCTAACAATACAAAAGTAGAAGAGTAACATGATATTAGCAGCAGGGACATTAGGAACCATTTTAGCAACAGTAGCCGCATTTTTACTAGTAACCTTGTTATTGGTGGCATTGTTATTATTTGTTAAACAAAAATTATCACCATCAGGACCAGTAAAGATTTTGATTAACGGTGAACGCGAAATTGAAGTAAATTCCGGAGATAGCTTATTATCTACTTTAGGATCTAAAAAAATATTTTTACCATCTGCCTGTGGTGGAGGTGGAACGTGTATTCAGTGTGAATGCCATGTATTATCTGGTGGAGGAGAAGCATTACCTACTGAAACACCTCACTTTACACGGAAAGAGCTACAACATGGTGCACGATTGTCGTGTCAAGTAAAAGTAAAACAGGACATGGAGATTACCATTCCTGAAGAAGTATTTGGGATCAAAAAGTGGGAAGCTACTGTAGTTCGTAATTATAATGTAGCCTCATTTATTAAAGAGTTTGTTGTTGAAATCCCTGAAGATATGGGCTACAAAGCTGGAGGTTATATCCAGATTGAAATCCCACCATGTGAGATAAAATATAGTGATATTGATATTACGGCGCACCCTGAAGAACATGAAACTCCAGATAAGTTTCAAGCAGAGTGGGATAAGTTTGGTCTTTGGCCTTTAGTCATGAAAAATGGCGAAACTGTTGAAAGAGCCTATTCTATGGCCTCATATCCTGCTGAAGGGCGTGAGATTATGTTGAATGTTCGTATTGCAACACCACCATGGGATCGTAACAAGAACGGCTGGATGGATGTTAATCCTGGGATTGCATCTTCGTATATTTTTGCACAAAAACCTGGAGATAAGGTTACCATTTCAGGACCGTATGGTGAATTCTTCATCAACGAGTCAGAGTCTGAAATGCTTTATGTAGGTGGGGGAGCTGGAATGGCACCAATGCGTTCGCATTTATATCATTTGTTCAAAACCTTAAAAACAAATCGTAAAGTGACCTATTGGTATGGTGGTCGTTCTAAACGAGAGCTATTCTATTTAGATCACTTTCAGCAATTGGAAAAGGACTTTCCAAACTTTAAATTCTATTTAGCATTATCAGAACCTTTACCAGAAGATAACTGGAAGGTAAAAGAAAACATAGATGCCCCTGGAGATGGTTTTGTGGGCTTCATCCACAATTGTGTGATCGATAATTATTTAAATCATCATGAGTCACCTGAAGACATTGAATTGTATTTCTGTGGACCACCATTAATGAACCAAGCCGTTCAAAAAATGGGAGAAGATTTTGGCATCCCAGATGAGCATATCAGATTTGATGATTTTGGAGGTTAATCCATAAATCTATATTCTGATTTAATCAGGAATCATCATTAGAAAACCCCGGCAATAGTACCGGGGTTTTTCAATTTGGAGCTGCATTTAATAAATGGTTGGTTATAGCGTTTCTAAAACAAATTTAGTTTCAGTTCCTTTTTTGAGCTTAATCTTGTATTGTTTTGTTGAGGCCTTATGTCGTGTGTAGTTAATGGTGTAATGAGTTTCTTTAAATTCCCAACCCGGGTATTCTTTGGCAACTTTAACACGTATAGCCAATGGTAATTTCACATTCTTATATTTTTCTGAAGACATAATAACATGGCCATTACTATCATAATCTACGGTTACAAATCCGTTTTTTCTTTTAAAGTTAACGGTATATGTAGCTGCTTCAGAATCATTGTAGATCTTAAGACTTTTGATGTTAAATTTGGCCACTTCCAGTTGTAAATGTTTAACATTTTTAGAAACATCTTTTTTAAACACATTAAGCAAATATGTTTGATTTGCTATGGTGCTAATTTCGTTAGTCGTTTTTGCACGTTCAGTAAGATTTGTAGCGGTGTTATTACTTGTAAATACAACAGCTTGTTGAGCACTTGGGATCACACTTATGACTAAGGCGATTGATAGGAATACTAATTTTTTCATGACTCGATGTTTTGGTTAATAGCTAATTAAAACTACTTAACTCCAAGGTGCCAACCAATCAAGTTAGGACGAAACACCCATATTAGTGTCCGAATGATTAGAAGTAATTAGCGAAGAGTTTAGACTAGCGGTGTTATATTGTACAATTTTGTAACTAGTCAATGGTTTGTAAGCGTGCTAAAAGTTCAGAACGATAAGTTTTGCTCAAGGGGATAGCTTTTTTAGAAATAACAACATGACTAGTTTCAACCTCTTGGATATGATGTAAGTTCACAACATAAGAGCGATGAATTCTTAAAAAATTGGAAGCGGGTAATTGTGAAGTCAACCCTTTCAAGGTCATCACCACGATATGATCTTTGGAAGGGGTATAAATTTTACAGTAATTTCTATCGGCTTCAATATATAGTATGTCATGTAAAGCGATTTTAATCATCTTTTGATGGTGCTTTACGTAGATACTTTCACTAATCACTGAATTGTTTTGAACAACATGATTTGCGGAATTAAAACTTGTATTCTGGCTTTTGTTTTCAGTTAAGATTCTATTAACAGTAAGTTCTACTGCTCGTTTAAGATCTAATTTTTTAAATGGTTTTGAAATAAATGCATAAGGGTTGGTAGCTTTAGCTTTTTCAAAATGGGCTTCGTCTGAATTTGCAGTTAAATATATAATTGGAATAGGGTCTTCCTTTTGAATTAATAGTGCAGTAGCTATACCATCTAATTCACCATGTAATTGGATATCCATTAATATGATATCGGGCTTATTATCTTTAATCTGGGTTAATACATCTTCACCACGAGTTAAAAGTCCGGTAATTTCATAGCCACAATTAGAGAGTAACATTGATATTCTGGCTCCAATAATCATGTTGTCTTCAACGATAAGAATTTTAAATGGATTGTTCATTAAGCGACGTTCTTAATTTTGAATTTAAATGATACACTTGTACCATGCTCATAATGTTCTTGTTTCTCCCCATCCAATTGACGAACTAATAAATCAATTAATTGACTTCCAAAGCCCGTTCCTTTTGCTTGAGCACTTGGGTTTTTACCTACACCATCATCAATAACTTTTAAGGTGAGTTCATTTGGAGTTGTTTTAGCCATTTGAATATTAATATTCCCTGAATTGGTTTTTGGAAAAGCATATTTAAGAGCATTAGTAAGTAATTCATTAACGATGAGTCCTATTGGTACTGCAGTATCAATATCCAACTCAAGTTGCTCCATGGCGCATTCAATGGTAATGCGATCATCGGCATTATAGACATCTAGTATAACCTCGGCTAAATTTTTAAAGTAATCTTTCATTTCAATATAGCCTAGATTTTCACCCTGATACAATTTTTGATGAATAATTCCCATAGATTGTACTCGGTTCTGACTGGCTAACATGGCATCGCGTGATTTAGAATTTGGCATGCTGGCCGATTGCAGTTCTATTAAGCTTTGAACCATTTCTAAATTATTTTTTACCCTATGATGAATTTCTTTCAGTAGCAGTTCATTTTGTTTATTTTTTATCTCAAGTTCTTGGTTTAAATGGAGTAATAATCTATTTTTTTGCTGACGTTTTTTGTAATAATAAAATAATCCGAAAAGTAATAAGGCTAATAAAACTGCAATTCCTAAGTATAGTTGATTTGTCTTACTCTGCTGCTCAATCTTAAGGTTTTGTATAGCAATCGTACCATCTTTTTGCCCAGTTTCGTATTTTATTTGTGCTTCAGTCTCTATGCGATCCACAATACTTTGCTGATAGGCTTCGTAGTTTTCGGCATATAATTTATGGTAGGCCAATGAATTTTTATAATCATTAAGTTGTTCATAGATTTCTGAAACATGTAAATAGTTTTCCCAAAGATTATTGGTCAAACCATTAGTTTTCATAATCTCTAATGTCTCTAATTTATAAGGAAGTGCTTTAGCGTAGTCTTCTTGTAGAAGATAAACATGTCCCATATTTGCTAGGGCATAAATAGTATAGCGATCTAGTCCCAGGGCTTTATAACTATCATAGTTGAGCTGATAGTCGGCTAAAGCCTCATCGTATCGCTCCATATATTTTAAAATGTTTCCTCTACCGTTTAAAGCGGCGAGATACGGAATGCCAGTTTCGCCGTGGTCTTTATATAGTTTAAGCGCAGAATTTATGGTGGCTAAGGCATAACTAAGATCGTTATCATCAAATAGCTCGCTTGAGGCCTTATAACGCAGGCTTACCCCTAGATCTTCAATGAATCCTTGTTCTTCTTGAATAGCTATGGCTTTGTCGCACCAACTCACACTTTCATTAAATTTATTTTCATAATATAACAAATCACAAATTTGGGTGTAGCAATTGGCAATACCCTTTTTATATGCTGTATCTTCAAAAAGTTCAAGGGCTTTAAAAACAGCATCCAGAGCTGCAGTATGGTCACCCTGTGAACGGTTAACATTGGCAATTTCAAGATAAACTTCAGCTTCTTTTTGGGTTTTCTGTTCTGCTTTTAAGAGATCTTTAGCTAAATTATAATAGACTAATGATGAATCTAAACGGCTATAAAGTTTATGGTAATTCCCTAAATTAAAATAGGCATGAGCTAATCCCAAATCATAATTAAAGCTTTTTGATAGCTTTAAAGATGTCTGTGAATTCTTATATATGGCTAATGAATCAGTGGTGTTGTTTATATGCGATTCCACCCAATGGTTTAAAGAATCAACCTGACGTACTGCCTCATTTTGAGCATAGGTTGAAATCTGGAAAGCCAAGGATAAAAGAAGAACTTTTATAGTCATGATGGTGTCTTTTTATTGAGCATAAAAAGAAATGGGACAGTTAATAAATATAAGAAATAAATCTAAAATTCAATGGATTACGTTTATAAAATGTAGGAAAAGGTTGCTTTTTGTTTCGTGTTATTTTTAAAAATAGAAAGAAGCTTTGAAGCTAAAAGCTAATGTAAATTGATCTATGATGTGCACTTATTTAATTAAAAAAACCCAACGAATTTCGTTGGGTTTTTTATTCAAATTTAAATTATCTTAAACCTTTGGAGGGATTGGAGAAGGCACTACGTTTTCAACGGGTTGCACTGTTTTAAGATAGGCAAAAATAGCTTTCAAGTCTTCATCCGGAAGATTTCGATAGGCTTCCCACGGCATAGGAGGTAAAAGATCTCTACTACCGTCTAAACCTTTGTATTTGCCATTTTTTAAAGCATTGATAAACTGTGCTTCTGTCCATGTGCCTGTACCTGTAGGGTCAGGGGTTAGGTTTCCTGCAAATGAGATGCCCCACGGACCAATGGCCGCTGTGAAACTACTAGAAAATAAAACATAGGATTTTGCCGTTTTTTCATCGTAATCTGGTAGAGCCTCATTCGATGGATGACCAGACAATAAGCGGCTGGTATCCAATTCCATTCCTTTTTCAGTAAATTTTTTAGGTGTATGGCAATCATGACAACCTATGGCGTTTACTAAATGTTCGCCACGTTTTACAGGATCCTGAACAATGGTTTTAGCTGGTTCATACATTTTTAATTGTGGTTTTTCTTTTTGGGAAGAATTACAAGCACAAACTAAAGCGCAGAAAACAGCTACATAAGGTAGTGCAATTGTTTTCATAAATGTAATTAATTAAGAAGTGAATAGTATACTATATTAGTTAGTACTAAAATAATAAATTTTTAATTTGGTTTTACAAGAATTAAGTTGTTGGTAATCCAATTATTATGAAGTGGTGGTGTAGGAGATTTAGCAACCAGTTTTAAGATATGGGCTTAGCAAAACAAAAATACGGGTAAGGCGTTGTAAATGTTGATTATTCATCAAGAAACATATCTAATTCATCTACTAAAGCATTAAATCTTGTGGTAATTAACTTAATATCTCGTTCTAAATTCCCCATCATTCGAGCGCGACTGGCTAAAATATTGGCGTACTCCCTATTATAAACAAAAGCGTCTAAATCATTCTTAAAAGGTAGTTTTGGAAGTGCAATGTTGTTTATTGAATCCCATAGTCCAGTGACATTAATATGTTTACTATGATAAGGTAACATATAATCATCCCAAATAGCCCGTGCATGATTATAACTGGTTTTATAATCTTCTAATTCTAGATTTATTCTCGATATTTTCTTTTTTAAGGAATCATTACTTAAATGTTCAAGCACACCTGTATACATGATTTCGTTAATCACTGATTGTTCTAGTTCAATCTTAAATATTGGTCCTAGATTTAAATTAATGATGTCGTCTGAAGTTAGGTTTTTAGATGTTTCAGCGTTTAATTTTGAAATCGTTTCAACACTCATTTGTAAGTCTTTAGAGGCTCTTGTTAAGGCTGCTGCCAAACGATTTATATTGTTTTGAGTTTCAAATTTAAGCGCTTTTAAATAGGTGTTGAGTTTTTGGTTTTCGATTCTGTCATTATTCCAATTATTGATACTTAATGCAATAAGAATCCCAATTACTACTAGTACAATTTCACCAGCCGCATATTTAAGGTACTTGCCTGTTTTTCCTGTTTCCATAAGGTTGAAGCGTATTTTTCTGAAGAACTTAATCATTAGTGGTGCATTTTAAGATTAAAGCAGCCTCCAAATTATTTATTTCTGTTTCTAAAGTGTCATAATGATACAAATTGCGAGAATTGGTTCCTAAATAAGCTAATGCATCATTAACCATTGAAATTTTTATTGTTTCGTCAAGCTTTGATAGTGCTTTTAATTTTGAGACATCAACCAAGGAGGTGTCAAATCCCTTTTGATCCTCAATAAGGTAAACCCAACCGGTATTTAAACGTTCGTTGTTGCTTTTAAAGCGTTCACCAATTGCTGCATAATTATCATTAATCACATTCATAATTCCTTGTGCGTTTGCGTAGTAATTGCCCAACTTGATTTTAATATTATTATCCTTAATAATTTTTAAACTGCCACTGGATTTTAAGTCTTCAAAGGCGATTTTTGTAGGTTCAAGCTTAGCGTTTATACTTTGTACTGACAGTTTCATATCGTTAACCAAGTCAGCTAAATCTACATTGTCCTTTTGCAGATTTTGCAAGAGCTTATTAGAATGGTGCAATCGTAACTTAGCAATCTCTTTTTGTTTGTTTAACATCTCATGGTCTTGACGAACATCATCTAAAAACTTACAATAGTAGTCCCGTTCTTCAATGTTGTTCTTTCTATTTTCATTCCAATTGTTTACTTGTAATGCTAGTAGTATGCCAATCATCACTAGAGCAATCTCGCCAATAGCATATTTAAAATATTTAGCTGTTTTACCAGTTTCCATAAGATTGTACCGTATTTTTCTAAAGAACTTAATCATTTAATTTTATGATCTCGTTTTTTATTTGCGCATTTAAGCTATCAATTTTTACTATAAGTTGCTCTTTAAAAGTTATACTATAATTTCTTAAAGATATATTTTCACTTATTATGTTTAAAAATTTTGTGTCATTTAATAAAGCATTATAGTTAATTGGTTTAGCGTATTCATCAAAATATTCATTGGGTGAATCTGGGAAATACTTTTGAAAAAATTTAACATGATTAGGGTATATTACGTTTGCTAAATAATCTTTTTCCCATTGTTCATGTTCATTTTTTATTTGCCCAAAAAAATCTTCAAATACATAAATTAACTCTTTGCGTAAGGTATTATTAGTAATGAGATCAAGCCCGTCATTTTTTAATTGGTCATAAGCCGCAGTAGTTAATTGAGCTTTTCCAGTCCAATAATAAGTTCCAAAACAAATATCTAAGGTACTATCATATACCTTTTTATTTTTTAAATAATCCTTTATTTTATAATTGTAGGATTGCCATCTTTTATTATTATTTACAAGGCTGATTAAGTTTTGCTTTGAAATTTCTAATGCTGAATTCAATTCTTTTAAAGTGCTAATTTCAGTATCTTGAATTTTGAGTTGTTCATTCCAATTATTAATACTTAAGGCTATGAGAATACCAATCACAACTAACACAATTTCACCAATAGCGTACTTTAGATATTTACCGGTTTTTCCAGTTTCCATAAGATTGTACCGTATTTTTCTGAAGAATTTAATCATTGCTTCATTTCCTTCTGATCTTTAGCAAAACGTATAATTAATTTTATAATCACCCTTAATATTAGGGCAGCCGCAACGAGGTATATAATTGTTTTTGTTTCCATAACATCTAGTCGTTCTTGTTATATTAGCCCATTTTGCCATCACCGTCAATATCCCTCACTAGATGTGTCTCAAGAGCCACTAATGTTTTTTTAAGTAAGGCCTTGGTATTGTTAAGTTCAGTTTCTAAAAGTGTAACGCGGTCTTCTAAGCTATTGGCTTGCTCTTGCTGTTTTTCTAATTCGTCCTGTTGTAATAAATCCCAGAAAATTCCCATGATGTGTTTTGTGTTGGTTAGTATTTGATTTGTTTAATGTAATCATAATAATGTGTTTAATGAATTTGTGCTTCAATAATTTTCGCATCGTGATTCATAACGACTTAAGTATGGCTTATGTCATATATTTAGGTTTAATGGTTTAAAGTTCAGGTTTTATAGGTCATTGATGCCTTTATTTGGTATCTATTAATGCAACGCCTTGCCAATCATTTCCAATTTCTTGGGTAATTAAGTGGGCCGATTTGTTTAAAAACAATTTTGCTGGGAGATCATCGGTATGTTTTTTGAATATTTTTTGAAACGTTACAGCAGCCATGGCAAATTCCTTATTAAAATAAAGGTCCATTCCCTTTTTAAACAATTTTAAGGTAGTTAGTTTATGCTTAAGTAAATTGGGATCGTCGCCGTCTATACATTCATACAAATCAATTGGTTTTAATTTGCCCTGAACTTTAACAGGCCCTAAAAACCTGAAATTAAATTCATCAGCATCCGATAAATTATTCATGCACAAATCGGTTAGAAGAATATTAGAACCAAAATATTTGGATAAGCCTTCAATGCGTGCGGCGGTGTTAACGGTGTCGGAAATAATTGCGGCATCCATGCGTTCTACATCACCAGTAATACCCATAATGAGTCGTCCATTTTGCATGCCCATTCCTATTTTTACAGGTTTTCTGTTTTTCAATTTCCGTTCTTTATTATACTGCTTTAACTCAATTTGCATGGCAATTGAAGCCTTTAAAGCATTTTGAGCACCTTTTGGAAAAATGGCCATAAAGCCATCACCCAAGTACTGCATAATAAAACCCTCATGCTTTCGTATAATCGGCCCCATACGTTTATTGAAGGAGTTAATAAAAAAGAAATTTTCTGTAGGTGACATGTTTTCAGATAGTGTGGTAAAACCTCTTATGTCTACAAACAATACCGTCACTTCTCGTTCTACCTGATCCCCTAAAGCCACTTCTGTTAGTTTGTCTTTACCTAAAGATTTAATAAATTGATGAGGCACAAATTTTTGGCTGGCTTTGTGCACTTTCATAATGGATTCTTCGCGTTCTCTAGATTCTTTTAGTCCTTTTTGGTAAAGTTGTGCACTTTCTATGGCCGATGCCGATTGAAGCGCAATGGTGGTTAACAGTTTGAGTTCTGCTGCCGTAAATTCCTTTTCGCGTTCATTGCCTAAAACTATAAGTCCTAAGGTTCTGTGCTTTACTTTTAAAGGAGCATACATCACGGCCTTAAGGTGATTTAAGGCAGTGTTCGCTTCTATAACGGCTTTAGGCACTACTAAAGAAGTGCCTTTTAATATAAGTTGCTTTAAAATAGGGTTTTGATTTTCTATGCTTTTCTCTGGATTTGGGTTGTGACCTATCCTGGCCATTTGTAAAACCTTGTCGTTGTCTGCATCTAATATGAAAACACTTCCATGGGTAATGTCAATAATTTGAAAGGCTTCTTCTAAAGCTGTTTGTGCAATTGAAACATCATCAATTTTTTCGGAAATCTTTTCACTAAAATTATAGATCATATTAATTTCGCGATAGAGACCCAATACCTCATTGGCGATACTCTTTTTTTCGACTTCTTTAGTGACAACTAGTTGAATGAGGTCGGTGATAAATCTACCTTCAGGCTGGCTAGCCAAAACTTTAGCATAAGGGATGTTATTTTCTGTGAGTTCAAACTGGTAGGAGAGGTTTAAAGTTTCACCGTAAAGCAATTGATCATCAAGACTAAGTATGGAAAGGTCTGATTTAAATTTAGACATGAGTTCACTTATTAAAGTCAAAAGTTCCGAATTTCGTCTAAGAACAGACTTTAGTAGCTTTAACTGTAAATTTAAATCAGCGGTTTGAGTCATTGGCTATTGATTCAGGATGGAAGTGGCCAGTTCTAACATCTCATCAGGATCGAAAGGTTTGGTCATGTATTGATCGGCACCCATCTCAAGTCCTTTTTGTCGGTCAACTTCTTGGCCCTTGGCCGTTAGTAGAATAATATAGACCTTATCTAAATTTAGCTCTTTTTTTACCTTGAAGCACACTTCCATGCCGCTCATTTTCGGCATCATAACATCTAAAAAAACTAGGTTAGGTTCTTCATCGGTAATTATTTTAAGGGCTTGCTCGCCATTCTCAGCAAATAGCAATTCTACCCCATCGTCTTCAAGATCTTCTAAAGTTTGTTCAATTAACATCCTAATATGGGATTCGTCATCAACAATTAATAGTTTTTTACTCATTGTTTTGCTTGTTTTTAGATTTGTAGGTCTATTCATAAATGAAAAACATCACATTTTCCATTCCTTTTTGAAGCTTTAAATTTTTGATGAATTCATGGTCTCCGTTATATAAAGAGTTGAGCATTATAATATCGGGCTGAGATTCAGAAGCGATTTCGAGAATCTTATCCAGATTACTCTCTAATACCCTATACCCCCTTGCACTTAATACATCAGAGAGTGATTTCACAGCCGAGGCATCTTCATCTACCACCAGAACTTTCTTCTTAGAAACACCTTGCTCTAATAAGGCATCAACCTCATGGAATAATTGATCGGTATTAATAGGCTTGGTTAAATAGCGATCTACACCTATGCGCAAGCCGCGTTCTTTATCTTGTACAATAGACAATATGATGATGGGGATGTCCATCGTGGCTGGATCATTCTTTAAAACGGCTGCAACATCAAAGCCATTAATCTCGGGCATCATCACATCTAAAATTATTAAATCGGGTTTAGACGTGCGTACCATATCTAACGCAGCTTTCCCATTGGCGGCTTCATTGACATTATAACCTGCATCGCCTAATTCTTGGCGCAGAAGCGATCTAATAGGCGTATCATCATCTACCACCAAAATAGTAGGTGCTACCTTTAGATTAGTGTTTAGAGAAGAATGTTTGATTTGTTTTTTTAAGCTTTTTAAAATTCGCTCTAGTTGAATGGGTTGTTGATGAATAGAATCACCCAAGGCAGGTATCGAAAAGAAAAAGGTGCTGCCAACACCGGGTTCACTTTTCATCCATATAATCCCACCGTGATGTTCTATGATTTCTCTACAAATAGGCAGACCTAGACCAGTGCCTTTAGGTTTGTCGGTTAATGTGTCGCCAGCTTGTCTAAACCGCTCAAAGACCTTGTGCTTATCTTCTTCAGCAATTCCTATCCCGGTATCTTGTAATTCTACTATAATTTGATCTTTGTCTCGATACGCATCAATAGAAACCTTGCCTTTATCAGTGAATTTTATGGCATTAGAAAGTAAGTTTATAACAACTTGAATGAGTTTATCTTCGTCGGCATTTACCAGAGGCAAGTCTGATGGAATGTTTTTTATTAGTGGGATATTTTTGGCATCAAATAGAGATTGGGTGCTAGCAATGGCTCTGTTAATGGCGTCTTGCAAAAAGATTGGTTTTATATTCCATTCCATTTTTCCAGATTCAATTTTAGCGAGGTCTAGTACATCATTTATGAGGTTGGTTAATCGTTCACCTTCTGAAACAACCACATCTAGGTTCTCACTCACCTGAAGCATAGTACGTTTTATTTTTTGATCGTCTATAGTCACCGCAGGGAAAATTTTATCTTCGAGGCGTTTGCGAATAATTTTAGCGAAACCAAGTACCGAGGTTAATGGTGTTCTTAGTTCGTGACTCACAGTAGATAAGAAAGCACTTTTAGCTTCGTTGGCATCTTCAGCTTTGGCTTTTGCTTCTTTGGCTTCTTCAAATAATTCGGCATTATGGATGGCCACCCCAACATTAATGGCGATGGTGCTTAAAAGGCGTTTGTCTTCTTCTGAAAAACGACTTGCAATTTGAGTACTCTGTACACTTAATACCCCTATAATTTCGTCTTCTGATGGAATAGGGACTCCTAAATATGAAACAGCTAATTTACCTACATTTTTAGTTCCTAATTTATTGAATTCAGCAATAATGTCTTCATCTCTATTAATGAGCAGAGGTTCACCGGTTTTAATAATTTTAGAAGTTAAGCCTTCTCCAAATTGTAATGGCGCCATATTATCACCATCTTGGTAAGGAAAGTTAATCATATTAGTATTTCTATCTAAAATGGCCAAATAGGTGATATCTGAGTGGAAAAGTTTTTTCATTTCTTCGCCAACCATGGTGATCAATTCATTTAATTGCAATTTCTCGGTTAAAGCTCTACTCACCGTATTAACTGTGGCAAGTTCGTCTAACCTCTTTTGCACTTCTAAAGTGCGGGCCTCTACATTGTCTTCTAGTTCTTTTTGGCGAATACGCAACAATTTAGTGCGGCGTCTAATAATTAGAAAAACAAGTGCAATTAAGGCAAACGCATACATGGTATAGGCCCACCAGGTTAAGTGCCATGGCGTTGAAATGCTAAAGTTGACCATAGCCTCATTGGTAGAAGCACCAAAAAGACTCTTTGCTTTTGCTCTAAATACATAATCACCAGGAGGGAGATTGATATATTCTCTAGATGTTTGTTTGGTCCAGTCTGACCATTTTTTATCCAGTCCTTCTAAAAAGGTACTGTACTCCACATTATTTTGACCTTTATATAAAGGTGCGGCGAATTCAAAAATGGCTGTATTGTTAGTATAGTCAATGTTTAGGTTTGCGGGTAATTCACCAGAGCCTCCATAAATTAGGGCGTTTTCGGCGCTACTGATTGCCCGAATCTTTACCTTAAAATCTGGTGCGTTAGGAATACCTAAATTGCCCTCATACCTCACAACACCATCAGTACCTGTAATCCACACCACCTGGGAGCCGTCTGCTTTGGGCGCTTCTGGGTAAACAGAATATAATTCTTTACCTCTTAGTTCTTTAAAAGTATCTGAATTCACTATCACCCCACCCTGTCCATCTTGATGAGCGACTTGAATCCCATCACCAAAGGAGTAAAAAACTTTACCATTGTCGTCAGTTCTGGGATATAGAATGTAACTAAAATTATCAGGACTGTTTAAAAAAGTGTCTGTTTTAGAGAAGCTGTTACTTTCTTCATTGAAGGTATAAGTGGATTGATTGGCAGATAAAAAATAGGTTTGATTAAAAAAGTCTTGTATAAAAATTTGAGTGTCTGGCAGTCCATGGCTTTGGTCATAAGCGCTTAGTTTCATGGTGGCCAAATTAAATTTGCTTGTTAAATTTGACGGGCTTAAGATGTTAACTTTACCGTTATCAATACTATTTACTAATAAATCACCGTTGCTTTTTTCAATTAGATTAATGAAATTTGGGACGTTCATCTCACGGCGCGATTCTTCCACAAACTGATCTTTGGCTTTGTCAAAATAGAAGCTAGCTACACCTTCATTAAAATGAATAAAGAGTCGGTTGTTATCTATTTTAGATTGAAAAAAGGCACTAACTCTAAAATCGTAGTTCACACTTTTTCGAATGTACTCTATGGAGTTACCCTTGATTTCAAAAAAGCCCAAATCCCCAGTCCCTGAAAAAAGCCGCCCATTAAATTCAAAAAATTGGTAGACTTGGCCTATGGTGCCTTCTAGTTTTTTTACTTTTAGAGAACCATCGTCTAAATAATAAATGCCACTGTTAGTACCCATATACAAGCGCTTATTATACTTATGGGCAACAAATATGACATTAGATACTAAACCTATTTTTGAATCGTAATAAGTATAGGGCGAGTTGAGGTCTACCCATGAAATACCATTAAATAACGCAAACCATAAGATCCCTCTAGAGTCCAGATATACATTAAGTACGCTACCATCTTGTAGACCTGTAGCTGGTGTATATTCTTGTACAAGCTTACCTTCGTGGTCAATCATATAGGCTCCATTGCCATTAGTGTTAATGATAAAGTTGCCATTATCAAGCGCCAACCCAGGAAGGTAAAGACTTCCCCTCACTAAATCGTCGATTTCGGTTGTAAAGGGTTCAAAGGATTTGCCATCATAAATGTAAAATCCCTGTGTTCGTGTCCCTACCAACATACGCGTTTCGTCATAGGGGAGCATCACATAAATGCGTTCTTCAGCAAACTTTTCGCCACCCGGTACAAGTTCAAATTTGCCATTAGAGTAGGTGCAAAGTCCTTCATTCCACACTCTAACATAATGTTTTCCATTCACCGTTGCTGCCACATGAATAGGGTTTTTGGGTATAATGACTTCCATGGTCTGCCCGTCCCAAATAAACATTTTATCATTGGTGCGAAAAGTAACGGCATCATCTATTATTAAACAGTCCCATACAGTCGTAAAGCTTCGATGTTCTGCAGGTACTTGATCTTTTAAGGATACATAATACAAGGCGCCAAGTTCATTTGCCTTAAGATAACCAAACTCACCTTCAGAGCTTACATAAATGGTTCCGTTTTTATCTTTGGCCAATCCTCTAACGCCGAGATTATCCGGTAATTTAATGAGATTCCAATTAACGCCGTCAAACTCTATTACCCCGTTAGAATTAGAAAAGTACATAATGCCATTATCACCTTCTAGTACCCACCAATTTGTTGAGGCCGCTCCATAATCTTGATAATTATAATTGGTGATTTTAGGTTGGCCTAATTCATCTTGAGAATAGCTGGTATTAGAAAAAAACAATAGTGTGATACAGAATAGAAGAGAAATCTTACCACAAATTCGAAATTGAAATTTGGTATCCATAATCAAGGGTTGGTTAGAAAGCGTTACTGAAAAGATTGAATTTCAACTTATTAAATATACAAAATTTTGTTAAATAAGTGTAGGAATTAGATTATGAACTTTCCTGTACAACTAAAATATAAATGGCTGTTGGCAGAATTTTAGTGCCAATGAAGGACAAATAAGGAAAGGGATAGGCTGAGATTCCGTTTCCTTATACCGCATTTCTGTGACCTAGTTATGGCGTAACCGAGTAGCCAAAACGTTAAATGTTAATAGAATTAGGGAATAATGAAAGGTATAAATTCATTCAAAACATAAAAAACTTATTTTTGTAATATGAAAACCCCATTAAATACTCAAGAACTACATAACCTTGCCATGAACCATGTAGGCAAAGAACTAGAGCAACGCGGTTTTGAGTTCATTGCGGTGAATAGTAAATTAAAAAAGCATCCGCAATTTGTTTGTATTGATAAAAATAAGCAGTATTATTTTGTAATTGTTAGAGTAGTTATTTTACCTGAAAATCCTAATAACTATGATATGGTTTGGATGGAAGCTTTTAAAAAACATGCTCGAGAACAAGATGCCAAAGTATTATATGCAGGCGTTGGGCTGGGGAATCCTGAAGGTGAAGATTTACCTATTTATTTAAACGAAGAGTATTTAATTGAATATAATGGAATACAAGTAATTGAAACGTATTTAAATTAAGATGAAGAATAGTATTTTTTTATGTATTAGTTTTTTACTGGTCATGTCATGTCAAAAGGCTAAAAACACCAAAGTTTCTGGGCCTGTATTTGGGACATCCTACGGGATAAACTATTACTCTAAAGCTCATAATATTGATAGAGACGTGCTTGATAGTTTATTTAATGCTATAAATACCTCATTGTCTACCTATAAAGAAGATTCGTATATTTCAAAAATTAATAGAAATCAACCCACTACAGTTGACGATCATTTTATTACTGTTTTTAATACCGCTAGAGAAGTTTATGATGCCACAGAAGGGGCCTTCGATCCAACTATTGGAGCGGTGGTAAATGCCTGGAATTTTGGCCCCAAAGGAAAAGTCACAGGATTAGACGGAATAAAAGTGGATAGTTTAATGTTATCTGTAGGATTTGATAAAATTAAGCTAGAGTCTAATAAAGTTATTAAGGAAAACCCTGATACGTTTATTGATTTTAATGCGATTGCTAAAGGCTATGGCGTTGATGTTGTAGCTAATTATCTAGAATCGCTTGGAATAGAAAATTATCTTGTTGAAATTGGTGGAGAAATTAGATGCAAGGGCATAAATATTGAAACGCAAAACCCATGGCGTGTTGGTGTTGAAAAACCTAATTTTGACGGCACACAATCGCTTATCAAGGCCATTAATTTATACAATGAGGCTATGGCTACCTCTGGAACCTATAGAAAGTTTAGTATTGATGATGAAGGCAACCGGTATTCCCATATTATCGATACCGAAACAGGATACCCAAGTAAAACTAATTTGCTGAGTATTTCGGTGATTGCAAAAAATTGTATGATAGCCGATGCTTATGCTACAGCGTTTAAATCTATGGGTATCGAAAAAGTAAAAACCTTTTTAGATTCTCACCCCGAACTTAAAGTATTTCTGATTTTTGAGAATGATCAAAATGAATTGGAAACACTACATCTCAATGGATTTCCAGAGGATTAATTATTTGTAAACTACAGGAATAAGTTCGCCTTTTGCCAAGCAAAATCGCGTAATATCCTCGTCGGTGAGTTTGGAAGTATAATCTATTTCTTCAACCTTAAAACCAATAGAGCGAAGTTTTTCAAAATAGTCTAGGCCATAAACGCGAACATGATCATATTGTCCAAAGATTTTTGCACGTTCTTTTTTGTCGGTAATGGAATTATCTTCAAAAGTTGCTTGGCGAGATAGGTCTTGAGGAATTTGAAAAACGCCCCAGCCATTAGGTTTCATGACACGATATAATTCTTGCATGGCCTTGGTGTCATCTGGAATATGTTCTAAAACATGATTACATAGAATAACATCAAAAGTATGGTCATCAAACGGGAGGTTGCAAATGTCTGCTTTTACCTCGGCCAATGGTGAATTTAAATCTGTAGTGATGTATTCAAGATTGTTTAACTTCTTAAACCGGTTATAAAATGCCTGTTCTGGTGCAAAGTGTAGCACTTTTAGGTTTTCAGTAAAAAAACCAGTTTCATTTTTTAGGTACAACCAAAGTAGTCTGTGGCGTTCTAAACTCAAGGTTGATGGAGACAGTGCATTGTTGCGTTGATTTCCATAACCATAAGGTAAAAAACTAACAAAACTTTTGCCATCAATAGGATCTGTAAAAGTTTTACCTTTTAAAAAAAACGCTAAAAAAGGTCGTACCGTGTAACTTAACCTTATTAAATAAGGTCTAGGGAAAAAGTTGAGAAAAAATCTGAATAACTGTTTCAAATATAGCTTACTTATAATCTTCTCTAACGGGACTAAATATGTCAACCACTTTACAGTTGGTCAACGCTCGTGCACTATGAACAACATTTGAAGGAATTAAGGTAATAACTCCAGGCTTTAATATTTGGGTCACACCACCTATAGTCATTTCTAATTGACCTTCGGTGATTTGAGTGGTTTGCTCGTGAATATGGGAGTGTGCTGGTAAAATGGCACCTTTTTCAATATCTACAAATCCAATAGTAGTGGAGTTGGTATGAAAATAACGTCCTTTAATGCCTTTGGCAAGTTCGCGCTGTTCAATTTCAGAAATCACTTTTTGCATGTTATAAAACTAATTGTTGTTGTCTGAATTCATGTTCTTCCTCACTTTCAATACCTAATGCTTCGTAGATGTAGGCAAATGTTGAAAGTAATTCAGGTTTCCCATTAACCAAAGCTACATCATGCTCAAAATGAGCGCTCGGCTTATTATCTAAAGTTGTGATGGTCCAACCGTCATTGTGTTGCTTAATGCGATGAGTACCCATATTAATCATAGGTTCGATAGCTACAACTTGTCCCTCGATAAATTTTTTACCACGCCCTCTCTTACCATAATTAGGCATTTCGGGATCTTCATGCATTTTTCGGCCCAAACCATGACCTACCAATTCACGTACCACACCATAACCATGATCTTCACAATATTTTTGAATTGCATAGCCTACATCACCCACGCGATTGCCAAGTTTAAATTCTCTTATTCCAACATATAAGGATGCCTTGGTAACTTCTAAAAGTTTTTGGGTTTCAGGGGCAATTTCACCCACTGCAAACGTATAGGCATGGTCGCCATAGAAGCCATTTTTTAAAGCACCGCAATCTATAGATATAATGTCACCTTCTTTAAGTGGTTCGCTTGTTGGAAATCCATGTACCACCTGCTCATTTGGACTCATGCATAAGGTGTTTGGGAAGTCATAAAGTCCTAAGAATCCGGGTATTGCACCTTCAGACCTAATAAAATCTTCTGCAATTTTATCTAATTGTAAAGTAGTTACACCTGGCTTCACTTCTTTGGCTAAAATGCCCAATGTTTTTGAAACAATGAGAGCGCTTTCGCGCATTAATTCAATTTCCTCTTTCGTCTTTACTTCAATCATGATAAGAAAAATATGGGCAAAGATACTTAAAATTAAAATTGATTACTTTCTCAAAAATGAAAAGAGACCTTTTTTAGTTGATCCTTTGATATGGGGTTTTTCTTTTGTAATCATTTGATAGATTTCACCCCATCCTAATACACCGCCAATATTGCGATCATCAATAAAGAGATCAGCATAAATTTTTCGGCTTTTGTTAGTGTCAAAGTCTTCTTCAGGATAGCTTTTGTTCACCGCGTAAAATTGGATGCCATTGTTTTCACAAAATTCTACGGCTTCGTTTAATTTAGAGCCAGAACGATAGGTCCATAGTATGAGTCGATGTCCATCATTTTGTAACCGTTTTAAAGTTTCGAATGCAAATATTCTTGGTTTTCCAATTTTAGGATAAGCATCATCGACAATTGTGCCGTCAAAATCAATAGCTATAATAAGTTTATCTTGAAAATTCATTCAAAAAAAGGTTTGCTTAAAAATACAATAAATTATAGATTCAAATAGAATTCTTAAACTAGCGCCTTTTGCGTCATGGATTTAGGCTGTTCTATTCCCATCAATTTTAATATTGTAGGCGCAATATCACCTAAAATCCCATCCTTTATAGTGGTCTTCTCATTATCTATTAAAATAATAGGTACGGGATTGGTAGTGTGGGCTGTATTAGGCGTCCCGTCTGGGTTAATCATGGTTTCACAATTGCCATGATCGGCAATTAAAATAGTGGTGTAGTCATGTTCCAAAGCCGTAGTAACTACATCTTTTACACAAGTATCAACCGCTTCACAGGCTCTTATAGCAGCTTCCATGACACCTGTGTGGCCAACCATATCGCCATTAGCAAAATTAAGGCAAACAAAATCTACTTCTCCTTTTTTAAGCTCTGGAATTAAGGCGTCACGTAATTCGTAAGCACTCATTTCAGGTTTAAGGTCATAGGTAGCGACTTTTGGAGAGTTTCTCAAAATACGTGTTTCACCATGAAAAGGAGCCTCTCTTCCGCCCGAAAAGAAGAAGGTAACATGGGGATATTTTTCAGTTTCTGCAATTCGAATCTGTTTTTTGGCATGTTGTTCAAGAACTTCACCTAAAGTTTCGGTTAAATTGTCTTTTTCAAATACGACTTTGATACCTGTAAAGGATTCATCGTAATTCGTAAGAGTTACATAATAGAGATCGAGTTTGTGCATGTTTTGTTCATGAAAATCGGTCTGGGTTAGTGCTTCTGTAAGCTGACGACCTCTATCAGTTCTAAAATTGAAGAACACAACTACGTCTCCATTTTTAATCGTGGCCACTGGATTGTTAGTATCATCAACCATAATAATAGGTTCAATGAACTCATCTGTAATATTTTGGTTGTAACTGTTTTGAATAGATTCGGTAGCATTTTTTGATGGAGTTCCAAGGCCATTAACTAATGCATCATAAGCTAATTTTACGCGTTCCCAACGCTTATCTCTATCCATGGCATAATAGCGTCCAGTTATTGATGCCAATTTAGTATTAGTGTTCTTAATATGGGATTGCAATGATGTTATAAAACCAAATCCAGATTTTGGGTCTACATCGCGCCCATCGGTAAATGCATGAATAAATGATTGTTTGACTCCAGAAGCTTCGGCGGCATCAACTAAGCCAAATAAATGATCAATATGCGAGTGCACACCTCCATCACTAAGTAAGCCTAGAAAATGAACCGGTTTGTTGTTGGTTTTAGCATAGTTAAATGCTTCTACCAAAGTAGGTTCTTTTGCAAGGGTGTTATTTTTAACTGCTAAATTTATTTTTACTAAATCCTGATACACGATTCTTCCAGCTCCTAAATTCATGTGGCCAACTTCACTATTCCCCATTTGTCCTTCGGGTAAGCCTACATGCAAACCATCGGTTCTTAGACTGGCATTAGAATAATTTTGATAAAGGGAATCAATAAATGGTGTATAGGCATTATCAATTGCTGAAACTTTTGGATCAGGAGATTTTCCCCAACCATCGAGAATCATTAAGATGACTTTTTTGTTCATAGGAGTATTGTGTTTTCAAAAACCAAAGATAAAGTTTCTGAAACTAAACCGTGAATAATTACAAAGTGAAATGTAGCTTATCGAGAATTTTTAATGGTTTATGTTATAAAGCGCCAATTAATTAAAAGAAATTGAAAAAAGGGAACAGGGATTAACTTGCTTTTTTGTATTTGGCAATGGCAGCTTTGATTTTTTCTATTCTATTGTCTGGGTCTGGATGCGTACTTTGAAATTCTGGAACACGATTTGGGCCAGCCGCCGCTTTTAAAATTTGCATCACATCAATCATTTCTTCAGGATCATAGTTAGCGTCAATCATAAATTTCACCCCTAAATCATCACTTTCTAGTTCGTCATCTCTGCCATTAGTGAGTAAGGTTTGATAGCCATAGCTACTTACTACATTGCCCATATCGGCACCAACGGCAGCGCCAGTTGATAAGGTCTGCCAATATTCGGTTTCAGCAATGCGTTCAGCCGAGTGGCGACCAAGAACGTGTCCAATTTCATGACCTAAAACACCAGCAAGTTGGTCTTCATTTTCTAATTTTGTAAAGAGCGCATAAGTGATAAAAATCTGACCACCTGGTAATGCAAAGGCATTAATAGTGTTAGCGTCGGATAGTAAATGAAATTCGTAATTATAAGGTGTTTGTTTGGCCAGGCTCGATTTTACTAATCGATTTCCAACATTATCTACAAATGCTTGAAACTCTTCATTAGGATAAAGTCCTCCATATTGTTCAGTAAGTTGTGGTGCACTTTGCAAACCAATAGCTATTTCCTGATCAGACGACATGTTAATAGCTTGTTCCCTTCCAGTATAAGGGTTGATTTCTGTATTACTGCATCGCTTTATAACAGCAAAAAGGACAATTGCAAGACCAATTAATAGCCTAATCTTGAATTTACTACTTCTCATGAAATTTAATTGAGATATGAATTCTAAAGTTACAAACTTCCATTTTATTTTTAGAAATAGATTTAATTAAATTAATTTTAGCCCATTAAAACTGTGATTCATGTCTTTTTCATTTAAAATTATTGATGCTGCAGAGATTAATTCCATAATTCCATTAGTTCAAAAGTTAACCAATAATAAATTCTCTGATGCAGTTTTATTACAGCGTTTTGAAGAGATGGTTACTCAAAATTATGAATGTGCTGGAGTTTATGATGGGGATACCCTAATTGGTATTTCGGGGATGTGGTATTGCACCCGACATTATGCTGGAAAAAGTATGGAAGTTGATCATGTTTATATTGATGATGCCTATAGAAGTAAGGGTATAGGGAAGCAATTTTTTAAATGGATGTATGACTATGTAAAGGCCAAAGGGTATACTTCGGTTGAATTAAATACCTATGTTCAAAATTATCCTTCTCATAAATTTTACTACAATGAAGGCTTTGAAATTCTAGGATATCATTTTTTTAAAACCCTTTAGTTATTTTAATTGATTGAGTTCAGTTCCTGATTCAATTTCAAATGCATCTTTATCGTATTCAAAAATACGCGCTTTCAATCCACCTTTTAAAACAATGGAGTCACCTTTAACCTCTAACCAACTCCCTTCTCTTAAACCAACTACAGGTTGGGTGTTGAATTTATGAAATTCTTTTATTCGGGTTTCGCGAGTTTCTCCCATGTGCTTACTGGATGCATCAGGATCTAAATAATGCGGGTTGATATTAAAAGGGACCAAGCCCAAAGTTTTAAAGCTAGGAGGATAAACAATGGGCATATCGTTGGTAGTGCCAATGGTTAGTCCACAAATATTACTGCCTGCACTTGTCCCTAAATACGGGGTGCCATTAAGTACAGCTTCTTTTATAGGTTCAACAAGTTGGTTTTTATACAATTGATTAACTAATACAAAAGTATTACCGCCACCAATAAAAATACCTTTGGCTTGTTTAACAGCCTCAATTGGATTATCAAATTCATGAATCCCTACCACCGTTTTCCCGATTGAAGCAAAGGCGGCTTTAGCATTTTTAGTATACAGCTCATGTGTAATCCCACCAGGTCTGGCGTAAGGCACAAATAAAATCGTTTCGGCAGTTTTAAAAAGTAGTTTTAATTCATCTAAAATATAGTCTAAATAACCGCTGCCATGGAGCGTTGATGTACTGGCAATACAAATTTGTTTCATACTTAAAGTATTTGTTGTAAATTTAAGTAAACCTTGTATTTAACAAAAGTTTATAAGGGGTTTTCAAAAATGTTAATCGCATAAACGCGTAATTTGAAGTTAACTAAACTATTATGAAAAACGTTTTACTCTGTGTTCTCTTTTTCTTTGTATCCTTTTCAGCCTTAGCGCAAATCTTTGAACGCATAGAAGTTAAAGGTAAAATTGTGGTAGATAGCAGTGATGTTGAAGGTATAACAATTTATAACACATCCTCTAATAAAGGCACTTTTGCTAATGAAAAAGGAGAGTTTACAATTGCGGTTATGTTGAATGATCGGGTAGAGTTTCACGCGCTTCAGTTTAAAGATTTTACAATAACCATAGATCAAAATATTATAGATTCGAGACAGATGACCGTTTTTCTTATTGAGAAGATTAATCGATTAGACGAAGTAATCATTCTACCTAAAGGTTTGAGTGGCGATCTTGTATTGGATATTGAAAATGTGAAAACAGTAAATGTTGATATGAATGCGCTTTACTTTGGCATCATGAATAGCGATGAATACGATTTTACAGATGATTACCGATCACAAATTGAAAATATAGCCTTGCATTCCCAGAGTCAGACGATGGTAAATGGTCTTAATGTTGTTAACCTAGTTGGGGTTTTATTAAAACCTCTGTTTAAATCTAAAAAAAAGGAACAGCAATCTAATGTTGTACCAGAGATGACCGTAAGCAAATTACAATCACGGTATGATATTGAGTTTTTAAGTTCGAATTTTGGAATCCCTAAAGATCGTGTTAGTGACTTTGTGAATTATGTTGAATCCAGTGGCATGGATTATAGTTTATTGGATGAAGGCAAAGAATTACAATTTTTAGAGTATTTAAACACAAAAAGTCAGCACTATTTAAAAACACAAATTGAAAAAAATTAAGTGCTTCACATACGCTGCTACTATTCTATTTATAACCTGTTCTCTATCGGCGCAGGAGGTCATACTCAATGGTCGGGTCATAGCAGACGATGAGGTTGAAGGCATTCATATAATTAATAAAACAGCAGGTAAATTTTCAATTACCAACCAACATGGAGAGTTTATTATTCCGGGTAAACTGAATGATACTATTATTATTTCTGGGATTAAATATTTGCGTGAGGAAGTAATTGTAAATGCACAGATGTATAATTCAAAAACGCTTGAAATTCCCCTAACCGAAAATATCAATCAACTAAATGAAGTCATCGTAGGAAGGGTTTTGACGGGAGATTTAAGATCGGATATTGAAAATGCCAATATAAAAAGCGAAATTAATTTTTACGATGTTGGGATTCCAGGGTACACGGGTAAACTGAAAACACAAAGTGAACGTCGGTTATTTGAAGCTGATAATGGCAAGTTTTTCGTTTTCTATGGAATTGGCTTTGCCATAAATGTTCATAAAATTTTGAACAGAATTTCTGGTCGAACAAAACAGTTAAAACTTCATGTGCGATTAGAAGCTTTAGATACTTGCATGTTGAGAGCAAAATCTGAATTTTCTGAAACCCTTTTTGGAGATTTGAATATTGAAGATCATTTAGAAATGGAATTTTTCTATTACGTTTCAGAGGATCCAGAATTTTTGGAAATATGTAAAAGAGATAATGCTATGGAAATGTACCAATTTTTAGTGGAGAAACTCGTTAACTATAAAGAGAATCAAAGCGACGTAGAAGATTAGATCTTTAAAAATATTTATGAAACTATCAAGGTATCTAACCTTTCAACTTATTATATTTGCATTGTGATACTAGCAGCAACATTTTTATTTATAGGCACAACCGAAGTCATGTTCATACTATTTATAGTAGTGATGGTTTTCGGTGCCGATAAAATTCCTGAAATTGCCAGAGGTCTTGGTAAAGGCATGCGTATGCTTAAAGATGCTTCAAATGAGATTAAGACTGAAATCACTAAAAGCGCCGAAAAGCAAGGCATTGATACTGATGTAACAAAAAATATCAGTGAAGAAATTAAGAAAGTTAAAGATGGTCTTGACGATTTTACAGGTTCTGTAAAACGTAACCTTTAGATTATTTTTTTCTAGAAATAGTTAGTCCGTCTCTAATGGGCAATACTACCGTTTCAACCCGATCATCCTGTTTTAAAAGCGTATTATAAGCTATTAATCCTTTGGTGTCAACATCATCAGGTTTTACAGATTCAAGAACTTTACCACTCCATAATACGTTGTCAGACAAAATAATGCCGCCTTTATTAAGTTTGTCAACGATCAATTCAAAGTAGTTGCAATAGTTTTCTTTATCGGCATCTATAAATACCAAATCAAAATTCATATCGAGATTTGGGAGGATTTTTAAAGCATCACCAACGTGCTGATGTATTTGATTGCCATAAGGAGATTGATCAAAATACCTGCGTTGAAAATCAAAAAGCTCTTCATTAATATCGATGGTATGCAATTCTCCATTGGGATGCATGCCTTCGGTTAAACACAAGGCTGAATAACCAGTATAGGTGCCTATTTCTAAAATAGTTTTAGGCTGAATTAATTTTGAAATCATACTTAAAACCCGACCTTGGTAGTGACCACTCAACATGCGTGGTTGCAAGATTTTCTGGTGGGTTTCTCGATTTAATTTTTGAAGTAATTCTGGTTCGTCTTCAGAATGTTTAATAATGTAGTCGTCTAGATCTTCTGATATAAAATGCATGACATTAATTATTAAGAATTCGGCCAATTAATTTTTGTTTCGCTACTTCATCATCACCACAAAGCCATTGTATCACGTTGTCTTGCCAAATAGCATCATATTCGTCTTGATTAATTAGTTTTCTCTCCATGGCCAAATCAAGAATCTTGCCTGGATATGAAGATTGTTTGGCGCTTTCCATTTCACCTAACGGATAAGGATCATCCAAGCCCATAATGACCTGTTTAGACGTTTGATTTTTAATTAATAACTGCAAGGACCCTGTATCATGCACTAAAGTATCAAAAAAGATGTTTTTATGTCCTACAGCTTTTCTCGGATGATGTTTACCTTCAAATAAATCGGGTCGCCCATCAAAACCTTGAATCCGTCTTCCTAAATTAATCTGTGCCAATTGCCCGCCATGAGCAAAACAGGTTCTCATATTAGGATATTTTTCCTGATAACCGTTTAAAGTTAAAAAGTGATAAGCGTCAGCACATTGTGCGAGCATCCATATTAAGTGAAATCGCCAAGATGTATTTTCAAGTTTAATGAACTTTTCACCGTCATAAGGATGAATTTCGACAGCAAGGTTATATTTACTTGCCAATTCAAAAATGGGCTCATTTTCTTCATCAAAAATGCATCTCCAAGTACCAATAGTGTCCATGTAATGCGTTGGCAGACAAAGTAATTGTAAACCATGTTCTTCAACACAGCGTTCAATTTCCCAACAAGCACTACGTATAAAGCCAGGATGTACTACAAAACCGCAGGTAAATTTACTTGGATTATCATGTTGAATTCTAGCATTAAAGTCATTTTGAAAACGTAAGGCTTTCTTCATTTCTTCAACACGTAGACCATTGCCGTATAATTGCGATAGATTTAAAACCACGGCATGATCAATTTTATTACGGTCCATCCATTCTAGCTTTTCATGTAAAAAGAAACTAGAATCGGTCACTGGTCTGCTCCAATCTTTTTGGAGCATAAATTTCCTGTCTTTATCAACCCAAAAAATTCCTTTTTCTCTCATGAAATCTGGAATTTCTTCAGGGTAGGGAAGAAGATGTGAATGTCCGTTAATACGTAATTTGCGTTTTTCCATATTCACTTTCCACATCAGTGGAAATGGTTTTAAATATTAATCTTGCTTGAGTATTCGGTTTTTGCCTTTCTAATAGTTAGTCAATTTGTACCTTTTTTGGAGGTTGCATAACTGCTGAGCAATTAGGGCAACTACGTTTAGCAGTATCGCTATAATAGTTGTCAAAGATTTTTGGCATATCTGTCTCTATATTTTTAACCGAAAAATCTTCTTCATAAAGTTTTGTTGTGCACTTTTCACAAAACCAAAGTAAAGCATCTTTCATGCCTTTAGGGCGTTTATACTCTATCACCAGTCCAACTGTATTTGCACCTCGTTGCGGTGAATGGGGCACTTTAGGAGGTAATAAATAAATATCGCCTTCCTTGATATGGACATCTTTTGGCGTTCCATTGTCTATAATTTTTAAAACAATATCACCTTCAATTTGATAAAAGAATTCTGGAGTTTCATTATAATGGTAGTCTTTTCGACTATTAGGACCTCCAACGACCATCACGATAAAGTCACCATCTTTCCAAACCACTTTATTTCCTACTGGTGGTTTTAAAAGGTGTCTGTTTTCTTCTATCCAATCTTTAAAATTTAAGGGTGAAACTAGATTGCTCATGATTTTATTTTTTAGATCTAAACTGTTATAAAGTTACAAAGATTTTGTGCGTCCACCATCAACGGGGACATTAATTCCATTTACATAGCTGGCAGGACCACTTGCTAAAAATGTGATGACGTTAGCCGTTTCTTCTGGCTGTGCAAATCGTTTAGCAGGGGCATATCCCTTCATAATTTCTGCCATAGCTTCAAACGTTGTTCCTTCTTTTTCAGCTTTTACTTTTATAATTTCAGAAAGCCGTTCGGTTTCAGTGAACCCAGGAAGCACATTGTTTACGGTAATCCCGAATGCTCCAACTTCAATAGAAAGTGTTTTACTCCAATTACCAACCGCTCCCCTTATGGTGTTGCTTACTCCAAGACCGGGAATTGGTTCTTTAACTGATGTGGAAATGATATTGATAATTCTGCCAAACCCTTCGGTTTTCATAAAAGGGATAACAGTTTGTACCAATACATGGTTGCATTTTAAATGCTGTGTAAAGGTGTTTTCAAATTCTTCTAATGTAGCATTTAAAATTTCGCCACTTCTTGGGCCACCTGTATTATTGATTAGAATATGGAAGCCATGCTGTTTTGCTATAAAATCGGATACTTTTTGTTGTAATTCTTTTGGGTTTGAAAAATCGGCCACAATGTAGCTATGATTTCTATGTGAAGGCAATTCGGTTAGAACCTGTTTTAATTTATCTTCATTTCTAGCCATTAAAGTAACATTAACACCTTCTTCGGCCAATGCTATTGCTGTTGCTTTTCCAATTCCTGCTGTACTACCGCAAACTAATGCGTTTTTGTTGTTTAATTTTAAATCCATGTTTTTAGATATAAGATTCTAGAACCAAGAATCAAGACCTTAAAATTTGTCTTGGTTCTTGATTCTGAAAGTCTTGGTTCTTGTTTAATATTTTATACATACGTTCTTTGCTTCTGTAAAAAAACGCAAGGCTTCAAAGCCACCTTCCCGTCCAACACCAGAAGCTTTTACACCACCAAAAAGGGTGCGTAAATCACGCATCATCCAAGTGTTGACCCATACAATGCCAGATTGTAATTGGTTGCTCATACGCATAGTGCGTTTTAAGTCGTTGGTCCAAAGCGTTGCAGATAGGCCATATTTTACTTTGTTTGCCATTTGTAGTACGTCATCTTCAGAGTTAAAGGGCATAATGGTTACTACTGGTCCAAAAATTTCTTCCTGGTTTACACGACATTCATCGTTTGGAACTTCAATTACAGTTGGTTGTAAATAATAGCCATTTTCAAAGTCTTTTACAGTGACTTTTTGTCCTCCACATAATAGGTTTCCACCTTCACTTTTAGCGATGTTGATATAATCCATAACTTTTTCGAGATGCGGTTTTGACACTAAAGCGCCAATAGTTGTTGCCGTATCTGATGGATGACCGACTTTCAATTGCTTGACTTTAGCAACAAAATCGGTTTTAAATTTTTCATAAATAGAAGCCTCTACAAAAATGCGACTGCCACACAAACAAATTTGCCCTTGATTGGCAAATGATGAACGCAGGGTTGTATTCAACATATCATCATAATCGCAATCGGCAAAAATGATATTCGGGTTTTTTCCGCCCAATTCTAAAGATAGCTTTTTGAACATTGGTGCAGCAACTTTAGCAATATGTGCACCTGTTGCTGTGCCACCTGTAAAGGAAATCGCTTTGATGTCTGGATGCTCAATAATAGCTTGACCCGTAGTTGTGCCTAAACCATGAACTATGTTTAACACACCTTTAGGCAAGCCTGCTTCATTGCAAATTTCACCTAACAAAAATGCAGTTAGAGGTGTAACCTCACTAGGTTTTGCAACCACACAATTTCCAGCAGCCAATGCTGGAGCAATTTTCCAAGTAAATAAATAGAGTGGGAGGTTCCATGGTGAAATACAACCCACAACACCAATAGGCTGGCGTAAGGTGTAATTGATGGCATTATGACCAACACTTTCGTGGCTTTCACTTGCAAACTGTGTAATGGCATTTCCGAAAAAGCGAAAATTACTTGCTGCCCTTGGTATATCAATCTCTTTAGCCAATGAGATAGGCTTACCATTGTCCTTACTTTCAGCTTCTGCAAAGCGTTGTAAGTTGGCTTCTAGTAATTCTGAAATTTTTATTAAAATGCGACTACGTTCTTCCAAAGTGGTTTGTGACCAACTTGGAAACGCCGATTTGGCAGCGATGTACGCGTTTTCGACATCTTCTTTGGAGGAGTTTGGAATTTGTCCATAAACTTCACCATTGGCTGGGCAGTAGTTGTCTAACCAATTATTTTGAATTGGGTCATGAAAGTTGCCGTTGATGTAGTTTTTTATGTTATTCATTTTAATTCTATGTCTGGTCGAGCGCAGTCGAGACCTTCATTGTTTTCTGGATTATACTTTGAATGGGTCGCATTTCTGCATTTGGCTAAAATTTGGAGCAAATCAAAATCTCCCTTTGCTAAAGCTATTTTCTTTTTGTTACTCCAATTTTTAATTTTCTTCTCAAAATAAATTGCTTGCTTGACATCATTAAATTCTTGATAAAATATAAGTTCTGTTGGTCTTCTGTTAAATGTAAAACAATTTTTATTCAATCCATTTTGATGTTCTTCAAATCTTCTGGAAATATCATTTGTAAATCCAGTATAAGTTAAGCTATCAGAACATTTTAATATGTAAACGAAATATGATCTCAATTTATGTTTTCTTCTTTAAAAGGAGGTCTCGACTGCGCTCGACCAGACAAACATGGGTTGCGCTCGAGGAGACATTTTTACTTAATTATAATTTCTTATACGCCATCACTTTGATTTCCACCACCAAATCGGGATGAGGTAATTGATGCACCGCAACCGTTGTGCGTGTTGGACCCGTTTCTTTGTCAAAAAATTCAGCATAGGCTTTATTGTAGCCTGCAAAATCATTCATATTCACTAAAAACGAGGTTACATCTACTACATCTTTAAGTGTAGCACCTTCTTTGGCGAGATTCTTTTCAATATTTAATAAGACTTCTCGAGTTTGTGTTTCAATGTTCAAACGTTTTGTGCCCATTTCGTCAATTATATCAACGCCTGCAATAGTATTATCGGCACGACGTGAGCTGGTACCAGAAACAAATATAAAATCACCTACGCGTTTGGTGTGTGGATAAGCGCCTCTAGGTGTTACATTAGTTCCTGCGGAGGCAGGAATCTCATTATTTTTATTGCTCATTTTATAGTATTCAATTTATAGTTCTCGACTGCGCTCGAACAGACATAATGTTTAGTGTTTTAAATTTTTGGCCACGCGGTCTTCATCTAAAATCGCTTCTGTGGCTGCTTTTACTTTTTCTAAGTTGATTTTCAAATCATCATTAAGGTCAAGCTCATTATCGCTCAACATGTTTAAGATGGCTTTATCTTGAGCACGACCTCGTAACATTGCTTCTCGATAACCAATATCTTCATTAAAAGTGACTAATGAATATTTTGAAGAATACTCATTTGGAAATTGCTTTTCAAAAGCCATCTCCAAGTTACGCTTTTCCCTGAACATGGCATTGTTTACATGACCTTTCATTTCATGGAAATTATCAATAGCTAAATCCGCTATAGCATCGGTATCCTTTTTTCGATTTTTTTCATAGACTTTAAAAATGGTTTCCCAATCTTGATGACCTTCATCCAATACTTTGTCAAATTCAGTAACATCCTCAAAAGATGCGTTCATTCCTTGCCCATAAAAAGGGACGATGGCATGAGCTGCGTCGCCCATTAATAGCGTATTGCCTTTGTAATGCCAAGGTGAACATTTTACGGTTCCTAAAGGTGATGTTGGATTTTCAAAAAAGTCGTCTACTAGGTTTGGCATTAGCTCTAAAGCATCTTTAAAATATTTGCCAAAAAATTCTAAAACGCGTTCTTTGGAAGTTAGGTTGTTAAAGTTATATTCGCCTTCATCAAAACTCAAAAAAAGGGTCACCGTAAAACTACCATCCAAATTAGGCAAGGCAATTAACATAAACGAATCTCTTCCCCAAATATGAAGGGCGTTTTTATAGGTTTTATAGCCGCCATTTTCACTTGGTAGTATACTCAATTCCTTGTAACCATGCGTTAACCAATCCTGTGAAAAGCTAAATAGGAATTTTTTACTCAAAAAATAACTTTTTCGCATTGCTGAACCTGCACCATCCGTGGCGATAATAACATCAGCATCTTCGACAAATTCATTTTTACTATGATAGTCTTGAAATAAGGCTGTTGTTTTTTCAAAATCAACCGATTTACATTTTTTATTGAAATGTAAGGTCACATTTTTATGTTTTTCGGCTTCATCCAAAAGCAAAGCATTGAGTTGTCCACGTGAAATGGAATTGATGTACTCATGTTCTCGACCACTGTAAGGCGCTAATGTAGTATTGCCTTCTAAATCGTGTAGCATACGTCCATTCATAGGAATGCATAATTCTTTGACCTTATCTTCTATCCCGACTAGCGTCATGGCTTTATTACCTCTGTCAGAAAATGCTAAATTTATGGAGCGTCCTGCGCTGATATCATTTGTTCGTAAATCGGGACGCATTTCGTAAACCGTTACATTATAACCGCGTTGCCCTAATCGCAAGGCAAGTAAACTGCCACAAAGGCCTGCGCCAATAATGAGTATGTTTTGTTGTTTATGCATTTAAAACAGTTTTCAATCGTTCGACCATAGTATAAACATCTTCAAATGAATTATATAATGGGACAGGTGCGCAACGAATAACGTCAGGTTCGCGCCAGTCACTTATAATGCCAGCTTCAGTCAGTTTACGATGTAAGCTTTTATCAGTATTTTTTACTTGTATAGATAATTGGCAACCACGCTCATTTGGAGTAGAAGGTGTAATTATTTTTATGTCTTTATGATTCAATTCATTAATCAGATACTCAAAATAGCCCGTTAATTTTTTCGATTTTTCGGTTAGTTTTTTCATGCCAACTTCGGCAAAGATATCGAGTGATGCTCTAATTGCAGCCAATGACAAAATTGGCGGATTTGAAAGCTGCCAGCCTTCAGCTCCAGGAATCACGTCAAATTCATGACGCATATTAAAACGTGTGTTTTTATTATGGCTCCACCAACCTGTAAATCGGTTGAGGGTTTTGTCATGTGCATGACGTTCATGAACAAAAGCTCCGGCCAAACTTCCTGGTCCAGAATTTAGGTATTTATAAGTACACCAAACCGCAAAATCTGCGCCAGAATCGTGCAGGTTGAGTTCTACATTTCCTGCCCCATGGGCGCAGTCAAACCCTACCATACAACCATGTTTATTGCCAAGTTTAGTAATTCGTTTTAAATCAAAATATTGACCGGTGTAATAATTAACACCACCAATCATAACCAATGCAATTTCATCACCATGTTTCTCCATAATGGCTTCCAAGTCTTCATAACGCACCAATTCTTCACCTTGTCGTGCTTTCCAAAGAATTAATCCTTCTTTATCATCAAAACCATGATGCCTAAGCTGTGATTCAACAGCATATTTATCACTTGGAAATGCATCAGCTTCAATTAAAATTTTATAGCGCTTGGTTGTAGGTTTGTAAAAGGACACCATCATTAAATGTAGATTTGCTGTAAGCGTATTCATCACAACTACTTCAATGGGTTTGGCGCCTACTATTTTAGCCATATTATCAGTTAAAAACTCATGATAAGGCATCCATGGATGTTTTGCTTCGGTGTGTCCTTCTACGCCTAAATTTGCCCAATCTTCAAGCTCTTGGTTTATATAAGCTTTGGTTTGTTTGGGCTGAAGTCCAAGTGAATTCCCTGTCATATAAATGAGATCATTTCCATGTTGGTCTTTAGGGATATGAAAACGATTTCTATAAGATGCTAATTCGTCATTTTGGTCTTGTTCTTTTGCGAATTGAAGACCTAATTTATAGTGAGACAAGGTGAGTGATTTATCGGTTTTCAACAAAAATAAGAATTATAAACGTAGGAAGGAAGGGCTAAACGAGAGATAATTTTTAGTAGATTTTTGTACCTTTAGATAAAAGACATAACCATGAGTAAAGAAAAAGAATACAGTAATGGAGAAGTTACAGTTGTTTGGAAACCCGAAATATGTATTCATTCGGCTATCTGTGCCAAAGGCTTACCAAAGGTATTTCAGCCAAGAGAGCGACCTTGGATAAAAATTGATGCCGCTTCAACTCAGGCTATTGTCGAACAAGTAAAAGCATGCCCTTCAGGAGCATTGAGCTATTATATGAATGATACAGAAGATAAATCATCCGAGGCTTTAGAAACTAAAGTAGAGGTTTTGAATAACGGTCCGTTATTGGTTTATGGAACGTTAAAGATTACTCATAAGGATGGAAGTAAAGAGGTCAAAAATAAAACCACTGCTTTTTGTAGGTGTGGCGCTTCCAATAATAAACCCTACTGTGATGGAACGCACGTAAAAAATGACTTCAAGGGATAAAAAAAAGCCCTTTAAAACAAAGGGCTAGAGAATTTATAGAGACGCTAATTGCGGGAAATTTATACTTTATATACGTTTCCCGAGTTGTCTTTGGATGTTTTGTTACGGCATCGTATTAGTTTTTACCTTTACATTCGTGAAATAGAGTTTCCAATTCCCTTCTTGTTTTTTATGATCTAATGCTAGAATTAACCCTTCAACATTTTGATAATTTTCCCATGTAGAAATAAGTGAAGGTTCAGGATTGTTGGCTTTTCTAAACACCCATTCCTTTATTAAGTAGTCGTCGCCAAAATAAAAATCGTAGGCGTCACCTGGGGTATAACCACCTTCATTAGGATAAGTCATTGTGATTTTATTTAATTCGGTGGCGCTTATCGGTGCATTTGCCTTTGTTGGTTCTGAAATCGTTGCACTTTTATCCCAGATTAATTGGTAGGGTGCCAAAAACCAATATTTGTCGTTAATAAATCCGCGGTCTGATTTCATTGCAATACTGTCCATAGTTTTTCTATTGTAGGATATCGTATCGGTTGAAGTTATTAAAGAAACATCATTGCTTTTAGGTTGCCAAGACCAAGTACGTTCAAAATGACTACTGTCGCGATCTACATTGAAGGTAAAATCAATCTGTGTCACATGTTTCCAATGTTCAAATCCATGTGCAATTGCTATTTTTTGAGCGGTTGTAAGCTCTTTTTCGGGTTCTATAGTTTCTGATTTGTTGGATTCTTTACACGAAAAAATTACAACTAAAAGAAATAGAAGAATGCTGGCTTGTTTCATATGTTTTTTTGTTAAAGGTATAAAAGGAAATTCATATTATGAATTTGTTCTATTTTTGGGCCTTTATTTATCACATGAACGCATTAAAATTAATTGTTAGTCAAGGACGATATTTTGCCCCAGCTCTGGTGTTTGCAAGTTTGAATATAGTTTTTGGAACATGGGCAACCTACATCCCCGCCATAAAATCACATTTGCAAATTGACGAAGGCGAATTAGGTGCGGCCATTTTTTTTATGGCTCTTGGTACATTGATTTTGATTTCTTTGGCCCCAAAACTCATCAATGTATTAGGTGTTGGACGAGCTACGGGTATTGGGATAGTATGCTTTTTGTTTTCCTTTATTCTTCCTTTTATTGCCGATGATTATATTTGGTTATGTACAGGAATGTTTATTGTTGGAGCATGTGCCGGGTTTACTGATGTTGCCATGAATACTTTGGTGAGTGAGATTGAAAAACGTGACAACATTCATATTATGTCTGCTAATCATGGCTTCTTTAGTCTTGGTGGATTTTTGGGGGCAGGTATTGGTGGTTTTTTTTTAGCTAAAGAAATTTTACCAATTCAGCATTTGCTAGTGGTAATCGCTGTATTATTTGTTGTCAATCTATTGTTTATTGGGAAGTATTTTAGAGTTTCATCTGAAAAATTAGAAAGCCATTCCATTAATTTTAAACTCATAGGTCCAATTCTACTTATTGGATTAATTGCCTTTTTCATCATGGCGACAGAAGGAGCTATTGTGGATTGGAGTGCTCTGTATTTAGAAAAGATTTCAAAGGCAAAACTCTCATGGCTAGGTCTAGGTTATACTATTTTTTCAGCTACTATGGCATTAGGGCGCTTTATGGGAGATGCAATTAGTTCGTGTTTTGGATCTAAACGATTGATTTTATTAGGAATATTTGTTGCCTTAACTGGCTTTGTTTTTATACTTCTTGTTGAACCTGTAATGGCACTTGTCGGGTTTGGTTTGGTTGGTCTAGGGTTGTCAGTAGTAATACCTGAAATTTTTAGACTTGCTGGCAAGGCCGAAAATATAGATGCAGCATTGGCAATTTCATTGGTGTCAGGAATAGGCTTTATGGGTTTTTTGGTAGGACCTGTTCTATTAGGTTTTTTAGCCGAACTATCAAGCCTCAAAATGAGTTTTGTAGCATTATTGGTATTTGTAGCAATGTCCTTTTTTGCCGCACTGACACTGAAAAACAAATAATATGTTATAATAAAATTGTCTAATATCCTTTTTTCAAAACTTCTGGCATTTTTTCCTTGAAGCGGTTTAGCCTCGGGATAGAAACCCCTTGTATATATCTGTTTTCTGGATGTAAACGTTCGTAATTTTGATGATATGCTTCTGCCACCCAAAACTTTTCAAAAGGATAAACTTCGGCAGCGATTTTGGCATTCAATTGTTTGGCTAAAGCTTCTTTCTTTTCTAAAATAATTTGTTTCTGTGTTTCGTTTTGGTAAAAAATAATAGAACGGTATTGTGAGCCTCTATCAGGACCTTGACCATTAACTTGTGTAGGATTTTGAGATGCAAAATAAACATCTACCAAAGTCGCAAAACTTACTATATTCGGATCGTAAATAACCTCTACAGCTTCTGCATGACCTGTTCTACCTGTATTACTGGATTCATAGGTTGGGTTTTTGGTATGACCACCCGAATACCCATTAATAACCTCATCAACGCCTTTAACGCTTTCGTAAATAGCTTCTACGCACCAAAAGCAACCACTAGCAAAATAGGCTCTGGCTTTGCCATTTTGTATAGAAACTTCAACAGGTTTAGTATCATTAATTGAATTTTGACTTTTATTGCTTTGGGCAGAATTTTGACAACTTAAAAAAAGTGAAATAATAATTAGAACAATTGGGTTTTTCATTTTAAAAGAATTTTTACTGTAGTCGAATAAAGTTATAAAACCTTAAACAAAGATGATTAAAAATAGGCTCAATAAAAAAAGCCTTCAATTTTGAAGGCTTTTTAATATTTGAATCGTAATGCTTTAATTAAGCTTCGCGAATAATTTTTGCATTTTCTCTTTTTGTTCTTCAGCTAAAGCGGCATCTACTAAAATACGACCACTATGCTCGTCGGTAATTACCTTTTTGCGTGAAGCAATTTCAACTTGAACTTGAGGTGGAATTGTGAAGAATGAACCTCCTGAAGCTCCTCTTTCAATAGGAACAACAGCTAAACCATTTTTTACATTATTTCTAATTCTGTGGTAGGCTTCAACTAATCGTTTGTCAATTTGTTCTTGATATTCTTCAGATTTTTTGATTAAAGCAAGTTCTTCTTTTTCAGTTTCGGCCAAAATAGCATCTAATTCACTACGTTTATGCTTTAGATGTGTTTGGCGATCCTTTAAACGATCTTTAGTTTCAGAAATAATTTCTTTTTTCTGTTCTATTTGTACTTTAAACTCTTTGATGTGTTTTTCTGCAAGCTGAATTTCCAACTCCTGAAACTCTATTTCTTTAGTTAAAGAGTTGTACTCTCTGTTATTTCTAACATTTTTTTGTTGCTCACTGTATTTTTTGATAAGTGCTTTTGCCTCTTCAATAAGGTTCTTTTTCGCAGAAATTTCACCATCAATTAATTCTAAATTTGCATTTAGTTTCTCCAATCTTGTGTTTAAACCTTCTACTTCATCTTCCAGGTCTTGCACCTCTAACGGAAGTTCCCCTCTAACGTTTCTAATTTCGTCAACTCTCGAATCGATTAACTGTAAATCGTATAACGCTCGTAATCGATCTTCAACTGAAACTTCAACTTTTTTTGCCATAATTATAAATACTTTACCGGATTTGTATTTGTCGTTGATAAAACGACTGCAAAATTAGTAATTTTTTTTGATAGATAGCGAGCTAAAAAGTTTTTTGTGTATTGTTCACTTTCATAATGCCCAATATCGGCCAAGATAATTTGATTCTCGGCACTAAAAAAGTCGTGATATTTTAAGTCTGAAGTTATAAAAACATCAGCATTTACTGACTTTGCGGCCGAAATTGCAAAACTCCCAGAGCCGCCTAAAACAGCAATTTTTTGAATTGATTTTTTTGTTATTTTGGAGTGCTTAATTACCGAAACTTTCATTTTTGACTTTATAAATTCAAAAAACTCCAAGGTGTTGGTCTTTTTTTCGAGTTCACCAACCATTCCCATTCCAATAGTTTGGTTGTAATTGTCTAAAGTAGTAACCTCAAAAGCCACTTCTTCATACGGATGATTTGAGAATAACGCTTGTAAAATTTGAGACTCTAAATGTTTTTGAAATGTTACACCAATTTGGGTTTCATTTTCATGTTGAATTTCGCCCTTTACACCTATGGTTGGGTTGGAGTGTTCATTACCACGATAAGTACCCACACCATCGGTATTAAAACTACATTGATCATAATTTCCTATAGTTCCTGCTCCGGCATTAAATAGGGCCTTTCTTAATTTATCTGCTCCATATTGTGGAACATAAGTAGTTAACTTTTTAATTGTTCCTTTTTTAGGTAGTAAAATCCTCGTGTTTTTGAGCTCTAATGTGTCACAAATAATTTTATTTACACCTTGCAAAGCATTGTCTAATGCTGTATGGATAGCATAAATATTAATGTCATGTTTAATGGCTTTTATGACTGTGCGTTCAACATAAGAGGAGCCATTTAATTTTTTCAGTCCTTTAAAAATAATAGGATGAAAACTGATAATTAAGTTGCAGTTTTTTTTAATGGCTTCATCAACAACAGCTTCAATAGTATCTAAGGTTACCAAAATTCCGTTAACCTTGTTATTTTTATTGCCAACCAAAAGCCCAACATTGTCAAAATCTTCGGCGTAACTTAAAGGCGCCAATTCCTCGAGGTAAGTTATCACATCTTGAACAATCATATTCTTTGTTTTTGGTTTGAAACAAATATAAATATTATATTTTCGTTGTTGTGAAGTTACTCCGAAAAATACTAATCCCATTTGTTCCACTGTATTATAGTGCTACTTGGGTGCGAAATATGTTATACGATTTAGGAATTAAGTCTTCCAAATCGTATGCAATTCCTGTGATTTGTGTTGGTAATTTAAGTGTTGGTGGTACTGGGAAAACGCCAATGATTGAATATTTGATACGATTATTGCACAATGATTATAAGTTAGCAACCTTAAGTCGCGGGTATAAACGAAAAAGTAAAGGATTTGTCTTGGCAAGCACATCCACAAAAGCTTCAGAAATTGGTGATGAACCTTACCAGTTTTTTAGAAAGTTTAAAAACATACAAGTAAGTGTTGACACCGACCGCTGTCATGGAATTGAAAAATTATTGGAACAACAGTCATCTCCAAATATAATTCTATTGGATGATGCCTTTCAGCATAGAAAAGTTAATGCAGGGCTTAATATTTTACTTACGCCATTTGACGATTTATTTGTAAATGATATGGTTTTACCTACGGGGAATTTACGAGAGCCTAAGTCGGGTGCTGAAAGGGCTGATATAATTGTAGTGACTAAATGTCCAACAGATATTACTTCATCTCAAAAGCAGGAAATAAAAGGCTCACTGAAATTATTAAAACATCAAAACGTGTTTTTTAGCTCGGTAATTTATTCGTCTCTATTGGTGAATAATGTAGATGAATATTTATTGACTGATTTGAAAGGAAAACATTTTACTTTGGTTACAGGTATTGCTAACCCCAAACCTCTAACAATGTTCTTAAAGTCTAAACAATTGGATTTTGAGCATCTTCAGTTTAACGACCATCATGAGTTTTCTGAAAAAGATATTCAACTTCTAAAAACAAAAAAACTCGTCGTAACGACTGAAAAGGATTTTGTAAGATTGGAGTCCAATTTTGAACAAGCAAATAACTTGTATTATTTACCGATTGAAGTTGAGATAGATTATGCTAAAGAATTTAACAAGTGTATCACTGACTTTATATCTGGTTTTTGATAAAAGGAGAAGGTGCAACTGTATTGGTCAGCGCTTGATATAATTTCTTCTCAAAATCTTCTTGTTTAAATGGTTTGGATATAATATCATTAAATCCAGCCTCATCAAATTCATGCATTTTATCTTCAAGTGTTACGGCTGTAAGGGCAAAAATGGTGAGTTCTTTATTAAAGGTTCTAATAAGCTTTGTAGCCTCTAAACCACTAATTCCTGGCATGTGGATATCCATTAAAACAACACTATAGTTGTTTTCCCTCACGTATTCGACTGCATCTTCGCCGTTGTCTACCACATCACACTCTAGATTCATTTTATTCAGAATCTTTTTTGTAATCATTTGGTTGATTTTATTGTCTTCAACCACCAAAATTTTAATATTACTTAAGTCCAACTGATTAATGCTTTTAGAATAGTTTTCTTTTTTAATAACCACATCAGGTTTTTCTGAATATTCCAGAGGGATCTCAAAAGTGAAGGTAGAACCTTTTCCTAATTCACTTTTTAAATAAATTTTTCCTTTCAATATTTCTATTAATCCTTTTACAATTGAAAGACCTAAACCAGTTCCGCCATATTTTCTATTAATTTGGATTGAGCCTTGAGAAAAGCTTTCAAACATATGTTCTTGCTTCTCTTTGGTAATTCCAATACCATTATCTTCAATTTCAAATCTTATAGTATAGGTATTATTTTTAGAATTTATTTTAGATACTCTAACCCAAATATCTCCATCTTTGGTAAATTTAATAGCGTTACCTATTAGATTAATAAGTATTTGCGAGATTTTAAGTTGATCGGCTATATAATGTTCAGGTAAATCTTTCTCGTAAGAATAATGCATTTTGATATTGTTATCTGATGCAGAATTACTTAGTGCAGAAATCACATTTTCCACTTTAGTCTTTAAATTGAAGGCTTCAGGGTCGAGTTCTACTTTATTTGCTTCAATTTTATTGATTTGTAAAATATCATTTATAAAGGTGAGTAAATAATCTCCAGAAAACTTTAATGATTTTAAATGTGGTATTTGTTCGGGTTTTGGGTTTTCATCCAAAAGCATATTGGTTAGACCTGTAACCGCGTATAAGGGTGTTCGTAACTCATGAGTTACGGTAGATAAAAAGTTTGCTTTTGTTTTTGACGCTAATTCGGCCTTTTCTTTGGCAATCACCAATTCATCATTTTTTTTATGAAGCATGTTATTGGTCTTAAGCCTAATATTATTGTTTTTATAAAGTGAAAGGGTCAATAATGATAATATGGTGATAAGTGCAATACTTAAAATTGTTGTGATTTTAGTAAGGCTATTCTCTGCTTCTTGTTCTTCTACTTTTGTCTTAAGTTCTTGGTAATTATCATTGTTGTATTTATTTAAATACTGTGCTCTTTTTTCAGGCGAAAGATTTTCCCTTTTAATATTTAATAGTGAATCAGATAATGTAATATGTTTTCTTAAATATTCATTAGCCAATTGAAAATTTTCAGATTTTTGATAAATATCACTTAAGGTTAAATAGCTCTCATTAATATTTTCTGTAAGATTATTTGTTTTAGCTATTTCCATACCTTCTTTTGCCATAGAAAGGGCCATCTCGGTATTATTTAAGTGGTGCATCACTTTGCCGGAATTTATTAATGCACTACTTAAAACTCGAGGTTGGTTATGTTTTTTTGATAAAAGAATGGTTTTTTCAAGAGAAGCTTTTGCGGTTTTATAATCATTTATTTTGATATAAACTTTTGCTTCATTTAGGCAAACTTCGGGAATAAATTCTTCTAGATTTTCTTCTTCAAATTTAGTTTTTGCAGAATTGAAATAATCTAAAGCCGTTTGATATTCTTTCTTGCTTGCATAAATAATACCACTAATGTTGTATGTGATAGCAAGATTACCATAGTCGTTAATTTCGCGCTGTATACCTGCTGCTCTCGTAAGGGAAACAATAGCATTATCAGTTTCTTCAACAATGAATTGTAGATTAGCAATCTTTGCATAAATAATGCCTTGTTCTACCTTATCATTTATTTGAATGGCAATTTCAAGAGCTTTTTCAAGATTGTCTTTAGCATTAAAATAATTACCGCGTTCCATGTCAAAACTGGCTTGGGTAATCTGATTTTCAATGCGCATTTTTAGTACGTCTACGTCTTGTTCTCCGCCATTCTGGGCGGATAGAAGCATAGAAAATCCTAATAAAAAAGCAACTATGTAATACTTAATTTGGGACATATTGAGGCCACTTTATTTAGACAAATATAATTATTTATTCGATAAAAGTGGTGATTTATCCGATAAATTGCAAATTATTTCTAAAATTCTTGATGAATAACCAGTTTCATTGTCGTACCAACCCACTATTTTTACCATGTTTCCAATAACCGAAGTCATTAAAGAATCGAAAATGCAAGAATGGGTATTTCCTACAATATCAATAGAGACTATGGGATCTTCAGTATATTCTAAAATTCCTTTTAATTTAGTTTGTGCAGCTTTTTTAAAGGCATTGTTAATATCTTGTATGGAAACGGTTTTACTAACATTAAAGGTTATATCGGTTAATGAGCCATTAGGTACAGGAACACGAATACCACAACCACCAATTACATCCGAAAGTTTTGGGAATATTTTTGTCAAAGCTTTAGCGGCTCCAGTTGTTGTAGGTACTATAGATTGCCCTGCAGCTCTGGCACGACGTAAATCCCTATGTGGTTGATCATGTAGGCTTTGATCTGTCGTATAAGAATGTACAGTAGTAATATAGGCCTGTTTAACGCCACAAAGTTCATCCACAACGGCAATCATAGGTGCTGCATTATTGGTGGTGCATGAGGCATTTGAAACTATAGTTTCTAGGCCTGTTAACAAATGGTCATTAACACCTAAAACAATGGTTTGTATAGAGTCATCATCTGAAGGTACAGATAAAATAACATGTTTTGCTCCGTTATCTAAATGATGTTGTAAATCTGCTTTGCTTTTAAATTTTCCAGAAGATTCTACAACAAAATCTACTTCATTTGATTTCCAATTGATTGCATTAGGGTGAAGTTCGCGATGTAAAGGGATTTTTCGACCATCAACTATGATATGGTTGTTATCATGCTCTATTTGATGTTTAATAATACCGTGAATGCTATCATATTTTAATAAATGTGCTAGCGTTTTAGAATCGGCAATATCATTTATGGCCACTACTTGCATATCTGGTCTTTCGAGAATAAGCCTAAAAACACGTCTGCCTATTCTTCCGAAGCCATTAATAGCAACCCTAATCATTAATTAATATGTTTTTGTGCTTTGTATGAAGATCTTACCAAAGCACTACTTTCTACATGACGAAAACCTAAATCCAATCCAATTTGTTTATACTCATCAAATTGATCTGGAGTAATAAATTGTTTAACTGGTAGGTGTTTTTTACTAGGTTGTAAGTATTGACCAATTGTGACTACGTCAACCTCATTTGCTTTTAAGTCATGAAGCGTTTCAATCACTTCTTCTCGGGTTTCTCCTAAACCTAGCATGATGCCAGATTTGGTGCGTCTTTGCCCTTGAGATTTCAAATATTTTAAAACGCCCATACTTCGATCATATTTGGCTTGTATTCTTACCTCACGGGTAAGTCGACGAACTGTTTCGATGTTATGAGATACGACTTCAGGAGCAACATTGATAATTCTGTCAATATGATGTTCAATACCTTGAAAATCTGGAATAAGTGTTTCAAGGGTTGTTTCAGGGTTCATACGTCTAACTGCCTTTACGGTTTCAGCCCACATAATACTTCCCATATCTTTCAAATCGTCCCTATCTACGCTAGTTAAAACGGCATGTTTGATATTCATTATTTTAATTGAACGGGCTACTTTTTCGGGTTCATCCCAATCCACCGATTCAGGTCTTCCGGTTTTAACTCCGCAAAAGCCACATGACCTTGTACAGATATTGCCTAGGATCATAAATGTAGCCGTGCCTTCTCCCCAACATTCACCCATATTAGGGCAACTTCCAGAAGTACAAATAGTATTTAGTTTGTATTTATCAACGAGTCCTCTTAACTCGGTATATTTTTTACCAGTAGGTAATTTTACGCGAAGCCATTTAGGTTTAGCTTGACGTTCAGGTAAGATGTTTGACGCTGTTTCTGAATTCATTTCCATAGAAATTTTCAAAGGCAAAGATACAAAGTATAATTGTAAATCGATGTTATAATGTATATAGAAACCAAATACTGAATCCTATTAAAAATAAAATTCCAAACCAACTTAAAATATGCATGGCTGTTGAAGGCTGCCACTCTTTAGGCGTATGTTTACTGCTCATTAACCTGTAATTAATAATAGCGTAGAACGGTGCCGTTAAAAACGATAAAACGGTAGCAACCTGTACGAGTAAACCCATTTCTGAAGCCAAAAAAAAGAAAATAATAATTGTCCCAATGATTAGAATTAGAATCCAAAACAAATATCCACGTTTTAAAACATCACCAAATAGTAGATGGGACGTTTTTTCCATTGCACGTGGCGATGCATCTAATGTTGTTAAGGTGGTACTGAACATTGTAGTGAAGGCAGCAATACCAATTATGATATAGGCCCAGTTTCCTAGACTTTGCGTATACATGTTAATAAGTTGGTCTGCAAATTCACCTGCTTTTGCACTAAAAGTTGCACCGCTTTGAAACATGACTAAAGCACCTAAAGCAATGAAGCCTAGTCCAAGAACAATCGTAGCTATATAGCCAATATTAAAGTCTAACAAACAAGATTTTGTATTGAAATTAGACTCCGTTTTTTGTTTTTCAATCGCCCATAAAGAATGCCATACAGAAATGTCTAATGGAGCTGGCATCCAACCCATAAAGGCAATCAAAAAACCTATTTCGAGTGTGTTTTTTGGCAAGACCTGGGTGAAATTAGTAATTTGAGTAGCCTTTGTGATTGCTAATATTACTGCAATTATGGTGCTTATAGTTAAAGTGATTATTATAATTTTCATAAGTTTATCCAAGAGGTTATAGCGCCCTTTAATAAGAATTATAAAACAAATGATTAAAATAATTACTGTCCATGATTGTACCGAAATCAGATTACCAAATAATGATGAAGCCAAACCCGCAGTTACTATGGTTACCGCAGTTTGTATAGTAAACATGGTGGCAAAGGTTATTATAAAGTATGCGATCAAAATTCCTTTACCTAGTTTTTTATAGCCATCCAAAAGAGTTTCTCCTGTTGCCATGGCATAACGTGGTCCAAATTGAAAAAAGGGATATTTAAAAAGATTGACTAATATCAAAGCCCAAACTAAACCAAATCCAAAATCAGCACCAGCTCTGGTAGATTGTACCAAATGTGAAACACCAATTGCAGCACCTGCAAATAGTAACCCTGGACCTAATTTTTTAAAATCGAATGGCATTATGTTTTCTTTATAATTTCGGCCAGTAGTTTTTTGGCTCTTAACAATTTAACTTTAACATTGCTCATGGGCTCATTAAGTTGGTCTGAAATTTCCTGGTAACTCAATTCCTGAAAATATCTTAAGTTTATAACTTCTTGATAGTGAGGTTTTAATTTTTTGATGTCTTTTAACAATTTAGCGAGATTTTGCTGGGTAATGATGTTGTCTTCGGCTGAAGGAGACTCGTCCATAATTTGGTGATATTCATCATTATCTCTTGTATTTACAGTATTTGATATAGACGATTTTCTTTTTCGAACTAAATCGATATGCAAGTTTTTTGAAATGGTAATCAACCATGTTTTAAACTCGTACTCGGGGTTGTAAGTATGAATTTTATCAAATGCTTTTGAAAAGGTTTGAATGGTAATATCTTCGGCATCATTTTCATTTTCGGTGCGCTTAAGTTGAAACCCATAGACATCGTTCCAGAAGGTGTCCAATAAATAGTTGAACGCCGTTTGTTCATTGTTTTTAGCTTTTTCAATAGCTGTTTTTACTTCCAATGCAATGGTTTTGATAGGATATTTTTTATAAATATAAAGAATTGTACACTAATAATTGCGACTTCCAGAAAAGGAAAAAATGGAATTAAATCAGATTCTTTTAGCTTTTTAGAAGCAAGACCTAGACTCATATAAGCCGAAATAAAACGGAGTAATATGAGTATGGTAATTAGTTCCCAAAGCGAAGAGACAACCAATAAGAGTGGTGATAAGATATAGAATAAGATTTGAGAAACATAGAAAACTCCTAACAGTATTTTGTGCTTTAGCTTATAATATTTAGCTGTACTAATATGTCTCCGTTTTTGAAGTATCCATTGTTTAAAAGTTTGTTTTGGAACAGATTCAGTAAAGCTGTTTGGGGTCATACATATTGTAGTATTGTCTTTAGTTGCAATCTGATTTACAAAAAGATCATCATCACCAGATTTTAAATGCATATGATTCATGAACCCATTGGCATTAAAAAACAATTCTCTACGATAGGCTAAATTTCTCCCAACTCCCATATAAGCTAAACCTATTTGAGCATATGAAAAGTATTGAGTAGCAGTTAATAAAGTTTCAAAACGAATAAGTTTATTCAGACCAGAATTTTTAACCTTTTTATAAGCACCATAACCTAAAACTATTGACTTTGTTGAAGTAAAGTGCTTGCTCATATCGCGTATCCAATATTTTGAAAGTGGTTCGCAATCAGCATCTGTGAACAATAAAAAATCATGGGTTGCAGCTTTTATACCTAAAGTCAATGCATACTTTTTATTTCCCCAAAACACCTCAATATTTTTAACATTAACAATTTTTATGTTGTCATGTAATGCTTTGAAGCGCTCCATCACTTTAAGCGTTTTGTCCGTTGAGCCATCGTTTATGAGTACGATTTCAAAACTATGATAGTCTTGACCAATGATTAAAGGTAATAAGCGTTTTAAATTCTTTGCTTCGTTTTTTGCGCAAATTATAACTGAAACAGAGATGTTTTTGGCTAAATGGCGTTTTTTTTCATTACCAAAGGAAAACTTGCCAAAAATTAAGAGGTAATAAATAATTTGTATGCTAACAACAACTATAAAGGTGTAGAGTAAAACATCAACAATAAGCATTTGCCGTTAAGAGTGTTGAGGTTCGTTACAGTTTTCAAATTGATCAGGTGTCTTGCCACAAAAGCCACAAGCTTCACCTTCTTTATTAAGCATAGGGTTTTGGCTCGCACACGTACCGGCAAATTTGCCATCCTTTTTTGCCCAAAGTTTAATTGCAATTCCCGCAATGCCTAAACCAAGAAGAATTAAAGTAATTAGTAGAAGTTTCATTAAAAAATATTTGTGCAAAGATACTGTTTTTAGCAGAATTTTATATTTAAGATTTTACAATAAAAAAACCACTTAATTAGTTTAAGTGGTTTTTAAATTATGCTCTGTTTTACTTTTATTGATTAGTCTTTAGTGTAATTTCAGCAACCTCATTTTCGGCTGTTGCCCTGTTTGCCAAACTGTTTTTTGGTTCAATGGTAATACTTAACCCTAATGCATTCTCCATATAAGGTATAGATTGTAGCTTTTTGCTAGAGGCATCTAAAATGCCAAGATTGACCATTTTATCTTGTAATTCGGCCCAAATTTGGTAGGTTTGGTTTTCAGGAAGTTGAGGCAATTCAACAACATCAATCATTGACGTCTTGTCAACTGCATTTATATAGGCAACGGTTTTAAGGTTTTTCGCTCTAGCATTCCCTCTCAATACATATTTCTCGGTTTCAGGATTGTTCAGTTTCATAAACTGTCTCATCACATCGTCCAATTTGCTATTATTCTTTTCTATATCGCTTCTTAAGTCAAAAATTTCGTCTACTACAACTTGATTTTCCCTTACCAAATCTTTATTATACTGAAATAACATAAAAGCAGTAACGGCAAAAATAATTGCGGCTGCACTAGCAGCAATGCTATACCAAGGTGTCTTTGAATTTTGAGGCTGTAATTGGATAACTTGCTTATTTTCTGTAGAGGGAGTTTCTTCCTTTATAGCTTCTAAAATGTCGTCTAAAATAAATCTTGGAGCTTCAACGGCATTTGCTTTAGCCATGATTTCTAAATTAGTCTGAAGTAAATTATATTCTGCTTCAACTTCAGGATAACAAGAAATAAAATGTTCAACTTCTAAATTTTCTTTAGGAGTGGTTGAGCCTAAAACATATTTCTCGAGTAGGCCCGATTGTAAAAAGATATGTAGCTTTTGTTCCATTATTTTCAACATTTAATGGTGATAAACTTTCTTAAGTTCTCTCAACCCAATTTTTAATCTGGACTTAATTGTACCAAGTGGGATATCTAGCTCTTCGCTGGCTTCCTGTTGTGTCATGCCCTCAAAAAAGAGAGCTTTTAACACAATTTGGTACTTATCGTCCAACTGCCCAACATGATCTCTTAAATCTAAAACATCCTGATTTAAGTTTGATGTTGGTAGAATATATACGTTTGATTTTTCAATTTGGACTTCTTTCTCAAATCTATTATTAAAACTTCGTAATTTATCTATGGCAGTATTTTTTGCAATTCTATATAACCAAGTGAAAAGCTTGGCTTTTTTTGAATCGTATTTTTTTGAATTTTTCCAAACCTTTACAAAGGTTTCTTGAAGTGCATCTTGTGCTAATTCTTCGTTTTTGGTCACTTGTAAAATAACACCGTATAACGAATCAGCATAATTTTCGTAAAGCAGATTAAGCGCCCGATTGTCAGCTTTTTCAAGAAGCTGAACAATGTTTTGTTCTAAAGACGTGCTCAAAAGTTTAAAGTTTAGTTTTTAACAACGTAAATACACTAGAATAAATTACAAGCTCAATTAAATTGTTCAAATAGTTAGGATGGTAAAATTACTAATATTTTGTCAATTTTAAATTTCATTAAATTGTTTTAAGCCTTATTTAATTAATGATTTTCATTGTTTGAAGACTAATTTGAAACTAAAATCAGTTTAAATTAGATGATATTAACTTCGGTTTCAATTGAAACATTGAAAATTTTAAACACTGTTTTTTGGATGAGTCTTGCCAAATTTAGTATCTCTTGACCTTTAGCACCACCATAATTTACTAGTACTAAAGCTTGTTTTTTATGTACGCCAAAATTTCCCAAGGTTTTACCTTTAAAACCAGCGTGTTCAATTAGCCATCCTGCCGGGATTTTAATTTCGGTTGGAGATACTTCATAACTTGGAATACTAGGAAACTGTGTTTTTAACTCTTCAAATTGAGTTTTGCTAATAACAGGATTTTTAAAAAAGCTACCACTGTTACCTATCTCTTTAGGGTCGGGTAATTTACTTTGACGAATGGCAATAACAGCTTTAGAAATATCTTGAATGGATGGTTTAGTAATGTTGTATTCTTGCAGTTGACTGGTTATTGCGCCATAATCTGTATTCAATTTGTGGTTTGTTGCTGTGAGCTTAAGGGTAACGCTAGTTATAATAAGTTTGTCTTTTAACTTTTGTTTAAAAATAGACTCTCTATAATCAAACTGACAATCTGATTTTTCAAAAGTCTGTAATGAGAGGGTTTTTAGGTCAATTGCTTCACACGAAACAAAAACATCTTTAAGTTCAACCCCATAGGCACCTATATTTTGAATTGGAGCGCTACCAACATTACCTGGTATGAGTGACAGGTTTTCGATACCTCCATAATTATGCTGTAAGCACCATAAAACGAATTCATGCCAATTTTCACCTGCATTAGCTTTAACAACGACATGGTCATTGTCTTGAGAAACAACATCGATACCTTTTAAATCAATTTGAATAACTAATGCTTCAATATCTTGGGTAAGCAGCATGTTACTCCCGCCACCTAAAATGAATTTATTAGGATAAGCTTTCAAACTTAAAACCTCTTGTAAATCCTTTAATGATTGCACCGATACAAAATGTTTGGCATTAACATCAATACCAAAAGTGTTGTAGGGTTTTAAAGATATGTTGTGTTGAATGTGCATTAATCTTTATAGACGTTTAATGCTTCCTTTAAAATGGCAACTGATTTTTTAAGACTTTCCTTATTAAGAACATAAGCAATTCTTATTTGATTGAGTCCAACTCCTGGAGTAGAGTAAAACCCTGCGGCTGGAGCAACCATAATGGTTTCACCATTGACATCAAATTTTTCGAGAAGCCATTGCGCAAAGTTATCTGCATTTTTTACTGGTAGTTCTGCTATACAATAAAACGCTCCATTAGGTTTAGCCACTCTTAATCCTTCAATTTTCTCAAGTTCAGAGATAAGTATGTTTCGTCGTAACACATATTCGTCAATGACTTCGTCAAAATAACTTTGAGGTGTATTTAATGCTGCTTCACTGGCAATTTGTGCCAAAGTTGGAGGGCTTAAGCGCGCTTGTGCAAACTTTAGAGCTGTTTTTATGACGTCTTTATTTCTTGAAACCAAATAGCCTATTCGTGCCCCACACATGCTATAACGTTTAGATACAGAATCAATCATAATAGCGTGATCTTTTAAACTTTCTTCCTGCATGATAGAATAAAACTCTTTACCATCATAGACAAATTCTCTATAAACTTCATCAGCAATAAGGAATAAATCGTGCTTTTTAACAATTTTTGCGAGCTTTTTGATTTCTTCTTTGGAATATAAATAGCCAGTTGGATTGCCTGGGTTGCAAATTAGTATGGCCTTGGTTTTAGGGGTAATGAGTTTTTCAAATTCCTCAATTGGCGGTAAGGCAAAATTGTCTTCGATTTTAGAGATAACAGGAACCACGTTTACACCAGATGCTGTTGAAAATCCATTGTAATTTGCATAAAATGGTTCAGGAATTATGATTTCATCATCAGTATCCATAATACTTCCGAATGCAAAAAGCAAGGCTTCACTACCTCCTGTAGTTACAATAATTTCGTCATGAGTAACGTCAATATTGTTTTTAGAATAATACCCTGCAATTTTTTTTCTATAATCTTCTGAACCTTCAGAGCGCGAATATGCCAAAATATCTAATGAATGTATTTTTACAGCGTCTAGAGCAACTTCTGGTGTTTTTATGTCAGGCTGCCCAATATTTAAATGATAAACAGTTTTACCTTGTTTATAGGCAGCTTCGGCGTATGGTACTAATTTTCGTATGGGAGATTCGGGCATTAACAACCCTTTTTTGGAAATTTTTGGCATTACTTCAAATTTATCAAGCAAAGTTCCGAAAATTATCTTAAAGTTTATTTAAAAAACACAGGCAAAAAATTTAGTTGTAACAAAGATTTGTAAATTGTTGTAACACTAGATTTTTATGACAAATAAAAACCTTCTTATTTTTCTTTTGATTTCAATAACGTTTAACGTTATTGGCTATAGTCAAAGTAAATTTAGTTTGCCACGAGCTAACAGTGATAAGATAAGATTTCAACTTATTGATAATTTGATCATTATTCCTGTGGAGATCAATGGTGTCGAACTTTCGTTTCTTGTTGATTCTGGAGTGAGTAAGCCTATATTGTTCAATATAACTAATACAGACTCCTTGCAGATTAATCAAATAGAAACTATTTATTTGAGAGGGCTCGGAGGTGGAGAACCTATAGAAGCTGTAAAGTCTAGGAAAAACTTTTTTAAAATAGGTAAAGCAATTAACATCAATCAAGATATTTATGTGGTATTTGATGATTTAATAAATTTTACGCCAAGGCTAGGAGTGCCCGTTCATGGTATTATAGGATTTGATTTATTTAAGGATTTTGTTGTTGAAATTAACTATAAATCGAAATATTTAAAACTTCACAGGCCAGAGACCTATAAGTATAAAGATTGCAAAAAGTGCGAAGCGTTTAATCTATCCTTTTACAATAACAAACCTTACATGGAAGGTGAAGTGACTTTAGATTCATCAAAAATTCCAGTGAAACTTCTTATTGATACAGGTAGCAGTGATGCGCTATGGCTTTTTGAAGATGACAATTTAGGATTGAGTACTCATCACAATAAGTATTTTGTTGATTTTTTAGGCAAAGGCTTAAGTGGTAATGTTTATGGTAAACGATCTCGTGTAAGTTCATTTAATTTAAAAAGTTTTGAATTTAAAAAGGTCAATGTAGCTTTTCCTGATTCTACCTCAATCAGTTATGCGCGAAAGCATCAAGAACGAAACGGGAGTATAGCTGGTGAGATATTAAAACGATTTAATATAATTATGGATTATCGAAGTGCTAGAATAACCCTCAAAAAAAATGGGAATTTTAGAAACGCATTTCATTACAATATGAGCGGAATTGTACTTGAACAGGATGGTGTTAGGGTAGTCAGAGAGAAGCATAGCAATAAATCCTATGATAATTTTGGAAGGTCCAATGAAGATAATACTGTAATTAATTTGGTGGAAACGTTTCGATACAATTTAAAACCAGCTTATAGAATTGTGGAATTGCGAAAAGGTTCCCCAGCAGAGCTTTCGGGTCTTATGTTGGATGATGTTATTATTTCCATCAATAATAAAGAGGTACATACTTTGTCACTACAAGAAGTCAATCATTTTTTTAGAGCTGGCGAAGGAAAACGATTAAAAATTAGGATAGAAAGGGATTTTATTCCTTATACATTTCAATTCACATTGGAGGACCCACTAAAATAAAAAAGCTTCCCAATTGGGAAGCTTTTAAGTATTTTCAAATTAATTTCTATTGTTCAATTACGCTTTTACCCTTCTTTTCCAGTACACTTGAGTTATTGGAGTCAACAACAACACCCTTTATTTTTAAGGCCACCGTTGGTGTATCGGCATTAGAAATAACCGTAATTGTTTTTCTAATTGGGTTTACTCTATTAGTATCATACTTTACTTCAATTTGCCCAGTTTCACCTGGCATAATAGGAGCTTCTGGTTTTTTAGGCACCGTGCATCCGCAAGTTGATTTAACACTTGATATAATTAACGGTGCATTTCCTGTATTTGTAAATTCAAAAACACGAAGACCATCAGAACCTTTTTCAATGGTACCATAATCAATGGTATCTGTTTTAAACTCGATTTTAGCAACTTTTTCTTGAGCAAATACTCCAAGACTTAAGAAGCCTACGAATAACATTATCATTACATTTTTCATCACTTTAATTTTAAATTGATTTAATCAAAACTACTTACTTTTTGGCTTTTTGCAAAATTAATTAGACGTATGACCATTTTAATAACATAATATATACGCTTTCTACTTAATATTTGGCTCAATAATTTCGCAAAAAAAGAAATATAAGTACTTTTGTCAGTCATTATACAAAAACAATACCAAAGCATGCAAATTCCGGCAAAATATGTAGCATCAAATGTAGAAAACAAGTGGTATGACTATTGGATGAAGAACAAGTATTTTCATTCTAAACCAGACCATAGAGAGCCATATACTATTGTTATTCCTCCACCTAATGTGACAGGCGTGTTGCATATGGGTCATATGCTCAATAATACTATTCAAGATGTGTTGATAAGAAGAGCGCGACTACAAGGAAAAAATGCATGCTGGGTGCCAGGTACTGACCATGCGTCCATAGCTACTGAAGCTAAAGTTGTAGCTAAACTTAAGGAGCAAGGTATTGAGAAAAATGATTTGTCCCGCGACGAATTTTTAAAGCATGCATGGGAATGGACGCATCAATATGGTGGTGTAATCCTAGAACAATTAAAAAAGTTAGGGTGTTCATGTGATTGGGATCGTACCAAATTCACTATGGATGATGACATGAGTGAAGCTGTAATCAAAGTTTTTGTTGATTTATATCACAAAGGATTCATTTATCGTGGGTATAGAATGGTCAATTGGGATCCTGAAGCAAAAACTACCTTATCTGATGAAGAAGTTATACATATTGAACGAACAGATAAACTGTATTACGTTAAATATAAAATAGAAGGAGAAGATGGCTTTGTAACCATTGCAACAACTCGTCCTGAAACTATTTTAGGTGACACCGCCGTTTGTGTGAATCCTAATGATGAACGATTTACAAACCTCATAGGTAAAAACGTAATTGTACCCATTTGTAATAGAGTTGTGCCAATCATTGCTGATGATTATGTGGATATTGAATTTGGTACTGGCTGTTTAAAGATTACTCCGGCGCATGATGTTAATGACAAAGAAATAGGTGATAGGCATCAATTAGAAGTTGTGGATGTTCTTAATGAAGATGCGACATTAAATAGTTTTGGTCTCCATCACCAAGGAAAATCAAGAGAAGTCGCACGTACAGATGTGGCCAAAGAGTTGTTAGATATGGGGCTTTTGGTAAAAATCGAAGACCTTACGCATAAAGTTGGTACAAGCGAACGCACCAAAGCCGTAATTGAGCCAAGACTCTCTGATCAATGGTTTTTAAGCATGGAAAAATTATCCAAACCGGCACTTAAAGCTGTTTTGGAAGACGAAGAAATAAAACTTTTTCCAAAACGCTTTAACAATACCTATCGCCATTGGATGGAAAACATCAGGGATTGGAATATCTCACGGCAATTGCGCTGGGGACAGCAAATTCCTGCGTATTATTATGGCGATGGAAAAGAAGATTTTGTCGTTGCACTATCCATTGAAGAAGCCGTAAAATTAGCACAGCAAAAAACTAACAATCCAAATTTAAATTCGACTGATCTTCGTCAGGAAACCGATGTTGTAGACACTTGGTTTTCGTCTTGGTTATGGCCTATAAGTGTTTTTGACGGTATTAGAAATCCTAATAACGCAGAAGTCAATTATTACTATCCTACAAACGATCTAGTTACTGGACCCGATATTTTGTTTTTTTGGGTAGCGAGAATGATTATTGCAGGTTATGAATATAAAGGACAGAAACCATTTAGCAATGTTTATTTAACGGGCTTGGTGCGTGACAAGCAACGCCGAAAAATGAGCAAGTCCTTAGGCAATTCGCCTGATGCTTTAAAACTCATAGAAGATTATGGTGCCGATGGTGTTCGTGTTGGACTTCTATTGAGCTCAGCCGCTGGGAACGACCTAATGTTTGATGAAGATTTATGCCAACAAGGTAAAGGTTTTGCCAATAAAATATGGAATGCGTTTAGGCTTATAAAAGGTTGGGAAGTAGCTGATACTAGCCAACCAGAATCCTCAAGGGTTGCCATTAATTGGTACCAATCGAAATTTCAAAGCACCTTGGCCGAAATAGAAGATCACTACAGTAAATTTAGGCTATCAGATGCATTAATGGCTATGTATAAGTTGGTTTGGGATGATTTCGCTTCATGGCTATTGGAAATCGTTAAGCCAGGTTATCAGCAGCCTATAGACAGCAAAACCTATAAAGACATCATTAGTATTCTTGAGAATAATCTGAAAATACTTCATCCCTTTATGCCATTCCTTACTGAGGAGATTTGGCAACATATTTCAGAGCGAACCCCAGATCAAGCGCTTATTATTGCGCAATATCCTTTAATTGAATCCTTTGATGGCCAATTGATTGCCGATTTTGAAATGGTTAAGGAGGTTGTTTCTGGAATCAGAAATATTAGAAAGGAAAAGAATATTTCATTTAAAGAAACTATTGAGCTTTCGGTTTTAAATAATGAGAACCTAGCATCATCTTTTGATGAGGTCATCATAAAACTTGGTAACATTTCCAAAATGGAAGCAGTTGATGATGCTGTTGAAGGTGCTTTAACCTTCAGGGTTCAGTCTAATGAGTACTTTATTCCTATTTCAGGAGCGATAAATGTGGAAGAAGAGATTAAGAAAATCACGGAAGAATTAAATTATACAGAAGGATTTTTAAAATCGGTTAGAGGTAAGTTATCCAATGAGCGTTTCGTAAATAATGCGCCAGCTCAAGTCATTGAAATGGAACGTAAAAAGGAAGCGGATGCTTTGGCCAAAATTGAAACGCTAAAATCTAGTTTAGCCAGTTTAAAATAAAGCCTAATGCGAGAATATTGAGAATATTGGTTAAGAGATTATTTTACCAATCATTAACCTTATTCGCATCGAGTTTTACAAAAATAAACAGTAAAATTGTAAAGCCCCACAAACTTGATCCACCATAGCTAAAAAAAGGAAGAGGTATGCCCACCGTTGGAATCAAACCCATAACCATTCCTGTATTTATCATAAAATGGATGAATAAAATGGATGCCACACAATAGCCATAAACCCGACTGAAATGACTTTTTTGGGCTTCGGCTAAATATAATATCCTTATAAGAAGCGCAACAAATAGGATTACAACTAGGGCACTGCCCATAAATCCCCATTCTTCACCAACTGTGCTAAAAATGTAATCGGTATCTTGTTCTGGTACAAACTTCCCTGTGGTACGTGTGCCTTCCAAAAAGCCTTTTCCTGTTAACCCTCCAGAACTAATTGCCTTTTCAGATTCATTGAGGTTGTAAAGAATAGTTTTCTTCATTTCGGCCAATTTTTGCGGGTCTTTTTCCAATCGTAGCCATAGACTAATTCGATCTTTTTGATGTGCTTTTAAGATGTTTTCGTAAAATAATTTGACTCCAAATGAGAATCCTACGCAAAGCAATAAAATAGCAATAGACTGAATAATAAGTGGCCGTCGTTTCTTTTTTAAGACGTAGAAACCAAAGATTATAATTGCAGAGAGCCCGACGGCTGATAATACCCCAAATTTTAAAGTAACCACTGAAAGTAAAATCACAATGGCTGCCAGAATTAAATACACCTGTTGTAGACCTTCTCTATAAAACACAAAGAAAAATGCAGCATAAACAATGGTGCTCCCAGCATCATTTTGTAATAAAATTAAAATTGCTGGTAATGAAATAAGTACAACGGTTTTGATCTGGTCTTGAAGTGATTTCATATTGGTTTGAATATCACTAATATGTTTAGCTACAGCCAGAGAGGTTGCAAACTTTGCAAATTCACTAGGTTGCAGAGTCATACTTCCAATCGCATACCAAGATGTTGCTCCGTTGATGTTTTTTCCGAATATAAATAACCCAATGAGTGATAATATAGACACTATATAAATCACACTTGAAAACCGTTCATAAAATTTGGCCTCAATTGATAAAATTATAACAATAAGCACCAAAGTAAGAATTATGAATACAAGCTGCTTACCATAGCGCTGGTTCATATCAAAATAGCTAAACATTTCACCGGTATGGGACGCCGAAATTATATTTAGCCATCCAAAACCTACTAGCATCAAAAATAGTGCAATGGTAATCCAATCAAATTTTAGGCTTCTTTGGTTTTCTTTGAACATTATTGATTACGTTCGTTTTGGTTTTTATTAGGAGTATGCTCTTTTGGTTTTTCGTATTCTACAACTTGTAAGGCAGTTTCACGATTAATCCCAAAAGGTTTACCAGAATAGGGTTTGGCATATTCATTTTCTAAACTATGTGATAAAATCCAATTTTCCATATCGGTTCTGGTAATATAACCTTTTAAATATTTTTCAATCATTAAACTGGCCATTCTACCTGCAAATCGACTACCCCAATAGCCATTTTCAACAAATACTGCAATGGCAATTTTAGGGTTATCTTTAGGGGCAAAAGCTACAAAAATGGAATGATCGGTCAATTGAGTTTTTACGCCATTAATTTTTATGAAATTTTCAGCAGTTCCAGTTTTACCACATATTTCTATGTCTGGAACTCTTAAGGTAGAAGCCGTACCTTTATTATAAACATCAAACATACCTTGTATCACTGGCTCAAAGTATTCTTTATCTATTGTGGTATAATTTGGTATTTTATAGGCTGAAGGAATGGTGTCTCCTTCAATTTTTTTGATAATATGAGGGGTGTAATAATAGCCCCGGTTAGCAATTGCAGCTGCCATATTTGCTAGTTGAATTGGCGTGGCCTCAACTTCACCTTGGCCAATGGCATTAGATACTATATAAGTTGAGCCCCAACGACCTTTTCCATAGGCTCTATCATAATAATCACCATTAGGGATGCGACCTTGTCTTCCAACAAATAAATCATTATTTAAAAAGTTCCCAAGGCCAAAACTTTTTGCATGTTCACTCCATGTGTTCATGCCTTTGGCTGGATCTTTATATTTGTCTACTATACGGCGATAAACATTAACAAAATACGCATTACAAGATTGAGCAATACCATCATTCATACTTAAGGGACTCGCGTGATGATGGCATCCGGTTAATCGTCTGCTTCCTAAATAATAACCCATACGACACGAAAATCGTTCTTGAGTTGTGACTACGTTTTCCTGTAAACCAATTAAAGCATTAATCACCTTAAACGGAGAGCCAGGTGGATATTGCGCTAATAAACTTCTGTCATATAGAGGCTTAGCAATAGTGTCATAATGCATTTTTGAATAATTTTTAGAGCGGTCTCTACCAACCAATAAATTAGGATTATAACTTGGGCCAGAGACCATAGCTAAAATTTCGCCAGTACTTGGCTCAATGGCTATAATACCACCTCGTTTATTTTTCATCAAAAGTTCACCATATTCCTGGAGTTGGGCATCAATTGTTATAGTGATATCCTTCCCAGGTTTTGGTAGTGTATCATAAATACCATTCTTAAAAGGTCCTATATCGCGATTGAACCTATCTTTTTGAATAAACTTTATCCCTTTTTCACCTCTTAGAATATCTTCGTATGAGGCTTCTACACCTTGTTTTCCAATTAAGTCGCCCATTTTGTAATAGGGATTTCTTTCAATTGTAGCCACACTAACTTCACCAATATCACCTAAAACATTGGCGCCAATTGTAGTTTGATAATCTCTTAATGTTCGTTTTTGAATATAAAACCCTTGAAACTTACGCATTTTCTCTTGCAGAACCGCATAGTCTTCCTTAGAGAGTTGAGGCACAAATACTGAAGGTAATCGAGGTGAATATCGATACGCCTTTTCATAAATGGTCTTAAAATCTTCTATGGTTATTTTAACTAAATTACAAAACTCAATGGTATCTAATGGCTTTACCTCTCTTGGAACCACCATGACATCATACGACGGTTGATTCGCAACCAATAAATTCCCATTGCGGTCGTACACGTAACCGCGTTTTGGGTAATCATAAACCTTTCTAATGGCATTGTCTTCATAAGGGTCATAAGCAGTTTGATTATAAACCTGTAAGTAAAACAATCGGCCAATAAAAATGATTCCTACACTTATTATTATTGAAAATAAAAGTAGTTTTCTCATCGAGGCTTTTTGCTAAATAATATTATTGTTATTAAACATAAAAGTATAGTAAATATACTTGAAAATAACGTTTTTTGAAGTATCAAAATTATGCTAGAGATGTTAAAAATCTCAAGAGAAAACATAATAAAATGATGAATTACAGTAAGTATTGAAATATAAATAAATCGATTTCCAAATTCTGTTTGAGAAAATTTTATAGTTTGATATTCGTAAACCATTCCAAATGAAAATTTTAATATGGGTGGTCTAATAAAGGCAATGAAAACGCTAGCTCCTGCATGAACACCACCAGAGTCAGTAAATAAATCGATACTTAATCCCAATAAAAAACTTAAAAAAACGAACAGCGTCCTATTGTTTTTTACAGGATATAGAATGATGAATAAGATATACAAATAAGGGCTTATATACCCTAAAAAATTGATGTTGTTTAAGATTAAAACTTGAGCAAGAACAAGGGCTAAAAACTCAAAAATCGTGTTGATAGTTGTTCTATTCATCTCTTTGATTTTGTAAGGATCTGATTTCGTTGAAATCCTTATTTTTTATAATATACACATGACCTATATTAGTCATGTCATTAAACAATTTGACATTGACGGTATAAGTGTCTCCACTAGCATCCAATGTATACGAATCGATTAGACCAATTAATATGCCTTTAGGGAAAATTGAGGATTGTCCTCCAGTAATTATGGTATCACCTTTTCGGACTGGAGCAAATTTTGAGATATCAATAAGCTGAACAAATTCTGGAGATTTTGCGTTCCAGGTTAAGGAGCCAATATGGTCAGTTGATTTAAGTTGCGCGTTTATTCTGCTTTTTGTATTTAAAATAGAAAGAATTCTAGCGTAATTGCTTGAAGCCTTATCTATTATACCTACAATTCCTTTGGAAGTAATAACACCTAAATCCTGTACAATACTGTCGTTTTGACCTTTATCAATAGTTAAATAATTTTTACTAGCAGCATAGCTGTTTTTTATAACATTTGCCGAATTGAATTTGAAATTAAAATCAATAGTGCTGTCTAATGCTGAATTATCTACTTCATGTTGATCTGAATTAAAAAGTATAGATTTTAACCTTTTATTCTCGTCAATTAAAACCTCATTTTGCTTTTTCAAACTAAAATAAGCTCTGATGTTGCTAGTAGTATTGTAAATTCCTCCTGAAAGAAAGTTCGCTGAATTAATAAACTTGCTTTTGTGGTAAGAATGTGATTGAATGGTTAAACCCAAAGAGACACAAAATAGCAACAAAAACAAAAGAAACGTTTTGTTTCGTATAACAAAATTTACGATTTGTTGCATTAGAGTTTATTATTTTATCAGTACACTTTTAAACTTTTGAAGGTTTTTAAGTACAATCCCAGTACCCCTAACCACCGCACGTAGAGGGTCTTCGGCAATATATACTGGTAAATCTGTTTTTTGAGACAATCGTTTATCAAGGCCACGTAACATTGATCCTCCTCCAGCAAGGTAAATTCCAGTGTTGTAAATATCGGCGGCTAGTTCGGGTGGTGTTTGAGATAGGGTTTCCATGACCGAATCTTCTACACGTAAAATAGATTTATCTAAAGCTTTAGCAATTTCTCTATACGAAATTTGAACTTGTTTGGGTTTTCCTGTCAACAGGTCACGACCCTGAACACTCATTTCATCAGGTGGAAGCTCTAAATCTTCAGTCGCCGCACCAATTTGTATTTTAATTTTTTCAGCAGTTCTATCGCCAACATAGAGATTGTGTTGCGTACGCATATAGTAAATGATATCATTAGTAAAGACATCACCTGCAACTTTAACCGATTTATCACATACAATACCTCCAAGAGCAATGACCGCTATTTCTGTGGTTCCACCTCCAATATCAACAATCATATTACCTTTTGGTTGCATAATATCAATCCCAATACCAATTGCTGCTGCCATTGGTTCATGAATCAAATAAACTTCTTTACCATTCACGCGTTCGCAGGATTCTTTAACAGCGCGCATTTCTACTTCTGTAATTCCAGAGGGTATACAAACCACCATTCGTAAGGCAGGTGTGAACAATTTCTTTTTTAACGCAGGTATGTTTTTGATAAACAAATTAATCATTTGTTCACTTGCATCAAAATCTGCAATTACACCATCCTTTAATGGACGGATTGTTTTAATATTCTCGTGGGTTTTACCTTGCATCATGCTGGCTTCCTTCCCTACGGCTATTATTTTTCCTGAAATTCGGTCTCTAGCAACAATGGAGGGACTATCAACGACAACTTTGTCGTTATGAATAATAAGCGTGTTTGCTGTTCCTAAATCTATGGCTATTTCTTCTGTTAAGAAATCAAAAAATCCCATGTGCTGTTATTGATTATGTAGGTTGATACTAATTGGTTTATAGTTGTTGTTGTAAATGTAATAAAAGTTGATAAATATATTCGATAATATAAGTAATCATATTTTTTTTGATTACAATTGGTATTTGTGAGATTTCCGTTTTCGCTGAAATATTAATGTTTAAAATGACGTGTGCCTGTAAATACCATAGCCAAGTTATTCTGGTTACAATAATCGATACTCAATTGATCTTTTATAGAACCTCCTGGTTGAATTACTGCTGTAATTCCAGCCTTTTTAGCAATTTCAACACAATCTGGAAACGGAAAAAAGGCGTCGCTTGCCATAACTGCACCATTTAAATCAAAACTAAATGATTGCGCCTTGTGAATGGCCTGGTTTAGGGCATCTACACGGCTTGTTTGACCTGTTCCACTAGCACACAACTGTCGATCCTTCACTAACACGATCGTATTAGATTTGGTGTGCTTACAAATTTTGGAAGCGAATATTAAGTCTTCTAACTCGTTTTGAGAAGGTTTATTGTTTGTGGTATATGACAAATGTTCAATAGCATCAGTAATAGAATCACGATCTTGTACCAAAACACCATTTAAACAAGTTCTAACTGTAGTTTGAGCAAGTTCTGTGTCTTTTAAAATTAGAAGAATACGATTTTTCTTTCCGGTTAAAATTTCTAAAGCATCATCAGAAAACGATGGTGCAATAACCACTTCACAAAAAAGGCTATGGATATCTTCTGCGGTTGCTTTATCAATTTCAGTATTACTAATTAAAATACCTCCAAATGCAGAAACAGGATCGCCAGCAAGAGCATCTTTGTAGGCTTGTTGTATAGAATTTCTTTGCGCAAAACCACAGGCATTATTATGTTTTAAAATGGCAAAAGTTGGAGCTTCACCCTTGAACTCATTAATTAAATTCACTGCCGCATCAACATCCAGTAAATTATTATAGCTTAATTCCTTACCATGAAGTTTGGTAAACATTGCATCAAAATCACCAAAGAAGAAGCCTTTTTGGTGGGGGTTCTCCCCATATCGCAATACTTGACCTTTAGTTTCGCTTATTTTTAAGGAAGCAATATTATGATCGGTATTAAAATAATTGAAGATTGCAGAATCATAATGCGAAGACACATTAAATGCTTTTGCTGCAAAATGTTTTCTGTCATCCTCGGTAGTTTCTCCGTTTTTCGATTTTAAAAGCTCTAAAAATTCTGAATAATCATCCACTGAAGAAACACAAATAACATCAGCATAGTTTTTGGCTGCTGCTCTAATTAGGGAAATACCTCCAATATCTATTTTTTCAATAATATCCTGATTGCTTGCTCCAGAAGCCACCGTTTTTTCAAATGGATATAAATCCACTATAACTAAATCTATTTGTGGAATATCAAAATCTTTAAGTTCGGCAACATCACCTTCGTTGTGTTGTCTATTGAGAATACCACCAAAAACTTTAGGGTGTAAGGTTTTTACACGTCCTCCTAAAATAGAAGGATATGAGGTGACATCTTCTACAGGAATTACGGCAATTCCTAATTCTTTGATGAATTTTTCAGTGCCTCCTGTAGAGTAAATAGTTACATTTTGTTTGTGTAATTCTTTAACAATTGGCGCTAATCCGTCCTTACTAAAAACAGAAATTAATGCCGATTTAATCGATTTTGTAGTATTCATTTTGTGGTTGTGTGTATTAAAGCGCAAAAGTACATATTATCAGAGAAAATTTAGACTATTGTAAGTGGGTTTATTTAAGAATTTTGTAACAATTAATTGTTAAGAACGTCCTATCATTAAATTTGTATATAACTACTGTAGATTCATGATTGTTTACTTACGTCTTTTCAAAGAAAGCTTCTCGTTTGCAATTAACGCTTTGCGTAATAATAAACTCCGAACATTTTTATCTTTACTTGGCGTAACTATAGGGATTTTTTCAATTATCGCTGTATTGGCAGCTGTTGATTCTTTAGACCGAAATATTCAAGAGAACTTGTCGGGATTAGATAAAAACACCATTTATTTAACTAAGTTTTCTTTTGGTCCTACCAGTGTTCCAAGATGGCAACGCGACAACTACCCACAAACAGTTTATACTGATTATGAATTTGTTAGTAGAAATGTGCCCGATATCATGGCCTGTGCTTACACAATTTTTGATTTTGGAGGTGGAGAATCTATACGATATCAAGGTGAAACTGTGGCAGGAGTGCAAATTTCACCAATTACCTACGAAATTTATAACATAAATGAGTTTGTTGTTGAACGCGGGCGTTTTTATACCGAATCTGAATCTGCATCTGGTGCCCCTGTAATTGTATTAGGGTATTCATTGGCCGAAAATTTATTTGGAAATATAAATCCACTAGGAAAACAAGTTAGGGTGTACGGTCGAAAATTAACCGTAATTGGAATCTTGAAAAAATATGGTGTGGGTATTTTCGACTCACCAGATGAACAAGCTTTTGTGCCTGCCAATTTTGTTAGACGATTTAAAAATGGAGGTCCTGATGGCATTCCGGGAGCTATAATTATTAGACCAAAAAAAGGCGTAGATATTGGTGCATTTGAACAGGTGTTGAAGGAAAAATTTAGAAACTATAGAGGCTTAAAAGCAGGTGAACCTGACAATTTTTTTATCAATAAACTTTCAGGGATGACAGACGCTATTGATGGAATTCTTGGTACAATGAATGCTTTTGGATGGGTTATTAGCGGATTTTCATTATTAGTTGGTGGTTTTGGTATTGCCAATATTATGTTTGTTAGTGTTAAAGAGCGTACCAACTTAATTGGAATTCAAAAATCACTTGGAGCAAAAAATAGATTTATTTTATTACAGTTTTTGTTTGAGGCTATAATACTAGCAGTTATTGGAGGTTTAGTAGGTTTAGCACTCGTAGGAATTACAACTTTGATTGCTTCAAACTTTACAGGAGATTTTGAATTTGTACTCTCCTTTTGGAATATGATGTTAGGTTTTGGGCTATCTACTTTAATTGGATTGATTTCAGGCGTAATTCCAGCAATTTCAGCTTCAAAACTCGATCCTGTTGAAGCCATAAGAACCGGAATGTGATTTATTAAAGTATCTGGGCTACATTTTCGCAAACAAATTCTAAAAATCGTTCGTCTTCACTGCTAAAAGGATCAGGAGTATTTGAATCGATATCGATTTGACCAATATTTTCACCATTAACAAATATTGGGATGACGATTTCGGCTTTTACCGTAATACTACAGGCAATATAATTGTCTTGAGCTGATACATCTGGAACCACAAAATTTTGATTGCTTACCGCAACCTGGCCACAGATACCTTTTCCAAATGGGATTATAGTGTGGTCTGTTGGTTCACCTACATATGGCCCTAATTTGAGCTCATTTTTATCACCATTTTTAAAATAAAACCCTACCCAATTATAATGTGGTACATTTGCTTCCAATAGTTGGCAGATACCTAATAACCTATCGTCAACATTAAGTTTGCTGTTAGATATAATTGAAGTAACCTGCGGTTTTAATTGCTCAAAAGTCATTGGCTTAAAAAGTTTTTGCAAAAGTATTAAAAAGGCATGCAATCAATACATTCAATTTGCATAAATTTAACCTTATAAATAGTAGTTTGAAATCCCTTTTAAAAAAATATAAGCCGGTTATTAAATTTATTCTTACGTTTCTTTTAGCGTATTTAGTGTTGTCTGTGGCTTATAAGTTTTATTTGGATTTGTCAGTTGGCTCAAAATATTATCCAGACTATTTAACACAACGCGTTGCCAAACAATCAAAAGAGCTTATTAATGTAATTGGGTATACAGCTGAAATTATAAATCACCCTAATGAGGCTTCTATCAAACTCGTTATTAATGGAAAGTATGTAGCTAGAGTTGTAGAAGGCTGTAATTCTATAAGTGTTATTATTTTATTTGTCTCATTTATGCTTGCATTTGCTGGTCGTGCGAAACCAACAGCCATGTACATTTTTGCAGGAAGCGTTTTAATTTATGCTATCAATTTAATTAGAATCGTTATTTTGTCGGTTGGACTATATCATTATCCGTGGCGAAGAGAGATTCTACATACCGTCATTTTTCCTCTAATCATCTATGGTTTGGTGTTTATATTATGGATGATTTGGGTAAATCGCTATTCGAAACTCAAGAAACAGCATGAGTAATGGATTAAGGTACATATGGCTTTTGATTTTATTCGGACTGTTAATTTTAATTCGTGTATTTGAAAACGAATTGTTTTACGATCCCTATTTGTTGTTCTTTAAAAATGACTATTTATACATGGATTATCCCCGGAGAGAAATCTTAAAACTCACACTTTTTACCTCCTTAAGGTATGTTTTAAATTCCCTGATATCACTAGGAATTATTTATCTGGTTTTTAAGGACCAATCCATAATAAAATTTTCTTCAATAGTGTATACTGTGGCGTATATAATTCTCATTTTAATATTTTTATATTTCGTCATTAATCCGAGACAACAAGACTATTACCTGTTTTTTAACTTTAGAAGATTTTTGATCCAACCAGTAATTCTATTACTTTTATTGCCTGCCTTTTACTATTATAAACTTAAATAAATGATAATGTTAAGGCTTTTATAAAATAAAATAATAGAGGGTCTTTTTTTATACTTTTGCAATGTGATAAAGCAAATTTTTTATAACATATTTTCGATCGCATTAGCAGTACTGGTGTTATTGTCTACTATGTCATTTGCCATTGACAAACATTTTTGTGGTGATGTGTTAGTAGATTCGGCTGTATTCGTTGAAGCTAAAAAATGTGTTCAGGAGGCCTATGAAATTGAACTGGCCTTTATAACTAAAAAGGAATGTTGTAAAGATGAGTTAGAGGTTATTAAAGGTCAAGATCAACTAAAAAGATCTTCTTTTGAGGACTATAAATTGGATCAACAGCTCTATTTGACATCGTTTGTAACCGTCTACAACCAACTATTTGTTAGCCTAGCAAAGCAAGTAATTCCTCATAAAAATTATTCTCCACCTAACTTGGTCACTGATATTCATGTTCTAGACCGGGTATTCATTATTTAATATTTCGTTGTTTTTAATACTGATATATGATTTTCAACACGATGTTATTTGAAATTCATTATAAACGAATATTAATTTATATTCACATAAAACAAATGAAAAATATTATATCTATACTAATTATATTTCCTATGCTTTCATTTTCACAAGATAAAATTAGTGGAATGATCATGGAAGCCAATGAAAAAAATGAACACATAGGATTAGCAGGGGCCAATGTGATTTGGTTAAATACTACTGTCGGTACGGTTACAGATGTTGATGGTAAATTTACAATTGATTATAAAAAAGAATATCAAAAACTGGTCATTAGCTATATTGGATTTAAAACCGACACCTTAACTATTGCTGAACCAAAAATGATTCACCACTGGTTGCAACCTACGAGTGACTTGGATGAGGTAACTATTACTTCTAGAAAGCAGTCTACTGCAAAATCATACCTACAATCGGCAAATATATTAACAGTGAGTAGTGATGAACTTCTCAAGGCCGCCTGTTGTAATTTGTCTGAAAGTTTTGAAACCAACCCATCAATAGATGTAAATTTTGCAGATGCGATTTCAGGAACCCGGCAAATTAAAATGTTAGGCTTGACGAGTCCTTATATTTTAATTACTTCAGAAAATATTCCGACAATTAGAGGTGCTTCTCAAGCTTACGGATTGAGTTTTACTCCAGGAACTTGGGTAGAAAGTATACAAATTACTAAAGGCGCCGGAAGTGTGGTAAATGGTTTTGAAAGTATTGCCGGACAGATCAATACCGAAATGGTAAAACCTTCTACAGATGCCAAATTATTTGTAAATGCCTATGGTGATGGTAGCGGAAGGTATGAGTTGAATACCCATTTAAACACCAATCTAAATGGCAAATGGAGCACAGGTTTGTATCTGCATGGAAACATTAGGGACAAAAAATTTGATATGAATGATGATTCCTTTTTGGATGCGCCGCTTCAAAAACAAGTTAATCTGATGAATCGATGGCAATATACCGACACCGAAAAAGGATTCGTGAGTTTCATTAATTTAAGATATTTAAATGATGAAAAACAAACTGGACAAATGGCCTTTGACCCAGATCTCCATAAAGGAACAACTAACGCTTGGGGAAGTGAAATTGATACAGAGCGTTTTGATATATCCGTAAAAACAGGATTTGTTAATCCAGAAATTCCTTGGCGAAGCCTTGGTGTACAAGCTGCGTTTAGTAGACATGAGCAAGAGTCGTATTTTGGATTAAATCAATATGATATTTTACACAACAGCCTATATGCTAATGCTATCTATAATTCTATAATTAGTGACTCTAGACATAAAATTAAAACAGGGCTAAGCTATACTTACGATCATTATGATGAGCTTGTTGGAAATACAGATTTTGAACGAACCGAGAACTCTGTAGGAGCCTTTTTTGAGTACAATTTTGATAATTTGGAAAAGCTTAATCTAACTGCCGGAGTTCGTGTTGATCGACATAATTTATTAGGAACTTTTGTAACGCCGCGTTTTCATGCACGCTATTCACCTTGGGAAAAATCGGCTTTGCGTTTTTCATTTGGACGCGGAAAGCGAAGTGCCAATATTTTTGCTGAAAACCAATCTATGTTTTCAAGTTCCAGAAGCCTTAATATAGTTAACACTGGTGGTGACATTTACGGATTGGACCCAGAAATAGCATGGAATTATGGTGTATCCTTTTTACAAGGGTTTAATCTTTTTGGAAGAAAAGCTGACCTAACTTTTGATTTTTACAGAACAGATTTTCAAAATCAAGTCGTTGTTGATTATGAAAATCCGCAAGAAGTTAGTTTTTATAATCTTGAAGGGGATAGCTATGCTAATAGCTTACAGATTGAATTTAACTACAATGTGTTTGAGCATTTTGATTTGCGTACGGCCTATAAATTTTATGACGTTAAAACACAATACAATTCAGGGAAGTTGGTAAAACCTTTAACCCCTAGACATCGGGTTTTTGCAAATGCGTCTTATGAAACTCATGAAACTGAAAAAAATGGATTATGGAGATTTGATATGACTTATAATTGGTTGGGCGAACAACGTTTTTCTTCAACAGCGTCTAATCCAGTTCAATATCAATTACCAGAATATTCGCCAACGGTCGCGACCTTAAATGCACAAGTAACAAAAGTATTTTCTGATAAATTTGAAGTATATTTAGGTGGCGAAAACATTACTAATGTGAGTCAAAACAATCCCATTGTAAGTGCAAACGACCCTTTTGGAGCAAATTTTGACACCACATTTGTATATGGTCCAATTTTTGGGAGTATGTATTACGCAGGATTAAGATTAAAAATTAAATAAAAGCAATGAAAACAATAGTATTATCCATAGCCATTTTAGCAACTTCATTTGCTTGGGCGCAAGACAAAAATGCAAAAGCCACTATAGAAGTTGATGGTATATGTATGATGTGTAAAGTAAGAATCGAAAAGGCTAGTATTAAAACCAAAGGTGTTAAATCTGCTGTGTGGGATGTTGCTACTCATGAATTAAAGCTGATTTTTGATGAACGAAAAACCAATCTTAACGCAATAAAGAAGAACATTGCAGCCGTTGGTCATGATACTAAAGATGTTAAAGCAACTAAAGAGGCTTATGATAGTTTAGATCCTTGTTGTAAATATAAAGATGAGGATGTGGTCAATGACCATAAAAATTAATAATAAAAAGCACCTTGATTAAGGTGCTTTTTTATTTCTTAAGTGTATGGTTTTAAATTTTTGGTAAGTTAACGTTAATAAAGTGCCCCACTATGTTAATATATATCAGTATAGAAATAGGATTTAAAAACATAAAAAGCTGTATTTTCGTTTTCCTAAATTTTATTTATGACAGTGACGGAGTTCGAACCTATTATCGAAGTGATTGAAGAGGCTTATGAGGTGCCACATCTAAATGCAACCCGAAAAATTTCAGCATTACTACCTTACGACTATTATCAAACCGAAAAGCGATATCCTGTTTTATACCTTCAGGACGGCCAAAATCTATTTAATCCCTTGGCGCCTTATGGTGATTGGGCCATTGACAAGTCTATGGCAACGTTGACCAAGCAAGGTTTAAGTGATGTCATTATCATTGCAATTGACCACGGTGAACAAGAACGAATCGTAGAATATTTACCTTACTACCATCCTCGTTTTGGAGAAGGAAAAGGGAATTTTTACATTCAGTTTATGATTGAAAAATTAATTCCGTACATTAATAAACACTATCGAACCTTAACCGATTTTGAAAACACAGGTATTGGAGGAAGCTCCATGGGAGGTTTGATAAGTTTGCATGCTGGTTTGGCAAACCCAGGCGTATTTGGAAAAATGATGATTTTCTCACCTAGTTTATGGATTTCAAAAACAATTTTTAACCATACAAAATCTTTTAAACCGCTACAGGAATCTAAAATTTACCTCTATGCCGGAGGTCAGGAAAGCAAAGAGCATTTGCCTAACGCTCAAAAACTTGAAGCTATCATCAGAAAAAAAATGGTCAAAGGTCATAATATAGATTTTCATTTTTCAGTAAATGAATTTGGAAACCATTCTGAAGTGCATTGGAGAGAAGAATTCCCAAAGGCCGTAAAATGGCTTTTTTTTAATAAATAACCATGGTATTTAAGCATTCAAAGGACATAGATAAAGATAAGGATCTCATTGTACCTTGTCGTAAAGGAGATTTTAAACATTTAAAATCAGTTTTTGGGATTGAATCTATCGATCTTGAAGGCGATTTGTCAACTTATCAATTAGTGTATGGCCCTTCAGGTAATAGACTCTATGTTTTGGGTCTTGGAGAAGAAAAGGATGCCAATAAATTAGGTGAAGCCTTTAGAAAACTGTGCTTTGATACCAAAAAAAATTGGAACAACAGTATTCAGGTCTATGCTGAAGATTTGAATGCAGATGAAGTGAAAGCCGCTTCTATTGGATGTGAACTAGCCACCTATGAAATAGGGCAATTTAAGTCCAAACAAGACAAGGCAAAAAAACTGTCAATCACTTTTGCAAGTTCCAAAGCTATTGCTGACGCACTAAAAGAAGGGCAATTTACAGGTGAAACCATCAACCGGATCAAAGCCTTGATTGATGCTCCCGCCAATCACAAAACACCAGAGTTTTTAGGACGTTGGGCTGAAGAATCGGCCAAAACATTCAATTATAAATGCACGGTTTTACATCAAGACCAATTAAAAAAACAAGGGTTTAATGCCGTACTTTCGGTCGGGCAGGGCAGTGCAAATCCGCCAGTGGTCATTGTTACAGAATACATGGGCAACCCTAAAGGCAAAATCAACATTGGTTTGGTTGGCAAGGGTATTACTTTCGATACCGGAGGTTTATCTATAAAATCATCTACCAATTTGCACTATATGAAAAGCGACATGGGTGGAGCCGCCGCAGTTTTAGGCATCGTGGAATTGGTTGCCAAACTAAAACTCAATGTCAATATCGTTGGTATTGTGGCTTCCGCCGAAAATGCCGTGGATAGCAACAGTTATCGTCCAGGTGATGTTATTGGTTCGTATTCTGGTAAAACCATTGAGATTATTGATACCGATGCCGAAGGTCGTTTAGTCCTGGCTGATGGTTTGAGCTATATCATCAAACAGTTTCAACCAGAGCAAGTGATCGATTTGGCTACCTTAACAGGAAGCGTTGTGCAAACCTTGGGCTATTCGGCGGCTGGAATGTTTACCAATAATCCAGAAATGGCTTCACAAATGTCATCTGTTGGTGCTAAAATCAACGAGCGCGTTTGGCAATTGCCTTTGTTTGATGATTTTGAAGCCGATTTGTACTCAGATATTGCTGATCTTCGCAACTTTAGCGGTAAACCTATTGCTGGTGCCATTACGGCCGCTAAATTTTTGGAAGCCTTTACAGAGAAACACGACAACTGGATGCATTTGGATATTGCAGGGGTTTCATTTGGGGATTCTCCTTATTCCAAAATGAAAAGTGCATCAGGTTATGGTGTGCAATTACTCACTAATTATATCAAACAGTTCACTTCAAATTAGGGTTTTAATTTTGTATTTTTAGGAGGATTTATAACAGCATCAACAAATCCCTATAAAAATGACAGATCAACCCTTAAATTTTTTGTGTATTTCTACCTTTTATAAAGGCATCGATTTTTTGAAACGCTGCAAATCCGAAGGGAACACTGTTTATCTACTTACCAAAAAAAATCTAGAACATGAAGCATGGCCTTGGGAATCCATTGATGATGTATTTTATATCGACAACTGGAACGAAAAGGACATTATAAAAGGCATTGCTTTTAAATACCGTCACATAAAATTTGATCGATTTGTTGCGCTGGACGATTTTGATGTTGAAAATGTTGCCGCTTTGCGCGAACATTTTAGAATGCCAGGAATGGGCTCTACTACTTCTAGATATTTTAGGGACAAACTGGCCATGCGGATGAAAGCCAAAGAAGAAGGGGTAAATGTTCCAGAATTTACAGCCTTGTTTCATGATCATGAGATTAATGCTTATGCAGATCGTGTAAGTCCTCCATGGTTATTGAAACCGCGTTCTGAAGCATCTGCGGCAGGTATTAAAAAAATCCATTCTAAAGATGAATTATGGCAAATCGTGAACGATTTAGGTGATGAACGCGATAATTATTTGGTTGAAAAATTTGCGCCTGGCGATGTGTATCATGTGGATGGGCTGAATATTGATGGTAAAGTGGCCTTTTCCAGAGTGAGTAAATATTTAGATACTCCTTTTGAAGTCGCACATGGAGGTGGAATATTCAGATCGGCAACCTGTGAAATAGGATCAAAGGTCGAAAAAAGCTTAACCAAAATGAATGCCCAAGTGATGAAAGCTTTTGGAATGCAATTTGGAGCTTCGCATACCGAGTTTATACAATCTAAAGCTACGGGCGAATTGTTTTTCTTGGAAACCTCGTCTAGAGTTGGAGGTGCTAATTTAGCCGAAATGGTTCAGTTTGCATCTGGTATTAATTTGTGGAGTGAATGGGCAAAAATTGAATCGGATACCTTGAAAAAAACAACTTATAGCTTGCCAAAAGCTGCCAATAAATATGCTGGGATTGTAGTGTCCTTAAGTCGTTTTGAGCATCCTGATACCTCGAGTTTTACAGACCCTGAAATTGTATGGCGAATGAACAAGGCTTGGCATATTGGCCTTATTGTGGTTTCTGAATCTAGTGAGCGCGTATTACAGTTGTTAGATTTATATACACAACGTATCGCCAACGAGTTTCATGCCAGTTCTCCGGCACCAGATAAGTTGAGTAGATAAAATGTGAATTATAGTATTAGATATGTCTGGTAAAACCTGAATTCATTTTATTGATTAAGGTAATCAATTTTTGATAATTTATACCAAACCGCATTTTGTATCACGGCATCATAGGGCGCATGTTTGTCGTAGGTCATACCAATCTTCTCCATTACCTTAATTGAAGCTTTATTTTCGGGCATAGCTATGGCTATTATCTGTTCTAATTGCAGTACATTAAAAGCATAATTTATGATGGCTATAGAAGCTTCAGTTGCATAACCTTTACCCCAATATTTCTTTTTTAGTCTATAACCAATATCTATTTTATCGAATTCTGGTAAATAGGCTAAACCAGCCCATCCAATAAATGCATTTGTACCCTTCTCAATAACTGCTAATCTGCCGAATCCGTATGTTTTATAGTCGTGAAGTCGCCCTGTAATAGACTGTTCTATTTCTTCAAGAGATTCTACAACAGGTTCTCCGGTATGTTTTTGGACGTCAGGGTCGGTGTGCAATTCAAACAATTCATCTTTATCAGCAAATGTGATTTCTCTTAAAACTAATCGATCGGTTTGAATTTCAGTTTTCATTTAATGGCATACAAGGGTTTAGTTTTGCTGAATCGTAGCTGGTTAAAGATAGTTATTTTTTTGGGGGGTGGTTGGTTGGGAGCAATGGAATATAGCCAGTGTTGTGCAACGTTTTTATCTAAACCAAAAGATATTATTTCTTACAGAATAAGCTATAATAATTGCAAGCATTATCGACAAAATTATATAAATCCAACAGGTTAAAATAGTCGTGTAATTTAATTTTTTATCTGAAAAGTTTTTAAGAATCCGTTTATAAAGTCCATTTCTTTTAAAGTACCAGTAGTTTAGTCCAATGAATATTGTCGGAATTATTAGAGTCTCATGTTCAAAATATTGGTATTTAATTCTGTTGATTTGAAAAAATATAAAGTCTCTGACAAATACGTAATTTGCCATTTGTAAAACCGAAATCACTAAAACCGTAGACAAATATGGGACCTTTTCTTCTTTCCATCTTTCTGTCTTATCGTAATATGAATAAAGAAAATAAAATAGAGTATTATACATTAGATTAGGTTTTCAGACTTTTTAAATGTTGCACTACGGTTTGGCTATGATTTCGGCGTGGAATCGTCCGCAGGACTATTCGGTGTAAGAAATCAGTTTAAAAATAGGCTTTACTTTCGGTTTAACCTTATGTTTGTTAGTGTTCAATTTGTTTAAATTTAGCACTTTACCCGCAATACGCTTATACAATGTTGTGCTTTCGTTATCTAATTTTTGATGGCATTTAGGTTATTTAACATATCTGCAGTTTTTAAAAGCAATTCCTTTCTGCCGAGAATAGAATTACCAAGCATTGCTATTTTAGCAGTGAGAACTCCGTTAAAATCAGATTTGAGGGTATTTTCATCCAAAGAAGCCCAAAATGAATCCATAAAAGGACCATTAATGCCATTCATTTCGCTATTAAAAGGGTATTTGTTTCTATAGAAAACAACAGAATTAAAATAGAGCTCATCATTTCTATCAATCATACTATTCGAGTTTAATTGCAGATTATTGAATTTTAATAAGGACTGGCTCGTGTTTTTGTCCAATACACTAATATTACCGGTGGAAATCAATGAATTGTAAGTTGACATATTTAAATCATTGTTGACATCCGTAAATGGTAAAAATTCATATCGTGCTATTTGGATTAAAGTGTCCATTGTTGTAAATGAATTGGATAGTCTTTTCGAAAAGGATAGCATTTTGGCTAAATCAATACTGTCTTCTGCTATTTGTGTTTTAAAATACATCATATCAGCTGATAAATCCCTTTTTAAAGATTCAATATAATTTGCCTTAAGATTAGTTTTTTTTCTTCCATCATTCCAATCGTTAATTGACAAGGCAATTAAAATCCCAATAACAACAAGAACTATTTCTCCAATAGCATATTTTAGATATTTTCCAGTTTTGCCTTCTGAAAGTAAATTTTGCCTAATTTTTCTAAAGAATTTTATCATTGATTTATTGGATAGTGATAATGAAGCACAACTACGGGATATAGCTACTTACTATATCCGCATTATAAATTCTAAAATAACAAATCATTTTAGTTTATTAGGAAATTATTTTTGTTATAATTTTTGTAAAGTATTAAAGTACTTCTTTATGATTAGTCATGCAATACCTAGTTCTACTTATTTTTTAACAGGGGATGCTTCGACCCTGACCTGCGTCAGGGCAGGCAAGCTTAGCATGACAAATAAAAAACCACAAACCCTATCGAATTTGTGGTTCCATTCAATCTATAATATAAAATTTAAGCACTAATTCGCTTAAAATATATTGAGTTAAAGCTTAAACCTCAAAGAACCCGGTACTGCCTCCAACCCAGGTTTTGTCTTTGTTATATTTAACCCCAATCATTTCGCCTTTGCTTAAGCGCATGAGGTTGCTAACTATTTGCGTTTTATTTTCTTTTTTATTGTGAAGAAGCATCATACGTATTTCACATTTGGCGGGTTCATCTAAAGTGTCTATAATAGGGTGGTAGGCCACTTTTTCCTGCAACAGATAATTGGCTTTGTTGCTTATGGCATCAATCATCTCTCGTGTCACATGTATTTCTACACCGGCACCTGCAAAGGAATACAGGGGTTTTAAAACGTAATTTTCCAGATCTTCTGGGATTTCCTTTAAGGCATTTAGATAATACGATTTTGGAACATAGTCACCTTTCAATAAAGGCATGGTATATTTACTTATTCTAAAAAACCAATTAGGATGCCCAATCCATTCCACATCAACTTCATCCTGAAAATCAAACTCGCGTTTTAGATCATCCCGCTGATCGAGTTCATCAAAAATGATGCGGTTATAGATTTTTAAAACCTGAATTTCTTTACCATGATCATCCAAATAAAACAATTGTTTCCCTCTTTTGATGAGCTTACTAATGCAAAGCACTTTTATGCTAAGCATATCGGCAGTACAATAAAAATCAATGGCTGTGGCTTGTTTGTCGGGTTCAATTTCCAATAATATCACCTGTTTGGGGTCTGAATCCCCAACAATTTCGGTACGTAATAGTTCAATAAATTCTTCAGAACTTATCCCAAGCGGATGTATGGATAGGTGGTCAGGGATATTAAAATGTTTTTTATACATTTTACCTAAAAGGTCCTGATAGAAATATAAGGATGGAAAACCTTGCAGTTCAATTAATTTAGGAGTAGCCTCACCATTATCATCTAAGCAAATACCAAAATCAAGCTGAATGAATTTTGAATGTTCATCCTCATTGGGCACTTTCATTTTATCTTCAAAAAAAGCACCTTCGGTTAAACTTTTAAAGTTAGGTTGATTGATGATGGCCATGATGTCGTTACAGGCTTCAATCAAACGTTGCTTTAGTTGATTCGGGATAAATATCGGGGTTTCGGCAATTTTAAATTTAGGGACATAATTAAACTTTTGGCTTATGTCATTGAGAAGTGCCTGATAGGTTTCTTCAGTAAAATTAGTATTGAATGCTTGTCGATAGTCTGGTATCATCTCAACCTTGTGGGATTAATTGCTTCGAGGTCTTTTCAATAGCCATAGTGATGAACCGTGGTAAAATATGGGTGTAGGTTTTGGTGATTTTGTCTGGATCTTCCATATGCTGCATCATGTCGTTGTATTTTTTCTCACCAAAATTAGTAATCACTTTTTGTTTGTAAACGTCCTGTGAAAAATGGGCGTACATCCCAACAGGATCGGCTTCGGGATGAAATTGTGTCCCGACAAACTCTTTTGAAAACCTAACCGCCATAATTGCTCTTTCGTATTCAACATGGGTACGTATTTTTTCAAGGCTTAAAATAGTGGCGCCATGTTCTTTAAATACTTTTAATCGCGGTTGAATGAGTTGCCAATCACGAGAATCTACGGCAAAAAACGGATCGTCTAAACCTTCTAACAATACGTCTTTTAGTCCTGCTTTTGTTTTGTGAACCGGTAAAATACCAAACGAGGTACTCTTACGTGGTTTCATTTCACCTAATTGAAAATAATCACAAACTACCTGAAACGAATAACAGATAAAGAACACATATTTTTTTTGTTCTTCCGAAGTGGAATTATAGTCCCAAAGTTGCTGGATGAGTTTTAAATAAGGCTGTCTCCAATCTTCTTGTTCCAATGGGCTACCTGGTCCACCGCTTGAAATGTATATATCATAAGATGTGTCGGGCAATTCATTTTTTGCCCTGACATCAAAAACTTTGTAATCGAGGTTGTTATGAAACATTTTGGCAATATCAACAATACATCTCAAACCCTGATTAGGTTCGTTATTATTCATATCCAAAATGGCCATTTTAACTTTATGCTGCATCTTCAATTCTTCTATGTTGTTCCTAAAACGGTCTGTTCCATGATATAGTCGACCACTTTAGTTAAATCTTTCGTCTCTTTATAAATCGCTAATTGTCTGTCGGCACCAGTGCCATTTTTCAGCATGGTTTTGACATATTCCACTTCTTTTCTTGAACCTAATTCATCAACCACGTCATCAATAAAATCAAGTAATTCTAACATTAAGTCTTTGGTGTTAACTTCACATTCTTTGCCAAAATCAATCATCTTGCCATCTAATCCATATCTACTGGCACGCCATTTATTTTCATTAATTAATGCGCGATGATAAACAATGAAATTCAAATTTTGAGTCTTTAATTTATAAAGTTTGACCACTAAAGCTTGTATCAGTGCAGAAATACTAATGGTTTCGTCAATAGTCATTGGCACATCACAAATCCTGACTTCCAAAGTTGGGAAAAAGGGATGTACTCGAATATCCCACCATATCTTTTTAGGGTTATCTATGCATTTGGTTTTTACCAACAGATTTACGTAGTTTTCATAATCAGTTAGGTTATCAAACACACCAGGAATCCCAGTTCGTGGGAATTTATCAAACACTTTAGACCTGTATGATTTAAACCCGGTATTTCGACCTTCCCAAAATGGCGAATTGGTAGATAAAGCATACAAATGTGGCAAAAAATAGCGCATGGCATTAGTTAAATGAAGTGCCAATTGTTTATCAGCGATACCAACATGTACGTGAAGGCCGAAAATTAAATTTGAACGTGCTGCATCTTGAAGCTCATTCACAATTTCATCATAGCGCGGATTGGGAGTGATCAATTGTTTTTGCCAAGCAGAGAAGGGATGAGTGCCGGCGGCTCCAATTCTATAACCAAGTTCTTTTGAAATATCAGATATTGATTTACGTAAATGGGTTATTTCTGTTCTCGCTTCTGTAATGTCATTGCAAATATTAGTGCCTACTTCAACGACAGCTTGATGCATCTCGGCTTTCACTTGTTCATTTAAGTGCTTTGCCGCTTCAACAACAATTTTTTGATCGTGGGAAACTAATTCTCTAGTATCTGGGTCAATAACCTGATATTCTTCTTCTATGCCTAGCGTGAACTTCATACAACTAACTTATTTAAGCGGTGTTTTTTTACCTAAAATTTGATCCTTAATGAAAGTTCCCCAAGTAAGATTCATTTTGCCTTTCTTGTATTGTTTAGCTTTTTCAATGGCCATATTGGCGGCATTTTCAACGATCCAATCAAAATTTTCTTGTCCCACAGAATGTACATCAGCATCTGGTGCAGGATTACAGAAATCAATAGCATAGGGAATACCATCTCTTACCGCAAATTCTACAGTGTTGAAGTCATATCCAAGAGCCTTATTCAATCGAATACAGTATTTTTTAACAAGATCTAACAATTCTTGCTTTACGGGCGGGCCATCAATGACATAGCGTAAATGATGAGGATTTCGAGGTTCGTATTGCATGATATGTACTTTGTCTGTATTAAGCACATAACATCTAAAGTATTCTGTAAAGTTTATCTCTTCTTGAAGCATCATGACCAAGTTTTCGGTCTCTCCATGTTTTTTCCAAAGATCATCTGGGTTTTCAACACGGTATACGCTTTTCCAACCACCGCCATCATGAGGTTTCATATAGGCAGGAAAGCCTATAGTTTCAAACATATGTTCCCAATTAAAAGGGAATTTCATATTTCGAAATGAATTTTCGGTAGTATCTGGTGGACGATGTGACGTTGGTAGTATAAATGTTTTTGGTACCGGAACGCCAACTTTTTCGGCTAGTGCATTGTTGAAAAACTTTTCATCGGCACTCCACCAAAATGGGTTATTGATTACTGCCGTGCCAGAAATAGCCGCATTTTTTAAATAAGCTCTATAAAACGGAACATCTTGAGAGATTCGGTCAATAATTACCGCGTAATCTGTTGGTTTTGCTTGCTCTACATTATCAATACTAACCGCTTCAGCTTTAATGTCCTTGATGCCTTTTTCGTTGACGCGATCTATAAATGCTTGAGGAAATGTATTTTCCTGTCCGAATAGAATGCCAATTTTTTTCATAGTATTTTGGTTAGAGGTTAGTTATAGTTTTGATAAATAGTGTGGAAACATTTGTCGCCAAATTGGCCAGTCATGTTCCGCCCATTTTCGTTCATCGAACCAAAATGGAATATTTTTTTCACTTAAAATTTTAGCAAGGTCTTGGTTAGCTTTTAAACATATATCCCATTCGCCAACACCAAGAATAATGTTCATTTTCCATAAATCGGGATGGTTGGCTCCAGGCAGAAAATCAACAGGATTATTGAAAAACACGTTATCGTCATAATAACCATCCAAAAAAGATTTGATATCAAATGAACCGCTTAAACTGAACATATGGCTTACTTTTTCGGGGTGTTTAAAAGCAAAATTAGCGGCGTGGTAGCCTCCAAAACTCACCCCCGCCACAGCAACTTTTTGTAAGCCCTTGTCATGACAAATGGAACTAACAACTTCATTTAAAATAAACTCGTCGTACCACATGTGGTTTTTAACACGCTCTGAAGGATGTATATTTTTATTGTACCAACTTAATTCGTTAATACTATCAGGACAATAAATTTGAACCAAACCTTCATCTAAAAACCATTTTGCAGATTCTATAAGTTTAAAATCCTTGCACTCATAATATCGTCCCATTGTAGTTGGAAACAAAACGAGTGGATAACCTGCATGACCAAAAACGAGCATTTCTATATGCTTGCTTAATGTTGGTGAATACCATTTGTGATACTGTTCTTTCAATTAATTGAATTTGAATTAGTTATTTCTTATTTAATGTTGTTAAAAAGCATGCAAAAGTATAAAAGCTAGTTATTTCTAAATGTATTATATTAAATTTTATTCTCCTAAAAATAAGAGTCATAACTTAATTATGTTGTTATGGATTTCATTAAAGTAAATTGAATGCACTTACCTAATTGCGATTATATATTTTTAAAGTTATGAAATTAAATTAAAAAAAGCGCTTCAAAATAAATTGAAGCGCTTTTTAAAACTGTATTTAAATCTGGCAATGATTCTACATCATCCCTGGCATACCGCCACCCATACCTCCTGGCATTGCTGGGGTGTCCTCTTTAATGTCGATTAAAGCACATTCTGTAGTTAAGATCATACCAGCAACTGACGCTGCATTTTCCAATGCAATACGTGTTACTTTTTTAGGATCTATAATACCAGCTTTTAGCATGTCAACATAAGTTTCGGTTTTGGCATCATAGCCAAATGATCCTTTTCCGTCCATAACTTTTGCAACTACAACACTACCTTCACCACCTGCGTTTTCAACAATGGTACGTAAAGGTGATTCAATAGCGCGGGCAACAATTTGGATACCTGTAACTTCATCTAGATTTTCAGCAGTTAACTTTTCAAGTAGGCCTTTGGCTCTAATAAAAGCAACACCACCTCCAGCAACAATGCCTTCTTCAACTGCTGCTCTAGTAGCATGAAGCGCATCATCAACACGGTCTTTTTTCTCTTTCATTTCAACTTCACTAGCAGCGCCTACATAAAGTACAGCAACACCACCAGCTAATTTAGCTAAACGCTCCTGAAGTTTTTCTTTATCATAATCAGAAGTCGTAGTTTCAATCTGTGCTTTAATTTGATTTACACGAGCTTTGATATCGGCTGCTTTTCCAGCACCATTAACAATAGTTGTATTGTCTTTATCAACCGTTACAGTTTCGGCAGTACCTAGCATGCTCAAATCTGCATTTTCAAGAGTAAAACCTCTTTCTTCAGAAATCACGGTTCCGCCAGTTAATATAGCGATATCTTCAAGCATTGCTTTGCGACGATCACCAAATCCTGGAGCTTTTACAGCTGCAATTTTAAGTCCACCACGTAATTTGTTCACCACTAAAGTAGCTAAAGCTTGTCCTTCAACATCTTCAGCAATAATCAATAATGGGCGACCAGATTGAGCAACAGGTTCCAATATTGGAAGGATTTCCTGTAGGTTAGAGATTTTCTTATCGAATAATAAGATATAAGGATTCTCTAAATCGGCAATCATTTTATCAGCATCAGTTACGAAATATGGAGATAAGTAACCTCTGTCAAACTGCATACCTTCAACAACATCTACATAAGTTTCAGTTCCTTTGGCTTCTTCAACAGTAATCACACCTTCTTTACCAACTTTTCCAAAAGCTGTTGCAATTAAGTCACCAATGGTATCATCATTATTCGCAGAAATTGAAGCTACTTGCTTGATCATTTCTGAAGAGTTGCCTACTTTTTTTGATTGTTTTTCAAGATCTTTTACAATGGCTTCAACTGCTTTGTCGATACCACGTTTTAGGTCCATAGGATTAGCACCAGCGGCAACATTTTTAAGACCTTCTTTAACGATAGATTGTGCTAATACAGTAGCAGTAGTTGTACCGTCACCTGCCAAATCGTTGGTTTTACTTGCAACTTCCTTGACCATTTGCGCACCCATATTTTCAATGGCGTTCTCTAGTTCAATTTCTTTTGCAACTGTAACACCATCTTTAGTGACTTGTGGTGCACCAAAGGATTTGCTGATGATGACATTGCGACCTTTTGGTCCTAATGTTACTTTAACTGCGTTTGCTAATGCATCCACACCACGTTTTAATCCGTCGCGTGCTTCAATATCAAATTTTATATCTTTTGCCATAATTTTTAGCTTTATGCCTTATGCGATATGCTTTAGGCTTGGTTTAAATATTAATTTTAATGTTCTGCTAAAAGCCGAAGGCTCATAGCAATTTACCTTTTAGATAATTGCAAGAATATCACTTTCTCTCATGATCAGGTAATCCTTGCCTTCTAGTTTTAGTTCGGTACCTGAATATTTACCATAAAGAACAGTTTCACCAACTTTTACTGTCATTGGTTCATCTTTTGTGCCTTTACCTACAGCAATAACTTTGCCTTTTTGTGGTTTTTCTTTGGCGTTATCGGGAATGATGATTCCAGAAGCGGTTTTAGTTTCGGCTTCTACAGGTTCAATAAGTACCCTGTCTGCTAAAGGTTTAATGTTTAATGCCATTTGAATTTATATTATTTGATTAATTAAACTTGTTTTTAACGCTTAAGCGTTATACTAAAAATGTGCCAATACAATTGGACTGACAAACTTTCAGTAACAAAAAATGCCAACAATTTTAGTTGGCATTTTTATACGATATGTATTATTATTTAATTTCCTGTACTGTCACCAGCAGTTGTGATTGGAACCTCGTTAGTATTGGTTTGTGGGGCAACCGGTAGGTTAGTAGAAGCCTCATCTGGATTTAATGCTTTAGACTCTACACCATCTTCTGGGCCACCAATAGCAATGTTAGATAAAAGGATAAGTGCTAATAACATAGTAGCTAAAGCCCAAGTACTCTTGTCTAAAAAGTCACCTGTTTTTTTAACACCACCTAGTTGTTGTGTACCACCACCACCAAAAGATGAAGATAATCCTCCGCCTTTAGGATTTTGTACCATAATAACTACCACTAATAAAAAGGCAACTAATACGATTAGAACTAAAAAAATTGTAAACTGTCCCATTATGATTTATTGTTATTTTCTTGTAATTGTTTTACTGCTTTAATTTGGTCTGCAAAGAAACCACTTTTTTCTGGATATTTCAAACTTAAAATTTTATATGATTGTATGGCTTTATCATAGTTTTTTTGCTCCAGATAAATCCGAGCTAAAGTCTCTGTCATTAGCCCGTCGTGTGGCGTATCTTCATTTTTGATCAGGCTTATTGTTGAAGCTTCTTTTGAGGGTATTATTTTAGGATTAGTTTCTAAAAATTTATCGATAAGTTCAAACTTTTTAGTTTGAGGGTTCTCGTCATTAGCCTCTTGTTTAACCGGAGTTGCTGTTTTGTCTTCATCGCGATTAATTGGTTTGAAACTTGTAATTTTCAACCACTCTGCGAATGAATGTAATTCTTCTTTTTCAAAATCCAGAGGCTTACCTAAATTCAATTTAGCTTCAGGAGTTTCTGAAATGTTTTTGACATCCACCTCTATAATTGGAAGTTTAGGCGCTTCATTGATGTCTGATATAAACTGTGCTACTTTTTCAGGATCAATTTTTTCTTCAAATAAATGTGGGTCTAAAACGCCTTCAGTTTCCTTAATATATTGTTTTAAGGCATCATCAATGATCACGCTCTTGTTTACCGAAATGTCATCAACATCTACTACCATGATGTCCTTTAATTGTTCCGAATTTTGTTTTATAGCTTGTGAAATTTCGTTTTGATTGAAGGTTTCTGAAGTTATAAAGTCGAATAAAACACTGCGATCTGTGGTATAGGCTGCAGTGATTTTGAGTTCGGAATTGTAGTTAAAACTATCTTTGTTTTTTAAGCCTTTTAAATATAAAGCTCGCGCTGGCTGAAAATAGGGGTACTCCGACAGTACTGTGGTGAGATCACTTGTATGTTGCTTTGTAATCCTTTCAGGATGTTGTAATAGATATGTGAATTGATTTAACTGCATTTAAATATACATCACCATTTTGCCAGTGTGGCATTAAAAATATCTTGAGTTAGACGTTCAAAAATTTCATCAATTGCTGTAGCTTTTTGTGCACCGACCAATTGTGCTGCCCCCGGATAATCATAAAAAAAAGAAAACCGTTGGTCAAACTCTTCATCTGGAGAATTTTTGTCATAAAATCTCACTTTTACACCAATTGTTAATCGGTTTTGAGCTGCGGTGCTATTGGATTGCGCCGTTGTTGGCGATATTCGATACTCGGTAATTTCGCCTTCATAAGTTAGATCGGCACCAGAATTTACCAAACTCAAATTGGTTTGATTCAAAATTAAATCTTGCAGGGCAATAGTGAAATCACGCTCTAATCCGGGCTCAATTAATGGTGCGTTATTTTGAAAATAATTCACCTGAAAGGTTCTAGTACCTGCTGGAATTGAAGTTCCTGTAAATGAATATACGCCACAGCCTAAAATTGTTAGGGAGCATATAAAAAACGCAATGTATTTTATTAATTTCATTTGATTAAATCCTTTAAAAAGGATGGCCTTGGTATTTAAAAAACAAACGTACAATTAAAAATCATATTTTGTTGGTTTGATTTAACTATCGTTTTTTAGTTAAAGATCATATTGTTTAATCTTTCTGTAAAGCGTACGCTCACTTATACCTAACTCTGCCGCGGCAAGTTTTCGTTTTCCGTGATGTCTCTCTAACGATTTTTTTATTAACTCTAGTTCTTTATCTTGAAGCGAAAGTGTTTCTTCCTCTTCAATTTCTTCAGCAAAATGATATTTGTCATTTGTTGGTTCAACTAAGTCTTGTAAATCATTGTTGCTTTGAGCAATGGGTAACGCCTCTAAATCTTCAATGGCATCATCATAATCTTCAGGTTCAGACGTGCCGTAAATTTTTTGAATTAATCGCTCATTGTCTTTTTCGACCTCTTTCACATTGCCCTTTTTCATAAGCTCCATAGTGAGTTTTTTGAGATCGTTAAGGTCGCCTTTCATATCGAACAACACCTTGTACAAAATTTCACGTTCACTACTAAAGTCACTATCAGCTTTTGTATGATTTATAACTGCAGGTAAATTATTGCCCAAATTTGGTAAATAGCTATGTAAAGTTTGAGCGTTGATGGTTCGGTTTTGCTCTAAAACTGAAATCTGTTCGGCAACGTTTCGCAATTGACGAATATTTCCATTCCAACGATATTTAAGCAAAAGTGCAACTGCCTCATCTGTTAATTTGATAGTTGGCATTTTGTATTTTAAGGCAAAATCACTGGCAAATTTTCTGAATAATAAATGAATGTCGTCCTTGCGTTCACGAAGCGGTGGAATATTAATCTCGATGGTGCTTAACCTATAATAGAGATCTTCTCTAAATTTTTCCTTTTTTATGGCTTCAAACATATTCACATTTGTAGCAGCCACAATGCGAACATTTGTTTTTTGAACCTTACTTGAGCCTACTTTAATAAATTCGCCGTTCTCCAAAACGCGCAATAATCTCACTTGAGTAGTTAAAGGGAGTTCGCCTACTTCGTCAAGAAATATGGTCCCTCCGTCGGCGACTTCAAAATAACCTTCTCTGGTTTGTGTAGCGCCTGTGAACGATCCTTTTTCATGACCAAATAGTTCACTGTCTATCGTCCCTTCGGGGATGGCGCCGCAATTCACAGCAATATACTTACCATGCTTGCGGTGCGATAATTGGTGTATAATTTTAGGAATACTTTCTTTTCCAACACCACTTTCCCCTGTCACTAAAACCGAAATATCAGTTGGCGCAACTTGTATGGCTTTTTCTATAGCACGATTGAGTTTAGCATCATTACCAATGATGCCAAATCGTTGTTTTATAGCTTGAATAGATTCCATTTATAGTATTAGTTATTTTCAGAATACCCAACTGCCTCACCAATTAGCGTGGCACTGGTACAATCGGTAATTTTTACATTTACAAAATCACCCACCTTATAATGTGCTTTTGGAAATACGACCATGGTATTTTGGCTATTTCGTCCTGCCCAATGTGCGTCAGATTTTTTAGAAGACTTTTCAATTAAAACTTCTTCAACTTTTCCTAAATGCTGTTGGGTTCTATATGCGCTGTGTTTTTGTTGTAAATCTACAATTTCAGCTAACCTACGTTTTTTGATAGGTTCAGGAACATCGTCTTCCATTTTACGTTCTGCCAATGTCCCAGGTCGTTCAGAATAAGCAAACATATAACCAAAATCATATTTTACATAGTCCATAAGACTCAAAGTATCTTGATGATCTGCTTCAGTTTCAGTTGGAAACCCGGTAATCATGTCCTGACTTATTCCGCAATCAGGAATGATGCGTCTAATGTTGTCAATTAAGGTTTTGTATTCTTCAACAGTATGCTGACGATTCATTTCTTTCAAAATACGATCACTGCCACTTTGAACCGGCAAATGGATGTAATTACAAATGTTACGATATTTTGCCATAGTTTCCACCACATCCAAGGTCATATCCTGTGGATTTGATGTTGAAAAACGAATCCGCATTTTAGGCTGTGCTTTTGCACAAAGCTCTAAAAGATTTGAAAAATTAACTGCTGTTGCTTTTTGAAGTTCTGAAGCTTTTTCGAAATCTTTTTTAAGCCCGCCACCATACCATAGATAACTGTCAACGTTTTGGCCTAAAAGTGTAATTTCTTTATAACCTTTGTTCCATAAATCATTCACTTCTTCAATTATACTTTGTGGGTCTCTACTACGTTCTCGTCCTCGGGTAAAGGGAACTACACAAAACGTACACATATTATCACAACCACGAGTTATTGACACAAATGCCGTAACACCATTAGTGTTTAATCGCACTGGTGAAATATCACCATAGGTTTCATCCTTGGATAGAATTACATTCACTGCATCTCTTCCTTCATCAACTTCGGCAATTAAATTTGGCAAATCTTTATAGGCATCTGGTCCTACAACAAGATCCACAATTTTTTCTTCTTCAAGAAATTTGCTTTTTAGTCGCTCGGCCATACAGCCCAAAACCCCAACCTTCATGTTAGGGTTAATTTTTTTTACGGCATTGTATTTTTGAAGACGTTTACGCACGGTTTGTTCGGCCTTATCTCTAATAGAGCAAGTATTTACCAGAACTAAATCGGCTTCTTCTAAATGTGCAGTTGTATTAAAACCTTCAGAAGATAAAATAGAAGCCACAATCTCACTATCACTAAAGTTCATGGCACAGCCATAACTTTCTATATAGAGTTTGCGGGTATTCTCTTTTTTTTCTTCTAAAATGAGGTGTTCACCCTGTTTATTTTCGTCTATTATCTTTTCCATAAAATTACTGAAACTACTCTAGGTCAATATTCATGCCGCCCTAGAAAAAAGAGCAAGTGCAAAGATACAATTTTTTAAACACTATGACAAAGTGTCATAATGTGATTTATTTTTTGAATATGTTAAATAATTAAACTTACTTTGAATTATTGCTAACCTAAATATTAAGAGATGACTGTTTCAGAAATTCAACAAAAAATAAGTAATGCTAAAGCCCTTGAATTCGGTGATATTTTCAACAAATCAATTGAGCTATTCAAAAAAAGCTGGCTCTATGGGTTTTTGTTTCAATTGTTCGTTATCATTATCATGCTCCCATTTTTAATTGTTTTATATGTGCCATTGCTTATGTCAATGCTGGCACAAGCCGAGAGTGGACATGTAGATCCTGAAACATTTAGTGGGTTATTTGCAGGCTTTACGGCATTTTATCTAGTACTTTTCTTTGTTGGTATCTTGGCAGCATCTGTAATTCAATTGGCGCTTCATGCTGGGTTTTATAGAATTATTAGAGCTATTGATCAAGGTCAGGATGTAAAGGCCGCGGATCTATTTTACTTTTTAAAAGGAAAATATTTTGGAAGTGTGACCTTGCTTATGTTAGCAACTATGCTAATCTCATTCGCTTTTGCATTACTATGCTATATTCCACTTATTTATGCATTTATACCAATTCTATTTTTTACACTAGTCTATGCTTTTAATCCAGAAATGAGTATTGGAGATATTGTTAAAGTCAGCTTTAATTTAGGTACTAAAAAGTGGTTATTGTCATTTGGTTTGCTAATTGTATCATATCTAATTGTGGTTCTACTTGTAATAGTGACTTGTGGTATAGGTTCACTATTTTTATCACCTTTTATTTATTTGCCTTTATATTTTATCTACAAAGAAGTTGTTGGCTTTGAGAATCTAGATGAAGTAGATTCTATCGGAAAATCGGAGACCTTTTAACGCAACCTTTTTCCATATTTTGTATCTATAGGTAAACTCTAAGGTTATGAAAAAAGGAGTATACATTATTTGTGCCTTACTGTTGTGGTCTTGCAGTAATGATTTTTCTGATTTTGAGATTATTGATGTTGCAACTCCTAAAGTAATAACCAAGGTTGACTTTAGGACTCAAATTGAGTCTCAATCGCCAAAACCCATCACCGATGCAGGGAAAATTTATGCTTATAATAATTTAATTTTTATAAGTGATAAATTGCTTGGGATTCATGTTGTAGATAACTCAAATCCTTCAAGCCCTAGGCCATTGACCTTTTTAAAAATACCCGGCAATGAGGATATGGCGGTAAAAGATGGGTTTTTATATGCTGATAGCGCTGTAGATCTTGTTGTTTTTGATATTTCAAATACCAGTGACATTAAACGTGTCGAAATCCTAGAAGATGTGTTTGATAATTATAATTTTCAATTTCCATTCGATTCATGGAGTACAAGAATTGATATGGGAGATTATGACTCTAATACCGAAATTATTGTTGGGTGGACTTTTGAGAAACGGATAGTTCCTAAAGCAGAAAATTCATTGGTCTTTCAAACTTTTGAAAGTGCTAATAGCAATAGTAGTAATGGTGGAAATATAGGTGCTGGGGGTTCATTGGCGCGCTTTCAAATTGTTGAAAATTATCTATATACCGTGGGTTGGCATGAAATGAACATCTTTAATATTGCAAATCTTTCTCAACCTAGATTTATAACTACAAATTATGCAGGAAATAATATTGAAACCTTATTTGAAGCAGATGGTTACTTATATATAGGAAGTACAGATGGAATGTATATCTATGGATTAGATAATCCTGAAAGCCCAAATTACATTTCTGAATTTGTTCATTGGACAGGTTGTGACCCAGTAGTAGTAGATGGAAATTATGCCTATCTTACTATAAGGGGAGGAAATAATTGTGGTAATCAAGAAAGTGTTTTGGAAGTAATTGATGTCAGTAATAAAGCCACACCAACACTAGTAGCTACATATAGTTTGGACAACCCTTACGGACTGGGTTTTAAAAACGATAACTTATTTGTTTGTGATGGTTCATCTGGGTTAAAAGTTTATAAAAAGAATGACCCATTAAATCTACAACTAGTACAGAAGTTTGAAAATATTCAAGCTACAGATGTTATTCCTTTAAATAATACTTTAGTAATGGTGGGTGATAATGTCATTTACCAATATGAATACGCTAATAACACCATAACCTTATTAAGTACCTATAAGTTATAATCCTAGTTACCAAGTAGACATAAAGCCTGATGTATCAGGCTTTTTTTATTTAATTAGGGTGTAGAAATCTTGTAAATAATGGGCTTAAACCCAATTGATACAATTAAAAATTAGGTTCGATAATTTTTTTTCATATACATTTGTAGCCTGAAAAAATCTCAATATGGCGAAGAATTTAGTAATTGTAGAGTCACCAGCAAAGGCAAAAACCATTGAAAAATTTCTTGGAAAAGATTATAAAGTAGAATCCAGTTTTGGGCATATCGCAGACTTGCCCTCCAAAGAATTGGGTGTTGATGTTGAAGGTGATTTTAAACCTAAATATCAAGTTTCTAGAGATAAACGCGATGTCGTAAAGAAACTCAAAGATCTAGCAAGTAAAGCCGATATGGTTTGGCTAGCAAGTGATGAGGATCGTGAAGGAGAAGCCATTGCGTGGCATTTAGCCGAAACACTTAAGTTAGATAAAAGTAAGACCAAACGTATAGTTTTTCATGAGATTACAAAAAGCGCCATTCAAAAGGCTATTGAGAATCCCCGTGGCATAGACTATGATTTGGTAGATGCTCAACAAGCACGTCGAGTATTAGATAGAATAGTGGGTTATGAATTATCACCAGTGCTTTGGCGCAAAGTAAAAGGCGGTCTTTCAGCGGGGCGTGTACAATCAGTTTCGGTGCGCTTAATCGTTGAACGTGAACGTGAAATTCAAGATTTTTCAACCGAAGCTTTTTTTAGAATCGATGCCGAATTTGCAAATTCAGACGGTCAGACCTTTAAAGCCAAGTTGCCTAAAAACTTTTCATCTAAAGCTGAAGCAAATCAATTTTTACAGCTTAACGCTTCAGCTAATTTTAAGGTAGGGGATTTAGAGAAAAAACCTGCTAAAAAATCACCTGCAGCACCATTTACTACATCAACCTTGCAGCAAGAGGCAGCACGTAAATTAGGGTTTTCAGTGAGTCGGACTATGACCAATGCACAACGATTATATGAAGCAGGATTGATTACCTACATGAGAACCGATAGTGTGAACTTATCACAAGAAGCACGTAATGGTGCAAAGTCAGCTATTGAAAGTGCTTATGGTTCATCCTATAGTAAACCAAGAAATTATAAGGGAAAGGCAAAAGGGGCTCAAGAAGCACATGAGGCCATTAGACCAACTGATTTTTCACGAAATTCAATATCGGTAGATAGAGATCAGGATCGATTATATGATCTAATTTGGAAACGCGCGATTGCTTCTCAAATGGCCGAAGCTCAATTAGAACGTACTAATGTAAGAATTGAAGCTTCAACGCATCAAGAAACTTTTACAGCTAATGGAGAAGTAATAAAGTTTGATGGATTTTTAAAAGTCTATTTAGAAGGAACTGACGATGAAGATTTAGAGCAAGAAGGTATGTTGCCTACCTTGAGAGTGAAGGAAGCGCTTCAAAATAATTATATTACTGCAACCGAGCGTTACACCAGACCGCCTTATCGATATACCGAAGCATCCTTGGTTAAAAAACTTGAAGAGTTAGGTATAGGTAGACCGTCAACATATGCACCAACAATTTCTACCATTCAAAATAGAAATTATGTTGAAAAAGGTAATGTAGAAGGTGAAGAACGTAAATACGTTCAACTTACGCTTAAAAAAGGCAGTATAAATGATAAAACTCTTACAGAGAAGGTGGGTTCAGATAAAGGTAAACTTGTACCTACAGATATTGGGATGATTGTAACCGATTTTCTGGTCACGCATTTTGAACATATTCTAGATTATCATTTTACGGCAAAAGTTGAAGAAGACTTTGATGATATTGCAGAAGGAAAGGTAGATTGGTCAAAAATGATGAAAGATTTTTACAAAGAATTTCATCCACAAGTTGAAGATGTTCAAGAGAATGCCGATAGAGAATCTGGTGAACGTGTATTGGGGACTGACCCAAAAACAGGAAGACAGGTTAGCGTACGATTAGGTAAGTTTGGGCCAATGGTTCAAATAGGAATGGCTGAAGAAGAAGAGAAACCTTTATTTGCAAGTTTATCCCCAGACCAGCAATTGAATACCATAACTTATGAAGAAGCTATGGATTTATTCAAATTACCAAAACAATTGGGTAATTACAAAGGAGAAACACTCGAAGTAAATAACGGCCGATTTGGTCCCTATGTAAGATATGGCAAAAAATTCGTGTCATTGCCAGCCGGTGTTGATGCTTTAAGTGTTGAGTTGGAAGATGCTATTGAATTGATAAAAGAAAAGGAAGCCGCAGATGCTCCTATATATATGTATAAAGGACTTCCAGTTCAAAAAGGTAAGGGACGTTTTGGACCATTTATTAAGTGGAACAACACTTTTATCAATGTAAATAAAAAATACGATTGGGATAATTTATCAGATAATGATATAATAACCTTGATTGAAGATAAAATTCAAAAAGAAAAGGATAAATTAGTCCAAAATTGGGAATCTGAAGGAATTCGAATTGAAAAAGCACGTTGGGGCAGACACCATATTATTAAAGGAAAGGTTAAAGTTGAACTACCCAAAACGGTTGATGTTTCTAAAATGACATTAGAACAAGCCAAAGTGGAGATCGAAAAGAAGACGCCTAAAAAGAAAACAACAAAAAAAGCAAGCACGTCTAAAAAGAAATAATATATGATCTTTAATTTTTTGTCTCCAGTTTCAGATGAGGTATTAGCGCATAATGAATTATTACCTGAACAAACTCTTGGAAAAAAATTAAGAATCCATACGCAGCAAAGAGGTATTCCAGAATTAGATGATGTAAAAATTGCAATAATTGGTGTCTTGGAGAATAGGAATGACATTAATTATTTAGATGAAACTATTCACTTTAATGAAGTTAGACGATCATTGTATGGTTTGTTTCCTGGTAATTGGTACACAGAAATTGCCGACTTGGGCGATATTTTAAAAGGAGACTCTGTTGAAGATACTTATTTTGCCCTTCGAACTACAATCACTGTTTTAATTGAGAAGAAAATCATTCCTATTATATTAGGAGGAAGTCAGGATTTGACTTATGCAGTTTATAGAGCATATGACAATTTACAGCCTATGGTTAATATTGTCAATGTAGACAGTAACTTTGATTTAGGAGATTCATCTTTACCTATTAATAATAACAGCTATTTAGGTAAAATTATTTTAGAGCAACCTTATAACCTGTTTAATTATTCAACCATAGGATACCAAACCTATTTTAATTCACAGGAAGAAATTGACCTAATGGACAATCTTTATTTTGAGGCGTATCGCTTGGGTGAGGTTTCAAATAAGCTTAATTTGGTTGAACCCGTAATGAGAGATGCGCATATTGTGTCAATGGACCTAAAATCGGTTAAGGCTTCAGAAGTGGGATTCAAACAATCAATATCACCAAATGGTTTAGACGGAAAAGAAATTTGTACTATTGCGCGGTACGCAGGTATAAGTAATAAAGTATCATCTTTTGGTGTATTTGAATATAAACCAGTACAAGGTGGTTTAAACGCAATGCTAACAGCTCAAATCCTATGGTATTTTGTTGAAGGTGTAAATTGTCGAACCAAAGATGACGATTTTAAAGATGAAAAAAGCTATCAAAAATATAACGTACTTATTGATAATGAGGAGCTAATATTTTTTAAAAGTGTAAAAACTGGCCGGTGGTGGATTGAAATACCATTTTTGCCAGATGTTAATAATAAATTAAAAAAACATACGTTATTACCATGCACTCATGAGGATTATATGGAGGCTAGCCATGGTAAAATCCCCGAAAGATGGTATAAAGCCTACAAAAAGAATAGCTTTTGAGTACGGTTTTAAGTACACATTTTATCGATAAAGTGTATTTTTTTTGGGATGAAATGCAAAAAAAATGCAAAAAAAATTGTTTTTTTGAAAATATATAAATATGTTTACTGCCTTGAAATGAATTAGTAACATTTTGTGTTGCTAAGAATTTCGTAAATTATAACTAAATAATTTAACCTCGAGTTTATTATGAATATGAAGAAGTTTGCTTTATTAACCGCTGTTTTAGCTCTATTAGTAAGTTGTGGCTCTGGAGACAGAGGAGAGCTTGTTGGAGTTAAAGGAAAGAAATGGCATCCTGAAAAGCCTTATGGTATGACACTTGTGCCGGGTGGAGCATTTATTATGGGTAAGTCTGATGACGATTTAGCCGGAGTAAATGATGCACCAACACGAACAGCAACTGTAAGAGCATTTTACATGGATGAAACTGAAATCACTAATAGTGAGTACCGTCAGTTTGTGTATTGGGTCCGTGACTCGATAATTAGAACCAAACTTGCAATTTTAGCTGATGAGATTGGAAAAACACCAGAAGATGGTGGTATTGGTGAATTTGCATTTAAAGATGCTGATACAGCCAACATGAGTGTGTATGAAAAGTACATGATGGATAACTATAGTGGTTTAGGACCTACGGGTTATGAAGGCCGAAAATTAAATAGAGATATCGACTTAATTTTTGACATTAATGAGTATCCGGATGAATATTATGTAGAAGTTATGGATACCATGTATCTGCCAATTGAAGAATCTTATAACGGCATGCGTACATGGGATGTCGACAAATTTAAGTTTCAATATACGTTTATGGACTTTCAAAAAGCGGCCAAAAACAAAAATTTGAGACGTAAAGATGTTATCATAACTGAAGAAGTTAAAGTATATCCTGACACAACAGCTTGGATTAGGGACTTCTCGTATTCGTATAATGAGCCTATGCATAATGATTATTTTTGGCATGATGCTTATGGTGATTATCCAGTTGTAGGTGTATCATGGAAACAAGCTAATGCATTTTGCCAATGGCGTACTATGTACAAAAATGGTGATCAAAAACGTCGCGGAAAACAATTTGTGAATTCATTCCGATTACCTTCTGAAGCCGAATGGGAATATGCGGCCAGAGGAGGATTACAAGGTGCAACTTATCCTTGGGGTGGACCATATATCAAAAATGATAGAGGATGCTTCATGGCAAACTTTAAACCACTACGTGGAGATTATGCAGCAGATCAAGCTTTATATACAGTAGAAGCTGATGCTTATGAACCAAATGATTTCAACCTATATAATATGGCCGGTAACGTGTCAGAATGGGTACAAGGATCGTACGATCCAGGATCATATGAATATGCAGCAACATTTAACCCTAGCGTAAATGATATTAGAAATCAGCGTAAAGTGGTACGTGGAGGATCGTGGAAGGATGTTGCTTATTTCCTTCAAGTGAGTTCAAGAGATTATGAATATCAAGATTCAGCTAGAAGTTACATCGGGTTTAGAACCGTACAGGATTATATGGGTACCGAAGTAACAGCAAATGCTAAAAACAGATAAATTAAAACTAAACACAATTAAATAAATATTATTAACCTACTTAAGTATTTTAACTTAAACTAAAAACAACAAATTATGGCACAATCAAGAGCAAGTAAGAGGTTCATGAACATGGCTTACGGATTCGGAGCATCAATCGTTATTATTGGAGCTTTATTCAAAATTATCCATTTTGAAATAGGAATTTTAACAGGTAACGTGATGTTAGCAATCGGGCTTATCACAGAAGCAATCATATTTGCAATTTCAGCATTCGAACCAGTAGACGACGATTTAGACTGGTCATTAGTTTACCCAGAATTAGCCGGAGGCTCTAAATCAGAAAAAGAAACTAAAAACCCAGAAGGATTATTATCTAAAAAACTAGACGAGTTACTTAAAGACGCTAAAATTGATGGCGAATTAATGGCTAGTTTAGGTGAAAGCATCAAAAACTTTGAAGGTGCAGCTAAAAGTATTTCACCAACTGTAGAATCAATGGCAGCCACTAAAAAATATGGTGAAGAACTGTCATTAGCTGCAGCACAAATGGAATCTTTGAATAGCCTGTATAAAGTACAATTAGAAAGTGTAAATAGACAAGCTTCTATTAATGAAGAAGCTGTTGAAAATGCAACCAAACTTAAAGAACAAATGCAATCTTTAGCTTCTAATTTATCAACCTTAAATGGTGTGTATGGTGGAATGCTTTCTGCAATGAATAAAAGCTAATTAGTTTTTAATAACCTAAATCAATTAATTAACCACAAAAACTAATTAGAAATGGCAGGAGCAAAATTATCTGCAAGGCAGAAAATGATTAACTTGATGTATTTGATCTTCATTGCAATGTTAGCATTGAATATGTCAAAAGAAGTGCTATCGGCATTTGGATTAATGAACGAAAAGCTCACCGAGTCCAATAAAGCAACAACCGAAAGGAATGCAGCTTTTATGGCTGGGTTAGCACAACAGGTTGAAGATCAGCCTGAAAAATATAGACCTTTAAAGGAGAAAGCAGATAAAGTTTCTAGTTTGGCCAATGAGTTCAACTCATATTTATCAGACCTAAAAACAAAAATGTCTGCAACTGTAGAAGACGCTCAAGATTATGAGATCATGGACAAAGGTGATTATTTAGACAATAACTTTTTCATTGGAGAAAAATTAAAGCCTGAAGGACAAGAGTTTTTAAACCAAATTAAAAATTTTAGAGAAGGTGTTGCTGAAGTGTTAGCGGATAGTCCAGAATTTGCTGGAATAGTAAATGATGTTCAAGACAAATTTGCAACAGAGCCTGTTAAAAACAGAGATGGCAATACTATAGATTGGTTAGATTACCATTACAAAGGGTTTCCATTAGTGGCGTCGTTAACTAAAATGACGCAATTACAAGCTGATATTAAAACTACAGAATCTGAAGTTTTATCATCTATGCTTGCTGGAAAACTTAAAGTTGAGGCATCGTTAACTAATTTTGATGCTATTGTTGTGCCAGACAAAACAGCATTCTTTAACGGCGAAAACTTTACAGGTAAAATTATTCTTGGAAAAAAGGATACAACCTTAAGAGCCGATAAAGTTATTGTAAATGGTAAAGAGCTTTCTGCTGATGCAATGCAAGAAGGAAAAACATTATTAGATTTTCCAGCTGGTAGCGTTGGCGAGCAGCCAATCAAAGGTCAATTCATTTTTAAAGAAGATGGAGAAGATATTGTGATTGATTTCGAAAGTTCTTACTCTGTAGTACCAAAACCAAACGCAGCTACGATTTCTGCAGACAAAATGAACGTGGTTTATCGTGGTGTTACTAATCCTATGACGATTTCATTTGCAGGGATACCAGATAACTTGGTTAATGCAAGTGGTACTGGTTTAAGTAAAGGTTCTGGTGTTGGTAAATATAATATGAACCCAGGTTCTGGTAGAGAAGTAGTAATTAACGTTACAGGAAAACTTCCAGATGGAACTTCAGTTTCTGATAGAGCTACTTTTAGAATTAAAGATATTCCTAAACCATCAGGAACAATAGCAGGTCAAATAGACAATGCAAGTTTACCTAGAAATACGGTAGAAATTGCTACAATTGGAGCAGTATTAGAAGATTTTGATTTTGAATTACCAATACAAGTAACATCATTTAAAATTAAAGTTCCAGGACAGCCTTCAGTGTCTGTTAACGGTACTAAATTAAATGATCAAGCTAAATCGGCTTTGCGTAAAGCAAGACGTGGAGATGGTATTCAAATATTTGATATTAAAGCGCAAATTCAAAATAATTCCTCTTACAAGCTAAAAGGAGTGTCACCAGTATTTGTAGAGCTTACAAACTAGTATAATTTTGAATTAAAAGTTGCGTTTTTACGTATAAAGAAGGCCTTGTCCCAAATTAATAAATGTAAGAAGATGAATTTAAAAAGATTTTTGTTAACCGGTTTGAGTGTTTTTACAATCACTACAACATTTGCACAAGCAAATTTGTTGAATGCCAAAAAGACTGAAGAAATAGGTGTTAAAACCGAAGCACAATTAGCTTTGGATAATGACAAACCATTAGAGTACGGTTATGTAGATGACAGAGACATTCTGTTTTCGAAACTAACTTGGGAAAAAGTGGTTCTTGACGAGCGTGTTAACTTTCCGTTATATTTCCCTGTTGATACCAATAATATTGGATCAAACAGACGTTCATTATTTGACGTTTTGGTGAAAGCCATTAGAGACGGTAAAATTGAGAACATGTATGACGACTCTTACTTTACAACAAAGTTAACCGTAAAAGATTTAGGACCGAGAATGTCTAGAATTGATACTCTAGATATTGGTTACGAGCAGTACAATGCTGATGGTTTTGTTGATCCAGAATACATTGTAAAGCGAGATATTCAAGCTTACGACATCAGTGCATATTTAATAAAAGGCTTATGGTATTTTGACAAGCGTCATGGCGAGTTAAAGTATCGTATACTAGGTATTGCACCTGCCGCACCTGATGTTAACTTTATTGACTCTGAAGACGAAGCAAATAAAATGCCTATTGCCTTATTCTGGATATTTTTCCCAGAAGCCCGTGAGGTATTGCATGAAGCCAAATCGTTTAACAATAAAAATAGTGCCATGCCAGTTACCTTCGATCATTTATTGAATTCGAGGCGCTTCAATGGTTACATGTACAAAGAAGAAAACGTATATGGAGACAGAGAAGTGAAAGATTATGTGGCCGACAATGCCTTAATGCAGCTATTAGAGTCTGATCGAATAAAAGATAAGATTCGAAATTTTGAAATGGATATGTGGTCATACTAGCCAAAGTATATCTATATAAACTCGAAAGCGCTCGCAATTAATTGCGAGCGCTTTTTTTATAGTTGTATTTGTCTAGAGAAGGTCATTTAAATCAAGTTTATTTAAAGTATTTTTGTTCAAATGAAACAGGTGGATTATATCATTGTAGGTTGTGGTTTAGCCGGAATCGCTTTTTGTGAGCAATTACGAGAACATCACAAATCATTCGTTGTATTAGAAAATGAGTCACAACATTCGTCTACTGTGGCAGCAGGGCTTTATAATCCGGTAGTTTTAAAGCGTTTTACAGAGGTTTGGAAGGCAAAACAACAGTTGGAGCTTGCCTTGCCTAGATACGCCCATTTGGAAGAGTTATTAGGTGTCAAATTAGATTATAAGCTTCCAGTATATCGCAAATTTGCTTCGATTGAAGAGCAAAACGAGTGGTTTTCGGCAAGCGACAAACCTTCATTAGAACAGTTTCTGTCACCAAAATTAATTAAAAACAACAACAGCAATATTATAGCACCTTTTGGTTTTGGAGAAGTCCTGTTTACAGGCCGAATCGATACTGAAGCGTTGGTAAAAAACTATAGAGAGTATTTAAAAAATAGTGATAGACTAATTAAAGAGCGTTTTGAATATGCTCAGCTTAATATCTCCAACGACGAGATCAAGTATAAAAATTTGCAAGCCAAGCACATTATTTTCGCTGAAGGCTTCGGACTTGTAAAGAATCCTTATTTTAAAAATTTGCCATTACGGGTTGCCAAAGGAGAACTTTTGACCATTAAAGCACCAAAGTTAAAACTAGAAGTAATTTTAAAGTCGTCGGTGTTTATTAGTCCGTTAGGTGATGACCTTTACTCTGTTGGCGCCACCTATAATTGGGAAGACCAAACTAATGCCGTAACAGAACAAGCTAAAATTGAGCTTATTGAAAAACTTAAGCGTGTTATTAATTGCGAGTTTGAAGTTGTAGATCAACGTGCCGGGATACGCCCTACCGTTAACGATAGAAGGCCTCTGGTTGGTGAGCACCCAAAACATAAAACAATGTTTATCTTAAATGGCTTGGGAACACGGGGCGTTATGTTAGCCCCTTATCTTGCCAAGCAACTATACAAATTTATTGAGGAAAACACGTCTCTAGAAAATGAAATCAATATTGCCCGATTTTCTAATATAAATTGGGAAGAATATGAGCAGTAATATATCGCTTTACTGTTTGGCTAAAGACTTATCGTAATGCATAAATAAATTGATCCAAATATTGCGAGACAGCCTCATAATAAGTGGCCCAAAAACAACTAAAGTCCCAATAATACTTATAAAAGTAACATTCAAACTGGCTTCTAGTAGAAGATAACTAATAACAAAGGCAGCAACGGCAAAAGCAATACCAACTCCATAACTCACATACATAGATCCATAGAAAAATGATGGTTCTAATCTGTATTTTGTTTTACAATTGGAGCAATGGTCATTGATTTTTAAAGTATCGGTTAAAATATATGGATTTTTGGTGCTGTACATTGATTCTTCATGGCACTTCGGACATGCACCTTTAAAAATACTATAAAGTTTAGTCCCTTTTTTTATCATAGATATTGATTACTTTTGCAGTCTTAAAATTGCGGTTCATATAAATTTCTGATTGCAAAATTAAGGTTTAGAAAAGAGAATCGTCGTAATAAGAGTCATAAATAATGCTTAACATTCATAATCTTTCCATTTCATTTCAAGGCGAATACTTATTCGAGGATATTACATTTAAGTTAAGTCCTGGAGATCGTATAGGTTTAATTGGGAAAAATGGCGCTGGCAAATCGACCATGCTAAAAATCCTTTCTAAAGAATTAGAACCAGATTCAGGTCAAATTGCAGCCGATAAAAATTTAAGTATTGGGTTTTTAAAACAAGATATTGATTTCACTTACGGCAGAACGGTCTTACAAGAAGCTTATGATGCGTTCAAGGAAATAAAAGAACTTGAATCTAAAATAGATCATATTAATGAGCAATTGGTTGAACGCAGCGATTATGAAAGTGATGCGTATCATCAACTTATGGTTGATCTTAATGAAATTCAACATCAATATGAAATATTAGGAGGATACAATTATCAAGGCGAAACCGAAAAGATATTACAAGGTCTTGGATTTAAAAGGGAAGATTTTAACAAACTTACCGATACTTTTTCGGGTGGATGGCGAATGCGAATCGAGTTGGCTAAATTATTACTTCAAAATAATGATATCCTGCTTTTGGATGAGCCAACTAACCATTTGGATATCGAATCTATTATTTGGCTTGAAGGGTTTTTAAAAGGGTTTAATGGCGCGGTGGTAATTGTTTCACATGATAAGATGTTTTTAGATAATGTCACCAATAGGACCATTGAGATTTCATTGGGTAGAATTTATGACTATAATAAGCCTTATACCAAATTTTTAGTCTTAAGAAATGAAATAAAGACCCAACAATTGGCAGCTCAAAAAAACCAAGCCAAGCAAATTGAACAGACCGAAAAACTGATTGAAAAATTCAGAGCAAAAGCCTCAAAAGCTTCCATGGCCCAGTCCTTAATTAAAAAGTTGGATAGAATTGATAGAATTGAGGTAGATGAAGATGATAATAGTGTAATGACTCTTAACTTTCCAGTGTCAATAACTCCTGGAAAAGTAGTGGTAGAAGCGCGTCATATTTCAAAACATTATGGTGATTTAGAGGTCTTAAGAAATATAGATTTAACTATAGAACGTAATAGCAAAACCGCTTTTGTGGGTCAAAATGGTCAGGGAAAATCAACTTTGGCAAAAATTATTGTTGGTGAGTTAAAACATCAAGGGGAACTCAAGTTGGGGCATAATGTTCAAATTGGATATTTTGCTCAAAATCAGGCTGAATATTTAGATGGCACCAAAACGGTTTTAGATACCATGATAGATGCTGCTAATGAAACCAATAGGAGCAAAGTACGCGATATACTTGGTGCATTTTTGTTTAGGGGAGATGAGGTTGATAAATACGTAAGGGTACTTTCTGGTGGTGAACGTAACCGTTTGGCATTGGCAAAATTACTCTTACAACCCTTTAATGTCCTGGTTATGGATGAGCCAACAAACCATTTGGATATTAAATCAAAGAATGTGCTAAAAGATGCGCTTAAAAAATTTGAAGGGACATTGCTGCTGGTTTCGCATGATAGGGATTTTCTTCAAGGCTTGGCTAATATAATTTATGAATTCAAAGATCAAAAAATAAAGGAATATTTAGGCAATATCGATTATTACCTCGAGCAACGTAATGTTGAAAATTTAAGAGAAGTTGAAAAACGTACGATTATAAAAGAAGAGCCTAAAGAAACTAATAAGCAATCGTATCAGGATCAGAAGAAGCTAAAATCACTTAACAATAAATTGAGCAATATTGAAGCTAAAATTAATCAGCTCGAAAAAGAAATCAAAACAATAGATGTTGAACTAGCTACAAACTATGACCAAACGGTTTCTGATCCAGAATTTTTCGATCGCTATCAAGCAAAAAAACAAAAGCTTGAAAAATTTATGAAAGATTGGGAAGGGTTGCAAGAGGAGCTAGACCAAATGTCCTAAAATCAATTCTTTTAAGTTTTTTTTAACTATATACCAAATATCAAAAGGATAATTTTGTAGTTTACACCATCAAAACATATCCTTAATGCGAAAATTAATACTGCTAGGTATTGGCATCGTGATTATTTTAGGAGCCCTATTTGGAGCCTACATCATCATAAAAAATAGCAATAAACCCAAACCCAAATTTGAAAAAGTAGTGAAAACCGTTTTTGTTGAAACGGTAAAAAACACTACAGTTCCTATTATTATTCCTGCTAACGGGAATTTACTTGCAAAACACCGTTTGGAATTGTTTTCAGAAGTTCAAGGTGTATTTCAAAGTAGTGCACATGATTTTAAGGCAGGACAAACTTACAGAAAAGGTGAAACCTTAATCAAAATAAACTCAAGCGAGTATTATGCTTCAGTTCAATCGGCAAAAAGTAATCTTTACAACTTAATAACGGCCATAATGCCCGATTTAAGGTTAGACTTTCCTGAATACTATCGTCCGTGGGAAACCTATTTAAAGAATTTTAGCATGGACAAGAGCATTTCGCCATTGCCCGTTATGGACGATGAAAAAGTCAATTATTTTATCACTGGAAGAGGAATAGTTTCGGCCTATTATAATGTTAAAAATTTAGAGCAACGACTTGCCAAGTATAGTATTTACGCTCCGTTTAGCGGCGTGTTGACTGAAGCTTTGGTAACCAAAGGCACTTTAATTCGTCCTGGTCAGAAATTAGGAGAGTTCATAGATACATCGGTATATGAGCTGGAATTGTCGATTGCGAAATCCTTTAGTGATTTACTTGAAATTGGAGAATCTGTAGAGCTGAAAACAATAGAAGGTCACAACTCATATCAGGGTAAGGTAACCCGTATCAATGGAAGAATAGACCAAGCAACACAAACCATAAAAGTCTATGTTGAAGTAGAAGGAAAAACACTAAAAGAAGGCATGTATCTCGAGGCGCAACTTCAAGCCGCTGATGAACCTAACGCTATTAGAATATCAAGGAAATTACTGGTTAATAGTTCTGAAATATTTATTGTGAGAGATAGTGTGTTGGATCTTATAGAGGTCAAGCCTGTGTATTTTTCTCCTAATGATGTCGTTATAAAAGGCGTGCCAGACGGTACCCAAATGCTTTCTAAACCTTTAGCAGGTTCTTACGCAGGGATGTTGGTAAAAGTCCATCAAGAAAAGAGCTCGGAAATGTCACAAATTTCTGATTCAATCAGCGAATAGTATGAGAGGATTAATTTCATATTTTATAAAATATAGTGTTGCTGTAAACGTAGTACTTATTGGCTTTGTGCTGTTTGGTGTATTTGGTATTTTACAGTTAAAGTCATCTTACTTGCCTTTGGTTGATGCTAAAAACATTAGTATCAATATCGCCTATCCAGGAGCGGCTCCACAAGAGATCGAAGAAGGAATTGTATTAAAAATTGAAGATAATTTAAAAGGACTTAAGGGAATAGAGAGAGTAACCTCAACAGCCCGTGAAAATGGGGGTAATATTAATATTGAAATAGATATTGATGAGGATGTTAACGATATGTTGGCAGAAGTCAAAAATGCTGTAGATAGAGTCCCTAACTTTCCAACCGGGATGGAACCTTTGGTAGTGGCAAAGCAGGAAAGTTTTAGACAGACCATCGTTTTTGCCATTAGTGGTGATAATGTAGACCTAGTTTCACTTAAGGAAATTGGACGTCAGGTAGAGAATGACTTACGTGCCATTGAAGGGATTTCACAAATCAATATTTCGGGTTATCCACAAGAAGAAATTGAAATAGCAGTTAGAGAAAATGATTTACTCGCCTATGATTTAACTTTTTCTGAGGTAGCGGCTGCCGTATCCCAAGCCAATATTCTTACTACAGGTGGAAATATAAAAACCGAAGCAGAAGATTATTTGATCAGAGCCAATAATAGATCCTATTACGGGGTTGAACTTAATAATCTCCCAGTAAGAGCCCAGTCTGATGGGACAATAGTCTTATTACAAGATGTGGCCACCGTAAGAGACCGATTTTCAGAGACTCCAAATGCATCGTATTTTAATGGTAATGCTTCAGTAAATGTTGAGATTACCAATACCAATTCAGAAGATTTATTGAGTGCTGCAGAGCGTGTAAATGAATACATTGATGAGTTCAATCAAAAATATACTGGTGTACAAATTGATGTTGTAAATGATAATTCCATAAACCTTAAGGCTAGAACCAAATTGCTATTGGAAAATGGTGCTATGGGTATCTTTTTGGTATTGATTTTTTTATCCTTATTCTTAAATACTCGTTTAGCCTTTTGGGTTGCTTTAGGTCTGCCCGTTTCATTTTTAGGAATGTTTGTTTTTGCGGCCTATTTTAATATCACCATCAATTTAGTATCCTTATTTGGGATGATTATAGTCATTGGTATTTTAGTAGACGATGGTATCGTTATTTCTGAAAACATTTATCAGCATTTTGAAAAAGGCAAACCCAGGGTACAAGCGGCGATAGATGGGACTATGGAAGTTTTACCTCCTATTATTTCGGCCATTATCACAACGGTTTTAGCATTTTCTACATTCTTATTCCTTGAAGGTCGAATTGGAGATATTTTTGGTGAAGTTGCAATTATCGTAATACTCACACTAGTGGTATCCCTTGTTGAAGCACTACTACTATTGCCTGCGCATATTGCCCATTCTAAAGCATTACTTGTTGAAAGTAAAAAAGAAAGAGAAAAGAAAAGAGGCATTGATAAGGTATTTTTAAAGTTGCGGAAGTTTAATGAGTACGGTGACCGTTTCATGGTGTATTTACGGGATAATCTGTATTCGCCAATACTTCATTTTGCATTAAGACAGCGCTTCATAACATTTTCAATTCTTTTGGCTTTGATGATTCTTACTGTGGGCTCATATGAAGCAGGAATTATTAAGAGTGCCTTTTTTCCTAATTTAGATAGTGATAGGGTAAGTATTAATTTATTGATGCCCGAAGGAACCAACCCAAAAGTCACCGATTCAATCATTACCTTAACAGAAGAGACATCATGGCGAGTGAATGACGTGTTTACTGAACGTCAAACCGATAATAAACAAGTTGTTCAAAACATTGTTAAAAATGTAGGGCCAGGAAATAACAAAGCAAATTTAACAGTGAATTTGCTTCCGGGAGAAGAACGTGATTTTTCTGCCGCTGAAATAACTACAGCGATTCGAAATGAAGTTGGCGATATTTATGGCGTAGAGTTACTCACCTTTGGATCTGGTAGAAATTTTGGTGGAAGTCCAGTCTCGATTTCATTATTAGGCTATAATACAGCGGAGTTAAAAGCGGCCACTGCTGAATTGCGTTCGCATTTGGAGAATATTTCACAATTGGCTGATATTACGGATACTGACCCCGAAGGTATTAAGGAAATTAATATTCAACTAAAGCAATCGGCCTATGCACTTGGCTTAAACTTAAGAGATGTTATGGCCCAGATTCGGTCTGGATTTTTTGGACTTCAGGCCCAGCGCTTTCAAAGAGGACAGGACGAGATAAGGGTTTGGGTACGCTATGATAGATCAAACCGTGAGTCCATAAATGATCTTGACGAAATGCGAATTTTAACACCTAGTGGTCAAAGAGTACCCTTTGCTGAAATTGCTGATTATGAGATTAAAAGAGGAGAAGAAAGTATTAGGCATTTGGATGGTTTACGTGAAATTCAGGTGAATGCCGATATGGCTGATTCAAAAGGAAGTCCAACAGAAGTCATGGCAGATATCAAGGATAATATTATGCCCGGTATTTTGTCAAAGTATCCAACAATTAAGGCTTCATATGAAGGGCAAAACAGAGAAGCAAATAAGCTGGTTAATTCTGCAAAGACTACCATACCAATTGTAATTTTTCTTATCTATGTTGTAATAGCGTTTACCTTTAGAAGTTATAGTCAGCCATTGCTGTTAATCATACTAATACCATTTAGTTTTATTGCAGTAGGCTGGGGACATTGGCTTCATGGGTTTCCTATCAATATTTCATCAATGTTGGGAATTATTGCACTAATTGGTATTATGGTGAATGATGGTCTGGTAATGATTGGTAAATTCAATTCATTTCTAATATCAGGAATGTCATTTAATGATGCTTTATTTGAAGCAGGTAGGAGTAGATTTAGAGCCATATTTTTAACTTCCTTGACCACTATTGCGGGAATAGCACCATTGCTCCTTGAGAAAAGTAGAGCAGCCCAATTTTTGCAGCCTATGGCAATTTCAATAGCTTATGGAATAGGTATTGCTACTGTACTGACTTTACTTATTTTACCAATATTATTATCGGCGACAAATAGTGTAAAAGTGAAATACAAATGGTTGATAACAGGTATGACCGTAAAAAAAGAAGACGTAGAACGCGCAGTAATAGAACAACGCTATGAGGAACACTAAAATTTATGTTCTTGCCATGATTATACTGGCTTGTTCAGTTGTGAAAGCTCAAAATGTGGTGACAACACAAAACGCTGTAGAATTAGCTTTAGAACACAACTACGGAATTCAGATTTCAAAAAATAATGTTGAAATTGCAGAGAATAATACTAATGTTTTAAATTCTGGGTTTTTACCACGATTGACAGGAAATGCTGGAGCAACTTATAATCTAGACAATACAGATGCCGAATTTTCTGATGGTTCTGTAAGAACTTTAAATAATGCTGAAAGTTCACGATACAATGCTTCAATAAATCTTAATTATACATTATTTGATGGATTAGGCAGGCAATATAATTATAGAAGACTTAAGGAAGAAAAACAATTAACCGAACTTGAGGCTAGAGAGACTATTGAAAATACCATGATTCAGTTGTTATCTATCTATTATAATGTGGCACAAATTTCAGAGAATGCAGATGCACTTCAGCAAACTCTAAATATTTCTAGAAATCGATTAATTAGATCAGAATATCAGTTTGAATACGGACAAGATTCAAAATTAGGTGTTTTAAATGCCCAAGTCGATATCAATAACGATAGTATTAATGTGATTAATGCCAATCAACAATTAATTAATGCTAAACGAGACCTTAACGTGGTCACTGGAAATAAGCTTCCTGTTAATTTTGAAGTAGATACCTTAATCACTTTTACACTTGGCCTTGACCGTATGGACTTACTACAAAAAGTTAAATCCAATAATGTAACTTTTCTTCAATTAGAGAAAAATCTGCTCATAGGCCAATACAATTTAAAGTCTTGGAAATCAGACTATCTGCCAACTTTAGGATTAACTGGGTCCTACGGTTGGAACAAGAACAATAACAATGCAGCTTCATTCTTGGCGGTATCTACCAATACAGGACTGTCAACAGGCATTAATTTGAGCTGGAATTTGTTTGATGGTGGTAGCACTATTACACGAGTGAAAAATGCCCAAATTGATTTAGAAAATTTACAGCTTCAAAAGGAGCAGATTGTAATGAATATTGAGAGAGATTTTAATAATGCTTGGGATGATTATCAAAATAAACTTACAATTTTTAATGTTCGAGAGAACAATATTATAACCTTTAAAAACAACTTTGAGCGTACCCAAGAAAAATTTAGAATTGGTCAGGCAACTTCATTAGAATTCAGACAGGCGCAGTTAAATTTACTAGGTGCAGAACTCAGCCGAAATCAAGCCAAGTATGAGGCAAAATTAGCTGAACTCATTCTTCTACAATTAAGCGGTGAACTTCTGAATGTGAATTTTTAATTTGAAAAATGGACGAGCACTTTTTTCAATGTCCTTATTGCTGGGAGACCATTTCGGTACTGGTCGATAGTTCTGTTTCTTTTCAAAATTATATAGAAGATTGTGAAGTTTGCTGCAATCCCATACAGATAGCCTTAAGTATAGACGACGCTGAAATTGTTAGTTTTAGTGCTGAAAAAGCGTAAATCTTCATATTTTTTAAATCATTGATAAACAGCGTATTAAAAACTGAATTGTTAATAAAACATGTATTTCATCGAAAATAATTGGTAGTTCAACGATGAATGTATATATTCGTTGATGTAAATGTGCTCCCTCGCTAAATCTACTAACTATGAAGACTTTAAAATTAACCTTGTTATTTTGCCTAGTAACACTGTTTACATTCGCAGATATCTCCTCTAAAGAAGAACAAGCGCTTTTAGCTTTACATAATACTACAAAAGGAACAGAGTGGAATACCACTTGGGATTTAAATGCTCCAGTGACACAATGGTATGGGGTTGTTATCGAAAATAATCGAGTTGTTGAATTGAATATGGAATTCAACAATTTGCAAGGGCCATTACCAGAATCTTTTGGAGATTTAATTTACTTAAGAAAAATTAATTTTTTCAGAAATAGAATCACCGGAACTATACCTAGTTCTATTGGTAACTTAATGTTTTTGAAAGAGTGTAATATGGCTTTTAATAAATTAGAAGGTCAGTTACCAGAATCTATAACAAATCTTGCATCGTTAGAAACCTTACAATTGTTTATGAATCAATTGGAAGGATCTATCCCTGCATCAATTGATAAGCTTCAAAACCTACAAGTATTGGAGCTATATAACAATGAATTTAGTGGTCAATTACCGGCATCAATAGGTAAGCTATCAAACTTAAAAGAGTTGATGTTGAGCAGTAACCGATTAATTGGGAAATTACCATCTGAAATTTCGCAATTAAAAGAATTAAAAGTATTAAGTGTTTTTGACAACAATTTTTTCGGAGTTGTTCCTTCTTCAATTGGAGAATTAGCCAACCTTGAAGAATTGGTGATTTCAAACAATGCATTTTATGGTGATTTGCCAACAGAAATGGCAAACCTTACTAACCTTAAAATATTCTTATTGGGTAACAATGATTTTGATGGTAATTTAGGAATTTTAAAAGATAGAATGCCACCAAGTCTAGTTCAATTTGATTTTAATAGCATTAACGCAAAAGGAGTAATAGTAACTCTAGATACCGAAGATTAGTTTTAAAGTTTTGATTAGTTAATGAAAAACTCCTGCTCGTAATTTATTAGCAGGAGTTTTTTTTAATAATCTTTTGAAATCGGAAAAAACATATTATATTTGCAGTCCTATATCGCGGGATAGAGCAGTAGGTAGCTCGTCGGGCTCATAACCCGAAGGTCACTGGTTCGAGTCCAGTTCCCGCTACAAAGAGAAAATCCTCTAAGACTAACGGTTTAGTTCACGCTAAACCGTTTTTTTATGCATTTATTTTATGGATTAATTGTATTTGGTTTCTGAAGTGAACATACTGTAGACGACATAGCTCTATATTTTGATTGAAATATTTACTATTTAAAGGTGGATCTGATTACATATAAGTCCTTCCATTTTTTAATAATAAGAGCAATCAACTGAAGTAACCTAAAATTACCCACTTTACCACAATCAAAAATTTTAAAATACAAAAAGGCCATCAAGTTTCCTGATGGCCTAGAGATGAAGTCTACCTATAAACTTATTTTAATTCACTTAGATTAAAACTGGAAATAGATAAATTGTTCACCATCGCTTTGTGCAACTATAAGTAATACTAACATTACTCCCCAAGCAAGACCAATTAAAGGTTGCTTTTTAGCTGCATGTGCTTCTAAAGTTTGATTTCTCATTACCCAATGCGATATAAACATCAAACTAATCACAATAAAAGTTATATAAATATCAAGATATTGAATAACCATTTGTCCGTCTGTGCTAAATGAAAACATCGCTGAGAGTATGGCCATAGCAGCACTAAAATCGTTTGCTCTAAAAAAGACCCATGTAATATTAACACAGACAAAAGTAAATAGTGCTAGCACCAGACCCGTAAGACTATTGATTTTTAAGTTTATTTTATGTTTTAATAAACGTTCAACTACGAGGAAGAATCCATGTAAGGCGCCCCAAGCCACAAATGTCCATGCTGCGCCATGCCATAATCCGCCCAGCAACATTGTGATCATCAAAAAAACATAGGTTCTCACCAAACCTTTGCGGTTTCCACCCATTGGTATGTAAAGATAATCTCTTAACCATGTTGATAATGAGATATGCCATCGTCGCCATAAATCTGAAAACCCAATGGCGGCATAAGGGTATAAAAAGTTGTGTGGAAGTATAAATCCTAACATCATAGCGATACCTATTGCACTGGTAGAATAGCCTGCAAAGTCAAAGAAAATTTGCCCTGAAAATGCCAAAACACCACTCCATGCGTCTATACTTGCCAATCCTAGAGGCGTCTTAAATACCGAATCAGCTGTTGGTGCGAGCAAGGTATCTGCTAATACCACTTTTTGAAATAATCCAAATGTAAGCAAGAACGCTCCCCAAATAAATTGATCTCTGGTCGCTTTTTTAGGCTCTATAAACTGTTCTAATAATCCTTTAGCTCTAACTATGGGTCCAGCTACTAATTGTGGGAAGAACGTAACATATAAAGCGAAATCTAAAAAGCGTTGAGCAGGTTTTATTTTTCTGTAATAAATATCTATGGTATAGGACATTGTTTGAAAAGTGTAGAACGATATTCCCATCGGCAATAAAATATCAGGTTTTGCGGGATGAAAATCGGCGCCAAGACTATTTACAATGAGGGTGAAGTTGTCAAGTAAAAACCCTCCATATTTGAAAAAGGCTAGAAAACCAAGGTTAACAGACATACTTAGTAGTAACCAAAATTTACGTTTAGAAGCAGAATCCTCTTTATACAGCATTTGTCCAGTTTTCCAGTCAACCAAAGTTGAAATCCATAACAATAAAATTAATGGAGGGTTCCACAATCCATAAAAGATATAACTTGCGCCAAGTAGCATTGATTTTTTGCCTTTCCAAGTTATTGGAGAGTAATAAAGCGCAAGAACTGCGATAAAAAATACGATGAATCCTATTGAATTAAATAACATGACTATAAATGTTAAAAGGTTATTAAAGTAAGTTGTCTTTTTTTAGTAGATCTATAAAGTCCCTTGTAAACGACTTTGCATCTGCTGTTGCGAGGTGCGACCATTCTGGAAGTTTGTATTTATTCATAATTGAATAGTCTTCAAAGTGATACGCAGGAGCATCTACTGCTTTTACCAAGGCATTCCAATAGGTTTCTCTAGGGTATAGGCTATTTTCAATGTCCCTGACTTTATTTTGTGAAGGACATCTCACCATGATAACTTTTCCACCTCTTGCTTTAAATTTTGATAACAATTGTGCTGATTTATTGATGATTGACTTACGGTTTTCTTCAATCATGTCCAAGGTGATGTTTGGATCGCTTGGTGGTTGAAATACAAATAACCAGAAGTCTGTAATTTCTTTAACATAGGCTTCATCAGTAGCTACTTGAGGTACTAGACTCACATTTCTATAGTCATCAACTTGATAAAGAATTGGAAACGGTGGTGGTCCAGGTACTCGTGTAGGGGCAGGAATTTGTTCTATAAGACTTCTCAAGTCAAGTTCGTTGTAAAAAAATTCTGGAGAAGCCGTTAAGAACGAAAAGACTTTTTGCGGTCCATGTATAGAAAGGAAATGATTAAACCTATCTGAATATGTTTCGTTATGGAAGTGATTCACCAAATTTTGAATCCTAGCATAAGGAAACACATCCATAGATTGTGGAGCCCAGTAGAGTGGTGGTGTGACACCAACGATTAGTGTTCCGTTAAATGTGCTGTTTTCAACTATATCCTCTATTACTGGTAAAACCGATGAGCCGGCCGCTGCAATATTTACTGGTTTCTTTCCTTGAACTTTTTCCCATTCATCCATTTGAAAGTTGAACATTACGCGCGACGAGCCAATGATAACGACGTCATCATTTGCAAGATCATCAACTTTTGCGCGATGATGTGCCCATAAATACTTGTCGTCGTTTGGTGTGGCTTGGTATTGCTTTGATCGACAATATAGTTCCCAAGCTGTGAGAGAAACGATTGCAAATCCTGCGGCAATCCATAAAGTACTCAATTTCATTTTAGCTATTTCCTGTGTTTTCATGTTGTTAAATTTTAAGTGAATTAAAACAACACAAAGGTGAATGTAATGACTTGATTGTACTTATAATGTACTTTAAGAAATAGCCTTAAGGTAGGTTAAGAAAGCATCTTAATATAGATTAAGATTTTGCGATTTTTTTTCTGATGATACTTAAAAATTCAGGTGTTACACCTAGGTATGAAGCAATTTGTACATTAGAAACTCTGTTGAAGAGTTCAGGTCGTTTTTCTGCTAAATCACGATATCGTTCTTCTGCCGTAGAACTAACATATTGTAAAATGCGATGCTGATGACTTACTAAAGCATTTTGGGTTAGAATTCTAAATATATGACTAAATGTAGGGAAGTCTTCAAATAATTGAAGCAATTCATCAATGGTTGTATACAGTACAATTGAATTTTCAAGTGCTTCTATATATAGTCGGCTAGGTTCTCTTTTAAATAAACTGTACAAATCAGAAATCCACCAATTTTCAATAGAAAACTGCAGGTTATGTTCTTTACCATTTTTATCAACCATGAACATTCGAAAACAGCCTTCTACCACAAAGCTATTGTTTATACAAATATCACCTTCTTGGAGTAAATAGTGTCTTTTACGGATTCTACGTTCTTTAAAAAGTGCTCTGACAGCTGCTTCCTCCTCGTTATTTAGTGGGATATGACGATTGAAATACGCTATAAGTATACTTGTGCTGTCGCTCATGTTATTAGGATGACCTAACTGCGTTAATTAGTCAAATCAAAGATAATAATTTAGTGCATATAAATCTCTATTTAATTAGATTTGGCACCTGCAAAAATTGACTCGTTTTTAATATGGTTGTAGGCATAATCAATTAAGGTTACAATTTCAGTTTGCTTATCAAACTCGATACGCAACCAACCAAAGTATACCGCCTCATTTATTCTATTTTGTATGCCCACAATTTGTTTAGAATTTGCCCAGTTACCTTCATAAGAAGTCTCTCCATTGTTTAATGTGTTGCGTATCACCAAAGCACTATGGTCACTTGTCCATCGTTGATTCGAGTTCAAATTAAAATCTATTCTTTCGCCTTCTAATTCTGCTATTAAAAGCCCCATATTAAGAAAATTGGTATCAATGGCAGGCCCAGATTTAATTAGATTCTCACCAATTGGGTTTACGCCTGCATATAGGCGATCACCTTGACTATTGGCAGTGAGTTCTACAAATATGGCAAAATCCACCTGTCCATCTTCCGACAGGTCTACAGCAATAGGAAGCTGGTCTCCTAGTTTTACAGAGCGACCATCTAATTTGTAAATTATGGTATTACTTTGTGCCGGAGCATCATCCTCTTCTTTACATGCAGTAACGAACACACTTCCCAATATCAAAACAAACAAAAAACAAATTTTATAATTCATAGGTTTTAGTGGGTTTAATGATTTATAATTCAATCCCTTTTAATAAAGCGTTACTCTATAATTCAATACACACTTTCCCAAAGTGACTTCCGTTTTTCAAATACGAAAGTGCTTTTGGCACTTCAAGGAAAGGAAATACCTTGTTTATCACAGGTTTTACGGTATGAAGTTCCATTGCTGCTAGCATCCTTTGATACATGATGGTAGACCCTGTTTCTACTCCTTGAATTTTTGCTGCTTTATACATTATAGTTCCAGTATTTATTGAGCCAACGGTTTTGCCGTCAATTACACCAACCATGCTTATAATACCTTCGCTTTTAATGCATTTTAAGGATTCACTTATATGGCTTCCACCAACAACATCTACTACCTGATCAACACCTTGGCCTGACGTAATATTCATTACTTCTTGTATCCAATCTTTATGGGTTTTATAGTTTATAGTATGATGAGCACCTAGTGCTTTGGCTTTTTTGAGCTTATCATCACTACTTGATGTTATGATGATGTTATAACCTGCTAGTTTTGAAAACTGTAGTGCAAATAATGAAACACCACCGGTTCCAATAATTAAAATAGTATCTCCCAGTTTTAAGTTAGATTGCTCTATAACGGCATTCCACGCCGTGAGAGCAGCCACAGGAAGCGTTGCAGCTTCTTTATAGCTCAAATAATCTGGGATTTTACAGAAGTAATTTTCTGGAAAGGCTACATATTCGGCTAAAACGCCATCTTTAGATGGTCCACCTATGGCAACATTTATTTTTTCAGGAGATAGTTTCCCTTGTTCCCAATTTGGAACAATTAAACTAGTAACTCTATCGCCTACTTTAAATCTAGATGTATGTTTACCGATTTCAACTATTTCGCCAGCAGCATCCGAAAAGGGAATTCTACCTTCGCTTGGTTTCCAATGTGCAATTCCTTCAGTAACGAGCAAATCTCTATAATTTAAAGACAGGGCTTTGATCTGCACAAGTATCTCATCATTTTTGATTGTTGGAATGCCTTCTTCGGTTAAAACCAACTTATTGTTTTGAATTCTATATAGTTTCATTGTTTATTTTTATTTTATAAAGTCATTTTCTTTTAAACCTTCTGTTATTAACTTCAACGCAACTAATTCATTTTTGATAACCCATTTCTATGTTTAGCCAGATAATTTAGTAGCGATGTTAAATGAATTGCGTTTAGTATTCTTTTTGACGCCTTTCATAGACTTTTTTATATAACATGTAAAGATTACTTTTTTTCTGCCATGCGCTGTTCAAATTCAGCTGAAGTAATTCTACTATAGCCTACGGGTTTTTGAAAACTGTCATTTGGAAGATAATCAGATACTTCCTTTGCTTTAATAATTATTGTTGTTTCGGGGTTATAAATGGTCATTTCTAAAGGGTATCCTTCCAACTTTAAGCCATTGTCTTTAACTTGTAAGCTCTTGGGATTAAGCTTATTAGTGATATAGAAAACAGAACTATTACCATCCTTGTAGGTAATATTTGCTCTATAACATTTATAACCTAAAATTGTTTTGCTGTCTTTTTTATCGTATTTGATGGTTTCAACGTCCTGAAATCGTATAAATAAAACATCTACATCATTATCTTCATTAGCATCAGTGATTTCATATTTTTCGCCCAATAGATCTATATACATGGAATTGCTATGCTTGTTGGTGTATGAGAATATACGTTTTACAATCATCATACCACCCATCATATTTATTACTAATGTAGAGTGTTCTTGGTTAAAATAGTTCGTAATGACGAAATTGAGCATTGCACCTGTTATTTCATCGTCACTCGAGACTGTAAAAATTACAGATCCATTGTTCATTTTTTGACCTACTGCAGAAATAGGTGCCAATAACAAAAGTAAAAGGCATAGGTAAAGAGATTTTAGTGTGTTCATAAACTGAAGAAATAAATTTGAGATTAAAAATGTAATCCTAATTTAAAATTTATTTTCTTTAGTTTTACATGCTTCAGAATTTTTTTTTATTGCAGATAAAAATTGTGAATCAGTAGTGTTTTAGGCTTCTAAACATGGTATCTAGATGCCCTTATTAAAGATGTAATTTCATCCCTTCATGCGAGGCTACAAACCCCAACCCTTCGTAGAATTTAATGGCATCGGGTCTTTTCTTGTCGGTAGTAAGTTGCAGCACATGTGCTTGCTTTTCTTTGGCGCGTTTAATAGCCCATTCCATCATGGTTTTGCCAATGCCAAGTCCTCTGTGGTCTTTTCTAATGCGAACCGCTTCAATTTGGGCGCGAATACCGCCACGGTAGGTGAGGTATTGTATAAAGGACAACTGTAAGGTTCCAATGATTTCGGAAGTATCGTTTTCCACGACCATAAGTTCTTGGTTGGGATCGGCATTGATTTTTTCAAAGGCCTTGAGATAAGATTGAGGTAAAGGGATTTGATAGTTTTCACGAGTCATGCCCAATTTGTCATCAGCCAGCAGTTGAACTAGGATTGGAACATCGTTTAAAGTCGCTTTTCTAAAAATCATTAGGTGTTGACAAGGTCGCTTGTGTATGCTCTAATATAACAATAATAACTAAACCTGATAAACTAAGTCACTAGCGCATCAAATTCTTCACACGCTGAAAAAGAGTAGGATGCGAATAGTGCATAAACACATATGCCGGATGTGGTGTTAGGTTGCTCAGACTATTTTTTGAAAGTTTTTTTAAGGAACTCACCAAAGGTTCGGCCTTATAGGTGGTCTTGGCATAATCATCGGCCTGATATTCAAACTTGCGGGAAAAATGGTTCATGACCAATCCGGTAAGTTCCGAAATAGGCGCGTATAGTAATCCAAAGGCAATCAAACCGACATGGAAACTAGGTGTAGCAACACCAAGGGCGTTCGATAATAAAGGGTTTGCAATAAATACCGATAGGATGTATAATGTAACGCCAGTAAGCAAGATAGAAGCTATCAAATTAAAAATAATATGCTTCTTTTTATAATGTCCGACTTCATGGGCCAAAACCGCTACAATTTCATCTTCCTCCAAATCATTGATCAAAGTGTCGTAAAGGGTGACGCGCTTTTCATTACCAAATCCAGAAAAGTAAGCATTAGCCTTGGTACTTCGTTTAGAACCGTCAATGACAAATATTTTGTCCAATTGAAACCCAACCGATTGAGCATAGGTTGATATCTTGTCGCGCAAACTACCGTTTTCTAGCGGGGTTTGTTTATTAAATAACGGGACAATAAGTCTGGAATAGAACATGTTCATGAACACTGTAAATAGCGCGATGACACCCCAGGCATATAGCCAAAATTGTGATTGAGTGAGTTGGTAGATATAGATAATTAATGCCAAGATACTACCGCCTATAATAACCATCATTACAAGGCCTTTGATTTTATCGAGGATAAAGGTTTTTATAGTAGTTTTGTTAAACCCGAAACGTTCTTCGATAACAAAAGTCTTATAATATGAAAATGGCGTATTGATGAGGTCACTACCCAGCATAATTATGCCAAAAAAGAGCAGTCCTACAACAACGGGATGGTCACTGTAACTTCGCGCAATTTGGTCTACATAATCAAAACCGTCCAAGATTAAAAACCCTAAAGTGAGGGCTACAGAGAAGGCAGAGGTCCAGACCCCGAACTTGTAATTCACTTTTTTATAAGCCTGTGAATTTTGATACTCTTCGGTCTCGTAAACATCTTGTAAAGCTTCAGGTATGGGGTCGTTAAAGTGCTTTGCGTTCAAGGCGTCAATAACTTTATCAACGATAAAATCGATACTTATGATGGCAATGATGATGTAAAAAAGAAGGGTGGAAGTCATATAAGTTATTTTTTTGGCTATTGGCTATTGGCTATTGGCTATTATCAATTGTCAATTGTCTCTGCCTTATCGCTTCAAATATAAGGATTCCTGCAGCTACAGATACATTCATTGAATCGATTTCACCCTGCATAGGGATGATAATGTTTTGGGTGGATTGCTGTAGCCATTCATCGCTTAAACCCGTGGCTTCGGTTCCCACTACCAAAGCGGTTGGTCCCGTATAATCTTGCGAAGTATACACTTCTGAAGCTTGTAAAGAGGCACAGTACATGGCTATCTTATTAGTTTTTAAAAATGAAATAATCTCTGCAGTGCTTCCCATGGCGACAGGCTTGGTAAATACGCAACCCACACTAGAACGAATGATATTAGGATTATATAGATCGGTTTTCGGATTGGCTATCAATACGGCATCCACATTAGCCGCATCAGCAGTGCGAAGTAGTGCCCCTATATTGCCTGGTTTTTCAGGAGCTTCAGCTACCAATACTAAGGGCTGCTTTGAATGGAGTTGTAAGGTGTTTAGGTCATGGGATTTTGCTTGGGCTACGGCCAAAACACCTTCCGTAGTTTCTCTATGCGCTAATTTTTGATAGACTTCCTTTGAAATAGATACAAGGTCTATTTGCGGATGCATTAAATGGCTTAATTGAGCTTCTGAAATCAAATCGGGGCAAAACAATAGGGTTTCAAGAGTATAATCACTTTTGATAGCAAGACTAATTTCACGAAGGCCTTCAATAATAAAAAGTCCACTTTTTCGGCGTTCACGCGATTTTTCCTTAAGCTGAACCAGCTGTTTTATATAGGAGTTTTGAGTACTTGAGATTTCCTTTAGCATAGTAATCGCAAAAGTAAACGATTTGTTTGTAATTTACACGGCATGCTCCCGACAAAGGGCAGGAAACCTAAAAATCAAATACCAAATTCCAAAAAACAAAAAATCGAGATGATGAAATTAAAAATTCTTTTACTGGCTAGTATATTAACACTTTCGGCTTGTAAAGACAAAACCGCTAAAGTTTTAGATTATCAAACTGAAGATTTAGATGTGACCACAAGTATCTATCCAGAGGCGATGACTAAAGTGTTTGACGCTCATGGTGGTGTTGACCAATGGAAACAGATGAAGACCTTAACATTTACAATGCCTAAAGAAACAGGCAATGAGATCACTACAACCGATCTAAAATCACGAAAGGCACATATTGACATGCCACATCATCAGCTAGGATTTGATGGTCAAGAAGTATGGTTACTGAATAAAGATACCTCTAAGTATGAAGGTAACCCTAGATTTTATTACAACCTTATGTTCTATTTCTATGCGATGCCTTTTGTTTTAAGCGATGATGGAATTATTTTCACTGATGTTGAGCCCTTGGTGGTAGACGGTACATCGCATCCAGGTATTAAAGTTAGTTATGAAAGCGGGGTAGGTGAATCACCTGAAGATGAGTATATCCTCTATTATCATCCAGAAACTCACGCCATGACCTGGTTGGGTTATACGGTCACTTATTTTACCAAAGAAAAGAGCAAAGAATTTCATTATATTAAATATGCCGATTGGCAAACTGTTAACGGATTGGTATTGCCAAAGACCTTAGAGTGGTACACGGTTGAGAATAATGTACCTACTACAATTCGTAAAGCTGTGAACTTTACGGATGTGCAATTAGATGAGAAGGCATTAGATCCCGAAAGGTATGTCAAACCTGAAGATGCACAGGTTATAGAATAAAAAAAGCGAGCCAAATGGCTCGCTTTTCTTTTTATTACTTTTCTGATTTTACTTTATCCAAATACCGATGCCATAATTCAGTTTGGTGGGTTTCTAAACTCACCAAGCGGCCATCAATAAAGGCATGTGTAACTTGATTGGTTCGCATATCTAAAGCATCACCTTCGCTAATAAATAGTGTGGCACTTTTACCTTGTGTTAAGCTACCATAAGCATCATCAATGCCTAATATTTTAGCCGGATTAAGCGTGATAAGCTGTAAAGCCTGCTCTTTGGTTAAACCGTGGGCCACTGTTGTCCCTGCATAAAATGGTAAGTTACGAGCATTCATACGTTCCATTTGTCCGCTTACTTGCAAAGCAACAGTAACGCCTTTATTAACAAGTAAGGTGGCCAATTTATAAGGTTGGTCGTAATCGTCATCCTCGCGCTCTGGTCTGGAGTGCACACGTTGTAACAATACAGGAATGTTGTTTTGTTTTAGCTTGTCGGCCACTTTATCGGCTTCATAACCACCAACTATTACCATATGTTTAATTCCGTTTTCCTTTGAAAAGTTAATGGCGTCTGTAATTCCTTTTTCATCTTCAACATGGATATATAGCTTTTTAGAACCATCAAATATCCCTACAGTAGCTTTAAATGGGAGGTTCTTTACCGATTGATCGCCATTGGCATAGGCTTTACTTTGGTTAAAATAATTATGAATTTCGGTCACCTGATCTTCATACTTATCGTTAATCTTTAAACCTGGATCTTCACCCATCCACCAACGACCTCTGGTAAAAGTGCTAGGCCAATTCAAGTGAATGCCATCGTCAATCTTCACTGCTGAATCTTCCCAGTTCCATGCATCAAATTGAACAATCGATGAGGTTCCTGATATCACACCACCTCGTGGCGTGACCTGACCTAACAATACACCATTAGGACGCATAGACTCCACAACTTGAGATTCGGCGTTGTAAGCAATTAAACTTCTAATATGTGGGTTCCAATCACCAAGTTCAGAGTCATCATCCGTGGCACGAACGGCATCAATTTCTACCAATCCTAAAGTAGTATTAGGCACAATGATACCTGGATATACGTGTTTGCCTTGGGCATTGATGACTTCCAATCCGGTCATATCTACGCGAACAACGGTAGCATCGGCAACCGTGGTTAATTTTCCGTCTTTAAAAATAATAAGACTATTCTCTATTACATTGCCGTCACCTATATGAGCCGTAGCCCCTGTAATGGCAATGTCCTTTGTTTGTTTTGGTGCAGGTGTTTGCTGTGCTATGGCTATGGAAGCACACAACATCAGAACTGCTAATATTTTAAATCTTTTCATCTGGTTTTAGTTTAGTTGTGGTCCATTGAATCACAGTGCAACAATTCTTTTTCCTTCTTCTTGATAGGCTGCGTTTTTAAGCCTTTGTTTTTGGCCTGCATCATTTGATTGATCAAATCGCTTTTTTCCTTTTGGATTTGAGTACGCATCATTTCGTCGCGTTTCAAATCAAAATAGGTAGCACCCTCAATAATGGTTTTCTCGGCTTTTGCGTAGATGGATAGCGGATGGTCTGTCCATAACACCACATCGGCATCTTTGCCTACTTTTATACTTCCTACACGATCATCGATATGTAATAATTTTGCAGGATTAAGTGTCACAAATTTCAAAGCATCTTCCTCACTAACACCACCATATTTTACGGTTTTACCGGCCTCTTGATTCAAGCGGCGAGACATTTCGGCGTCATCACTGTTGATGGCCACGGTAACACCAGCTTCGTGCATGATAGCAGCGTTAAAAGGAATGGCGTCTTTTACTTCGTATTTGTAAGACCACCAATCGCTAAAGGTTGACCCACCTACACCGTGCTCTTTCATTTTAGTAGCGACTTTATAACCTTCTAAAATATGGGTAAAAGTGTTGATGTTGAAATTGAACTTATCTGCGACTTTCATCAACATATTAATCTCACTTTGCACATAGGAGTGGCAAGAGATATAACGCTCTTTATTCAGAATTTCGGCTAGTACATCTAGTTCAAGATCTCTGCGATACGGTTTGCCGCTTTTTTTAAGGGCATCATATTCTTTGGCTCTGTTGAAATAGTCGATGAACAATTGCTCAACACCCATTCTTGTTTGTGGGAATCGACTAAAGCTTTGCCAATTGGATTGCTTCACGTTTTCACCTAAAGCAAACTTTATAAATTTAGGGCTGTTTTTGTAGATCAAATTATTGGTTGATTCACCCCATTTCAATTTGATGATGGCCGAACGTCCTCCAATTGGGTTAGCCGAACCATGTAAAATTTGAATAGATGTGACACCACCTGCCAGATTACGGTAAACATCAATATCTTCATCGTCCAGAACATCTTCAATAGATACTTCGGCTGAAGAGTTCTGACCACCTTCATTTATAGATGAAGCCGCAATATGAGAATGCTCATCAATCACTCCCGCAGTAAGGTGTTTTCCAGTAGCATCAATAACCGTTGCGCTTCCGTCTGATAAATTCTTACCTACTTTGGCGATTTTACCATTTTTGATTAATACATCGGTGTTTTCTAGAATCCCTTCAGCTTCATTGGTCCAAACGGTTGCGTTTTTAAAGAGCAAGGTTTCTTGTTTTGGCAATTCAGGCATTCCATAAGCCACATTAGGAAATGTTACAGGGACCACTGTTGGGGCATCTTCATTTTTCTTTCTGTCTGCGCCTGATGATTTTGTCTCATCGTCTTTGGCTTCTTTACTAGCATAAAAGGAGAGTTCATCTCCATTTGGGAACAAGGCCTTACCACTAAGGCTATTGGCTTGAGCTGTGTTAGCAACAATACGAATAAACTCTTGTTTGGTTGAGTCTTTGGTGGTCATGGCAATATTTAACCAGTCACCATCATAAGACACTTTTGAACCTAAAGTTTTATCGTTACTTGTAATTTCTGCTTTTAGTTTACTCGACTCACCTTTTAGTGACATTTTATAGGATTCGCCTGCTAAACTAAAATTATAATCACCACTCACATCTTTGATGTTCATGTCTTCTATAATGGTTTGACGACCTTGTACCCAGTTTTCATAAAGGGTTGTTTTTTCGTCAAACACATCACCAGAAGTGATTAAGAAATTAGCATAGCTTCCATTTTTAAGGGTCCCAATAACATTAGACTTTCCTAATAACTGGGCTGGTATAGTAGTTAAAGCTTCCAAAGCTTTTTCTTTTGACAAACCATAAGAAATAGCCTTCATCAAATTAGCTTTAAATTCTTTAGCCGATTTTAAATCGTGCGTCGTTAAGGCAAATCGCACATTATTGTCGGCCAATACTTTTGGATTGGATGGCTTTTGGTTCCATGCTCTCATATCACTTAACGAAAGCTGCGCCGTTAAAAAGGCATTATCAACATCGTAAGCGTCTGGAAAGTTAATGGGTAATATCAACGCGGCATTAGTAGCTTTAATTTCTCCAATACGCTCATATTCATCACCACCAGCTAAAATAACATATTGTATACCGTAGGCATCACCAACCTTGTCGGCTCTTAACACATTGGCACGACTGCCACCTTCAAAGATTTGAATAAGTGACTTGTTTTTATTTAAGGCTTCAAGTGATAAATCCCTTGTTTTTGAATTGCCTTTCGCATACCAATCAGCATCGATGTACAACTGACGTAACAAGGCCATACTTCCCATTACTGAAGAAGGGTACGATTGGTTTGAAGTAACACTTTTACTGAATGATAGGTATTGCGCTGAATGTGGATCAATAATTCTAGTCTCGTTGCCGTCTTCAGCATTAAGTGCAACTAAAACGCCAGTTCCTCTTACAATACCATCTTGAATATGGGAGTTGACCACACCAAATCCTGCATTTAAAAGGTCTTTTGCCTTTTTGCTATCATAACTGAATTTTTCAGTGGCGCTGTTTTCGGGCATCACGTGATCGTTCCAATAGTAACCTGTACGACTGGCATCGTATTGGGCACTTCGTCCACCACCTGGTTGACGTTTTGGCTTTTCAACACCAAAATCGGAATACATATCAATAAACGATGGGTAAATACTTTTCCCAGAAACATCAATAATATTAGAGTTTTTAGGAATCGTAACAGAAGCACCAGACGCCACAACTTTGCCATCCTTAATTAGCAAGGTACCTTTTTCGATAACTTGTGTAGGGCTGACATAAATTTTTGCATTTGTGAGGGCGGTGTAATTGGTGTTGGTAGTAACAACACCGTCATTTTTTGGGAAATATTCCTGTGCTAAAAGCGAAACGCTACACAGAAATAGGAGTGCAGTGACATAGTTTTTTATCATTATATAGTAATGGTTATAATTAAGTTCTAAAGATAAAAATAACATATAAAGCAAATCGCCATTAAGAATATTTTAACACTTCCTAAAGCGGATTTGTTTTAAAATAATTAACCCATAATGCCACGGCATAATTATAACTCTCTATGCCTTTAGCCTGATTGTTGGCTTTAAGGTATGAATTGTACGAACTTTTAAAGGCCGGTTCTAAAGGATTTTCATAGGCATTCCAAAAGTCCCGAACTTCTCTAAAGTTTTTCTTTATACCTTCATTTATGGTTTTTGAAAGGCGCTCATAAGTTTCAGGATCAGTTTTATAGAGTTCATTTAAACAGTAATTAAGTGCGAACGTATATCCCGAATAGTTAAAATAGGGGTTCTTATGGTGCATGGCGGCCATACTGCCAATAAAGTTAGCTTCATTTTCGGCAGCATATCCCAGTTGATGTGCGGCTTCATGACTAGACGTAGTAGGATATTTATAAGCGGGAAGCAGACCATCAATCTGGGCTTCATTAGTGAAGGGGTTGAGATAGCCCGAAAATCCCATATAAGTTAATTGTAAACTGTATATAGATCGTTTTAGGCTTTGAGGCTGGTAGTCCAAATGTGGAAATGTTTTGGCTAGTTTATGGTAACCTTGAGGCACCATATCGAGCAACTCGGTTTTACTATAAGGGAATTCTACTTTGGTAGAATCATTACCTGTTAATGCAACCTGTATAGTATTAGATTTTGCAATTAATTGCGTGGTAAAAGTTACAAGTTCTTCGGTGTTATAGACGTCATTAATTTGAAGCGATTTATGCAGGGGTAGGCGGTAATAGTTAATAGCCCAAAGCATATGGAATGCAAAGTAACCTATGGAAAATGCCGACAGGATATCGAGACTAAAATTTTTAGTGTCCTTTAGAACACGCTTTCTGTTTAAAACAAACCATCTAATCACATAAACCGCAAGCAAAGTATACAAAATATCACCCATTGAAAAAGGGAGCCACCCAAAGCTGTAACGCATCAATTTTGAAATAAAAACATACAAGCCGTTGCTATAATAACGCTCCACAAACTCCGGAAAGTTTGCCAAGACTTTGAGCATTATAATTTGAATCACAAATGAAAAGCCTATGATTAGTTTTTTGTTTTTCAGCATAGCTCAAAAATAGAAAATAGTTTCATTATACTTGGTTGAATAATTACCTTTGTGCCCTAAACCTTGAAAACTATGAATTCAGATATTAGACAATTACAACCTACTGCACTTTGGAATAAGTTTGCAGACCTCAATGCGGTACCTCGTCCTTCTAAAAAAGAAGAGCGCGTGATTCAATTTATGAAAGATTTTGGAGCAAGACTTGGTTTGGATACTCAAGTAGATAAAGTAGGGAATGTCATTATTAAAAAGCCAGCGACTCCCGGAATGGAAGATCGAAAAACAGTAGTCATGCAATCACATCTCGATATGGTACATCAAAAAAATAATGATACCACATTCGATTTTGATACCCAAGGAATAGAAATGTTTATTGATGGTGATTGGGTCAAAGCCAAAGGCACAACACTAGGTGCTGACAACGGCTTGGGAGTTGCAACCATTATGGCAATTCTAGAAAGCACAGATATCCCACATCCTGCAATTGAAGCCTTGTTTACTATAGACGAAGAAACAGGGATGACCGGAGCTAAAGGTCTTGAGGCTGGATTATTATCAGGTGAGATATTATTGAATCTTGATACAGAAGAAGATGATGAAATTGGAGTAGGTTGCGCAGGTGGTCTGGATGTTACTGCCACAAGAAGTTACAAAGAAGAAGAAATGCCAGAGTTTAAAACTGGTTTTGAAATTATTGTGAAAGGTCTTAATGGAGGGCATTCAGGTATGGATATCCATAAAGGTTTAGGGAATGCCAATAAAATCATGAATCGACTCCTATTTGACGGTTTTGAAAATTACGGTCTTAGAATTGCCGAAATTGATGGTGGAAGTTTGCGTAATGCTATTCCTAGAGAAAGTAAAGCAATTGTTGTTATTGATGAAATACATTCAGAGAGTTTTAGATCTGAAATGAACGATCTGGCCAATGTCATTAAAACAGAGTTAAAAACCATGGAGCCTAAATTGGAAATCTTGGTGTCACCAACCAAAACACCAAAATACATTATGGAACTTGGTGTTCAAGAGGGTTTGACCAGAGCTATTTATGCCGCACATAATGGTGTGTATCGTATGAGTGCAGATATTCCTGATTTAGTTGAAACGTCAAATAATATTGCAAAAGTGGTAGTGAAAAATGGAGAAATTAAAATAGCCTGTTTAACCCGTTCTTCAGTTGAAACCTCTAAAAAGGATTTAGCAAATGCTTTACGTGCTACCTTTGAATTAACGGGATGTGAAGTAGAGTTTTCTGGTGATTATCCGGGATGGACACCTAATATGGAGTCTCCAATTTTAAAAGTATTGACTCAAATATATAAGGAGCATAACGGTCAAGAGGCACATGTGGCCGCCTGCCATGCAGGACTTGAATGTGGTATTTTAGGAACCAATTACCCTAGTATGGACATGATAAGTTTTGGACCGAATATTAGAGGGGCACATTCACCAGATGAACGTGCACAAATTTCTTCGGTGCAGAAATACTGGGAATTTGTATTGAAAATCCTAAAAGCTACTCCAAAACGATAGCAACAAAAAAAGCAGCTCACGAGCTGCTTTTTTTGTTTATACTTATCTGAAGTATTATTCTGTAATAGCTACCATTTCTAAAATAAAAATGATATCGGAATTAGGTGCAATTAATGGCGGTGCACCTTGTTCACCATAAGCCAAATGGGATGGCATATAGAAGAACGCTTTATCACCAACTTTCAAGCTAGCTGCAGCCTCTTTAAATCCTGCAATCATTCTGGCATCTGGACTAATTTGCATTGGCATAGGTGAATACATTTGACGCTCAATTTTTTGTTGATTAAATTTACCATGACGTTCTTCTACGGCTTGAACATTACTATCAAACAAACGGCCATCAGTAAAATAGCCTTCATAGTTTACTGTAACGTTATCACCAGTTTTAGGTTTCGCTCCTGTGCCTTTAGTAATGTAATGAACTTTAAGTCCTGACGCTAAAGTACTAGCTTTACTTAAATAGCCATCGAGAATTGGTTTTTGCGTTAAAGCAGCTTCGGCATTTTTAGCGTCAATCGCTTTTTGTTCTTCTTCAGCTTTAAGACGTGCTTCTTCACGAATTGCTTCTTGCTTTTCTCTTATTTTTGGAAGCTCTTCTTCAAATACTTTTGGAGCATTGAAGTTTTTAGCTGCCGATCCTTTTCGTATGATATTAACGTGTTCAATAATAACAGGCTCAATAGGTCTGTTGCCTGGTCCTGTAGCCACATTGGATATAGAATCTTGAATTTCCAATCCAACAACTAATTCGCCAAAAACAGCATGACAACTTACCCTTGGGTTATCACAATCTTTAAGATTGCCTTGTTGGTCATAAGCGTCTAGACTTGGATAAGGAACTTCGGTTATAAAAAATTGACTGCCGTTAGTTGATGCTCCGCCATTGGCCATTGATAAAATACCTGGTTTGCTGTGTCTAAGATCAGGATGAAACTCATCTTCAAAACGATAGCCTGGATCTCCAGATCCTGTCCCTGTCGGGTCGCCACCTTGGATCATAAACTGATCCATAACACGGTGAAAGGTTAAACTGTCGAAATATTTTTTTCCTTTGTATTCATCTTTGACCATGGGGTGATTACCTTCGGCAAGTGCTACAAAATTAGCAACGGTTACGGGTACTTTTTCAAATTCAAGTTTGGCAATCATGTTTCCTTTGTTGGTAACAAATTCGGCATAAAGACCATCGTCTAAATTAGGATACTTGTCTTGACAAGACGAGCTGCTCATTAAAAGAACCAAAGCTAATAAGTGTATTGGTTTACTAATCAATTTCATAGATGTTTGTGTTTAGTTGTTTTGTGTTTTTGTTATTGAATTTATGGTTACTTTACATATTAATGGAATGTTGGTGCCAATGCGTTTGGTGTCACCATAATAACCATAAGCCTTTTGAGATGGAAATAAAAAGGTGACCGTTTCACCTGGTTTCATAAGTTTTAAGCCTTCACGAAGTCCTGTAAAAAGTTCTTCTTGATCCATGGCATAATTCTGTGTTGGAATATCGTTGAAAGAGTAGATCTCATTTCCTCTTAAATCTTTAATGTTATAGTTGAAGTTAACAATGTCTCCAAAGTCGGCCATTGTCGTATCTTGTTCTACTTTGGTATTATAATAGTACCAAAACCCACTTTCTGAAGCAATAAATTCCTTTTCAGGTTGCTTCTCCATTATGGCAAAGATTTGCTTTTGCTCGCGTTCGTTTAATTTTATATTGCGTTCGGCAGATTCTTTGATAAAAGAACCGGATTTTTTTGAGATAGGTTGACGTGCTTCAGGAGTTTTACAACTAAAGGCTAGACAGGTTATTGCGATTATGATTATAGGTTTCATCATAAGTTCAGGACATGTTTATAGGAGGGTAATATACGCATAAATTTTTCAATTGTAGCTTCCATAGATAAATCACTTTTCCCTCCAGCTGCGTTTATATGACCACCGCCTTCAAAATGTGCTCTTGCAAATTCATTGACTGAAAAGTTGCTTTTACTACGAAAGGAAATCTTTATAATTTGTTCTTGTTGATTTTCAATAAAGATCGCCGCAAACACAACACCTTGAAGTGATAATCCGTAATTGACAAATCCTTCGGTATCGCCCTTCTTAAAATTATAGGTATTTAGTTCCTCTTGTGATAAGGTAATATAGGCGGTGTTGTACTCTGGTAACACTTTTAAGTTTCTTAAAGCGCAGCCTAGCAACTGCAACTGATTATAACTATTAGTGTCGTAGATGTTATTGTGAATTTGCGCATTGTTAGCACCTTTATCAATCAGTGCGGCAATGACCTGATGCGTTTGACTCGTTGTGGATGGAAATCTAAAGGATCCTGTATCGGTCATAATACCGGTATAAAGACAAGTGGCCACATCGGCATTGATATGGTCTACATCATCCAACATAACTATAAAATTATAAACCATTTCACAGGTTGATGACATAGATACATCCGAATAGGTATATAACGCATAGCCATCTGGTTGTTGATGATGATCGATCATGATTTTTATAGCCTTGGAATTGGTTACAACGGCTTCCATATTGCCAATTCTATTTAGCGCATTAAAATCCAGTGTAAAAAGAATATCGGCCTCTTCAATGAGAAGATTGGCGGCTTCAGTTTGGCTGTCATAGATCATGACGGTTTCTTCAGAAGGTATCCATTTTAGAAAATCAGGATAGTCGTTTGGTGCGATAATAGTGATCTTGTGTTCAAATTGTTTGAGATAATGATAAATTCCTAAACTAGAACCAATAGCGTCGCCATCTGGATTTTTATGAGGTACAACAACAATAGACTTTGGTTCGCTTAATAGTTGTTTTATGTGCTTAATATCGTCTTTTTTCATCGAGAGCGAAGATACAATTTAATACCAAATGCGTAGCAATTTTACATACACTTTTGTAAAAATATCCCTTTGCTTTTTATAGTTGTAAATACGGATAAAAGCCTTATTTTTGCACGAAATTTAAAAATACTATGGCAACAAATAGAACATTTACCATGCTAAAGCCAGATGCGGTTGAAAAAGGACACATTGGCGCAATATTAGAAAAAATCAATACTGCTGGTTTTAGGATCGTAGCAATGAAACTTACACAAATGACAACGGCTGATGCGCAAGCATTTTACGCTATTCATAAAGAACGCCCGTTTTTTCCAGATCTAGTGGAATATATGACTCGTGGTCCAATTGTCGCTGCAATTTTGGAAAAAGACAATGCAGTTGAAGACTTTAGAACGCTTATAGGTGCTACTAATCCTGCTGATGCAGCTGAAGGTACGATCAGAAAATTGTATGCAGCCTCTATTGGTGAGAATGCTGTTCACGGAAGTGACAGTGATGACAATGCAGCTATTGAAGGTGCGTTTCATTTCTCTGGAAGAGAGATGTTTTAATACTTTAATTTGAAAAAATAAATCATAGCCTGTACGAAGTTACAGGCTTTTTTTATTAGCGGAGCACCAGTTTTTTAATGACTTCTTTACCTAAAGATTCATTAAGCATTTTAATGATTTTTTCGGTGCCGTAACTTAATTCCTCCCGCAATACGCTCGAACTCAATTGCACATAAAGTGTGTCTCGTTCTAGCTTGATGGCCGTAGTGTAATTATTTACACCATTGCCCATCATACTTTGCCAAGCATCTTTAACATTGACCTTGTCCAGACCATCTTGCAGTTTGTTAGCCTCAACAAACTCTTTTAAGACATCGTTAATACGTAAATGATCGTTCTGGCGTTTAGTCATGGGTTAGAAAAATAATATAGTATGACAAAAAATAAAATGAAAAGTAGTCCACAAAAAATATTTCCTACAATTATATTTCGTTTTGCATTACTAGGTGTATAGATTTCTTTGAACTCAACTTTTAGAAATTTTGAAAAATAAATTAATAGAGCACCAATCCATTCAAAAGTGTGGATTGAGCTGTTTGATGCAGTTGACCAAATCGTTTTATGCTTGCTGTCTTTATTCAACTTTTATTGGTTCAAAGCGTTTATAAAGATAACGAACATTGTTGGTATTTAGAATTAAAAGTTCATCTTTTGAGGCAGATAAAACCGTTTCTTTCCATGTATCGAATTCGGTGCCGTAATATAAATTAAGACTGTCGTTTTCAATTTTTATGGTAAGTGTTTCCACAGCTTTAGACGTTTCAAATCCACCAGTGAGATTGGGTTTTAATTTTTTTCTGAAACCCGCAAGGCTATCATCAATATGAATATAATCTATGGTGTCACTAAAATTGTATAGTTTTTTCTCGCCGTTAGAAAGTGTAGCTTCTTTGATTTCCCAATAGCCATTAATAAAAGGAATAAAATCTTCTGGTGGTGGTTTGCAACCAACTAACATGAAGACCAAAACTATGAAGACTAGCAGTTTTTTCATAATTTAAAAATCTTGTAGGATTGATGAATTTGTTTAACCACATTTTCTGTTCGGTCGGCATGCGTGTCACTGATAAAGAGCTGGCCAAAATGTTCGTCATCTACCAACTGTATAATTTGTGCCACTCGGGTTTCATCTAACTTATCAAAAATATCATCAAGCAATAAAATAGGCGCCACACCGCTTTGTTGTTTTATAAAATCGAATTGTGCCAATTTCAAGGCAATTAAAAAGGATTTTTGCTGTCCTTGACTGCCAAACTTTTTAATAGGATAGCTTTCAATTTCAAAATTTAAATCATCTTTGTGTACACCAACGCTAGTGTAATGCAATGCTTTGTCCTTGTTGAGGTTGGACTTTAAAAGCACCTCAAGTTCAGCATCAAACAAATCACTTTTATAACTTAAATTAACCACTTCATTTTGGTTGCTAATAGCATTGTATCGTGTTTTAAAAATAGGGATGAAGGCATTTAAAAAAGCTTCACGTGTTTTAAATATTTCGCTGCCATAAGTGTGTAACTGCTGGTTGTAAACCTCAATAGTTTGTGCGTTAAAGGTATTATTGAGCGCAAAATATTTAAGGAGAGCATTGCGCTGTCCTAAAACTTTATTGTAATTGATGAGGTTGGCAAGGTAGTTTTTATCGCTTTGGGAAATAACACTGTCAATAAACTTACGTCTTGTATCACTCCCTTCAATAATTAGGTCGCGATCTGCCGGAGAAATAATGACTAAAGGTATAAATCCAATATGGTCACTAAATTTTTCGTAAGCCTTGCTATTGCGTTTAATTACTTTTTTCTGACCTTTTTTAAACGACACAATAATTTTTTCTTCCCGATTGTCTTTGTCAAAAACACCATCAATCACAAAAAACTCTTCATCATGCTTTATGTTTTGGGTGGTTACTGGGTTGAAATAGCTTTTTCCGAAAGATAAATGATAAATGGCGTCTAAGACATTAGTTTTGCCAACCCCATTTTTGCCTACAAAGCAATTTATTTTTGAATCGAAGCTAAAGGTCTGACTTTCAAAATTTTTGTAATGAATTAGTGAAAGCGTTTTTAGGATCATAGATAAATAATGTGAATGCTTTTGATTTTAGCGCGCAATTGTTTCAAAAGATGTGCAAATTATTGAAAAATAACAAATAATTTACCTTTTATTTACCAATAAAAATTTTATTTTTGCGGCTCAAATAAAGAATACATGGCAACATATAAAAAAAGAGGGCATAAACCTAAAACGAAGGCTGACAAGGATGATATCATCGAACAAAATTCAACTACGGCTGAAGTTTTTAACACTCTAGACGAAACTGCTTCCAAGACTGAAGAATGGGCAATTAAAAACCAAAAGTACATTTTTGTGATTGTTGGTTTGGCCGCTGCAATTGTTTTGGGCTATTTGGGCTATGACAAGTTTATTGCACAACCAAAAGCTAGTGAAGCTATGAATGAGATGTATACTGCTCAAACTTATTTTGATCAGGCAGTTAATGCAACCGAGAAGGATTCACTGTTTACTTTAGCTTTAAATGGCGCTGATGGTAAATTTGGAATGCTAGATATTATTAATGAATACAGTGGAACTCCAGCGGCCAACTTGGCCAACTACTATGCCGGAATGTCCTATTTAAATCTTAGAGATTATATCAATGCCATTACTTATTTGGAAGATTTTTCAAGTGAGGATGTGGTGTTAAATGCTATTGCAAAAGGAGGCATTGGCGATGCGTTTGCTCAATTAAACCAGCAAGAGAATGCTTTAGAATATTACGAAAAAGCAGTTGCAGTTTCTGATAACGAATTTACTGCACCTTTATATCTATTCAAAGCGGGAAGTGTCGCTATGGTATTGGAAGATTATGATAAAGCACTTAAATACTTTAATCGTATCAAGGATGAATTTCCAAATTCAACTGAAGCAACCAATATAGAAGTCTTTATTGGAAAGGCTGAAGCAAGTATGTAACATGGCAACGATAAACCAAAATTTATCAGAATACGATAAAACTGCAATCCCAAGCGCGAAAAATTTTCGGTTTGGGATTGTTGTTTCAGAGTGGAATTCTACCATTACTGACGGACTTTTAACTGGAGCTTATAACACACTTTTAGAAAATGAGGTAAGTTCTGATAGCATCAACATTTGGCATGTGCCTGGAAGTTACGAACTCATTTATGGGTGTAAAAAAATGCAGCAACAGGATGTTGATGTAGTTATTGCTATTGGTAGTGTCATCCAAGGCGAAACTAAACATTTTGATTTTGTTTGTGAAGCGGTCTCTCAAGGAATTAAAGATCTCAACGTGCAAGGTGAAACTCCTGTAATATTTTGTGTGCTAACCGATAACACTATGCAACAAGCCGTTGACCGTTCTGGTGGAAAGCATGGCAACAAAGGTGTTGAGGCCGCTGTAGCGGCAATTAAAATGGCCGTACTTCGTAAGAATTCATAGGACACGATCATCCATTTGCCTAAGGGTTTTCATTAGCATTGTTAACAATTTTTAGGAATTCTAAAGTCATTTTTCTTTGTAATTTAAGTACATTTGAGCATAACAAAGGGAATTCTAATTGTGACTTTATTTAAGCAGCGAAAAAACAGGCAATTTAAATATACGCCTAGACACCTGAATGAGGAACAGAAAACAAAACAGGGTTTGGAGTCACAATGGAAGGAAGTTAGAGCTTCTAGTAAACGCAAACGCAATATATTTACAAGCCTCCCTTTTTTGGTCTTATTTTTGATTTGTGTATTGATAGTATTATACATTTTAAATCAATACCAAACAACGTAATATTATGGGAATCTTTAGTACACGCCAAAACAAAAAATTTGATTATACACCTCGCTATTACAAGGGTGAAGGCAACCCTTTTGCCATGAAACATAAGTTTGATGATTTTCGGGTTACAGCCGGAAGCAATAAAGGTTTGAAAACTAAATTGAATAACGCAGTAGACGATTATAAGAACAATCCAGACAGACATGGAGCCAATAAACGAGTATTAATTATTATTGGGATTTTAATTTTAATCTTTTTAATCATTATTGAATTCGATTTGTCAATTTTCTTTCAGAAGCGCTAATGGCAGACATCATTCAATTATTACCAGATCATGTTGCTAACCAAATTGCAGCTGGAGAAGTCGTGCAGCGACCTGCTTCGGTTGTAAAAGAATTGCTTGAAAATGCTATTGATGCTGGGGCTTCACAAATAAAGTTAATCATTAAGGATGCAGGGAAGACCTTGATTCAAGTCATTGATGATGGTAAAGGGATGAGTGCTACCGATGCCAGATTGAGTTTTGAACGTCATGCCACATCAAAAATACGAACAGCCGAAGATTTATTTAGTCTGCATACCAAAGGGTTTAGGGGCGAAGCCCTTGCTAGTATTGCTGCCATTGCCCATGTAGAATTAAAGACGAAACAAGAACAGGACGAACTTGGTACTCAAATTACTATTGAAGGCAGTGAGCTTGTATCTCAAGAGCCTACTGTAACCCCAAAAGGCACGACCATTGCAGTCAAGAATCTGTTTTTCAACATTCCAGCGCGACGAAATTTTTTAAAATCCAATACGGTTGAGTTACGGCATATTATTGATGAGTTTCATCGTGTGGCCTTGGTTCATCACAGTTTAGCTTTTATCATGTACCACAATGGTAGCGAATTATTTAATCTTCCAACTAGTAATTTTAGGCAGCGTATAGTCAATGTGTTTGGAGGAAAAACGAATGAGAAATTAGTGCCGGTTAATGAAGCTACCGAAGTACTCAAAATTTCTGGATTTGTTGGTAAACCTGAATTCGCTAAAAAATCAAAAACAGAACAGTTTTTCTTTGTCAACGACCGCTTTATTAAAAGTGCCTACCTCAATCACGCCATCAATTCGGCCTTTGAAGGACTAGTTAAAGATGGAAGTCATCCCAGCTATTTTTTAAATCTCCAGGTGGATCCTAAATCTATTGATATTAATATTCATCCTACTAAAACAGAAATAAAGTTTGATGATGAACACACGCTTTATGCTATTTTACGAAGTTCTGTAAAACATAGTCTCGGGCAATTTAATATTGCGCCTGTTTTAGATTTTGAATCTGACGCTAATTTAGAAACGCCTTATGCCTTCAAAAATAAGGCAGCAGCTATGCCGCGTGTTGAAGTTGACCGCTCTTTTAACCCGTTTTATGACGAGCAAGTTTCTAGAGGTTCTTCAACGCATTATAAAAAAGAACCTGCTGTTCAGTGGGAAAGTCTCTATGTTGGTCTGGAATCCAAAGGAACGCGAGCAAATCAAAATTTTAGTGAGTTGCAGTTTGAAAGTGATAACGAAATGCAAAGCATGTTTGATGATGACGCATCTGAAACCACTTCGCGCAGTACTTACCAGTTTCAGAATAAATATATTATTAGTGCCATTAAATCGGGGATGTTGGTAATTGATCAAAATCGGGCCCATCAACGTATACTATATGAAGGCTTATTGAAAAGCATGACCGTAAAGGAAGCTACAAGTCAACAGTTGCTGTTTCCGTTGGAGTTGCATTTTTCAATAACCGAAACAAATATTTTAGAACAATTAAAGGAAGATTTAGAGCATACAGGTTTTATCTTTTCAGAATTTACAGAAGATAAAATTAGTATTACTGGAGTTCCTGTTAATGTGCCGCATAGTGAGGTTTCCATCATTTTGGAGCAGCTTATTAGCGATGTAGAACAGGAAGTACCCGACAGTAATTTTAGTGCGGTCGATTTATTAGCAAAGTCAATGGCCAAAAGTTTGGCTATTAAAAGTGGTCAGTCCCTAACGTTTACGGAACAGGAACATTTGGTGAATAGCTTGTTTGCATGCAAGGAGCCTAATGTGTCCCCAACTAATAGAATTGCGTTTATTACCATGGGTGTTGAAGAACTGGACAAAAAATTTATGTAAGTTATGATGAGAATATCCGATACGGTTAAGCATTTAATCATTATCAATGTCATTGTTTTTATTGGTGCACAAACCATTGGCGACGGACAATTGTTTTACAAATGGTTTGCCCTTTATTTTCCACAGAACAATCTATTTGAACCTTGGCAGGTGATAACGCATATGTTTATGCATGCCGATTTGATGCATATTTTCTTTAATATGTTTGCGCTTTGGATGTTTGGTTCTGCGGTTGAATATCAGTTAGGAGCCAAAAAATTTCTATTCATATACTTCTCAGCAGGATTAGGCGCCGTTTTGTTTCAATTAGGCTATTATTATTTCGAGTTTTATCCAAGCTTTACCATGCTCGCCAACCAAGGCTTCGAGCCAAATCAAATTATGGAAACCTTGAACTCTGGATTTGGTATGCGCGATACGCGTTGGGATCAATTCTTTTCGGGAGATGGACTGAAAGATTTTTTAAGAGCCTTTAATGCCTCCATGGTTGGTGCTTCGGGTTGTATTATGGGCGTTTTAGCCGCATTTGGAATGATGAATCCTGAAGCCAAATTGATGCTGATTTTCTTACCAATACCTATAAAAGCCAAGTACTTTATTCCGGGTATTATCATTCTGGATTTAATATCTGGAATCACTGGTCAATCTTTCTTTAGCCCAAGCAACACGGCCTATATGGCTCACGTTGGTGGTGCTGTCGTTGGATTTATTATTATGTGGTATTGGCGAAAAAATCAATTTAATAACCATCGCTGGAATTAAGATGAACAAAACGCTGCAAGACTTCAGTTTTAAATTAAACCAACTCAATGTATTTGAAAAAATCATTGCGATTAACATTGTTGTTTATATTGTTGGTTTTTTGCTTCAGCTTGTACTTGGGTCTAAGGGCTATAGTGGTATGTCTTGGTTTGAACTCCCAAAAGATGTTGCGGATTTTATAGTCCAGCCGTGGAGTATTTTTACTTACGGATTTTTACATTATGGCTTTATGCATGTATTTTTCAATTTATTGGTGCTTCATTATATAAGTGTTATAGCGCTCAATTTGTTCAATACAAAAATGGTACTCAACATTTATTTCATGGGGATTCTGGCTGGGGGCATATTATACCTATTTGTGTATAATGTTTTTGGTGAGTTCATGTTAAAGCAAGTTGGATCATTAGTGGGTGCATCAGCGGGCATTCGATCCCTTCTTATTTTTTTGTGTGTCTATATGCCTAACAAAGAGCTTCGCTTGCTAATTTTCAATATCAAATTAAAATATATTGGGATTGTACTCATTGTAATAGATGTTTTGGGTTTATTCAGTTTGAATCAAGGTGGTTATGTTGCCCATATGGGCGGAACTTTGTTAGGCTGCTTCTATGCTTATCAATTGAGAAGGGGATTTGATATTGGAAAAGGTTTTGAAAGGTTTTTAGGTTGGATAACTGCACTTTTTAAGCCCCGATCTCCTCTTAAAAAGGTATATAAAAATAAAAGCAAGTCATTTGCAGGTCATAATAAAAATGAATTTAATGAGTTTACTAAACAAAAACGCATTGACCTTATTTTGGATAAAATCAGTAAAAGTGGTTACGATAGCCTAACCAAAGAAGAAAAGGAGTTTTTATTTAAGGCAGGAAAGGATTAAGCCACCTATGAAAAAACTTAAGCTAATAGACAAGGTCATCTGGATTGCCAATATTTTGGCGGCTACCATGTTGGTATTGTCCTATAGTTTACCTTTTATTGCTCCAAAAAAGTTTGCCTTTCTTTCTGTATTAAGTCTTGCCGTGCCACTTTTAATCGTACTCAATATTTTATTTTTGGTCTATTGGCTGTTGACCGTAAAACGACAATTATTGATGTCTTTGTTGGTACTTGTCATTGGCTACAGCTATGTGTTTTCACTATATAAATTTTCGGCATCTAAAAATATTGAAGATGTTGAAAATATTTCAGTGATGAATTATAATGTGAGGCTCTTTAATTTATTTAAATGGATCCCTGCAACATCTATAAAGCAACAAATCGTTGATTTTATAGCAGATAAACAGCCCGATATCTTAAGTATGCAAGAATACCGTCCTGATGAATCGGTTAATCTAAAAGGCTATTATAAATATGAAGAATTGTCTGGTCAAAAAGTAAAAAATGGACAAGCAATATTTTCTAAATATCCAATTATTCACAGTGGCTCTATAGAGTTCCCAAATACGGCCAATAATGCAATTTATGTTGATATTGTAAAGCATAAGGACACCATTCGTATTTATAATGTGCATTTACAGTCTCTCGGCATCAACCCAGCTAATGAAAAGTTGGACATGGAAACTTCAGAAAATTTAATTAAGCGTGTAGGTACAGTGTTTCGATTACAACAGTCACAAACCGAATTGTTTTTGGAGCATAAAAAACGTTGTCGCTATAAAATGATCATCTGTGGTGATTTTAATAATACGGCCTATTCTTATGTTTATAAAGAAATAAAAGGTGATTTAAAAGATGCTTTTGTAGAAGCTGGAAATGGATTTGGACGAACCTTTAAATTTAAATTCTTCCCTGTACGCATCGATTTTATTTTGGTTGACGAGGCCTTTACTATTAACGGGTTTAAGACATTTGATATAGAATTATCTGACCATTATCCCATCATGACCAAAGTGAAGCTGAATTAGATTAAGCAATTAACAATTAGCCATTAACAATTGACAGTTAGCAGTTTAGAGCTCAAAATGTTTAATATAGTTTCTTTGAAATTTGATATTTGAAGATTGCAATACCTTACATAAGCCAACAATCTACGGTATCTGCTAAGATGTGAATTAATAAACCAATTCCTAAAAGTCGTGTTCTTTTATAAATAGTAATTAGTATATAAATGGCAACAGCGTAATAACTATGTAAAGGGTGAAAATTTATACTACAGCGGCTGGGGTCAAATATAGGATTGGCCAAGAGATGATCTAAATCGATTAGCATTCCGCAGAGCATAATGAGAAAGGCAACCTTCCAAGTGGGTTTAAAAAACACTAGAGCTATGGCTAAAGGCAGTCCAAAATGCAGTCCGTAATGAAGAAGTGTTTGTAACATTACCAAGTAAGTTCTTGTGCTTCCAAATACATTTCGGCATTGGGGCCTTCATTACAAATCAAATCAAGAATACTCAAATTTGGAATAAAACCATGTTTGTCATCAAAAACCTGCACGTATGAGTTAAAGTTGTAGCTAGGTTCTTTCCGGCTTTCAACCAATGTGCGACAATCAATATAGGAGTTAGCCGCCTTATCATATACAGATGTGGTTTGATATTCAAATGACATCTGTAAACATTCGTAAATAGCTTCAAGGCATTTAAAATTAAAATCCATCAAGAACTTGTAAGATTGACCAAACAAAGGAGCGAGGTCATCCCTATAAAATTCAAAAAAAGGAGAGCTGCTATAAGCAGATGTGATCGACTTCCAATGTAAATCTTGCCAATTGGAATCATCGGCAATTACAATATCTTTATACAATTGCCTATTTCGCTGTGAATACACCACGGGTACTGTTAAGGCCATCATACCATTGGCACCGAAAATATGTGTGCGATTGCGATAGGTTTGCTTTTGATAATTGTCACACACTTCAAAGGTTACCGCGTTCGCTTGAGCAATGGCCACAAAACTGGCAATGCTTGGGAAATAGGTGGGATGTAAAAGTATGTTCATTCGAATAGTTGTTTGTTGTTAAGTTGAAATTCAAAAAAATGCTTAACAACTCACGACTTAACTATTTTGCTTTTTTACGTTTTCTCCATTTACTGTAACCAATACCTGCAAATAACACCACTAAAAATGGAATGAAATAAGAAACCGGTTTTCCGCTACCACCAACAGTGGTGAACATACGGTCCCAACGTATTTTGTCAAAGCCTTTGCCGTTTTTATCCCAGCTCATCCATATAAAAACAGGCTTTCCTACGACATGGTCAAAAGGCACAAAGCCCCAAAATCTGGCATCAATAGAGTTGTTTCTGTTATCACCCATCATCCAATAATAATCTTGAGAGAAGGTATAACTGGTTGCTGGTTGGTTGTCAATATAAATCTGATTGCCTTTTACTGAAAGTTGATGACCTTCGTATTCAGTAATCACACGCTTGTATATTGGAAGCACTTCCAAATTAAGAGCAATGGTTTTGCCTTTTTCTGGAATATAAATGGGTCCAAAATAATCTGTATTCCAATTATAATTAGGGTCGTGAGGAAATATGCTTGGATCACGTCGACCTTCAGTATCTTTTCGCAGCGTGATACTGGCAATATTGGGGTGATTTTTAGCCTTGGCTGCAGCCTCTTCCGTAGCTTGAACAAAATAAGTTTCAGATGTTGAGTCATAGCCTATGCCATCGGTAATATCATAGCGTCTTAAAATACTATACACCTGCTCGTTAGAAGATAATTGGCCTTTAAATTCTATGTTATATGAAAACTGCAATTTAGCTCTATCGGGTAACTCATTTTTTTCGCCATTGATGTAAACTACGCCTCCACGAAGTTCTAACGAATCACCAGGTACGCCTACGCAACGTTTTACCAAATTGGTTTTTTTGTCAATAGGTTTATAATAATTCCTGTCTGGATGAAAATCATTCATATCCAGCAGCGTATCTGCGGGTTGATTAAAGACCACGATATCATTGCGCTCTATAGTTTCAAACCCAGGAATTCTCATGTAGGGAAGTTGTAATTTATTTTTCCATGAGTCACTGCCTTTATGGTCGTCAAATAAATACGACTTTGTTTTTAATACAGGAATGGTATCATGTACCATAGGTGCTGCTACCGTAGTCATAGGCACTCTGGCCCCATAATGAAATTTACTTACAAATAGAAAATCACCCACCAATAACGATTTTTCAAGGGATGATGAAGGAATTGTAAAGGGTTGAATAAAATAAGTGTGCACTATGGTTGCTGCCACAACAGCAAACAAAATAGAACTTACCCAATCACCAGAACTTGATTTTGGTTGTAGATCTCTGTTTTCGACATAACTTAGGTCTGTGAAATAATTGAGGTAATAGTTGTAAAACCCTAAAGTAATAACAGCCAAAAAAGTATCCAAATATGAGTTTTTACCAAAGCTGCGAGCAGTTTCTACCCAAACCACTGGAAACATAATCAAATTGACAACTGGTACAAAAAGTAAAATAGTCCACCATCGCGAACGATTTAAAATGGTCATTAAAACGACTGCATTGTATATAGGTACAAAAGCTTCCCAAGCCTGACGCCCAGCTTTAGTATATAATTTCCAGGTGCCCAATCCGTGAATCAATTGAACAATTAATAAAAAGATTAACCACTGCGATAATATCATAAGGATTGATTATTGTTGAATTATTATTGATTAGTTTTAAGGCCCAATTTAGCGGTTTTTCGTGAGGAAATAAAAATTCTTGTAAGTTCGTCCGCTTCTTTTAACAAAGAATTACATATTTCTTTTGAAAGTAAATTGTCCTGAACAAGAAATTCAATCCAAAACAGACTTTCATCTACTTCTTCAATTACAATGCTAATTTTAGATATGAAACTTTTTTTGGATTGTGCCAAACAAGTTGCTCTATAATTGGCAGCAACAGATGTTGAACATCTAATTAGTTGACTTTTAATGTGATTACCTAAAAATGAATTTGGGAGTTCCAAAGCAAGTTTCACACAATTATGCGCAAATAGATTGGTTCTTTCTTTCAGTTCAATGGTCATTAATCAATAGTAAATAATCAATAATCATTCAAATTGAGTACATCTTTCATCGAAAACACCCCTTTTTTGCCTATGATCCACTCGGCAGCAATAACCGCACCTAAAGCAAATCCATCACGACTATGCGCTGTATGTTTGATATCAATAGTATCGACTTGAGAGGTGTAACTAATCTCGTGGGTGCCAGGTACATTTTCTATACGTTTGGCTACAATGCCAATCTCATCTTCTTTTGGTGTGTCTAAAGTCCAATTTTTATAGTTGGACTCTTCAATGATCCCTTTTGCTAAAGTAATGGCCGTACCACTGGGTGCATCCAATTTTTGGGTATGGTGAATTTCTTCCATACTCACTTTATATTGCGTTAAAGTGCGCATCATTCGCGCTAAAGTTTTATTAAGTTCGAAAAAAATATTAACTCCTAAACTATAATTTGAAGCATAAATAAAGGCACCTTTTTTGGTGTGGCATAATTCTACGGCGCTATCATAATCTTCCAGCCATCCTGTTGTTCCTGAAATCACGGGGACGCCATTATTTAGACAGTTTGAAATATTCCCGAAAGCGGCTTGCGGGACGCTAAAATCAATCGCAACGTCAGCTTCTGTGATGTCATAAGCCGTTCCTACGTCTGCTTTGATTACTATGGTATGGCCACGCTCTATAGCTAATTTTTCAATAGTTTTACCCATTTTCCCGTAACCTAATAATGCAATTTTCATGTTTAGAATTTAAAATTTAAAGTCAAACCTAAATCAGAGCTATTTTCCATTTCATTATATTTAAAATGAGGCTTTAAAGCCAGGTTTTCATCCACATTATACTGTAACAAATGAGCATCCACATTGGCATCTATAATGTTTAGCGCATAAAGGCCAATAGTTACCATAATAGAAATTTCTCTACTTCTATTTGCCGCACGTTGCGCCCTAATCAGTGCTTCACTAGTGATACGTGGTGATGCCAAAGGTTTGCCTTCGCTATCAACCCCCCAATACTCATCGGTATTAAACCCAGCTAGCCGGCTTTTGTAAGCATTTCTGAACCCTTTATATTGCTTATTGTTATAGTCATAGATAAGGACACCCGTGGTTAAAGCACCAATAACGATAGGAATTTTCCAATATTTTTTATTGTATGCCTGACCTAATCCTGGTAATATGGCTGAATAAAACGCTGCTTTAGCAGGTGCTAATGCATCAATTTCTTTGCCTGCGATCGTATCTTGAACCACCATTAGGTCGGTAGCTACGGTAGTACTATCTGTTGGAGTCTGTGTAAACCCGACCAACGGAAGCAAAAGAATGAATAGCGTTTGAACAGCAAATTTATTTGGCACCTTTTACAAGTTTTTGAATGCGATTAAAGTCTTCTTCAGAGTGGAATGGAATGGTAATACTTCCTTTTCCGCTTTTTGATACTTTAACGCTTATATGGTGCCCAAAGTATTCCGAAAACGTCTTTACACCATTTTTTATATAGGTAGGAAGTTCTTCAGGTTCGGCTTTAGATTTTGGAGTGCTATTGTTTTGATATTGTCTCACCAAAGCTTCGGTATCTCTTACCGATAGCTTGTTGGTGATAATTTTTTCGTAAATGGCAAGCTGTTTACTTTGCTCATCAATATTGATGATGGCTCTACCGTGACCCATGGAGATAAATCCATCGCGCATACCGGTTTGAATTATAGGATCTAATTTAAGTAAGCGTAAATAATTAGCAATAGTAGAACGTTTTTTGCCTACACGTTCGCTCATTTGTTCTTGAGTTAATTGAATTTCATCAATTAAACGTTGGTACGATAACGCAATTTCTATAGGGTCAAGGTCCTGACGTTGAATGTTTTCTACCAAGGCCATTTCTAATGACTCTTGATCGTTTGCAATTCGAATATAAGCAGGAATAGTTTTAAGCCCAATTAGTTTTGAAGCTCTAAAACGTCGTTCACCCGATACTAACTGAAAGGCGTTGAATCCCAGTTTTCGTACAGTGATAGGCTGAATTACACCAAGTTCTTTAATTGAAGACGCTAATTCACGAAGGGTCTCTTCATTGAAATTGGTTCTAGGTTGAAACGGATTGATTTCTATAGTATCAATCTCAAGTTCAACAATATTTCCAATTACCTTGTCAGCATTCTTATCCTGAACCGAAGAAATATCATTAGAAGGATCTTTTAAAAGTGCTGATAAGCCTCGTCCTAATGCCTGTTTTTTCGTTGCCTTCGCCATTATGCATTCTTTTTAATAATTTCTTTTGCCAAACTTAAGTAATTTGAAGCACCTTTACTACTTACATCATAATTTATGATACTTTCGCCATAACTCGGAGCTTCACCTAATTTTACGTTTCGCTGTATAATAGTTTCAAAAACCATATCGCTAAAATGTTTTTGAACTTCTTCAACCACCTGATTAGATAAACGTAAGCGCGAATCGTACATGGTCAACAACATCCCTTCAATATCTAAGGCTTTATTGTGTATTTTTTGTACACTTTTAATGGTGTTGAGCAATTTACCTAATCCTTCCAAAGCAAAATATTCACATTGAATAGGAATAATAACCGAATCTGCTGCAGTAAGGGCATTCAAAGTTAATAATCCTAAAGAGGGAGCACAATCGATGAGTATATAGTCATAACTATCTTTAAGATGTGTAATGGCCTTACGCATCATGTATTCGCGTTCATCTTTATCCACAAGTTCAATCTCTATAGCTACTAGGTCAATATGAGCTGGGATGATATCTACATGGGGTGCGTTGGTGCTTAAAATACAGTCTTCTGCTGTGGCCGAGTGTTCAATGAGTTGGTAGGAGCCAACTTCTACACTTTCAACATCAACACCTAGTCCAGACGTAGCATTAGCCTGCGGATCCGCATCAATGAGCAGGACTTTTTTTTCTAATACACCTAAAGAAGCTGCTAAATTTACAGAGGTTGTTGTCTTTCCTACACCACCTTTTTGATTGGCAATTGCAATGATTTTACCCATTAAATGATTTGGTTTTAAGAGTGTAAAAATACGATTATTTGTGAGTAAAGAAAATGGAAGTTGTTAACAATACCTTGTAAATAGTAGTCCAATAGTTATTGCCAAGAAATTGTATATTTAAAATCTCAAACTTATACCATATGACCATCAAATTTTGCAAAGTTATTTTCTTGATATTCTGTTTTCAGTCTTCATTAGCCCAAAACATTGATTTTTCTAATTTAGAAAATCTGAAGATTCGCAGCATTGGCCCTGCAAATATGAGTGGGCGTATAACAGCCATAGATGTTGTTGAAATCAACCCAAAAATTATCTATGTTGGAGCGGCATCAGGCGGGGTTTGGAAATCTGAAAATGGGGGTTCATCCTGGAATCCTATATTTGATGATCAACCAACTCAAAATATAGGTGCCATTGCAATACAACAGAGTAACCCTAAGGTTATATGGGTTGGTACAGGTGAGGGAAATCCACGTAATTCCATGAATTTAGGTATGGGGGTTTTTAAAAGCAATGATGGTGGTAAGACATGGCAGCACATGGGTTTAGAAGGCACTAAAACAATTCATCGTATTATTGTTGATCCAAATAATCCCAATACTATTTACGTGGGAGCCATGGGAGATCCGTTCACTCCTAATGAGCATAGAGGTCTCTATAAAACAATTGATGGAGGATTAACTTGGAAACGTATATTATCAAGTAATAATAAAACCGGCGTTGCTGATTTAGTTATGGATCGTCAAAATCCAAACAAACTATTTGCAGCGCTTTATGAGCACCGCAGAACACCTTATTATTTTACTTCAGGTGGACCAGGTTCTGGATTATTTATGACACTCGATGCCGGAGAAACATGGCAGCAAATTGATGAAACTAATGGGATTCCTGCAGGGGAACTCGGTAGGATTGGTATTGCCATAGCCCCAAGTGATTCTAATAGAGTATATGCTAAAGTAGAAGCAAAAAAAAATGCACTGTATAGAAGTGACGATGCAGGCACTACTTGGTATCTGGTCAATGAAGATCCTAAATTTACAAACAACCGTCCGTTTTATTTTCAAGATGTGGCAGTCGATTCAAAAAATCCTGACCGACTTTATAACATATACCAACCCTTGTCAGTAAGTTATGACGGAGGAAAAACATTTGATCCAACACCAATGATTCCCGCCGATGAAACTAAAGGGATTCATGCCGACTTTCACGCTTTTTGGGTCAATCCTATTGATCCAGAGCATTTTATTATTGGAGGGGATGGTGGCTTAGGAATCACTTATGACCATGGAAAGAGTTGGTATTTCCCAGAAACGATTCCTGTGGCTCAATTTTATCAAATAAATGTTGATAATGATATGCCTTATAATGTTTATGGTGGTATGCAAGATAATGGTAACTGGTCTGGCCCTGGTTATACATGGAAGCGTGGAGGAATTAGAACCTTATATTGGCAGTATTTGGTAGGTGGCGATGGATTTTATATCTCTCCAGACCGTGAAAATTCTCGTTTTGGTTATGGCACATCTCAAAATGGTAATATTTATCGCTATGATAAGTTAACGGGTTACTATGTTAGTATACAACCACCTGCGCCCAATGTATCTACAAGATTGCGATTTAATTGGAATGCTGGCTTTGCTCAAGATCCTTGGGATACCAATACAGCTTATTATGGTTCCCAATTTGTTCATATCACGCACGATAAAGGTCAAACTTGGGATATTATCTCGCCCGATTTAACTACAAATAATCCAGAGCATCAAAAGGCAGATTATGGTGGTTTAACTCTAGATGTATCTGGTGCTGAAATCTATAATAGTATTTTAACCATTGCACCTAGTCCAGTTGACCAGAATGTGATTTGGGCAGGAACAGATGATGGTCAAATACAATTAACTAAGGACAAAGGAAAAACCTGGGTGAATTTGACCACTAATGTAAAGGGAATGCCTAAAGAAGCCTGGATTGCAAGAATAAAAGCATCAGATTATTCGGCTGGAACGGTTTGGATGGTGGTCAATAATTATAGAAAAGGGGACTACAATCCCTACCTATTTAAAACGGAAAACTATGGACAAACGTGGACATTAATGGCTGACAAAAACAAGGTGAAAGGCTATGCTTTAGCAGCTATTCAAGATCCTATAGAACCTAACCTTGTGTTTTTAGGCACTGAAAATGGGTTATGGATGAGTTTTGATAAGGGCATTTCATGGACGCAAGTTCAAAATGGATTCCCTTCAGTATCTACCATGGATTTAACGATTCAAGAACGGGAGTCTGCCTTAATCATTGGTACCTTCGGTAGAGCCATTTGGATATTAGACGATTTATTAAGTTTAAGAGAAATTGCAGGCAATAGAATTAAAAAGGGCATCACAGCTTTACCCGTTAATGATGCTGTACAAGTTAAAGGCTTGTTTATCGCCCCGCCTGGGAATATATGGACTGGATTCCACACCACCTTTGAAGGTGAAAATAGAGTGTTTCAAAAAACTGAAATTCCCTTTTATTTAAATGAAATACCCGATTCTACAAGTATAGTGAATGCCGAAATTTATGATAAGGAACAAAGGTTAATAAATACAATTGACCACAAAAACTTGGTGAAGGGGTTAAATTACATCGTCTGGAATTTGGATGAACAAGCCAACAGTTTATATGGAGCACGATCGGGCTCAGAATCTAATGGGATTTCTGTGCTTCCAGGAGCCTATACTATTGTTTTAAATTATAAGTCTTTTAAGGATTCAACAGAAATTAAGGTAATAAAAGATCCTAGATTTGAAATTGATGAGAAGGTAGATGCAGAGTTATACGCATATAGGAAGCTTGCTGATGTGCAAGTTGGAAAGTTATTTGGAATACTCAATGAGGTTGATTTAAAAAAGAAAAAAGTTGAAAGTATAAAACAAGGCTTAAAAGAAAACAGCCCAGTATTTAAAATCGTAAATGAGGCTGCCAATCAAATGCTAATGCGATTAGAGGATTTAAGATCTAAAGGACAAACACCAAGGCCAAAGGATAGACAAGTTGGTGCCTGGCAATCATTTGACGTTTCACCATATTCCAAATTAAGCGATGTACTGCGAATAGCCGCGGCAAGAACAACATTGCCATCATCACAGGACTTGTATCAATTAGAAGAGGCCACTAAATTAATTAGTGATTATGAGCTAATGGTCAATAGCTTTATGTCTAACAACTGGAATTCATTTTTAAAACTATTAGAAGCAAATCATATTTATGAGGAAATTAATCAAGATTGAAGTACTGCTTTTGCTTCAATTTCAACAAGATAACCATCGCCAACTAATTTAGCTTCCACCAAAGTATTAGCTGGATTTATACCGTTAAAACGTTTACCATGTGCACGAGCAACAGGCTCCCAATCCTTAATGTTATTAACAAAGATACGTGTCCGCACAACATCAGTTAAGCTGCCTCCTAACGATTCTAAGGCTGCTTCAATTTTATCAATGATAAAATGTGTTTGGGCCGCTGGGTCATTACCACCTATCATTTTATCTCGATGTGTAGCTGTAGTACCTGATACATAGATGCTATTTCCTTCTCTTACGGCTCTCGAATAGCCTGCAAATTCTTCCCAAACCGTACCGCTGTAGAATTGCGACCTAGACTTAGAAACTGTTTCTACATCAAAAACTTTAGGAATGCTTTCTAAGTGATGGCTTAAATCGCCTGAAGCGGTTAAAAAGGGAGGTTTGCGATATTCATCACCGCAATCACCTGCGATAGGTGTAAGCATTTTTTGAGCAGTTCGTATAATCTGTAAATCATCAGCATCTAAATCTATGCTCAAAATACGTTTATTATCAGCAATATGTTCGCTTTTTCCTAAACGCGCGCCAATAATAATAGAGGCCACTTCGGGGTTTTCTAAAATAGTTCTACTCGCAATATTGGCAATAGAAACCCGATGTTTATCTGCAACTTGTTTTACTGACTTTAAAAGGTGTTGATAAACCTCCCAGCCACCGGCCGCATCAATAAAACGTTTGTATTTCATTTCAGACCAGGTTGATAATTCATTCGTGGATGGTTCAGGTTTATCTAACCACTTATCGGTTAAAAAGCCTCCAGCCAAGGTGCCAAAGGCTAAAATTTTTGTGCCATAGTGGCTGCAAATCTTCACCATTTCCTCATTGGCACGTTGGTCTATTAATGAATGGCATATTTGATTGCTAACAATTGGAATACCACTTGACAGTGCAATTTGCAAATGTGCAGCATCAAAATTTGTAACGCCAATATGCTTTATTAGTCCTTCATCCTTTAATTCTTTTAAATAAAATAAACCATCTAACCAACTAGGATCTGGATAATACCATGCATGAAATTGCATTAAATCAATGGAGGATTGCTGCATTCTGTCTAAAGCTTTTGTTACAGCGTCTTTCACATCTGTTTTACTGATACTACCTGGTTTTGGAACCCATTTTGTGAAAAGTTTAATGTTATCTTTTTGCGGGTGGTTATTTTTAAAAGTACCTGCAATTATTTCGCTCGAACCATAATGATCTGCCATATCAAAGGAGCTTAATCCTGCATCGGCATAGGGTTTCATATGTACTGAAGTTTCTAAAGGATCATGTGTTTTGCCATGGCGCTCCATGTCAGCAATTTGCCATAACCCTGTGACGATGCGAGAAATTTGTAAGCCAGGAGCCAATTCTATTGTGTGTTGCATATTATTCTTTAGGTAATGTTTTAAATTTTAGTTTAAGGTTACTTTCGTTTAAACGCAAATGTTTCCATTTGTAGACGAAAATTATGCTTGCAATGATCATAACGAGTATCCAAATAAGAGTCGAATGAAAATACCAAGCTTCGACGTTTGATGTTAAATCCTTGTAGGTGTGAATACATAGAAAGCCCAATAGAAAAATGATACCAAACCATCCAATACCTAATTGAAGTTTTCTGCTTTTTAGTACTGATATTTTGCCCGCCAATTGTGGGTTAAATTGTTTAATAGTGATTAGTGTTATACACATCAATAAAAAATTTACCATCATAGAGGTAACCATGATATCAATGCCTAGAAAAAAATCACCGGCAAAATGCGATCCCAAAACACCAATACTTGCCATAATACCTGCCACAATAAGTGCGATGTAAGGGGTATGATGTTTTTTATGAACTTTGGAAATTACGGATGGGAAAATACCGTCTTCGGCCCAGGCAAACATAAGTCTAGAAACCGAAAGTAGCATGGCAGGAAGATCATTTATTAAAGCTATCGTCGCCCCTAAGATTATAGCTACACCTAAACTAGGAGGCAAAACGTAACTTAGTAATCCTGGTGCGGTAATATCTTTTGTAGCTGCTTCTGATGCAACAAAACTCCAAGGGACAGTATTATAGACGGCTGCCGAAAACAAGAAATAAAAGATACCAACACCAATAATCGCAAACATGATGGCTCTTGGTAATGATTTGGTCGGTTTTTTAGCTTCACCACCTGCTTGAGCAATGGAATCAAAGCCTATAAAGCTTGAAAACAATAAGGCTGCAGCAGATAAAAATATGCGCCAATCAAAACCTATGGTTGAGGTAGGACTAAATAATCGCCCTTCCTTTTCTTGCAATGCCGTTATAAAATCGCTTTGAGTATAGCTAAACCCTGCAAAAATTACAATGGCGCCTAATGCAAACATTAAAATCATCATAGGAATGAGGATGCGCTCATAAGATTTTATACCGTTAATATTTACGAGGATAAACCCCCAGATTAAAATTAAGGCAATACTCACGCGTACCCATGCAATTTCAAGCAGAATGGCGATAGCATCCCATCCTAATCCTATGGCTACATCCCTCATAAACGGTACTGTGATATAAGCTATCACTCCAATGACTATAGATAATCCGAACCATTGTGAAAAACTAGCGACAAAACCTAAATAGGGATTTAGTCCACGGCTTGCATAAATATAACTGCCACCTGCTCGGGGCATTGCCGATGCTAATATGGCGTAAGCTAATGCCGCAAATAGGGCAGGAATAGCTGCAAAGGCAAAAGCCGGTAATACATAAGGACCTATGCCAGGAACATTTCGTTGAATCATAAAGGGCACCACATTAATTGAAGCGCCTAGCATGGAGCAAATTCCCGTGGCAGTGAGGGCTAAAACACCCATTTGCCGAGTGAGTTTGGTTGGTTTAAGGTTTGCCATTGATTATTTCTTAATCATTTTAAGATGTTGATCACTGCCCGTCATTTCCCATTGACCAAGAGCTATAGGAATATTTCCAATGGTGTTAAGTTGATCAAAAAAGGGTTTGATTTCAAAAGGTGTACCTTGCAATTCTCTTTGTCTACCATATTCGGCTAAAGCACTTTCAACCAAATATTTACCGGTAATATAACTCGTGCCATATCCCGGTTGTCGTAAATAAAGATGTTGTTCAAATAGTAGTAATTCCTTTTCGGTTTTCATCCAACCACGAGGCGTGTATTCTGAATGAATACTTCCAGCTTCTTCCATTGTCATCTCATTAGCATGAGCATATAATGAGCCTAGGCCTCTTGCAGCACGCTGCGCAATCATGATATATACAATTTCTCGTACTCTAGGATTGTCGTCATATAAGCCTGCTTGCATAAATAGTTCTTCAACCGCAGTAGCCATGCCTTCATTTCTTGAATCAAAAATATTGTATAATAATGGTCCTCGACGAATATAATTTTCATGTGGTTCAAGATCCATACGTGCCAATTCAAACCAATGATAAAAATGAGAGTACAAAGGTCTTTGGTCATAATGTGCAGTGATCCAAAAAAAGTTACGCTGGTCTTTTGGCACAAATGCTCCTAAATGTGCATTCAGAGCTGGCTCAAAATAATCTTTAACCGTCACAATATCATTTTCATCTAAAAAGCTAATAAGACTTTTTGCAGAAGCTTCCGCAGTTTGTTGATAGGCCTCTGGCGAATCGGCATCCATAAGTTGAGGTAAATTTCTATTGCGATGCTCTTCGAGCTTGAGAGATGACCATGCTCTTGCTAATTCGCGCTTTAATAGCATCACTTCGTCTTCCCAAGTTAATGGTACTAAATGAACATTTTGTAGATACCAAGTATAGTTGTCTTTTCCAATACCCGAAGGACCAGTTTTCGTTTTAGCTTCTTTTTCCAACCAAACTGCTAGTTCGTCGGTAGATGTCAAGGCATGCTGTATGACCCTTACTAAATCAGGGTGACTTTTTACACCTGATTTTTCCATCAAAGCTTTCAAGGTTTCACCCTGTTCTTTAATGTCTCTAATCCCGGCAATCCATAAGTCCTTGGCATTTCCAGTTAAATTAATTGTTGCCTGTTCATTTAAAGAGGGAATCACCTTTAGATCAGAAATTAAACGGTCTTTGGCATCTTGGGTTAGTGGAAAGTCATACATCCATAATTCTGTGATGCCGTGATGCGTGGGGCCTTCATGTGCAGGGACATCACTTTTGTAGGTCCATATTGATTTATAAAACGCAGGATCTCGTTGCCATGGTTTTAAAATACGATGATTAAAGTCGTATCCGTTCATTTCTGCCCAAACAATGGTATAGTCAACTTTATTTATCGTAGACCAACCTGAGGTATCAATAGACTTGAGTTGTGCCTGAAGCGTTTTAAATTTTGGCCAACGCTGTTCAAAGGTTTCAATGGTGTAGTCTGGTGCACCATTTTTAAGCGGAGGCGTTTCAAATTGGCGCCATGCTTTAAACAGACTCACTAAAGATTCATAATCGTTGTGCGTATAGTTAGTTAATTGAGTAGGCTGATCTGCTTTGTTTTGACAACTTGTAAGAATTAGGATGGCAAAAATAGAGAGTAGTGATGGTTTAAATTTCATTAGAAATGATTGAATTGTTATGCAAATTAATTCAGAAAGATACTTAATTTGAGTATATATCTGAAGGATGGTTTTACAAGTTTTTCCAAAAACAACAATTGTTTTGCCCCTCATAGTTAACGAAGCTTTAGTTTTTATAAAGTCAAATGTTAAAGTCCTTTCTAAACGGATACTTAAAGATTCAAAAATAAGTGGTCGTACTTTCATATTTTTTCACTAAATTGGTTAACCAGTATGGTTAACCAATATACTATTCACTAATTAAACACTAAAAACAATGAGAATGAATGTTACACAACTAAAACGGTTAAGAAGTTATCGGATGCTTCTAAAGTTTCGATCGAGTCTTAAAATTGTATTGACTATTTGCTTTATGCAAGTCTATGCCACTGCGGTAAGTCAAACCTATAGTGCGCCTTATGAAATTCCAAGATTTCAAGATTTCATTGGAGAATGTAAGCTACAAGCGCCTACCAGTTCTACTGCTGCAACGCAATCTGAACTTATAGCGGGCTATACTTCCAGTTGGTTCTATGTAGCCGATGGAGATAAGGTGGCATTTAATCAGTCAGGATCATTGAATAGGACTGAACTTCGGGATTTGCGCAACTGGACCATATCGCAGGGCGACCGATCCTTGCATGGTCGAATTGATATTGTCCAACAAACTTGTGATCAGGTCACAATTATGCAAATTCATGACGATGCCAATGCTGGAAATGGACCTAATAAACCCTTATTACGCATTTATAAACATCAAGCAAAATCACCAGTCAATCACCTTTGGGCAGCTATAAAAACAGATGCTGGTGGTCAAAATACCACCCATGTTGATTTAGGTCCAGATCCTGGAGGGTACTTCAATTGTGATATTAAAATTGTTAATGGCTATATGATTATTGATCTAGACGGCGTAGAAAAGGTCAACATGGATGTGTCTTTCTGGACCTTCCCAAGCTATTGGAAAGCTGGTGTATATCTTCAAGATAATGGAGAAGCTACTGCTTATTTTGACCAATTGTATGAAGGCACTGGAGGTGGAACTGGAAACAATGCCCCAACGGTGGCTATTACAGCACCTTCTAATGGTGCTAGTTTTAATGATGGGGATAATGTAACTATTGCTGCCAATGCCTCTGATAGCGACGGGACAATTAGTCAAGTAGAGTTTTTTGTTAATGGGAGTAGTGTAGGCGTTGATACCTCAAGCCCATATAGTGTAAACTGGAGTATAGGTGTGGGTTCATATGCTATTACGGCCGTAGCAACCGATAACCAAGCTGCATCTACGACTTCATCAACAGTAAACGTTACTGGGAATAGTGTCGGACCAGCGACGGACTTATATGTATCGTCTATTGCAACTGGAACTCAAAATGTATCTAAAGGAAAAAAACATGGATTAGCAACGGTAACTATTTTGGATAACTCTGGGGCACCTGTAGCTGGTGCTACAGTGACAGGGACCTTTTCAGGGACTTTCAATGAAACGGTTGTTGGAACAACGGGTAGTAATGGGAGCGTAGATTTAGTAACAACAACTACAGAAAAAGGTGGGGTGAGTGTAGATTTATGTGTAGATAATGTTACGCATGCTACTTTAACATATAATAGTTCCTTAAATGTGATTACCTGTACCGGCTCTTCTGCACGAGTTGGCAAGACAATACAACAAGGCAGTACGTCATCTAAAAGCCAAATCATTTTGTTGCACCCTAACCCTTCATCTCATACTTTTAAAGTTGAACTCACACTTGATAAAGCAAGTCAATTTAGTGGTAAACTCATCAGTATAGAAGGAAAGGTATTTGCTGTATTTCAAGCACAGAGTTTAACTAGAGGAACCCATCAATTAGAGATGGATGTGTCACAATTAAAGGCGGGGATCTATATATTTGAGTCCAACCTAAATGGAGAAAAGCGAATGAGTCGAGTGATAAAAAAATAGTTTAATTGTTTTAATAACCATTGGGCCGCTCTTGAGCGGCCTTTTGTTTTGTGTTAAACTAAAATAAAAATGCGCTATTAATTAAAACTTATTGATTGGCAATAACCACTTTTTTGGATTGCATACCTTCACTGCCTTTAACCGTAACAATGTAAACACCTGCTGAAAAAGCAGCGACATCGAGGGTAGCTTCTTCTTGAGAATAGAGTGGTTGATCTAGTATCCTTCTTCCATCCAAACCTGTAATATGCAGCATATTGGCTAACAAAGGCAAATTGGACACCCGAAGGCTTTTGGTAACTGGATCTGAAATCAGCGAAAATGTTTCTGTGTGAAGTTCTTTAGTTACTACGGACAGGGTAGGGACTTCTTCAATACTAAAGCTAGCAAACAATAGGTCTTCGTCTCTAAGATCTTGAGCATTGATTAAACTTCTGTAAATACCCCATTTAGGTCTAACAAAGTCAGCACCTGGTCTCCAGTTTACAATAGAACTGTTGGAATAGGCGAGAAGTACTGCATTATCACTTAGCCTTTTTATTTCAATAGCATAGGCTCCGTTTGTACTATAGGTTATGGTTTCAGTAACCTCTAACCAAGTATCAGTCACTTGTGACAAATCAACTTGTGCTAGGGTGACTTGAGTATCAGTTTGAGCATAGCGGAGTTCTAGACGATTAGGTGTTGCTTTTCTTGCAGTAAGGGTATACATTGGCATACTTTCTAACGCGCCACCAACCGATTTAAGCTGGTGTAAATGCGTGAAATTAGAAGAGACTTGAAAACCTGCAGGTAGCTTAAATTTCCATTTGTAAATAACGGTTTCATCTTCTACTCCTAAAAGCTCATCAGGAGATTGGTCATAGGTTTTTATTTCATTACGTTGTCGGTCTGAATTGATACATCGGTCATCATCTGGCGTTACATGAATCCTAAACCTGAACACATTGGTGCCTAATACATTGTCATAGATTTCATCGATATGTTCACCAAAAGCGCTATGGCTACAATCAGGAGCTTCTATAGGGTTATAGCCTGGAGCTAAAACCGAGGTTATTAGGCTGTAAGTATTTCCAGGTCCATCCGCATTAAGTACGGTTTGTGCAAAGCCTTTAAAACTCAAGATTAGAAGGCTAATTAGCGTCAGTCGTTTCATCTTTAAAAATTGGTTAACCAGTTTGGTTATCCAAATATAATCAAATATTTATTATTATATGTTAAAACGCTCATGTAAAGGTTTGATCTATGGTGATTAAGTCATTGCACTATAGTATGACTGCAATACTCTTCAGATCATAACCCCTATAAGTTCTAGTAGATTTAAGGGATTTTACTTGTTATGATGATACCTTAATTAAAGCTAAAGTTAATGTTGTACCTAGTTTATTTCATATAGTAAGGAATATAGTCCTCCCAGTACCAAGGCGTATAGACATCTTGTATACCAAGCTCGAGTAGGTCTTTAAATATGCTTTCGGCATTATCACTATTCGACATGAGTAGGATGCCAATTCCTGTGTTGGGAAAAATAATTGAATAATGCTGAAACCCTTCACTATGACCTTCTTTAAAATAGCCTTCTCCATATGGAGATTTCAAAATACCCCAACCTAGACCATAATTCAATGCGATATCCTTATTTGCATCTGTTTTTTCTAAAGACAAAGGCCCAAATTGTTTTTTGGAGTGTATCGCTATATTGGGCCTAAACATTAGTTTTGTAATGCTTGAGTTTTGAGCACTTAAGGTCATGATATTGGAGAGGAACCTGGCATAATCTTTTGTAGTGGTTTCCATGGAGCCAGCAGCGCCTGCCTCGTCTTCAATATCCTTTTTTATTGGCTCTTGAGTTACGGAGTGACCGTGACAATATGCATTTTCAAATCGTTGTTGCCATACATAACTGGTCATGTTCATTTCTAGAGGCTCAAAGACACGTGCACTTGCCATCTGCTCCAATCCTTCACCAATATAGCGTTCAATTATTTTTTGTAGGAGTCTCATACCTTCTCCTGAATAGCTATAATCTGTACCGGGGTCAAAATAAAATTGAATCTTTCCTTCCGGGGTAAATTCACCTTCTCTACTTATCCACCGCCAATTAGGAAAGCCTGTGGTATGAGACATGCACATTCTGGCTGTAAGTAGTTGATACCTATCATCATTTTCTATGTTTTTAAAATTGCGCCATTCTCGTTTAAATGGCATATCGGGGATAGGCATATCGATATACGCTTGCAAGGGTTGATCTAAATCTAGCTGTTCTTCATGTGCCAGTTGCGCAACAATGTACCCAAATACAGCTTTACTTAATGAGGCTCCATAAAACACATGATCTAGAGTTAAGCTATCTTTTGTGGTACTATGGGCATAGCCAAAGGCTTTTTGATATTTAATGGTATTTTGATTAAAGATGGTCACTGTAAGTCCGGTCACCTTTGCAGTATCAATTAGCGTTTGAATATCGGTGTCGAGTTGCTCTGTCGTTATACTGGTGCCGTCTAAACGTACGATTTGAGTTGGGTCTTTCACAGGCGCACATGAGATGGTCACTAACGACAAGAAGAGAATACTTAGATGTTTCATTTTAAAAAGGGATGTACAACGTGTATGTAAATGTTCTTGTTGAGAAGTTCATACCTCTAATGTAGTAAATACAAACTTAATAGGCGAGAGCAAACCGCACTTGATTCTATTTTAATAGGTAGTTATTGGATTTCTAATGCTATTAAATTTTGAATGGCTTCTATAGTATAGAGGCCCTTTTGAATACGGTTAGTCCCAGAACTTAAATTATCGCGATTTAACTTTAGTATGTTTTGCGCTCTTGAAGGCTTTAATAAAATAGTGTAATCTTTTAGTACTACAGCTTTCTTAAACTCAAATTCTATCATTTCGTCAAATAAAATCGGAATCCAATGATCGTTAAAAGCACCTTCGATGTCGGTAACCGATTTGATCATATGTGAGGCCTCGTCATCATAATATCTTCCGAGCAAAAAGCGTAATTTTTTGTTAGAGATTTTGTCTAGGCCATTCGATTTTAAAACTTCATAGGCATTGGTGAGTGGTTGAAATCTATCAAATTGTACGACCATACCCAGCCATATTTTAACACTGTCTTCGGTTTTAGACGATACTTCAGAATTTAATATTTTATTTGAAGCGGCCACGGCGGAATTAAAGTTTGCCACAATTTGTTCTAATGCCTGTTGGTCATTTTTCAAGTTTTCTTGAATTTGATTAAGTATTTCCTGTTCAAAAATCTTGTCTTTTCTTTGCTCATTGAGATTATTTAATTGTAAAGCAATTAAAATTCCAATAACAACGAGTACTATTTCACCAATCGCATAAAGTAGATATTTATTAAGTTTATTTTCGGTTAGTAAATTTTGCCTAATTTTTCTAAAGAATTTTATCATATTTTATGTCCCCTAGAGAGCGGGTATCTTAAAAAGAGTATATAATTGTTTTGATATACTTCTATCAGCTGAAGTTACTAAAGTAGTTATAATTCTTTTGGGTCGTTGTTGAAGAGTTTAATTATTAATCTATTTTCAGTGTTTATAAGTAAAAATATGCTGTAACTTTTTAACTCCGAAACTTAAACATACGGCAAATGTTGCTGCGAAATAATTAAACCCAATATCAATACTATCAAATACACGATATGTGATAAAATATTGGATACATTCATCTACTAAACCAATAGTTCCGGCTGTCAAAATTGCATATAGTAAGGGCAATTTAACCTTTGCACTATGGAGCTTTCGTTCCATTAAAGCTTCATAAATTAATAAGGAAAGCAGACCGTATTCAAACATATGAGAGCGTTCAGAAGTTGAGAGGTCCATACGTAACACAGCCATGCCATATACTGCAAGAGTTCCAGCGTAAATCCAATATTCTTTTTTCTTACTTGAATCTTTTACTCCACTCCAAATGAATGCCACAACCAAAACTAAAAATAGGTAAAATGTGCTTTGTTCTAGAATTCGACGTTCAATCATAAAATTTATGAGTTGACCTCCTAAAAATAGTGTAGCATAGATAGCAATAAAAACTGTAAACGCATAGATCCATAGCTTCCGTTCCCGTTTAGATGTGAAATGTTTCATTTTTTATGGGTCATTATAGAATGAATTAGCCACGTTAGTTAGAACATATGAGATGAGTCATGACTCAATGCTGTGATTCCAAGAAATAGAACTAGAAATAACAGTAAAATTAGATGAAGTCAATTTTTGAGCAAACATCTAACTTACAATATCTTATAGATAAAAGTCTATTATTTTTAAAAGGGGCTGTTCAGGTATTGTTATTAATGGCCTTGGAGCTGTCTTTGATAAGCCTCGGCATCATAAGTTCCAATTGAAAATTTTACCAATCCTTGTTCATTCATGGTCCATTGTTCAAATCCGCTAAAATTTACTTTATGACCTGTACCATTTGGTCCTGTGTTAGTTCCTTTAAAGGTCCAATAATAATTATAGACTCCATTATTTATAGTTAAGCTGTCCATAGTTAATTCCAAGTCCGGAAATGCCTCCATATAGGAATTAGCGGTTTCGGCAAGTTGAGCACGTCCAATTGCTGGTTCTCCGTTGTTAACGGTAAGCATGCCGTCTTCGGCATAAAACTTGGCCATTTGTTCAGGTTGTTTGCTATTCCACGCCTTGGTATAATCTTGTCCAAATTTCACCAATTTGTTGAATTCTGAATGTTCCGATTTACATCCTAATAGGGTTGATACCATGAATAGAAATGATGTTGGGATTGCTAATTTCGCTTTCATAGTTTAGGTATTAAATGGCTTAATAGAGATTAATTTTAATTCAACAAAGTCTCATCATTTAGTTAATGACTAAATTAATAAAAAATTATCTCTTATTGTTATAGGTGAGTTTTTAAGTAGAATCAGAAATGTATAAAAATTACAGTATATTTATTCTTATTCTATAAATTGATTAAACGTAAGTTAGATTCTTTGCTAAAGCTTGATGCTCTAGCCTTTTATAATAGTATATCGCAAACGCAGCTGTAACCAAGGCCAACACAATTCCAAATTCACCTATGAATAAATTGGTCATCCCTGTATCTAGAGTTAGTCTATCGAAAAAACGTTGAATAATGCTATTATGTATGGCATGGCACACAACTGCAGGCCATATACTTTTAGACATCATTCTTAAATAAGCTAAGATCACTCCCGTAGAAAGGGTCATTATTGAAAAACAAAAAACTTGATACCATATTGGAATGTCACTATTGGCATAATTCCCTGAAAGGATTTCTGGTAATTGCCATATGGTCCAAATAACTGCACTTATCCAACTGGCATTATGTACAGACCCCCATTTACTTAATTCTGGAATTAAAAAACCTCGCCAACCTAATTCTTCTCCAAGGAATAACAGCATATTAGGTAAAAGGCAAGCAATTGTGATATATAAAAATGATAAACCAATGACAACAGAATCATAATTGGATTTAATATCTAAAGATAGTTTTGTATGTGCTATAAAAGTAGGGTTAATACTATCTCCTAGTTCAAATACCCAGACTAAAGAATAAGCAATACTACCATAAATAATGGGAATAAGCCATGCAAGAGTTATCCATTTAGTTGAAAACTTCCAACCAAACGATTTTAGAGTAACCCCAGTAGAAAACGCAACAATAATTGCCGCAATTCCTGGAATCCACATCAATAGTAAAGATTTATAGTCCTGATAGTTTGAAAGTAGTGGTATAGAATTGATGATATCAGTTAAACAAACTAAAAGCAGCAAAAACAGGAGCACTCTTTTTTTGTGTAATGATTTCATGATTTAAGGCTTAAATAGTGAGTTCTAAAATGATAAGGGAGCAAATCAAAGGCGTTTTAAAGTTTTAAGACAACTTTTCATTTTTAGCATGTTCTATAGAATTCAAAAATTCAGGGTGAATAACAATATGTTCATTTGGCATAATGTCATAATAATTAGCCAAATGGTAACTAGATACATACGTTTCACTGCTCAAAACTGTATTTAAATTGGACTTATTTTCATGAGTTCTTACATCCCAATTTAGGTCTAGGGCCGAAACTAATTTACAAACCAACACTGTTAAGCTTGTTAGGATAAATATTCTAAATTTCATGCTGCTCGTTTTTTGATTGATGATGATATATAATAAATTGATAGTATTTTATAGCGCATCAAATATATTTTAGTTTTAAATGAACACTAGTTTAGAATGTAATGAAGGCGTTTAATTTTGATATGAATGTGTTTGAATATAGAACCTATTTCAAAGCTAATTTCAGTTTAGAGTGAATTAGCGATTAAGCCACTTTTTAAATTCTCCAGATTTATCTATACTAACAATAATATCAAAACCAGCTGAAGGATTTAATTCTAATTTGACACGACTTTTAGACCAAATAATCATTTGTTGAATGCTATGGAAACTTACTATGACTTGCCTGTTAATTCGATAAAAAATATTTGGATCCAATTTGTTTTCTAGACTTTCTAAGGACTGATCAAGAAGATAACGTTCATTAGATTTTGTAATGAGTTTAACGTAGCGTCCTTCAGACAAAAAATAAGCGACCTGATCAATCAAGATGCTTTTTATTTTTTGCCCACTAACCACCATAAAGCGTTCTTGATAGTTTGTCTTTTGGTGAAGGGTTTCCATGAATTTTTGAAAATCGATAGGAGCTGTAACTGGTATTCTGGTTTGGAGTTTTTGAATAGCAGCTTCCAATTCTTCTTCATCTATTGGTTTTAATAGATAATCAATACTGTTTAATTTAAATGCTCGTATGGCATATTCGTTATAGGCCGTGGTGAAAATTATAGGTGTTGTTATGTGAAGTTTTTCAAATATTGAAAAACTAGTGTCATCTCCGAGATGAATATCAAGAAAAATAATGTCAACAGTATACTGTGAAAGCCATTGAATTGCGTCTTTTACATTGTCAATGATTTTTATGACGTCAATTTTTAGACTGTGGTTTTGAAGTAATGCATGTAAATACTCAGATGCTAATTTTTCGTCTTCAATAATTACGGCTTTCATGATTACTCTTTTATTAGAGGCAATTTAACATAGAATTGATTGTTTTTTACTTCAAATGTAGGTTCTAAATCAGAAATGTATTGATAACGTGAGATTATATTTTTCACGCCTGTTTTAGTCGAATCTTCAGTAACTTGCCTTGTTTGAAGGTTATTTGTTATGATTAAAAAATCTTGTGTCGCTTTTATTTTTATATGTAGGGGAGACTCTGAAGTAATGGTATTATGTTTTATGGCATTTTCTATAACCATTTGTAATGAAAAAGGAGGTAAAAAATGATTTAAAAAATTAGAATCTATAGCAATCTTAATTTCTAAATTAGAATCAAATCGCATTCTTTGAAGATATAAATAGGAGTTAACGTGGTCTAGTTCCTCCTTCAAGGTAATAATGTTTTTGGATTTTAACTCTAAAGTGTTTCTGAATATTTTTGAAAACTCTTTAGTAAATTTAAGTGCTTTTTCAGTATCGGTTTTTATAAGTGACGTAAGCGCATTTAATGAATTAAACAAAAAGTGGGGACTAACTTGAGTTCTTAAGGTTTCAAATTGCACCAAAATATTCTCACTTTCTAATAGGCGGTTGCGTTCGGCCAGTTGTATTTTTTCTAAGCGTAATAGTTCGTTTGATTTTTTATTGCCTTTATAGTTTTGATACAGTACTACAATTACTGTAATACATAGTATAGTGATAAGAATAAGTATCAAGGCCCAAAATTTATTTTTCTCAACTCGGGCTGTGGCTAAATCTTTCTGTGTTTTTAAGAGTTGAATCTCGCTAGATTTTAATTCGTTTTGAAATTTTTCTTCAAGTTCATTATTCGATTTTACTACTTCCAAAGAGTATATAGAATCCTTCAGAGAAGTCAATTTTTCGTGGTATTTAAATGCAGCTTTATAATTGCCTTTCGTTTTATACCAGTTAACCAAGTTTTTGTAATAGATTTCTATGTAATAGGGAGAGTTGTAGTTAAATGCTGCTTCACCTCCAATATCAAAATATTTTTTAGAAAGTTCTAGTTGATTTTGGTCTAAATAAAGCTCTCCAAGCGAAAGCGCTAAGCCTGCTAATACATAATCTGAATTCCCTTCTTTTTGATAATCCAACCCCATATAATAGTAAGATTCTGCTAGATCTTGATTCATTAATTTACTATGTGCTACCGCTATGCCGTGGTACATTAGTGCCCTAGCATCAGGATTATCACTTTGTTGATAATGAACCAACGCCTTTTTATAATAAGCAATGCCTTCTTCATACTCACCTAATTCTGTACAAGCAGTGCCTAGATTGCCATAAATACTCATTAAAAGCTTGTCGTTATCTGGGTCAGTTATTTTCAAGGTCTGCAGTAAATAATCTTTCGCCTTTTTATAATTATGTAAATGTAGTTGTGAATAAGAAATATTAAGTAAAGTAATTGTTTTGCCAGTTTGGTCATTTATAGAATCAAATATTTTGTAAGCAGACATTTGATATTCTAAGGCCTTCGAATTATTCCCTAAAAAAGAGTAAGCCGTTCCTTTTGATAATTTTAATGAGGCCAACAATTTGGCGTCATTTTGTTGTTTTGCTAAAGCGATTAAAGAATCTGATTGTTCGAGTGTTAGTTCTGGATGGGTGGCAGCTTTTCTTATCAATATAGCCAAACTGTCTTGGAAACTTGTAACTTTTACGTTTTGGGCTAAAGATGCAAGCCCAAGCATGAAAAGCATGATTATAATTATACTCTTAAACCACATTGAATAAGTCAAATACATCGTTCTTTTAATCGAATAAAATTATTATGAATGTATCGATTTTTTTTAAATTTTTGTCATGAAAGCGAATTAAACTGTGTTGAACGTTATTTGAGCATTTCATTACAATATAATTCGCCTTCGTAACATGTATTCATAATAAAATGCTATTGCAAATTAAGTTTGCTAAATACATTCATTAGTTTTTATGAAAACAAGCCAAATTTATATGGTAGTTGTAATAACTTTTGTTCTCATTTCATGTCAAAAAAAGAATGAACACTATAGCTATATAGCTAGCCAATCTGAAGCCGTAAAACGTTTTAGACAAGAAGGATATTTTGAATACGCTTCTAGACTAAATGATTCATTGTTGAAGGAGTTAGAGAGTATTGATAGTAATGTGCTCAAAAAGAACACATTAAAGATGATTAAGGAGCTTGATTTGAAACTAAAATCTGAAAAGCAGGTTTTAGGCTGCTATGTTATACCTTGGATGCATCATGAGAATACTCAAGTTCATGAAAATGTTATGATGCTCGAATGGAACTATAACTTTGGTGTAATTATTAGAATATTTACTAAGTCTAATCAAATAAAACACTTACTTCCTTCACAATCCTACTAAAAAGTTAATTGGCACATAATCAAGCACTATTCCCATTCATTCCAAGTTTATTCACTTTCGTAACATTTCCAGATAGTGCTAATTATCTAGGATGATACATTTGTGCTGCAGTAGAAAAACCTCTATTCAGTACAATCATTAATCAAAAATCGATCATTATGAAACCATTTATTTTAAATCAATTAATTATTTATTTCTTCATTGGGGCTCTTGTATTTAGCTGTAGTTTGGATGAAGAAATCGACCAAGGGGGTGGCGGCACTAACGCTGCTGTTGTCTCTTTCACTCAACAAAACTATTCAGTTTTAGCAGATGCGGAAACCATTACAATTCCTTTAAAGCTTCAACCAAAAGCATTGGTTAATGGCTATGTAACCATTGAATTATCAGGTGATGCTATTTATGGCACCGATTACACCACCGTACCAGCAGCCGTTAACGGTAAAATAGTTGTAGAACAACTGGCTAATGCGCAAATCACTAATGTGGCAATATCAAAAGTTAATATAAATTTTAATGCTGAAAAAACCTTGAATTTGAAATTGAAAGATCCAACAACTGGATTTTCGATAGGTACTTTAAATACAACAATTGTAAAATTCAACATGGCAAACCAAATTACAAACACACTAAACTTTAATGGTGTAGCGTCATCCGTTTCAGAAGGGAGTAATGAAGGATTAACTATTGAGTTGAGAACTGGCCAAACAATCACTAACGGAGGTTCGGCTTATGTTAAACTTCAATATCCCCAAGGTAAAGTTTATGGTACTCACTTCTATACCGTTCCTGCAGCGATTATGAATGAAATAGCACTTAATTTTAATCAAAATTCTCAAAGTACGAGTTTCAAGATTATCCCTATGGAAGACAATTGGGCTTTAGAGGATTACAACATTGTATTTGAAATCATTGCAGCTGGAAATCTTATCATAGGAGAAAATAAAATATATACCGCTACTATATTGGACAATGACCACACAACAGAAGTCATACATACCATTGCTGAATTAAGAGCAGAGTTTGATACACATGCAGGAGCGTGGAGCTTTAATGATAATTATCTAATTCAAGGGGTGATTACTTCAAATGGTAATACATTAGATGATAAATCGGTGTTTATTCAAGATGCTACAGGTGGTATATTAATTAGATTTAGTGCAACAAATATTTTCGTATTAGGAGATAAAATAAGATTAAATTTATAAAACGCCAGTGGTACAAATTATAACTACCAGAAAACCATGAATGAAGTAGCACTCACCGGTTATGTTAGATATGCTGAAAATGTACATGTTTCACCAGAAGTCATTACAATTGAGCAATTTCATTCGGGAAATTACGCAGGAAAGAAAGTTAAAATTGAAAATGTTTCTTTTATAAATGCTGATAATGTTGTAAAATTTTCTGGAAACCAAGTGGTAAGAAATCAAAGTGGAGATGTGGTAGTATTAACCTATCCGGCTGCTCATTTTAGCGACTATGTTTTGCCATCTGGACAGCTTTCGGTAACTGGAATTGTGGGAGATTGGGGTCGTTTAATGCCTCAAAAATATTCGCATGACATCACCAACTAAAACAAAAACAACTTTAAGAAGTTAAGTTTGTTTAATCATAAAAAAACCTTTGGAATACAATATTTTCCAAAGGTTTTTTCATTGTACTAGTATTAGTCTTTATCCCTAAATCATCTTATTTTTCAAGTAATGGCCCTAGGACTTCCCAAACATTCTTGGCTAAAATCTGTTGGCCTTCCTCTGTTGGGTGTATACCATCACTTTGATTTAATTCAGTGATGCCAGCAACATTGTCTAATAAAAATGGGATGAGGTAAGTGTCATTTTGTTCTGCAAGTTTAGGAAAAATCATTTTGAATTCTTCAGTGTAACTTGGTCCTAAATTAGGAGGCATTTGCATGCCTGCGAGAATTATTTTTGTTGTGCTATCTTTATCCTTAACATAATCTATAATACTTTGAAGATTATCACGGGTTTCATTTAAAGAGATACCTCTCAATCCATCATTGGCACCCAATTCAAGAACAAATATGTCAATAGGTTGATTCAAAACCCAAGAAATCCTACTTTTACCAGCGGCTGTGGTTTCACCACTTAGTCCTGCATTTATGGTTTTATAGGGTAGGCCTAATGAGTCAATTTTAGTTTGAATTATAGCAGGAAATGCATCACTCGGATCCAATCCCATACCAGCGGTGAGACTATTGCCAAAAAAAAGAATCACTTTTGAGCTATCAATAGCCTTGGTGACAACGGCCTCTTTTTCAGAAGTTTTCTGTTCTGCTTTTTTGGAACTATTACCACCACAAGAGACCACAAACAGTAAAATATAACAAAACATTAACAGCCTGTAGTGTTGTATGGGAATTTGTTTTAAAATCATTTGTTTATTTTGTAATCTTAAGGATTGAAAAAAAAATGTATTGACTATGGCAAAGATATTAAACGTAGAGCACCTAAAGAAAAGTTATTCAAGTGGTTCTAAAAAACTGGATATATTAAATGATATTAGTTTTAGTGTGGAACAAGGTGAAACGTTTGCCATTGTAGGTCCATCTGGAAGCGGAAAAACCACTTTACTAGGCTTGTGTGCTGGATTAGATAAAGTTGATTCAGGGCGGATAGAATTATGTGGCCAATTCATAAAGGATTTAACTGAAGATGAACGTGCACAGCTGCGAAATCAAAAAGTTGGATTTATTTTTCAGGATTTTCAACTTATTTCAACACTTACCGCGCTTGAAAATGTTGCAGTTCCTTTAGAACTTCAAGGTTCAAAAAGTGCTGTTACAGTGGCCAAGGAATTATTAGAAAAAGTAGGACTTGGCGATAGAGGGCATCATTATCCTTCTCAACTTTCTGGAGGAGAGCAACAACGTGTAGCACTGGCAAGGGCATTTTCAAATCAACCTTCTATTTTATTTGCTGATGAACCTACTGGAAACCTCGATGCCGAAACTGGTGAGAAAGTCGTAGAATTACTCTTTAATCTCAATAAAGAATTAGGAACCACGCTTATAATCGTCACCCATGATATGGATCTTGCCAAACGAACAGAGCGCATATTAAAACTCAAAGGTGGTAGGGTTGTTCAAGAAAACACGGTCGCTATATGAACGCTTCCAAAAAACTAAAAAGTAAAGCCGTCAGTTTTATTTGGATTTCGAGAATGGCCTGGAGAGATGGAAAGGCCAGTTGGAATAAGCTTTTACTTTTTATGGCATCCATCATTTTGGGTATTGCAGCCGTTGTCGCCATTCAATCGTTTGGAGATAATGTAAGGCACAATATTGTTTCACAATCTAAATCCCTAATGGGATCAGATTTTAAAATTGATACCGATAAACCACCAAAACCAGAACTTTTAGCAGTTATTGATTCTCTAGGAGGTGCTGATGCCAAGGAAATTAGTTTTCCTTCTATGGCGGCTTTTAAGGATAATGACTTAACAAAGCTTGTTAGGGTAAGAGGTATTGAAGGGGCATTTCCATTTTATGGTAGTATAAATACCGATCCAAAAGAAGCAGCTCAAAACTACCAATTACAAGGCACAGCCCTAGTTGATGCTACATTGATGCTTCAATTTCAGCTTAAACCCGGAGATAGTATTAAAATTGGAAATATAGTGTTACCTATTGGAGGGGCTTTAAAATCAGTTCCAGGATCTAGTTCATTTTTCAGTGCTGTGGCACCACCTGTCCTTATTCCATATCGTTTTATTGAACCAAGTGGTTTGGTTCAAACGGGAAGTCGCATTGATTATGATTTCTATTTTAAAGCTCTACCCAAAACGGATCTTGATGCCTTAGATGACCGTCTCGATCCTAAGCTTGATCTAATTGATGCCGATATCGATACGCATACTAGCACAAGTAGAAGACTTGGGAGACGCTATGAAAACTTCGGAAAGTTTCTCAATCTTGTAGCATTTATTGCTCTTTTATTAGGCTGTGTAGGAATAGCTAGTGCTATTCACATTTATATTAAGCAAAAATTACCTGCTGTTGCAATTCTTAAATGCTTAGGAGCAACCAGAAGGCAAACATTTTTAATTTTTTTATTCCAGATAGCAGTAATGGGTTTGATTGGAGGAATAATTGGAACCGCCTTGGGGCTTGGTTTACAATACTTATTTCCGTTGCTATTGGAAGGATTATTGCCGTTAAATTTAGAGATTAATGTATCTGTTAAAGCTATCTTTATTGGATTATCATTAGGCCTGTCAATGTCGGTGCTTTTTGCGCTTTATCCTTTGATGGGTACACTTCATATTTCTCCACTTCAAACCTTAAGAGTACAGGAAGAGAAAGTAACAAGGTCTTTAAGATCTGGACTATTGGTTGTTTTAGGGATTATACTATTCATTTTTACTTTTTCATATTGGTTATTAGAGCGTGTAAGTTATTCGGCTATGTTTGTTGCAGGAATTGTGGTGACCTTTTTTATTTTGGGGTCGATTGCCACCTTGTTTATGAATGCTGTTAAGAAGTTCTTCCCACATTCATTTGGTTTTATTGCAAGGCAAAGTCTGTTGAATCTGTACAGGCCGCAAAATCAAACAATCATATTAGTGCTTGCAATTGGCGTGGGTAGTTTTTTAATTAGTACTTTATATTTTAGTAAAGATCTGTTGTTGCAGCAAGCTACTTTAGAAGATCAATCGAACAGTCCAAATATATTTATGTTAGACATTCAATCAGAACAAAAGGAGGCTGTAGAAGAAGGTATTTTAGTTAATAAACTTCCAGTTATTGATAATATCCCTATTGTTACCATGCGAATTGAAAGCTTAAATGGGGAAAAGATTTCAGATATCAAGAAAGACACAACTTCTCAAGTTAATCGATGGATTCTCAATCACGAATTTAGAGTAACTTATAGAGACTCATTAATTGCTTCAGAATCGTTGGTGAAAGGAACTTTACCAGAATCTATGGATTCTAATACTCCAATTCCAATTTCAGTAAGCGATAATTTTATTGAAGATTCCAAATTAAACCTAGGTGACGAAATAACGTTTAACGTTCAAGGTGTACTTATCAATACGGTCATAGGAAGCATAAGAACTGTAGACTGGAGTAGGATGCAACTCAATTTTATGATTGTGTTTCCTGAAAGTGTTCTAGAAAATGCACCGCAATTTAGAGTGATTTCCACTAAAGTGAATAATGAAAAGGAATCTGCTCAGTTACAACAACAAATGGTGTCAAGCTTTCCAAATATTTCAATTATTGATATTCAAAAAATATTGGACGTTGTTCAAGATCTATTAAGTAAAATTTCCTGGATTATTAACTTCATGGCCTTTTTCAGCATCCTAACTGGAGTAATTGTTTTAATTGGCGCAGTACGTACAAGTAAGCATCAGCGTATTAAGGAGAGTGTTTTGTTGCGAACTCTAGGTGCTAAAAATAGACAGATTATAAAAATAATGACACTAGAGTATATCTATCTTGGTGTACTAGGATCCTTGTCCGGGATTTTACTATCGCTAATTGGCAGCCAATTACTCGCTTGGGGATTGTTTGATGCCGTTTTTAAGCCATCTTGGATTCCCTTCATAGTGATATTTCCTGCAATTGCAATTTTGGTTATTTTTATTGGGATGACCAATAGTATAGGTGTTGTTAAAAGTTCTCCCTTAGAAGTCTTAAGGAAAGAGAATAAATAATATAATTTCGAATAAATTATAGTGACGTTATTTTTAGCAATCATTGTATTTATCTATATCCGCATAAAAATTTAGTATAAAAACTATCGCCAATAAAGTTGTAAATTAGTGCTTTCAGTAATCTATAATTTATAACAATGGAAGACAAAAATCATTCACATCAAGCAGCTTACAGTACTAATGGCGAAAGCAAATGTCCTTTTCATGGAGGCGCTATAAAACATAGTGCAATTACGGGCAGATCTAACCGTGATTGGTGGCCTAACCAATTGAATTTAAGTATTCTTCGACAAAATTCCTCTCTTGTCGATCCAATGGATAAAGATTTTAATTATGCAGAAGCATTTAAATCTCTTGATTTAAACGCTGTTAAAAAAGATATTTATGAGGTCATGACCAATAGTCAAGATTGGTGGCCGGCAGATTATGGACACTACGGACCTTTTTTCATAAGGATGGCTTGGCATAGCGCAGGAACCTATAGAATCGCCGATGGTCGGGGTGGTGCCGGTTCAGGAACTCAACGTTTTGCACCACTTAATAGTTGGCCAGACAATGCCAACCTCGATAAAGCACGATTGCTGTTGTGGCCTGTTAAACAGAAATATGGAAAAAAATTGTCATGGGCAGATTTGATGATCTTGGCAGGAAATTGTGCGCATGAATCCATGGGACTAAAAATGTTTGGCTTTGCAGGAGGTCGTGAAGATGTTTGGCAACCAGAAGAAGATATTTATTGGGGATCAGAATCAGAGTGGATGGGGAATGATGATCGCTATTCAGAAGATGAATTAGAAAATCCATTGGGCGCTGCTCATATGGGCTTAATTTATGTGAATCCTGAAGGGCACAATGCAAATCCAGATCCAGTTGAGTCTGCGCATTATATTCGTGAGACCTTCGGGCGTATGGCCATGGATGATTATGAAACTGTTGCACTAATCGCTGGTGGTCATACCTTTGGTAAAACACATGGTGCTGCAGATCCAGGCAAGTATGTAGGTAAAGAGCCTGCCGCCGCAAGTATTGAAGAACAAAGTATGGGTTGGCATAATACTTACGGAACAGGTAAAGGTGCTGATACCATCACGAGTGGAATTGAAGGGGCTTGGACCGATACACCAACCCAATGGAGTCACAAATATTTTGAAAACTTATTTGGCTATGAATGGGAATTGACCAAAAGCCCTGCAGGAGCACATCAATGGAAACCAAAAAATAATGCTGGAGCAGGTACTGTGCCAGATGCTCATGATCCTTCAAAAAAACATGCACCATTTATGTTAACCACAGACCTTTCTTTAAAAATGGATCCGGCGTATGCCAAAATCTCAAAACATTTTTATGAAAACCCAGATGAATTTGCCGAAGCTTATTCACGGGCTTGGTTTAAACTAACGCATCGCGATATGGGACCTATCTCTCGCTATTTAGGGCCTGAAGTCCCAAAAGAAGAATTGATTTGGCAAGATCCTATTCCTGCTGTTAATCATGAAGTAATTAATAATCAAGATATTGAAAATCTTAAGGCGAAAATAGTGGCTTCTGGACTTACGGTGACGCAGTTAGTGTCGACGGCTTGGGCATCAGCTTCAACTTATAGAGATTCTGATAAACGTGGTGGTGCTAACGGAGCTCGAATTCGATTGGAACCTCAAAAAAATTGGGAAGTGAATAATCCTGCCCAATTAAAAGTTGTTTTGGATAAACTTGAGCAAATTCAAAAAGAGTTTAATTCTAGTCAGTCTGGTAACAAACGAGTTTCATTGGCCGATATTATTGTATTGGCAGGCTGTGCGGGCGTTGAACAGGCAGCAAAAAATGCGGGTACTAATGTTGCAGTACCATTTGCTCCAGGACGAGCAGATGCTTCCAAAGAACAAACCGATGTAGAATCATTTGCGGTACTTGAACCAGCTGCAGATGGATTCAGAAATTATCTGAATGTAAAACATACGGCTTCCGCAGAAGAATTACTTGTAGACCGTGCACAACTACTTACACTTACTGCACCCGAAATGACCGTACTCGTTGGTGGAATGCGTGTGCTAAACACCAATTTTGATGCCTCACAACATGGCGTTTTTACGAAGAGAAAAGAAGTCTTAACCAATGATTTCTTTGTCAATTTATTGGATATGAATACTACATGGAAGGCTGCCTCGCAATCCGATCAGGTTTTTGAAGGCCGCGACCGTAAAACAGGTGATTTGAAATGGACAGGAACCCGTGCAGATCTTATTTTTGGCTCAAATTCTGAGCTACGGGCTTTAGCCGAAGTTTATGCCTGCAATGATGCTCAAACTAAATTTGTGAATGATTTTGTGTCTGCTTGGGCCAAGATTATGAATTTAGATCGTTTTGACTTGAAGTAATAAATTCCAAATTATGAAAGATAAAGGTGGCCAGATATGGTCACCTTTTTTTTATAACCCAATTCACTAACTACTCCTGCTTTACTAAATTGAATAGTTCTCTATCTGCGTGGTTTAAAACCATTTAGGTGGATTAAATGCTTTTTGTCGATTTATTTTGAATGGATTTGTACACTATACTACATTTAGTCACCCAAATCAAAACACATTAACTATGTTGTAATTAGATCGTTGTGTCAATAGTATTGTAGTATGAAATTAAGCTACGCCTCACTTCTATTTTTTCTATGCTCTACTATATATACATATGGTCAATGCACCATTACTTGTCCAGCTAATGTGACGGTAACTTGTCCGTACGATGTTCCTTTTATTTCACCTTCAGCTTATACCAATTGCGGAACCATAGTGTTACAAACATGGACAATGACAGGAGCTACAGCAGGCTCAAGTCCGGCGACCGGAATTAATGACGCTAGTTTAGAAATTTTTCAGTACGGTGTAACTACGGTAACTTACAATGTTAAAGATAACCTTGGTAATACTGCGAGCTGTAACTTTACGGTTACTATAACAGATTCACAGCCACCATTATTAATTTGCCCAACGGATATAACGATTAATAATAATCCTGGATTATGTAGTGCCGTGGTAAATGATTTTGGGTTTATGAGTGCTTGGGATAATTGTTCTGGAATAACTTTGGAATTGGTTAGTGGCTTACCAAGAAGGTCAGCCTTTCCTGTGGGTACAACGACCAATGTGTTTAAGTTTACAGATGCTGCTGGTAATTCTTCTACCTGCTCCTTTAAAATTAATGTGATAGATAATGAAGCGCCAACTGTAAATTGTCCAGCAAATATTGTTGTCAATACAAGTCCCGGTTTATGTAATACTTATGTTACAGTTCCAATGGTTACCGCTTCTGACAATTGCAGTATTGCTTCCATAACCAATAATTTTAATGGCGGTGGAGCTAACGCTAGTGGGACTTATCCTTTAGGTACATCTACGGTGACTTATACGGTTACAGACACGTCAAATAAAACAACAACCTGTTCCATTGATGTTACCGTTGTGAATTCACAAAATCCAGTAATTACCTTAAATGGTCCAAATGTAATAACATTAGAAGCTTGTAGTACTTACACGGAATTGGGTGCTACAGCAACTGATAATTGTCTTGGAGATATCACTAGCAGTATTATCGTCAACACTTCTGCATTAAACACAAATGTGGTGGGTTCGTATATAGTTTCTTATAAAATTGTGAATGCAAGTGGCGTTACCACGGCACAAGTAAACAGGACAGTAAACGTAGCGGATACAACTATTCCCTACATCACACTTAATGGTCCTAACCCTTTAAATATTGGAGATTGCGCCACATATACAGAATTGGGAGCAGTAGCTAGCGACCCTTGTTTTGGGAACATTACTGGGGCATTAGTGATTGACAATTCCACTGTTAATTCCGGTGTTTTGGGCTCATATAATGTGACATACAATGTAATGGATGCTCAAGGAAATGCGGCAGCTCAAGTGACCCGTGTGGTTAATATTTTGGAAATCACGGCACCCATTATCAATTTAATAGGAGATGATCCGCAAATTATTGATGCGTGCACATCTTATATCGAATTGGGAGCCACAGCCACAGATCCGTGTTTTAATACTGATTACACGGCTGATATTGTTATTGATACGTCTAATGTTGACACGAGTACTGTTGGCACCTATATAGTGACTTACAATGTTTCAGACAACTTTGGGAATGCCGCTATGGAAGTTGTAAGAGCTGTTGAAGTTGTTGATGCTACGATCATTGCACAAGTGGGTCCAGATATTTCAAATACAATTTGTACAGAAACCTCCTTAGCATTAACAGGAAACCCAGTTTCTGGAAGTTCAACAGGGCTTTGGTCTGTAACTTCGGGCCAAACGAGTGGATTCTATTTTTCAGATCCATCAAGTCCAACCAGTTTATTTACAGGAGATGTAGGTGAAAACTATGAACTCACTTGGTCCATTTATAATCCATGCGGTATATCTAGTGATACGATAAATGTTTCGTTTATGGGCTGTAGTGCTTTGGATTTTGATGGTATTGATGATAATATCACCTTTAAGAATAATTATAACTTTAATGGCGATTTTACCATTGAGGTATGGGTTAAGGAAGATCTTCAAAATGGAAACATTCAAACCATTTTTTCCAAACGCATTGCCAATAATCAAATAAATGGCTACGATTTGAGAGTGGTAAATAATTATGTGTCGTTTAATTGGAATAGCGGGCTATCTTTAGTGTCTCCATATCAAATTACTACAGGAAAATGGCATCATGTTGCAGTGACTTATGCAGCAAATACCTACAGACTGTATATAGATGGCGTGCTCATGAATACTGCTTCGGGAAGTTTACCCATTACCAATTCAGCCGAATGTATAGTAGGTGCTATGGATCAAACTTCAACTCCACCATTCAAACCAACAAATTACTTTACAGGTGGAATGGATGAATTAAGAATTTGGAATACAGCTTTATCAGTAGCACAAATTCGTCAAATGATGAATCAGGAAATTGAAGCTGATTCAGGAACTATTAAAGGTTCAATAGTGCCTTTGATTATTCAAGGATTAACTTGGAATGATTTGAAAGGATACTACCAAATGAACCAAAGCAAAGACCTTTCAGCAGGGAATTTAGTATCAAACAGTTCTACCCTTATAAATGGCAAATTAAGGTATATGACTACCTTACAACCTGAAACGGCCCCTCAGCCATACGTGTCTAAGGCTAATGGACAGTGGACAGATGCTAATACTTGGCTTTATGGGAATTCTCAAAATCTGCCTAATAGTATGGGTATTGATGGAACAACTGCCATTGATTGGAACATCGTCAAGACAGGGCATAACATTTCATCAGGTAATAGGAATATTGTTCTTTCAGGCTTATTTGTAAATGTAAATACCTTGTCTGTTGAAAACACAAATCCTCTTGACGGACAAAGCCTGCGGGTCACTAAATACTTGAAAATAGATGGCATGATAGATCTTGTTGGGGAATCACAACTCTTACAGGATATGGGTAGTGTTTTGGATAATACCGGAATAGGAAGTTTACAACGAGATCAGCAAGGCACCAGCAATTTGTTCAATTTTAATTACTGGGGATCGCCAGTGAATCAAAACGGTAGTAATTATACAGTAAAAGGAGTTTTAAATGATGGTACCAATCCCAATAACCCGCTAAACTTACAATGGACAACAAGTTACAATGCCAATGCAAGTTTAAGCCCAATTGCTATAAGTAATAGATGGCTCTATAGTTTTGAAAACTTTGCATTGAATTCATATGCCGATTGGCGATTTATAGGGGAAAATGGAAGTCTTAAAGCCGGACTTGGATTTACAATGAAGGGTAGTGGAGCTGTAACTTCGGAGCAAAATTATGTGTTTGAAGGAAGGCCAAATAACGGAACGATAAGCATACCTATTAATGCAGGAAATGAAGCTTTAATCGGTAATCCATATCCGTCAGCGATTGATGCTCGCGAATTTATTCTAGACAATGCATCAAGTCTTCAAGGTGCACTTTATTTTTGGGAACATTATGTGTCAAATGCAACTCATAAATTAGAAGAGTATGAAGGAGGATACGCCATCTATAATCTTATTGGAGGAAATCCAGCGATATCGCCTCCCGAAGTGAGTGGTAATGGTACACCTTCTAAAATACCCGAGCGCTATATTCCTGTTGCACAAGGATTTTTTGTTAGGGCTAATAATAGTACAGGTGGAAACATAGTATTTGAAAACGATCAACGTGTTTTTGTTAAAGAATCAGTTACAGGCGCAGTCGATAAGGGCTCGGTGTTTTTTAGAAAAAAGGAATCGTCAAAAGAGCGCAGAGCAGCAACTGATGACGATGACATTATCAAAAGGGTTAGAATCCAATTTAAATCTCCAGAAGGCGCATTACGTCATCTATTACTCGGGTTTGTGCCTCATAATAAGGCTACCGATGGCTTTGACTATGGTTATGATGCCTTAAATACTGAAGACCTCCCTAATGATATGTCTTGGATTATAGAAGGTGAAAAATACGTTATTCAAGGCGTCGGTGATTTTGACAATTCAAAGCAATATCCTTTAGGTGTTTTTCTGAAAAATTCAGGGACAATTGAAATTGCCTTAACTGGTCTTGAGAATTTTGACACTATTATTGATGTATATATTTTTGATGCACTTCTTAACCAAACTTTTAAGATTGATGGTGTAGCTAATTTTGCTGCAACACTTAACCCTGGTGATCATCTCGATCGATTTTATGTGGCTTTTAAGCCAATGAACACACTTTCTCTTGAAGATGCTCTCCATGACAACATTGTATTAAAGTATTTAAATACTAGCCAAGAACTCTATATTTATCTACCATTAAGTGTAGAAGCGCGTCAGATAAGTATGTTTAATCTCGCCGGGCAAAAAATTAAGTCTTGGGCACTTTCTAAAATGCAACAATCAACTGAAATTAGAATTCCAGTTTCTGCAATTTCAGATGGCGTGTATATCCTAAAATTAGAAACCACAAGCGGAAGTATAAGTAAAAAAGTAGTAGTTAAGCAATAGTCGTGCATAAAAGATGTTTTTCACATGGTTTTGAAGTGCAATTTGAGGTTTATAACACACTAGTTTATAGCTTTTTAACGGATGAAATTTGCACTATGGCGATTGTTTAAATGAGACCCTTATATTTTGGCTATTAATTGATGCAAATCATCGAAAATAGGCCTTGAATTTAACAACCATTAACACTTTAAATTATTTTTAGTATGCTTTTGTAGAGAAAGGGATTATCTATGTAAAACAAATAACTTTTAGATTATCAAACGCTGTATAGTGACTAGAGTATGTCATTATGTTAGTGTTTTTTTTTGTTCAAAACATTAAAGAAATCATCTTCAACTTCAGCATTATTTAAAATAGTAACAAACAAGATAGCGTACCTGTGATTTAATAAAACCTAACTATTTAATTATGAAAAAAAATCTACTACTTATAGCCTTGCTTTTTTTCTTTCATTGCTTATTTGCACAAACAGAAATATGGAAAGAAGATTTTGATAGTTATACAACTCCAACTAATCAGGGTCAAGGCTTACCGACAATTACAACTTGGAAAGCAGACGGAGCAGTTGGAAATAATGGTGTTACTGTAATAAATGGTAAATTAAGAGCTGCAAACACCAATTCTAGTCACAATACTTGGCAAATCTCGAATAGTATGCCATTTGATCCAATCGAGATTAGTGGTTATTCAAATGTATCTATATATATAGATTTTACAAGTAGTGGCGCAAGTGGTAGTAGTATAACTACTGAATATAGTTTAAATGGAGTAAATTATTTTCCGTTTGATACGCCAACTATTTCAGGTGATTTTAGTGGAACTAAAACCGCTTCTAAAACTGGATTAGTAGGAGCCAATTTATGGTTTCGTATTATATTTAATGTTACAGGAAATGGTACAAATAAAATTTATTTTGCAGATAATATTAAAGTTACAGGTACGCCTGCGCCATTACTATCAGCTACCATCTTGGCGCCCTTTGACGATATTTGCACCAGTTTTACATCAGGGGCAAACAGTTTTGTAATTAATGGGTCTAATTTGACAGCACCTGTTACAGTTGCAGCCTTAAGTGGTTATACTTATAGTTTAGACAATACTAATTATTATACAGCTTTAACTGGTGTGAATAGTATACCTGCATCTGAAGTTATGGCAGGTAAAACTGTTTATGTTAAATTCTCACCAACAAGCACCGGACCCAATAATGGGAATATTGTAATAAGCAGCAATGGAGCGACCGCTATTAATGTAGCGGCTTCAGGGAGTGGGATATCGACACCTGTAAATGCAAGTGGTTCCTTTCCATCTAATACGGCAACCAATGTGTGTTCAGATGGTGGTGGAGCCATCACTGCTTTAGGCTGGCAAGCTGTACCAGATGCTACTTTGTACGATGTGTATTTTGGTACTACAAACACTCCAGCTCTTTTTCAGTCTAACTTAACAACGCTTTTCACAACCCAAAACCTTAATTTATTAGCAAATACAACTTACTATTGGAAAGTTGTGCCAAAAAATAACTGTGGCATCGCTACTGTTTCAAGTAATTGGAGTTTTACAACAGCTACCACTCCTTGCAATGACGATTATTGCGATATTATCTTTACTAATGTAAGCCCAATTACCAAAGTGATTTTTGAAGATATTTATAATGAAAGTGATATGAGTAGTCCTCATGTTGCTTATCAAGATTTTAAGAGTCAGTCTACTACTGTGGCTCAAAGTAGTACGCACTCACTTATTGTTGAGGCTAATACTGGTAAAACAGGAAATGTGGACCAAAGAACACTTTATATTATAGCGTTTTTTGATTGGAATCAAGATAATGATTTTTTAGATGCTGGCGAATCGATTGAAATAGGTACCATATTCGAATCTACCGGATTTGATGGGAAATCAGCTTCAAAACCAATCACAATACCTTCGGGCTTAAGTTTGGGTAATATCGTTATGCGTGTTATTGCAAGCAGGTACGATTATAATATCAATCCTTGTGTTCCGGTTCAAGATGGCAATAATCCTAATACGTTTGGTCAAACTGAAGATTACACGGTCAATATATGTGCATTACCTGTGGCCAAAGCACAAAATGTTACACTTTATTTAGACGCATCAGGAACTGCATCGCTTACTGCTGCAGCAGTAGATAATGGAAGTACGGCAAATTGTGGTTTGCAATCATTAGTCATCTCGAAAGAGACGTTTACATGCGCCGATTTAGGAATAAATACAGGAATCTTCTTAACAGTAACTGATAATCTTGGCAATACAAATGCTGCTGAAGTTATTGTTACCGTAGTAGATACTTTAGCGCCAACATTATCACAAAACACAGGGTTTGTAGACTTTGAGTCTAACTGCGCGATTAGTGTGCCAGATGTCACGATATACGCAACTGACAATTGTTCTACAGTGTTTACACAATCACCCATTGCAGGAACATCCATCATCGCTTCAGAGAACGATACAATTGGGGTCACCATTTTTGATCAGGCTGGCAATGATATTGTATTCACTTTAACCGTAAAAGACGAAACCGCTCCAGTGTTAAGTCAGAATGCCTCTAATATTGATTTTGTGCAAAATTGCCAAGTTGAAATTCCTGATCTAACAGGTTTCGCAACAGATAACTGTACGACCGTTTTCACCCAATCACCTAGTGCGGGAGCATTACAGTCGGCTTCGGAGAATGATATCATAGAGGTCCTAATTTATGATAATGCCGGTAATTCTAGTGTATATACCTTAACGGTTCAAGATGTTACCATTCCGGTTATTAGTACCAATGGTGACCAAAATCTTAATGCTGAAAATGGCGAATGTGGAGCTGTGTTTATTGCAACTGCATCGGCAACAGATAATTGTTCTGTTGGAAATCCGACTGGCTTAAGAAGTGATGCCTTATCATTGACCGATCCTTATCCGGTTGGGATTACAACGATTAGTTGGAATGTTAATGATATTAATAGTAACCCAGCAAATCAGGTAGTTCAAACAATTATAGTTACTGATAACCAAGCCCCTGTGGCTGTGTGCCCTCAAAACATTACGGTTGCAACAGATGCCAATCAATGTGGTGCAGTGGTGAATTTTACCCCTAACTTAACAGATAATTGTACGGGAGGTTCAGTATTGGCATCTCCAGCTTCTGGTAGTTTCTTTAATGTAGGTACAACCCAAGTAACAGTTACAGCAACGGATGCAGCGGGGAATACCGATGTTTGCAATTTTGATGTAACTGTAAATGACACTGAAGATCCAGTGGTAAGCTGTCCATCAGATATTACAGTTAATAATGATGCAGGACAATGCGGTGCCATTGTGAATTTCGCGCCAACAGCAACAGATAATTGTTCAGTTGTCTCGATAGTAAGTTCACCGGCATCAGGAAGTTTCTTTGCTGTGGGTACAACCCAAGTAACAGTTACAGCAACGGATGCAGCGGGCAATACCGATGTTT
>NZ_JBHSGP010000015.1:0-549 GCF_042654525.1 Geojedonia litorea
CAATAGGGAATGTTGCACCCGGATTATGTGAGCTTGTAAAAGAGGTCACGCCACAGTTATCGGCAGCGGTTGGTGCTGTCCAGTTTACAACGGCATTACAACCAGAAGCGTCTGTACCTTGTGAGATATTTGAAGGACATCCAGAGATTACCGGATTGTCATCATCAGTAATGGTCACGTCAAAAGAACACTGTACGGAGTTTCCAGCGGCATCTACAGCGGTATACGTTACTGTTGTAGTTCCAATAGGGAATGTTGCACCCGAATTATGTGAGCTTGTAAAAGAGGTCACGCCACAGTTATCTGCAGCGGTTGGTGCTGTCCAGTTTACAACGGCATTACAACCAGAAGCGTCTGTACCTTGTGAGATATTTGAAGGACATCCAGAGATTACCGGATTGTCATCATCAGTAATGGTCACATCAAAAGAACACTGTACGGAGTTTCCAGCGGCATCTACAGCGGTATACGTTACTGTTGTAGTTCCAATAGGGAATGTTGCACCCGAATTATGTGAGCTTGTAAAAGAAGTCACGCCACAGTTATCTG
>NZ_JBHSGP010000016.1:0-744 GCF_042654525.1 Geojedonia litorea
TCGTGGTCCTACAACCCCGGTATTGCCGTAACAACACCGGTTTGGGCTAATCCGCGTTCGCTCGCCACTACTAACGGAATCACTTTTGTTTTCTTCTCCTCTGGGTACTTAGATGTTTCAGTTCTCCAGGTTCGCCTCCTTGCGGATACTATATCTTCAATATAGTGGGTTGCCCCATTCGGATATCTGCGGATCAATTTGTATGTGCCAATCCCCGCAGCTTTTCGCAGCTTATCACGTCCTTCATCGCCTCTGAGAGCCTAGGCATTCCCCATACGCTCTTATTTAGCTTATTGTACTTTTTTGTCTTTAATGAGTTTATAGTTAATTAAAAAGCTCGCACCTTTAATTAACTCTTGTTTTGCGATATAATCTAATTATATCTTTTTTATGTATCTTTTTCCAATATGTCAATGAACTTTACGATAACGCCAACGCGCCATCTGGCTCCTGCGCTAAAAATGTCTACCAGACATTTTCTTTACGCTTGGCCCTGTGGAGAATATCGGAGTCGAACCGATGACCTCCTGCGTGCAAGGCAGGCGCTCTAGCCAGCTGAGCTAATCCCCCATTTTTAGTTGAAAGCCTTCAGTTAACAGTTATCAGTTAATTGATGACTTATACGTCAACTTGGGAGCCCCAACTTCTAAAATTTCCTTTCAATATTTAATGAACTTCTCAATTGTTAATTATCAATTATCAATTGATCTTCGTAGTCTCAGGCAGACTTACCGCATCAAGTGC
>NZ_JBHSGP010000017.1:0-757 GCF_042654525.1 Geojedonia litorea
CTCTACACGTAGAGCTGTTTCTTCCTGTATAAAAGCAGTTTACAACCCATAGGGCAGTCTTCCTGCACGCGGCATGGCTGGATCAGGCTCTCGCCCATTGTCCAATATTCCTCACTGCTGCCTCCCGTAGGAGTCTGGTCCGTGTCTCAGTACCAGTGTGGGGGATCCCCCTCTCAGGGCCCCTATCTATCGTTGCCTAGGTGTGCCGTTACCACACCTACTAGCTAATAGAACGCATACTCATCTTTTACCGATGAATCTTTAATTATCAACCGATGCCAATTAATAATACTATGGGGTATTAATCCAAATTTCTCTGGGCTATCCCCCTGTAAAAGGTAGATTGTATACGCGTTACGCACCCGTGCGCCACTCGTCAGCCACCGAAGTGCTGTTACCGTTCGACTTGCATGTGTTAGGCCTGCCGCTAGCGTTCATCCTGAGCCAGGATCAAACTCTTCATCGTTAAATTTTAAGTCTTACGACTATTTTTTAACAACCAAAGAAATTATAATTCTCGGTACTCAAAATGGCTTATTCTCTTGTCTTGAAAATGTCGTTTCCAACATCTTCTTTACGCTGTCAATTCAATATGTTAATGAACTTTCTTTATCTTATCTCAAAGGCTTTACCCCTTAAGCGGGTGCAAATATAAAACCCTTTTTTTATTCCCACAATACTTTACCAATCTTTTTTGAAAAAGTTTTTTCAAACCTATTATAACAACCAATAAAATATCACAATGAACTTTTACCAA
>NZ_JBHSGP010000018.1:0-987 GCF_042654525.1 Geojedonia litorea
ATTCTAGTGCATCAATCGTACCATCACCATCGGTATCTGTCGTACCTTCGGTGCCATCATTGATACCGTCACCATCGCTGTCTGCATTTAATGGGTCGGTGCCATTGGTTGCTTCGTCCGTATCGGATACTCCATCGTTATCATCATCGGTATCGGTAGCATCGCTGATGCCATCGTTGTCGGTATCCAAAGGTTTGGAATTTGCATCCATAGGGTCGCTACCTGCTGCCGTTTCATCGGCGTTACCGTAACCATCACCATCGGTATCGTTGTTTGGGTCTGTGTTGGCTTCATCTTCGGAATCTACGACGCCATCGTTATCGGCATCGGCTGTGTTGGATTCTAGTGCATCAATCGTACCATCACCATCGGTATCAGTGGTACCTTCGGTGCCATCGTTGATGCCGTCGCCATCGCTGTCTGCATTTAATGGCTCCGTGCCGTTGCTGGCTTCATCCATATCGGATACACCGTCGTTATCATCATCGGTATCGGTGGCATCACTGATGCCATCGTTGTCGGTATCTTGTGGTACATCATTACTATCTGATGGATTAGTTCCTGCTGCCGTTTCATCGGCGTTGCCGTAACCATCACCATCGGTATCGTTATTCGGGTCGCTGTCATCTGCATCATTTTGGTCTACAACACCATCGGTATCGGCATCGGCTGTGTTGGATTCTAATGCATCAATCGTACCATCACCATCGGTATCAGTGGTACCTTCAGTTCCATCGTTAATCCCGTCACCATCGCTGTCTGCGTTTAATGGGTCGGTGCCATTGGTGGCTTCGTCCGTATCGGACACACCATCGTTATCATCATCGGTATCGGTAGCATCGCTGATGCCATCATTGTCGGTATCTTGTGGTACATCATTACTATCTGATGGATTAGTTCCTGCTGCCGTTTCATCGGCGTTACCGTAACCATCACCATCGGTATCGTTGTTTGGGTCGCTGTCATCTGTATCATTTTGGTCTACAA
>NZ_JBHSGP010000019.1:0-1092 GCF_042654525.1 Geojedonia litorea
ATGCCGCAGGCGTGATTACCTTCACCCCAGCAGCGAATTATACAGGATTGGTAAGCTTCCCATATGTGATTACCGATGGAACGGATACAGCTACGGCTAATGAAAACATCACGGTAAATGCAGTTAATGACGCACCGGTGGCGGTTGATGATCTTTCAACGACCGATCCTAATGTAGCTGTTACTATCCCTGTGTTAACGAATGATACAGATATTGATGGAGACACTTTAAGCGTGTCAAGTATTGTAACAACACCAACAAATGGAACGGTAGTGATCAATGGAGATGATACAATTACGTACACACCAAATCCAGGATTTAATGTTGGCACCGATACCTTTGAGTACGAAGTTTGTGATGGTTCAGGGTTATGTGATATAGCATTAGTAACGGTAGAAGTTCCAAAAACATTTTTACCACCAACAGCAAACCCAGATACGAATAGTACTTTAGAGAATACGACCTTAACCGTTGCAGCAGGATCAGGATTATTAAGTAATGATACAGATCCTAATGCAGATGAAACATTAGTGGTAACTAACTTTGTAATTGGAGGCATTACACACACAGTTGGTACTACCGAGAGTTTAACAGAAGGCGATTTAACAATCAATGCTGATGGTAGTTATGAGTTTGTACCCGCATTTAATTATAATGGACCAGTACCGCAAGTCACTTATAACATAAGTGATGGAAATGGCGGCACAAGCAGTAGCACATTGGATATTACGGTAACATTAGTAAATGAAACACCGGTAGCAGTTGATGACGCCTATACCACAGATGAAGATACCTCTGTACAGTTATTACCATTAACAGCTGATACAGATGCCGATGGCGATACTTTAAGTATCGTATCGATTAACGGAACGAACTTAACTCCAGGAACAGCACAGTCCATTCCTGTAACCAACGGAACGGTAGCTATTGATGCCGCAGGCGTGATTACCTTCACTCCAGTAACGAACTATACAGGATTGGTAAGCTTCCCATATGTGATTACCGATGGAACGGACACCGCTACAGCGAATGAAAACATCACGGTAAATGCGGTAAACGATGCCCCAGTAGCGGTCGATGACGCTTATACCA
>NZ_JBHSGP010000022.1:0-4206 GCF_042654525.1 Geojedonia litorea
TCCCATTTCGTGTGTAAACTTAAGTTGAATTTACCGTTTGAACTTGGAATTGGATAAACTACCAGTCTTGGTTTATTCAATTCAAAATCATCGGTACCAAGTGAACCAACTTTCGTTAAAGTAACATAATCATAATTTGGTCCTGCACCACCACTTGGCATATTAAGTTCCAACACCCAAGTGCCTGCTTGTCAGTTTTTCTACTGACAGGTATTAGATAGAAATGCAGGTTATTTACACAGGATAAGGAGTCCTGCACTTTTGTGCAATTTTGAAGTAACATCTTTCTACAACTCCAAATCACAGGGAAGTACAGGATAGATATATTTGATATTTACATAACTTTAAGTAAATATTTCCCAGCTAGAATTAATTTTATTAACCACTTAAACTATTAACCATTATGCAAATGAAAAAACTATTTCTCTCAAGCATGCTGTGCCTGTCAATATTTATGGGTGCAGCTCAAACGATCACTTTGGACAAAACAGTAGTATCTGCAAACTGTTGGGCAACCAATCCGGTGATAGCGACCTCTACGCAACAAAATGCAATTGCGGTGTATCAAAATTTTGTGTATTTAACATATTATGATGCAACCACCAGAAAACTAACCATTGCCAGAAATAACAACAATGGCATAGGTTCAAACTGGGTATACGTTGAATTGCCACATACTTACGAACAGAGAAATGGCACATGGGATAATCACAATACCCCTAATATCATTGTATCACCTAATGATGGAAGGATTCATCTGGCTTTCGATATGCATGCCGGTGATCTTCGTTACATCATTTCCTCTCCCGGTGCGGCGACTGTAAGTGATGCAAACTTTAATGCGAGTTTATTCGGCCCTACTCAAAATTATTTGCAATCGAATCAAACCTTGATTGACAGGGTGACCTATCCACGATTTTTTGTCGGTGACGCCAATAAGTTGTTCTTTATGTACAGAGATGGAGGAAGTGGTAATGGGCATACCTTCCTGGTCAAGTATCGGGACGATGGATTTTGGGATGCACCGGTTAAGATAATTGATGCCAATTGGAATGGATCAACAAGGTGTGCCTACTTTAATGATGTTAACTTCAAAGATGGAAGAATTTACCTAACCTGGGTATGGAGGGAATCTCCTGATGGAGCGACCAATCATGATCTGATGTTTATGTACTCTGATGATAATGGTGTCACATGGAAAAATAGTGCTGGTAGTACTCAGACTCTGCCCGTAAATGTCGGAAACACTAGTATCATCGTTTCAAATATTGCACAAGATTCAGGGTTGGCAAATCACAATGGCTGTGCTGTAGATGGAAATGGTAATGTACATGTGGTCTTAAGGCATGGAAGCAATTATAAACATCATATCGGAATTAATAATGGAACCCAATTCAGTTGGTCTGATCAAGTTCTAGCCACATTCACAGGGGACCGCCCGAAAATATATGCCGATAGAGTTACTAATGACCTGTACTTTCTGGTACGTCAGGGAAGCAATAATTCTCTCCGATTATTTGAAACACCCTCAAATGGAGGCTTATTTAATCAGTGGTCAGAAATACATAACGACGCAGATTCATATAAAACCTCTGCTAACAGTGTGATGACTGCTTCCGGAGACAGGCTAATGAGTATGGTAGTTTCTAATGACAACCGACTTCAGCTGCTCAACTGGAACTTTGGAGCTCCAGCTAATAACCCGCCATTAGTGAGTATCACTACGCCTACGAATGGAGCGTCTTTCAATGATGGGGATGTTGTCACTATTTCAGCTGATGCTTCTGATAGCGATGGTACTTTAAGTCAGGTGGAATTTTTTGTGAATGGCATCAGTGCAGGAATTGATACCAACAGTCCATATTCGTTAAACTGGACTATCGGGGTTGGCTCTTATGATATTTCCGCGATTGCTACAGACAATGAATCGGCAACTGGTTCATCAAGTGTTGTTACTGTTACTGGTAATAGTACTGTCAATAATCCACCATCAGTGAGTATCACTTCGCCTGCCAATGGAGCATCTTTCAATGATGGGGATGTCATCACCATTTCAGCTGATGCCTCTGATAGCGATGGTACAGTAAGTCAGGTGGAATTTTTAGTGAATGGGATCAGTGCAGGAATTGATACCAGCAGTCCATATTCGATTAACTGGGCTATTGGGATTGGCTCTTATGACATTTCCGCGATTGCGACCGACAATGAATCGGCAACTGGATCATCAAGTATTGTGACCGTTACGGGTAACGGCACTAGTACTCCAACAGAAGCTTATGTTAATTCCATCGTCACAGAAAGCCAGTCAGAAGGCAAGGGGCAGAAACGTGGCGTAGCTACAGTGACCATTTTGGATGACACTGGTAACCCAGTTTCGGGTGCCACAGTTACGGGAACCTTTTCCGGTACCTTTAACGAAACCGTCAATGGTAGTACTGGTGCTGACGGAACAGTAACATTACTCACTTCATCCACTGCCAAGGGAGGGGTAACAGTCAACTTTTGCGTGGATAATGTAACGCATGCAACTCTGACATACAACAGTTCACTTAATGTGATTACATGCACAGGGTCGGGAGCTAGATTATCAAATGTACTATCGACAGATTCAGGTATAGAGGAAAATCAAAACGTTTCAGTGTATCCAAATCCTGCTACAGACCGGTTGTATATTACCTTGAAGGAAAATCATTCACAAGCGACTTTCAAGATATATAATCTTTCGGGTCAACTAATCATAGGTGGAAAAATTTCCAATTCTCTTAATACGATTAAGGTTGATGATTTACCAGTTGGTTTATACATCATTCAAACTTTTTACAATAATACTATTGAGAACTTTAAAGTAATGATCAAGGAATGATGTAATTCCTTACAATTTTATTACCCCCTAGCTAAGATAGGTGGCTGGGGGTTCTTTTTTCATCACAGTATAAATCTAAATTCTTTAATGAATAAATGATTCATAAGAATTATTAAATGCGGGTAGGTTGAAACAAGAGAAGATCAAGAAGAATCGGGTCAACGGTTCATCCAATTTAAACATCTGATAACAAAGAATAGACCATTAAATCATTAGTGAATGATACCTATCGACTTAAAACTGTGAAATCAGACAGGGGTTATCCTACAGAAAACATTTAGGAGAATATACTATAATTTACAAATTGGAAGGTTGAACGCTCACAATGAATGCTAACTCTTATCAATGCTAATGCTATAAGTGGTTTCAGGAATTGCACCAATATTTTGTAACCATCCAACTCGACCATCTTTATGCTGACATGTCTTTAGAGCATGCCAAGCTTTAATAACAGCAGGCGTATGTTTTTAGTCTAATAAGCCATTGTTAATTCCCCAAGTCAAGACAAAAGTGTCATAGCCCTTTCAATACTTAGGGGTTGGGTCATTATTATCATAATAAATTGAATGGTTATAATTATGTGTACATTCATTGGCCTTCCAAAACTGAAAACCTTGTTGTCTATTGCAGGGCGGTATAAAATTTTGTTTTCCGTGTCCAGCTATATACCACTTACCAATAAAACCTGTATCATACCCGGCTTTAGAAAATATTTTGCCCATGGAAACAGCATTGGTATCTAGCTGTACTTCATTCATAAATACCCCATTTGTTAATGGCGTATTGACCAGTTCATGTGTTTGTTACTTCGATTTTCAATTAATTTATTCCTTTTTTAATTACATTGCCAATTTCAATAGTATGTGACGGTGACCAACTTTATTAAACAAATGAATGTCTTGTAAACCTGCTTTTTTATAGCCTCTATATTTAGTAGTCAAAGTTTCTTTGCTAATGTTGTTTCCAATGCTATGAAACCCGGTTTCCAGACGATACAGTTGAAGGGTTTTTGAAATTTTTACTTAGTTCATTTAAAGTCAAAGAATCTGAACCAAATGACTACTTGTTGTTTTTGGGCTGGCATCCTAAAAATAAGTTTATAGCAAGAATTAGCGGAACTATACGTCGCATTAATTAGAAATCTTTACTATAGTAACAATAATCAAATGAATAAAGTATGCTGTTCAATCCTATAAATAGCCAGTAACTGATACTTATACCATAATATTAAACAAACAAGTTCTTACTACTTATACAATAACCTTTTGGTTATCCCTAAATCTGTTTTTAAAATATACATCCCTTTAGAAAAACCTGATATATTTATTGTTATACCTTCACCA
>NZ_JBHSGP010000023.1:0-38415 GCF_042654525.1 Geojedonia litorea
ACATGCATCGGCATATAACGCTGCGATATCTGCTTCACTTGGGCCTACTGGCGCATTAGCGATACAGTCATCGATATCAGTCATTCCTGTTGGTAATGTACCTGTAAGCTCTGGTGCAGTATCGTCTTTGTTTAAAGTAAACGTAGAACTACAATTTTTACTTTGATCACATTCATCATCTACGGTATAAGTAATTGAAATTACAGAACCGTCACAAATATTTGTTGGTGCTGTTAAATCAGCATAAGCTACTGTATTTCCATCTACAGTTACCTCATAGCTTTCAGTCACAGTACCTCCGCCGCCACTGGTGGTAAATCCATCTAGCCAGTTTGAAAATGCAAAATTTATATCGTCAGTACAACTAACTGAAACAGCAGTTGGACAATTTATTTCTAAAGTTGGAGCAGGATTAACGGTAACGACAGCACCAGCACTATTGGTACATCCATTTCCATCTGTATAAGTATAGGTTACATTATAAGGCCCATTAGCTAAACCGGTCGCATCAAATAGTCCGCTGGCACTAACATTACCATCTACATCACTCCAAGTACCACCTGTTGGTGACGCTGTTAATTGTACAGTTAGGTTTGTACATTCAATAGAGGCATTATTGGCTGTAACAACTGGTAATGGGTTAATAGTAACTACTAGAGCTGATCGCTCACTTTCACAATTTAAATCTTCATAGGTTTGTGTAACATAATAAGTTTTAGTACCTACCGTATCCGTACTAGGAATAATTGTTGCCTCCCCAGTTTCATCATCTAAAGATGTGTACCACAAATATTCTGGCCCATTAGGAGTCAAAGCAACAGCGTCCGCTCCTAGGCAATAAGCAATATTCGTTGTTGTTGGCGGTTCTGGAGTAACTTTAAAAGCAGCTCCAACAAAATCTTGTAAGGAGGCTGTTACAGATTGTGAATTACGCGTTTCTAATAAAAAACTTGCGAAACAGGCATTCCCTCCTGCTTCTATGATATCACCTAATGCAATAAAGCCTTCAAAAAAGGCGCCTTGGTGGTAGGTATTTGGTGGTGGAACTCCCTTACTGGGAACATTTTTTCCCTGATAAGTCCACATTGAATTTGTCATGCCATCCTGACCGCCTATTACGGATGCAGCAAACGGACCAGGACTTGGTATAGTTACATTGGCCGAATTTACGACTGCATTATTTGTTATTCCTAAAAACTTTAAATTTCCACTTGACTCATCGCCGTTTGGTGCATTAGAAGGAAGACCCGTATAAACGGCGTCAGCAGGATTATCTACCCATTGAAAAATACGAAGCTGTACTGTACCTCCACCATTGGTGAAATTACTCAATACTAATAAATCGCCTTCGACATGCATGCCTGAAAAAGTACTATTACTTAATCCGTCGCCTTGGCGCTCAACACCTCCTAGAAAAAACCAGAGTCCAATTTGAGCATCACCATTAATGGCAAGCCTATCTCCAAAGAAATACAACCTAGTTCCGATAATTACGGCACCAGCATTAGAAATATCTCCTTTGTTATTGGTTTGACCTAAATTCCAACCCCACTCCGAAATTAAATCAGGATCTTGTGAACCTGTAGTAAATTGAGAGTCATCTGTAGCATTAGGGTCTCTCTTAAAAACCTTCGCTGGATAAGCTGGATTATCTAATGCTGCAACCCAATCAGATATATCATTATCTCCAATAATAATTTGTGCTTCTGCTTGGTTCGCACTAAATAAAAAAAGCATAACCATGGCCAAGCCCGTTATACTTTTGGTTAAATTCTTAAAAATGAATCTACAACACAGGGGCATAAGATCATTTTTGATTTGAGTAATTTTGTACATCAACATAGCTTATTGTTTAATTAATAATCTGTTAACATAACAAATAATGTAGGGTGTAAAATAGATTAACCAACCCTGGGAAACTCCAAGACTGATTTAACATAGGTGAGTTAAATACTGTAGAAAGTGGCTTAATTCTGCTATTAATCAAACCTTTATGAAAGAGAAAATTCCTTCAAACTATTAAATCAAATTTAGAATTTTATTTCTGTTACAAAAATCTATATTTCATTTTTTAGACCAACGGATTGTTTTAAAAGACAAGCAACACTTTTTTGAATTTTTCGCATTATTTTGCTGGATTATCAGTTATTTTAATCGATTAAATGTTAAAGACATCTTAAAAATCGATGAAGTTCACATTTTTGTACATTCTAAACTTAGTTGAAGTAAAATACTTCAACACGATATGTTAATTATTAATAAAATGGCTCTGTAAACTTGAATAATCTCATTATTTTTGATAAAATTCAAAATTATTCCTAATGAAGTATGTACTTTTTTTATGTTGCGCCATGACCATGGTTGCATGTAAAACCGAACCTAAAATTAATTACGCCCTTTTATCTGGAAAAGTAACTAATGCTACCACCGATAAAGTAACTGTATACAGCGTAGATTTCGATCAAGAAATTAGCATTAAACCAGATGGCACTTTTGCTGATACCCTAAAGCTTACAGAACCTGGTTTTTATGACTTTAGTATTGGTAGAGAAGTCACTAAAATTTACCTTAAACATGGCGATGTTTTAAACATTTCAGTAGATCAAAATTTATTTGATGAAACTATAAAATATTCAGGGAAAGGTGCGGTAGAGAATAATTATTTGGCTACAAAGCAACAAAATAATGAAAAGCACACTGACAATTCCCAAGAACTTTATTTGTTAGATGAACAAGCATTCAAAACTAAAGTAGAAGAATTAAAGCAAAGCAATGCATCCTTATTATCAGAATTAATTGATGCTGACCCAAATTTTATTGCAGATGAAACCAAAAATCTTGAATACGATAGTTATTCATTGTTAACTGCTTATGAAGGAAGTCATAAGTACTACACCAAAAATGAAGAATTTACAGTTTCTGAAACCTTCTTACCTGAAGCTTTAAAGCAATTAACTTTTGATGACTCAAAAGCCTACAAAAATTCATCTTCTTATAAAAATATGGCATTTAGAAAGGTATTAGATACCATTTTTGACACTATTGGAGAAGACTACCAAAACGCTTCTACAGAACATTTAAAAACGATTACAGAAATTCAAATTCCTGCTTTAAAAAATGATGTGATCAGATATTTAGGAAGTTTCTTAATTTCGCCTGGCAACCCTAATATGGAATCGGTATATACTTTTTTCACCAACAATGTTACGGATTCTAAAATCAAAGAAAATCTTGATGCAACCTATGCCAAAGGTAAAGACTTGGTTAGAGGTAAACCATCACCTCAATTTACTAATTATGAAAATCATAAAGGAGGCACGCTTTCACTTGCCGATTTAAAAGGAAAATATGTTTACATAGATGTTTGGGCAACTTGGTGCGGACCTTGCAAAAGAGAAATACCCTACCTAAAAGAAGTTGAAACTCAATTTCACGGTAAAAACATTGAGTTTGTAAGCACCTCTATTGATGTCGCCAAAGATCATGACAAATGGGATGCTATGGTAAGGGATATGCAATTAGGTGGTGTTCAGCTTTTCGCTGATAATGATTGGAAATCGCAATTTGTAACTGATTATGCTATTGAAGGAATTCCAAGATTTATTTTAGTTGATCCAGATGGTAATATAATAAGTGCTGATGCCCCTAGACCTTCAAATCCAAAATTGGTTGAACTGTTTAACTCTTTAAAAATTTAGTTCAAATTATATCTAATAGAAAAGAGCCGCCTATTAAATGTGGCTCTTTTTTTTAGGTTAAAAGTGCTCAATTAGTTTCTTCATTAGTTGAGCTCTGTTCTTGTGGTTCAGGCTGCGCAAATAAATCTAAATAAGCGCTGCTCAATGTTTCTATAACATCGCTGGCAATCAAACTTTGATACCCCGTGCTTTCAACTGCAATATCTGCAGCCCTTCCGTGTAAATAAACGCCAAATATAGTGGCAACCAAAGGTTCATAACCTTGAGCAATAAGTCCAGTAATAATACCTGTGAGTACGTCACCAGAACCAGCAGTGGCTAATCCTGGATTGCCCGTCGTATTGATATAGCATGTATCTAAAAACACGGTTACAGTATGTGCACCTTTAATGACGATAATAAGCTGATACTTTTTAGACAAAACCTTAACTTTTTCGAGCTTATCAAAATCATCGGTCCAGGCTCCAATCAAGCGTTCTAATTCCTTTGAATGAGGCGTTAAAACTGTTTGTTTTGGGATTAATTTTAAAAGTGATTTCTTTATGGAAAGAAGATTTAAAGCATCGGCATCCAAAACCAGTGGTTTCTTATTTTCTTTTAAAAAATTTTCGAATGCGACAAGGGTATAATTTTCGGTCCCCAACCCCACTCCAATACCAATGGCTCTAGCATTAATTTCAAATTTAATGTCGGATATATGATTAGTATTACTATCGGTAATCACCATGGCTTCAGGGAATGACGCTTGAAGCGCATTATACCCACATTTTGGAATAAACGCAGTAATTAAACCTGCTCCCGACGACAGCGCGCCTCTACTAGCTAGAGTCACTGCTCCAATTTTACCGTAACTCCCTCCTATGATTAAGGCATGCCCGTAATCACCTTTATGCGAAAATTTAGCTCTCGGTTTGTACAATGGTAACACTTCATATTTCCCAATGAGTTCGATGTTAGTTTCAACGATTGACAAATAATCCTGATCTAGTCCAATATCTAATACATCCCAATGTTGTGTAAACTTTGCGGTTTGTGGAAGAAAGAACACCAATTTGGCCGATTGAAAACTTAAGGTAAAATTTGCCCAAACAACCCCATTTTCATCTTCAGGCACTTTATCCATATAAAGTCCAGACGGAATATCAACTGCAAGCGTAAATGCTTTTGAAGCTCTAAAATGCTGAAACAAACCTTTTATCCAATCGTCTGCTGGCCGATTCAACCCTATGCCAAAAACAGCATCTATAATAATATCCTTTTTATCTAGTGAAGGAAAGTCTTCCTTACAACTTAATAAGGTAGGCCATTCTTTTGTTGTCTGTTTTATTAGGTCATAATTGATCAAAAAATCTTTAGATCTTTTGTCACTACAATTGACCACGTAGGTTTTTACGTTGTAACCATGGGTAACTAAATGTCGGGCAATCACCAAACCATCGCCACCATTATTTCCTATCCCACAAAACACATGAACAGGCACTTGAGCACCTTGGATTCGCATATGCAACCAATTAAAAATTTGCATTCCTGCGCGTTCCATTAAATCTGCTGAAGCTATTTGCTGCTTTTTTACTGTTAGCTCATCCGCTTTATAAATTTGTTCTTTAGAAAGGATCTTCATATTGAACTGTTAAATCTCAAAAAACCTTTAATGAAACTGGTTTTTTATTAAATTAAAGTTGATAATTTCAATGATTCGACAAAAAAAATCATTTTATTTTTTTATTGATTCAAAAATAATACTTTTGGGGGGTAATACTACTATAATGAATTATAGAACAATCAATAATGTGAACAATATTATGTCTTCATTAAGCGAAAATACCGCTTTAGTTATTACTTTTACCTCTACAATCACCCCTTTGGGGTAAGCGCTATTATTTCAGATCATTTATAAACCTATTCTATTATAATTTAATCTATTAAACGATTAACAATGAACGTATTAAAATTTGGAGGAACCTCGGTTGGTTCAACTAATAATATAAACAATGTAATATCCATTTTAGAAACCTATTCTAAAAAACAACAAGTAATTGCCGTTGTATCTGCCGTTGGCGGGATAACTGATAAACTATTAAAAGCTGGAGAATTGGCTCAAAGCAAAGACGAAGCTTATTTAAATGCCTTTGAAGAAATTAAAAGTATTCATCTTAAACTCCTTTCAGATTTAAACCCAAAGCTAGATCAGAAAATCAAGAATACCTTAGAGGATAAATTGGCGAATTTAAAAAGTCTTTTGGATGGTATTTTCTTGATTAATGAACTTTCTCCAAAAACATCTGATAAGTTAGTAAGTTTTGGTGAGTTATTGTCCTCATATATCATAGCAGAATCTATGAAGGCAAGAGGATTAGATGCACTTAGAAAGAATAGCCAAGACCTAATAGTAACCAACTCCAATTTTACAAGGGCCGAAGTCAATTATGAAATCACCAATACTAATATTGTAGGTTACTTTACCGAGGCAAAACAGCAAATCACCATATTACCTGGTTTTATTTCAAAATCACAATCTGGTGAAATCACAACACTAGGTCGTGGTGGATCCGATTTTACTGCTGCAATTGTTGCGGCTGCTTTAAATGTTGAACGATTGGAAATTTGGACAGACGTAAGTGGCATGTTTACTGCAAATCCAAAACTGGTTAAACAAGCTTATCCTATTGAAAGTCTGTCGTATCAGGAGGCTATGGAGTTGTCACACTTTGGAGCCAAAGTACTTTATCCTCCAACAGTGCAACCTGTGTTAGATTTAAATATTCCTATTCATATAAAAAATACACTAGAGCCCAATGCTGCTGGAACCAAAATTTCGGCAGATGCCGTGGTTAAAGTGAGTCCTGTAAAAGGAATTAGCAATATTGATCAAATCGCTTTATTGACACTTCAAGGCAATGGAATGGTTGGCATACCAGGATTTTCAAAACGTTTATTTGAAACTCTGGCGCAGGAAAAAATCAATGTGATTTTAATTACCCAAGCCTCTTCCGAACACTCTATCTGTATAGGAATTGATCAAAAAGAGGCGATTAGAGCACAACAAGCTATAGACCTGGCCTTTGAAAATGAAATTTCATTACATAAAATTGATCCTATAATTGTTGAAATCGATTTATCTATAGTCGCTTTAGTTGGAGATCAAATGAAAAGCCATCAGGGCATTAGTGGTAAAATGTTCAGCGCGTTGGGCAAAAACAATATTAATGTAAGAGCCATTGCGCAAGGTGCTTCAGAAAAAAACATTTCTGCCGTAATTAATAATAAAGACGTTAAAAAAGCACTCAATGCATTGCATGAGCAATTTTTTGAAGTCAAAACCAAACAGCTCAATGTTTATATTACCGGTATTGGAAATGTTGGAGAAAAATTAATTGAACAGATAGAGCAACAACATAGTTTCTTAAAAAAGAACCTTCAAATTGACCTTCGCATTATCGGTATGTCCAATTCCAGAAAAATGATCTTTAATGAAAAAGGAATTGACCTTTCAAATTGGGCTTCACAGTTTCATTATGCAGAAAAATCAGACTTAAAAGGCTTTTTGAAAAGAGCTGTTGATTTTAATTTGCGCAATAGCATATTTGTAGATATTACAGCCAGCGAAGAGGTTGCCGATATGTATGCTGAATACTTGAAAAATAGTATTGCCGTTGTGGCTTGTAATAAAATTGCTTGTGCCGATACTTATGATCGTTACAAACAGCTGCAAGATCTTTCACTAAAATACAATACGCCATTTTTATACGAAACCAATGTTGGTGCAGGATTACCAATTATTAACACTCTTAAAAACCTTGTAGCATCAGGAGATAAAGTAACTAGTATCCAGGCAGTATTATCTGGAAGTTTGAATTTTATTTTTAATAATTTTAGTGACCGAAAAAATTTCCACGATACGGTGAAACAAGCGCAATATGAAGGTTATACTGAACCTGACCCTAGAATTGATTTAAGCGGTATTGATGTAGCAAGAAAAGTTTTGATTTTAGCTAGAGAAAATAGAACAAATCTTAATTTGGAAGATATTGAAAATGAGTCCTTTTTAACGGAAGCAAATCGAAATAGTAAGTCCATTGACGATTTCTACGAAACGCTTATTGAAGATGAAGCACATTTTCAAAATTTATATGCTTCAGCAAAAGCTAAAAACTGTCGATTGAAATACGTAGCCGAATTCAATAAAGGTAAAGCCAAAGTTGGCCTTAAGGAAATTCCCGAAGGACATCCATTTTACAGTTTAGAAGGAAAAGATAATATCGTTATGTTCTACACCGCACGTTATCCTGAACAACCTTTAATCATAAAAGGTGCTGGTGCTGGTGCTGATGTAACGGCTTCAGGGTTATTTGCCGATATTATTAAAATTGGAAATAAATAATACATGACTGAAATAAAAATCTTTTCTCCAGCGACAGTAGCCAATGTATCTTGTGGATTTGATGTTTTGGGGTTTTGTTTGGATGGTATTGGAGACGAAATGATTGTTCGAAAAACACCTGAGAAAGGAATTAAAATCACAAAAATTAAGGGCTACGATCTCCCAAATGAAGCTACTAAAAATGTTGCTGGTGTAGCCGCATTAGCATTAATTGAAGATGCTCAACCCGATTGTGGTTTTGAAATTGAAATTTATAAAAACATAAAGCCAGGTAGTGGTGTTGGCAGCAGTTCTGCCAGTGCATCTGGTAGTGTTTTTGCAATTAACGAGCTACTTGGCAGACCATATTCTAAAACGCAGCTCACTTATTTTGCAATGAAAGGTGAAGCACTGGCAAGTGGCAGTGAACATGCCGATAATATTGCTCCTGGAATTTTTGGAGGGTTTACTTTAGTAAAAAGTACGGTTCCGCTTGAAGTAGTAGAATTACCAACACCCAATGATTTGTTTGCAGTAATCATTCATCCACAAATTGAAATTAAAACCTCTGAAGCACGGGCAATTTTACCTAAAGACATCCCTTTAAAAAATGCGATTACACAATGGGCTAACATGGGAAGTTTAGTACACGCATTACATATTAGTGATTATCAAATGATAAAGCGATCCTTAATTGATGTGGTTGTGGAACCCTATAGAAGTCGGTTAATTCCTCATTATAATGAAGTGAAATTAGCGGCTTTCAATAAGGGTGCTTTAGGATGTGGAATTTCGGGCTCTGGACCTTCAATCTTTACTTTGTGTCAGGGACAAATTCAAGCAGAACAGGTTGAACTTGCCATGCGTGAAGTATATTCACAAACCGATATTGCATTTAATACCTATTCGTGTAAAATAAATACAACAGGAATTAAGATACTTGCTACAGACAGCTAACTACTATTTTACTGAAACGCTAACATCAATCGTTATACAGCAATGAACTATTATTCACTAAATAAAAAAGCACCTAATACATCGTTTAAAGATGCGGTTATTAAAGGATTGGCTCCAGATAAAGGACTCTATTTTCCTGAAGAGATTAATGCTTTACCAAAATCATTTTTTGAAAATATTGATAACTTATCTTACACCGAAATTGCTTTCGAGACTATTAAACAATTTGTCACACCCGATATCCCTGAAGATGTTTTAAAAACTATTATTGAAGAAACGCTTTCATTTGATTTTCCTGTTATTGAATTAAATCAAAACATTTCAACTTTAGAATTGTTTCATGGTCCTACCATGGCATTTAAAGATGTTGGTGCACGTTTTATGGCCAGATGTTTAGGGTATTTTAATCAGAATAATGACCAGGAAGTTACCGTTTTAGTGGCGACATCAGGCGATACCGGAGGTGCAGTTGCTAATGGATTTTTGGGTGTTGAAGGTGTTAATGTGGTGATATTATATCCAAGCGGCAAAGTCAGTGATATTCAAGAAAAACAATTGACTACACTCAAAAAAAATATTACTGCTTTAGAAGTTGATGGTGTGTTTGATGATTGTCAAGATATGGTGAAACGTGCATTTTTAGATGAAGAATTGACAACACATATGCAATTAACTTCAGCTAACTCCATAAATGTAGCACGTTGGCTACCGCAATTATTTTATTTTGTATTTGCTTATAAACAATTGCACAACAAGCATAAAGAAATTGTGTTTTCTGTTCCCAGTGGAAATTTTGGAAATATCTGCGCAGGAATGATGGCTCAACAATTAGGCTTACCAATAAAACATTTTATTGCGTCAAATAATGACAATAATGTGGTAACTGAATACCTACAGTCCGAACAGTACAATCCAAAGCCTTCAGTACAAACAATTAGCAATGCCATGGACGTTGGAAATCCAAGTAATTTTATTCGAATCCAAGAGATTTACCATAACAACTTTGAAGCTCTTAAAGAAAATCTATCTTCTTACAGTTTCTCTGATAAGCAAACCAAAGAAGCCTTAAAGGAAATCTATAATGACTATAGTTATGTTGCTGATCCACATGGTGCTGTAGGATATTTAGGCTGCAAAGCCTACTTAAAAGAGCACCCAGAAACTCATTGTGTGTTTTTAGAGACTGCGCATCCAACGAAATTTTTAGACATAGTTGAAGACACCATTAGGGAAAATATTGACCTCCCTGAACAAATCTTAAAAGTGATGGACAAGAAGAAGAAATCCATTAAAATTAGTTCGTACAACGAGCTCAAAGAGGTGTTATTAAAATAAGGATAATGACTTTAGTTGATTGGATTGGGTTTTTAGGCGTATTTCAAATTCTTTTGGCCTATGTTTTAAATAGTATTGGAAACATTACAAACAAAGGTTTAGTATTCATTTTACTTAATCTTATTGGCGCAACAATGGCTTGTGTGGCCTCTATCCTACTCAACTATTGGCCCTTTATTATTTTAGAAGGCATTTGGGCTCTGGTTTCCCTATACGCGCTTTTCAATTATAAAAAAACAACTTAAGTCTTATTTTCAATCACTTGCCTTTTAATTGAAATAGTATTACTTTCACTTTTATTCCCAAATACTAGCATTGGCTTATCCTTCTTATTAGATCATTAACCTGCCATGATTAAATTTTTCCGAAATATCCGCAAAACCATGATAAAAGAAAACAAAGTGAGCAAGTATTTGCTCTATGCCATAGGCGAAATTGTACTGGTAGTCATTGGTATTCTCATTGCGTTACAAGTCAACAATTGGAACGAATCCAGAAAACTCAAAGAGACCGAAAGGGAATTTTTTCAAGGGGTAAGAAGCGACCTTCTGCAGGACAAGGCTTATATGAACCATATTATAGAAAAGGCCAACATAAAAATAACGGCCTACAAAATGTTTAGTAAAGATTTACCTAATCTTTACGAAACCAACAGACCTAAACTCGATTCCTTATTGAACATTTATTTCGCTTTGGGAGGTACCTTCTACCCTATTTCTGGTTCCTTTAATTCGGCAATGTCAAGTAATGAATTCAACACCTTTAAAAACAAACCATTAAAAATGATGGTTATCAAATTGTATAATTCAACGTATGCCAGACTCATGGACAACGCCAAAGACGTCGACAACCGATGGTTTTATGTCATAAAAAAATATAGCCGAGTAAGACGAACGGGGAATTTAGGCAACTTTATTCAAGATCAATTGGAGGAGTTTGAAGACGACGTATTCTATCACATATACGGCCTTGAATATTATATCGGTAATTTAAAATCAGCTATTGAAGAAATAGATGCGTTTTTGGAGAACGAGCAAAATGCTTGGGACTGATTTAAAAAAGCCACACATATCCTGAACATGATTTTGAATGTATTGTCTAAACATCCAAAACAAGCTTATAACCTATCCCTCGAATATTCACGATCTTTACTTTTGAATCGAATTCCAGTTTCTTCCTCAATTTTGAAATAAAAACATCCAAAGTCCTACCAATATAATCACCTTCATCACCCCAAACCCTGTTGAGAATTACACCGCGTTCAACTGGTGTATTAGCCGCATCGTATAATAACAAAAGTAAATCGGCCTCTTTGCTGGTAAGCTCAATTCTTTGCTCTTCAATGATTAGTTCTGAATTTCTTTTATCAAAATAATAGGCCCCCAATGAAATTAAATGGGCATTGCTAGAAGACCTACGTTTACGTTTCCAAAGGAAATAGAGCCCAATTGTAACTAGAAGTAGTAACACCGAAATTAAACTGTACTTCAAAACAGTATGTCTTTCATTTGAAGAACCTTCTATGGGTGTAGTAATTGCTGAAATTGTTTCTTCCGGAGGCAAAAAAGTAAACAGTAGACTGTAACAAGATTTTGGTTGACTTCTATCTGCGCAAGGAACAATATCCGATTTTCCCAAATTATCCATTTCAAAACTATATACTGTTTCTTTGGTTTCACATTGCTCTACCTCTACAATATACCTTACTGCTAGATTTGCATCTTTCACAACTCGGTCAACTATGGCTACTAATTTATCTGGGGTGAATTCAAATTCAGATTCAAATTGTAATCTGTAATTTCCATTTTCTTTGAGTATGGGTAAAACACGCGAAATACTATCTCCAGAATTGAGCAAGACTTGATGACCAATCATTCTCAAGGAGACTTCAATATGTTTTTCATTGAATTCTTCTTGAGCATTGCTTTCGCAAACAACAAACAAAATGCTTGATAAAAAACAGAAAATTATTTTTAAAGATGTATGGCGCATAACACAAAACTATTTAAATCTCTGACATTTTAAGATGATTTACATAAAATTTACATCATTTTACATTTCTTATGATTGTGGAAACAGTAATCACAATAATTTAGAGGAATGTTTAACCCTAAACCCACAATTATGAAACCACGTTTAATAATTTTTAGTTTAACATTAATAGTTTTGATTTTAACTATTGCTAATGTTGTTAACGCAAACAACACTTCTGTAACTACCGAAGAAGGGGTATCTACAAATCTAATTCCTGATCGTATACCCGTTACGAACAACACTTATAATGTCCATTTTGTAGACTTTGTGTATGATGTGAATTCTAGATTCATGACAACCATAACTAAAGAAAAACTGCTAAAGGCAAAATCAGTCCTTGATATTGTACCTAAAGAAGCAAAATGGGACAAACTTTCAGTCGAAACCGTTGTGGTTGCTGTACTCAAAGACGCTGAAGAAATAATTGAGATAGGAAATGAAATGCAACTGAACACTGCACAAATGAACCTTTTGAAATCAGTTGATTATTCCTCTAACATTTATATCAAAACAAGAGCCATAAATAATAATTATAAAAATAAATCAATTGAAGATTTTGCCTACTACATCACTATAGTCCCCGAAAAAGAAACTGCTTACAACGACGGACATGCAATATTCATGGCTTATCTTAAGGAAAAAAGCAGATCTTTAATAACTCATTTAAATGAAGACCAACTTCAAGCTGGAAAAATTGTTTTTACAATTACGAAAAATGGAACTATAGAAAATGTCCAATTAGAATCCTCATCTGGCTATAAATCCATTGATACCAAAATGATTGAAATCATTAAGAACGCACCAGGAACTTGGACACCCGCTGAAAATGCTAAAGGTGAAAAGGTAAATCAAACATTGGTGTTTTCCTTTGGAAAAATGGGTTGTTAGCAAAATGCCTGTTTCTTAATCTAACCTTGGCAATTCAAAAGTTCCAAAAACACTAGACTCTTTCATCAAGAGTTCGATCTCATCAGATTTACGAGGTGCTTCGGCCGATAAATTGATTGGACCATTTTCAGTGATCAATATATCATCCTCAATACGAACAGCGATACCCCACCACTTTTTGTCGCAAGGGCTTCCTTCTGGGATATAAATTCCAGGTTCAACGGTTATAACCATGTTTGGTTCAAAAGCACCTCTTAAACTAGGATCATGGACATCCAACCCTATATGATGTGAAGTCCCGTGCGGAAAATATTGTCGTGCATCGGTATCATCTTTGGCAATGCCTAGTTTAATAAGTCCTGCATTTATTACTTTTCGGGCAGCTTCATCAGGAGATCTTAAATTGTTACCAACTACAGTAGCAGCAATTCCTGCTTCTTGTGCTTCGTAAACGATGTCGTATATCAACTTTTGTTCAGTTGAAAATTTACCATTAGCAGGAATGGTTCTAGTGACATCGGCAGTATAGCCATGGTATTCAGCCCCTAAATCCATAAGCACTAAATCATTATCTACCTTGGTTTTATTATTTTCAATATAATGAAGCACACAACCATTACTACCCGCACCTACTATACTTGGGTAACCTTCATACTCGCTACCATATTTTTTATACACATATTCATGAATACCTTGAATTTCTGTCTCTGACATCCCAGGATGCATAGCTTTCATGATTTCACGTTGTCCCATGGCCGAAATTCGAATTGCTTTTTTGAGCAATACCAACTCTTCTGAGGTTTTTACTTCGCGTAAACCCGCCATTAATCTATTAAGTGTAGAATTGTCAACCGTTACTTTCTTTTCTTGTACCACATTAGTACTTTGATTCAATTCGACGTTCATTTTAGTTCCAGCAACGACCGTCGTTTCTGTATAACTAATTTGGGATTTAAAGGCTTGTATCAAATCATATAAATCGGCCTTATCGCGTTTGGAATCTCTATAATCATCCTTAAAACTATCAAACATTACACGGTCAAATTTTGCGTAATCAATACCAGATTCTAAAAATTCTGCTCCATTAAAAGCCATGTCAAAACCTAGTTGCTTCTTTGTACCTTCAACGCCAAGTCTGTAACCATTCCATTGTTCAGCTAGAGCATTTCTTTCTTGAACATAAATTAATTCATTATAGGTTTTGCCATCGGAATTTTTTTGGTCTTCTGAAAATATAACAAGCACAGCATTGGGCTCTTTATAACCTGTTAGATAATAAAAGTCAGGATCTTGATGATATACATAGTCCACATCGTTTGACCTATTACGTACTGCATTTGCAAAAAAAACAGCGACCGAATTTTCAGGCATGTCTTTTCGTAAAGCTTCTCTTCTACTCTTGTGAAAATCTGAAGACAGATAATCTTGAGGTAAGTCTTTTTGAGCTATTACAGCACTAGTAAAAATTAAAAAAAAGAGGCTAAAAAAATGAAGTTTCATATTATTATTTTTAAGGTTTCGAATTTACAGATTTAATTAATTTTAGAGAATTTGACGAATACATTTAACAATATTTTAAGGTGGGAATATTTAACGTTTTCATTTAAAGAAACAGATAAATTTATATACTTTTGTTGCGCTTTAAACTGTTAGTAATTGGACAGATAATAACGAATATGTATTCATAACACTAAATAAAACCATGAAAAACACTGCATTAACTCAAACACATATCGCTTTAGGAGCTAAAATGGTGCCATTTGCTGGCTATAATATGCCTGTTCAATACGAAGGTGTCAATGCCGAACACGAAACTGTTAGAACTGGTGTAGGTGTTTTTGATGTTTCCCATATGGGTGAATTTTTAATCGAAGGTCCAAATGCTTTAGATCTTATCCAAAAAGTGACTAGCAATGATGCTTCAAAATTAGCAATTGGCAAAGCCCAATACAGTTGTTTACCTAACGAAAACGGTGGTATTGTGGACGATTTAATTGTTTACAGAATTAAGGAAGAAACCTATTTATTAGTCGTTAATGCTAGCAACATTGAAAAAGACTGGAATTGGATCAGCTCAAAAAATGATGTTGGTGCTAGTATGCGGAATTTAAGTGAAGACTATTCTCTTTTGGCCATTCAAGGACCAAAAGCTGTTGAAGCCATGCAATCGCTGTCTAGCCATGACCTTTCTGCTATAAATTTCTACAATTTTATAGTTGGTGATTTTGCAGGAATTGAACATGTTATCATTTCGGCTACTGGTTATACAGGTAGTGGTGGTTTTGAAATTTATTGTAAAAACTCTGAAGTACAACAAGTTTGGGATCGCGTATTTGAAGCAGGTGCAGCATACGGTATTAAACCAATAGGTCTTGCCGCTCGCGACACCTTGCGTTTGGAAATGGGTTACTGTCTTTACGGTAACGATATTGATGACGCAACCTCGCCTATTGAAGCTGGTTTAGGATGGATTACAAAATTCACCAAGGAATTCACAAATTCCGAGGCATTAGCAGATGAAAAACAGCGTGGTCCAAAACGCAAACTCATTGCTTTTGAAATCGATGAACGTGGCATTCCTCGCCATGGTTACGATATTGTAGATGGTCAGGGAACAAAAATTGGAGAAGTAACTTCGGGTACAATGAGCCCATCCTTGAATAAAGGTATAGGTTTAGGTTATGTTCCAATCATTTTTGCTGAAGTAGGAAGTAAAATTAATATCCAAATTCGTAAAAATGCCATTCCTGCTACCGTGGTAAAACTTCCGTTCTATAAAGGTTAGTAGTTAATTATTGGAGGATATAATGAAGGAGAACCATACTAAACATAGAGTATTGATTTTGGGTGGAAGCGGATTTTTAGGCAACGCCATTTACAAAGAACTTTGCTCCTACTTTAAAACCTTTTGCACTTATCATACTCCAAGAAAGGAATTTGAAAGCAACAAGCATTTTTTTCAATACAAAGTTGAAGAAGATGATATATTTGACATACTTAAGGCTACACGTCCAAGTATTATTATTTCAGCTTTAAGAGGCGATTTTCATGCGCAAATTATAGCCCATCAACACATAGCCGAATACCTTTTGCTAAATGACTGTAAGATTATCTTTTTATCATCAGCAAATGCATTTGATGGTTATAGCAAATATCCTAGCTATGAGCTTGATAAAACCTTAAGTGAAAGCATTTATGGACATTTCAAAATTAAAATTGAAAATCTACTATTAAGATTACCTAAAAAGAAAGTTGTTGTAGTGCGATTACCCATGGTTTTGGGAGCACAATCACCTCGCGTAAAAGAAATTAAACAGCACGTTATTGATAAAACCGCAGTCGAGATATTTCCAAATATCATCATGAACGTCACTACAGATTCCAAAGTCACCCAGCAAATCCATTATATTATCAACCGTAATAAAACTGGAATTTTCCATTTAGGCAGTACAGATCTGGTGCATCATGACGAATTTTTCAAGGATATCGTTAATTCGGTTTCTACTAATCATGTGGTTTACAAACATGTATATACCACGAATGAAGATCGTTATCTGGCCGTACTTCCCAAATTCAATAAGCTCCCAAAACATTTGCAAATTACAAGTTCAGAAGTTTTAGAAGAACTTAAAAAATAGCATCGCTATTCGCTATTTATTCTTTAATTTTATAGGAAAACAAAATACATTATGTCCTTATTAAATAAAGATCAAATAGAACAAAAATTACTCGGTTTACCAGACTGGGATTATTTTGACAATGCCATTCATGCCGAATTTGAATTTGAAAATTTCAAAGATTGCTTTAGTGCTATGAGCCGTATTGCCTTTGAATGTGAAGCCATGAACCATCATCCCAATTGGTCGAACGTGTATAACGTCTTAACCATTTCATTGTCTACACACAGCGCTAATGGTGTTACTGAAAAGGATTTTAAACTCGCTGAAGCTATTGATGCGATTGTTGTTCCTGAAGACGAATAATAGAGTTTAATGTCGTGGTATTCATTAGATAATCAAAGAATTTGAAGCTTTTTTCTTCAGTTCATAGATTTTCTTAAATTTGACCTCTCAAAAAAATACGTTTAATCGTTAACTTATAATTTTATATGGGAAGAGCTTTTGAGTTTCGTAAAGCACGCAAAATGAAACGTTGGTCTGCTATGAGTAAGGCTTTTACGCGCATTGGTAAAGATATTGTGATGGCTGTTAAAGAAGGTGGTCCTGATCCCGATAGCAATGCCCGCTTACGCGCTGTGATTCAAAATGCAAAAGCAGTCAACATGCCAAAGGACAACGTTGAGCGTGCTATAAAACGAGCTAGTGATAAAAGTTTAGGCGAATATAAAGAAGTGCTTTTTGAAGGTTATGCACCGCATGGGATCGCTATTTTAGTAGAGACAGCTACCGATAACAACACGCGTACCGTAGCCAATATTCGCAGTTATTTTAATAAATGTGATGGGAGCTTGGGCACTTCTGGTTCTGTAGTATTTATGTTTGATCATACCTGCAACTTCAGAATTAATGCAGAAGGTTTGGATCCTGAAGAACTCGAACTAGAACTTATAGATTTTGGAGCCGAGGAAGTGTTTGTGGATGACGATGGCATATTGATCTACGCGCCTTTTGAAAGCTTTGGTGCTATTCAGGCGGAACTAGAAAACAGAGATATAGAAATTTTATCTTCTGGATTTGAGCGCATCCCACAGGTCACTAAAAAACTTACACCCGAACAAGCTGCCGATGTTGAAAAACTCCTTGAAAAAATTGAGGAAGATGATGATGTGCAAAACGTCTATCACACAATGGAGGAAACTACAGAAGATTAATTAAAACTAAATCATAGATTTAAAGAGGCTTATTAGCCTCTTTTTTATTAAAAGTAATTGGTATAACGCAGTTGATAATGATTATATTAGCAATGAAAGAGCAATCTATAAAGTTTTATACCTACTAAAACTAGAAATGTTTAGCGAATATGCAAAGCTTGAAAAATGAAACTGTTTCAATCTAATCAAAATGAATACCGGAGGAACCAATTTAGCAACACTTATACAACATATGAAACCAAAACTTAATAAGGGTGACTATGTATTTTGTTCGGTTAAGGATATTAGTAAAATAGATCGAAAAGACACGCTTTTTGAGTTTAAAGAAGCAGAAGGTGTTACTATTGTTCTTGAACACTCTAAAGCCATTCAACTAGGACTTGAATTTCATTATATAGCCTCTTGGATTACTTTACAAGTGCATTCGGCTTTAGAGGCTGTTGGTTTAACTGCTGCTTTTTCAAATGAATTAGCTAAACATCAAATTAGCAGCAATGTAGTTGCCGGGTACTTTCATGACCACATTTTTGTGGATAAAAAAAATGCTACTAAAGCTATAAACGTTTTAAAAACACTTTCGAAAAATTATACTAACTAAGTTTATAAAATCACTATCTTACATTTAAATCTCATTTACAATGAAAAACAGAATTACCATCTTATGTTTTGTTCTATTTACCAATTTTTTAATAGCACAGGATACGCCCAAAATTTTAATGAATTTTAATCATGTCTCGCTGTCGGTAAGTGATGTCAATGTTTCGGCAGATTTTTACAAGAGCATGTTTCAACTTGAAGAAATCATAAACCGAACAAAAATAGAGGGCATCAGATGGTTTTCACTTGGTGAAGGCAAAGAATTACACCTCATTTCAGTTGTTCCCGGAGATATTGTAATTAATAAAGCTGTTCATTTTGCTTTAACTACATCAACCTTTGATGAATTTGTTAAAAATTTAAACGATAAGAACATCAATTATACAAATTGGGATGGAGATGTTCAGGTTGTTTCTATTAGACCAGATGGCGTTAAACAGGTGTTTGTTCAAGATCCCGATGGGTACTGGATTGAGGTCAATAGCGTCGCACAAAATTAAAAGTTTAAAAGCAAAAGGTCACCACTTTCGCGGCGACCTCTGCAATCTCTCTTTCATAGCAATTATAACTTTAGTAAGTTAATGAAAGGGATGATAGATAATATGTTACTTTCCTCATTTACCTTACTTACGAAATTTTTTGAATTAGGGTTTTAGAAAAAATTAAATAGTATCTTTAAGCGTAACAATGTGTGAGAATGAAACAGCTTTTAGTGTCCTTTTACAGTGCTTTTAAAGAACTCGACGCCGAAACCATGGCATCATGTTATCATCCAGAAATTGTATTTCAGGATCCAGCCTTTGGGATATTGAAAGGTGAACGTGCAAAAAATATGTGGCGCATGCTTTGCGAGAGCCAAAAAGGAAAGGATTTTAAAATTACTTACTCACAAATTGAAGCTGATGATCAACTGGGAAGTGCCAGTTGGGAAGCCTTATATACCTTTTCAAAAACTGGACGAAAGGTGCATAATAAAATACGAGCAAGTTTTGAGTTTAAAGATGGAAAAATCATTAAACATACTGATGATTTTGATTTTAACAAATGGTCCAGCCAAGCTTTTGGTGTAAGAGGTGCAATTTTAGGTAGAACCAAGTTTTTTAGAAATAAGTTAAGACATCGCGTAAATAGGATGTTAAGCAAGTTTGAAGATCAATTAGCAGCAAAAAAGCTACTCTAAAGTTAAAGTAGCTTTTATGTTCATAGCAAATGATTGTTTCTTTTTAGGGACTTGTAAGTTTACTTTATGTTTCAATCAATAGCTGTTAACAAATATTCAAAAACCATGCCATGAACCTAATTTAAATGGTATTTGTTATTCACTTTGTCTATTTAAAACGCTGTAATGCAATATATTAAGAATATTCAGGCACTTTACCTTTCACCCCTTTATAAAAGTTGCGCATAAAGATGAAATCGGCCTCAATATCATCGGTAGGATAAAACGGTTCTGAAATTTTATTTTGCTTGTTTTCAAAATCAAGCGTGAACATTAAAATAGGTACTTTGGCGGCTTTAGCAATGTAATAAAAGCCTGTTCGCCATTCCTCTACTTTTTTACGTGTCCCTTCAGGAGCTAAAGTCATTCTAAATTCTTCTCTGTCTTCAAATAATTTAGCTATAGCTTCAACTTTATTTTCTTTAGTTTGTCTATTAATAGGTGCACCACCAATAGCTTTCAAATACCAACCTAACGGGCCAATAAACAATTCCTTCTTACCAATAAAATTAGTTTTAATGCCTAGTACTTTTCGTAATAATACACCAATATAGAAGTCATGCCAACTTGTATGTGGTGCAGCAATAATTACAGCCTTCTTTATTTCGTCCCTAGAAAAATTAGTATTGCCGACTACTTTCCAACCTAAAACTTTGAAGTAAATAAATTTAGCCAGCCAACGTACCATTACATTTTTTGATATAAAGATTTTAATTTTTCTCTCGTGATGATGGTTTTCCAACGTTTACCTAATGCATTTTCCCAAAGTGGCTCAAGACTTAAAGCTATGGTTATCATCAGGTCGAGTTCAGAATCTTCCAGATTTAAACATAAACCTTGAGGTAATTTAATATGATGCTTTTTCTTCATCTTTTTAAACAAAGCGACACCTTCAGGGTAAAATTCTTCCAAGTGATCAAATACAATACAGTTACCTATACCATGCTTAGTTCCTAAAACATACGAAAGTCCGTAGCTCATAGCATGAGCAATACCAACTTGAGAATAGGCAATACTCATACCGCCATGCCATGAAGCCATCATGAGTTTATCTTGGGCATCTTCAATGGATAAATCGCCATTTAAAAAAATATCCTCACAGAGTTCAAATGCCTTTTCGCCATAGCTTTGACTAAATGCGTTTAAATAAGTTCCATTAAGTGATTCCACACAATGAATAAAACAATCCATACCCGTATAAAACCATTGGTCTTTTGGTACATCTTTAGTGAGTTCTGGATCCAATATAACCTGATCAAATGGTGTATAATCTGAATTAATACCTAGTTTTTTATCTGGACCTGTTAAAACCGTGGTTCGTGATACTTCTGCTCCTGTTCCTGAAATTGTTGGAACTCCAACATGATATATTGCTGGATTTTTAACGAGATCCCACCCTTGATAATCTTTAGCTTCACCTGGATTGGTTAACATGATGGCAACCGCTTTGGCAAGATCTAGAAGTGTACCACCACCAATTCCTATGATTCCTGAAGGACGTTCACTATGATTTAAAATGATGCTTTCAACTAAATCATCGACCTGTGAGGTTTTGGGTTCTTCTTGTGCTGAAATATAAAGCATCTTATCGTTGTACGCTAATGGTACTCTACCGGTTAGCCAAACGTTTCCTTTAAACACATCATCTACTAGATATATAAAAGGAGCTTTAGTATTTAAACGTTGGGGCTCAATGATATCGCTTAACTGATCAAAACTTCCACGTCCAAAAACTACGCGAGACACCATTGGATAATTTCTATAATTCATTCTATATTACTCTTTAACAAAATTAAAAATATCGTTATAGATATTTATTGATTTAGATTACTTTGAAATTGATCTGCAAACAATCCTATATCATGACCATCGACCAATGCGTGATTAACATTTATTGACACGTTTATTATAGCCTTATTGTTGATATTCTGAATTTGACTAAACGCTATTTTTGGAACCGTATCATTTTCGCCTGAAACCGGTTCTTTATGACCAGAAAAATTAAACCAAGGTAAAGCCGAACAATGAATACAATCAATACCATTGATTGGAGGAAACAATTCGGTTGAATTTAAAACTCGTTCTTTTTCTTTTTTAAGGTTTGCTAAAAAAACGTCCAAATCGTCATCATATTTCACAAATGAAAATCCAAAAGTATAATCTTCACGCAATATGGTTGGAGAGGCGTGAATAACATCATATCTTACCACATCGCCATCTTTTTCTCTTGATTTAAGCGCATCGTTAGTATTAATAGCTTTCATACAGTCATGCAAATATTTACCAAAAAAACTTATTTTATATTTTTTTGAAAACTCATGAGCCTTTGTAACATTAAACGGGATCACCACACCAAAAAAAGGATCGCGCAGGGTTTTAAAATGCTCATAATGTCGTTTTCTATTCCATGTATTGATATCGATTATCTCCATTATTGTAAAAGTGGTTTTAATTCCAAAAGACTGCCAAGAGTTTGATATCCTTTGTTTGCTAAATTTGTATCATTCACTTGTTCATGAATCCATGTTGTATGAAAAGGAACATGGACAGCTTTAGCCTTAATGTTTATTAAAGGTAAAATATCTGATTTTAAAGAATTCCCTACCATTAAAAATTCTGAAGGCTTAATATCCAAATGATTTAGTAAGTTTGAATAGTTAGCTTCTTGCTTATCGCTCAATACTTCAATATGGTGAAAATATTTAGTGAGTCCAGATTTTTCCAACTTACGTTCCTGATCTAATAAATCGCCTTTTGTCACTAAAATTAAGCGATAGGTTTTTGACAAATCTTTTAAGGTCTCTTCAACACCTTCAAGTAATTCAACAGGTTTATTTAACATTGATTTTCCTATATCTAAAATGGCCTGAATAGTGGCATTTGAAACCGAATGATTTGATAATTCCAAAGCCATTTCTACCATTGACAATACAAAACCTTTAATTCCATAACCATAAAGTGGAAGATTTTGCATTTCCATTTTAAAAAGCTCCTGATCACTTTTATTTGCCGTTTCATAAGGTGAAAGTAATTTTGCAAATTCCAATTCAGCCTCCCTGAAATAAGTTTCGTTTACCCACAAGGTATCATCAGCATCAAAACCAATTACTTTAATGTTGTTATAGTTTACTTCCATAATTTTATTGCACGTTCTAAATCGTCTGGAGTATCAATTTCAACACCTTCTATATGAGTCTCAACCATTTTAATTTTTTTACCGTATTCTAAATAGCGAATACACTCAATTTTTTCTGAAGCCTCCAAAAACTGCATAGGAAGTTTATAAAAATCTAAGAGGGCTTCTTTTCTAAAGGCATAAATACCTTTGTGTTTAAAATAGCGTGTACCTGCTTCTTTATCTCTTGGGTAAGGAATCGGACTTCTAGAAAAATACAAAGCAAAGTCATTTTGATCGACAATTACTTTAACTGTATTAGGATTACTAATTTCGTCCCAATCATGTATCTCTACCATTAGTGACGCTAAATCTATAGTTTTATTGGGGTCATCTTTAAAAACATTCAAAACTTTAGCTAGGCTTTCGCGTTCAGTAAACGGCTCATCGCCTTGTACATTTACCACTATATCAACATCCAAATCCTGTACTGCTTCAGCAATACGATCACTCCCCGACTGATGTTCAGACTTACTCATTATGGCTTTACCACCATGCGTCACAATCTCATTATAAATAATATCACTATCAGTAACCACATAAACATCATCAAATAAGTTGGTAGCAACGGTAGCTTCATAAGTGCGAAGAATTACAGTTTTACCAGCAAGATTTTGCATTAATTTACCTGGAAAACGTGACGCAGCATAGCGCGCTGGAATCATTGAAATGATTTTCATAGTGAGATTTAAACTTCTATTCAAAAATAAAACTTTTAAGGAAACAAAAGCTTAAGATGTGTAATCTTTTTGAACTGTTTTAAGTTTCAAAAAACTCATCTTTAAACCCAATTAAATACAACTTCTCTTTAGCTCTTGTAACTGCGGTATAGAGCCACCTAATGTACTCTCTATCCATTCCATTTGGTAAATAAGGTTGTTCAACAAAAATGGTGTTCCATTGTCCACCTTGTGATTTATGGCAGGTAATTGCATATGAAAACTTAACCTGTAGTGCGTTAAAATGCTTGTTTCCTTTTATTTTAAGGAATTTTCGATAATTAGACGATTCGTCTTCATAATCTTTTTGAACCTCTTGATATAATTTGTTGGATTCATCATAACTCAATGAAGGTGCTTCGGCATGAATGGTGTCCAATAAAAGCACTGTTTCAAACGGTCGCATTCGCGGGTAATCGACCATTTTTACTTTAACTTCAGCGAAATGAAATCCATATAATTCTTGAATACTAAAAATTTCCAAAACCTCAATAATATCACCGTTTGCAATAAATCCGGCTTCAGTTGTTGGTTTAATCCAAAAATAATTGTTCTTAACAACCATTAAATAATCGCCAACTGTCAATTCATTATCTCTAAATAGAATACGATTACGTATTTGTTGATTATATAAATTCGCTCTCTTATTACTTCTAACGATGATCGCCGTTTCTTCGTGCCCATTGGTAGTGTAAGCATCATTAATAGCATCCATAATTTCGTGGCCGTCAATTAATCTTACAATATCTGCATACCCATTAACATTAAACGTAAACGACTCGTAAAATTCATCATGTAAAACTTCACGCAATCGCGTGGCATTCATTAAAATCCCTGAATCTTGCTCCTGTCGTACTACTTCATCCAGTTCCATTGAAATAACTTTCTTATTATAGTTCAAATCTAATTGTTTAGCATCTAACGCTGGGCTAATATCAGACTTTACCGGAGGTAACTGGGCTTTATCACCAATCAATAACAATTTGCATTTATGACCTGAATATACATACTGTATTAAATCATCGAGCAAAGAACCGTTTTCAAACAATTTAGAATCAGCCGGAATATCAGGAATCATGGAAGCTTCATCAACAATAAAAATGGTATTACGATGCTTATTAGGTTGCATGACGAATTTTACTCCCCCTCCTTTATCCTTTTTAGGAAAGTATATTTTTTTATGAATAGTAAAGGCTTCCTTTCCAGAATAATTAGAAATGACTTTCGCTGCTCTTCCTGTTGGTGCCATTAAAACAGCACTTTTTTTTGTTTCCCATAAATTAGACACCAATGTCCCAACAATGCTGGTTTTTCCCGTACCTGCAAAACCTCTTAACAGGTACAAGGCATTGGGTGTTATATCAAAAACAAATTCTGACAATTGATCTAACACCAAGTTTTGCTTCAAGGTAGGTTCAAAAGGAAATTTTTGTTTTAAAAGTTTATAAAATTCTGAAGAGGTCATGTGTTATTTATAGAAAACTGTAAATGAAGCGCAAGATACTATTTAAAGAATTGTCTGAATATAATATATAAGAAATAAAACCTTATTATATATGGAACAAATTTTATATCTTTCTTTTTTTATTTGATTTTTGTTTGCAATGATTTTTGTGAATAAAAAAAAATTGTAGATTTGCGAAAGACCTTTATTAAAAATAAATAAACTAACTATGTTAACAATTATTATAGCTATTGTCGTTATTATCCTACTTACTATTGGTATTGTTTGGTTGATTGACAAATTCATTCCTAGAAAATTAAAACCAGTAATTCATCTTGTCTTGTGGGTGGTTATTGCAATCCTGTCATACGCCACATTCATGTCGGTTTATGACGAAATTAAATTCAATCAGTTAAAAGACAAACGCTACGCAGTAATAATTGAAAAATTAAAAGATATTAGAGATGCCGAATTGGCTCACAAACAAGTAACTGGTAAATTCACTGATAACTTTGACAATCTTATTAGATTTGTTGACACCGCAAAATATACAATTACGCAGCGTCGAGATTCAACTATTTTAGATGTTGAAGCAACTAGACGATTTACAGTTGATATGTATAAAGACATTGTGGTTATAGACACTTTAGGTTTTGTTCCCGTAAAAGATTCTCTATTTGGAGCAGATCCACGTTATAAAATCATGATGAATATCCCAAAAGGAGCTGGTGAACCTGGCGCTAAATTTGAATTAAAAGCTGGAATGTTAGACGGTATTCCTGTGTTTGAAGCTTCAGTGAAAAAATCGGTAATTCTTTTTGATCAAGATAGAAACTTGGTTAAAAAAGAAGAGCAAGTAGTTTCTGTAGACGGTGTTAATGGTCCAACCTTAAAAGTAGGATCCATGGATGAAATAAACACTAATGGTAACTGGCCTAAAAACTATTCAAAAGAACAGTAGTTTGAATAAAAAAAGTAGTAAAGCATTGTCCATTCAAATTAGTTTGAGTGGACTTTCTTTTTGTATCCTTAACAATAAAAATAATTCCGTTGACTTTTTGAAGTCGGTTGTTTTTCCAAAAAAACAAACGCCCTTTACAGTATTGGAACAACTCAAAACGGTTTTAAATACGAATACCATTTTTGAACAAGCCTTTGACGAGGTTTTATTAATTCATGAAAATGAACTCTCGAGCATTGTTCCCAAGCCTCTTTTTGATGAAAATAATACGGCCGATTACTTAAAATTTAATGCGAAAATCTTAAATACTGATTTTATTGCCTTTGATGACCTATCGGACCATAACAGTGTTGTTGTGTTTGTACCTTATGTCAATATTAATAATTACATCTTTGATCGCTTCGGAGAATTTGTTTATAAGCATGCTGCTTCAATTTTAATTAAAACTATATTAGATCAGGAAATAGGGTCCAACAATACTTGTGTTTATATTCATGTTGGAAACGATCATTTTGAAATTATAGCAGTAAAAAATGGTCAATTGTTACTTTACAACACTTTTGAATATCAATCCAAAGAAGACTTTATATATTATATTTTATTTACACTAGAACAGTTACAGTTAGATCCTGAAACAGTTCAAATTAAATTATTAGGAAACGTTCAAAAAGGTGATGAACTTTATGACATTGCTTATAAATATGTAAGGCATGTAGAGGTGGTAGAGAATCTTCTAAAATGCAAATTTGAGAGCAAACTTCAAATTGATGAACGGCATAATAACTTCCTCATTTTAAATAGCTTTAGCTAATGCGCATAATTTCTGGACAATATAAAGGCAGACGGATTACTGCGCCTAAAAAACTTCCTGTAAGACCTACTACTGATATGGCCAAGGAGGCGCTATTCAATATTTTAAATAATCTCTATTATTTTGATGAAGTTTCGGTTCTGGATTTATTCTCGGGAACTGGGAGTATTAGTTATGAATTCGCTTCTCGAGGCACAACAGATATAACTGCAGTAGATGAACATTTTGGCTGTATAAAATTTATTTCAGAAACGGCTCAAAGTTTTGAGATGCCCATTCAAGCCATAAAAAGTGATGTTTTTTCATACTTAGAAAAAGCAAGAACAACATCAACTCTAATTTTTGCTGACCCTCCTTATGCATTTACTTTAGAGCAGTTTTCAAAAATCCCTGAACTAATATTTAAGAATGAATTATTAGATCCTGATGGCCTTTTGATAGTCGAACATTCAAAATTGACAGACTTATCTTCTCTCCCAAAGTATTCCTATTCTAAACATTACGGGGGAAGCGTTTTTAGCTTTTTTGAGTATGACGATGAATAAAAGTCTGGTTTTTTCCTACATATATCGTTAATTTTTAGTATTTTAGAAGTCTTCACAGACAACCCTGTCTCTACTGTTGACTAAATTTATCATTCCTAATCTCTTGTCATTTTGATTAGTTGAGTTATGGTTATTTATGCTATTAACCAATTAAACACATTAACAATGAAAAAAATCTTATTTGTAGGACTTGCTCTAGTTCTATTCACTGCCTGCCAAAATCAAGAACAACGTTATTTTGATGAATCAACTGAAATTGAGACCATTCATCAATTATTTAAGAACCTCCAAGATGCGAACTTCGATGATGTTAGAACCATTTATAATGATACAGCTAAAATCCATGTGAATTCATTAACCCCTATTTCAATTGATGAATCAATTAGTTATGAAAAAGAAAGTAGAGAACTATTTTCAATGTATACCTTCAAAGATTCTATATATCCCGAAATGGTAGTCACTAAAAAAGGCCAAACTTGGGTAAATACTTGGCCAACATGGGTTGGAAAAGTACAAGGACATGACAAGGAAATAACAATTCCAGGTCATGCGACATACCGTTTTGAGAATGGTAAAATTGTTGAAGAATATGTGTACTATGATTCTGCACCTTTAACAGCAATAATGGCTGAATTAGAGAAAGCAAACAATCTGCCTATTGAAGACAAAGTCATATATGGACAAGTTGACACCTTTATCAATGAATTTTTAAACAAGAAAAATACTGCTGTATTAGACGATTTAATAAATGACAAATACGTAAGGTATATGAATGATGTTAAAGATGCAGGAAGTAAAGAAGAATTAGTTAGTAATTTAAATGTTTTTTTTACTGGATTTCCTGATTTTAAAATAAAGTTACTTCACAAATCACCCATATTTAACAACACCCTATTTGTACATTGGCAAATGACAGGTACTAATACCGGTGAATTCAATGGAGCTGCAGCAACCGGTAAATCAGTAAAAGTCAACGGACTTTCTCGTCTTCATTTTACTGGTAACGGAAAATTGGATGAAGAAAATCTTTTTTATGATCAACTTAACTTGATGACTCAATTAGGATATACCTTAAATTAAATATTAACCAATCATTTATATAATTATGAAAACCTTAAAATCAATTGTTTTATTTGCCATCCTATTATGCTTTGGCTTCAATGTCTCATTGGCTCAACAACGTTACCAAGTTCACGTTGATGAAGTAAAACCTTCAATGGCTGCAGAGTATGAGCAAATCTCAAAAGAGTTTATCGAAGCTTGTAAAAAACATAAACCCGAGACTAGCTGGATTACAGCGGTTACAAGTGATCTGAGATACATGTCGGTTACTCCAATGGAAAATTTCGCTGATTTAGATAAAAATATATATGAGGGCATGGCAAAAGCTATGGGTGATGATTTTGGTAAATTATTTGAGCGTTTTAATAAATGTTATGATTCTCATTATGATTACGTACTAAATTTATCTGAAAGCCTTACCTATATGCCAGATGGGATTTCCCAAACCCAAGAGGGTAAAAATAACAGAAGGTATTATTTTATACACCATACGCCAGAGAATGGAAAAAATCTTTATGACGCAATTAAAGCTGTAAAGGAGTTATTTGCGAGCAAAAACTCCAAAATGTATTACAGGGTTTACCACAGTGGCTTTGGTAGTAAAGACAATTTCTTTTTGGTTGCAGTATCGTCGAAAGACGATGTAGACCATGCTCAAATGTCTAAAGCCAATGATGCATTATTGGGTGAAGAAGCAGGTAAAGTTTTTGGTAACATGATGAAATATGCTTCAAAATTTGAAGAGTTTTCAGGAAGTGTAAGACCTGATTTAGGTTATTCAGGAAACTAATAAAAAGCCAATAAAAACAGAAAGTGCGGCTAAATAGCCGCACTTTTGTTTTACAAGTAAATCTATAAGCCGAATTCTGTACTTTTCTTTTTTAGAAAAGAATTCTAAAAAAGAATGAGCCCTTATCATTTATCTGAATGTACTGTTACCAGTACACTTTAGCTGTCTACCCTCCAACAATCGAGCGTGCAGCCCTCAAACGTTGGTATACATGACATTGCACCACATAGAGTTTACCTGATTTCACTACAGCATAACCTGTACTTGCTTTCTGTTGCACTTTTCCTAATCTCACGACTGGTGGCCATTAACCACTATGTTGCACTATGGTGTTCGGACTTTCCTCCCCACGCCAAAGCATGGAGCGATAAGGCGATTTACTTGTTGGCAAAAGTACATAAATTGTTAATAACTCCATCCAATTTGGGAATTGAGAATTCCTAATTCTGAATTGAATTTTTAACTTTGTGATTCTAATAAGTTTCAATGGAACATTTCATCGTATCGGCTAGAAAGTATAGACCCCAAACGTTTAAAGACGTTGTTGGTCAACAGGCTATTACCAATACCTTACTAAATGCCATAGAACACAATCATTTAGCACAAGCGCTACTATTTACAGGCCCTCGTGGTGTAGGTAAAACAACCTGTGCACGTATTTTGGCTAAAATGATTAATAGTGACGGAACTGAAAAAGACGATGAGGATTTTGCATTTAATATTTTTGAATTAGATGCCGCTTCAAATAATTCAGTCGATGATATCAGAAATTTGACCGATCAAGTTCGTATTCCTCCTCAAGTTGGAAAATACAAGGTTTACATTATAGATGAGGTTCATATGTTATCGCAATCGGCTTTTAATGCCTTTCTTAAAACATTAGAAGAACCTCCAAAACATTGTATTTTCATTTTAGCAACAACCGAAAAGCACAAAATAATTCCTACTATCTTATCGCGTTGTCAAATTTTTGATTTTAAACGTATCACAGTAAAAGACGCCAAAGACTATTTAAATTATATAGCTACAGAACAAGGTGTCACAGCTGAAGATGACGCATTACACATTATTGCTCAAAAGGCTGACGGAGCCATGCGCGATGCGCTTTCAATTTTTGATAGAGTAGTAAGTTTTTCTGGAAAAAACTTAACAAGACAAGCAGTCACTGAAAATTTGAATGTACTAGATTATGAAACTTATTTCACCAGTACAGATTTAATCTTGGAGCACAAAATCCCAGAATTATTAATTCAGTTCAATTCAACCTTGTCGAAAGGATTTGATGGCCATCATTATATTGCCGGTTTAGCCTCTCATTTTAGAGATTTACTAGTTTGTAAAAACCCAAAAACTGTTGAGCTTCTTGAAGTAGGAGAAGATACCACACTTAAATATATAGAACAATCAAAAAAAGCCTCATTAGAGTTTCTTTTAAAAGGAATTGAGTTATGCAATGACTGTGATCTCAAATACAAATCCAGCAAAAATCAACGTTTACTTGTTGAATTATGCCTTATGCAATTAGCCTCTATCACTTTTGATGGAGAAAAAAAAAATAGCAAGCACTACATAATTCCACCATCATACTTTAAAGCTTTAGGTGTTAAACCTGTTCCTGTTGTAAAGCCAGAGCCAGTTGTAGAGGTGCAAGAATTAAAAGAAAAACCTTCTGTACAAGATAAAATTGAAACACCAGAACCAGTAAAGGCTGAAGAACCATTACCAGAACTCCATTTAAACAGACCTTCACCAAGAACTTCAGGTTTGTCTCTCAAAAGCATTAAAGCAAAAAAGGAGCATCTCATCAAACAAATGGAGGTTATTATTGATGAAGAAAATCTGCCTAAAGAAGACTTCACAGAAGACATGTTTATGACAGCATGGAATGATTACATAAAAGGCCTGCATGGCAGCGGAAAGAAAATTATGGCTTCCATGTTAGAAATGAATCAACCCGTTCTTGATGGAACAAAAATTGGTTTAGAGTTTCCAAATGAGACTTTAAAACTTGAACTTGAAAAATCTCAATTTCCTTTAATGGAATACTTGCGAAAGACCTTAAAGAACTTCGATTTAAAGCTAGATATAACCGTTAATGAAGAAGCTTCAAAACAATATGTTTTTACTACGCGCGAGAAGTATGAAAAAATGAAAGAGAAGAACCCAAACATTGAACTTTTAAAAAAAACGTTTGGGCTCGATATTAATTAGGGCAATTAAGTTGAATAATTATGTTAGGTTTAAAACTTCCTACTGACCCAAGATGGGTAAATATCGTTGAAAAGAATATTGAAGATATTCTTACTGATCATGCCTATTGTGAACAAAAGGCAACAAGTACAGCCATCTCACTCATTGTAAGTTTTCCTGAATATACCGATTTGGTACAGGAAATGATTGCTTTGGTTAAAGAAGAGATTAGCCATTTTAAAATGGTGCATGATAAAATATTAGAGCGTGGCTGGACATTAGGTAGAGATCGCAAAGATGACTACGTAATCCAATTAGTCACATTTTTCCCTAAAGGGGGAAGTCGCACTACACAATTGGTGCACCGTTTGTTGTATGCAGCATTAATTGAAGCCAGAAGTTGTGAGCGTTTCAGACTATTATCTGAAGAGCTTAAAGATAAAGAACTTGCTGAATTCTACAGAAAATTAATGGTTAGTGAAGCCAATCACTATACCATGTTTTTAGGTTTTGCACGCCAATACGGCAATAGAAAAGAAGTTGATGAAAAATGGCAGCAATTATTAGATTTTGAAGCCAACATCATGAAAGATTTAAGTAAATCGCAAACCATTCATGGTTAATAAAAAAAACTCCAGTAATTTACTGGAGTTTTTTTATTTATATAAGTTATAATTTTACATTTTTAAACCAACACCAATTTGAATATTTGTGTTTTTGGCTTCAAAACTAGCATCGTTATCTAAAATATTACTAAACCCATAAGAAAATCTAGCATCTAAAAACAGAATATCTGTAATTAAATATTCTATACCTGCAACACCAGAAAAGGCTACATTTTTATAACCATCTTCATAGCTCCATGTTTTGATACCAACCATTGGTCCTGCTCCAGCAGAGAAATTTTCACCAAAATATAATTTAAACAAGACTGGCAATTGTATGTAAGACACACGTAAAGTTTCATCTTTACCTCCACCTTCGGCAGAATATTGTAATTCGGTAAGTATAGAGAATGAATTTGAAACTGCAAAATCTACAAAGCCACCAAAGGCCATATTATTACGATGTTTATTTTCAAAGTCAGGGTCTGGTTCAAAATCCAAGTTAGAAATATTGTAAGCCAACCTTACACCATATTTGGTTTTTAATTCTATTTCATCTTTTGAATTGTTGTCTTCCTTTTTATCGTCTTGAGAATAGCCAGTAAAAGCAAAAAGGACAAAAACTAAAGTAGTAAGTATAGATTTCATAATTTAATTGATTTGAGATTTCGAATATAAACTGAAATGCCCCAACAAATCATAAAAATTAGATATGACGTATTAAAATAAAGATGAAATGCTTAATTAAGACATCGTTACACCCGAAACTGTATTAAAATAGACACTTTTAATTATGCCATCAGAAAGTCCAATTTTAGGAACATAAATATCTTTAGCGCCACTCCATTTCATTGCAGAAAGATAAATTCGGGTGGCTGGAATAATAACGTCAGCTCTATCTTGATTAAGATCCAATTCTGTTATACGTTCTTCGTAAGAATACGTTTGAAGCTTGTTATAATAAGATGTTAAGTAGAAGTAAGTCAGCGGCTTACCCATAGCCTTGCCAGATATTTTAAATATTTTATTAATGTTTCCTCCTGAACCAATCAAATCTATCTTTTCAAAATTTTTGGTATGGAATTTAATCCAAGTTTCCAAATCTAACCAAGTTTCATTTCGCACCATATCATTTAGTAATCGCACCGTCCCAATTTTAAATGATTTTGAAGCAATAGTTTCGCCATGTCTAATTATAGAAAATTCAGTACTACCACCACCTACATCAACATAAAGATAGGTTTTACTGTCATCGATATAAGAATGTAAGTCTGTTGCTGCTATAATAGCGGCCTCTTCTTCTCCATCAATAATATCGATTTTTATTTTGGCATGTTTTTCGATTAATTTAGACACTTTAGCACCATTCTCAGCTTCTCGCATGGCTGATGTGGCACAGGCTTTATATACTGAAACCTTATGAGATTTCATTAGTAGTTTAAATGCAACCATGGTATCAATCATGCGTTGTTGATTTTCTAGAGAGATTTCATGGTTTACAAAAACATCAGATCCTAATCGAATAGGCACCCTTACAAGTGAGCTTTTTTTAAACAGGGTCGGTTTTCCTTTTTGTTCAATAATATTTGAAATCAATAATCTTACAGCATTTGAGCCAATATCAATGGCTGCGTACTTCTTAATGGTCAGCATTAATCTTGTAATTTTTTTAAATAGTAATCGTAAGTAGCAAATTGGGCTCTTACTTTTGGTAAATCATTTCGTTTGTAAGTGTTATCTTGAGTTGCATTGATAATTCGCGCTTTAACATTGTCACTCCAGCAGATATCAAAAATGTCTAACAATTCCTGCTTTATGTCTTCATCATAGATTGGACAAGTAACTTCTACCCTATTTTCAATATTTCTTGTCATCCAGTCGGCTGAAGAAATATATACTTGTGGATCGTCATTATTACAAAAAACATAAAGGCGGGTATGCTCTAAAAATTTACCTACTATACTAATAACTTCAATGTTTTCACTCATACCCTTTATTCCTGGAACTAAACAGCATATTCCTCTTACCACCATCTGTATTTTAACACCGGCTCTACTTGCTTCATATAACTTGTCTACCATTACATAGCTAGAAATACTATTTAACTTAAGTTTCATGTAGGCAGGTTTACCTTGTTTTACATTTTCAATCTCGTTATCAATAAGCTTGAATAATTTTGATTTTGTATAATGGGGTGATGTAATAATATGTTTATACCTATAAATTTTGTAGTTAGTTTCAAAAAAATTGAAGACTTTATTAATATCCTTTAATATTTTTTGATTAGCCGTAAATAGTGTAAAATCTGTATATATTTTTGCTGTGGATTCATTAAAATTACCCGTGCTTACAAATCCATAGCGCTTAATTTTGCCTTGTTCTTCGCGTTCAATCACGCACATTTTACTATGAACTTTAAGTCCTTTTACACCAAACAACAGGTTGATTCCATCACCTTCCATTTGTTCGGCGTAATCAATATTGGCTTGCTCATCAAATCTGGCTTGAAGTTCAATAGACACCGTTACTTTTTTTCCGTTTTTAGCCGCATTTATAAGTGAACTCGCAACATGTGATATTTGAGCTAATCTATAAATTGTAATTTTAATGACTTTTACCTGTGGATCTAGAGCAGCTTCCCTTAAAAATTTAACGATATATGAAAACGTATGAAAAGGGGTATATAATAAATAATCTTTATCTGCAATTGTTTTAAATATACTTTCTTGAAGACTTAAACCTTTTACGGGTAATGGATCTATTTTTTGGTATAATAAATCCGTTCGTCCTAAACTCGGAAAATCCATATAATCACGTCTATTGTGGTAGCGTCCACCTGGAATTACACTATCATTAGAATCGATTCCCATTTTATCCATTAGATATTTAAGGGTTTCTTCATTGATGGTTTTATCATAAACAAAACGCACAGGTTCACCTATTTGTCGATGCTTTACACTATCGGAAATTTTATCAATAAAGCTTTTACTGAAATCACTTTCAAAATCAAGCTCCGCATCTCTAGTGATTTTAATCATATGGGCCGATATACTTGTATAATCAAATATGTTGAAAATGTCTTTTAAACAATGACGAAGTAAATCATCCAACATGATAATATAATTGGTGTCGCCAACTTTGGGTAAAACAACAAATCGATCTACTGTTTTTGGAATTTCAATAAGTGCATATTGTTTTTCACTATTATGAAGTACCATTTTCACAGCGAGATAAGCGGCACTATCTTTTAAAGTTGGAAGTTTAATGTCATCATTAAGTATAATAGTCACCAAAGCTGGACTGACGTGTTCAATAAAATAATCAATTAAAAAATTATGTTGCTGCGCATTAATTTCATTTTCATTAATAATATGAATGTTTTCTTCCCTTAATTTAAGCTGAATATCTTCAAGAATATCTAAACTCTCACTTTGTTGTTTGATAACAACTTCGGTGATTTTTTCGAGAAGTTCACTTGCAACGATACCTCCCAATTCACTTCTACCCCCTTTACCAGCTTCATCAATCCGCTTTACAGTGGCATATCTAACTTTGAAAAATTCGTCTAAATTATTTGAAAAAATTCCTAAAAAACGAATTCGTTCTATTAATGGGATATTTTCATCATTGGCTTCTTGCAATACTCTGGCATTAAATTGCAGCCAGCTTAATTCTCTATTAATGTAGATATTTTGATCCTTGGTCATTTAAGTGAATACATTTATTTCTTACAAATATATTCTATTTTATATTTTAAATCGGGACCACAGGTTTATTAAAAATAAATCTAAAGAATCCTTTACATTTTAATTGAAGATTTATGTTAATTACTAATTACCTTAATTCTTTAGGAATAATAATTTGTTTGGTTTTTCCTTTGTCAATTGCACTCCAATATTGAACATCAAAAGCAATCCATACTAAACCACAGGTTGGTAAATTACCAATATAGCGATCTCCAAAACGATTAACTAAAGATGTAAAGGCATGATTATGTCCGAAAATTATTACATTACTATGTTTTTCGTCGATAGTTTTTATAAACCGAACCACACTTTCTCCTCCAAAATCGTATAAATCATCACTAATAGTCAGTAAGTTATCAGAAATGTTTAGATTTTTTAAAAATATTTTACAAGTAGTTAAAGCCCGATTTGCGGGACTAGAAAAAATTGCATCTGGATGAAATAAGGCAGTTTCAAATTGTTTTGAAACAAGCTCAGCATCAGTAAAACCGCGGTTTGACAGCGGTCTGTCCTGATCTCTAACATTGTGCTCCCATGACGATTTTGCGTGGCGTATAAAAGTAATATTTTTCATAATGTATCGATTAAATGCAATTTTTTTCGATAAAATGTTGCATAATTCCGTTTTAACGATTATTTTCGTCTCTTTAACATTTATTTTTGCTTATGAGATGAGTTATGATTTGCTTTGTTCTATTAAATTAATATTATGATCCCAAATCTTAAAAATATTAATACATCCATTTTCGCATTGCTCGACAATGTACTTCCCTCATTTAATAGAGTATTAATTATCAGGCATTTGAATTTTATTGTTGTTGATCGTCGTATCGATTGGCCTCATAAATTTCAGCGTTTTGATAAATGATTTAATTGTAGTATTAAAAATACAAAACATTATTATATTAATAACAAAGACTTAATTAATCCCAATCGCTAAATAAGGGCTTATGAAAACAAATACATTCAATCCTAACTTTCAAAGATCAATAATATGTTTGCTATTCGTATTCTTTGGAATCTCAAATCTGTTTTCGCAAATAATTGCGAATCAGCCTCCGACCATGTCAAGTCCAACATGTTCAGTTGCAGGATGTGGCTCCAGTGATGTTGAAATAGGTGGAGTTTATCTTGCTGATGCCGCTGGAAATAAATTATCATCATGCACCGTGCCTGATCCCATTAGTTCATATTATCTATGGATCGAGATTATAAAGGCTAGTTCTAAACATGATTTATTTGTTCAATTCAATTTATTTAAAGACAATGTAAAAATTGGATTAGATGGATTACCTACTTCTTCATCATTAAAGATAAGTAGTGGGCATGACGGTCCTATTGCTGTAGATGATTATAGAATGGTCCCAATTCCTATATACCTTTGCGGTGAGGTTTTGGAACTTCGTGATATATATATAGCATGGCAATCTCCTGGACAAGCTGGAGGTTTGCCTAGTTGCTCTAATTCAAGTAGCAAGTGTAGTGGAGAGTTTTTACCCCCTTTAACTGTTAATACCCCTTTAGCTGTAGATTTTTCAACAACCCAAAGTTGTACCAATGGGTCTTTTGAAACTGTCGTTTTTACAAATGAGTCTTCAGGAGGAGACGGTACATTATCATATCTTTGGAATTTTGGTGCTGGAGCTTCACCTGCAACGGCAAATACTGTTGGACCACATACGGTTACATACACGAGTGCTGGAGTTAAAAATGTAAGCCTAAAGGTAACTGATGCCGATGGCGATAATGACACTCATAATGATACTGTCTCTGTAGGTGTTTGTTGCAATCTTACTATTTCAAATATTTCTTCTACTAATACTACCTGTGCCGGTGGAAATGATGGAACCGTCTCGGCTACTATTTCAGGAGCGTATGGCACTGCTACATATAACTTGTTATATTCATCAACTTCTGGTGGCTCATTTTCAGATTCACCTGCTACAAATGGTGACTCTAATGGAAGCTATACAGGTTTACCCTCTGGTTATTATAAAGTTTACGTTACCGATAGTAATGGATGTAATGCGACATCTTCTGAAGTATATGTTGCACCTGGTGATAATCAAGCGCCATCTGGAAGTCCTCCAACAGGTATAAATAATATTAATGCTTGTGCTTCAGACGCTTTAGCTTCAATTCCTTCGTTTGATCCTGTTGTCGCTGCTAGTGGCTATACAGACAATTCAAGTGCTGTAACGGCAACCTTAACAAGTACTTCTGCCGTTAATGGTGATGATTGTAGTTGGTCTGTTATTTATACATTTAAAGTTTCTGATGCGTGTGGCAATGAATTAACTGGTCAAACCATAACCCATTCTGGTGGTGATAAAACACCTCCTACGCTTACAGGAACAATCCCGACTGGTGCTACAAACCAAGATTTGTGTTTTAGTGACATCCCGGCTGGCCCTTCTGAAGCAGATATCGCTGCACAATACACAGATA
>NZ_JBHSGP010000024.1:0-62548 GCF_042654525.1 Geojedonia litorea
ACTTAAGTGGTTATGCACTAGATACAACCCATACGTTTACGTATACAGTAGCCGCCAATGGTGACTGTCCAGGTGATAATGAGTCAGTAGATATCATTATCTACAGCCAGCCAACAGCAGGTACTGGAAGTGATTTACCCGCATTCTGTGAAGGTGATAATATTAATGGAGGTTCTGTAGATTTAACAGCTTTATTAACAGGGGCTGATCCAGGAGGAACTTGGACAGATTTAGATGGAGCAGGCGTTGATTTAACTAATCCTACTGCAGTAAACTTCACAGGTGTAACGGCGAATTTAAACCCATATAGGTTTAAATATACAGTTGCAGCCAATGGCGATTGCCCAGCAAGTGATACTATGGTAACAGTAACTGTACAAGATTGCATTGTAGATTGTGGTACTGCTTTTGGCGTATTTATAGATGATGCAGGTACTGTAGATTCTGGTGCCAGCAGATGTTTCCGTCAAGATGGTTTTAGCCGTTGGGGATGGACTAACTTTATTTCTGGATTTGGTACTTATACTTTAGAGTTATACCAAGGTGCTGGAAAATGTGATCTAGGAAAAGGAACATTTGTTGGAATAGTTACCGTTTCATATACACAAATTGGCGCAACCGATCAAGGTTATGTTAATGTTGAGTATGATATGGAGCCCGGCTATGGTATCGATGAAGCGCATTTATATATCGGTTGTGAACTCTATCCTAAGCATAATGGTAAAAAAACCGTTGCACCTGGTCAATATACCTTTGTTGCAGACGGGCTAGGTCATATCGACAAATGGAGTACTGAAACCGATGAGATAACCGTTACAGGAGGATTCTACATTATTGCGCATGCAGTTGCTTGTGGAGAAGATATTCCTGAAGGAAGTTATATTCCAGGTTCTCCATTTGAAGAAGGAAACTTCAATGGTGGAGTAGATCCTCAATGTAAAGTTGAAGTATCAGACTTTGGTAGAGTAGCAGACTTTACTGCCTATCCAAATCCATTTGAAAATGAGATTAATGTGAAATACTTATTTGAGTATGAAACAGATGTTAAAATAGAGGTCTTTGATGTTAAAGGAACTCTAGTGAGAGCGTCACTTGACAGAAATTATGTTAAGGGATCTGTAGGTAGAACAACCATAGATCTTTCAAAAGCAGATAACCAAATGTATTTTGTAAGGTTAACTACTAATGAGGGAACTGTTGTTAAGAAAATTGTTTCTTCTTCAAGCCTTGATAGACAACGGTAAGTTTTAGAACATCATCAATTAAAAATAAAAGAGCGACCGTTAATGGTCGCTCTTTTACATTTGACTAACTTAAAATTATATAAAACTATTCTATTGTTTCAAAAATTTAATTGATTTGGTACTATTGTTTATTTCTACTTGAGCAATATAAATGCCATCAACTAAGGTAGATAGATTTATAGTTTCATTAGATTTTGACAATGGTTTATCAACAACTGATTGACCCAAAATATTATAAATTTTAATAGAACTAATAGGGGCGGTTGAAGACTTTAATACCAAATTATCATTGGTACTGTTATAATAGTGCTTAAAATTTTGTTTAGCAAAATCATCACTACTTAATGTTCCTGACATGGTGAAATTATCTATATCAATTTTATTTTGATCAGTACTATTATGATGTCTAAAAGCTACATATATCGTTTCACCGGCGAGTGATGATAAGTCTAAACTTCTACTTGCAAAATTCAAACCAGCTGCATCGCTGTTATCTAAATCGTCATACATTGATACTGAACTTGCCAAAAAGTTTGAAATTTGATTTCCTGTGGCTGCATAAACTGAATAACGTTCTTTATCAAAAGACCAATCTGGAGTTCTTACATCCCAGTTCAATTGAATAGCTGAACCAGAACTATATGATGTCAGGTCAATGGCATTTGTTATAACCCAATTATCAGGATTTAAAGGGCCAGTGCTTGGAGTCCAAGAATTAGATACAAGGCCATTGTTTCCGCCTAAACTAGTTACAGTCCAATTATATCCATCTGTATCATTATCAATAAATGACCAGCAAACATTTATAGTGTTTGGATCATTGAAATCTTCATAGATTGGTAAAGAAGAATTACATTGGGCACTACTATTAAAAGTCCAACTTATAACAATAGTTAAAAGTAGTATTTTTTTCATATCTAAATAGGTTAAATTCGGTGTAAACATAGTGTTTATAATATTGAAATACAACATATAAACCGATTTTTATGTATTTAATCGATGAAATACAGTTATTTTGTAAGTATTGTAAGAATATACTTTAATATAATTTGTAATAATTTTAAGTTATTTCAAGTTTAAATAAAAAGTTGCCTATATAATTAACTTTCGGATTAAGCTTATCGATGTTTGAGAATACTTATATATAATTAAACTGTTGAATATCAACGCAACGGCAAATGGTTTGTTTTTAATTTGTAAGTAATCGATTATTTTTTGTGATAACCAAATTATATTTTCATTTCATCGAATACAATTAAAGGAGAAACTGGAATATGAAAGTATTTTAAGTGTCTTCATCTAATGTCATAAAACAAATACTGGTCATTACAGTACAGCAATGACCAGTTTTAATCTTTATTAATACATCTATTGATTAATTAATCACTATGCGTTCTGTTTTTATGACGTCACCGTTGTTATTTACAATTCGCAATAAATACAATCCTGTAGGTATCTTTTGAATATCAATTTTTTGACCTTTATTTGATGAATTATCGATTTTTGCTCCAAGAACTAAAGTACCATTAATATTATAGAGTAAAATATTGGAACTTCCTTCATTTGAAATACTTTTTACATATAATGCATCCGAAGCAGGATTTGGATAAACCTTTATTGATGATTCTATCGGTTCATCACTAATACTATTAGATGTCTTCCCAGTATTTAATTCACCAGATGTTCTGGCGGTACTAGTGGAACAAAACGTTACAGAACTTAAATCTACGCTCATCGTAGAAGTTGTATTACCATTTTGCCCATCAGTTAAACTTACTGTAATAGATTGAACTTTACCTTTTATATCGACTAAAGTTGAGCCAATGTTAGAGCCGTTAAATGTTCCATGTGTTTTAGTTAAACCTAACCCATCTTTATAAGTTACGGTAACTTTTTCAACATATTTATTACTCTCTTTTCCTTTAAGTTTATCGTCTAAACCACTAATCGTAAATACTACATCTTCACTATTGGTTGGTAAATTTAAAGTAGTTGAATTAGATCCAGAACCAGAATGCGTCAATGGGTTTTTTGTGAAATTTAATGAGCTTTGAACACATCCACTTTCACAACCATCAGGAATACCATTGTTATTGACATCAATCCTGTCATCTTTTCCTGGACATTGGTCTAAAGTGTCACAAATAGTATCTCCATCACTATCGGTACATGGAGGAGGAGCAGATCCAATATTACAATAACTAACTGAACTTAAACTTACACTCAAATTAGAATCAGAATTCCCACTATATATATCCTCAAGAGTTACAGTAATAGACTGTACTTTATCCAGTATGTTTACATCGGCTGAACTTACATTCAGTCCACTATATGATCTATAAATTCTTGAAACACCTAGTCCATCTTTATAGCTTATGGTAACATTTTCAATATATTTTGAACTTTCTTTACCTTTGGTTCTTTCATCAATATCACCAACAGTAAAAGATATATTTTCACCTAAATTTGGTAACACTAATGTAGTTGATTTAGAGCCACTTCCTAAATGACTTAAGCTATTACTACTGAAATTAGCTGAAGATTGAATACAATTATTTCCTCCGCCTCCAGAGCTACTACCAGAGAATATTTCAAAATCATCAATATTAATTTCATTTTGGTCAGTACTGTTATAGTGTCTAATGGCAACATAGACAATATTTCCAGCTAATGATGAAATATTAAGATTTCTTGTTGCATAATTCAAACCAGCAGCGTCACTATTATCTAAATCGTCAAACATTGTTACTGAACTTGCCAAAAAGTTTGAAATCTGATTTCCAGTTGCTACATAAACAGAGTACCTTTCTTTATCAAAAGACCAATCAGGTGTTCTAACTTTCCAACGAATTTGAATAGAAGACGACGAACTAAATGATCTTAAATCAATAGCATTGGTAATTACCCAGTTATCTGGTGTAAGAGGACCTGTTGCGGGAGTCCAAGATGCAGAAACTAATCCTGGATTGCCACCCAAATTTTCAATGTACCAATTATTGCCATCATTATCATTGTCCAGAAAAGTCCAACAACTATTAATTGTACTGATACTGTTAAAGCCTTCATTAATAGGCAGGGTTCCATCGCACTGGGCCTTTACTGTGAAAACTGCACAAAAAAGTCCCATAAAACATAAAATTTTATTCATAACATAATAGGTTTAGTTGGGATAAACGTATTAAAAAGAAATAAACAATCCAACAGAATAACCTGTTTATTAGTATTTTATCGATGAAATACTGTACTTTTTACAATAATGTAAGATAAAACTTGCTTAAACTTTAAAATAATTGCTATTAATTTAATCCCTATATTATAATACATACGTTAAAAACTATCATTTTGACGTTGAAACGCAAATATTTTCGCAAAACTAATTTTTTTATAAAAAAAATAAGGCGTTCAACGAAATAGTTATTAACAATATCTAATTGATTGTTAGTATGATAGCTTGTAATCATACAAAAGGCTAAAAATAATATACAATTATCAAACTATTATTGCTTTTATTGATTGGTGCCAGTAATAGTTTTAGCCCAAAGTATGGCCAATTCCATAGAATTAAAAATTTCAAAAGGTTTATTGAAAAAAAGCTTTTCTATTTCAGCATTTAGCTTTGCTTTATAATTTTTAGAGACTATAGCGAAGCCTAGTAAATTTGGAATTTTACTAGTTTCAAAATAAATAGCAGGGTCTACAGAATACGAATTTAGGCGGTGAGTTATATAAACAAATGATTTTTTTTTAAAATAACGGTTTACTATATTAATTAAGATTTGATTATGTTTAGGTAGTACAGTAATACCTTCATTCATGGTTACTATCATATAGTTATCATAAATTTGAATTTCAGAATATTGATTTTTTATTATATCTATCATTAATTTAGCAAAATAGAATATTTAAAAAACTCCTTTATTTCTAAAGGAGTTTTTATATTAAATAATTTAAACTCTTAAGATTCAGTCTGTTTTTCAGACTTTTCAATTTTAATAGTCAATTCATTAGTTTTAGAATCTAAATCCATTACTATTTTGTCACCTTCTTGTATTTTTGAATTGATAATCTCTTCGGCAAGAGCATCTTCAATATATTTTTGAATTGCTCTTTTTAGAGGTCTAGCACCGTATTGCTTATCAAACCCTTTTTCAGCGATATAGGCTTTAGCTGTTTTGCTCAATTTAAGTTCATAACCTAAATCTTTTATCCTTGTGATTAGCGCAGCCAATTCTATATCAATGATTTTATTGATGTCTTCTTGCTCTAAAGCGTTGAATACCATGACATCATCAATTCTGTTTAAAAATTCAGGCGCAAAAGCTTTTTTAAGCGCATTTTCAATAATGCTTCTTGAGTTGTCATCTGCTTGAGCGGTTTTCGCAGCAGTACCAAATCCAACGCCTTGACCAAAATCCTTTAATTTTCGGGCTCCAATATTAGAAGTCATTATTAAAATGGTATTTCTAAAGTCAATTTTTCGACCTAAACTATCAGTTAAATAGCCATCATCCAGTACTTGTAATAGCATGTTGAATACATCAGGATGGGCTTTTTCTATTTCATCTAGTAAAACCACTGCGTAGGGTTTACGACGAATTTTTTCTGTTAATTGACCGCCTTCTTCATAACCTACATAACCAGGAGGTGCTCCAACAAGACGAGAAATAGAGAATTTTTCCATATACTCACTCATATCAATGCGTACCAGCGCATCCTCACTATCAAATAATTCTCTGGCTAATACCTTGGCCAACTGCGTTTTACCAACACCAGTTTGACCTAAAAATATAAATGAACCAATAGGTTTGTTGGGATCCTTTAATCCAGCTCGATTTCTCTGTATAGCTTTTACAACTTTAGCAACCGCTTCGTCTTGGCCAATAACTTTACCCTTAATAAGTTCCGGAAGTTTGGCTAATTTATTGCTTTCTGTTTGAGCTATTCTGTTGACAGGAATACCAGTCATCATTGAAACAACGTCAGCAACATTGTCTTCAGTTACAATTTCTTTATGAAGTTTAGTTTCTTCTTCCCATTTTTCTTGTGCCAGGGCTAAATCCTTTTCAAGTCGTTTTTCGTCATCACGCAATTTCGCAGCTTCCTCATATTTTTGTTTTTTGACCACTGAATTTTTGGTAGTCTTAACTTCTTCAAGTTTCTTTTCTAACTCAAGAATCTGTTTAGGAACTGCAATGTTTGTGATATGAACACGTGATCCGGCTTCATCTAATGCATCAATAGCTTTATCTGGTAAAAACCGTTCAGTCATGTAACGATTTGTTAATTTTACGCAGGCTTGTATAGCTTCTTCAGTGTATTCTACATTATGATGCTCTTCATATTTCTCCTTAATATTATTAAGAATTTGAATCGTTTCTTCAACTGTAGTGGGTTCAACAATCACTTTTTGAAAACGTCGCTCTAAAGCACCATCTTTTTCTATATATTGTCTATATTCATCAAGAGTGGTGGCGCCTACACATTGAATTTCTCCCCGAGCTAAAGCAGGTTTAAACATATTGGAGGCATCTAAACTTCCAGTTGCTCCACCAGCCCCCACAATAGTGTGAATTTCATCTATGAATAAAATTATATCATCATTTTTTTCAAGTTCATTCATCACAGCTTTCATTCGCTCCTCAAACTGTCCTCTATATTTTGTTCCTGCTACTAAACTCGCCAAATCTAAAGTTACAACACGTTTATTAAACAAGATTCTAGATACCTTTCGTTTTACTATTCGTAAAGCTAAGCCTTCGGCAATGGCCGATTTACCAACTCCTGGTTCACCTATTAATAAAGGGTTGTTTTTTTTGCGACGACTTAATATTTGTGAGACACGTTGTATTTCCTTTTCTCGTCCCACAACAGGGTCTAACTTATCTTCTTCAGCCAATGCGGTTAAATCCCTTCCAAAGTTATCTAGTACAGGGGTTTTAGACTTTTTAGTAGATTTTGAACTCGATTGACTAAATGGATTTTGTTTAGCATCGTCTTCCTCATGTGCATCATCGTCATCAGAAAAAGATTCAGATTTTGGTGCATCTATATAATCATCATCACTTGTTATCATAAATTTGAATTGTTCTTTTACATTATCATAATCTACTTTGAGCTTATTTAAAAGTTTGGTAGTAGGGTCGTTTTCGTTTCTTAATATACAAAGCAACAAATGTGCTGTATTTATTGAAGTACTTTGAAAAAGCTTGGCTTCTAAAAATGTAGTTTTTAGGGCACGCTCGGCTTGTCTGGTTAAGTGTAGGTTCTTTTTTTCATTAGAAGAAATTCCACTATTTGGATTCGCCGGGCTTAATATTTCAACTTTTCTCCTTAAGTGATTGAGATCAATTTGTAAGGCGCTTAAAATATCAATTGCTTTTCCACTGCCATCACGAAGTAGCCCCAACATTAAATGTTCGGTCCCTATAAAATCGTGGCCTAAACGTAATGCCTCTTCCTTACTGTAAGCAATTACATCTTTGACTCTTGGTGAAAAATTATCATCCATAATAAAATCCTTTCTGCATTAAAAATAGTAAAAACAAATATATAAAGTCAAAAACTATACCCTAAATGTTTTCATATTGGCTAATAGAGTGAAAAAACTTTAAAAATTCAAAACATTTAACAGGATACTTATCAAATAAAAGCCTAGAATTATTGTTAATAAAAAACACTAAAAAAGACCTCATAAAGTTGAGCAACAACTATCAAAATACTTATATTAGCACGATTTGAAAACCTACAAAAAATCTAATTAATTTATATATGATTGAAGGAGAAAAACTGATTCCCATTAACATCGAAGATGAAATGAAGTCGGCTTACATTGATTATTCAATGTCGGTCATTGTGTCACGTGCCTTACCAGATGTGAGAGATGGTTTAAAACCAGTTCACAGACGTGTTTTGTATGGTATGCATGAATTAGGTGTAAGATCTAATACGGCACACAAGAAGTCAGCAAGAATTGTTGGTGAAGTTTTAGGAAAGTACCACCCACATGGTGATACCTCGGTATATGATACTATGGTACGTATGGCTCAAGAATGGAGTTTGCGCTATATGTTAGTAGATGGTCAAGGTAACTTTGGTTCTATAGATGGCGATAGTCCTGCGGCTATGCGTTACACAGAAGCAAGGATGCGTAAGATTTCTGAAGACATGTTGGCAGATATTGATAAAGAAACTGTTGACCATAAGTTAAATTTTGATGATACTTTAGAAGAACCTACAGTTCTTCCTACTAGAATCCCAGGACTATTAGTTAATGGTGCATCTGGTATTGCTGTAGGTATGGCCACAAATATGCCTCCTCACAATTTGAGTGAAGTTGTTGACGGTACAATAGCCTACATCGACAATCCTGATATTGAAATTGACGAGTTGATTACTCATGTAAAAGCTCCCGATTTTCCTACCGGAGGTACTATTTATGGTTACGATGGGGTCCGTGAAGCTTTTAAAACGGGAAGAGGACGAATCGTCATTAGAGGAAAAGCTAATATAGAAGAAGTACAAGGTCGTGAATCTATAGTTGTTACAGAGATTCCTTATCAAGTCAATAAGGCTGATATGATTAAGAAAACTGCGGATCTGGTAAATGACAAAAAAATTGATGGCATTTCTACTATTCGTGATGAATCTGATAGAAATGGGATGCGTATCGTATATGTATTAAAGCGTGATGCCATACCAAATATTGTATTAAATACTCTTTATAAATATACCGCGCTACAATCTTCTTTTAGTGTAAACAATATTGCATTAGTAAAGGGTAGACCTCAATTATTAAATTTAAAAGAGCTCATTCATCATTTTGTTGAACATCGCCATGAAGTAGTTACACGTAGAACTGTTTATGAACTTAGAAAAGCTGAAGAACGTGCTCATATATTAGAAGGTTTAATTATTGCTTCAGATAATATTGATGAAGTTATCGCTTTAATTCGTGCATCTTCTAATGCAGATGAAGCTCGTGAGAAATTAATAGAGCGTTTTGAGCTTTCAGAAATTCAGGCTAAAGCTATTGTGGAGATGCGTTTGCGTCAATTAACAGGCTTAGAGCAAGACAAACTACGTTCAGAATATGATGAGTTGATGAAGACTATTGAGGATTTAAAAGACATCCTTGATAAAAAAGACCGTCGTATGCAAATCATTAAGGACGAGCTTATTGTAGTTAAAGATAAATATGGTGATGAGCGTCGCTCTATCATTGAATATGCTGGGGGAGATTTGAGTATCGAAGACATGATTGCAGATGAACAAGTTGTGATTACTATTTCTCATGCTGGTTATATCAAGCGTACTTCTTTAACCGAATACAAAACTCAAAATAGAGGAGGGGTTGGGCAAAAAGCATCAACAACTCGTAATGAAGATTTCCTTGAACACTTATTTGTAGGAACAAATCATCAATATATGTTGTTCTTTACTCAAAAAGGAAAATGTTTCTGGATGCGCGTTTATGAAATTCCGGAAGGAAGTAAAACTTCTAAAGGAAGAGCAATTCAAAACCTTATTAATATTGAACAAGATGACAAAGTAAAGGCTTTCATATGTACTCAAGATCTGAAAGATGAAGATTACATCAACAGTCACTATGTGATCATGGCCACAAAGCAAGGTCAAGTAAAGAAAACATCTTTAGAACAATATTCTCGTCCGAGAACTAATGGAATTAACGCTATAACTATTAAGGAAGACGATGAACTTCTTGAAGCTAAATTAACAACTGGAAATAGTCAGGTAATGTTGGCTTTACGTTCAGGAAAAGCGATTAGATTCGAAGAAAGCAAAACAAGACCTATGGGTCGAAATGCTTCTGGTGTGAGAGGAATTACCCTAGCCAGCGATAAAGATGAAGTTATAGGTATGGTTGCTGTAGAAAATCCACAAGAAGAAACTGTTTTGGTTGTTTCAGAAAATGGTTATGGCAAAAGAACATTCATTGATGATCCGGAAGATGGTGAACCAGTTTATCGTATTACCAATCGAGGTGGAAAAGGTGTAAAAACTATTTCTATTACCGAAAAAACTGGTAATCTTGTAGCCATAAAAACAGTAACAGATGATGATGATTTAATGATTATCAACAAATCTGGTATTGCTATTAGACTAGAAGTTGCTAACTTACGAACTATGGGAAGAGCCACTCAAGGTGTTAAATTAATCAACTTGAAAGGAAACGACTCTATTGCTGCGGTCGCGAAAGTGATGCGAGATGAAGACGAAGAAGACATTTCTGACACACTTGAAAACCCGGATGTAGAAGGCAATTCTGAAAATGGCACAACTCTTGATAATTCACAAGACGAAAATAATAATTAACTCAAAAACTTAAATTTAACTAAAATGAAAAAAAGATTAATCATTGCTTTAGCCCTTATGGTTAGTGGTTTTTCTTTCGCACAGAAAGATGAAATAAAAACTGCTGAAAAAGCATTAAAAGATAATAATTTCGCAGAAGCTAAATCTGCGTTAAATGCGGCACAATCATTAATTGGTTCTGCTGACGAAAAAACCCAAGCCAAATATTACTTCCTAAAAGGACAAGCATTGTATGCTAATGGTGCTGGGTCCAATGCTGACATTGATGCGGCCATTGAAAGTTTTACAAAAGTAAAAAAGATTGAAGCCGATTCTGGTAAAGAAAAATACAGCTCTGAAGTTGATGAAATTAAAACGCAAATGTTGAGCAACTTTTTAACAAAAGGTCAAACTGCTCTAGAACAAAAACAATATCTCAAATCCTCAGATCATTTTGAGAAAGCTTATAGAATGTCTCTAAAAGATACAGTCTATCTATATTATGCTGCTTCTACCGCAGTATCAGCACAAGATTATGATAAATCATTAGGTCTTTATGAAGAATTAAAAGCTTTAGGTTTCACCGGTATAGAAATGGAATATACTGCCGTAAATAAGGAAACTAATGAAGAAGAAAATTTTACTAATAAAAGCATGAGAGATATTGCAATGAAATCTGGGGATTACATCAAACCTCAAGATAAGAAAAGCGAATCTAAAGCTTCAGAAATCATGAAAAATATTGCTCTTATTTATGTAAGTAAAGGTGATAACGAAAAAGCGATTTCTGCTATTAAAGATGCTCGTCAACAAGATCCTGATGATTTAAATCTTCTTATTACTGAAGCTAACGTGCATTTAAAGTTAGGAAATAGAGATGAATTTAAAGTTTTAATGGAAGAAGCTACTACAAAAGATCCTGATAATGCCGAATTGCAATACAATCTAGGCGTTATAGCAGCTGAAGGTGGTGATAACGAAGCTGCTAAAAAGTACTATGCAAGAGCAATTGAATTAAATCCAGAATATGCTGATGCACAAAATAATATGGCAGTATTAATTCTTGCAAAGGATGAAGAAATTATTGAAAAAATGAATGCTCTTGGGAATTCAGCAGCAGATAATAAAAAATATGATGAGTATAAAGCAGCAAGATTGGATCTCTATAGAGATGCAATTCCATATTTAGAAAAAGCTTATAAAATTAAACCTAATGTGTCTACCGCTAAAACCTTAATGAATATTTACAGTGCTATTGGTGATACTGTTAAGTTCAAAGAAATGAAAGCTAAAGTTGAGGCTTTAGAGAACGGAAACTAAATTAAAAGGACATTTAATTATATAAAAAAGCTGCAAAATAATTGCAGCTTTTTTTATATAATCTTTTTAATAACTCGAAGCTTATGGGTATGCATGCTTTTGTCTACATTATAAATTCCTGAATGGTCCAGCCTATCAATTCTAACTTTACCATGTGCATGGATGATGTAATTATCTTCCATAATTATACCCACATGAGTAATATGTCCCTCGCTATTGTCGAAAAAAGCAAGATCTCCAGGCTCGCTCTCTTCAATAAAACTTAAAGCATCACCTTGTGTGGCTTGCTGTGAAGCATCACGCAGTAATTTGTATCCATTAAGCTTATATACCATTTGAGTAAATCCTGAGCAATCAATACCAAAAGGCGTTTTTCCACCCCAAAGGTAAGGTGTGTTAAGGTAGGTGAAAGCCGTTTCTATTAAGTGTGATTTAGGTAATTGTTTATTTGTATGATTACCTTCGTGAGTATGATTCAATAACTTTAATCCATTCAAGGACGATCCCATTGGAATTGTAAAAAGTTGATGATTTTCATTTTCAACAAACTCAACTAGATCAGTTGAAAGCTTGAGTGCCTGTGAATTTAAGGCTTTATAGTCATCTTCAGTAATTTCTGTATACTGTTTATTATCAATCCAACCTTCGTACTTATCGAATGCTAAACGAATTCGACTCCATGATTTACGTTGCTCAAGAATTTTAAATATATCTCCATAAAGGAGTTGCGAGATTAATTCACTTTTATCTGAAGGTTCAGGCCTTAAAGGCACAATGCTTAAATTACAAATTCCGTATTGCATCAATAATATTTAGTTACGCTCTATAACAATTGCAGATGCACCACCGCCGCCATTACAAATAGCAGCAGCACCAATTTTTGCATTATGTTGTTCTAAAATATTTAATAAAGTAATTATAATTCGAACTCCAGAACATCCCAAAGGATGACCAAGTGACACTGCACCACCATTAACATTGACATTACTATCATTTAAACCAAGTAATTTCATATTGGCTAAACCAACTACTGAAAAAGCTTCATTAAATTCAAAAAAATCCACATCGTTTAATGAAATTCCAGCTTTATCTAATGCCTTTGGAAGTGCTTTAGCAGGAGCTGTGGTAAACCATTTTGGTTCATGAGCGGCATCGGCATAACTTTTTATAGTTGCCAATGGTTTTATTCCAAGTTCCATTGCTTTTTCCTTACTCATTAAAACAACCGCGCCAGCACCATCATTTATTGTTGAGGCATTAGCAGCTGTAACTGTTCCATCTTTTGTAAAAGCGGGACGCAAAGAAGGAATTTTTTCCAATTTCACATTCGTATATTCTTCATCTTTAGAAACTACTATGGCATCACCACGTCGTTGTGGCACTTCAACAGGAACTACTTCATTATCAAATTTTCCAGTTTCCCAGGCTTTAGCTGATCTATTATAGGACTGTATGGCAAAAGCATCTTGATCTTCACGCGAAAAATTATATTCAGTTGCACAAGCATCTGCACAAACGCCCATAGCATTTTGATCATAGGCGTCAACTAAACCGTCTTTTTGCATGCCATCTTCAAGTGTAGATGGACCAAATTTAGTTCCTGTTCTCGCATGAAAATAATGGGGAATTAAACTCATATTCTCCATACCACCAGCAACTACGATATTAACATCACCAAGTGCAATAGCTTGCGCGCCTTGCATCACAGCTTTCATTCCTGAAGCACAAACCTTATTAACAGTTGTACAAGGTACAGTGTTTGGTATTCCTGCATAAATAGCTGCCTGCCTTGCTGGTGCTTGACCAGTTCCTGCTTGAACTACATTTCCCATTAACACTTCTTCAACGAGTTCTGGTTTTAAGCTGATTTTTTCAAGTGCGCCTTTAATGGCAATTGCACCTAATTTAGGAGCTGGCACTGTTGAAAGACTACCTAAAAAACTACCAATTGGTGTCCTTGCTGCTGATACGATAACGACCTCTTTACTCATTTTCAATTCATTTGATTTTTACAGCCGTAAAATTAATCAAATTTTAGGAGACTATAGAACGAATTAAGATTAACCTCGGGTTTAAATAAAGTCAATGAATGTGTTTTAACTTCAACTCTTAAAAATGAATGAATTACTCTATTTAAGCTCAAAGTACTTTATTAATTTATTACTTTTGAATCTAAACTCAATTTCTGCATGAAAGATTTTATTAATGCGCTTTATAGAAATCATTCCTTGGCTTATAAAGTGCTTTTATTTTTCAGTACGACTTTTTTAATCGTTTACCTGTTTCCAAAAAGCGGAAAGTTTAAATATAATTTTGACAAAGGGAAGCCCTGGCAGTCTGAAAATTTATTAGCGCCTTTTGATTTCGCCATTAAAAAATCTTCCGAAGAACTAGAGAAGGAGCGTTTGGCTCTTACGCAAAATAGCCCTGTATATTTTGATATAAACACCACTATTGAAGCTGATGTTTTTGAAGCCTATAAAACCCAGTTTCGTGAAGTCATTGTTGATTCAACAAGGAGTTTTGATCAACGACTATATAATATCGGGATAGAAATTTTAGTGGACCTTTATGATCCAGGAATACTAGATGAAGATTACAACTACGAGGCCGATAAAAAAGTAGTTCTGCTTGAGAATCAAGTTCAAAAAGAAGAAGCCCTATTTTCCGATTTTACAAGTTTGAATTCGTTTCGAAGTATAACCGAACGCCAATTAGATTTGAAAGGCTATTCAAAATATGCGCCAAGCCTAATATCCTTATACTTTGATATTATTAAACCTAATGTCAAACTCAATGTTTCTTTAACGGAAAAAGCATCACAAGAAGAATTAAATAAAATTTCTCCAACACGAGGAAGTATCGAAAAAGGGACGCTTATTGTTTCAAAGGGTGAAATTATAGATGCTAATACATATGATATCCTTAAATCATTACAGTCTGAATATGAGTCCCAAGTGTGGACAGAGTCAGGCTATAACTGGGTTATTTTTGCTTATACAGTATTAGTTTCATTGACCTTATTAATGCTTTTATTGTTTTTAAGGAAATACAGAATGGAAGTGTTTTTGGACAATACTAAAGTCACTTTTATTTTCTTCAACATTTTTTTAATGATCTTTCTTACAACTTTGATTATTAACTACAACTCAAAATACGTCTACGTTATACCATTATGTGTGCTTCCGTTAGTATTCAAAGCTTTTTTTGATGCAAGATTGGGGTTATTTGCACATGTTTTAACCGTTTTATTATTAGGCTTTGTTGTTCCTAATAGTTATGAATACATGTTTTTGCAAATCATTGCCGGAATTGTAACTATTTTAACGGTTTCAGAACTTTATAAGCGTGCCAATCTCTTTATTTCAGTTGGGCAAATTACCCTAATTTATATCATAGCCTATTTTGCCTTTTTTGTAATTCACGAAGGATCAGTGAACAATTTAAATTTTGAAACCTTTGGTTTATTTATTTTATGCGGATTAGCAACCTTATTTGTACAACCATTGATTTACATATATGAAAAGGTTTTTGGTTTGGTATCAGACGTATCCTTGCTCGAATTATCGGATACCAACACGAAATTATTAAAAGAGTTATCAAACAAAGCACCAGGCACATTTCATCATTCATTAAATGTGGCTAATTTAGCTGAAGCTTCAGCCAATGAAATAGGAGCCAATGCTATGTTAGTACGGGTTGGAGCACTTTATCATGATATTGGTAAAATGAAGAATCCAACTTATTTTACCGAAAATCAATCCACGGGAATTAATCCGCATGACGAATTATCTGCAAAAGAAAGTGCTAAAATTATTATAGATCACGTCATTGATGGTATTGAAATTGCAAAGAAAAATAATCTGCCAGATCGGGTAATTGATTTTATTAGAACACACCATGGCTCAAGTCTTGTTTACTATTTTTACAATAAAGAAAAGGAATTGGATGAAGATTTAGATAAAGAAGAATTTAGATACCCTGGGCCAAAACCCTTTAGTAAAGAAACAGCAATTCTAATGATGTGTGATAGTGTTGAGGCTGCATCCAAAAGTTTAAAAGAACCTTCAACACCTAAAATAGACAAGTTTGTTGAGTCTATAATTGGAAAACAAATGGAAAGTGGTCAATTTTTAAATGCTAACATCACTTTTAAGGAGATACAATCCATAAAGAAAGTACTGAAAATTAAGCTCGCCAATATTTTTCATTTGCGAATTGAGTATCCTGAATAATTAATTGGGAAAAAGTTCAAAAAATAGTTGCGTTCTTTGTAATGAAAAGTTACATTTGCATCCGCTTTTACAGAAAAGTTCTTTACAATATTTAGGAGAGGTGCCAGAGTGGTAATGGAGCAGATTGCTAATCTGTCGACGGGAAACTGTCGCCGGGGTTCGAGTCCCCGTCTCTCCGCAAATTATTTAACACCTAATCGGGGTGTAGCGTAGCCCGGTCATCGCGCCTGCTTTGGGAGCAGGAGGTCGCAGGTTCGAATCCTGCCACCCCGACAAAAAAGAGGTCGTCACGTTCAAAAGGAGTGACGCCCAAACAAATTAGTGATCATTATGTCTAAAAACTTGATCACAACGATTTCAGAATTTTAATTCTTGAAGGGTCGCGTAGCTCAGTTGGATAGAGCATCTGCCTTCTAAGCAGACGGTCACAGGTTCGAATCCTGTCGCGATCACAAAAACGTTTTCAAAACGTATCAAAACCTTGCAAACTATATGATTTGCAAGGTTTTATAGTTTTTAGGATATCATAAATTTTGATATGATTTGATATCTTTGGTTCACAATTCGGTCAACAGAATAAAATGAAAAAAGTGTTGACCGAATAAGGCCTTAAAATACTGTATTTCAAATAGTTGATTTGACTTTCGTCTTTAGTAAAATGTATAATTAAACGACGACAACTATGAAAAATCGGTCAACATTTAGCCTACTATTTTGGGCTAACACTTCTCGTATTCAAGACAATCAAGTTCCAGTTTATGCTCGAATCACAGTTAATGGCAAAAGAGCTAACATTAGTTTACAACGTAAAATTGAAGTATCAGATTGGGATGCTTCATCTGGTAAGGCCAAAGGAACAAAGGAGCAATCTAGAGTATTCAATAGATTTTTAGACCAGGTTCGAATATTAATATACGAAGCGCAAGAAAGTCTTTTAAAAGAAAAGAAGTTAATTACAGCACTATCCATTAAAGCACGGTACTTGGGTGAAGACGAAACAAGCCACTCCTTATTGGAGCTATTCGACTACCACAATGCCATTTCCGAAAACAAACTCAATAAATACACGATGAAGCATTATAAGACCACTCAAAGGTATCTCAAGGAGTATTTGTTGGCCAAGTTTAAGACTGATAATACATTTCTAGATACTTTAAACTATTCCTTTATCATAGGGTTTGAGCATTTTTTGAAATCACATGAACCAAAAGATCATCAACGTATAATTAGCAACAATACCGTGATGAAGCATTTGCAACGGTTACGTAAGATGGTAACTATGGCATATCACATAGAATGGATTGGTCGCGATCCTTTTGTGAGGTTTAAATCTTCATTTGAAAAAAAAGAGCGAGAGTTTTTAACTAGTGATGAGTTAAATGCTATAGAGAAATTCCATAGCCCCGTAAATCGTTTAAACATCATAAAGGACATATTTGTATTCAGCTGTTATACCGGAATCTCCTATATCGATATCAACCAACTTAATAAAGACCATATATTAAAGGGAATTGATGGCAATGATTGGATAATGACTAAGAGACAAAAAACAAATACTTTAGTAAAAATTCCATTACTGGATACCGCTAAAGAACTCATTAATAAATATCAAGATGACCCAAGAGCAGTAGTATCGAGCACCTTGTTTCCAAGGTTTTCAAATCAAAAAACCAACAGTTACCTAAAAGAAATAGCACATCTATGCGGCATCAAAAAGAACCTAACATTCCATATGGCGCGACACACATTTGCCACAACAGTAACACTTTCCAATGGGGTACCAATTGAAACTGTATCTAAACTATTGGGCCATTCCAAAATAGCAACTACTCAAATTTATGCTCGGGTAATTGAAAGAAAAGTAAGCGATGATATGCAAAATCTTAAAAAAATGCTTTTAGAAAAACAATTAGGTTTTATTTACAATCATGAGAAATTAGCTAAAAACCGCTAATCAAATTATATAAATAATGTTCAACTAATTAATAAAAACATATCAATTGTAAATATGAGTTCATAAAAATTAAATTCTTTTATTTAGATTTGAGAAGGGATTAATTAATAATATAATTGGTTTTCTATAGAAAATATAGAAACCCAACAGCTTATGCATTAATCTTAACAAAAACTATTTGAAAACGTATTACAACCTCATTGCTACTCTTGAGTATGACCTCAAAGCACTGGAAACCAACACCAACAATTTACACACCCTATCCGAACAAAGCATCATTAAATGTAAAATAGCATTACAACAATTAAGAGCCTATAGAGAAAAGCACCCCTTTAAGGATAAACAAAGTGAAATAGAGTTTTATAAGCACATTAAACCAAGGGTCTTAAGCTATCTCATTTTTTATATAAAACGTCTTTACATAGAATCAAAACGACCAAAAGAAGGAACAAAAGAGGAGGTAAGACATTTAAAAAAGTACATAGCCGAATTTCAGAACTATTTCTACAATAACCTGGAGTTTTATCATTATTACAAAAGCGGCTCAACCAATCTTGATGAGCAATATTTTCTAAATATCAATAAAACCATCCGTTTGAATTTAGAGGCGTTCCACTTTTTTACCGATGAACAATTCTCTAGCAGTCATGATACTTCTGTAGCAACCATAATGGCGTTCACAAGACTCATCGAATACCTCAAAAATGAAATACACCAGTTCGAGAACCCACACCAACAAATGTCATCCATAAATCCTTTTCAAAATGAACCGCAACTCAATTGGACAGGGTCTTATAGGGAGTTTGTCGAGTTGACCTATGCATTATATACAACAGGTAGGATTAACAATGGTAATATCGACATAAGAGAATTGGCACTATCTATGCAAAATTTGTTTAATATAAAAAACAACGACTTCTATCACGCATTTGGAGAAATTAAAGGGCGAAAGATCAACCGCACCAAGTTTTTGGATACACTTAAAGAATCATTGAATAAATACATGGACAACCAAGATGATGTACTCAAAAACTAAATAACAGCACTTCAAGTTGACTGGCCTATTAGTTAACATAAATTTAGAAAAATAGATATCAAAAAACACCCAAGTAATACCCAACTTGGGTGTTTTTGTAAAATATGTTTTTTATATGCTTTTAAGCTGCTCTATATAACATGTTACATGTCAATTTTTGCCAAAAACATCTAATTTTTATTAAAATAAAAATCACCCACTGTAGGTGTTACTTGTGCATTTTACCCAACAAACTAATTCATTTTTGCCACACGAAAGTCAACTCAACGATTTGGTGAAACCAATCCGTTCCAAAGGCTCCCCTCTTAAGCCTAAGAGGGGTGTCCGATGGAATCGGATGGGGAGTTTGACTTTGTCACCCAAGAAATGTCATGCTGAGCTCCGCCTGTGCTGAGCTTGCCGAAGCATCGAAACATTGCGAGGAATTATTAAGGATCTATTTAATTATTAACCAAACAATTTGCACAAATGGCAGCAAACATCATCACAACAGAAGACCTAAAAGATTTCAAAAATGAATTATTGGAAGACATCAAAGCAATGATCAACCACCAATCCGGTTTCAATACCAAAAAATGGCTCAAATCTCCTGAAGTACGAGAGTTACTAAATATCTCTCCGGGCACACTTCAAAATCTGCGTATCAACGGCACATTGCCCTACACCAAAATAGGAGGCCTCATCTACTACGACCATGACGAAATCCAAAAAATCCTAACCCAAAACCGCATCCATAACAAGTTTTGACCGTCATTGCGAGCAGAGCGAAGCAATCTTTTTATTAAACCTGAATCACTAATGCTATGTCACCCCGAGCTTGTCGAGGGGTCTCACTATGAAAGAAGTAAACTACATCTTACACCTAAACGCCGTATTCGACCAATTCTCAAAAGACAGTCGCTTAAACCCATCCCACATAAGCCTTTATGTGGCCCTGTTCCAACTATGGAACAGCAACCATTTTCCCGAAGAATTCTTTGTAAATAGGGAAGAGGTCATGCAATTGGCAAAAGTGGGCTCAAAATCTACCTACCACAGGTGTATTAAGGAATTAAGCCATTGGAAATATATTGTGTATTACCCATCGCACAACCCGTACAAAGGGAGCAGGTTTAAGTTGTTCAAATTTGGGACAAGTACTGGACAAGTAGTGGTACACAACCGTACCAAAATCGAGACAAGCACTGGACAAGCATTGGTACCTATATATAAACATATAGAAACTATAAAAAACAATAAAACATTAAAAAAAGAAAAAGTTGAAAATCCAGAAAACGCTCCCCCTCATGGGGGAGTACGCGAAGCGGGAGGGGGGTTAAAACAAAACCCCACTGTACCAAAAATGGACAACCTCAAGACAACCAAAAACAAAAACTACAACGAACCCCTCTAACGTCATTGCGAACAAAGTTAAGCAATCTCATTAAATAAACTATGAACACCCAACCTCCACACATCATCATCGAAAAGGCGTCCGAGCGTAAAAAAATTGTCCAGTGGACATTTTTAGCGAAGGGGCGAGATGGCGGGTTGGGCTATGATATAAATTAAATTAAAATGCAAAATACATTTCCACATATAATAATCGAAAATGGAGTCCAATACCACCTCGGCACCCTAAAAGGCAACACCATCCAATACGACTTCCAAAAAATGCTCATCTACCTCGACCACAAAGGCAAAATGCTATTCGGGAATAACTTCAAAATCTACGAAGAAGATGAGATCATACTGTTCAAGCTCTGCATCTACTTCATCAAAGACTACGACTACTGTACAAAGTTCAACATCGACCCTAATAAGGGCATTTTGCTATCTGGTCCTGTAGGCTGTGGTAAAACCAGCTTGATGAAACTAATGCGCCACATTACACCCCACCAAAAGTCTTATGAGGTCATACCAGCAAGAAACATTGTATTTGGTTTCAACAACATTGGCTACAAATCTATAGAAGAGTTCGGAAACGATGGATACTACTGTTTCGATGATTTGGGCATAGAACCAATGGGTAGGCACTATGGTAAAGACTGTAATGTACTTGGTGAAATAATGTTATCCAGATACGACCTATTCACTAAAACCAATGTCCAACAGCTAAATGCAAAGAACCATATAAAAACTCACGCCACCACCAACCTAAACGCCCAGGAACTGGAAAACCTTTACGGCAATCGTGTCCGTTCCCGTATGCGACAGCTTTTTAATTTAATTGCATTTGATGAAAAAAGCTTAGATAAAAGAAGTTAATTTTTTTAACCTTAAGGTGATATAGATAATATGAATAAACTCAATTGTGTTTATCCGTATGTTAGCTACAATATGAAAAACTCAAAATGACAAGAAGCAATATTCTTCTAATTTTATCAATTGCGTAACATATTGCAAAGATAAAAACTCATAAGCTGAAATAGATAAAGCCAAATTATTACTCATTGATTGGCGAGCCAATTTAAACAATTTTATTATTTATTTAGTTCAAGATTTTGGAATGGCTTTTTATTCTTGTTTGCAAGAGGCAAAAGTTTTGTGATTCGAATAGCTTAGATTATAGTATTTGTAAGAACTCGAAAACTTTAATAGTAAAAAATCACACCGTTTATATTAGCCTAAATGACAGAATACTTTATGAACGGTTGGATCAATGTAGCAAAGCAAAATTTGAAATTGGAAGTGATGTTGGTATATTATTCTATAACGATAAACCATTAAAAAGATTTACCTATAAAGGAATATCTGTCGTTTCTGCTGGTTTTAAGAAATTTGGAAGTAAGGTTGCAGAATTTGTCACTTCTGATAAGCTCTTACAAACTTATTTGTCTACCAAGTTGATTTTAAGAGATTCTTTATAAATGCCATTGTTATTTAATACTATATATTACAGTATCCATTCAAATGGGGAGTCATTTAAATTTTTTATTGTTCCTATGTGTTCTGATGTTTAGTGTCAGGACAGAACAGGATGCTTAAAACATATTTGCTATATAGTTTTGTTATGAGCTTTTGAACATCATAAGATTTTTAAATTCTTCTGAAATGAATATCTTTATATAAAGGCGGCACAAGACTGTCAGCACTGATGTTCTAAAAATTTAATAGGGTTGCGTTTAATAACCATACAAAAGTTTATTTATTGTTAGTTAAAAGAAAAGAGAAAACCAAATATTTAAAAATTAAACACTACAGCAGCAGTAAAATATAATGAATTTATGAAAAAAACTATTGTGATAACAGGTGCGGGGGGTGTTTTGTGCAGCACCTTGGCAAAAGCTTTAGCAAAAAAAGGTCACAAAATAGCTGTACTGGATTTGAATTTGGAAGTTGCAGAACAAGTAGCTAGTGAAATTAATAATGAAGGAGGAAAAGCCATAGGAATTCTTGCCAATGTTTTGGAAAAAGAATCTTTGGAAATGGCGAAAATGAAAGTAAACAAAATTTTGGGAAGTTGTGATATTTTAATAAATGGCGCAGGCGGAAATCATCCTTTTGGTACAACAAGTAATCCATTTTTACAGGTAGAAGATTTAAGGAATAAAACGGAAGGTTTTAAAACGTTCTTTGATTTGGATCCATCAGGGATTCAATTCGTATTTAATTTAAATTTCATAGGTACACTGTTACCAACGCAAATTTTTGCACAAGATATGGTTGGTAGAGAAGGATGTAGTATTTTAAATATTTCGTCAATGAATGCCTTTACACCATTAACAAAAATACCGGCGTATAGTGGTGCTAAAGCTGCAGTTTCAAATTTCACACAATGGTTGGCGGTTCATTTTTCAAAAGTAGGTATACGTGTAAATGCCTTGGCGCCCGGCTTTTTCTTAACAGAACAAAATAGGACCTTATTAACCAATCCTGACGGGAGTTTGACAAAAAGAGGTCAGCAAATTATAGACCAAACACCTATGGGTCGCTATGGGAAACCTGATGATTTAATAAGCACTACGTTGTATCTATGTGATGATGCTTCCTCTTTTGTAACAGGTGTTGTAATACCAATTGATGGAGGCTTTGCAGCTTACAGTGGCGTATAATATTAATTCTCGTAATGGATAAAGACACAATAGTTTGGGGTATCATAGGCTGCGGGGATGTTGCTGAAGTTAAAAGCGGACCTGCATTTCAAAAATGTGATAATTCCTTATTGTTGGCTGTAATGCGTAGAAACGGTGAATTGGCGAAAGATTTTGCTAATCGTCATAAAGTTCAGTTATGGTATGATAACGCGAACAAACTTTTGGCAAATCCAGATATTAATGCCGTCTATATAGCCACACCACCATCTACACATTTAGAGTATGCTTTGAATGCATTAAAAGCGGGTAAAGATGTGTATATAGAAAAGCCAATGGTTTTATCTAAAAAAGAAGCGTTACAACTAGAAACAGCTGTAAATAAAAGTAATCAAAAACTAGTAGTTGCCCATTATAGGAGATTTTTGCCAATGTATATTATGGCAAAAGAATTACTTGATAGTAATGCTATTGGTAACGTTAAATTTGTAGATTTAAGGTTTCTACAACCTATTGATTTTAACTCTAAAGCAACGTGGAGACTCGAAGAAGAAGTTTCAGGAGGTGGTTATTTTCATGATATAGCACCACATCAATTAGATTTAATGTATCATTTTTTTGGAAGCTATACTGTAGCTAAAGGTATTGCCGTAAATCAATCAGGAATCAACAAGGTTGATGATACAGTTAACGGATTGATTAATTTTAAAAGTGGTGTGCAGTTTAGAGGCATGTGGTCATTCGCAATTCCCAAATGTTTAGAAGAAGACTGTTGCATTATTTATGGTGAAGAAGGTACTATTGAATTTTCGTTTTACGAAGAACAACTTAAGCTCAATTCAAAAAAAATAAATAAAGAATTTAATTTTAAAAACCCTATTAATATTCAGCAACCTATGATACAAGAAACGGTTAATTATTTCTTAGGAAAAAGAAGTAACCCTTGTCCTGTGGAAGATGGTGTTTTAGTTATAAACCTAATTGAAGATTTTACTAAAGATAATAATTAAATGGAACAAACATGGAGATGGTACGGGCCAAACGATCCTGTATCTTTATCAGATATTAAGCAAGCTGGAGCAACAGGAGTTGTTTCTGCACTACACCATATTCCTAATGGAGAGGCGTGGACGATTGATGAAATACTCAAGAGAAAATCAATTATTGAGAACGCTGGTTTAACATGGAGCGTAGTTGAAAGTATACCAGTACATGAGAACATCAAAACACGTTCAGGTCAATTTGAAACCTACATCCAAACGTATAAGCAAAGTATAGAAAATTTAGCAAAATGTGGTGTTAACATTGTTTGTTACAATTTTATGCCTGTTTTAGATTGGACGAGAACCGACTTAAATTTTGAGGTTGAAGATGGCTCCAAAGCATTACGATTTGATGTCATTGCTTTTGCTGCGTTTGAATTATTTCTATTAAAAAGACCTGGAGCAGAAAGCAGTTATCCTGAAGCACAACAAAAAGCCGCTAAAATATATACAGAACAACTTTCACAAAAAGCTAAAAAACAATTAATTAATAATATTATTGCTGGTTTGCCAGGAGCCGAAGAAGGCTATACATTAGAGCAGTTTCAATCTATTTTAGATACTTACAAAGATATAGATGCGCAAACGTTAAGAGATAATTTAGTGTCTTTCTTAAAAGAAATTATACCTGTAGCTTCTAGAAATAATGTATTAATGTGTATTCATCCAGATGATCCTCCTTATCCTATTCTTGGATTGCCAAGAGTTGTAAGTACAGAGGCTGATTATGCATATTTATTTGATAATGTTCCAGATAGAGCGAATGGTATTACTTTTTGTACAGGATCGTTAGGGGTTAGAGCAGATAATAATTTAGTTAACATTTTTAACCGATTTGCCGACCGCGTACATTTCTTGCATTTAAGAAGTACAAAAAGAGATGCTGAAGGTAATTTTTATGAGGCAAATCACTTAGAAGGTGATGTAGATATGTATAGTGTTGTAAAAGCAGTGTTAGTCGAAGAGAAAAGACGTAAAGCAGAAGCTTATTCAGATTTTGCAATTCCAGTAAGACCAGATCATGGACACCAAATGTTAGACGATTTGCATAAAAAAACAAACCCTGGATATTCGGGTATTGGAAGACTGCGTGGTTTAGCAGAATTAAGAGGCTTAGAATTTGGATTAAAACAAACGATATAATTATAAAAGCATAAAAACAATGAAAACGTATTACGAAACAAGATATGCATCAAGTCCACAAGGCGTAAAAAGCTATGATACTGAACAATTAAGAAAAGAGTTTTTAATTGATAATTTAATGCAGGAAGACAAAATTGTATTAGTGTATTCGCATTATGATAGATTTATCTCTGGCAGTGCAGTACCAACTAAAACTGCATTAAAATTAGAAGCTATAGACCCTTTAAAAGCGGAGTATTTTTTAGAAAGAAGGGAATTAGGAATTATTAATATAGGAGCCGCTGGTGCCGTTAATGTTGATGGTGTTGAATATGTTTTAGAACATAGAGAGGCTTTATATGTAGGACAAGGAAATAAAGATGTCACTTTTTCTAGCAAGTCTGCCTCAAATCCTGCATTATTTTATATTAATTCTACACCTGCAAACAAATCATATCCGAATAAAAAAATTGGAATAAACGATGTTGAGGTTATTGAATTAGGCGCTGCTGAAACGGCAAATGCCCGTACTTTAAGAAAGTATATCGTAAACAGTGTTGTTGATGTTTGCCAATTACAAATGGGAATGACAACTTTAAAATCAGGAAGTTCTTGGAATACCATGCCAGCTCATGTTCATGACAGACGCATGGAAGTTTATTTTTATTTTGAAGTTCCAGAAGATCAAGCGGTATGTCATTTTATGGGACAGCCACAGGAAACACGCCATATCTGGATGGGAAATAATCAGGCGGTAATTTCACCACCTTGGTCAATTCACTCAGGTTCAGGAACCAGTAGTTACTCGTTTATATGGGGAATGGCAGGTGAAAATTTAGATTATGGTGATATGGATGTTGCTAAAATAACCGAATTAAGATAAGTTATGAGTATGTCATTATTTGATGTAAAAGGCAAGAATGCCCTAGTCACAGGAAGTACACATGGTTTAGGTATGGCAATGGCCAGAGGCTTAGGATTAGCTGGAGCTACAATTATTGTAAACGGCAATTCTTCACAAGAAAAAATCGATAAGGCTGTCGCCGAATATAAAAGTGAAGGCATTAACGCCGTTGGCTACAAATTTAATGTTGCTGATGAAGAACAAGTTATTTCTGCTATCTCAAAAATAGAAGCTGAAATAGGACAAATAGATATTTTAATTAACAACGCTGGAATTATTAAAAGAACACCGCTTATTGAAATGGAAGTTGCCGATTTTAAACAGGTGATCGATATTGACTTGGTGAGTCCTTTTATAGTTTCAAAACATGTTGTAAAAGGCATGATTGCTAGAAAAGCGGGTAAGGTTATAAATATCTGTTCTATGATGAGCGAATTGGGTAGAAATAGTGTAGGCGCTTACGCTGCAGCTAAAGGCGGATTAAAAATGCTAACGCAAAATATGGCCACAGAATGGGCAAAACACAATATCCAAGTTAATGGGATTGGCCCAGGATACTTTGCAACATCTCAAACTGCACCAATTCGTGTTGACGGCCACCCTTTTAATGATTTTATTATCAATAGAACACCAGCAGCGAAGTGGGGAGACCCTAACGATTTAGCTGGTGCTGCCATATTTTTGTCTTCGAAAGCTAGCGATTTTGTAAATGGACATATTCTTTATGTTGATGGCGGAATTTTAGCTACCATAGGAAAACCATCAAACGAAAATTAATATGAAATGAGCCATAACAAGAAGTTGATAACAACCAAAATGATTATTGGCGAATTACTTCTGACCGATAAAAAACAATAAAATTTAAACAGATGAAAATTTCAACCTTTTACAGCCTAATATTGATATGTTGCGCTTTAGTCAGTTGTAGCAGAGGATCAAATCAAATTATAACGGTAAAAAACACTTTGGACCTTGCTCGAAATTTCGAAACTGTTGAAATTAAAAGAGCAGACGTTAATCTTAAAACAGAAGGAGTATTTGAAAACTTAAGTGTTAAAGATTTAAAATCGAATGCGATTTTAGTATCTCAATTTGTAGACGAAGATCAAGACGGGAAAGTTGATGTGTTATTATTTCAACCAGAAATTGAAGCCTATTCTGAAAAACAATTCGAGCTTTTAGAAGTTGATGCATCATCCAAACCAGAGGTAATAGAATATTGCTATTCAAGGTTTGTACCAGAACGCACAGACGATTATGCTTGGGAAAATAATAAAGTTGGTTTCAGAACTTTTGGTCCTACAGCTCAAAAAATGATTGAAGATAATGTAAAAGGTGGCACACTTTCTAGTGGTATAGATGCTTGGTTAAAACGAGTAGAATATCCAATTATAAATAAATGGTACAAAAAAGCAGAAAATGATAAAGGTGCTTATCATAAAGATAGTGGAGAAGGACTAGATAATTTTCACGTTGGTGTGAGTCGAGGCGTAGGAGGAATTGCCGTAAAAATAGATACGACGTATTACATTTCTAAAAACTTCACAAACTGGAAAACAATTACAACTGGCCCAATAAGAACCAGCTTTGTATTAGAGTATGCTGATTGGGATGCCAACGGACAAACCATTACCGAAAAAAAGCACATCTCATTAGATTATGGAAGTAATTTATCAAGATTCGAAATTGAAATTACTGGTACTGATGCCATTTATACGGGTTTAACACTGCACGAGAAAGGTGGAATGCCAACACAGAATGAAGCTTCTGGTTGGATTTCGTATTGGCAACCGCATGATGATTCCGAGCTTGGAATAGCCATTGTAGTTCCAAATAAAAACATGCTTTCAAGTGAATTATTTGATACTCCAGTGAAAGATTGGAGCAATTTATATGCACAAGTAAAAGTAAATAACGGAAGAGCTTTGTATTATGCAGGCTTTGGTTGGAAGAAAGCAGATGAATTTACTACCAAAGAAGCATGGGAAAATTATTTAGAAACTTTTGCACTAAAAATCAATAACCCATTAGTTGTTACAATCAACTAGATTTATTATGAAAACATCAAACTTCATAACTGATAATTTTATTTTACAATCCGAAATTGCTAAAACTTTGTATCATGACTTTGCCAAAGATTTACCAATTATAGATTACCATAATCATTTATCACCACAATTAATTGCAGAGGATAAACCTATTAGAAATATTACTGATGCTTGGTTAAATGGCGACCATTACAAGTGGAGGGCTATGCGCGCTAATGGTATTGACGAAATTTACATTACAGGTTCTGCAACTTCAAAGAAAGAAAAGTTTTTAAAATGGGCAGAAACGGTTCCTTATACCTTAAGAAACCCCTTGTTTCATTGGACGCATTTAGAGTTAAAGCGATATTTCAACATAGATGATATATTACAACCTAGTTCTGCAGAATCTATATATGAAAGTGCTAATGTTATTTTAGAAAATAAAACACCAGCACAATTACTAGAAGACTTGAAAGTAGAAGTAGTGTGCACTACCGACGACCCAGTGGACGATTTGTTATATCATCAACAGATTGCTAATGGCGATTTTTATACCAAAGTATTACCAACGTTTAGAGCAGATGCGTTGTTTTTTATAAACAAAGAAACATTTTCAAATTATTTGATTAAACTTTCTAAGGCAAGTGCTATAAAAATAAATAGCTTCGATGCATTTTTGGATGCTATTGATAAACGTATAGCATTTTTTAATGAACAAGGTTGTAGATTATCTGATTTTGGAGTAGGGGAAGAATTAAGAATTGTAGATGCTTTAAAGGATGATGTAGATGCGATTTTTTCTAAGAAGTTATCTGGTGAAGATCTAATTCAACATGAAGTAGATCAATTCAGATCTTTTCTTTTTGTTTATTTAGGAAAGAAATATTATGAATATGATTGGGTACAACAATATCATTTAGGACCTATTCGTAATAACAATAGTAGGTTGTTAAACCAAATTGGACTTGATGCTGGGGTTGATTCTATTGGGGATTTTCCAATGGCAGAGTTCATGTCAAATCTTTTCAACAAGCTAGAGTCTACAAATCAACTCGCTAAAACCATTACCTATAATTTAAATCCATCTCAGAATGAAGTTTTTGCTACAATGATGGGGAATTTTCAAAATTCTGATTATCCAGGAAAAATGCAATGGGGTTCTGGTTGGTGGTTTTTAGATCAAAAAGATGGCATGGAAAAGCAATTAAATTGCTTATCTAACATGGGGCTTTTAAGTCGTTTTGTTGGCATGCTTACAGATAGCCGTAGTTTTTTATCTTTTCCAAGACATGAATATTTCAGACGTATTTTGTGCAATCTATTAGCGGAAGATGTAAAACAAGGCCTTATACCAAACGATATAGATTTCTTAGGTAAAATGGTTCAAGATATTTGTTACTACAATGCCAAAAATTATTTTGGATTTAAATTGAATTGAAAAAAATATAAGATGAAAAAAATACTTCTAGTGTGTATCCTTCTTACAGCCTTTATGTCCTGTAAAAAAGATGGAAAAACCCAAACACTTTATTTGGCACATACCTTACCTCAAACACATCCTGTTCATAAAGGGATTGTAGAATTCAAAAAAGCACTTAACGAAAAATCCGGTGGTACTATGGATGTTAAGATTTTTCCAGACGGACAGTTAGGTTCAGAACGAGAAGTACTTGAGCTTTTGCAAATTGGTAGTGTTGCTATAACTAAAGTAAGTGCAGCAACATTGTCAAACTTTGTGCCTGAATATCATGTTCTGGGAATTCCTTATTTATTTAGAGATAAAGAGCATCAATTTGAAGTTTTAGAAGGCGAAGTAGGGATATCTATATTAGAGAAAGGAAGTAAATTTTGGTTAAGAGGATTGTGTTATTACGACGCTGGCAGTCGTAGTTTTTATACGTCAACAAAACCTATTAGAACACCAGATGATCTCAAAGGATTAAAGATACGAGTAATGAATAACCAAATGGCCATTAATATGGTAAATGCTTTAGGAGGTTCTGCAACACCAATGGCATATGGCGAATTATATACAGCAATACAACAAGGCGTTGTTGATGGTGCGGAAAACAATCCGCCTTCATTTGTGTCTTCAAATCATTACGAAGTTAGTAAGTATTATACTTTGGATCAGCATTCATCTGTCCCAGATGTTTTATTAATTGGCACAAAATATTGGGATAAACTATCCGATGAACAAAAGCAATGGATTCAAGATGCTGCAGATGAGTCGTCAAAAGCTCAAAAACAGTTTTGGAATGAATCAGTCGAGGAATCTATGGCTATTGCCAAAAAAGCAGGCGTAGAGATTATCATTCCAGAGAAATCATTGTTTCAAGAAAAATCAAAATCGGTTTTAGAGGCGTTTTTAATAGAACACCCTGAAATGACCGAAATTATTAATAAGATAAAAAACCAATAGGTATGAAGCCATTAGATGTTATTTTCAATAAAGCCTGCAGAATTATGGAAATTTTCCTGATATCTATTTTTGGACTATTAGTGGTAGATGTATTAGGGCAAGTATTTTCTAGGTATATATTAAACACATCTTTTGCTTTTACAGAAGAATTAGCAAGATTTTCTTTAATATGGTTATCAATTCTAGGTGCTGCATATTTAAATGCCAAAAGGGAACATTTGTCCATGGATTTTCTGTATCAAAAGTTTTCTATAAAGTCTAGGAAAAGGGCTTTGATATTTATTGAAATCTGTATTTTTTTCTTCGCGTTAATAGTTATGGTTATAGGAGGTTCTAACTTAGTCTACACCACACTGCATCTAGAACAATTATCAGGCACTTTACGAATACCTTTAGGATATATTTATGCTATTATGCCTTTATGTGGCTTGTTAATAATGTTGTTTTCAATATACCATTTATCAAAAATTAATGCGAATAAAATAACCGACTAAAAATGAGTGTAGAATTAATAAGTATAATCGTTTTATTTGCAAGTTTTTTTATTTTATTAATGTTAAAAGTTCCTGTAGCCTATAGCCTTGGTATTTCAACAACGTTAAGTTTGTTATTAAATATTGATAAGTTACCCGGAATTACAACCATCGCTCAACGAATGACAACTGGCATAGACAGTTTTGCACTACTGGCTATTCCATTTTTTGTTTTAGCGGGTGAAATTATGAAACGTGGTGGAATTGCAAATCGGTTAATAAACTTTGCAAAATCTTTAGTAGCGAGCCTTCCAGGAGGATTAGCTTATGTAAATGTTTTGGCTTCTATGTTATTTGGGGCCATTTCTGGTTCTGCGATTGCAGCCACTTCGGCAATTGGTAGTATTATGACGGATAGAATGGAAGAAGAAGGTTATCCCCGAGAGTTTAGTGCATCAGTTAATATAACTTCGTCTACTACAGGTTTACTAATTCCACCAAGCAATATTCTAATTGTTTATGCTCTGGCCAGTGGTGGTACAGCTTCGGTTGCAGCGCTTTTTATTGCTGGATATTTACCAGGGATTCTATTAGGTTTTGCTATCATGGGTTATATTGCTTTTGTAGCTATGTCGCGCAAATTTGTTAAAGGTAGTCGCACACCAATTTCTTTAATTTGGACCTATTTTAGAAAAGCGTTCTTTAGTCTTTTATTGTTGGTTATTGTTGTAGGAGGTATTGTGGCTGGTATTTTTACAGCTACAGAAGCTTCTGCTATTGCGGTATTGTATGCTGCTGTTTTGGCTCTAATTTATGGTGATGTAAAAATTAATGATTTTCCAGAAATTTTGTTAACCAGTGCAAAAACAACTGCCGTAGTAATGTTTTTAATTTGCACATCTATGGCTATGTCTTGGTTGTTTTCTTTTGAAGGCATACCAGAGTTAATAAGTGGATTCCTTCTAGAACAATTCAGTAATAAAATCGTAATATTTTTAGTTATCAATTTGGTGTTATTAATTATTGGAACATTTATGGATATGACACCAGCAGTTTTAATTTTTACCCCTATATTCTTGCCAGTAGTCGTGGCGTTGGGTATGGATCCAGTGCATTTTGGAATTATTTTAGTCTTAAATTTATGTATTGGTTTATGTACGCCACCAGTAGGCACCATACTTTTTGTTGGTAGTGGTATAGCTAATGTATCCGTTTCTAAAGTTATAAATCCTTTGTTGCCATTTTTACTTATAATGGTAATTGTTTTACTCTTGATAACCTATATTCCTGAAATTTCCATGTATCTACCAACATTGTTTGATTTGTAGATTTGTAATGTAAGTCAGAAAAATTTTAGACCATTATTATTAGAAATAGTAGGCTCCATTTTCTTTAGAACAATTTTGGGAGACTTCCTTTTAAATTACGATAAAATGCATTATGTGGTTATTAAAGGTCTAGTAATATTCCGTCAATAAACAAATCATGCAGTATAGTGCAGGATAGTTATACAATCATTAAGTCGTAAAATTGCTTATGTAACTTTAAGACTATTATTTTATTATAGTATAGAGTATATATAAACTATATAAATTCAAAATATATGTCAAAACTAAAACTCAAAATGAAACCAAAATTTAAAAGGCGAAGCGTTGTACAGGTAATGTTTCTGTTCCTGGCAATATTGTTCTCCAGTTTCACTTCGGTTGACTTATTGGCTCAGCAGAGGGTTTCAGGTACTGTTACAGATGCTAACGGTATGCCTCTACCAGGGGTTAGTGTAATACAAAAAGGAACGACACGAGGTGCTTCTACAGATTTTGAAGGAGGCTATTCCCTTGAACTTACTTTAGGAGATGAAATTTTACAGTTTTCTTTCTTAGGTTACAAATCTGTAGAAATTAATGTTCAAGGTAAAACAACTATCAATGTAATTTTAGAAGAAGATGTAGCAGCCTTAGGTGAAGTAGTCATTATAGGTTATGGTACTCAGAAGAAAGAGAGTGTTGTGGGGGCCATTACGCAGGTAAAGGGAGAAGAATTAATGGTAAGAGCAGCTGGTATAACCAATGTTGAAGAAGCATTACAAGGAAATTTACCAGGTGTTACTGCTATACAAGGTAGTGGTGCTCCTGGGGAGGATAATATTAAAATTTTTATTCGTGGCCGAAGTTCATGGAACGGTGATGGAGACCCTCTTGTTCTTGTAGATGGTGTTAAGAGGTCGATGACCGATATAGATATGAACGATATTGAAAACTTATCTGTGCTTAAGGATGCTTCTGCTACGGCTGTTTTTGGTGTTGAAGGAGCTAATGGTGTAATATTGATTACTACCAAGAGAGGGCAAAGAGGGAAAGCAGAGTTGTCTCTAAATGTGAATACAACCATTAAAATGGTTTCACAATTGCCGCAAAAATTGAATTCTTATGATGCAATATTACAGGCAAATAGCGCTATTCTTAGAGAAATAGCAGTTTCTCCTTCGTCCTGGGGAGATTATACGCCATTAACTATTCTTGATAGATACCGTAACCCTACATCTCTGGAAGAAAGTTATATTTATCCTAACGTTAACTGGGAAGATGAATTGTTGAAAGATTTTGCGCAAGATTATAGAATTAATTTGTCTGTTCGCGGTGGTAATAAAACGGCCAAATATTTTGGGAGTTTAGCTTACCAAACAGTAAATGATATTTTTGATGGTGGCAAGTATGATAATGGAAGAGGCTATTTAGGTGAATACAAATATGACAGATATAATTTTAGAACTAATATTGATTTTAATATTACAAGTACTACTGAGTTGTCTGTTAATCTATCTGGTTATTTAGGGATTAGAGAAAATCCTTCTATAATAGGTAATGTAACAAATGGACTTTACCAAATAGCTCCAAGTCTTTACACGCCTGTATATCCAGATGGTTTTTATGGGCAATCTATTAATACTGCTTTTATTTTCAATAACCCTATTGTTAATTTGTCGGCCTCAGGATATGAAACTTTTACGAACTTCCAAGTTAATACAGATTTTATACTAAAGCAAAAATTAGACTTTATAACTGAAGGCTTGTCTTTTCAAGGACGGTTTTCGTTAGATAATAATATGAGGAGTAGGCAATCTCTAAATGATGGGGGTGTATCATATAGGTTTTACGATGGTGATCGTGAGGAGTTTAACATTCCAAATAGTGATACTCGATTTGATTATGTTCAACCACCTTGGACTTTGGGAACTTCTGAGGTTGAGAATAGCCAACGATCGCGACAAATGGTTTATGACTTTTCATTTAATTACAACCAAACTATTGCAGAAAAACATAACCTGACAGCTCTGTTTTTAGTGAGAAGACAGCAGTCTGCTACGGGTAGTCAGTTTCCAAGATATCGTGAAGATTGGGTAGGAAGGGTGACTTATAACTATGATTCAAGATACTTTTTAGATGTGAACGGAGCATACAATGGGTCTGAACAATTTGGTCCAGGATTTCGTTTCGACTTATTCCCTTCTTTAGCACTAGGATGGACAGTGTCAAACGAAGCCTTTATGGAAAATGTTGATTGGGTAAATTTGCTCAAATTTAGAGGGTCTTATGGACTTGTTGGAGATGATAATTTTGGAGGTCTAGGCAGGTTTCAATATCAAACACAATGGGAAAGTGGAGGATCCGCATTTTTAGTGCCAAGTACATATTCAGGCAATGGAGGACGATCGCCTTATACTTTCTATAGAGAATTGTTAGTTGGAAATCCAAACCTGCAATGGGAGACATCTACTAAGTATAACATAGGTGCCGAGATCTCTTTATTTAATGGTTTATTAACGGGTGAATTTGATTATTTTGCAGAAAATCGCGATAATATTGTAGTTCTAGGTAGTGACCTTAGTGTGCCAGATTTCTATGGTGCAACGCCTCCAGCTCTTAATATAGGTGAAGTTGAGGTAAGAGGTTTTGAGATTGTTCTGGGTGCCAATTATACCTTCGATAACGATTTAAATTTATTTGGCGATTTTAATTATACGCAAGCCATAGATAAAGTGATAGCAAGAGATGATCCATTTTTGAGGCCTGCTTATCAACAGTTTGCTGGTTATCCAATTGGGCAAGGAAGAACAGCCATTCCCGCAGGGATATTGACAAATTGGGATGATGTTTATATGTCAACACCAACAAATGCAAATCAAAATTTTACACGTGTAGGTTATTATGGTCTTGTTGATTTTGATGGAGATGGTATTTACAATCCTAATTTTGACAACGCACCTTTTGGTTATCCAGAACAACCTCAAAGAAACTGGAGTGCTACTTTGGGGGCTCGCTACAAGGGTTTTAGTATTTCAGCTCAGTTGTATGGAACTCAAAATGCTTCTAGACGTTTTAGCAACAATACGTTTACTCAAACAACACCATTGATTTTTACACATGATTTAGATTATTGGACCGTAGATACGCCTAACAATATAGATACACAACCAAGTTGGCAAGCTAATGGAGCTACCAATCCTAGAGATAACTGGTTGGATGGATCATTAACAAGGCTTAAAGCAGTTTCTTTATCTTATGATATACCAGAAAAGACATGTGAAAAGTTGGGGCTGAAGAAACTTCAAGTTTTTGTGAATGGTAATAACCTGTTCTTATGGTCTGATCTACCTGATGATAGAGAGTTTAACACGTCATCTGATGCACAGTCAAGAGGGGATTATCCTACCTTAAAGAGATTTAACTTTGGTTTTAATATGAATTTTTAAAAAAAAAGAAATAATGAAAAACTATAAAATAAATTTATTAATAATCTTAGGACTCGTATTGTCGTTTTCATGCGAGGATTATTTAGATCAGGCACCAGAGTCAACCTTAGACGAAGTAGAGGTTTTTTCAACCTTTAAAAATGCTCAAGGCTTCGTTGAAGAAATGTATGCCTTAGTGGTAGCTTATGAAGTGCAAACGCATACTTTTCAAGATTTTCTTTTGGGTGATGATGGGCATGTTAATAGAGAAGTAAAAATAAGTGGTGATATTGATGCAGGAAACTTCAATGCTGTTATATCAGATAATTTTTCTTACTTTAATAATCACTATAATTCTTTATATGGTTCGACAGGAACCAATTCAGCCAATGTCCAAAACGATAATAATTTTAATAGACAAAGACCTGGTTTATATGATGGCAGCTTACGTGGTATTCGTAAAGCTAATATTGTTATTAGAAATGTAGAAAGTGTAGATAATGGAGGGTTAGATTTAATGGTAAATGCTACTCAAGATGAAAGAGATGTTATTCTTGGACAAGCTTATTTTTTTAGAGCATTTTTCCATAATGAGATTATGAAATTTTGGGGGCGTTATCCATACATTAATAAAGTTTTAATAGATGATTTTCAAATACCACGTCCAGAAACCTATAAAGAAGTTGCTTTACTAGCTAATGAAGATTACAAAAAAGCCATTGGATTATTACCTAATGATTGGGATGAGAAGGCATACGGTCAACTAACATTAGGAGAAAATAAAGGTAGGCTTACTAAAGGAACGGCATATGCTTTTCAAGGTAAAAACTTACTTTTAGCAGCAAGCCCTTTAATGTTTGGAAATAACGGAAGTATAAATACTTATCAATATGATACAGAGTTATGTGATATGGCTGTTGATGCTTTTGCAGGGATACTTAAATTAGCTGACCAAGGTTATTATGCATTAGCTTCTTGGGATAATTATGATGAGGTGTTTTGGAAATCACCAACACCTAATGCGTGGCCAGGAGGTACAGAATATGTGTTTTCTGCTGGAGGAGGTAATCAAGGTCAAGTCGAAAGATTTATGACATCAGGAGTAAATAGAGAATTACATGGTAGCATATCAGAAAATATCTCTCCAACCCATAATTATATTCATAACAATTTTGGAATGGCTAATGGCCTTTCAATAGAGGATGATTTAAGTGGTCAATACGGGCCAACTTTATATAACCCTACTAAACCTTTTGAAAATCGTGATCCACGCTTTTACAGATGGCATATTATAGATGGTCAAGAGGTAGCTCCAAAAGCAACAGGAGGAGATGCAAAGCAAAGATTTGCTCAACTTTGGTATGAAAATGCAAGTAATGCAGGTATACATCGTAGAACTAATTTTGATAATAAAAAATCTACAACAGGGTATATGTGGACAAAATTTTATCCCATAATTGATGGTGAGTATCATAGTATTTGGAATAATATTATAGGACAATATTCTGGTATGCGTATGCATATGAGACTTACAGATGTTTATTTAATGTATGCAGAAGCATTACATGCATCTAAGGGAGCAACTACAGCTCCCGGTTCCTACAGCCTAACTGCTGAGGGTGTTATTAATTTATTCCGTAATCGAGCCGGTATTCCTAATGTACATCCTAGTATAGTTGCAGATAACAACAAGTTTATGGATGAATTAAGAAGAGAAAGAGCTGTTGAGTTAAGTTATGAGGCACATAGATGGGTTGATATTCGCCGTTGGGGAGTAGCACACGAAGAAAAGTATAGAAGAAAATTAGCTTTAGATTTCCCAGAGAACAGAAGTAATTTCACAGAAAGACTTCTTGTAGATAGAGTTTGTGAGTTCCCTAAACATTATTGGTTACCATTTAAAGCTGATCAAACACAAATTTATGAGGGTTTCCCTCAAAATCCTGGATGGTAGTTTTATACAATTTCGTTTTAATTAATATAAATAAAAAAAATGAAGATAAATAAATTATATAGGTTGTTAACGTTAATGTGCTTTACCTTGTTTTGCTTTTGTAGTATTGCAACAGCGCAAACAAAAGGTTCAGAAGTAAAAGCAACGGTGGTTGATGAGCAGGGCAACCCTTTAAATGGAGTTAATGTTTTTGGACCTAATGGAAATAAATCATTTTCGGATGTTAATGGACAGTTTCAAATTAAGTTACTTGGTGATGAGTCTGTTGTAATTGAAAAAAAAGGATATGAATCGAAGCTCATTTCTATGTCTGATTTGACTGGTAATATTATCTTGGAGAAATCGCCATTTCTAGCCACCGAAGATGACGAAATTAAGATGGGAGTAGCCACTAAAGATCGTCGTGATATTGTTGGAGCAGTTTCATCAATAAACACAAGAGACCGTTTAACCTATGACAATACGCAATGGGTAAGAGATTACATTAATGGCCTAACTTTAGGAGTAAGAGGCTCTGATAATATAAGAGGTATAGGAAATGCCATTTTTGTTATTGATGGTGTAATTGGACGTGACCCTAATATTCTTAATATGGAAGAGATTGAGCAGATAACGGTGCTTAAAGATGCAAATTCCGTGGCATTATATGGTAGTCAAGGTAGAAATGGTGTTATTGTGATTAACACAAAACGCGGAAAAATAAATAGAAAAGAGATTAACGTTAATGTACGCTCTGGTATTAGTGTGCCTAGGGCTTTGCCCAATTATTTGAGTTCAGCAGCATATATGACACTGTTTAATGAAGCTCTGGATAACGATGGTGCAGCAGTAACTGATGGACGAAGATTTTCAAACCAGAGTATTCAAAATACTATAAATGGTGTAAATAAGTACTTATACCCAGATGTGGACTTATATTCAAGTGAGTATGTGCAACCCTTTATTAATACTACAAATGTTATTTCTGAGTTTTCTGGTGGAAATGATAAAAATCAGTATTATGTTAATGTTGGTTGGAATACTAGCGAGGAATGGGTTAATATTAATGATGATATAAATGCAGGAACTAACCGTTTTAATGTAAGAGGTAACATAGATTTTAAAATAAATGATTGGATTACTAGTAGTCTAGATGGTATTGCGGTTATAAGTACAAATAAGGCGTCTAGAGCTGATTTGTTGAGAGCGGGTACTACGTTTAAGCCTAATGCTTATTCTCCATTTTTACCTATAGATTTAGTAGACACCAGCGACCCTACGGTTGCAGCACAATTGCAAACGGCACGGACGTTTAATGGCTTTCTTTTGGGGTCAACACAAGAATTCGGTTCAGATGCACCTATAGCCTTGGCTATTGCTGGTGGTTATCAAACTACAGTGTTTCGTTCTACACAGTTTAACAACTCAATCAGTTTTGATTTAAACAGGATAACAAAAGGTTTGTCGGCTAGAACCTATATAAGTTTTGATTTTTATGATTCTTATAATTTATCTATAGAGAATCAATTTAAAACCTATGAACCAATTTGGCAGGGTAATAGCATAACAGGTCTTAATGTTTATGGTGAAGACCTAAAAGATCAAACTGAAAATGTTAGTACCAATGGTTTTGTATCTCGATTTGGTTTTTATGGACTGGTAAATTACGATACGACTTTTGCTAAGGATCATTCTTTAAATACAACGTTATTAGGTTATTATAATTCACAAAAGACAAACGATGTTATTCAAAGAGATGTTGATGCTCACTTAGGGTTTCAAATAGCTTATGACTACAAAAAGAAACTGTTTTTTGAATTAACTGGAACCTATGTTAATTCGCTAAAACTACCAGAAGGAAATAGAGGTGCTTTATCACCAACTTCGGGTGTGGCGTACATTTTAAGTGAAGAACCTTTTTTGAAGAATAGTAATTTTATTAACTACCTTAAGTTAAAGGCTTCAGGTGGTGTTTTAAAGTCTGATCAAGGGATTGATGGTTACTATTTATATGATGTAAACTATTCTAATGGTAACAATTTTAATTGGGCTGATGGAAATCGTAATCGCAGACTAAATATTTCACAAGGAGAGAATCTTGATTTAACATTTGAAGAGCGTATTGATTTAAACATAGGTTTAGAAAGTTATTTAATAAATTCTCTTTGGTTCGAGTTTAATTATTTTAAATCAGAGCTCGATAAGCAAGTAGTATTTTTGAATGCCCTATACCCGTCTTTTTATGATGACTTCAGACCATATAACAATTTCGATAAAAATTCATATACTGGTTTTGAAATTGGTATGAATTTTAACAAAACCTTTAATGATGTTTCAGTAGCTATAGGGGCTAATATTTTATATAGTCAAACAGAAGCATTACAACGATCTGAAATAAATGAGTTTGATTACCAAAACAGAGTTGGAAAAGAGCTTTCTACAATTTTTGGTTTAGTTGATCAAGGCTTTTATTCTGAAGCCGATTTTGATGGAGATGGTAATTTAAATGCCGGTTTGCCAGTTCCTCGATTTGGTACGGTGAAACCAGGTGATATAAAATATATTAATCAAAATGGAGATGATTGGATTGATGACGATGATAGAATTGCTATTGGACAGACTAGTAGTCCTTGGACTTATGGAGTTAACCTAAACATAAAATATAAAGCGTTCAACCTATTTATCCTTGGAACGGGACAAACAGGAGGATATGGTAATAAATTAAATGATAATTTTAACGAATATTATTCAGTTGACGGAAATGAGAAATATTCTGAAGTTGTTTTAAATCGTTGGACTCCGGAAACTGCAAATACAGCAACGTTTCCTAGGTTGTCAGCTGGTACAAATCAAAACAACTTTAGATCATCTACATTTTGGTTGTACGATAATAGCTTCTTTTCTATTAATCGTGCTCAGTTAACATATGAATTCGATGATTACATATCTAATAAAATTGGTATGGAAGATTTAAGTTTAAATTTTCAAGGAACTAACCTTTTGGAAATAGCTAAAAATAGAGATGTTCGCCAATTAAGGATTGGTACAACGCCACTAACTAGAGCTTTTACTCTTGGATTGAGAGCGTCATTTTAATATAATTAGAAAATTAAGATAAATAAAATGAAAAATTTAATAAAATATATATTAATTGTGTTAGTGTTTTCTGGGATGATTGCCTGTGATATCCTCGAACCTTTTGATGAAAACAGGTTAGATTTTGATGAAGTTAGCACGAATCCAAATTTAGCAGAAGGCATATTATTAAATGGATATTCGGGCTTGGTTGATCAATATTCATTTTCTGAAGCGGCTACTGATGATGCTGTTAATAATAATTTGAATAATAATTACAAGCGAATGGCTCTTGGCGAGTTAAGCGCACAATTTAATCCTGCATCCCGTTGGAATAGTTTTGAACGTGTATTCTGGGTAAACCGTTTTCTAGAAATTATTGACGCAAGAGAAATAAAATGGAGCAGAGATACATTAACCAATAAAATGTTTTACATGCGTTTGGAGGGTGAAGCATTGGCGTTACGAGGATTGCATCATTTTTATGCGCTACAAGCACATGCAGGTATTGGTACTTCTGGCGAATTATTAGGTATTCCTTATTTTACTGAATTTATTGAACCTGATGGTAACTTTAATGTACCCCGTTTATCATTTGAAGCTTCTGTTCAGGCTATTATGGCAGATTTTGATAAGGCACTTACTTTATTGCCAACTGATTATGGATTAAGTCAGGGACAGGTAGATGATTGGTATTCAGATTTGGAAGATTTTGATTATGTTAAATACCAAGTGGTAAATGATAATTTTTTTAATTTACGTATTTCAGGAAGAATTGTAAAAGCACTTAAAGCACGCTTGGCGCTTTTTGCGGCTAGTCCTTCTTTTTTAAATAATCAAGGCTATTATAATTTGGCAGCAAATAATGCAGCTGAAATTTTAAATACTATTGGAGGCGTTGCTGGTTTAGATCCAAATGGTCTTGAGTTTTATGCATCAGATGATAAATTAGTGAGTAGCGAAATGCTTTGGCGTAGTTCTTTAGGAAGTAATTCTTCTAATTATGAAAAAAGAATGTTTCCGCCTTCAGTGAATGGAAATGGGGAGATTAATCCAACACATAACTTTGTAATGGCATTCCCAATGCAAAACGGAAATCCTGCAACTGAGGCTAATGGTTTTGACCCTCAAAATCCTTATGCCAATAGAGACCCTAGGTTAGAAAAATTTGTTGTTCTTAATGGGGCTTCTTTTGGAGGTGGAACTATTAATACTGGTGTAGGTGGAGGAAATGATAGGTTAGATTCTATTCCTCAGCAATCTACAACTACTGGCTATTACCTTAAAAAATTATTACGTCCAGATGTTAGAATCAATAATGATGGAACTGCTACAGGTAAGATACATGTTGATGTGTATTTTAGATATACTGAATTGTTTTTAATATTTGCCGAGGCAGCCAATGAAATTGGTGGTCCAGACCATCAGGTTGGTGGTATTACCGCTCGTGACGTGATTGCAGCTATACGTAATAGAGCAGGAATTGCACAACCAGATAACTACTTAGCATCTATTACAACTATGGAGGAGATGAGAGAGCTTATTAGAAATGAACGTCGCATAGAACTAAGTTTTGAAGGACACAGGTTCTGGGATCTTAGAAGATGGGGACTATCTTTAAATGAAACGGCTAAAGGTTACTTTTTTGACGGAAGTAATTATGTTGAGTTACCGTCTGTTGAAATTAGAAATTATCAACCATTTGCTACTTATATGCCAATTCCAAATAATGAAATTGTGAAGTTTTCTGAACTTGAACAAAATAATGGCTGGTAAGATTATTATGTACTTTAAAACAATTAAAAAAGGATTAGATATGAAAATAAAATTTTTAATAATATTAGCACTTGCCTTTAGTTTAATGGCTTGCTCTAATCAGCCAAATGAATTTGACGACTTTGGCTCAACTTCAGTATATTTTCCATTTCAAACTCCTGTAAGGACATTAATTTTAGGGAAATATGATTTAGGATTTAATGACAATGATAATAATGGTCGGTTTGAAATCGGTGTTACCATGTCCGGAGTTTATGAAAACAATAAAAACAGACTGGTATATTTTGAACTCGCTCCAGAATTGATAGACGCTACGTTATTAGGTGTAGACTCGGTAAATGTACAGATATTGCCTTCTTCATATTACACCATCGAACAAGCAAGTCCGGTAACTATTCCTATTGGTTCTATTAAAGGGCGAATTCCAGTACAGCTTAACGATGCCTTTTTTGATGATCCATTATCATTTGCGGAGTTTGGTGAGGTACATTATGTAATTCCTTTAAGAATTACAGATTATGAAGAATTAGATTCACTTTTAACCGGTGTCCCAGCTGAAGGTGTTACAAATCCTACTAAAATTAAAGCAGATGATTGGCAAACACAACCAAAGGACTATACACTTTTTGGCATCAAGTATATGAATAAATATCAAGGTATATATTTAAGACGCGGTGAGGATAAAGCTGTAGGATCTAACCAATCGGTTACGGTTTATGCTAATGGAAATCCAACAGAAACAACCACAGAGAGCATTGAAGGTTCCACAGTTTATAGATCTGAGTTTGTTGAAGGTGATGAATTACTTCCACTATCAACTGCAGGAAGGAATACTGCGACTACTACTATTAATATTAGAAGACCAGGTATTGCTACTAATAGTACATTGTCTTTACTATTGACATTTAACGATAATGAAGATATTACTGTTGCTAATGCTGACCCAAATAGCACTGTTACTGTAACGGGCTCAGGAAAGTTTGTAGAAGATGGAGATGAATGGGGAGGAAAAAGTAGAGACGTAATTTACTTAGATTATCAATATCGAGAACTTGAAGTTGAAGTCTCTGAGGTACGCTTTTTTGGTACATTAGTTTCAACAACAACATCAACATTTGATTTATTGCATACAGTTAAAGATACTTTAGTAATAAGAGATAGAGACGTAAAATTCGAAGAGTTTACATTAGAGTTAAGAACACCTTAGTTTCTTTTCATAATAAACTTGAAACTAAAAAAATAGCGAGGATTAAATCCTCGCTATTTTTTTTAATTTAACAAAGATATTTTGCCATTTTAATCCTCCATAAGGATTTAAGAGGTAGAACAACAGGATTTAATATGAAAAATATTGATTTCAGGATAGAACAGGATGGGTCCCAGTTAAAAATTCTGTATTTATGTTGAAGAATTAAAATAAAATTTAGTAATTGTTTGAGTTAGTCAATTCTCTCCGTCATAGGTGTAAATTATTTTATGGTGGAGAGATTTATTTATAACTTTTAAAAATAATTAAAATGAGAGTATTTAAATTAAGCTTATTATTTTTAGTTGTCCTTCTAATTACGGGTAATATGTATTCGTGCAAAGAAGAAAAGCAAGAAATCCCTTGGGTAATTTTAATTTCCCAAAATTCCCTTGAAGGATGGAATATAAAAGGAGGAGAAGCTTCTTATAAAAATGAAAATGGTGTTATTATTGGCACAACCGCGGCCAATACACCCAATACGTTTTTAACAACAAATGAAATGTATAGCGATTTTATTTTTGAAATAGAATTTAAGGTAGATTCAATCATGAATTCGGGAATCCAAATTAGAAGTAATAGCTATCCATATTATCAAAACGGAAGGGTGCATGGATATCAAGTAGAAATAGATCCATCAAAACGCTCATGGAGCGGTGGAATCTATGACGAAGGTAGACGTAAATGGTTATACACCTTGGAGAATAACCCTGAAGCCCAAAAAGCTTTTAAGCAAAATGAATGGAATCATTATCGCGTTGAAGCCATTGCTGATACTTTAAAAACTTGGATAAATGGTATTCCAGCTGCATATTTGATTGATGATAAAACAGCTAGTGGGTTTATTGGACTACAAGTACACTCTATAGGCAATGATTCTGAAAAACTGGGTAAACAAGTGATGTGGAAAAACGCCAAAATTTTAACAGATAATCTTTCTAAATATTCTACAAAATCCTCTTTAGAACCGGTTTTTACTAAAAATAATCTTACGGTTAACGAGAAAAACTCTGGATGGCAAATGCTCTGGGATGGGAAATCCACCGTTGGATGGCGCGGTGCTAAGTTAGATACATTTCCAGATAAAGGTTGGGTAATTGAAAATGGAGAACTTATTGTTTTGTCTTCTGGAGGAGCAGAATCTGCTGCAGGAGGAGATATTGTTACTTTAAATGATTATAGTGATTTTGAATTACAAGTGGATTTTAAATTAACACCCGGTGCAAATAGTGGTATAAAGTATTATGTAGATACCGAAATAAACAAAGGTCCTGGCTCATCTATTGGCTTGGAATATCAAATTTTGGATGATGCGCTTCATCCGGACGCTAAGTTAGGTTCTCATGAAGGAAGTAGAACAGTATGTTCATTGTACGATTTAATTCAGGCTGACCCGAGTAAACCCATTAAACCTATTGGTGAATGGAATACGGCATATATAAAATCTATTGATAACCATGTTGAGCATTGGGTAAACGATGTAAAAGTATTGGAATATGAAAGAGGTAGTAAAGAGTTTTTAAAATTGGTTTCGGTAAGTAAATATGCAAAATGGCCTAATTTTGGTTTGTTGGAAAAAGGCCAAATTCTGTTACAAGATCATGGCGATAAAGTGGCATTTAGAAACATTAAAATTAAAGTTCCAGAAATAAAGAATTAAAACATGCGAAATAATCGAAGAGATTTTATAAAGAAGGCAACTTTGGCAGGGACAGCTTTAACAGTTGGAAGCTCTGCCATGGCAATGACCGCCAAAAGTTATAACAGCATTATAGGGTCTAATGAAAGACTAAACGTTGCTATTGCTGGTTTAGGAAGACGAATGGGGGCTTTTACACAACCCATAGCCATAAAACAAAGCAATGCGAAGCTAGTCTATTTATGTGATGTTATGGAAAGCCAGCGTTTAAAAGGCCTAAAAACGTTTAGAGAACATATTGATTATAACCCAACTTTAGAGAATGATATTAGAAAAGTTTTGGACGATAAAAATGTAGATCTGTTGATTAATGCCACTCCAGACCATTGGCATACACCGGGTTCTATTATGGCTATGAAAGCAGGTAAGCATGTTTATGTAGAGAAACCATGTAGCCATAATATGTACGAAAATGAACAATTGGTAAAAGCATCCAAGCATTTTAACAAAGTGGTACAAATGGGAAATCAGCAACGTTCGTCTGGTCATACCATTGAAATTATTAATGAAATTCATAAGGGAATAATTGGAAATCCATACAAGGCCGTTGCTTTTTATAACAACGGACGTGGTAAAGTGCCATTACAAAAAAATACAGCTATTCCTGAAGGATTAGATTGGGATTTATGGCAAGGTCCAGCACCTAGACGAGCTTATACTTCTGAAACTTGGGATTATAATTGGCATTGGTATGGTTGGGAATATGGCACTGCCGAAGCAGGTAATAATGGAACACATGAGTTAGATGTGGCGCGATGGGCATTACAAGTTGATTTTCCGCAACATGTTTATGTTGAAGCAGAAAAACGTCACTTTTTAGATGATGGTTGGGAAATGTATGATGATATGGAGGCTACATTTAAATTTGCTAATAATAAAGTAATTAAATGGGATGGTAAATCTAGAAATAGTTATAGTACCTATGGTACTGGACGAGGTACTGTTATTTACGGTACTGAAGGATCTGTATTTGTAGATAGAGGTAAGTATATGTTATATGACCGTAACGGGAAATTAGTAAAAGAATATAATTCAGCATCAAATGAAGCAGGAACTGCTTTAGGTGGTGGCGGAGATACTTCAACAAAACATGTTCAAAACCTTTTTGATACCATTAGAGGCAAAACTAAATTAACTGCACCTATAGATGATGCCAGTAAAAGTATGGCTATGGTGCATTATGCGAATATTGCTTATCGAATTAATGATGGTTTTGATATAAACGATAAAACGGGTATGATGTACAATCGAGAGGCCATGAAATTATGGTCAAGGACGTATGAACCAGGTTGGGAACCTAAAATATAAATTTTGAAAAGACGCTCATTTATTAAAAAAACAACTGCAGCTACTGTGGGTATTGCTAGTTCTGCATATTTATATGGCAATGTAATGTCTAATATTAATGCTAATAATACTATAAATATTGGTGTTATCGGTACAGGAGATCGTGGAGGTGGACTAACAACAATTTTAAATTCTATTAAAAATGTGAATGTTGTAGCATCCTGCGATGTTTTGTCATTCCGGTTAAAAGAAGGCTTGGCTAAAGCTAATTCTAACCCTATTGGCTACTCAGATTATCGACAACTTTTAGATAACAAAAATATTGATGCTGTAATAGTAGCAACACCATTTAATACACATTCAAAAATTGCTATAGATGCTCTTGATGCAGGGAAACATGTGTATTGTGAAAAAACTTTAGCCAAAGGATATACTGATATTCAGGATTTAGTACATAAAACCAACGATTCTAAATTAATATTTCAAACAGGACATCAATACCATAGTTCGAGGCTTTATACAGCTGTAGTTGATTTAATAAAAGAAGGAAAAGTAGGTAAAATTACTGCTTTTGAGTGCCAGTGGAATCGTCATGGCAATTGGAGAAGACCTGTCCCAGATCCTAAATTTGAAAAGGCTATAAATTGGAGAATGTATAAGGAGTTTTCTGGAGGGCTTACTGCGGAGTTGTGTTCACATCAAATCGATTTTGTAAACTGGGTACTTAATGAAACTCCAAATCAAGTCATGGGTGTTGGAGGTATTGATTATTGGAAAGATGGTAGAGAAACATATGACAATGTTCATTTGGTATATAGTTATCCAAATGGAGTCAAAGCAAAATTTACATGTTTAACAAGCAACGCTAAAGATGGTTACCAAATAAAAGTATTAGGAGATAAGGGTACTATCATAATCGATACAAAAAATGCTTGGTTTTACCCTGAAGGACAAAGAAATAAGATTATTGCCGATGTAGATGGTGTTAGTGGCGCCACATCAGGTTGGGATTCAGAAAAAGGATATCCCATAGATGTTGAACATTTAGACCCTAGTAAACAAGCCCTTTTAGATTTTAAGGAATCTATTTTAAATAACAAAAATCCAGAATCGAATATAAAAACAGGAGCCAAAGTAGCTATTTGTGTTCAAATGGGTTTGGACGCTATGTATAATAACAAAATAATTGATTGGAATTCGAATTGGAGTTTTAGATAATTAATTCATTTATTAAATTTTTAGAATATTAATCTTCGTCTTAAATAAAATTTTGTCGAAGATTTTTTAATTTAAGAATCTTTTAAACTATTTCAGGACAGAGCAGGATAGAACTGCTAGGGTTAAACGGTAGTTTTATATTTTACAATTAATTTTTTTTTATAATTCTCTTTTAAATAAAAAAGTATGCAAGTGCAAAAAGTCAGCTATTTATTCATCTTAATTTCAACCATCTGTGGTTTTAATATATCAAATGCTCAACAGAAGAGTAATGAAGATAAACCAAATATCATATTCATCCTTACTGATGATCAACGTTTTGATGCCATTGGGTATGCAGGTAATAAATATGTAGAAACACCTCAAATGGATGATTTGGCAAAATCTGGCACCTATTTTAATACAGCCATTGTTACCACACCTATATGCGCTGCAAGTAGAGCGAGTATATTAACAGGCTTGCATGAAAGAGCACATAATTTTAATTTTCAAACAGGAAATGTGAGAGACGAATATATGCAGAATTCATATCCAACTGTTTTAAAAAACAATGGCTATTACACCGGTTTTTATGGTAAATATGGCGTACGTTATGACGACTTGGATAAACAGTTTGATGAATATGAAGATTACGATAGGAATAACAGATATAATGATAGGAGAGGATATTACTATAAAACTATTGATAATGACACGGTACATTTAACCCGTTACACTGGGCAACAAGCTATTAATTTTATTGATAAAAATGCTACAAATAATAAACCTTTTTGCCTTTCATTAAGCTTTAGTGCCCCTCATGCACATGATAGTGCACCAGAACAATATTTTTGGCAGGCTGAAACAGACAATTTACTTGAAGACACAACCATTCCGGGTCCTGAATTAGGGGATGATAAATATTTTAATGCACAACCTAAAATTGTAAGAGACGGATTTAACTGGCTACGTTGGACATGGCGTTACGATACTCCAGAAAAGTACCAACATAGCTTAAAAGGGTATTACCGTATGATTTCTGGAATAGATCTAGAAATTGCAAAAATTCGAAAAAAATTAGAAGAAAAAGGCATAGAAAAAAATACGGTTATCATCATAATGGGTGATAATGGATATTTTTTAGGTGAACGTAAATTAGCAGGAAAATGGCTGATGTATGACAATTCTATTCGCGTGCCGTTGATTATATATGATCCACGAGTGAACTCACATCAAGATGTTGATGAAATGGTATTAAATATTGATGTACCATCAACAATTACAGATTTAGCTGGTGTAAATGCACCAGATACATGGCAAGGAAAGAGCTTGCTACCCATTGTTAAAAAAGAAACCAATACCATTGCAAGAGATACCATTTTAATAGAACACATATGGGATTTTAGCGAAATCCCTCCGAGTGAAGGTGTTCGAACTGAAGAATGGAAATATTTTAGATATGTAAATGATAAATCTCTTGAAGAGCTTTACAACCTTAAAAAAGACCCGAAAGAGATTAACAATTTAATAGGAAAGAAAAAATATAAAGCAGTAGCCGATAAGCTTCGAGCAAAACTTGATGAGTTAATTAAGAAAAACAGTAACGAGTATAGAGCGGCACCAAAAGATTTAACGGTTGAGTTAATTAGAGAACCCAGTACGGATGTTAAAATATTCGATTTAAAACCAGAATTTGGCTGGACAGTGCCTTTAGGCGCTAAATATCAAGGAGCTTACCAAATATTAGTAGCTTCCAACCAGAAAAACATCAACAATAATAACGGCGATGTTTGGGATAGCGGTCAAGTACGATCTTTAGAGTCAACAAATGTAGAGTATAATGGCAGTCTACTTGAAATAGGAAAAACTTACTACTGGAAAGTAAGAATTTGGGATGAAGAAAATCGTTTAGTAGATTATTCAGAGCCTCAAAAGTTTACCACAGGTAAAAGTGATAGTTATATTATTTCAACTGAAAACAAATTTGTAGTTACGAAAGTAGCACCGGTAAAATTTGAAAAACGAAATAACTTCATTTTTATAGATTTCGGCAAAGCAGCTTTTGCTACTATGGATTTTACCTATAATGCAAAATCGCCACATACCTTAACAATTAGAATTGGGGAAATGTTAGACGAAAAAGGTAATGTTAACAGAACTCCACCTGCAAAAAGCAACATTCGTTATCAGGAAATAAAAGTTGATGTTAAACCTGGGCAAACAAAGTATCAAATAAAAGTTCAGGAAGATGAGAGAAATACAAGAGCTAATAAAGCCATTCCTTTACCAGATGGATTTCCACCATTGGTGCCATTTCGATATGCCGAAATAGAAGGCGCTCAAGAATCAATTTCAGCAGAAAACGTTGAACAACTAGCATTTCATACCTATTGGGATGATAATGCCAGTAGTTTTAAAAGTAATAACGATGTTTTAAATCAGGTTTGGGATTTATGTAAATATTCCATAAAAGCAACAACGTTTAATGGGTTATATGTTGATGGAGATAGAGAACGTATTCCTTACGAAGCAGATGCATACTTGAATCAATTAAGTCATTATACTACGGATAGAGAATTTGCCATGGCGAGAAGAACTATCGAGTATTTTATGAAAAATCCAACATGGCCTACCGAATGGCAACAACATGTGGCTTTATTGATTTATGCCGATTATATGTATACTGGAAATACAGAACTTATTGAAAGGTATTATGAGCCATTAAAACATAAAACACTTTTTGAACTATCAAATGACGAAGGATTAATTACTTCTACAAAAGTAGATGACGAATTCATGAAAAAGTTAGGTTTCCCTGAAGGTTATAAAAAACCATTAACAGATATTGTGGATTGGCCATCTGCCAATTTTAACGGCAGTAAAACAAAAGGAGAGCGAGACGGATTTGTGTTCCAACCTTACAGCACTGTAATTAATTCGTTTTTCTACGAAAACATGAAAATTATGGCGGAGTTTGCTCAAATTTTAGGCAAAACACAGGAGGTATTAGACTTTGAATTGAGAGCGGCAAAAGTTAAAAAGGTGGTTAACGAACAAATGTTCGATAAAGAACGAGGTATTTACATAGACGGTATTGGAACAGATCATGCGTCTTTACATGCTAATATGATGCCGTTGGCATTTGGGTTAGTTCCAGAAGAGCATTATCAAACGGTTGTGGATTTTGTAAAATCACGAGGAATGGCTTGCAGTGTTTATGGAGCTCAATTTTTAATGGATGGGTTGTACAATGCAGGTGAAGCAGATTATGCTTTAGAGCTACTTGCTAGCAAAGCTGAAAGAAGTTGGTATAATATGATACGTTCAGGTTCAACCATAACTTTAGAAGCTTGGGATTTAAAATTCAAGAACAATTTAGATTGGAATCATGCTTGGGGTGCTGTACCTGCTAATGTAATACCAAGAGGATTATGGGGTATAAAACCTAAAACACCTGGTTTTGGCGTGGCAACTATTCAACCTCAAATGGGTAAATTAAAATCTAGTGAAATAAAAGTTCCAACGGTGAGAGGTCCAATTATTGGAAAATATACATACAACGGAGCTAGACTTCAAACTTATGAGATAGAAATTCCAGGAAATATGGTAGCAGAGTTTTCTTTAAAAGATATAGACGGAAAAGACTTAATCCATAATGGAAATAAAATTCCACCTGCTTTCGATTCGGTTAGATTATCTCCAGGTAAACATGTTATTCAGTTAAAAATAAATTCATTTTAAAATTAGTAACTATAAAAAAGCCAGCAGAATCACTATTTGTACTGGCTTTTTTATAAGTAATGAAAGCTATCAAAATATAAAAAAATATGAAAAAGAATCAGTTGGTATTATTTGTTTTGATAGTTTTTGTGTCAATCACGATAACAGCGCAAAAAGAGCTCGACGTTGTATTAGATAGCTCAACAAAAGTGACACCTGATGGAGAAGGAGGATTGTATTTTGCAGGAACAAAAGATGTAAATTATAGGTTCTCGCAAAGAATAACACCGCATGGGGACTGTATTGATGTTGTTAACGGGTATGCTTTTATTACTTGGTATAAAGGGGGCATGGATACAAGAAATTTAATGCTCTCCAGAAAAAATTTAAACATACCAAACTCCCCATGGGTTACCATTCAATTTCCGCACAAACATGTTGGACAAGGCGGTGAACTTCTTAATGGTACAGGTATACGTGGTGATTCTCATAATACAGCGGCTATTGGTGTTAGTACGATAGATGATACGATTCATATCATTTATGATATGCATGCTTATAGTTCAGCATCTTTACCTAATGATTTTTTTAATTATTCAGTATCGCTTAAGAATAAAGCTTTCGTACCAGATAATGAATTCACATTGGCTATTTTTAATTATTTAAAATCTGGAGGCGATTACGAGCGTATGACCTACCCCATGATTCATAGAGCTGACGATGGAAGTTTGATTGCCAGATATAGACAAGGCGGTTCTGGTAATGGTGATATACTTTTAGCACATTATGATGGTAGCGTTTGGAGTAATAACTGGTTATTTCATGAAGGTACGCTCGCATTACCGAATAGAAACAATATGTATGGTGGTGAGCGCTTTTTAAACGGTAAGTTTTATTCTGGTTTTTCAATAAGATACTCTACTAACAATGATGCCAATACTAGTAATGGTTATCTGTTAAATAGTGGACTATATTATGCGTATACTAACGGAATTCCCGCAAATGCATACACACCATGGTTCGATTCTTTCAGTTAGTGGAGGAGGTATGGTCGAATTAGGAATACCACCTTCAGATATGGATAAAGATTGGGCGATTTTAATTATTAAAGAGAATTAAGTTATGATTAGACTATATAAGTGTATAATAAAAGCATGTCTGTTTTTAAATGGCTTTTTATTATTTGCTCAAAATCCAATCGTACCAAACCAAGGACTAAACGATCCACATATTCACATATTTAATGACACGGCATACGTGTATGCATCTCATGATAAATCTATAGAAAACAAAGAATTCATCATGGAAGATTGGTGGGTATGGTCGTCTCCTGATTTAGTGAATTGGACAAAACGCAGTGTGCTAAATCCAAAAAACACATACATAGGTAATAACTTTTCGAGTTGTTGGGCTACCGATGCAGCATATAGAGAAGGTAAATACTATTTTTACTTTTCAGAGGGTAATGAACAAACAGGTGTAGTTGTAGGTGATTCTCCAATTGGCCCTTGGGAAGATGTTTTGGGTGGACCACTGTTGTCTTCAGAATTAACACCAACGCATGAATATGATATGGCCGTTTTTAAAGATAATGGAGAACATTATATAATTTTTGGTGTTTGGGATTACTATATAGCCGAGTTGAATAATGACATGGTAAGTTTAGCTGAAAAACCTAAAAAAATTATTATTAATAATCCGCGCGGACCTTATAATCCTGATGGTAATAATAAAAAAATGCCAACAGATGATAAACCATTCATGCATAAATACAATGGAAAATATTATTTGTCATGGGGTTGTTTTTATGCCATGTCTGATAATTTGTATGGTCCTTATGATTATAAAGATTCTGTGATAAAAGAAGAGAGTTTTGATGAAGGCTATGATGCACCAACATGGCCAAATGGATTTTTACAAGGGCGTCACGGGTCGTTTTTTGAGTGGCACAACCAATGGTATTATATCTATTGTGATATCAGTCAAACAGGAAATCGATATTTTAGAGATAGTTTCATAAGTTATATTCACTACAAAGAAAATGGTGAAATGGCTACTATTAGAGTTGACGGTGTTGGTGTCGGGAACTATGATGCCAACTCTAGTATTGAAGCTGAAGATTATTTTAAATCCGATAACATCGTAAAAGTTGAAAATACTAAAGGCGGGTTTTCAATAGAACCGACCGAAGGCATAAGTTACGTTGTATATCCTAATATCAAGAATTTAATGCATTCATCCACTTTGGAATTAGAAGTTATCGCTAATCAAGCAATACAAATAGAGGTTAGAGAAAATGATGCCCAAGGTATGTTATTATTTACTTGTGATGTGCCTAAAAATGAAATCTACTCATTTCAAAAAAGAAGTTTTGACGCCAAAATCCTTAAAAATAATCAATCACTATGCTTTGTTTTTAAAGGTATAAAACCCGAGTCTTTCAAATTAAACAGATTTAAATTTAAAAACTAATGAAGAAAATATTTTTTTTAGCAGTACTAATAATTTTTGCGTCATTTAAAACTAATGATTCAAGTTCAAAGGATTATAAGGATTCATCTTTATCTATTGATGAACGTGTGGAGGCTTTATTGCCTAAATTATCGCTTGAAGAAAAAGTGGCACAAATGCGTATTTTTCATGCCAATATTGGAGTAGAGCATGATGAGAACGGAAAACTAAAACTTTCAGATCGAGTAGTGGAAAAATTGAAGTTAGGAATTGCAGGAATAAAAAATCCAGGAGAGCATATCGATGCGGTGTCTGCGGCGAAATTAAATAACGAACTTCAAAAGTATATCATAGAAAACAACCGTTGGGGTATTCCAGCTTTATTTGTTACAGAATCATACAATGGCGTAGATGCAGAAGGCTGTACCAAGTTTGGTCGTCCAATGACTTCGGCAGCATCATTCAATCCAGAATTGGTGAGAAGACAATGGGATGTTGTAGGTAGAGAAGCAAGATTAAGAGGGATGCATATGTGTCATTCACCTGAAGCCGATATTGTTCGCGATCCACGTTTTGGACGAATGAGTGAGGCTTTTGGAGAAGATACGTATTTAACAACACAAATGGTTAAAAATGCAATAATTGGTGTTCAAGGAGATTACGAAGGCTTAGGTAAGGGCACACACATTGGTGCTGTTGCAAAACATTTTGCAGGATATGGACAGGTTTTAGGTGGTTCAAATTTTGCTGCTATTGAGATTTCTGAAAGAACATTAATAGATGAAATTTATCCACCATTTGAAGTGGCCGTAAAAGAAGCTAAAGCATTAGGTATTATGGCATCACATGGCGATTTAAATGGAATTGCGAGTCATGGAAATCCTGAATTGCTAACGGGAGTACTTCGCGATCAATGGGGATTTGAAGGTTATGTGGTTTCAGATTCAAATGATATTGCACGATTATTCTATTTTATGAAAGTTGCTGAGTCTCCTGAAGCTGCAGCTCAAATGGGTTTAGAAGCAGGAATAGATATCGATTTATATGCTGAAGACTCGTATGCTTACCTACCGGAAATGGTGAGGAAAAATCCTGAGTTAGAAAAGTTAATCGACCGTTCTGTAAGACGTGTGTTAAGAACAAAATTTATTTTAGGATTGTTTGATAACCCTTACATCGATATTGAAGAAGTTAAAAAAGGTGTACGTATTCAGTCTTCGTTAGAATTGGCCAAAGAATCAGATTTAGAGTCTATAATTTTATTAAAAAATGAAAAAAGCATATTGCCCTTGTCAAAAGATAAATCATTAAAAGTAGCCTTGTTAGGTCCTCTATTAAAAGAAAACACAAAAGAAATGTTCGAGTCTGTTGCGGGTTCAAATGTAAAATTCATTGCCGAAAAAGGATTTCAATTAACGAATCAAAAAGGTGGTGCACCAGAACTTTTAGACAGAGATCCAAAAGCCATAGCAAGTTTGGTAAATAAAGCAAGGTCTTCAGATGTTTCAATACTATTTTTGGGAGGTGACGAGTACACTGCAAAAGAAGCTTATTTTAGTAATAGTACCTTAGGTGATAGAGCAACTATTGACCCTGTTGGCCCTCAAGACGAACTCGTTGAAAAAATTAAAGCTTTAGGTAAACCAGTAATTGTGGTTTTAAAGCACAGAAGAACCTTATCTATTAATGTTATAGCAGAACAAGCCAATGCTATTTTAGATACTTGGGATTTAAGTGAGTTTGGAGATCAGTCTACGGCAAGAATCATATTTGGTGAGGTGTCGCCTTCTGGTAAATCACCGGTTACTATTCCTAGATCCATTGGTCAAATACCATTTCATTATAGTATGAAAGAAATTAATTATAAAAAAGAGTATTTATTTTTAGCTAAGGGCCCACTTTATCCTTTTGGATACGGATTAAGTTATGCCGATTTTGAATATTCAAACATTGCAATTTCGAATACTGAATTGACTCCTGATACAGAATTGGAAGTTAGTGTAAAAGTAACTAACATTGGCAATGTAAAAGCTAAAGAAGTGATTCAAATGTATATTAAAGATGAAATTGGTTCTGTAACTAGACCTGATAAAGAATTAAAAGGTTTTAAGAAAATTGAATTAGGTGCAGGAGAAAGTAAAACGGTTTCATTTAAAATAACACCTAAAATGTTGGAATTTACGGGACTTAAAATGAAAAAAGTTTTAGAAGCTGGTGATTATAAAGTTAAAATAGGAACCTCTTCACAAGAGTATTTAGAAACAACATTCAAACTAAAAAAATAAAACGTAATGAATAAGATGATTTTATCGCTTGTAGCAATTGTAATATTTTTCAATTGTTCAACAGCCCAAAAAGTAGCTGAATCTCAAAATATAGATAAAGCTAAAGTGAAAGCATCTATGATAAAGGCTTTAGAGTGGCAAGAAGCACACCCCATTATCGCTATAGCACCAACCGATTGGACTAACGGCGCATACTATACTGGTGTTGCAAGGGCACATAAAACCACAAAAGATATGATGTATATGGCGGCCTTAAAAAATCAAGCCTATTGGAATAACTGGCAGACTTTTGATAGAATGCATCACGCTGATGATGTAGCCATTTCATATAGCTATCTATATATTGATATAAATGAAGGTAGAAAAAACTTTGTGGATTTAGAGCCAACTAAAAAGTTTTTAGATGCGCACTTGTATGAAGATGACGACTGGAAAGCCGGAACAGATAAATCCAAATACGGAAGAACCATCTTATGGTGGTGGTGTGATGCCTTGTTTATGGCACCTCCCGTACTAAACTTATACGCAAAACACACTAATCAACCTAAGTATTTAGACGACATGCATAAGTTTTATATGGAAACCTATAATCAATTATATGATAAAGAAGAACGTTTGTTTGCAAGAGATATGCGTTTTGTTTGGACTGGCTCCGAAGATGATAGCAAAGAACCAAATGGCAAGAAAGTATTTTGGTCTAGAGGAAATGGTTGGGTTATTGCTGGTTTAGCGTTGATTTTGGATGATATGCCAGAAGATTACAAACACCGCCCGTTTTACGAAAAACTGTATAAAGAAATGGCTGCTAAAATACTAGCTATTCAGCCAGAAGACGGTTTATGGAGAACAAGTTTACTTTCTCCAGAATCGTACGATCATGGTGAAGTGAGTGGTAGCGGTTTTCATACCTTCGCTTTAGCTTGGGGAATAAACAATGGCTTAGTGGAAAAAAAACATACACCAGCAGTCGTTAAAGCTTGGAACGCTCTAGCAGCTTGTCAACATGAAGATGGTCGTGTAGGTTGGGTTCAAAATATAGGAGCTTTCCCCGAACCTGCATCATTTGATAGTTGGCAAAATTTTGGAACAGGCGCATTTTTATTGGCAGGAAGCGAAATTTTAAAATTAAAATAAATACGTAAACAACGTAAAAAGAAAGGATATTTATTTAATTATTATCCTTTATTATTATAAAAAACTATAACATGAAGTTTCTCCAATTTTTACTCATTGTATGCATTAGTTTTGTTGGATGTCAATCAAAAGTTAAATCAAAGGTAAAAACTTCAAAAGATGCTATTTTAGAACTACCTGATCGTCCTAATATTTTATGGCTGGTAACCGAGGATATGGGCGCATATATTCCACCTTTTGGAGATTCTACAGTCGCCACTCCTAATTTAAGCAGATTAGCAAGGGAAGGTGTTGTTTATTCAAACCTATACTCAACTTCAGGGGTATGTGCACCTAGTAGAGCGGCTATTGCCACAGGCTTGTATCCGTCAAGTTTTGGTGCAAATCATATGCGTGTTAATTCATATACGAAAGAAAGAGGATTGCCGGCTTATGAAGCTGTTCCTCCTTCCGAGGTTAAAATGATAAGCGAATGGATGCGTCGCGCAGGGTATTATTGTACTAATAATTACAAAACCGATTACCAGTTTAGGGAGCCAGTTACGGCTTGGGATGAGAATAGTCCGTATGCACATTGGAGAAACAGAAAAGAGAACCAACCTTTCTTTGCTGTCTTTAATTTTACCGAAACTCATGAATCAGGATTATTTGAACCTTATGGATTTCGAGAAATTGAAACCAGACTTTATCATGCAGGAGATAAAACATACAAATGGAAAAACTTTGGTGAATCTCATGCCAATAATAGAATGTCTGAAGAGGAAACGCCCATACATCTTCCTAAAGGCACTAAATTTAATATTCCTCCATATTTACCAGATACAGAAAAAACTCGTCGGGATATGTGGAAATTGTATAATAATATAGCCGAAATGGATAAACAAGTGGGTGCTGTTTTAAAGCAACTTGAAGATGATGGCTTATTGGAAAATACAATTATCTTTTTTTACGGCGACCATGGCGGGCCATTGCCAAGAGAAAAACGGCTGATTTACGATTCAGGATTAAATACACCCATGATTATCCGTTTCCCCAAAAAATTACAGGCAGGAACAAAGGATGATCAACTTATAAGTTTTGTGGATTTTGCACCAACCTTATTGTCACTAATAAGCGAAGAACCCAAGCCATACATGCAAGGTCAAGCATTCATTGGACCATTTAAAGCACAAGAGCGCGATTATATTCATGCTGCAGCAGATCGATTTGATGCAGAAACCGATGTTATAAGGGCAGTAAGAGATAAGCAATTTAAATACATTAGAAACTACAGACCAGAACAAGGCTATTATTTACCTATTGAATATAGAGAACGCATTCCAACAATGCGGGAATTATTGAGGTTGAAAGACATGGGGAAACTTAATGAATTTCAGATGCAATGGTTTAGGGAAAACAAACCTAAAGAAGAATTATTTGATTGCTCGGCTGATCCTTTTGAATTAAATAATCTTGCCAACAATCCTAATTACCAAGATAAACTCAAAGAGATGAATATGGAAATGGATAAATGGCTTAAAACTATTGGAGATAACCCTGAATTACCAGAAAGCGCGCTTATTGAAATACTATGGAATGGAAATGACACTCAACCCGTAACTTCAGCACCAATAATTACTACTAAAAATGGAAAAGTTACTATAAGTTGTGATACCGATGGCGCTTCAATAGGATATAGAATTAATACTAATCAGGCAAAACCTTTAAAAGTGTGGGAAGTCTATCAAGAACCTTTTAAATTACCTGAAAATTCTAAACTAGAAGTTCAAGCCCATAGAATAGGGTTTAAACCAAGTAATACAGCAGTATTACTTAATTAAATTTGAAATAGAATTTTTTGATGATCAGTAGAGTTTTTAGGTTTAATTAGATTTAAACTATTCGAATATTATTTTTAAATATTTAACATCAAGCCGCTCTATTAGAATGGAATAGAGGCTTTTTTGTTGCACTTAATCAAGAAAAAAAAGTTGATTTATTACTTTTAATTCAATAGCATTAATATGTAAATTGTTTACAGGATAGTACATGACACGTTAGTTAATCGTTGTTTGTATTTTTGAAGAAAAATATGGATAAGTGCACACTTATAAAAGATAAATCTTTAGCGATTTTGCTAACTCTGTCTAGTCTACTTTTTATAAATTTAAAAATAGCTGCACAGGACTATCCATTTACACTTCCAGATAACATAACGGTTTCCTTAAATGTAAACACTGGTAATATTCAACCATTTAACAATAAAATTATAGGTTACAACATACAAGGTTTCGATACACAACTTCAAAAAGATTTTATCAACCTCGTAGACCCAGTTACCATACGTTTTCCTCATGGAGTCTGGGCCAATTTTTACAAATGGCAAACGGATGGATACCAAGATGATGCTTATGATAACAGAGATCATGAAGAAGCGCTACAAACTTTTGTGTGCTGTGTAACAGGAGATATCGATGGTATAGCGGAATTGAACACCCAAAAAAAGAACAGAACTGGTGGGCAAGGTTATGACATGATGTGGACTTACAGTATTAATTTTGATGATGGCGCAAGCAGTGTAGCTAGGGCGCAAAAAGATATTGGTTTAGGTCTAGAAGTTAAAGCTATAGAATTAGGAAACGAACATTTTTGGCTAGGGCAACGTTCATTGAGAACAGAAACTCCAGAAATGTATTTAGCAGCTGCTTCCGAGGTTTCAAGTGCGCTTAAAGCCGAATTTCCAGATATAAAACTGTCTTTGCCATTAAGTTGGAGAAGAAGCCATGAAACCTATAACAATACCATAAAGGGTGATGGTAGTTTTTTTGACGCTATTACCATTCATAAATATTTAGGTGCAGATCCGGATGTTCCTGGTGAAAGCAATAACGCTTACAGTTCTTTGTTAACGGCGAAACTTGAATTGGCAGAAGATGTTAACTGGGTGAGGAACTTTGCACCTGGAAAACCTGTTTGGCTAACCGAATGGGGAGTCTCTGCGGGCGATAATGTCCATGCAGGCGCTTGTTTAGGGATGGCAGATGTATATTTATTTATGGCTGAAAATCCTGATATTTATGAAAGAGCCAATTGGTTTAGTTTTAACAGGGTTTTAAATGCCATGGTTGTGGTTGGTGATGACAGAGAACCCGTTTACCCACTTCAAAAACGAGGATATTTGTCTACCTATGAGATTATTCAAGATGTGTTCAGAGATGCTAATGTAATGGATGGTGAGGTTACCTCTTCCGCGCAACTAACGGTTTCAAGAGGTTCGGTAAATGCTGTTAATGCTAAGGCTGCAACTAATGAATATGGTGAAACAAAGGTGGTTGCGGTAAATTTGACCGATAAGCCTGTAACTTTTGAGTTGAAATTTGATAATGTGATTTATACAAAAAGCTTTAAACATGAAGCTCTGGTATTTGATAATCTTGGTGTTGTTGAACCTATGGATTATTTTTCAAATCCATTACAAACTATAAAAGAGGGTAGTGGTACAATAACGCTGCCACCATTATCAGTTAGTAAAATTTCAGAAATATATTTTGACGAAAGTATTCATCTGATATCAGGAACTATTGAGGCCGAAGATTATAAAAATGGAGGAGAGGGAATAGGATATTCTGACACCACTATAGACAATACGTTTAGTCCAGGAGTGGATACAGATGGTGTGGATGTTGGTACAGATAATGGAATTACCTTCGTTGGTGACACCCAAAATGGAGAGTGGTTAAAATACGACGTTAATGTTTTACAAACCGACGATTACGATTTTGAGTTTGTTTATGCTTCACCAGTTTCTGATGCCTCTGTTAGCATTGAGATAGATGATGTTGTTATTTTCGATAATTTTTCATTACCACAAACAGCCAGTGTTACCGATTTTCAAAACGCTACTAGGTTAACAATTCCTTTGACCAAAGGGTTACATGAACTTAAAATAAATGTACAAAACGGAGGCTTTAGTTTGGATAAAGTTAATGTACAAGCTGTTTATCCCATAAACCCTCCAGCTTTTGTTACACCAAACAATTTAGACAACATTGACCCGGGACAGGATATTCTGGTTGAAGCTTCTACAACTTTGGCATCCGAAAACCTTGCAAGTTTAGCACTTTATATTGATGATGTTTTGGTGCGAAGTGTTGCAACAGCTCCATTTACTTGGGGAAATCCTGGACAAAACGATGTGCTTCTTGAGAATATTGCCCAAGGCACCTACGAGTTAAAACTCGTTTTAACAGATGATAGAAGTAGAACGAAAGAAAACACGATTACTGTAACAAGTACTAGTTATCCAACAAGACCGTTTTCAGGAACGCCACACGTGGTCCCAGGAATTGTACAAACAGAAGACTATGATTTGGGAGGTTCGGGATTAGCATTTTCTGATACTACTGTGGGTAATTCTGGCGGGGCATATCGTACAGATGTAGGAGATGACGTTGATATTGCTGAAGACGGAACTGGATTTGTGATAACGGGTTTAGCAGGGAATGAGTTTACGAGGTACACCATAAACGTTACAGAAAGTGGGCGTTATGTAATGTTGGTTAGTTATGCAACGTTTTCTGATACTTCAAAGCCTTTTGCTGCATACTTGCTGCCCAGGGATTTATCGTCTTCGCAATTGTTATTTTCAGCTCCCAGCGGTTCAACAACATCTGGTATTAGAAAAATTACAGATGGCGGCACATTTCAGGACTACACTTCGGATGAATTTGATTTAGAAAATGGTATTTGGGTTTTAGAATTAAAAATACCAAGTGGTGGTGCAGGTCCAAAATATGATCATGTTACTTTAACGAAAGTTGGTTCACTTGGTACCGATGATTTTGAATTGAATAAACCAAGACTGGTAGTTTATCCAATTCCAAGTTCAAACGGTAAATTCAACTTAAGTTTACACACGAAATGGGA